>CAZGVO010000009.1:0-202314 GCA_964529175.1 uncultured Bifidobacterium sp.
AAACACCACTACCCAAGTAGGAACAGTTTATAGAGGTGGTAAATACAGCATTGTAGTTGATAGACCTAAACCAGGTACTCCATTAGATTACAAAGTGTGGATTGACTTTAACTTAAACTCAAACTTTGAACCAAGTGAGTTAGTCTTAAATAAAATAAACAATGGAACAACACAATTAACTGATACATTCACTATTTCATCGACACAAGCATATGGCAATACCAGAATGCGTGTAGGATTAGATTTAGCAAACTCAACTCAGTTTAATTCGGTTTACTCAGTAGTAGGTATGTTTAAAGACTTTAATATATCAATCAACAAAGACTTGACAAAACCAAGCATTACTTTAAATGGTCCTGCTGTACTAAGAACTGAGATTAATAAAACTTTCAATGATCCAAATGCTACTGCAATTGATAATATTGAAGGTAATATTAGTTCAAGAATTCAAAAAGTAACCAATATTGATTTAACAAATATTGGAGTTTACTATGTAAAATATTTCGTGGTAGATTACTCAGGTAACGTATCTGATACATTATACAGAACTGTTATTGTTGAATTAAATAGCACAGGTCCTTCAATTACATTAAAAGGTAATGCCACTGTTTATACTAATGCAAAAACTACTTTTGTTGATCCGGGTGTAATTGCTTTAGACAATGTTGGTAGTGATATTACACAAAACGTTATTACTACAACAAATTTAAATGAAAACGTAGTTGGAACTTATAATAAGAGATATTCAATTACTGATGCGTTTAACTTTACTAAATTCGTAGATAGAACTATTGTTGTTCAAGATACAATCCGTCCGGTATTAACCCCTAAAGAAAGTCCTTACTTGCATCAAGTATTAACAGCATTTGATCCATTACAAGCAATTACTTGGTCTGATAATTACAGTGTAAAAGCTAAATTGAATCCTACTTATGTTGGTTCTATCAATCCTAATGTAATTGGTACCTACTTTATAGTTTATGACTTAAAAGATGAATCAAACAATAGTGCTACTCAATTAAGATTACAAGTAAATGTTACAGATAAAGTTAAGCCTACTATTTCTATTGGAAATAATCCATTATATGTAGAAGTAAATGAATCGTTTACTGAAAATGATATTACCATTGCTGATAACTACTGGCCTTTAAGTGCATTGTTCAGAAGCCAAGTTAGCAATGTAAGATTAGATTCATTGGGTACTTACGAAATTATTTATACAGTAACTGATGGTTCAGGTAATACTGAAACTGCTACTAGAAGTGTAATTGTAAGAGATACAAAAGCTCCAACTTTAAAATTAATTGGTAGTCAAACGGTTAACTTACCTCGTTTCAGTTTATACTTAGATGCAGGTGTACAAATATTTGATAACTTTAACTCTGATGCTGAATTACGCGGTAATTTAGTAATAACAAGTAACTTACCTGTTAATTCAGGTGGTCAATACTTTGGAGATATTGAAGGTTTATATACTGTTCAATATAAAGTTAGAGATTTATCTCATAACACATCTGAACCAATACAAAGAACAGTAAATGTAATTGCAAGCACTTCTAGTATAGAAGAAGCAATTAACTCAAACAATATTTTAGCTATTTATCCAAATCCTAGCAATGGTATTTTAAAAGTTAAATTGTTTGAAGCTACTAATGCTGATGTTACTGTAAAAGTGTACAATTCAGTTGGCGCTTTAGCTAAAACAATTACATTAAACAATAAAGATTTATCTGAAAAACAATTAGATTTAGCAGGCTTTGCAAATGGTGTTTATTTAGTACAAGTAGAAACTGAAGGTAAAGTTTACACACATAAAATTAGTGTTGTTAAATAATTAAACATAAACTTTAAATAAAAAAGGTGCTTTTCGAAAGGAAAGCACCTTTTTTATTTATATTTGAATAAATGAAAGCAGTTATCGATTTAGGTTCAAATACTTTTAATCTTTTAATAGCAGATATAAAAAATAATCAGCTTAATGTGGCGGTTAATTTAGAGTTTCCTGTAAAAATTGGAAGAGGAGGTTTAGTTGATAATGTAATAACAGATGCAGCCATGCAAAGAGCCATAACTGCTTTGAGTCAATTTAAAAGTTATCTTGATAGATTTGAAATAGCAGATATTACTGCTTTGGCCACTTCGGCTATTCGCAATGCATCTAATGGTAATTTATTGGCCGAAAAGATTAAGGAAATGTTTGATATAAACATTTCAATAATAGATGGAATAAAAGAAGCTGAGTTTATTTACAATGGTGCCATTAATTCATTTAAGCTTCCCAATGATGAAATTTTAGTGATGGATATTGGTGGTGGAAGTGTTGAATTTATTATTGGAAGAGGTAATCAAATAATTTGGAAACAGAGTTTTGATATTGGTGCTGTTAGATTGGTTGAAATGTTTAAGCCACAAAATCCGCTAAACTCAATTGATATTGAAAATATAAAATTACACATTTTAAAAACACTAAAACCTTTACAAGACGAACTTTTCAAATACCCTTTAAAAACTTTGGTTGGGACTGCGGGCAGTTTTGAAACAATGGTAGATGTGGTAATTAAAGACTTGAGGGTTATTCCCAATTCTCTATCAAAAAATGCATTTGAAATTCCTCTTCAAGAATTTGAAGTTTTTAAAGAAATGATGGTAAAAACAACTACAGAACAACGCTTAAAGTTCAAAGGTATGTTAGATTTTAGAGCAGAATACATTCCGATTGCATCAATTTTAATTGAAATAATTATTGAAATGGGGGGTATAAAAAAATTAGTTTGTTCTAACTACTCCATGAAAGAGGGTGCCCTATACAGCATGTACTAAAATACTTTTAAAGCATCGTAAATTTTATTTACAGGCAAACCCATTACATTATAAAAGCATCCATTAATTTTTTCCACGGCTGTATATCCAAACCAATCTTGTATGCCATAGCTTCCTGCTTTATCGAACGGTTTGTAGTTTTTTATATAATGCCAAATTTCATCATCCAAAAGTTGTTTTATTTTTACCTCACTTCTATCGTAAAGGGTAACAGTTTTGTTATTCGATTTTAAGCAAACTCCCGTAAATACTTCATGCGTGGTATCACAAATTTCTTTCAACATCTCAAACGATTCTTGCTCAGTTTCAGGTTTATTTAAAACATGATTATTTACCCAAACTACGGTGTCGGCAGTTAGTAAAATTTCATTTTCGTTTAGCGTTAAAGGAAATGCGTCAGCCTTTTTGTTGGCCAAATAAGCAGGAATTTCATGTTTAGTTAATTCGCTTGGAAATGATTCATCTACCTCGTATGTAACTACTTCAAAAGGTAATTCTAATCCTTTAATTAACTCTTGTCTTCTTGGCGATTTAGATGCCAAAATTATTTTTATTTTGTTTAACAACATTTGCTTAAAATTCTAATGCTAATTTATTGGCTAATTCTTGTAAATCGGTAATTACTTTTTCGTTTAAAGGAATTCCTATTTCTAATCGTTCTTTTTCTAATAAAAACTCAGGTTCGCCTGGAATTATTACATGCTGATTCTTGTCTATTCTGTTAGCATTTTTAAAGGCATCTATCCAATTATCAATATGATTTTTAAAATCATTGGCAGGTCTAAATGCATCAATACGCATGGCTCCTAAAAAATGCCCAATTCCATTTCCTGGTAAATTTTCTAAAGGATTTAAAAAAGCCACAAATGGAGGAACCCAAGGGCCATAATTTGCGCCACTTAATACTCCACATAAAACATCAACCAAACTAGCTAACCCATAACCTTTATGTCCACCTAAAGGCAATAACGAGCCTCCATTTGAAAGTTCATTAGCGTTGGTTGATTCATCACCATCTTTGGTTTGAACCCAATTATTAGGAATTGGTTTACCTGTTCGCTGCGCAATTTCAAGCTTTCCATTTGCAGCAGCGCTGGTTGCCATATCAATAACTATGGGTAAGTGTTTTCCTGAAGGAAAAGCATAACAAATTGGGTTTGTGCCTAACATACGCTGCTTGCTGTAAGTTGGCGCTACTAATGGACTTGCATTGGTCATGGCAATTCCAATCATATTATTAGGCAATGCCTTCATGGCATGGTATGCAGCTATGCCAAAGTGGTTACTATTTTGAATAGCCACCCAACCTGTACCCACGTTTTTAGCTTTTTCTATGGCAATATCCATTGCTTTTGGTGCAACAACTAAACCCAAACCTTGGTCTGCATCAATAGTGGCAGTGCTGGGTGTTTCATAAATAATTTTATGTTGCGCATTCATATTAGCTCTGTTGGCTTCGTAAAGCCTAACATAGCCACTTAAACGTGCTACACCATGTGAATCTATACCACGTAAATCGGCAGCTATAAGCACATCAGCAGCTTGTTTGGCATCTTGCTTATTCATGCCACATTTTATAAAAACTTGTTCGGTAAAGTGTAATAAACGTTGGTGGGAATAATTCATTTATTTGTAAAATATTGTAAAAGAAATTACCATTTTTTGTAAAATAAAAAATCTGTGAAAGATGGTTATTCGTCCACCAATTCACAGATTTTACAATTTTTAATTTTTAAAATTATTTTCTATCACCTAAAACGCGTAACAAGTACAAGAATAAATTGATAAAATCTAGGTACAGGGTTAATGCACCCATGATTGAACCTTTTTTAGCTTGTTCTCCATCTAACTGAGTAGCCATTATTTTTAGTTTTTGTGTGTCGTAAGCTGTTAATCCTACAAAAATCATTACACCAGCGTATGATATAATATAGTTTAAAGTTGAGCTTTGTAAAAAATAATTAACTATTGTAGCTATAATTAATCCTATTAAACCCATCATCATGATGGCACCAAAACCACTTAAATCTTTTTTAGTAAAGAATCCAGCCAAACTCATTACCGCAAAAGTACCAGCAGTAATAAAAAATGTGGATGCAATAGAACTAGCAGTATATAAAATGAAAATGCTCGAAAGAGTAATTCCGCTTAAAACTGAATATAAAACAAACATAATGGTAGCAGTTGTGTAACTTAACTTAGAAACACGGGCACTTAAATACCAAACTACTCCAAGTTGAGCTATTATTAAACCCATAAACATGTATTTAGTGCCGAAAACTATGCTTAATAATTGTTCTGACGAAGCTACATACATGGCTACAATACCTGTAATAAATAATGCTAAAGTCATCCATGAATAAACTTTAGTCATAAAAGCACCCACCACACTTTGGGTTTGGGTTGATGAAATTTGTGAGTTTTCCATTTTTTTGATTTCTTTTTTGTTTTTTTAGTTAAATAATTGATTGCAAAATAAGCTATTTTTAGTCTAATTAGTTCATGTGCATTTTAGGAAATCTAAATATTTCACTGTCATGAACCAATATAGGATGTATTTTATAGGTAATAAATTCGTATAGAGGTAATTGCTGCATAATAGTTTCTGTTTCTTCTTCCGATTCGGTATTTAAAATTATCCAACCTTTAGTTCTTTCTTCATTTATGGTATAACTTTGTATTTTACCCTTATTAATTAAAACACTAATAAAAGCTCGGTGACTCGGAATTTTGCGCATAAAATTATTGTCAATTTCGTGAGGTAATTTTATTTCAACCATGAATACCATAATTTCTTTCTTTTTTATTCAAATATAAGTAACCAATTTTGTCAATTGCTATGCCAAACCAAACTAATTATACAAAATTAATAAAAGACCATGCTTTAAAATTGGGCTTTAGCTTTGTAGGTATCAGTAAAGCAGCGTATTTAGAAACAGAAGCTCCTAAGTTGGAGAAATGGCTTAATGAAAATAAAAATGGCAAAATGGCTTATATGGAAAATCATTTTGACAAACGTTTAAACCCTACATTATTAGTTGATGGCGCAAAATCTGTAATTAGTTTAATGTATAATTATTACACTACCGATAAGCAAAAAGATACTGAAGCTCCAAAAATATCAAAATATGCCTACGGGCAAGATTATCATGATGTTGTAAAAGAAAAATTGGTTGAATTATTATTGTTTATTCAAACAAATATTGGAGAAGTAGGAGGTAGGTGTTTTGTAGATTCAGCTCCAGTTTTAGAACGAGCTTGGGCTGCCAAAAGTGGATTAGGTTGGATAGGTAAAAATGGCAATTTAATCAATAAAGGCCACGGTTCGTTTTACTTTTTGGCAGAATTAATTATTGATTTGGAGTTAGATTATGATAGTAAATTAGCTACCAATTACTGCGGAACTTGTACAGCTTGCATTGATGCTTGCCCTACAGAAGCCATAGTTTCGCCAACGGTGGTTGATGGAAGTAGATGCATTAGTTATTTTACTATTGAATTAAAAGATGCAATTCCTACCGAAATGAAAGGGAAGTTTGATAATTGGGCTTTTGGATGCGATGTTTGCCAAGATGTTTGCCCTTGGAATAGGTTTTCAAAAGCACATAATGAACCTAATTTTTTTGCTAAACCCGAACTTTTAAACATGACTAATAATGATTGGTTAGAGATTACTGAGCAAGTATTCAGCGAGTTATTTAAAAAATCGCCAGTAAAGCGAACCAAATACAACGGATTGAAAAGAAATATTGACTTTATAAGAAACTAATAAAAAGAGAATGACCAAATTATATAAAATATTGTTTTATAGCATATTGATCTTAGGTGTTTTAAATAAAGTATCGTTTGCTCAAGATACTGCAACCGTGCGCCAAAAGGTTAGTAAAGAAACTAAATTAGGCGAACCTAAAAAGCTGCTTTTACATAAAATGGATCCTAATAATTTTAACTTTGGAGTTGGTATTGATGCCAATTTGAATTTAATTGGGTCTGAATATGGCAATAGAGTAGGAAATTTTATGCCAAGGTTTAGCGTATTTTTAAGTAAACCGCTCAATAAGTATTATGTAAATAGTTTTATTAGTTTGTGGGATTATTCCATTGAACCGTTAGCCATCAATTTTATTGAAAGTCGCGATAAATCAACCGATAATCAGTTTGGTGGTTATTATTTTGATCCTTCGTTTGCTTTACATTTAGTGCCTGATAGAAGCAGTACCGATTTTAAGTTTATGTTTGGTTTGCGCCCCTCTTATTTAATGTATAGTTACTCTCAAACTTTAGAAAATGGCGCTTACAGATTAATTCAAGGTGGTTTAGAATCAAATAAAAATAAAGCTGGAGATATTGATTTAGCTGGAATGATAGGCTTTAGTTTTAAGTTTAGCCAAGTAGGAAATTTTGAAATAAAATATGTACACAGCTTTACCAACAATAGCACGGGTAATTATATTTCTGGTCGCCCAAATACATTGGAGTTTGGTGTTAGAATTAGTGCTGTACAGATTGGAAAAACATTATTCGACATTGATTATGAAGTAAAAAAACAAGTGCTAAAATTAAACAAAGGAACGCTTTTGGTGATGTTGCCAACCCCTAATATTCACGAAATTAATGCGTTAAAACGATCAGGACGAAATGATGACGTAACCCAAATGTATTATGTGCAACAGCTTAATAATAAAATGGTTATGGATAAAATGAAAAGTGATTATAAATTCAGTAAAGTACTTTATTTTTCCGATTCATCAATCAATAAAGTATTGGCAAAAGATTTTAATAATGTATTTATTGATGAAAACTACTTACCAATAGAAGCGCCTGTAACTTTCGATTCTACTAATTTCTTAATTGCATCATTTTGTTTCGATATTTCAGAATTTTCGAGTAGAAATAAATTGGCATATGGCTTACATGTGTATAACGAAAAAATGCAATTGCTCTCAAAACCATTTAATGCCATGCGTAACGATATGGGAATGGTTCAAGGCAATAATATTTTTGCCGATTTATTTGGTAAAAAAGTACTGTTTACACCGCTCGACTACGAAAATGTAATTAAGAAATTTAACGATAGGTTATTAAGATACAAACTAGAAGAAGAAGAGTAAAATTTAATTATTTTGCTATAGTAGTTTTCCACTCAAATTCGCCATTTTTAAACAAGAAAATATCGTCATCAATGGTAATTTCAGTATTGTCAACCAATGTTTTCATGTTTAAATCACCATTGGCAGTGTGAATACTTCCTTTAGTTAAGTAAGCAATTTTTAAATACTCTGAGTTAATTCCTTTAGCTGTTCCGCAAATAATTACGTGTACAGGTTTTTTGATACGTTTTAACAACGCCATATCCCTAACCGGACTATCATCTGCCACTAACACTATATCCCCAAAACCTTTTAAAGTTGTAATAGCTTTATAAACCGCCTCTAAATCATTTTCTGGCTCATCACCTCCTTGGCGTTCACCACCTTTTTTTCGGGTTTCGTCTATATCTTTTTTAAACTTTTTAAAATCCTTAGCTTCAAAACTATATACACCGCCTGCTGCGCCTGTTTTTTTTAGTTCATCAGCTAGTTCACCACCATCGTTAAATAAGGTGTAATACATAATTTTTTCGCTTTCATAATTTTGCTTGTACCAAATAAGTAATTGCCCAATGTATGGAAACATACTACCTGTCATATCTACCACCAACGATATTTTTTTCCAATGTGGATTGCGTTTAAAAGCCCTAAAAATAGTAGAATCTTTCAGTTTGTATTCTCCTGTTAAAAACTTATCAAACTTAATTGTAGTAACTGCTTCTTTGGTGGGTGCTTCATAAGTTACATAACCTTTTTTATCGTAATGTGCGTAGGAACCTACTAATTCGCCTTTGGCAAAATTACCCTCGGTAAGCATAAATCCTGCTTCATCGTAACAGCGTTCATAGCCATTTTTTAAGCCATCTCGGTAAATTTCTTCACAACGGGTACTACAATTTGGGAAAAATGAAACACTTGGCCCATCCATAACACCATTTTTAAAAGTATTGCTTAATTCAATGCAATCTTGCGCATCGTAGAACTTAATTTCAATACCTTGTTTTTCGTTGTTTTCGTAAAACACTTCGTACTTTAAGTCGCCATTAGGCCAATAGTAGCGCCAAAAACCTTGTTTTTTACCATCTACAGTTACGTTTATAGTATCGCCATCATGCATTGTAAATGATTGCGCAGTAATAGTTTTATATAAAAAACTTATGGTTAGAAATAAGGTTACTTTAAAAAAAATATTTTTCATTTATCAGGATACTAAAATCTAGTTTAATTCAATTTCTTGGTTAACAATAAAAGTAAAATCTTGGTTAGGTTCAATTAAATAACCTTTAACTCCTGCACCATTAGCACAAGTCACATCGCGTTCTTTATCGCCAATCATAAAACTTTTACTTGGGTCAATATTATATTTTGCAATGGCTTTTTCAACCATTAAACTGCCTGGTTTACGGCAAAGGCAAGCACTTGTTTCGGGGTGATGAGGGCAGTAATACATTTCGGTAAATTCAAAACCATTTTTTTTGCTTTCTTCTTGCAAAAAATCATGCATTTCTGCCAAAGTTTTATGGTCATATTGTTGCTTTGCAATACCTCCTTGGTTGGTAATTACAAAAAGTAAATACCCTTTTTGGTGCAAATTCTTTAAATTTTCATAAATATGAGGTAATAATTTAAAATCGTTAAATTGTTTTATATAGTCCCCAATTTCAAGGTTTAACACACCATCACGGTCAAAAAAAGCTGCTTTGTTCAAAACTATTTTGTAATAAATTTTGCTTCAATAATAATGTAAATTGTAAAATATTCCGTTTAAGATTATTATTGAAAAAATTTATGAACAATAAAATAGTAATTATACCAACCTATAACGAGATTGATAATGCTGAAAATATCATTAGAAAAGTAATGAGTTTGCAGCCCGAATTTGATTTACTTATTGTAGATGATAATTCGCCCGATGGCACTGGCAATATTGTTATAAATTTACAAAAAGAGTTTAACAGGCTTCATTTGCTTTCGCGCAAAGAAAAAAACGGCTTAGGCACTGCTTATATTGAAGGTTTTAAATGGTGTTTACAACGTAAATATGATTATATTTTTGAAATGGATGCCGATTTTAGCCATAATCCTGATGATTTGATTAGGCTTTACAAGGCATGCGAAGAAGGAGCTGATTTAGCTATAGGTTCAAGGTATATTACAGGTGTAAATGTAGTAAATTGGCCAATGAATAGGGTGTTAATGAGTTATTATGCAAGTAGTTATGTGAGAATGATAACAGGTATGAATATTCGCGATACCACAGCTGGTTTTGTTTGTTACAAACGTAATTTATTAGAAACCATTGAACTTGACAAAATTAAATTTAGAGGTTATGCATTTCAAATTGAAATGAAATTTACTGCTTCAAAATATGGTTTTAAAATAGTAGAAGTTCCCATTATTTTTACGGATAGAACACAAGGCGAATCAAAAATGAGTAAAGGTATTTTTAAAGAAGCCATTTTAGGTGTAATTAGTTTAAAAATAAAAAGTTTGTTTAGAAATTATAAAAGATAATTACTTTAAATCTTTTATTTATACAATAAAATATTCATGAAAAATTTATTACAAAACCCTGATGTGCAAGCATATATTGATATTGCTTTGAGGGAAGATATTGGCTCAGGCGATCATAGTTCATTGGCTTGTATTAGCTCAGAAAAAGCTGGTAATGCTTATTGTGTGGCTAAAGACAATGGTGTTATTTGTGGTTTGCCATTAGCCGAATACATTTTTAAAAAAGTAGATTCAACTTTGGTTTTTAAGCCAAATTTTAATGATGGCGATGAAATAAAATTAGGCGATATTGTTTTTACAGTTGAAGGCAAATCAATTTCAATATTAACAGCAGAACGTTTGGTATTAAATTTTATGCAACGTTTAAGTGGTGTGGCAACTCAAAGTAGGTTTATTAGTAATTTAATTAAAGATTATAAAACCAAAGTGTTAGATACCAGAAAAACTACTCCAGGTATGCGTTTATTTGAAAAATATGCAGTGAAAGTAGGAGGTAGTTTTAACCATAGAATTGGACTTTATGATATGATTATGCTAAAGGATAATCATATTGATTTTGCAGGTGGAATAGCACAAGCCATTGAAAAAACACATCAGTATTTACAGGATAATAACTTAGATTTAAAAATTGAAGTTGAAACCCGCAATTTAGACGAAGTAAAACAGGTATTAAATAAAGGTGGTGTGCACAGAATTATGCTTGATAATTTTACACCTGAATTGCTTAAGGAAGCAATAGTTTTAATTGACGGAAAGTATGAAACCGAAGCTAGTGGCGGAATTACCAAAGAAACCATTGCTAATTTTGCTGCTTCGGGCGTTGATTTTATTTCAGTTGGAGCATTAACTCACTCTGCTAAAAGTATTGATTTAAGTTTAAAGGTTTCTTAGTTGTCAGTTGATGGTTGTCAGTTGATAGATAAATATTTTGAACATATTTTAAAATTCATAATTCAACATTCATAATTCATAATTTTAAAAGTGTGGAACTCATATATAACAGGCTTTAAGGCATATTTACAGTTAGAAAAATCGCTAGCAACAAATAGTATTGAAGCTTATGTTAGAGATGTTGAAAAACTTTGTCAATATTTAACTATAAAAAACATTGAATTGCAGCCTAATGAACTAACTATTTCTATATTCAGAGATTTTTTAAAATTTATAAACGAGTTAGGAATAAATAATACTAGCCAAGCCAGGATTATTAGTGGTTTAAAAGCTTTTTTTCATTTTTTAGAAATGGAAGATTTAATTAAAAATAATCCCATTACTTTAATTGAAAGCCCAAAAGTTACTCGTAAAATACCTGATACTTTAGATGTGTATGAAATAGATTTAATGCTTGCCACATTAGATCTAAGTAAGGATGAAGCCACTCGCAATCATGCCATCATTGAAACCATGTTTAGTTGCGGATTACGTGTAAGTGAAGTAATTAATTTAAAACTTACCGATATTTATGCTGCTGATGAATTTATAAGGGTAATTGGTAAAGGCAATAAAGAACGTTTAGTGCCCATTTCTGAAAGGGCTTTGAAAGAAATTGATATTTATACCAATAGCATCCGAAATAAATTAACCATTGATAAGGATTGTACTGATATTATTTTTTTAAACCGAAGAGGTAAAAGACTAAGCAGGGTATATATTTTTTTAATTATTAAAGAAATGGCTGCTATGGCCGGAATTCAAAAAAATATTAGTCCACATACTTTGCGCCATTCATTTGCAACCAGTTTAGTAGAAGCAGGTGCCGATTTGCGTTCTGTGCAGCAAATGCTTGGTCATGAAAGTATTACTACTACCGAGATTTACACGCATATTAGTAAAGAATATTTGCACGAAGTGATTACAAATTTTCACCCACGAGGTAAAGTTTAATTTCCTATTTTTGAAATTCAATTGTTAAATATGATAAAACATAATTTTAAAGCCATACTTCTTTTTACTTTTTTATTCATTGCATTTTCTTTTGTTCAAAAACCATCAATAAAAATAGCCAAACTTAAGTACAATGGTGGTGGCGATTGGTATGCCAATAAAACATCTTTGCCTAATTTAATTAAATTCTGTAACGATAATTTAAAAATGGGTTTGGTGCCCGAGGAAGATATTGTAGAAGTTGGAAGTAAAGATGTTTTTAACTATCCATTTATTCATTTGACTGGCCATGGCAATATTGTTTTTAATAAACAAGAGGCCGAAAATTTACGCAATTATTTAATGGCAGGTGGTTTTTTACATGCCGATGATAACTACGGTTTAAACTTATTTTTTAGAAGAGAAATGAAAAAAGTTTTCCCTGAATTAGAGTTTGTTGAATTACCGTGGAGTCATCCTATTTACCATCAAAAATTTGATTTTAACAAAGGACTACCCAAAGTGCATGAACACGATGGCAAATCACCACAAGGCTTTGGTTTAATTTATAAAGGCAGAGTAGTATGTTTTTACACTTATGAATGTGATTTAGGAAACGGTTGGGAAGACCAAGATATTTATAACGATCCAGAACCAGTAAGACAGCAAGCTTTAAAAATGGGAGCTAATTTATTACAATACGCTTTTATACAGTAACCTACAATTGTAAAAAATATAAAAAATCTAATTTTTTTGTTGCAATTAATAATTTAATAATATAAATATGCATTTTAAACATTTAACAAATAAACAATGAAAAACAAATTTTTACAATTATCAATGGTTGCTTTAACAGCTGGTTCGTTATTATTAACAAGCTGTAGCAAGGAAGAGTCTTCAGCAACTTCTCCAACTACTCCGCAAGAAACTTTTTTAGCTTCTACAAGCCTTCAAAATAGAGCTGCTTTATTAGAAGATTTTACTGGTGTTAGATGTGGTTACTGTCCTGATGGGCATGTAAGAGCAAATGCAGCACAAGATTTATTGGGTAAAGATAAATTTATTATCATGTGTGTACATGGTGGAAGTTATGCGACTCCTGCTACTGGATGGGCTAATTTTACCACTTCATTTGGACAAGCATTTATTAGTCAAGCTAAAGTAACTGGTTACCCTGCTGGAACAATTAGCAGAAAAGTAGCTGCTGACTTAGGTGCAACTCCGCAAACTGCCGGTGGTATGGCTATGAGCAGAGGTGCTTGGGCTGATGCAGCAGCGGCTGTAAATGGAATGTTTGCTCCAGTAAACTTAGGTGCAAAAGCTACATTTAACGCTGAAACAAGAGAATTAACTGTAAAAGTAGATATGTATGTTTCTGCTACATTAACTGAGCCAATTAATTTAAACGTAGCTTTATTACAAAGCGGTTTAATGGCTAAACAATCTGGTGATCCAACTCCTGCTGATTTATATTCAGAAGATCATGTTTTAAGACATTTGTTAACAGGTCAATGGGGTGAGGTAATTACTGAAGCAACAACAGAAGGTGCTAAAATTACTAGAACTTATAAATATACCGTTCCTGCTGATTATAATGGAACTGCTACAGAAGGTGGTGGAGCTGTTATTATTGGTGATTGCTCAGTTGTAGCTTTTGTTAACAAAGGAAAAGTTGATGTTTTAAATGCCGTAGAAGTAGCAATTAAATAATCAAAAAATATTATAATTATAAAAAAACTCTTACTCAAAAGGTAAGAGTTTTTTTGTTTTAAAACAGTTCTAACTGCTCTTTTAAAAGTCTAAATGTTTTTCTATGATAAGGGGTAATACCATATTTTTCAATGGCTGCTCTGTGTTTTATGGTTGGATAACCTTTGTTTTCATCCCACGCGTAATTAGGAAATTCAGCATGGTATTTTAGCATCAGTTCATCTCTGTGTGTTTTTGCTAAAATAGATGCAGCTGCTATGCTTTGAAACTTTGCATCACCTTTGATAATACAAGTATGTGTTAGGTTAGGATAAGGAATAAACCTATTGCCATCTATAATTAAATGCTGTGGTTTAATAGTTAGATTATCAATGGCTTTATGCATACTTAAAAACGAAGCTTTTAAAATATTTACTTGGTCTATTTGTTCGTTGGTAAAACTTGCCACCGCCCAAACCAATGCTTTTTCTTCAATTTCAAACCTCAACTCTTCTCGTTGTGAGTGTGTTAACTTTTTCGAATCGTCTAAATATTTAATGCGCTTATGTTTATCTAAAATAACCGCTGCTGCATATACAGGCCCAGCTAAGCAGCCTCTTCCAGCTTCATCGCAACCAGCTTCTAATACATTGGTTTGGTAAAATTTAGTTAAAGCCATTAGTATAAAATTTCGTCAATTAAAGCCCTAAATTCATTGGTAGTTTTTAAATCTTTTTGTTGTTTGGCAATTTCAATACCTTTTTCTAGAAATAAAATGGCTTTATCATTTTCATTGCGTTCGCTTAATAAAACCCCAAGTTGGTATAAGGTAGCTACATGATTTTCGTCAAGCAGGAGCACCTTATTTAGCTGTTCAATGGTTTTATCAATTAGGCTAAGTCCTTTGTATTCCATAGCCAAAGCGTAATTTAAAAAAATATCGTTGGGCGTTTCTACCAACATTTCTTGTAGTTTTAATAATCTGTTATTTTGCATTAGGCTAAAAACATTTTTTAGATAATTTTGCTGCTCTTTTTAACAACAAAATTATCATTATATGAAGATATTAGTTTGTGTTAGCAATGTGCCCGACACCACAACAAAAGTAACTTTTACCGAAAACAATACCCAATTTAATACAGCGGGTGTTCAGTTTATTATTAATCCTTACGATGAATTGTCATTAACTCGTGGTTTGGAATTAACTGAAAAATTAGGTGGAACAGTTACAACTATTACTGTAGGATTGGCTGATGCAGAAGCGAGTATAAGAAAAGCATTAGCTATTGGAGCAACAGATGCAGTGCGCATTAATGCAGTGCCTACCGATGCTTATTTTGTAGCTGAACAAATTGCTGCTTATGCCAAAGCCGAAAATTTTGATTTAATTTTTACAGGCCGCGAAAGCATTGACTACAATGGCGGACAAGTTTGTGGTTTGTTAGCTGAAATGTTAGGTTTACCTTCGGTAAATGTAATAACTAGCATCGAAATAGATGGAAATACAGCTACCATGGAACGCGATATTGATGGCGGAAAAGAAAAAGTATCGGCTAATTTACCTTTGGTAGTTAGTGCTCAAAAGGAGTTAACAGAACCAAGAATTCCTAACATGCGTGGTATTATGGCAGCAAGAACCAAACCTTTAAAAGTGGTAGAACCAACAACTTCTGAATTAACAAGTTCAGCGGTTGGTTTTGAATTACCTGCGCCAAAAGGTTCAGTTAAATTAATTTCGGTTGAAGAAGCAGGTTCATTAATCAGCATATTACATAACGAAGCGAAAATTATCTAAAAAAAATTTTGAATGATAAATTTTGAATTTTGAATGAATTTAAAAATCACTAAATCATTCTCCCGATAAATCGGGATCAAATCTTTAAATAAATAAAATATGAACATATTAGTATTTGCAGAACAAATTGATGGTAGCTTTAAAAAATCGGCTTTTGAGGCCGTAAGTTATGCTAGCCAAATTGCACAAGCACATAACGGAACAGTTACCGCAGTAGTGCCAGGTAATGTAGCCGATGATAAATTAGCCGAATTGGCAAAATTTGGCGCTAACAAAATAGTTAGTATCAAACACGATAATTTAAATGGATTTAATGCTGAAACCTATGCAAAAGTTATTTGCAATACCGCATCGGCCGAAGGTTCAAGCATAGTGGTTATTTCAAACACTTACTCTGGTAAATCAGTTGCACCTCGTGTTGCTGCTCGTTTAAAAGCAGGAATTGCAAGTGGTGTAATTTCAATGCCAAATACAACTTCTGGTTTTGTGGTACGTAGAAGTGTATTTTCGGGTAAAGCATTTGCAGATGTAAACTTAACTACAGCTGTAAAAGTATTAGCTATTACACCAAATACCTTTAATACATTAGAAAATGCGCAAGCAGCCAATATTGTGAACGTTGAGGCTGGTTTAGCTGATGCTGATTTTAGCACAAAATCGGTAGAAATAAATAGAGTAACGGGCAAAATTCCATTAACAGAGGCTGAAATTGTTATCAGTGGCGGACGTGGTTTAAAAGGTCCTGAAAACTGGCATTTGGTAGAAGATTTAGCAAATGCTTTAGGTGCTGCTACTGCTTGTAGCAAACCTGTAAGCGATATGCATTGGAGACCACATAGCGAACACGTTGGTCAAACTGGAATTACTATTAAACCCAATTTATACATTGCTATTGGTATTTCAGGTGCTATTCAGCATTTAGCTGGAGTAAGTTCAAGTAAAGTTATTGTAGCAATAAATAAAGATGCAGAAGCACCTTTCTTTAAAGCAGCTGATTACGGTATAGTTGGTGATGCTTTTGAGGTAATGCCTAAAATTATTGAAGCAGCTAAGGCGTTTAAAGCTAACTAGTTGTTAGTTGATGGTTGTCAGTTGATAGACGAAACGGTCGCTGAGCGAAGCCGAAGTGTCAGTTGATAGAAGCATAAACGATATTTTCAGTAACAAAAGGTGTTGAAACAAATTCCCCCTTGTGCAATGGTATTGCGATGGCGAAGGGGGGTAAGGGGGATGTCTTTTTGCAAAATGTTATTAGCTTACCAACCTTCAAAAAAGTTCAATCATTTATTTGGTTGAACTTTTTTTGTTTTTGTAAATCAATAAAATACATTTGTTTTAAATAATCATCACATGGATAAACCTTTTTACGCAGCTATTATTTTTTTAGTGATGGCATATTTATACAAAAATAATTACCCTAAATTAAGAAGTAGATATTGGGGTTACAGAACTTTTCAATCAATGAAATCGGATGAAAATTGGGATTATGCCAACAGAACAGCAGGATTAATATTGTTTTGCAATTCTTTATTAGTATTTACTATATCTTTAGTTGGTAATTTGTTTAAACTTGATTATTTGAAATTATTTTATGGGTTAGGAGCAACCATAACTTTGTTTATGTTTTTTTATATTGAATATAAAATGAAATTTAGTGAGAAAAAGCCCTAATTGTAATAACACTAATATTTATTTGCAATCTGTGGTATTTTTGCCCAAGGTTGTATCTCTTACCTTTCGTCCCAAAAGTTCAATCATTCATTTGGTTGAACTTTTTTTGTAATAAATACCTCTAAAATACTGTTATTTGCAGTATATTATTTAACTGTAAACTATTCAGCGTTTATCCGCGAGTCCCGATAGCTATCGGGATGCGGGAACTAAAAACAAAAATATAACTTTGAGCAAGAGAAAATTTAAACCATACGTTTTAGAAAATATTGAAATAATCAGTGCTGGCAGTGAAGGAAAAGCCATTGCAAAGCACGAAGGACAAGTAATTTTTGTTGATTTTGCTGTTCCTGGTGATATAGTAGATTTATATGTTCATAATAAAAAGAAAAGTTTTTGTTTTGCGCGTATTCATAAAATAGTAAAACCTTCAGATGAACGTATTGAGCCTTTTTGTGCTCATTTTGGAACTTGTGGTGGCTGTAAATGGCAACACATGAGTTACCCAATTCAGTTAAAATACAAGCAGCAACAAGTAATTGATGCTTTTGAACGCATCGGTAAATTTCCTTTTCCAACTCCAGAAAATATAATTGGTTCAGCTCAAACTCAATATTACAGAAATAAACTAGAGTTTACCTTTACCGATAAAAAGTGGCTTGAAACGCTTGATAACAAAGATGAATTAACCGAAGCCGAGCATAAAGGTTTAGGTTTTCATATTCCTGGAAAATTTGATAAAATATTAGATGTTCAAAAATGTTATTTGATGGACGATTTGCACAATCAAATACGCAATACCATTAAAGAATTTTGTGTAAACCAAGGATTTGATTTCTTTAATGCACGCAGCCAAGAAGGTTTTATGCGTAATATGATTTTGCGTAATACCAGCTTAAATGAATGGATGTTGATAGTTGTTTTTAAACAAAATGAGGAAGAAAAAATCAATATTTTGATGGAATATTTAAAAAATACTTTCCCTCAGTTAACTTCATTGCTTTATGTGGTAAACGATAAAATGAACGACACCATTCACGATTTGGATGTGCATGTTTATGCCGGAAAATCGTACATGGTGGAGCAATTAGAAGATTTAAAATTTAATATTCAACCCAAATCGTTTTTCCAAACCAATACAGAGCAAACATTTAACTTATACAACGAAGCACGTAAAATGGCCAATATTCAAAGCCATGAAATAGTTTACGATTTATATACTGGGGTGGGTTCAATAGCTAATTTTGTAGCTAAACAGGCCTTAACTGTGGTGGGTATTGAGTATGTGGAGCAAGCAATTATTGATGCGAAAGAAAATTCTGCTATCAATCAAATAAATAACACACACTTTTATGCAGGCGATATGAAAGATGTGCTGAACGATGAATTGATTGCAAAGCACGGTAAACCTGATGTTATTATTACTGACCCACCGCGCGCAGGAATGCATCCTGATGTAATCAATAAAATGTTGGAATTACGTGCGCCTAAAATTGTATATGTAAGTTGTAATCCTGCTAGCCAAGCACGCGATATAGCTATGATGCAAGAAGTTTATAAAGTAACCAAAGTTCAAGCAGTAGATATGTTTCCGCATACGCATCATGTGGAATGTGTTGCTTTGTTAGAATTGATTTAGTTGAGAATAGAGATTACAGAATAGAGAGATGAGGTTTCAGTTATGGTAGATTTATTATTTACAACCTTCTATTTTTTGTAATCTTCAAATCTTTCAATCAAAAAATCTCCAAATCAAAAAACCTTTAAATAATAGGTATGAACCAAGCTTTTATTTTATTAGGAACAAATTTAGGTGATAAAAGAGCCAATTTACAGCAAGCTATTTTGTCAATAAGTGCTAATTCGATTTCTATTGTTTCTTACTCTGATATTTACGAAACTGCGGCTTGGGGCAATACCAATCAAGATAATTTTTACAACCAAGTAATTGAGGTAAACACTGAATTATCAGCTAATGATTTATTAAAAAAGCTTTTGCAAATAGAAACCCAAATGGGAAGAGTACGCAATCAGAAATGGGAAGCCAGGATAATTGATTTGGATATTTTGTATTTTAACCATGAAATAATTGATAATGAAAATTTAAAAGTTCCTCATCCTTATTTGCATGTTCGTAGGTTTACTTTAGCACCATTGGTACAAATAGCTTCTGAGTTTTTGCATCCAGTTTTCAATAAATCCAATACAGCACTTTTAGAAAATTGTAGCGATAACAGTGAGGTGAAATTGGTATAAATATTATTAAGTTTACATAATTTATTTAATTTAAAACGTATTTTCGTTACTCATTAAATTCGCTTATTATGAAATTGATTTTCCATTTATTGATTATCCTATTTTTAGGTTTTAGCAATATAAGTGCACAGATTAGACCTTTTCAAGGCATTTATAATTTAGATAGTTGTGATTTTGAAAGTAGTGCTTGTCCATATGTTAGTTTTACAAATGATAGCAATAATGTTTGGCAATTAGGTAAGCCTAATAAAGTACTTTTTGATAGTGCTTACAGTGGAAATAATGCAATAGTTACTGATACAACTAATTCTTATCCCGTAAATAATCATTCATATTTTGATGTAAGAATTGTTTCAAAAAATAATGCCCCATATGGCAATAGAATTATAAGTTTTAAACACAAATTTGACACTGATAGTTTAAAAGATGGCGGTTATATTGAAGTATCTTACGATAATGGAAATACTTGGAACAATGTAATCAATCAAAATGGTGATCGTAAACCTGCATTTTTTGCGACAGAAAATATGTATTCAAATAATGATTCTTTAAATAATGGGAAAGTAGGATTTTCTGGAAAATCGAAAGGTTGGATTTATTCTCGTATTCAGTGGGTTTGGGTTTTTGTATTGAAACAATATTCTGATACCATTTTATTACGATTTAATTTTATGAGCGATTCAATTCAAACTAATAAAGCAGGTTGGATAATTGATGATTTCATGATTTCGTATGTTGATCAAGGTAGTGGAGTAAATAGCATTTTGCAACGTGCAACTTATTTAGAAATATCGCCCAACCCAATAAATGAAAATACTAAAATTAATTTAATTGGAACTATTGGATCTAATTACAGCATAACTCTTTTAAACATCTTAGGGCAAACTGTTAAAAATATTGATGTTATTGATCAACAGGCTATTTTAAACAATCAAAACTTAAAGCAAGGAATTTATTTTGTTCAATTAAAAAAAGAAGAACAAGTATTAGAAACTAAAAAAATAATAGTAGAATAATTTTTGATAATATTTTCTATATAAATACGCTATTCAATTCTAAATCTGAAGGAAATTTTAAAAACTTTTTCAATTGTAATTAATTAAAGGTTCAAAGAATTATAGCCTGACAGAACTAATCTAAATTGGCAAAAACTTCATCTAAATTTAAAACAAAACCAAGCAAAATAGGAGTAACAATTTCATCTCCAAGTGTGAGTAGTTTAGATGGTTGGTATTTGCCATTTACCAAAGTATAAACCAACATAGTTTGACTTTCAGGTTCAATTACCCAATATTCTTTCACACCAGATTCTTCGTAAACTTCGTATTTATTTTGAAGTTCTTTTTTGTTATTTCCTTTCGATAAAATTTCAATAATTAAATCGGGTGCTCCAATGCAGCCAGCATCGTCTAATTTAGTTGGGTCGCAAATTACACAAATATCGGGCTGAACTACTGTAAATATATCTTCGTTTTTTCTTGATTTTACTGGTAATCTCACATCAAAAGGTGCAGAATAAACTTTACATTTTTGCCCTTCTAAAAGATTAAATATTTTACTACTAATTCTTATTGAAATAGTTTGATGTACTCTTTTGGGCGCGCTTAATTTATAAACTCGTCCTTTAATAATTTCAACCATTTCATCCATGGTCCATTTAAGGTAATCGGCATACGAGTAGTTACCAAACGATAAATCAGGCTCATTTACTTCCATTATTTGATTGATTATTTTATTCAAAAATAGAATAAATTTATGGAACTACAAGTTCATTTTAACTTGTTCAACAACCTTTTTACTTACCTTTTTTGCGGCTTTTTTCTTGCGTTTAAATGTTGATTCTCTATCAACTACACCATCACCAAGTTTGACCTCTTCTTCCGTACTACGGTGTGATAATTTGTTCAAAATTTCATTTACCTCAACCCTTGAAGCCTTTGATTTTTTGATTCCCCATAAATTATCGCTAGCCATTTTAGTACTGATTTTTAAATCAACTATTGGGGTTGGATAATCTTTACCGATTACACAATTAAATTTTTGTTGCTGTTCCAAATTCATCAACCAAGGTTCGTGAATAAATTCGGTAGGTACCGTTGCTAGTTCAGGAATCCATTGTTTTATAAATTCGCCATTTTCATCGTGGTCGTACGATTGTTTAATGGGGTTATAGGTTCTAATAATATGTACGCCCATGGTGGCAGCTTGCATTTGAAACTGCGGATAATGTATTCCGGGTTCAAAATCTAAAAATTGTTGTGCTAAATGATGCACTCTAAAACGCCAATCTTGCCATAAATTATGCGTTAAAAAACTAACTAACATAGCTCGCATTCTAAAGTTTAAATATCCAGTGGTTATAACCGAACGCATGCAAGCGTCAATAAGCGGATAGCCCGTATTACCTGTTTTCCATGCAGTAATAAAAGCTTCATTTTTTTCTGTTCTTATTGAATTATAAGCTGAATTTACATTATTAAACTCCATGCTACAATCGGTTTCAAATTTTTGAATAAAATGGCAATGCCAATGCAAACGAGCTATAAAAAAATTAATAGCTCTTTTATTAGCAGTAGGTTTGTTTTTAGTAGCTATTACTGCTTGGTAAACCATGCGCATACTTAAATTTCCCCACGCTAAATAAGGTGAAAGGCGGCTACAACTTTTACGAGCCAATGCTGGTTTTGAAATATGTTTAGCATAATTTATATGCCTGCTTGCTACAAACGATTGTAAGTATTGTAAAGCATAACTTTCGCCACCAGGTTGAAAATTTTTATTGTATGTTTTTACTGTTTCATCAATATTATAAAAACGAAGTTCATTGAGTAATCTTTCGTTTGGAATGAGTAAGTTTAGATCAAAACCAAATTGTGATGAACTCATGGTTTCTATCCATTTTTTATTCCAATCATTTGGGCGGTATTTTAAACCTCTAATTATGCCATCGCGTTTACATTCGGTCCAAGTAATATTGTTTTGCTTAAACCAATTTGCCATTTGTTTATCGCGCGTAAAACTTAAGCTGTTCCCAATTTCTTGATGGCTAAATACATGTTTTACATCAAACTCATTACAAAGCAAACTAAAAACTTCAATAGCCTCTTGGTAAGCAATAAAAATATTGTTTTCCATGCCTGAAAATGTTTGCAGTTTTTTATTCATATCGGTTAAACTTTGCCACACAAACTGATGATGACGCAAGCTGCTATCGGCATATTGCATTAAACTAGGTTCGAAAATATAAAGCAAAATAGTTTCTAATCCATTAGCATTGGCAAGGGCTAGTGGTTCATGGTCGCTTAAACGTAAATCGCGTTTTAGCCAAACTATATTGATAGGTTTTTTGCTCAAATTTTATTTGATTATTATTTTTAAACAACAAGCGCTGTTTTGTGTTTCAATAATTGTATGAATAATTTAACTGAAATAGAAATTGACAGAATCATAGAAATGGCTTGGGAAGATAGAACTCCTTTTGATGCCATTAAATTTCAGTTTGGTGTAAGCGAAGCTGAGGTAATTAAACTAATGCGCAATCAATTAAAACCAAGCAGTTGGAGACTATGGCGTGAAAGGGTTAATCAAGGCGTTTCGCAAAAACATGCTAAAAAACGCAATCCTGATATTGAGCGTTTTAAATGTACTTTACAACGACAAATTACTGGCAATAAAATTAGCAAACGATAAATGAAAGGTGTACAAAAGCAACATTTGCCTTCTAAAATATGTGTTACCTGTGGACGTCCATTTACTTGGCGAAAAAAATGGGAAAAAGTTTGGAATGAAGTGAAGTATTGCAGCGATAAATGTAGAGGTAAAGCTTAGCTTTTGTTTTTTACATATTACAAAAAAAGTTTTAAATGTTTTTTGTATTGAACATATTTTTATATATTTGTTTTTTAAAATAAACAAAATATGAAAAAGTTTACCTATAAAACAAACGAATTAGAAATAAAACGGATGTTTAATAATTTTTTGCTGCGCATAAAAAGAACTAAAGTTGAATATGTTCGAAACCTTATCAATGAAATAAATTGGAACGATAGGTTTATTGCCATTAAAGGCCCTCGCGGTTGCGGTAAAACCACTTTTTTGCATCAATATATCAAGCAAAATTTTGCATTAAATGAAAGCATTATTTACGTTTCGCTCGATGATGTTTTTTTTAGTAATAATCGTTTAATTGATTTTGTAGATGATTTTGTGGCAAATGGAGGCACTCATTTATTTTTAGATGAAGTGCATAAATATCCAACTTGGAGTTTAGAGCTTAAAAGTATTTACGATAACCATATTGATTTAAAAATTATTTTTACCAGTTCTTCGGTTTTAGAAATTTATAAAGGAAGTGCCGATTTAAGCCGCAGAGTAGTGGCTTACGATATGGAAGCACTTTCGTTTAGGGAGTTTATTTTGCTCAATTATGGCATCAATTTGCCAATTATTCCTCTGCCCGATTTATTAGAAAATCATATTGCATTAGCACTGTCTATTTCTGAAAAAATTAAGATTATTCCTGCGTTTAAAAATTATTTAGAACATGGTGTTTACCCATTTTTTACAGAAGGTAGCAGCAGTTATTCGCATAAATTGGGCAATACAGTAAACTTAATTTTAGAAACCGATTTGCCAGCTGTTTATAATATGGAATATAAAAATGTATTTAAACTCAAAAAACTCCTTCATTTTTTAGCTGTTTCAGGTCCGTATAAGCCCGATATTACTAAGCTTGCTGCGCAATTAGAAATTTCGAGGAACACGCTTTTGGCCTTTTTAAACTATTTACATACAGCCAAATTGATTAACTTACTAAAAACCGATAAAGGTGCTGAAAGTATTTTAACCAAACCCGAAAAAATTTATTTAAATAATACCAACTTAATGCATGCTTTGGCTGGCGAACCAAACGATATTGGCGCAGTTCGCGAAGTTTTTTTCTTTAATCAATTGGCAGTAAAACATACAGTTAGGTTTACTCCAACAGGCGATTTTTTAATTGATAATAAGTTTCTTTTTGAAGTAGGAGGTAAAAACAAAACTTTTAACCAAATAAAAGACTTAACAAATGCTTACTTGGCCATTGATGGGGTGGAGTTGGGGATGGGTAATAAAATCCCTTTATGGATGTTTGGTTTTAGTTATTAGTTAAATATTCAAAATTCCTTACTTTCGAATTTTTATAAAATAATGAAAAAGACTTTCCTTAAACTATCATTTGCCTATTGCCTATTGTTCATTGCCTATTACTCACAGGCGCAAACCAATTATGCTAAAATAGTAAATCCTTTTATTGGCACTGGCGGACACGGACATACTTTTCCGGGTGCGGTAGCTCCTTTTGGAATGGTGCAATTAAGTCCAGATACGCGCATAGATGGCAGTTGGGATGGTTGCAGTGGTTACCACGAAAGCGATTCTATTATTTATGGATTTAGCCATACGCATTTAAGTGGAACTGGTTGCAGCGATTATGGTGACATTTTGTTAATGCCTATTGTTACCGATTTGATGCAAATAAAAAGTGAAGAACACAGTTGTTTAAACAATAAAAATTACAGTTCAACTTACAGTCATGCTAACGAAAAAGCCAATGCAGGTTATTACAAAGTAAAGTTGGATAAATACAATATTACAGCTGAACTCACCACCACCACAAGGGTTGGCATGCATAAATACTCTTTTCCAAAAACCAATAATGCATCTATTGTAATTGACTTAATTCACAGGGATGAGGTAATTGATTCTTACTTAGAAGTACTAAACGATTCAACAATTAGAGGTTACAGAAGAAGCAAGGCGTGGGCAACCGACCAAAGGGTTTATTTTTATCTTTCATTCTCAAAAAAGGTGAAGTTTTTTTCAAATGGAAATGATAGTAACATTCAAGGACAAAAAATTGCTCAAGGAAAAAAAGTAAAAGCCATGTTTACTTTTGATGCAAGCGATGGTAAACCCATTATGGTTAAAGTAGCAATTTCAGGCGTTGATATGGAAGGTGCTGAACGCAACATGAAAGCCGAACTTCCGCATTGGAATTTTGAAAAAGTTAGAACTGATTGCGAAGCTTTATGGAACAAAGAATTAGATAAAATTCAAGTAAAAGGTGGCACTACCGACCAACAAATTATTTTTTATACCGCACTTTACCATTGCTTTATTCACCCAAGTATTTATAACGATGTAGATGGAAGATACCTTGGCCGTGACATGAAAATTCATAAAGCAGAAGGTTTTAATTACTATACAGTTTTTAGTTTGTGGGATACTTTTAGGGCTTTGCATCCTTTATTTAATATTGTGCAACGTGAACGAAACTTGGATTTTATAAAAACATTTTTAGAGCAATACAAACAAATCGGTCGATTACCTATGTGGGAACTTAGTAGCAACGAAACCAATTGTATGATTGCCAACCATGGCATCAGTGTAATAGCGGATGCATATGCAAAAGGAGTCGATCAATTTGACCTTGAATTGGCCATAGATGCTTGCGAAAAAACAGCCAATATACCCCATTTAGGAATGCCCACATTTCGAAAAAAAGGATTTTTAGAGGTAGAAGATGAACACGAAAGCGTAAGTAAAAGTTTAGAATATGCTTATAACGATTGGTGCATTACCAAATTATATAGCGTTTTAGCTGATAAACCTGCAGATGAATATAATGAAATGCATTTTTCTATTTTAAATAAAAGTAAATGGAAAAATTTATTCAATCCTAAAAATGGATTTATTCAACCACGTTCCAACGGAGGTTGGCTAAAACCGTTCAATCCAAAAGAAGTAAATAATCATTACACCGAAGCCAATGCTTGGCAATATAATTTCTTTGTTCCTCAAGATGTAAATGGCTTAATCAATGCCTATGGTGGCAATAATAATTTTGAAGCTAAATTAGATGAAATGTTCACCACATCGAGCAAAACTTATGGCAGAGAACAAGCTGATATAAGTGGATTAATTGGCCAATATGCACATGGAAATGAACCAAGTCATCATATGGCATATTTGTATAATTTTATTGGTAAGCCAGAAAAAACCCAACAAAAAGTACATCAAATAATCAATGAAATGTATTCAAATAATACCAACGGCTTATCAGGAAATGAAGACTGCGGACAAATGAGCGCTTGGTACGTTTTTAGTGCCATGGGTTTTTATCCTTTTTGTCCTGGTGAAAACAAATATACAAGTACCAAATCCATATTTGATGAAGTATTGATTTTGGGTAAAAAGTTTAAATACGAAGAAGCAAAAATTGATACTGAAACATCAAATTTAAATTTAGACATTGCTCCAATAATTGACGCTGAAAACAAAATGTTTAAAGATAGTTTATTGGTAAATATGTATTCATTAAATCCCGAAAAACCTACGGTGTATTATACCATGGTTGGAGCAGATGAACATATTTTAATGGAAACACAAATCAAAGCATTTACCAAACCTTTTTATATAAAAAACTCCATTAAAATTCATGTGCATTCAAACAATAAAATAGAGAATTATTTGAACGAAGCTTATTTCCATAAAATCCCCAATAACTGGACTGTAAAACTCAATTGCAAATACAACAAACAATACACTGCTGGTGGTGATGCCGGTATCATTGATGGTTTGTTTGGCTACAAGGATTGGCGTAAAGGTGGTTGGCAAGGTTATCAAAGTCAAGATTTTGAAGCTGTAGTAGATTTACAAGAAAAGAAAGAAATCAGTGAAATTTCGTCTAATTATTTGCAAGATTCTCGCTCATGGATTTTACTTCCAAAAGAAGTTGAATATTTTGTTTCGAACGATGGAATCAACTTTAAAAGTATTGGGAAAATGAATCACAATTTGGCTTGGAATACGGAAGAAACATTTGCCAAAAACTTTGTTTACCAATTACCCCAAAAAGTAAAAGCCCGTTATATTAAAGTGGTGGCTAAAAACTTTGGTGTATTACCTCAAGGACATCAAGGTGCAGGTGGTGATGCCTTTATTTTTGTAGATGAAATTGAAGTGAAGTAGTTTATTCACGCCTTGCCTGATTTAGTTGATAGTTGTCAGTTGATAGACCAAGGTTTATTTCCTGACTTATTATTAATTACACTTCTACAAACTTAGTGTCCGTGTTCGTTGAGCTTTTCAAATGCGGTCACGGTCATTGAGCTTGTCGAAATGATTTGCTGAATGCAGTTTAAAGTCTATGTGAAACTGTCTTTATAACATTTGATTATTAAATATCGAAATTGAAAATTATAACTAAATAATTAATTCATAATTCATAATTCAACATTCAACATTCAACATTCAACATTCAAAATTCAAAATTCAAAATTATTTCGCTTGCGTAATCGCTTCGTATTTAGTAGCGTTTGAAATATCTACTTCGCTCAATAAGTCAACGGCTTTAGGTTTCTCTATGGCTGTAGAACCTTTGTAAATATTAATTAATTCATCGCGTTTGGCATCAAAAAACAGCAACAACATTACCGTATTGGGAGCAATGCTATAAACCTTTTTTACTTCTTCTAATGCTTTAAAAATTTGTTTTCTGGCTTCCAATGGTTTCTTTTGAAAAACATCCATTCCTTTTCTGTGGTAGATATAATAAGCAGTTCTTATAGGTCTGAAACGTTCGTTTAAAATATTATCAATTAAGTTATAACGTGTTCTTAAATTTCTTCCAAAAGCGGTCCAACCTGCACCAGCATTTTTGGCTTGCGCAAGCGAAAGTATTTGTGCTGATTTGTTAAAATAAGGAGTTCCTCCTTCGGGCGAAAAACTATCATAATCAAGACCTAAGGCATAATAACAATAAAATGCCAACAGCCCTGTAATTTCGGTTCCATATTGCCCATCTATGTAATCAAAACGTTGTTGATCGAGGTAAGTAAAATTAAAGTTTTCGTCCCTAAAGTTTAATAAAATGGTATTGTAATTACTGCCATAAACAGGTCTTCTGCATTGAATCATAGCCACAGCAGTGATGGCACCACTTGTTTGATCGTATGCCGAAGGAATAATTTCAATACTTAAATCAAATAACTCATTGGGCATTACTTTATCTAAACACCATTTTTGATTTGAAATAAATGTTTTAATATCTTGTTCTAATCTTCTAAAAATACTTCTATCAGTAATTTCAATCTGGTTATCGGTAACTCTTACTTGAACATTAAAGTCGGGTTGCGCTTGCGCTAATATGCTTATAAACAAGCAAATAATAAAAAGTAATTTACGCATGTAGGTTTTGAATTGTTTTTACTACTTCATTAACGATATCAATGGCAACATCGTGTTTCGATTTTAATTGATAAGCTAATTTTTCACCATTATTTTTTAAAATAGTAATTTGGTTAGTATCATGTCTAAATCCTGCGCCAGGGGTTTGCATTGAATTTAACACTATAAAATCAGCATTTTTCTCTCTTAATTTTTTTAAAGCATTGGCTTCTTCATCGTTGGTTTCAAGAGCGAAACCAACCACTACTTGTTTATTGGTTTTTAAATGGCCAATATGTTTTAAAATATCTTTGGTCTTTTTTAACTCAATGGTTAAACCATCGTCATTTTGCTTTTTTATTTTCTTATCAGCTACATCTATGGGCGTATAATCAGCCACAGCTGCGCTCATAATTGCTAAATCAGTATTTGTAAAATGCTCGTTAACAGCATTAAACATTTGTTCTGCAGAGCGAACATTTATTCTGGTAATATTGGTATGGTGGTGTGTTAAATCAACCGGACCTGCTATTAAAGTTACCAAAGCACCTCTATTGGCCAATTCTTCGGCTATAGCAAAACCCATTTTGCCACTTGAATAATTACCTACAAAACGCACAGGATCAATATTTTCATATGTTGGTCCAGCAGTAATTAAAGCTGTTTTACCAATTAAATCTTGCTTCGAAATGAAATGTTTTTCAATAACAGCAACTATTTCTTCTGGTTCAGCCATTCGGCCTTTGCCACTTAAGCCACTAGCTAGTTCACCTTCATTAGCATCTATTAATATATTGCCGTACGATTGCAGTTTATTAATGTTTGCGGTGGTGCTTGGGTGCACAAACATATCCAAATCCATAGCAGGTGCAAACATTACCGGGCATTTAGCCGAAAGATAAGTTGCAATGAGCAAATTATCACAAATGCCATTTACCATTTTAGCCAAAGTGTTAGCACTAGCTGGTGCTATAACTATTAAATCAGCCCAAAGCCCAAGTTCTACATGGTTTGTCCACTCGCCATTTTCATTTAACACAAAATTGCTGTAAACAGGATTTTTGCTTAAAGTACTTAAGGTAAGTGGTGTAACAAAATCTTGCGCACTTGGAGTTAAAATTACTTTTACCTCAGCGCCTTGTTTTATTAGTAACCTAAGCAAAAAAGCCGCTTTGTAGGCGGCTATGCTGGCACTAATGGCTAAAATTATTTTTTTATTTTTCATATTACTCTTTAAAAAAGAAGTAAATTTTGGTATGAAAAAAATTAGAATTGTTTTCCAGTTCCTGTTTTAGCAGGGTTGTTGTAATAAACCTTGTCGTTCATAAACTCTTCAGTAGCTATTAACGTAGGTTTAGGCAATTTTTCGTAGAAATTAGAAATCTCAATTTGTTCGCGGTTTTCGAAAATTTCTTCTAAAGTATCGTTATCGTTATCAAATTCGTTCAATTTGCTGTGTAATTCTTCTTTCATTTGAGCACCAATTTGGTTAGCTCTTTTAGCAATAATTGCAATTGTTTCGTACAAATTTCCTGTCTCTGCTTCTAATTTACGTAAGTCGCGGGTAACAGTAGTAGTTGGTACGTTTTGGTAATTGTGATTTAAGTTTGCCATTTATTTTTGTTTGTTTATTTTATTTAATGCTATAACTGCTTTTTCTTTTATTTGTTTAGCGCTGCTCATGTATTTACTGCTTTCGGTATAGTATTCAGTAAATTCATCAAAAGCATTGATAGTTTCTTGAAAACGCTCAACTTGTTTTTCAGGAATACTATTTTCGGCTAACAAATAATTTGATTTTAAAATTAAAAAATCAATTTCTTCTCTTTGGGCTATTTCAGGAAAATCGTTTACTACATTTCGGAGCGAAACAATTGCACTTTTATAAGCACCAATATTGTAATATAATTTAGCATTGTTAAATGCTTTTTGCGATAGTTTGTTTCTTAGTTTATCTAAATATTTATTGCATTCCTCCACATATTTGCTTTCAGGATATACGTTTACAAATATTTTAAAAGTTTCTACTGCTTTGTAAGTATCGGTTTGGTCTAGCTCTGAATCCTGCGATTCTAAAAAAATGCAATACGCATTTCTATACAAAGCTTCTTCTGCATTTGGGCTAGTTGGGTAAGTTTCATAATAAATTTTATACCTATAACCAGCTAACGAATACATTTTTAAACCAAAATCGCACTCAGCTTGATAAAATAGAATTTTTTCAGCCATGGGTGTATTGGCTACTTCGTTTTCTATTTGATCAAATAATGTTTGTGCTCTATAAAAATCTTTCTTTTTAAAAAAATACTCAGCCACCTCTAATTTTTTCTTAGGGTCTGGACTTTTTAAAGCTTTTTGGAACTTACTTTTGCAACTTCCAAATGCTAGAATTAATATAAGAGTTAATAAACTTAAATACTTCATTTTTACAGAACTGCGAAAGTATGTTTTTTGATTTAAAATAGAAAACTTATTTTCGTTAATTAGAAATGAGCAAAATTTGGACTTCAATATCAATATTTGGTGTATGTATCTTCTTGATATTGTGCTGTTTAAGTTCTTCATCTCAGTCGGTAAATAAGGTTAAAGTCGATTCGTTATCTGCCACCTTAAACGATTCTTTGGCTCAAAAAGTTACAGTTTGGGGACTAAAATCTAAAAATTTTGTAGCTGATTCCATGATTAATTTTGGAAAAAAATATATTGGCTTGCATTATAGGCGTGGAGGAACTAGCAATAGAGGTTATGATTGCAGTGGATATACCATGATGGTTTTTGCAAAATATGGTATTAGATTGCCTCATACCAGTGCAGGACAAGCATTGATAGGTATTGAGGTAAACAGCAAAAATATTCAAAAAGGAGATTTAATATTTTTTAAAGGGCGCAGTAGAAGAGGCCGCAGAATTGGTCATGTAGGTATTGTAACTTCAGAAAGAGGTGAACCAGTTAGGTTTATTCATTCATCAGTAAGTGATGGTGTTAGAGAAGATTGGTTGTCAAGTGATTATTACAAAAAACGTTTTGTAAAAGTAATGCGAGTAAAACAATGGGAGCAGTAAAGGCTTCTTGCAGCTAGCTACTAGCTTTTTGCAAAGAATTAAATTTACAATATCTTAACTAAATTAAATTTGCTAGAAGCTAGCGGCTAGCAGCCAGTTGCTTTTAAAAAAACCTTCTTGTATAATTTGCTTTCATTATTATATTGCCATTCAAATTATAAAAATAAAATATGAGCGTTTGGCGAAAAAAACCAATTAGCGCCTTTGAGGCCGAAATGAAAAAAAGCGGTTTAAACCGCGTATTAACTCGTTGGGGATTAACATCTTTAGGAATTGGAGCCATTATTGGCGGTGGAATTTTTACATTAACAGGTATTGCTGCACACGATTATGCCGGTCCTGCATTAGCATTATCGTTTGTTATTGCAGGTATAGGTTGCTTATTTGCATCGCTTTGTTATGCAGAGTTTGCATCGGTTTTACCAGTTGAAGGAAGTGCTTATAGTTATGCTTATGGAACAGTTGGTGAATTATTTGCTTGGTTTATTGGTTGGAACTTAATTTTAGAATACATGATGGGGGCAACTACTGTGGCTGTGGCTTGGAGCGGATATTTTGTTAAATTACTTCATTTATTCCATATTGATTTCCCTATTTGGCTTTGTAATGATATAGCTACTGCTACTGAAAAATGCTTAAAAGCTGGGATGGAAGCTCCTGCTTTTGCAGTAAATCTACCTGCTTTTGTTATTACTTGGGTTGTAACTTCGGTTTTGGTTAAAGGAATTAAAGAGGCTGCTAGTACCAATAATATTATTGTTATTTTAAAAATTTCGGTTGTGCTTTTTGTTATTATAGCAGGTGCTTTTTATATCAATGTAGAAAACTGGGTACCTTTTATTCCTAATGAAGTAGCGGAGTTAGACGTTCACGGTGTTGCCACTGGTAAAATGAACTTTGGATTTGGAGGTGTGTTAACGGCTGCCACCATTGTTTTCTTTGCTTATATTGGTTTTGATGCAGTTTCAACCCAAGCTGGTGAGGCTGTTAATCCTAAAAAAGATGTTCCATTTGCTATTATAGCATCATTAGTAATTTGTACAGTATTATATATTTTGGTTTCATTGGTTTTAACAGGAATGGTAAAATATGATGTGCTAGATAAGGCTGCTCCTGTGGCTTCGGCATTTAGCGAAAAAGGATTAACTTGGGCTGTGTTTATTATTACAATTGCTGCTACCGCTGGTTTAACATCGGTTATGTTGGTAATGATGTTAGGTCAAACTCGCATATTTTTAGGTATGGCTAAAGATGGTTTATTACCTCAGTTCTTTAAAACATTACATCCTGTTTTTAAAACACCCCACAAAAGTACCATTTTAGTGGGTGGTGTGATTTCTATAGTTGCTGCATTTACTCCAATTGATAAAGTAAGCGAAATGTGTAGTATGGGAACTTTATTAGCTTTTGCTATGGTTTGCGTAGCTGTAATGTTATTAAGATTTAAAAAGCCCGAATTAGAAAGGCCATATAAAGCTCCAGCAGTTTATTTGGTAGGAACTTTAGGTGTTGCTTTTAACTTATTTTTGATGGCTTACGTTCGTAAAGAAACTTGGTTTGCATTTTTAATTTGGGGAACTTTAGGTGTATTGGTGTATTTCCTTTACAGTCGACAAAATAGTAATTTACATAACGCGTCTGACGAATCGCTTTAAGGCTTAATAGGCATAAAATGAGTGAATTGTGTTTTAAGATAAACAAAAAAGGTATTGTTACTGAATGCTTAAGTCACTTTGATGAAAGTGACTTAAGTGTTTTAGTTGATAAACATTTATCTGAACAAAATTTACCTAATATAATTACGGATTTAATAATTAAGTATTTACACGAAAATAACTACCACTGTTTTAGAAATGTAGAAGCTGATAATCAGTTTTTTAACTTCAGGTTTCTTGGAGGTATTGATGAGTGCACTTGTATTTTAAATAATATTACTACACGTGTAAAAAGGTATTCTGAATTTGATAACAATAACAATCAATTCAAAGCGCTGGTAGATAGCACTTTTGAAATCATTTGGTCGTTCGATACCAATTATATTCTTACAGCTGCCAATAAAGCTTTTTTCGATTTAAGAAAACGAGTTTTTAATTCTGATATTCAAATTGGGGATAGTTTTTTTAAAGATGTAACACCAGGCAGAATGGATAAATGGAAACCCATTTACGAACAAGTTTTAGCCGGTAAAAAGTTATATTTTGAAGATGAAAGAATAATTGATAATCAGGTTGATTATGCTGAAATAAACTTAAATCCTGTTTATAATAGAAAAGGGCAAATAATTGGTTGTATGGGCATTACGCGTGATATCAATATGCGTAAAAAGAATGAAATTGAGTTAAAAGATTACACCCAAAAACTTGAAAAATTTGCTTTTAAAACATCGCATGAACTAAGACGCCCTTTGGCAAATATTTTAGGTATTTTATCGTTATTGAAAAACGAAAACAATATCCAAGAAGTAAAAGAACTTTTAGAGGCTTTACACCTGTCTGCCGATGAGCTTGATTTGGAAGTAAAAGCCATGAATGATACCATTAATAATCAATAAAAAAGCCTCGGTTGAGGCTTTCTTATTTTAAAATACTTTGCTTGCTATTTGCTTAGTGGTTTCAGCTAAACCCATGGTGTAATAATGTAAAACTGGAGTTCCAATGGCTTTTAACTCTTTCGATTGTTGAATAGCCCATTCAATTCCAACTTGTTTTACTGCTTTGTCATCTTTGCATTTATCAATTTCGTTGGTTAATTCTACAGGTATATCTATATGGAATATTTTAGGTAAAACACTCATTTGTTTTTTTGTAGTAATTGGTTTTAAACCTGGAATAATTGGCACATCAATCCCCATGCTTCTAACAGTTGCCACAAAATCAATAAATTTTTTGTTATCAAAAAACATTTGTGTAACAATATACTCAGCACCCGCATCAATTTTGGCTTTTAACCATTTTAAATCGCTGTTCATATTAGGTGCTTCAAAGTGTTTTTCAGGGTAGCCTGATACTGAAATACAAAAATTTGAAGGAGTAGCATTTTCCAAATCTGGGTCCAAGTAAATGCCATTGTTCATATTCTTTACTTGTTTTAAAAGTTCTAATGAGTCTTTGTTTCCATCAGGTTCAGGTACAAAATTCGATTCGTTTTTAACATTATCACCTCTTAAAACCAATACATTATCCACACCTAAAAAGTTAAGTTCAATCAATGCATTTTCAGTTTCTTCTTTACTAAATCCACCACAAATTAAATGAGGAACAGTATCTATTTTATAATGATTCATTAAAGCTGCACAAATGGCAACTGTTCCAGGGCGTTTGCGGGTATAAACTTTATCGAAACCACCATCGGTACGTTTGCGCAACACAAACTCTTCACGGTGGTAAGTAACATCAATAAAAGCTGGCTTAAATTCCATTAAAGGGTCTATTCCATTGTAAACAGATTTAATATCTTTACCTTTTAAAGGAGGTAATATTTCAATTGAAAAAAGGGTTTCTTTAGCGTTTTTTATTATATCTGTTACTTTCATCCAATATTAGTCGTTTACTTTTTTAGGTTACAATTATAAGTTATTATTATTTATACATCAATTTAAAGCAAATGTTTTATGGTAATTTTTCTCAAAAAATATTTTTAGTTTAAAATCAAAACAATTAAGCGTTTAAGTTTTTTATAATTGTATAAAATATTAAGTAAATCATGGCAAAAGCAAATTTATTATTAATTGAAGCATTTAGAACCACAGCTAAAAATCTTAGAAATGGTAAGCCATACGAATGGGGGCATATGGGTAATTGCAATTGTGGTAATTTAGCTCAAACTTTATTAAATATTGATAAAAAAACCATTCACGAGTATGCGTTAGTGGGAGTTGGCGATTGGAGCGAGCAAGTAAATGATTACTGCCCTACCAGCGGTTTGCAAATGGATAAAATGATATTTGGTTTGCTTGAAAAAGGTTTAAGCACTGCTGATTTAAAAAATCTTGAATACTTATCAGACCCATTAGTTTTAGCCAATTTGCCTAAAAATACGCCTCCTTTAAAAAATAATAACCGCGAGGATGTGGCGCTATACCTAGAAACTTGGGCTAAACTACTTGAAAACTGTTTAATAGAAAACATAGAATTACCTCAAAATGAAGAAGTTTTGATGTTTTTATAACTAGATGTAACTTGCTCAATATTAAATATTTATATTTTTCTGTTTTTCCTTAATTTTCTGTAAAATGCTGCTTTTAGTCAAGCCTATGCGCAGTTTAAATAGTTTGTATTATAATTGCTCAAATTATTAAATAAATTTTATGGAAAACGTTACTACCCTAGGCCAGTTTGTTATTGAAAAACAAAAAGATTTTCCCTTTGCAAAAGGTGAACTTTCTCGATTATTACGCGATATTGGAATTGCTTCTAAAATAATTAGTAGAGAGGTTAACAAAGCCGGATTAACCAATATTTTAGGTGACCACGGAAGTGTTAACGTACAAGAAGAAGATGTAAAAAAACTAGATATTATTGGTAATGAGACTTTCATTTCTACTTTTAGTAAAGGTGGCGAAGTTTGTGTAATAGCAAGCGAAGAGAACGAAGGAATTATTCCATTAAAAGGTACGTTTTCTAAAAATGGAAAATACGTAATTTGTATGGATCCTTTAGATGGTTCTTCAAATATTGATGTAAACGTTTCAATTGGTACCATTTTTTCTATTTATAAACGTATAACCCCAGAAGGTACTGAACCTACAGAAGCCGATGTGTTGCAAGCTGGAAATAAATTAGTTGCAGCAGGATATGTACTTTATGGAACTTCTACCATGTTGGTATTTAGTACCGGAAATGGTGTAAATGCCTTCACTTTAGATCCAAGTATTGGCGAGTTTTGCTTAAGTCATGCTGACATTAAAACTAGTGAAAATGGTAAAATTTATTCTATTAACGAAGGTAATGCTGCTGAATTTCCACAAGGAGTAAAAGATTATTTAACTTGGGTAAAAGAAACTGATAAACCTAGCGGACGTCCGTATACAGCCCGTTACATTGGTTCAATGGTAGCAGATTTTCATCGTAATTTATTAAAAGGTGGCGTATTTATTTATCCTCCTACGGCTAAAAGCCCAAATGGAAAATTACGTTTGTTATTTGAGGGGATTCCAATGAGTTTTATTGCAGAACAAGCAGGTGGATTAGCCACTACAGGAACAACAAGAATTTTAGATGTAGAACCAACAGCAATTCACCAACGTGTGCCTATTATTATGGGTTCAAAAAATATGGTGAACAAAGTAGTTGAGTTTATGAATAAATAGTTTTGAAATGTTGGATTTTGAATGTTAGATTTTGAATTTAAACAACTAAGTACTAAAAACTAGGTACTAAGAACTAAGAACTAAAAAAAATGAAGCATAACAATAAAGTCACAGGTGAAATTGGAGAGCAATTAGCTTGTGACTTTTTGTTGAATAAGGGTTACCAAATTTTAGAACGAAATTATCAACAGCAAAAAACGGAGGTTGATATCATTGCAAAGCACCAAAATTGTTTAGTAATTGTTGAAGTAAAAACGCGTTCAAGTAATTTTGTAAATCCTGAAAATGCAGTAAGTAAAACCAAACAAAAAACATTGGTGGAAGCTGCTGTTTTGTATCAAGAAAAACATGCAATAAAAAGCGAAATTCGTTTCGATATTATTGCCATTGTTAAAACCAAACAAGAAACCGAAATTTTGCATTTTGAAGATGCATTTTATCCATATACCACTTATTAAATTATGGCTATAAAAATAATTGAATGCCCACGCGATGCCATGCAAGGCTTGCATAATTTTATTCCAACTCAAACCAAAATTAATTATATCAATCAATTGTTAAAAGTGGGTTTTGATACCATTGATTTTGGAAGTTTTGTATCACCAAAGGCCATACCGCAAATGGCTGATACCACTGAGGTTTTGGCTGGTTTAGATTTAAGCAATACCAAAAGTAAATTATTGGCCATAATTGCCAATTTAAAAGGTGCTGAAAATGCTGTTCAACATGAAGAAATTAAGTATTTAGGTTTTCCTTTTTCTATAAGCGAAACATTCCAAATGCGTAATACCAATAGCAGCATTGCCCAAAGTTTAGAAACTGTAAAGGCCATTCAAGCTTTATGTGTAAAGCATAACAAAGAGTTGGTGGTATATATTTCAATGGGTTTTGGCAATCCGTATGGCGATGTATGGAATACCGAAATAGTTGAAAAATGGGTGATGGAAATGCACTTGTTGGGCATCAAAATTATTTCATTGAGCGATACCATTGGCATTGCCAATCCTGAGTCAATTAGTTATTTATTCAAACACTTAATTCCTACTTTTAAAACCATTGAGTTTGGTGCACATTTACATACTACTCCCAATACTTGGCAAGAAAAAATAGATGCAGCTTACCAAAATGGTTGTTTGCGTTTTGATGGCGCTATGAAAGGTTTTGGTGGTTGCCCAATGGCAGCCAATGATTTAACAGGAAATATGCCAACCGAAAATATGTTCTTTTATTTTGAAGAACAAAAATTACAAACTGGTTTAGACCATTCAGAATTTTTAAATGCTTTGCAATTAGCCAATCAAGTATTTGAAAATGCACACTAATTACACTTTACGCATGGCTGAAATAGCCGATATTCAGCAAATAACTGATATTTATAACGATGCTGTTTTAAATGGTACTGCTACTTTCGATATTGAACCAAAAACGGTAGCTCAAATGACAGATTGGTTTGATGCGCATAATGAAAAGTATTGTGTAGTAGTTTGCCAAATAGGCAATGAAATAGCAGGTTGGGCAAGTTTAACACGATACAGCGATAGAACTGCTTACGACAGAACCGCAGAGTTTAGTATTTACCTTCATCCTGATTTTAAGGGACAAAAATTAAGTAAACCTTTAATGGATTATTGCTTGCAGCAAGGCATAAAACAGGGCATAAAAGCTGTTTTAGCGCGTATTACTGAAGGCAATGAAATTAGTATCAAACTGCATGAGCATTTTGGTTTTTTTATGGTAGGCGTTTTAAAGCAAGTAGGTGTAAAGTTTAACAAAGTGTTAGACGTAAATTTGATGCAATTGTTAGTAGAATAGGATTATAATAAACTAATCAAATATTCGTTTATAAGTAAACTTAACCAAATGAAATCAAAACAAATCATTGTCTTTTTTATTGCTTTCGCAATTTTGATTTCTTGTGGTGAAAAGGTTGAACAAAAAGTTGTAGTTCCAATACAGAAAGATTCGTTAACTTATAACTTGGATTTGAATTTGGAGATTTTGAAGAAAGATAAAGATTTCAAAAACAACCCAATTTATCTAGTTGCAATATCAATCACTAATTTATCCAATGATTCTTTTACTTTATCTTTTAATCAAGTTTATATTGATGAATTATTTGATTTTTATCCGCCAATAATTGAAGATTACCACAAAAGAATCGTTTGTGACCATTTTAGTTTTCCAGTTGGTTTTTTGTTAAAAAATCAAAAAGCAATTTTACAAACAACTATAAGAGATCCTGATCAATTTTGGTATATGAACAATTTACAAAATATCAGAATTGGCTACCGTTTAAAAAGGATAAAAGTTAACAACAAATTGATTACTTTATGTAAAGAAAAACAACAAGTTTATTGGAGTAATTATGTAAATTTAAACTCTACTATTCCAAGTTATCATTTTAATAACGAAAATATTTTCTTTTATAATTCAATAGGAAATGAAGCACAAAATTATTATAGATATGACTTAAGTTTCAATCATAAGGAATATAGAAATGATTTTGAGGAAAAAATTTATAAAAGACTTTACCAATGAAATTAAAACAAATCATTGACTTATTTATTGCGTTTGCAATCATGGTTTCTTGCGGTAAACAGATTGAGAAAAATTTACCTATTTCAAAAGCAACTGCTTTACAAATAAAAGATTCTTTAACATATAATCTTGATGTTAAGTTGGAGATTTTGAAGAAAGGAATAAACCTTTATGAAACTTTTCCCCCATCAGGAAAGCAGATTCCAATGTATTTTGTGGCAATAAGTATCAAAAATCTTTCAAAAGATACATTTCCTATCTCATATTGGAACTGTTCTTTTGAAAAGTCATTTGTTTTCGAGCCATATGTAAATACAGGATTTAAAATTTGTGATGGAAACTATATTGAAGCTGGTTTTCTGCTTCAATATCAAAGAATTGTAATTTTTACTAAAGTTCTTGACCCAAGACAATTTTGGTATATGCAAAATAATGATAGTCTAAGAGTTGGGTTTATTTTAGAGAAAATAAAGGAGGGAAATAAATTCATTAACTTAAGTGTAAATAAGCGTCAAATTTATTGGAGCAATTCAGTAAACTTAAAGAAAACCACACCTAGTTTTCATTTATACAAGAGAAACAATAGAGATGTTTTATTCCTTGATTCTCTAAATAATAAATTGGATAATTATTTTAGATACAGAGTTTACGTTGATTATAATTAATGGATTTTACTACAAAATTCATCCAACATTCAACATCCAAAATTTCATTTAATCCTCATAATCGTCAGCATTAAACTTTTCGGCTGTTTTACTCGATGTAGCTACCATTTTCATAATGCCATCTAATTCCTGTGGAGTAAACTCGCGCCATTCGCCTAGCTTTAAATTTTTAAGCCCAATATTCATTATTCTTACTCGTTTTAGTTTGCGCACTTCGTAACCACAAAAGCTGCACATTCTGCGTATTTGGCGGTTTAATCCTTGGGTAAGTATTATTTTAAACACATAATTACTGAGCATTTCTACGTGGCATTTATGGGTAACAGTTCCAAGCATTGGAATGCCATTGCTCATGCGTTCAATAAATTTTTCGTTAATGGGTTTATCAACAGTTACAATGTATTCCTTTTCGTGGTTATTGCCAGCACGCAATATTTTGTTAACTATATTGCCATCGTTGGTTAAAAAAATCAATCCTTCACTTTCCTTGTCTAATCGCCCAATTGGAAACATACGTTTTGGGTGATTGATATATTGAATAATATTGTTTTTTACCTTTAACTCGGTAGTACAAATAATGCCAACAGGCTTATTAAATGCTATATAAATATCGTTGGTAGTGGTTTTTAGTTTTTCACCATCTACCTTTACTACATCGCCAGGATTAACCCTATTGCCTAATTTGGCAATTTTATTATTAATGGTAACTCGCTCATCTACAATGTACTTCTCGGCTTCGCGCCTAGAACACATACCTGTATCGCTAATAAATTTATTGATATTAATGCCTGTTTGGTTGCTACTATCCATTGCTTCAAAACTAATTATTCTGTAATAATTTTGTGGTATTATGAAACTATTTTTTTTAAACCAATTGTATTGATTTATTTGCAAGGCTTACAAAGCAAAAAAATATATTTAATAAGTAAATGGCAGTAAAATCAAATTTCGTTATAAAATGGCTTTGTTTGGTAATTTTTTCCATTACCTTTTCATCGTGCGATAGTTCATTGAAATTTATAAAACAAGCTGATAAACTAGCCTTAGACGGAAATTACAGTGATGCGGCCGATATTTATTATGCGGCTTTATTAATTAAACCTCAAAATATCAAAGCCAAACAAGGTTTGCAAAAAAATGCACAATTGGTGCTAGATGGAAAGTTTAGTGCCTTTGCAAAATATGTGGTAGATGGCAATAATGAACAAGCTTTAAGACAATACAGTTATTGTAAAGATTACTTTAATAATTTAAAGAACATTGGTGTTGATTTAAATTGGTTAGCCTATTTCGACCCACTTTACGAGGAAACCAAGCTGGAGTTTATAAGCAAACAGTACGAATTAGGTTTAAGTCAAATGAATGAAAATAAGTTTGATAAAGCCGAGTTTACTTTTGCCAAAATTGTAGAGTTTGATAGCAGTTATAAAAATGTGTCGGTATTGCGTATGCATAGTGTATTGGAGCCTTTGTATAACCAAGGATTAAAGTATATAGAGGCCGAAAATTACAAAGCTGCTTACAAAACCTTTAAGCAGCTTTCTACGTTTGATGCTACTTTTAAAAACACTTTGCAAATGCTTAAGTATGCCTTGGAAAAAGCAAGTCTTCCATTAGCGTCTGTTTTAGTGGGTAAGGAACAAAATCATAATTACCAAGATTTATCTTTTTATCAAGCGTTGGTGGCTAAATTTGGCAATGCTAAAAATCCATTTTTAAAAATTATTGATAAAAACAATTTAGATAAATTACTAAATCAACAACCAGATTCAATAATTATAACCGATGCAGAAAGCGCTTCAAAAGTAGGCAAGTTAATAGGAGTAAAATATTTTTTATTGATTAACGTAAACGAAGTAAAGTTTGACGAATTAAAACCAACTACTACCGATGAAACCGCTTATCAATCGGTTAGCGAAAGGGTAGTGGGTGCTAATGGAGAAAGTCAATCGGTTATCAAATTTAAAAAAGTAAGTTATGCCGAAACCAAAAAGTACCGAAAAGTAGAAGCTAAGGTTACTTATCAATTGGTATCGGTGCAAAGTGGGCAAGTTGTATCGTCAGAAACATTTAGTTCGGAGCAGTACGATGTGCATGTATTTGCAAGGTATAATGGCAATATTGATAATTTGTATCCAAGTTTGCCGGCAGGTAATTTTATGCCTAACGTACCTGCCGAGTGGAAGGAGAAATTTTTTGAACTAAACCGCGAATTAATTACCAGCCAAACATTAGCTGACCAAGCTTTTGCAGAAATCAGTCAAAAAATTATGGACGATATTGATTTGTATATTCAGTAGTTGGTTCACGCCATGCGTGATTTAGTTGAAAGTTGTCGGTTGATAGTTTTTTCATTGCAGGAAACTGTGTCTACAATAATTGTTATTGCTTAAAGATCATATTCCATTTATTAACAAAAACCATCTTTATTAAACCATATAACTTTATAAATTTGTAACAATAAATCTTTGTAATATTACAATCTCATAATTTTTGTAATCTCATAATTTTTGTAATTTTGTAATTTTTAATCTTTTAAATTTACAACAACCATGAAAAAAATAAGTATCTTAGTATTTACAGCCATCACCTTTTGGGCTTGTGGTAATAGCAATAATGCGCCTAAAGAAACGGTAGATAATACCCGCATAAAAATAGCAGTAGATGAAAGTTTGCGCCCAGTAATTGAGGCTGAAGAAATGGTTTTTGAATCAATCAACGATAAAAAACACTTGGATTTTATTTATACAAGTCCGGCTGAAGCTATGAAGCTAATGCTTGCTGATAGTGTTAAGTTAGCCATCATCCCTCGTAAAGCCAATGCAGAAGAGCAGGCTGTTATTGATAAAGATGCTTATAAATTTACCCAAGCAAAAATAGCCATAGATGCATTGGCTTTTATAACCAATAAAGCCAATCCTGACACGGTGTTTACTGTAAATCAAATTAAGCAATTAATGGATGGAATAGCTACCGATTGGAGTCAAGTATTTGCTAAAAATAAAATGGGTAAAATTCAGGTAGTGTTCGATAATCCTGCATCGGGTGCTACACAATATTTTAAAGATTCGTTATTAGATGGAAAAGAAGTAGGCAAACATTGTTTTGCGGTTAACTCAAATCCTGAAGTTATAGATTATGTAGAAAAAAATAAAAATGCCATTGGCGTTATTGGATTAAACTGGATAAGCGATAAAGACGATAGCAAAATGAAAGGTTTTTTAGACCGCATAAAAGTGGCTGAAATTATTCCACGTAAAATCAGTTATGAATCGTTAACCTATAAGCCTATTCAGGCTAATGTGGCTATTAGGCAATATCCATTTTGCAGAGAGATTTATATTATAGGAAGGCAAGCTACCTTGAGTTTGGGCAACGATTTTGTTAATTTTATTAATGGCGATCAAGGTCAACGTATTATTTTAAAAGCAGGCTTGGTTCCAGCTAAAGCACCTATTAGAATTTTACAAGTAACTAAGTAAGCTTCTGGCCTCTGACGAAAAATAATATGTAATAAACAATTTAACTCCCGATTTATCGGAATAACAATTCATCCATACAACAATAAAACAATCAATCACACTTTGCGTGACAAAAATCTCCAAATCACTAAATCAAAAAATCTTTAAATGCATTATAAAACCATTACCTCAACCGATATTCAATATTTTGAAAGTATAGTAGGAAAAAATTTTGTTTTGGTTCAAAACGATGATAAACAAGATTACACCCACGATTATACCGAAGACTTAAGTTTTATGCCCGATGTGGTAGTAAAACCTACCAATGAAAATGAGGTTTCGGCTGTTTTAAAATATTGCAATGAGCAAAAAATTGTGGTAACGCCTCGTGGCGCAGGAACAGGCTTAAGTGGTGGTGCTTTGGCGGTAAGTGGGGGAGTGGTTTTGGCAATGGAACGTTTCAATAAAATTATCAATATTGATGAACGTAACTTTCAAGCAACCGTTGAGCCTGGCGTAATTAACGAAGCTTTTCAGCAAGCAGTTAAAGAAAAAGGGTTGTTTTATCCGCCCGATCCTGCAAGCAAAGGAAGCTGTTTTTTAGGAGGAAATTTGGCTCATAGCAGTGGCGGTCCTCGAGCATTAAAGTATGGCACCACGCGCGATTATGTGTTGAACATTCAAGTGGTTTTAACCAATGGCGAAATTATTTGGACTGGAGCTAATACTTTAAAATATTCAACAGGCTATAACTTAACTCATTTAATGATTGGTAGCGAAGGAACTTTAGGAGTTATTACCAAAATGGTTTTAAAATTAATTCCTTTCCCGACTCAAACTTTATTAATGTTGGCTCCTTTTACTTCTCCTGAAAAAGCTTGCGAGGCAGTTGGCGCCATATTTAGAGCGGGTTGTAATCCATCGGTTTGCGAGTTTGTGGAACCTGATGGCTTTAAACTTTCGGCCGCTTTGCTCAATATTAATTTTGATATTCCGCCACATATTGGAGCTTATTTGTTAATTGAAGTTGATGGTAATAATTTAGATACCATGATGCTAGAGTGCGAAGCCATTAGCAATGTGCTTTACGAACATGAATGCGATGAAGTATTGTTTGCTGAAAGTTCAGAGCAAAAAGAATATTTTTGGAAATTGCGCAGAAGCATTGGCGAAGCTACCAAACATAATAACACTTATAAAGAAGAAGATACCGTAGTGCCAAGAGCTGAGCTGCCTATTTTGTTTAAAGGTGTTAAAGAAATAGGAGCAAAGTATAAATTCAGAACCATTTGTTATGGACATGCAGGCGATGGAAACTTGCACGTTAATATTTTAAAAGACGACCTAAGCGATGAATATTGGAACAATAATATTACGCCTGGCATAGTTGAAATATTTGAGCTTTGCAAAAAACTAGGTGGAACTATTAGTGGCGAACATGGAATTGGTTATGTACAAAAAAAGTTTATGCCAATAATGTTTAGTGAAAATCATTTAAACCTGATGCGCCAAATAAAACTAGCTTTTGACCCTAATTTGATCTTGAATCCTGGAAAAATATTTTAGTTGATTACAGGCTCAGGCGCATTGTAATTAATTTAAGAAATAATTACACCCATTTACACTTTCTCGACTACGCTCGAAATGACTTTAATTAGAGTCAGTTCGAGCGTAGTCGAGAACCGTAACTAAAAAATATTTTCGATTTAAAAACCCTCAACTAATGACATTGTGCAATAGTCTGCAATTAAAATGCTTTTTATAATAATAAGGCTACTTAAATGTTGATTTGCTTTCGTTCCAAATGGCATCCATTTCTTCTAAGCTCATGTCAATCATATTTTTATTAAGCTGATGCGCTTTTTCTTCAATATACATAAACCTATTTCTGAACTTTTTATTGGTGTATTCCAAGGCATCATCGGGGTTTATGCCATTTTTTCGTGCTAGGTTTACCAATGCAAAAAGTAAATCGCCAAACTCTTTTTCGGTTTTTTCTTTGTTATTTGGCTTTGCCAATTCAGTTTTAAACTCTTCTAACTCTTCGGTTATTTTACTCCAAACTTGGTCGGCAGTTTCCCAATCAAAGCCTACTTGCGCAGCTTTTTCTTGTATGCGGTAAGCTTTTACCAAACTTGGAATTCCATTGCTTACACCACTTAAAACTGACTTATTACCCTCTTTCAGTTTTATTTGCTCCCAATTTTCCTTTACTTGTTCTTCTGTTTCGGCTTTTACATCGCCATATATATGCGGGTGTCGAACTATTAATTTATCGCAAAGTGTATTTAACACATCTGCTATATCAAAATGATTCGTTTCGCTGGCTATTTTAGCATAAAAAATAATATGTAATAATACATCGCCTAACTCTTTTTTTAGCTCTGGCAAATCGTTGTTTAAAATGGCTTCGCTTAATTCGTAAGTTTCTTCAATGGTTAAATGGCGCAAACTTTCTAAAGTTTGTTTTTTATCCCAAGGGCATTTGGCTCTCAAATCGTCCATAATTTGTAAAGTACGCTCAAAAGCCTTTAATTTATCTTGTATCGAATTCATATTTTTATATTCCAATTTGCAGCGCTCAAATATAGCTAATTACAGCATTTTCGCTATTTTTGACAAATTGTTATCGATTAAAAAACAAAAAAGAAGCATAAAAACGTACTTTTTTTGAGAGATGGTTTGCATTACTAAATAAAATTTCTATTTTCGCAGCCCAAAATTTTTAAAAATAACAGTTTAAAATGGCAACCAAAACAACAAAAACTAAAGAAGAGAGTGTTGTCCTTAACAACTATGAGTCTGTGATTATTTTCACACCCGTACTCTCTGAAGAACAGCTGAAAGACGCTGTAGCCAAATACCGTAAAATGATTACGGATAATGGCGGAGAGCTGATTCATGAAGAAAACTGGGGGTTAACCAAATTGGCTTACCCTATTCAAAAGAAAAGTACAGGCTTTTACCACATTTATGAGTACAAAGCACCAGCTTCTTTTGTAAGTACCTTCGAATTAGCTTTCAGACGTGATGAGCGCATTATGCGTTTCTTATCAACAGTTTTAGATAAACACGCAATTCATTACAACGTACGTAAACGTAATGGCGAGTTTAATCAAGGCAAAAATTCACCTAAACAACAGGAGGCTAAAAAGTAATGGCAAAACCACAAAACAAATATACTGGTTCGTCAGTATTTAATACTACGCCAGATGCTACACAACGCAAAAAATACTGTCGTTTTAAAAAGAATGGTATCAAATATATTGATTATAAAGATGCTAACTTTTTATTGAAATTTGTAAACGATCAAGGTAAAATTTTGCCTCGTAGATTAACAGGTACTTCTTTAAAATACCAACGTAAAATATCTCAAGCAGTTAAACGTGCTCGTCATATTGCAGTTTTACCTTTTACAGGAGATATGATTAAATAATTTAAATTGAAGGAGAAACAACAGAGATGAAAATTATTTTAAAAGAAAATATGAAAAACCTTGGAAAACAAGGTGAAGTAGTAATGGTGAAAGATGGTTACGCTAACAACTTTTTGTTCCCTAAAGGTATGGCTATTTTAGCTACTCCTGGTAACATTAAGATGATGGAAGAAAACAACCGTCAAGGTGCGATGAAGCGCGAGAAAATGAAAGCTGATGCTTTAGCTACTAGCGAAAGCATGAAAGATATGGTTATCACTATTGCTACAAAAGCAGGTGCTAACGGTAAAATCTTCGGTTCAATTACTCCACTTCAAGTAGCTCAAGCGCTTAAAGTGAAAGGTTACGAAATTGACAGACGTAAAATCGAAATTGATGATGTTAAAGTATTAGGTAGCTACGAAGCTATTGTAAACTTACATCGCGAAGTTTCGGTTACTATTAAAGTTGAAGTAGTATCAGAATAATATTTTTAAAGTAAATCCTCATCAACCTTGGTGGGTGAGGATTTATTTTAAATAACTAAAATCCAAAAAATTGCAAGTAATTGCATAAAAAGTTGTTGTAAAATACAGTATTTTTATCTTTATTTGCACCCAATAAAAACAAGTCCTTTCAATGTTTTTAACATTTTAAAAGTAAGTTTTTATTAAATAAAAATGGTTCCTTAGCTCAGCTGGATAGAGCAACGGTTTTCTAAACCGTAGGTCGAAGGTTCGAGTCCTTCAGGGACTACAAAGACTCGATGAAAGCCTAACATGAAAAGTGTTAGGCTTTTTTTATTTTGCTCTGGCAAAAAGCTTATTCCCAATTTCTGCTATATTTTCAGTTTATCTTTTTCCTTAAGTTGTTGACCTGCAGTTTCTTTTTAGAAGGTTGTTTATTTATGCTGTTTGTTTTAAAATGGGTAATTATTATTGGTATTAAAAAATTACTTTTATACCTTTAATCTTTTCATCAAAAAGGTTTCAGTTTAAACATCATGTTATATAAAGTTATACATACTGCCGATTGGCATTTGGGTCAAACATTTAAGCAAAAAAGTAGGATTGAAGAGCATTTGCTTTTTATTGATTGGCTTCTAAAAACCATTGAAAATGAAAGTATTCAGGCAGTAATTATTGCAGGTGATATTTTTGATGTGGCCAATCCAAGTATTGAAGCTATGGATTTGTATCACTATTTTCTAGTAAATGCATACAAGTTAAATGTTACCGTTATTGTTATTGGTGGTAACCACGATTCTGCTGCTCGCTTAAACACCACAGGTTCGCTGTTAAAGCTATTAAATGTGCATGTAGTTGGCGGAGATATAAATGCTTTAGGCCAAATAATTCCACTTAAAAATAAGGAAGAACAAATAGAAGCTGCGGTAATTGCTGTGCCTTATTTACGCGATGGCGATTTACGAAAAATAGCAGAAGCAGAAAGTATAAAAGATGCCAAATTAGAGTTTACTCAAAGTGTTAAACATCATTATGATTGTTTGTTAAATGAGGCGCTTACTTTATATAAAAATGCGCCAATTATTGGAACAGCTCATTTGTATATAAGCGGTAGTTCAGTATCAGATAGTAGTAAAGAAAATATGCATGCCATAGGTACTTTAGGGCAAATCCCTTCTTATCATTTTGCCAATGGTTATAACTATTTGGCTATGGGGCATATCCATAAGCCACAAGTGATTAAACACCCAGAAAATGTAATTTTAAAATATGCAGGTTCACCTATTCCACTCAGTTTTAGCGAACGTAATGATGAAAAAGAAATTACCATTTTAAGTATAGAAAATGGTCAATTAACTTATGAAATTTTACCTATTCCAACCCAAAGAAATTTAAAAAGGTTTAAGGGAAATGCGGATGAATTAATAGCTGAAATTGGTAACTATAAAACATTATCAAGCTTAACTACTTGGGCCGAGTTGATTATTACCGAAAGGGTTAATTTTATAGAATTTAATAAAAAAATAGATGAATTAGCCGCTCAAAATAATATTGAAATTTTGGAAAAAATTTTGGATGTGCCTAAAACGGAAAATAACAGTGTGCGCCAAAATTTTAATGCAGGAACACATAATAATCCGCTTGACGATATTGCTCAAATATTTACCATAAAGTGCGAAAAAGCTGGACTTAACGAGGAAAATATAAAAGAATTAATGCCGCTATTTGAAGAAACTTTAACCATTGTTCAAAACAAACAGGATTAACCATGAAAATTTTAAAAGTATTTATTAAAAATATTCATTCGTTAAAAGGAGAACAAGAGGTTAATTTTAACGAAGGTATATTGGCCGATGCAGGTTTATATGCTATTACAGGTCAAACAGGTGCAGGTAAATCTACTATTTTAGATGCCATTACTTTATCGCTTTATGGCGAAACTAACCGACATGGAAAGGGAAAAGCAGAAGAAATAATTACTAGGAACGAAAGAGAATCTATAGCAGAAACAATATTTGAAGTGAACCATTTGCAATACCTAGCTAGGTGGAGTGTGGCTTATAATAGAAATAATAAGTTAAACGATTGGGAACTAAAGTTTTTTAAAAAAACTGGCACGGACGATTTTCAATTAATTGCCGATAAAAAATCAATTGCTTTAGTTGAAATTCAGAAAGTGATAGGTTTAACTTTCGAGCAGTTTACCAAATCGGTATTGTTGGCTCAAAATAATTTTGCTGCATTTTTAAAAGCCAAGCCTGCTGAGCGTGCGGAAATGTTGAGTAAAATAACTGGAACCGAAATTTATGAAACCATTTCGAAAACAGTATTTGAAAAAACCAAAGCTTTAGAAGATGAAATAGAAGCGCAAAAAGCGGGTTTAAATAATAATTTATTAACTGAAGAAGAAGTTGAAATTTTAAATCAAAATTTGACTACAAATCAGGCTGAATTGCTCAAAATTCAAAAGGATTTGGAGTTGGTTTCAAAGAGTATAAATTGGGTTGAAGAAAAGCAAAAAGCGGCAGTTGATTTAAATAATTTAACACAAAATGAAGGTGAAATTTTAACTCAAATTGCCAATAATGAATTATTGTATAAAAAGTTAGCTCAATTTAAAAAGGCCCAATTGCTCGAAAAAGAATTGCAAGCTTATGAAAATGCGTTGCAATTATTTGATAAGAATAAAAGTGATTTGGCAACAGCCCAAGAAAAGTTTGTAGCAAACAACAATAGCTTGCAAGCTGCAAGTGATTTATATCTAGCAAAAAACAGTGAACTAGAAAAAGTAAAAACTGAACTAGAAACCAAATTGCCCAATATTAATTTGGCAAAGGAAAAGGTAATTGAGAAGCAAAATATAACCCAGCAATTAGAACAAAATACCTCTGAAATAAACGAACAAACACAAATTGTAAATCAATTATTAGCGAATAAAAATAAGCTTGATGAACAGTTTGTCAGTTTAAACAACAGTCTGTTAGAAAAAGAAAATGCCGTTCAAAATTTAGCTGTTTATGCCACTTGGAAAGAAAACTCGGGAGCAGTTAAATTAAATTATGGCATTATTCAAAATGCTGAAAAGTTTTTGGCTGAACAGCAAACAGATGGTTTAAAGCAAGCCATCGATTTGCAGCAAAAAGACATTGAAAAAGATAAAGATTTACTCAAGCAATTAGAAAATGAATTAGCAGTTTTAAATGGTGAAATTGATGAACATAAAAAGCAACAAAATGCTTTAAAACTCAATGCTGAATTATTATTAGATAAAGTTCAAGTAAAGCAAAATTTAGCGCATTTACAAACGCTTGAAAGCCTTGAAAAACAACAAACAGAATTCATTGAAAAAGTAAATATTTCTAAAAAGGATTTTGAAAAAATTAGTATAGAAGAAGAACAATTATCAAAGACAATTAATGGTTTAGTAGAAAAGCAAAAACTGTTGGAAGAAAATTGGCGTTTGCAGTTAAAAGTTTCTGTTTTAGAGGAGCATAGAGCTTCATTAGAAGATGGTAAACCTTGTCCGCTTTGTGGTGCTTTGGAACATCCTTTGGTTGGTGAAAATTTGGAGTTAAATACTGATGAAACAAAACAACAATTAGATAATATATCAGCAGAAATTAGCTCGAAGAATGAAGCAAAAATTGAATTGAATGCACTTAAAATTCAATACCAAACTTCTTGGAAATTTGGTGAAGAAACTTTGACTAAAATTACCAATGAAATAAAGGCTATCCATGAAGTTTTGAATACTGATTTTACTGGTAAAAGTATTTCTGAAAATGTATCAAATTTAGAAATTGTTTTAATAGAAATAGAGCAAAATTTGGTTAAACATGAACAGTTAGATTCAGCTTTAAAAACTGCTAATGAAGCTTTGCAAAAAAGTAATCAAAAGGTCCAAGAAGTTAAGTTAGCTATTGTTAAAAAAGAAGGAGAATTAACCAATAAAAACCAACAAATAGTTACTTTAAATCAGCAAATAACTGAAAAACAAGAGTCCATAAATAGCGCTTATAATGAGCTAAAAATAGTCTTTGAAAAGTATGGACAACAGCTTGAATTAAATGCATTAACAGAAGTTCTTAAGTTGGCTACTGCTATCAACAGCAATAATAAATTGTATGAGAATACTACCACAGAAATAGTTAAAATAAAAGAAGAGCTAAATAAGGTAAACACTGAATTAGCCTCCATAAATGCCAATTTACATAATACAAAAAACAGGGTAGAGGAAGCGATAAAAAAGCAAAGTAGTTTAAACGAAAACTTAGTTGCTTTAAGTAATGGTATTGAAAAATTAACTTTTGACTTTGTACATAAAACTCCTGTTGATGAAGAGTTACGTTTGAGAAATAGTATAGAACAATTCGTTCTAGAAACCAATCAATTAATTCAACAAAAAACTGTTTTAGAAACAGAAATTACCAATCAAAAAAATACCATTGAAATACTGCATAAAGAGCAAATTATTTTTAATCAAAACTGTACTGATTTGGAAGTGAAGTTACTTCATAAACTAAATGAAAATGGCTTTGAATCTATTGAAGTTTTAAAAGAAGCACTTCATTTACCTGAAGCCGGAACCATTGAAAAACAACAGCAAGAGTTAGAAAATAAATTATTAGCAATTAGCACTTTATTGCAAAGCACCAATCAAAAACTTGTAGCTTTAAATGCTGAAAATATTATTAAAAAAGACTTAACAGCATTACAAACCGAAAAAGATAGTTTAATACAAAAAAGTACTTTTATTAACCAAGAAATTGGTGGGATAAACGAAAAAATAGAAAAAGATAAAACTGAAAAAAGTAACAATGAAAAGAAGCTTTTAGCAATTGCTAATAAGCAGAAAACATTTGAAAAATGGGAACAATTAAACAAACTAATTGGTTCTAAAACAGGCGATTCGTTTAAAAAATTCGCACAAGATTTTACCCTTTCGTTATTGGTTCAATATGCCAACAAACATTTAGAAATAATGTATAACCGATATGAACTTTTTAAAGACGATACATCGGCCGAAATGGAATTGCAAATTAAGGATAAACACTTTTTTGAAGAGGTTCGTTCGCTTAACTCACTTTCGGGTGGCGAAACATTTTTGGTGAGTTTAGCTTTGGCTATTGGGTTATCTGATCTGGCTAGTAAAAATACCAAAATACGTTCGTTGTTTATTGATGAAGGTTTTGGAACTCTAGACCCCGAAAGTTTGAATAACGCATTGGATGCATTGGAACTTTTACGCCAAACCGATGATAGACAAATTGGAATTATTTCGCACGTAGAAGAGTTAAAAAAACGTATTCATACTCAAATAAAAGTTACCAAAACATCTGCTGAGTTTAGTAAGATTTTAGTAACAGATGAGTAAGGTTTTAAGTGTCAATTCCCAATTTTAGTATTTACTTAAATAATGCATTATATTGCATCAATTATAAAAATTAAATGGCTCAATTAACAAAAATAAAACGAATGGTAGAGCAAGTATTTGCTAAAAATCAGCGTAAACTTTTAAATTATAAACAAATAGCTGCTAAACTTGATTTAGTAAGTTCAGAAGAAAAAAATGCAGTCATTCTTGCCATAAAACAGTTAGTAAAAACAGGTGTATTAGAAGAAGTGCAGCCGGGTAAATTTGCGGCTGTGTTTATAGCCAATTTTGTAGAAGGAATAGTAGATGTAACCCAACGTGGTGCGGCTTATGTAAAGCCAACCGATATGGAACGTGGCGATGATAGCAAAGATATTTTTGTTCAAAAAGAAAACTTAAACACTGCTTTGCATGGCGATTTGGTTAAAGTGCAATTGCTTTCTGCAAAAAATAACGATAGACCAACAGGCGAAATTGTTGAAATTATAAATAGAGCAAGAACGCAATTTGTAGGAACTATTCAAGTAAGTAGCAATTACGGTTTTTTAGTGGCTGATGATAAACGCATGTATGCCGATATTTTTATTCAAAAAAATGATTTAGGTAAAGCTAAAGATGGCGATAAAGTAATTGTAGAGCTTACTCATTGGATGCCTCACGATGATAGCCCAAGTGGTAAAGTAATTGAAATATTAGGAAGGCCAGGCGACCATAATACAGAAATGAATGCCATTGTAGCTGAGTTTGGTTTTTCGAGCAAATTTCCTGAGGCTGTAGAAAAAGAAGCGGCTAAGTTTAGTGATAAAATAAGTGCTGACGAAATAAAAAAACGCAAGGATTTTAGAAAAACATTAACGTTTACCATCGATCCATTGGATGCTAAGGATTTTGATGATGCTATTTCATACAAAGAATTAGGAAATGGTATTTATGAAATTGGGGTTCATATTGCAGATGTATCGCATTATGTTACGCCCAAATCGGCTTTAGACAATGAAGCATTCACACGCGGAACATCGGTTTATTTGGTTGATAGAACTATTCCAATGTTGCCCGAAAAATTATCGAATGGTTTGTGTTCATTGCGTCCACATGAAGAAAAACTAACTTTTTCGGCTGTTTTTAAAATTAACGACAAAGCCGAAATATTGGATGAATGGTTTGGCAAAACTGTAATTTACAGCGATAGACGTTTTACATACGAAGAAGCTCAGGAACGCATTGAAACGAGCGAAGGCGATTATGCCAATGAAATAATTAAGCTAAACAATTTAGCCAAAATTATGCGCGATGAAAGGTTTAGTGTAGGGGCCATCAGTTTTGAAACCGAAGAGGTAAAGTTTAAGTTAGACGAAAACTTTAAGCCAATTGATATTTATGTAAAAGTGAGAAAAGATGCGCATAAATTGGTAGAAGAATTTATGCTTTTGGCCAATAAAAAAGTGGCTGAATTTGTATCGAAAATGGGTAAAGGAACCAATAAATTTACTTATGTTTATCGTGTACACGAAAGTCCAAACGAAGATAAGTTGAAGCTATTTAGCACCTTTGCAGCAAGGTTTGGTTATAAAGTGTTGCTCGATAATCCTAACAAAGTTTCAAAATCGTTAAATAATTTATTGGTAGAAGTAGAAGGTAAGCCAGAGCAAAACTTATTGCAAAGCCAAGCCATTAGAACCATGAGTAAAGCCATTTACAGCACCAAAAAATCGGGGCATTATGGTTTAGCTTTTGAATATTATTCGCATTTTACTTCGCCTATTCGCAGGTATCCTGATTTAATGGCACATCGTTTATTGTTTGATTATTTAAATGGTGGTAAAAGTGCCAATCAAGAAGAATATGAAATGATGTGCAAGCAATCATCGAGCATGGAGCAAAAAGCTGCCGATGCCGAACGCGCAAGTATTAAATACAAACAAGTTGAATACATTAAAGATTTTGTTGGTCAAACTTTTGATGGTATTATAAGCGGTGTAACCGATTGGGGAATGTATGTAGAAATTACCCAATATAAGTGCGAAGGCTTAATTAAACTGGCTAATATCCATGATGATTACTATGAATTTGATGAAAGAAATTTATGGATAATTGGTCGTTCTACTAGAAAAAAATATCAGTTAGGTGATATTGTAAGAGTTACTGTAGCTGGAGCTGACATGGTTAAACGTCAAATAGATTTAGAAATGGAAAGTACTGCCATGTTTAAAGCTGTTAGAAAAAGTCAGGATAGATTTAAGAAAGAGAAGGAAAGAGGTAAGAAAAAAGCCAGTAGTTCGCGCAAAAGAAGACGATAATTTTTTTGAATATGAAATGGAGCCTTCAATATAAATTGGTAATTAGTTTGGTGGCAATAATGCTGCTAGGAACTTTTACGCCAAGTTGTAAAAGCAAAAAAAAATGCCCAGATTTTACTCAAGTAGATGGACGAGTAAAAGTGGACAGAAATGGATTGGCTAAAAAAAAGAGGCACAAACGAGTTGTTACCAACAGGTCTATGCCTAATTTTTGAACTAATTTAAGCTAAATTGCTTGTTGTTTATTGCATATTTATTATGGTATTTTATTTTTTTTGCAATGGCAGGAAAAAATATGTACGAAAGCATGCCTATTTCAATAAACATGGCTACAGTTATAAGCACTACATAAAATGCGAAAACTAAAATTGCTGTAATTGATAAAATTGTGGTTTTCATAGCTTTAATATTTAAAATTTTGTTTTATAGTTATAAATACAATAGCTAACCATGTGCCTTTATTGTAAATATTTGATTGTCAGTAGTTTTTTTATTTTGTATTTTGGAATTGGTTCCAAAATGGTACTGTAAGGTTTCAGATTTGGAAAAGTAATCAATTAAATGTGTATAAGCATTTAGGGCAAATGCTTGTATTTTAAAATAAAAAATGAATTTTGCGCCCGATTTATTTGTATATATATAATACCATTGATAAAAAATGAGTAAAAACTTAGTAATTGTAGAGTCACCAGCTAAAGCTAAAACAATTGAAAAATTTTTAGGAGAAAACTATACCGTAAAAAGCTGTTACGGTCATATTAGAGACTTAGCTAAGGGTGATGATGCCATTGACATAAAGAATAATTTTTTACCACATTACGAAGTAAGCGATGATAAGAAGGCTGTTGTGGCCGAATTGAAAAAATTATCGAAAGCTGCAGAAACAGTTTGGTTAGCATCCGATGAGGATCGTGAGGGAGAAGCCATTAGTTGGCATTTAAGCGAGGTATTAGGCTTAGATATAAAAAAAACCAAACGTATTGTATTTCATGAAATTACCAAACCTGCTATTTTACGTGCAGTTGAAAATCCGAGATTAATTGATAAAAACTTAGTAGATGCCCAACAAGCTCGTAGGGTATTAGATAGATTAGTTGGTTTTGAATTAAGCCCTGTGCTTTGGAAAAAAGTACGTCCTAGTTTATCAGCAGGTAGGGTTCAATCGGTAGCTGTAAAACTAATTGTAGAGCGCGAAAGGGAAATTAATCAGTTTAATTCTACTTCAGCATTTAAAATTACTGCGAAGTTTAATGTTGGCGGCAAGCAAATGGATGCTGAATTGCCTAAACGTTTTGATACTGAAGCTGAGGCAATGGCATTTTTAGAAAAATGTAAAAACGCTACTTTCAATATAAAAAATTTAGAAGTGAAGCCAGCAGAAAAAAGTCCTGCTGCACCTTTTACTACTTCTACTTTACAGCAAGAAGCAAGCAGAAAATTAGGATATGGAGTTACCATGACCATGAGTGTGGCTCAAAAACTATATGAACATGGATTTATAACTTATATGCGTACCGATTCGGTAAATTTAAGCGAAACAGCTATTCAAAATGCCAAAGAAAGCATTTTAAATAGTTATGGCGCTAAATACTCAAATCCAAGAAATTATACCACTAAAAGCGATAGTGCACAAGAGGCTCACGAGGCAATTCGTCCTACTTATTTTGAGAAAACTGAGATAGATGGCACCGCTCAAGAAAAACGTTTATACGATTTAATTTGGAAGCGTTCTATTGCTTCGCAAATGAGTAAAGCTCAAATAGAAAGAACCATTGCAACGGTTTCTATATCAACCATGAACGAAACTTTTACTGCAACAGGCGAAGTACTAAAGTTTGATGGTTTTTTGAAAGTATATTTGGAAAGCACTGACGATGAGAGCGATGATGAAAATAGCAAAATGCTTCCTCCCTTAAAAGTGGGTGAGGAGTTACGCTTAATAAATATAGATGCAACGGAACGTTTTTCTCGTCCAGCTCCGCGTTACACCGAGGCTAGTTTGGTTAAAAAATTAGAAGAATTAGGTATTGGTCGCCCAAGTACTTATGCGCCAACCATTGGAACCGTTCAAAAACGTGGTTACGTGGTAAAAGAAGACAGAGAAGGCAAGGAAAGAAACTTTACTGTATTGTTTTTAGAAAATAACAATATAACACGCAGTGTAAAATCAGAAAAATATGGCAGTGAAAAATCAAAACTATTTCCAAGCGATATTGGAATGGTAGTAACTGATTTTTTAGCGAAACATTTTGAAAATATTATGGATTATGGCTTTACAGCCAGTGTAGAGGAGGAGTTTGATAAAATTGCACGCGGTCAGTTGGTTTGGAATAATATGATCCAGAAGTTTTATACTCCTTTTCATCAAGAAGTAACTGAAACAAGCGCCAATGCTGAACGTCAAAATGCGGAACGTGTTTTAGGAGTTGATCCTGAATCGGGTAAAATGGTTTTGGTAAAAGTAGGTAAATATGGTCCTTATGCTCAAATTGGCGAAAATAGCGATGATGCCAATGCTGAAAAACCACGTTATGCAAGTTTAAGAAGTGGGCAATTAATTGAAACCATTACTTTAGAAGAAGCTATTGATTTATTTAAATTACCAAGAGTAATTGGTCAGTTTGAAGATAAAGACATGAAAGCTGCCATTGGTAGATTTGGTCCGTACATAGTTCATAATAGTGTATTTACCACCATTCCTAAAACCGATGATGTATTTACCATTACTGCTGAAAGAGCCATTGAGTTAATACAAGAAAAACGTGTTAAAGATGCCAACAAATTAATTAAAGTTTTTGCCGAAGATGAAAACTTAAAGTTATTAAACGGTCGTTGGGGGCCATATTTAGCTTATGGTAAAGATAATTACAAACTACCAAAAGGTAGCGATGCCAATACTTTAACATTTGAAGATTGTATTAAATTAGTAAAAATTCCAGCAGCCGATAGCAAGGCTGCGGCTAATAAAAAAGTAGCCAAGAAAGTAGCAGTTAAAAAAGTGGCTAAGAAAGCAGCTAAAAAGGCTGCGGCTAAAAAAAGTAAGTAATACTTAAAGTCTTATAAAACTAAAAAGCGCTTTTATCGATTGATAAAAGCGCTTTTTTTATGGTTACGTTTTTAATAATTACATTTCAAAACCTTTAGCACCTAAGTATCTTTCGGCATCTAAAGCTGCCATACAGCCACTACCTGCGGCAGTTACAGCTTGGCGGTAAATTTTATCTTGCGCATCGCCACAAGCAAATACACCTTCTACTTTGGTTTTGCTTGTTCCTGGAGTGGTAATTAAATAGCCAGTTTCGTCCATATCTAAGTAGTCTTTAAATATTTCAGTATTTGGTTTATGACCAATAGCTACAAAGAAACCTCCAATAGTTAAAGTAGTAAGTTCGCCAGTTTTTTTATTTTTTATTCTTACACCTTCTACTTTATGGTCGCCTAAAATTTCATCTGTTTCCGAATTGAATAAAATTTCGATATTTGGTGTGTTTTCAACTCTATGTTGCATAGCTTTTGAGGCTTTAAACTCACCTTTACGAACTATCATATATACTTTACTACAAATTTTAGCCAAATAACTTGCTTCTTCGCAAGCAGTATCGCCTGCACCAACTATGGCCACATCTTTACCTCTAAAAAAGAAACCATCGCACACAGCACAAGCAGAAACACCATGACCATTTAATTTATTTTCACTTTCAATACCTAACCATTTTGCGCTAGCACCAGTTGAAATAATAACGGTATCAGCCAAAACTTCTTTACTTTCATCTATTTGAATTTTGTAAGGAGGTTTGCCACTAAAATCAACTTTAGTAACCATACCATAACGAATATCTGTACCTAAGCGTTCTGCTTGTTTTCTAAAGTTTTCCATCATTTCTGGTCCCATAATTCCATCGGGGTAACCAGGATAATTTTCTACATCGGTAGTAATGGTTAGCTGCCCTCCAGGCTGAGGGCCAGTGTACATTACAGGTTTTAAATCGGCACGCGATGCATAAATAGCTGCTGTGTAACCAGCAGGTCCACTGCCAATTATAAGACAGTGTATATGTTCTAATTGTTCTGACATTTTTATTTGAATTAAGATTTCAATTTTAGCAATTATTGCTTACTTATTATAAACAAAAATGTAACAGATGGTTTTGGTAATTATTTATTGATTTGGAGATTTAAGGATTGTTAGATTGTTTGATTGTTAAAAATAATTGGAAACCATATTTAATAATTTACGACAAAAGCTTATAACATTTAAAAAAAGTTTGCGAGCTAGCCAAAATTGATGAAGAGGTTACGCTTAAAAGGCAAAGCGGTTCACAAGTTATAACCCAAACAAAACCGAAATATGATTGGGTTGGATGGAAGTCGGGAAGGAGAACGTTTATTACTGGTAAATTACTGGATAAAGCTTTCACTGAAGCAGTGGCTTTTGTTGTAGGACATACAAAAACATCCACTACAGCTAAATACCCTTACGCAAGTCCAGACCAAATGGTTGAATTACTCTATAAATAATTTGATTTTTTAGCAGCTTTTAATTGTTTTTTGTGATAATTGTTGACTATTTTTTTGTTTGTATAAACTTTTTTTGAATGTCAAAAATTAAATTAGTTGCATATTTACCTATGATTCTTACGAATTGTTGCGAATGAAAGCTACGGATTGTTACGAATTTAAGGGCTAAAGAATCATATATGACTCCAAATATGGAACATAATACAACTTCAATCAACTATTTTATTGGCATAACTACTTTTAATAATTGTAACAATTAATTAGTAGAATAATTCAATATTTATTTACTTTTAAAGTAACTAAATATTATTTAAATCGATATTTATTTATAAAAAACCGCTCAAGCATCAAAATTAGCGCTTAATAGTTCTAAATTTTGTGCTTAATTCAAATAGTTTGTTTCAATTATAAATTGCTTTAAAATTAGCTTACTTGGGCTGAGTAGCTTTAATGGCCATTACGTATTTATAAACAGCATCCTTTTGTTCGTTCGATATTTTAGCCCTTATTGCCATATCATCTACTATAATTTTCCATTTCGGTTCACTATACACATAAATATTTAAAGCATCGTGACATTTTATACAAGCACCCTCTGTGTAAATAGCATGACCATATTTTAACTGTTGTAAAGTGGTCTCTTTATATTGTAATTGAATGGCTTTTAACTCTTCATTTCCTGGTTCATAAATTCCATTTTGGGATTTCAATAAAAAAGTATTTGACGCTTTAGGGGTGTTGGGTGTGGCTAAACTTTTAGATGAATCTAGAGTATAAGTTTGAGGGGAAGGAGCAGAGGTTGTTATGTTCTTCTTCATGGTGCTACACGCAACTATAATAATTATTACAATTGCTATAAAAGTTACTTTGTGTGTTTTCATTTTTTTATGATTATTATATTTTTAAATATTTTATATCGTTTTTTTAGGTTAATTATTTTTACCTCGTTTAACAGCCTCCTCCACCAAATGGAATAATAAACTCTTGTTTCACTTTTATTCCTTTCGAATTTTTGGCTGGTTTCCATTTTGGCATTTTATTAATTGCTTCAAGTAATAATTGATCTATTTTTACATCAGATGAGGTGTTAATTATTTTACTATTTACTACTTTACCCTCTTCGTTAATCGTGAATTTTAAACTGGTTTGTCTAATTTTATCAGTGTTACCTTTTTGAGTAATTTTATTAAAAAAATTATCATTTAAGAAGGCCGATATTTGTTTAAAACCTCCTGGAAACTCTGCTTCCATTGCTGGAACTATTGTAATGGAATATTTCCCCTCCATTATTTTTTTATAAATATCGGCAGTGTCAAAATTTTTGTTTTTAAGTTTGAACTTTATTTTTATTTGAACATCTGAACCCAAATCAGCATTCATTAAAGCACTTTTTTGTTCTTTAGTCAATTTATCACTGGTACTTTTATAGGTTGTCAATTTGCCATTGTAAGTAGTTACTATTTCTAAAGAAAGGTAATCAACTACCATATTATAACCGCCAAGTGGAAACAAATAACAACCCAATGCATAATCTATTTTTCTTTTTTTTTCTAGTTCATTGCGTTGATTATTGGGCATTGCTAAATGACGCCAAAATTGAGGAGAAATATCCGTAATAGAATTTACTTCATTCAATTTTTCTTGTTGAATGGTTGGAGTAAATCTTCCATTGTATTCAAACTTTGAATTTTGGGAAAATCCTAAATTCATAAATAAAAATAAAAGTAGTGTGATGGTGTAGTTTTTCATTTTATAATTTAATTGATGAAACAAAAGTAAATTATATAAAAAAGCCTTCGTGTTACTGAGAAGTTATTGCTTTGTTATTGACTTGTTAATGCTATTATTTACCCTATAAAATGGCTAATTTTGAACATTCCAATGAAACAACATCGAACCAAAATATTCATCGTCATTTCTTCTATTTCCTTAATAATTTTGTTAGTTATTCAAGTGAATTGGATATTGCATACAGCTAAAATAAAAGAAGATCTGTTTAATGAAAAGGCCAATATGGTTCTTTCTAAAACAACTGAAGCTATTCGTTCCGATGAACAAGCATGCAAGGAAATAGGTGCTTGTGCTGTAGAAAATGATGAGGGAGTGGCTGCTAAATTAGGTAAAAACGAAATTCATAAAATAGATTCCCTATTTAATTATTATATGAAATTCTATAATTTTTACATTGATTATACTTTTGAAGTGGTAAAACCAAAGGTTAAATCTAATAATGAAACAGGGTTTTCGAATCATATATTTAATAAACCCTTGCAAAATTTAGCAGGAAATAATGGCGTTGAATTGAAACTAATTTTTCCAGAAAAAAAGCAATTTATCATGGCTGAAATGGGCACCCTATTTATTACTTCTGTGATCCTAATTCTCATTGTATTTGTGCTGTTTTGGCGAACCATTTTATCATTGCTAAAAGAGAAAAAAATATGGGAGCATACCACAGACTTCTTGAATAACATGACTCACGAATTTAAAACACCTTTAACAAACATAGCTTTAGCTAGTAAAATGCTTATGAAGGATTCAACCAATAAGCAACCTGATAAAATAAAACATTATTCCGAAATTATACTCGAAGAAAATGAGAAATTAAACTTACAAATAGAGCAAGTTTTAAGCATGACAGCGCTAGAAAGAGGTGAAATTCCTTTACAAAAAATGGAACTAGATTTTCATCAGTTAATCAATGATGCTTTAAAATATATAGGTATACAAATTGAGAACCAACAAGGAAATATAAAATTAAATTTGTTAGCTGAAATATTTGTAATATTGGGCGATAAAACACATCTTACCAATACTTTATGTAACCTGATTGACAATGCTATCAAGTACGCTAAAGAAAAACCAGACATAACCATTTCCACTTACAACAGGGGTAAGTTTTTAGTGATGGAGGTTTCAGATAATGGAATTGGTATAGAAAAAAAATATCAAAAAAAAGTGTTCGATAAATTTTTTAGGATTCCAACCGGAGATATACATAATGTAAAAGGATTTGGGTTAGGTTTAGCTTATGTAAAAAAGATTGTTGAAATCCATCAAGGAGTAATTGAAATAAAAAGCGAACCCAATAAAGGAACAATATTTACCATTTCATTGCCCAATGTTTAAAGAAAAACACCGCATATTATTAGCAGAAGATGACCTTAACTTAGGAATACTTTTGGTTGATTATTTAGAAACTGCTAGTTTTGAAATAATACTTTGTAGAGATGGAGAGTTGGCTTTAAAAACATTCCAAGTTAACCGTTTTGACTTATGCCTTTTAGATGTAATGATGCCAAAAATGGATGGATTTACCTTAGCTAATGAAATCAGAATAATTGACAAAAACATACCCATTATTTTTATTACTGCAAAATCTTTAAAACAAGATAAATTAAAAGGTTACAACTTGGGGGCGGATGATTACATTACCAAACCATTTGATGAAGAAGAATTGCATTGGAAAATAAAAGCGGTTATTCGTAGAATCAAGGAAAATAAAGAGGAAAGTCAGTCGGAAGTTATTTCAATAGGCAAGTATCTATTTGACTTTAATAATCAGTCTTTATCCTTAAATGGTCTTACAAAAAGAATCACAGAAAAAGAAAGTGATATCCTTAATTATTTATACAGGAACAGAAACAAGGTTTTAAAACGAGAAGATATTTTAAAGGAATTATGGGGAGAAAATGATTATTTTTTAGGCAGAAGTTTAGATGTTTTTATTACTAAAATACGCAAATACATAAAAGATGATTCCAATTTAAGTATTGAGAATGTATTTGGAGTTGGGTTTATATTTAATACTCCAAATAAATAATTTTTCTACTCTAAATTTTTGCGGAAAAGAACAAACGGCTTTACCTTATCGAGAACAAAAGCATGGAATGTTTACTTATTTTTTATTGAAAAAATTACAAGAATCGAAAGGTGATCTAAAATACTTAGATTTATACATTTACTTGAAATGTGAAGTTTCTCTCGAATCAACTAGAACAATTAAACCACAAGACCCAGATTTGTTGATTAGCGAAGAAATAAAAGACAAATGGGAAAATTGGAAATTGAAATAAACAAAAAAAACCGTAGAATTTTTATTTGTCTACGGTTTTGTCTACGCTTTTTGTGAAGCCCTTATTTTATTGGCCTCTACAGCCCTTATTAGTACCCGGAGCCGGAGTCGAACCGGCACGATTTCTCGCTAGTGTTTGAGACTAGTGCGTCTACCAATTCCGCCATCCGGGCATTGAATTGGGCTGCAATGATAATAAAAAATATGTTTATGAAAAATTTTTATAAAAAATATTTTTTACTAGCCTATAAAACAGTTGTTAACAGTTTTTTGAACACTTATTTATGTTTCAAAAAAAAATCCTTTTCATAAAATGTTACTATTAATAAATAATTCGATACTTTCGCCCTGTAAAAATTTAAAAGAATTGATGGAATTAAAAGATATTGTAGCTGTATCGGGCCAAGGTGGATTACACAAAATTATTGGTCGCACAAAAAATGGATTAATTTTAGAAACAATTGGTGCTGGTAAAAAATTTGCAACTGGATACCAAGATAGAGTTAGTATTTTAGAAGATATTAGCATGTACACCTTAAGTGGTGATATGAAATTATCGGAAGTTCTTTATAAAGCTCATAACGCAGGAAACGTTCCTGCTGCTAAAGATGATGCAAAAGCACAACGTAAATTTTTAGTTGATTTAGTACAATTAGATAGCGAACGCGTTTATGATAGCGATATCAAAAAGTTTTTTACTTGGTATAACTCTTTGAAAGATATTTTAGATTTTTCAAAATTAGTAGGAGATGCCAATGCTGAAACTACAGAAAGTACTAGTGATGAGGCAGAAACATTAGAGGTAAAAGAAGAAAAACCTAAAAAAACAGCTGCTAAAAAAACTGCAACTCCAAAAGCTACTGCACCTAAAAATACTACACCAAAAACTAGTACTAAAGGAGCTGGAGCTTCAAAAACAACTTACCGCCCTAAGTCGGTATAATAAATATTTAGTAAACAGAAATCCATCTTCATTTTTGAAGATGGATTTTTTAGCGAAATAGATTTATAAAAAATTGAATATTAGGCAAAAATATAAATTGGAATAATTAATAAAATTTATGTTATTGCTTGTTAAAGAAACAAAGAAATAAAATAAAAATTCATGGAATTATATTTAGACTCGGCCAATCTTAAAGAGATTGAAGAAGGCTTTAAATTAGGCTTTTTAAATGGTTTAACTACCACTCCTACATTTATGCAACGTGAAGGTATTACCGACATTGATGGTATGATTGTAAAACTTTCAAAAATTGTACCTGTGCTTCAAATTGAGGCTTTGGGCGATACTGCGGAAGATATTTTAAAAGAGGCTCAACGCCAGTTAGACTTAGGATTAGATATTAAAAAAACTGTATTTAAAATTCCAGTTTCATTAGAAGGTGTTAGAGCTTGTAAAATGTTACGCGACCATGGAATGATGGTTAACGTACATTTAGTTTATACCTTGCAACAAGCTTATATGGCTATGCAAGCTGGTGCTACTTATGTATGCCCATTAGTAGGTCGTTTGCAAGATCAAGGACATGATGCTTTAGATTTAGTGGCTCAAATAGTAGCAGCAGTTGATCATTATGGTTACAATACCAAAGTAATGTTCTCTTCTGTTCGTACCATGGAGCATATTCGCAACGCTTTAAACTTAGGTGTTCATACCATAACTGTTCCATTAAAAATAATGAAACAATTAACTGAAAATCATTTTACTACAGTAGGAACTGATCAGTTTATTCAAGATACTCGTTTAATGACAGTTAGGGTTAAGGAAGCTTTAAATGGAATCAATCCAATTGTTGATGCTAATACTAACTTAGCTGAAGCTATTGTAAAAATGACTGAGTATGGCTTTGGTGCAATTACAGTTGTAAATGCTGATGGAAGCTTAAAAGGTGTATTTACTGATGGTGATTTACGCAGAAAATTAACTGAAGCTGGTAGAGATGTATTAAGCAAAAATATTGGAGATTTTGCTTATAATCAGCCAATTGCTATTGAAGGTAGTGCTTTATTAAACGAAGCTGCTGGTTTATTTAAATCTACAAAAGTTGATACTATTTTGGTTACTGAAAATGGCAAACCAATTGGTATGTTAGACATTCAAGATTTAGAAGCATAGTATTTTAAATTCATAAAATAAAAAAAGACGTTAGCTTTAAGTTAACGTCTTTTTTTATGCTTTGTAAAATCCTATTGTTAGTTTAGGACTTCTAAATCTGTAAAACTTTCTGGTTGAAATGGCGATAATAACCAAGTAAAGAAAAATATTACTATACTAGGTATAAGTAATATAGAGTAAACTAACATTGGCAAGATGCTAATTACTCCCTTAGTTTTATAAAGCTCGTAAATTTTGTTTTTCATTTTACAAGGTTAATTTAATTCAATTATTGAACAGCAATGTCTAATTATCAAAATATTAACACCAATTGTTAATAGTGTTTGAATATTATACAAGTTTTAAATCGAAATGTTTTCGAATTCTTCTAAACTTACGGGTTCAATTGGTTTTAAAAGCCAAGTGATAGCGTAAATAATAGAAATAGGTATCAATAATATAAAGTAAATAAGCAAAGGAGGCAATGCTCCTAGGCCTTTTGCTTTATAAAGATTAATTATCTCTTTTTTCATAATACAATGCTAATGCATAGAAATGACATTTCAAAGAGAAAATTGTATTTAAATGGTTATTTTTTTTATTTGAATAGCTTTTTTGTTTATCCTTATAGCTATTTCTTTACATCTCCTTCTGAAATTACTGCCATAATACTATCGGCAAATGCAATTTGGGTTAACCCATTTTGATTTTCAATAAAAATTTCGGTTTTACAAAAAATAAGTTTGCTTCCAGCTTTATAAACTTGCCCTTTAGCCACTAATTTATCTCCTTTTCCAGGATTTATGTAGTTAACTTTTAAATCTACCGTTACTACCGATTGTGTTTTATCTACCAAGGTAAAGGCAGCAAAACCTGTTGTAATATCGGCCATGGTAGCAGTTACACCGCCATGCACAAACCCCATTTGCTGTAAATGTTTTTGTTCTAAAATTAAAAATGTTTCAACATAACCAGGTTCAATTTTATGGAATTGAAATCCTACATCTTGCATAAACAAATTTCCTTTTGATTTAATGACCATTTTTTCTTCAAAATCAGGGTCTAGCGGTTTCCATTCTAGCTTTTCTATCATATTTATAAAAAATAATTTACGTTTATCGTTAAAAAAAAATATTTTGCGAATGTAAGTCTAGCTCATGCAAACTGAAAACAATTTATTATTAGATATTAAACACTACGCAGATAGTGATTACAGTGCTGAAAGTAATTTTAGATATAAATATTTTTTAGTTATTGCACCTCAACAAATGATTTCTGTAGTGGCCGATGAGCAAATAAATCGCATTGTATCGTTAAAAACATATACTAATAAGTCGGCATCGTTTTTAGATATGGATTACAATGATTTGAAATTATACACTGAAATAACCAATGATTTTTTACCTGTTTATAAATCGAAAACGGTAATTATTGCTGACGATTCGAGTATAATGGTTCCAGATGCACTTAATAATGTGAGCGAATTGGAAACTTATTATAAAGTAAACCGAAAACCATTTAACAATGCTCAGTTTCTTTACCATAGGTTAGATTTTCAGCACATGGTAAATGTATTTAATATTAGAAATGAAATTTTAAAGTTTGTTAGGTTTAATATGCCAACAGCTGATATAATGCATCATTCGTTGTTATTTGTTAAAGCATGTCATTATTTAAGCAACAGCCATGCCGATGAAAATTTGTATTTGAACATAAATGCAGATAGTATTGATTTACTGCAATTTAAAGATGGGCAAGTAAACTTTTTCAATAGCTTTAAGTTCGATAACCATACTGATGTAGTTTATTATATTTTGGCAGTTGCAGAGCAATTAGGCATTACCAATAATTTGCAATTAACTATTTATGGCAATGTAGAATCGCATGATTCTCTTTTTGCTCTTTTAGGTAAATATTGTAAAAATATGCATTTAGGTAAGCGCAATACTCGTTTTACCTACCCAATTGCTTTAGAAAATGTACCTGAACATTTTTATTTTACAGCCTTAAATGTATTGCTTTGCGAGTAATTAGTGGTTCACATAAAGGAATTATTATAAATGCTCCTAAAGGTTTACCCGTTAGACCTACCACTGATAGAGCCAAAGAAAGTTTATTCAATATTTTAGAAAATAACTTTGATTTTGAAGAGCTTACTTGTTTAGATTTATTTAGCGGAACAGGAAATGTAGCTTACGAGTTTTGTAGCAGGGGGGCGGCTAAAGTAGTAAGTGTAGATTTAGATTTTGGATGCATAAAGTTTATAAAAGAAACCATTGCCAAGCATCAATTTACTCAACTTACAGCTTTTAAAAAAGATGCATTTACATTTATTAACCAATATACCGAACAATTTGATTTAATTTTTGCCGATGCACCTTATGCATTAGATAAACTGCCTTCTATTCCAACTCAGGTTTTTGAAAAACAGTTGTTAAAACCCAAAGGTTGGCTCATAGTGGAGCATCAAAGTAATTTAGATTTAAGTAGTCAAAACCATTTTTTTGAAAAACGAAATTATGGTCAATCAACATTTAGTTTTTTTAAACATTCCATTTAATTGATACCTATGAAACGTATTGCATTATTCCCTGGCACCTTTGATCCAATCACCATTGGACATGTAAATATTATAGAACGTGCATTACCCTTGTTTGATGAAATTGTGGTAGGAATTGGGCATAATAGTTCAAAAAGCACATTGTTTAATATAGAACAACGTACCAAATGGATTGAAGAAATATTTGTAACCGAACCAAAAGTAAAAGCAATGGCTTACGAAGGTTTAACGGTGAGTTTTTGTGAAATAATTGGTGCGCAATATATTTTGCGTGGTATTAGAACCATGGCCGATTTTGATTATGAAAAAAACATTGCCCAAATGAACAAAATTATTCATCCGCAAACAGAAACGGTTTTCTTAATGTGTGACCCTGCTTACACACCTATCAGTTCATCGGTAGTGCGCGATTTAATTAGGAATAATGGTGATACAACCTTGTTTTTACCAAAAGAAATTAAGTGGTAAATAAAGGATTATTTTAATTTTAAAACTACAAACTTGTCGTTTTCAAAACAAACTTGTTTTTTATTGTAATTGGCTGGTAAGCGAGGATATTTCTCTAATAATACATAATCAATTTCTTGGTATGGGTAGTTTGAAAAATCAATATTGTAAAAACCCCTAACTGCCGAAGGCAGACAATCTAACTTTTCAATTTTTGAAAAATCCATTTCATAATACTTTTCCATAGCATTTTTCCACGCAATCAAATAGTTGGTTTCATGCACTATTGCTTTGTAATTTATAGCAGTACTTCTTTGCGCTTCGCAATTAAATGAGTAATCGTTTGGAGGGGCTAAAAATAGCGCATTAATAGGGGTGTTTTTTTTAATCCATTCATGTGTTTCAGTTGAAATACTTTTGCGATTAATTTGACTATATCCTGGTTCAGAAAAAATAAAAAAAACAACAATCACATAGCAAAATGTAAGACTAAAAATGCTTACTGAAATGGATTTGATATATTTTATTGGAATAATATTTACACATATCATACTACAAAATAAACCCAACCAAACAGTAGTTTTATACCATTGAATTTTACCAATATTGCTATTTGGATTGATGTATAAAATAACAGCTACTATAACACAAATAGTAATAATACTAAAAATGATAGGCATAAATTGAGTGCGTTCATTTTTGGTTTTATGCGTTAATATGCCAATGGCTATTAAGCTAAATAACCCTAATAACACATAATCTTTTATAGGGAAAAGTTGTGGTAAATAATGTAAAGCTCCTCTGTATTCAAATAAAATGTTGTTAGCTTCAATTTGGTTTAAATTATTGCTATTGACTTGAACTAAAAAAACTGGAACCAATATAAATAAAGCCAGAGCTAAGAAACTAAAACTAAAGCTCAATAATTTTTTTATATTTAGTTGATTATTAAATATTTGTATGTAAATGATTTTCAGCCCAATAAGAAGTGCTACTTGTAACCCAATCAATGGTTGAAATAAAGAGGCTAATCCGCAAAATAATCCTGAAACAAAATATTTATTTTTAAAGTTTGTTACAAAAGCCCAAATACACAATGCCTCGGCTAGGCTACTTCCAACCAACATATTATCTTGAATATAATTACCTCCAACAGTAAAATTTCTAAAAAAGAATAAGTACAAAATTACACCTAACCAAGTTTTAGCATTGTGATTATAAAAATGATTGAAAAGAAAATAAATGCCAGCAATAGAAGCGTATAAACAAATAATATAAAGTAGTAAGCAAGTATTGAAAACCCCAATAAATACTGATGGTAAATAAACAAGCCAAACAAAATAATACCTTACAGTAAAAGTATTGTTGTAATAACTTAAAAAGAAATCGTTAGGATAAAGAGTTGGGTTAAGCTTTTGATAAACTTGTGGTAAATGTTCAGCTTGATCGCCAGTGTTAAACAAATAGCCATTGCATAACATATATGCTATTGTGAGTAGCATAAAAATAAAATATTTTGATTGTATAATTTTCAAAGGCTTATTGTTTTAACTTCCAAAATAAGTAAATTTTGGTAAACCAAACCTAAAATAATTCTATAACAGTAATTGTGCCATGATGAACTTGGGTTAATAAAGTAGATGTAAATAAAATTTTTATATAAAGTACTTTATAATTTTCATATCATGCGAAGCAAATAATTAAGAGAAGTGAAAAAAAGACCCTTTTTGTATAGTTTGTTTTTAGTTTGTTTTATGATTGTTTCTGCTATAACTTATGCACAAACATCCAATCATAAATTTACTGAAGACAATGTAACCGAAGAACCTAGCTTAGGTTTAGTGGCTGGCTATACAGGTTCTGGTTATAATATGTTAGAGGTTGGAATTGGTTACCAACCTTGGCAAGTAGAAGGTTTATTTGTAGAATATCCTTTTGCAGGTTTTTTGGCTTTGTATGAATTTGATCCAAGTAGAAAATTATATGGAACCAGTTTAAATGCCTGGTATTTAAGTGGTTTAATTGCCTTTGGGCTTAATGTAAATAGGTATTCTGATTATAAAACTGAAACTTATGGAATTAAACCAATGATTGGAATTTCAAGTTATAGAGTAGGACTTATGTGGGGGCTATAACTTTTTTCTGAATGGCAATGATATTGAAAATTTAAGCAATCAATCAATCAATTACTATTAAGTATTACCTCCCTTTATGGAAGAGAAAAAGCGATGACATTTCCAGTAAATATTCATATAGGTAAAATAGAAGTTTCATCGCATTTGGTATGCGAGTTATTGGCTTATAGCATTGGCTTTAGGTATTTTTTGTATTTACGTAAAAATACCATTGATACCATAAGCACTGAACATAGAACGTTAATATTGATAGCGGCTACTTTGGGTTCGTTTCTGTTTTCACGATTGGTTGGTTTTATGGAAACCACTGAGTTTTTTAATGGTCAAGTTTCGTTGGCTGGAGTGTATGGAAATAAAACCATTTTGGGTGGATTACTTGGCGGTTTATTGGCAGTTGAAATTTGTAAAAAAATAATTGGCGTTACCCAATCATCAGGCGATTTAATGACATATCCAATTTTATTAGCAATGATTATTGGTAGAATTGGTTGTTTTTTAGCTGGGCTAGAAGATGGAACTTATGGAGTGGAAACAACACTGCCTTGGGCTATAAACTTTGGTGATGGTATTTTTAGGCATCCAACTAATTTATACGAAATTTTATTTTTGGTATTGGTTTGGATTGCAATTTACTTGGCCGAACATCAATTGATATTAGCTAATGGAACCAAGTTTAAGTTGTTTTTGTTCAGCTATTTTGTTTTTAGATTTTTAGTCGAATTCATTAAGCCGGTCAATACATTTTCAATTGGTTTATCAGCCATTCAAATAACTGCCTTGGTTGGTATTATTTATTATTATAAAATTATTTTATTTCCAAAATCATTAATAGAAAAACGCAACTATGCCTGAAAGAAATTATACCTATTACGACTTTACTTTAAGTCTTTGTCATGTATGTTTAAAAAGAGTTGACACCAAAATTGTGTTTGAAGGCGAAAATGTTTATATGCTTAAAAGATGCAATGAACATGGCAGGCAAAAGGTTTTAATAGCTACCGATAAAGAGTATTATAAAAACTGTAGAAACTATATGAAACCCAGTGAAATGCCAATGAAGTTTAATACAGCTACTCATTATGGTTGCCCTTACGATTGTGGTTTATGTCCTGATCATGAGCAACATTCATGCTTAACAGTTATTGAAATAACCGATAGGTGTAATTTAACTTGTCCAACGTGTTATGCCGAATCATCGCCACACCATGGCCGACATAGAACGGTAGAAGAAGTTGAAAAAATGCTTGATATTATTGTGGCCAATGAGGGTGAGCCTGATGTAGTTCAAATAAGTGGAGGTGAACCAACTATTCATCCTGATTTTTTTACCATTTTAGATATTGCTAAAACCAAACCTATTAAGCATATCATGATTAATACCAATGGTGTGCGAATAGCTAAAGATGAAGAGTTTGTGGCCAAACTTGCTACCTATATGCCTAGTTTCGAAATTTATTTGCAATTTGATTCTTTTAAGGAAGAAGCATTGGTAAAATTACGTGGTAAAGATTTAAGAGAAACGCGTTTAAAAGCCATTGAAAACTTAAATAAATACAACCTATCAACCACTTTAGTAGTAACCATTCAAAAAGGTTTGAATAATGATGAATTAGGCGAAATTATAGAATTTGCACTTAAACAAAAATGTGTGAGAGGCGTTACTTTTCAACCAATTCAAGTTGCTGGAAGGCTAGAAAGTTTTGACCCTGCAACCGAAAGATATACATTAACAGAATGCAGAACCGATATCATCAATCAGTTTCCTATGTTTTCTGAAAAAGATTTAATTCCTGTGCCTTGTAATCCTGATGCATTGGTAATGGGTTATGCATTAAAATTAGAAGGACAAGTTTTTCCCTTAACACGCATGATCGATCCTTCTGTTTTATTAAATAATTCAGGAAATACCATTGTTTACGAGCAAGATGAAAAACTAAAATCGCACTTGCTAAATGTATTTACAACTGGTAATACTGTAGATACTGCTACTAAAGAAATACAATCACTTTTATGTTGTTTACCAGCTATTAATGCGCCTAATTTAACTTACGAAAATGTGTTTAGGATAATTATTATGTCGTTTATTGATGCTTATAATTTTGATGTAAGAGCCATCAAAAAATCGTGTGTACATATAGTAAATAAAGATGGGAAAATCATTCCATTTGAGACCATGAATATGTTCTATCGCGATGATAAAATTGAAATATTAAATGAATTGCGTAAAGGAAATTAAGTTATGAAAAACAGTAATATTCACCTGACAAATTTGTTGGTTCTTTTTGGTTATATGGTATTATTAACAATCATTTTTAATGATATGGTTTTAATTATGAGTATTATTCCAATTGCTGGTCAAATATTGATTAATTTGGGTTTATGTGTGCAACAGTTTAAAAAAGACAGGTCACTAGCTTATACTTATTTGCTATCCGCATTTTTAGTATTGTTAATAGGTTTTCCCTCGTGTTGGGGTTTTTCAAGTATTGGAAGTCAATTTGCAAAATAGAATATGAAACATTTTAAATCAATCATAGGGTTCAATTTTTTGATGCTCATATTAGCTGTCGTTACTTTAACATTTTTCAATTTTGATAGTCAAGTTTTGCTAATTCCTGTTTTTGTAATAACAATTATAAACCTAATTGCGGCTTTGTATCAATATAAAAAAGGAGAAAAAGCCAAGGCACATACCTTTATGTTATCTAGCTTGTTAATATTATTGATTGGTGGTTCATCGTGCGTTACCATTAAGTTTAAGCGCGATAGAAAAGTGTTTCCTAAACCAGTTATTAAGCAAAAAGATAGTGTAATAAGTATGCTTACCTCAAAGCACAATTAACAGTAAAGTGAATTGTTAAAATTTTATCTGCTGCATAAAAATTTAATAGTTTTTTGTATTGTTGTTTTTAGTAAATAATTACCAAAAAATGGGTAAAAAAATAAGCAATAGCAACAATTCAGATAGCTCCATATTTCAAGTTAACTTGGGTGGTGTTTTAAAAATTCTATCTGAAAGTTTATATAGTAAAAAGGAAGTTTTTTTAAGGGAATTAATTCAAAATGCGGTGGACGCCATTAAGGCCAGAAACCAAATTGAAAAGGTCAAACCCCAAATACTGATTGAGTTTTATAATCAAGGTGAAAGTAAAGCATTGGTGTTTTCTGACAATGGTATTGGTTTAACCATAGAAGAAGTGGAGGAGTTTTTATCAAAAATTGGCTCAAGTTCTAAATCTACTTTATTAAACCAACCTAACGATTTTATTGGTCAATTCGGAATTGGTTTGCTCTCGTGTTTTATGGTGAGTAACGAAATTGTGGTGGTTTCGCAATCGGCTAAAGCTGATTATAGTATTAGATGGACAGGTAATATTGATGGAACTTATAAAAGCGAGCAATTAGAAGCCTTAACCCAAGTTGGAACCAAATGTATTTTACAATTGCGGACTGACATTGAATTTGACGAAGAGTTGCTAGTAGCTTTGGTAGAAGATTATGGTAAATATGTTGGTATTCCAATTGAGGTTGAAATAGATGGTGTTTTAAAATACGAGTACAACGAGCAGTTTCCTTGGATAAATGGAGTGAACCACGAAATTTTAGAATTTGGAAAACATTGTTTTAAGGAAGAGTTTCAGTATTATTTTGATTTAGAAACTAGTGATGGCAAAAACAAAGGAATAGCTTATATTTTATCGCATCCATTGCATCAATCGGCATTGCAAGCCAATAGGGTATATTTAAAAAGGATGTTTATTACCGATAAAAGTAATCATATTTTACCGGATTGGGCCTTTTTTGTAAATGCAGTTATTAATTCTGAAAACCTTTCGCCAACTGCCTCGCGCGAGGATATTTATGAAAACAATACTTTGGAAGAAGTTAGAGAGGAGTTAGGTTTTTGTATCAAAAAATATCTTAAAAACTTAAGTCAAAAATCGCCAAAGGTATTAGAACATATTATTAGCATTCATCATATTGCTTTAAAATCGTTGGCTTTAACCGATGATGATTTTTTGAGATTTATATATAAGTGGTTTAAATTTACTACCAGTCAAGGTGAAATGAACTTGGAAGAAATTAAACTAAAAACCAAACAAATTTTATACATAACCAGTATTGATGAGTTTAGGCAGGTGGTTCCAATTGCCAATGCCAATAATAATTTAATAGTAAATGCTGCGTATATTTATGAAGCCGATTTGCTTGAATCCATAGCCGATTTTGATAATAAAACCAATTATACCAGAATAAATGCTGAGTATTTTGGAAATATTTTAAACGATTTAAATTTAATAGATTATCAGGCAAATGAGTATAGGTTAGAAATGCTGCAAAAACATTTAAAACCTTATAAATGCAATTTAGAGGTAAAACGTTTTTTACCTGAAACTATTCCTGCGCTATTTTATATTTCTAACCAAACCGTGTATGATAGAGACGTGGAAGAGATAAAAAAATCGAGTGATGATTTATGGAACTTTATTTCGGATGCGGTGCATGAGGTTGATGAAAGTTTATTTTCTAAATTATTTTTAAACTTTAACAATCCTGTTATTGAAAAACTATTTAAAAATACCAATACCAAAAATGATCAGTTAATTATTGAAACCTTATACATTAACTCTTTAATGATTGGTCATTACCCTTTAAGCAGCATGGAGCTTGAAACCATGAATAAAAATTTGATAATGATGATTGATAATTTAAACAATACTTTATAATGATGAATTTTGAAACTGAAGAAGATATTGAATATGTACTTTACAGTATTGATGGTGAATATAGTTCAAACAATAAAGATATAGCTTTTGAATGCGTAAAAAAAGCAGCTGCATTAAACAATAAATACTTAGAATTTAGAGCAAGGTATGAGCATTTATCGCAGTTGGTTTTTTGTAATCTGTACGAAGAAGCCATTCCTATGTATCCGTGGTTATTGAACTACATGAAAACTTACGATGAGGAACACATGCAAATTTTGTGGGCTTTTAAATGGGTAGTTGGGCATATTTCGCATTTTCATAAAATTCCATTATCAAAAATTAATGAGCTGTTCGAATTATACGAAAAAGAATACACTGCTTATGGCGAAACAAAAAAAATAGTAGCATATAAAAAGTTGTACCATTATTTAAATATTGGCGAGTTATCCTTGGCCGATGAGATGTACGACATTTTTAAAAAATCGAAGAAAGGTCAATTAGACGATTGTGGTGCTTGCCAAAAACACGGCATTATTGAATATCATTTTGCCAAGAAAAATTACAAGGCTTTATTGGCCGAAAGTGAAAAGTTATTTTCTCAAAAACAAAACTGTGTAGAAGTACCCAATATTACTTATCCTTTAGTAAGTTATGTTTATTTGTTATTAAATAAATTACCCGAGGCCGAACACCATGCTCAAATAGCTAACAAAAAACTAAAGTTTAATATTTTTCAAAGCAATGCTTATTTCTTGTTGTTGTATTACAGCAAAACCAATCAATTTGTACAAGGTAAAAAGTTAATTGATAAACAGTTGCCATTTATTATAAATAATAATGACAATATATTTAAGTTCAATTTTTACAGTGCTTGCTATGTGTATTTTAAATGTTTAGAGCAAGATAATATAACAGATTATAAACTTAAATCGGCAGATTTGGTTAAAGGAAAAGTACAACCAATCAAGGCTAATAATTATGCTGTAACCACCTTAAAAGAATATTTTTATAATGAAGCTAAACAAGAATCTATATTATTAGTTACACGTAATCAAAACAAATATTATGAAGAAAAATTAGCTGAGTTGGTGAGTTAAATGCAATATCAATAATAAAATACTTAAAGTCATGCTGCAAGCATCTTCTTGGCTTTAACTAATTACTTTCCATTAGCATTTACCACAGCAGCCTAAAGCGATATGAGGTTTAGGTTAATTAGTTAATGGAGTTGATAAGTTTTTTATAACTTTATTTATGGTAGTTATTTTTACAGATTATTTAAAAGCCTTATAAGTATCAGCATTCTTAATAAAGAAAGATAAAGTCATGCTGCAAGCATCTCCTTGGCTTTAATTAATTACTTTCCATTATCATTTACCACAGCAGCCTAAAGTTAAAGTAAATTATTTATAAACTGACATTCTTTAGTAAGGTTCGAGTGTTATCATTTACATGGCAAACAAGTTAGCTAATGGATTAGTCATTTCTTTTTTTTGATTTTTTTTACTTTTTGTTTGGGGCAAAAAGTAAAGCAAAAAGCCCACCACTAAATCCAAATTTCAATTTTTCTTTCGCGCTACCCATCGCCACTCGGGCCGAAAAATTGAAATTTCGCACATTTAGTGGACATCCACCCACACCGCTTTTTCCGCTCCTTTGTTGAGTTGATAAGGTTGATTGGCTATTTGAGTTGATTTGAAATCCACAACAAACGTCACTGCGAGGAACGAAGCAGTCTAAAGCGAAATAAGATTTAGGTTAATTGTTAATGGAGTAGATAAATATTTTATAAATTGCCCTTAGTAGGTGTTTTCAATGATAAGTCTAATAATCAATCACTTTAACTCATACCAACCAATTCCTAATAACCCATTGTAATAATCTATATCCACATAATCGCCAATATTTTTTGAGTCGTAATACTTCTGTTTGACATTCTCGGTTTCATTTTTGGTTTGAGTATGCCATCTTTCAAGTATCAAAACATTGCTACTGTTTTTACCTTTGGTTTCATACTTTTCTATAATTCTGGTTGAAAATTTATCAGAAGGCGACTGGTTAAACGCGCAGTTTATAAAAATTACTAACGCAAAGCTGTAAAAAAAGCCATAGAAACTATTTATTACCATTCGCAGTAAAAATGAATCTTCAGGCATTTGAGCAATTTTTTCAAATATTATAATAAACAATACTGTTGAGCCAATGCTATAAATCCAGACTAACGTATAGCTAAAAATACTGTAATCAGAAGAAATTTTTATAACCATGCCACAAACAGCTATCACACAAGCTAAACCAATATTAGGCTTATTTTTATTTTCATTGTCATAAACTATAATGCCTTTGTATTCGCGTAATAAATACATACAAGCAAATGGAACCAAAGCCATTATTACAAAGGCTAATTGAGTTGCTGTTGATGTAAATGTTAACCATGCAAATAAAGCAAAAACAAAGATATTGACTGCCCTAACTGTGTTTTTAGCTTGCTTATAACTTACGTGTGATTGGTTTTGATTGGCTCTTTTTTTACCCATAAGTTGTTACATTCTTAATCTTAAACAAATCCATAAGTTTCTGCCTGCTGCGCTCATTCCTGATGCAAATACACGGTATTGTGCATCCGTTATATTATCAATTCCAGATTGTAATTGAATTTTACCTTTTGTCCCAAAATTGTATTGCGCTTTTAGGTTTAAAGTGTACCAAGCTGGCGAACCTTGTGGAGTAGCATAAACTGCATTGTCCTCACCTGTTAAATTAAAATCAGCAATGCGTTTCCAACCATTGTAAACCGAGCTAAATTCAACCATTAATTTATTTTTGTGAAACTGAATAGCACTTCTGCCAAACATTGGTGGAATATGGTCTAATGGCGTTTCGTTATCTTCATTTTTTATTCTTCCATAGGTATAATTTAAAGATGAAAAAGCCATGAAGTTAGAAGTAATATCCACTGCTAGCTGCGCGTTATACCCATAAATATAGGCTTGTTGTGCATTTTGATTGCTAAAAACTTTGGTGTTAACACCATTATAAAGCGCAGAATCACTACCATTTAAAGTAGTAGCTTTTATTATGATGGCGTTGTCAATTTGAGTAAAATAAACATTGCCTTCCAATTTTATTTTTTTATATGCTACAGCGCTAAAACCTAGCTCATAATTATATGTATATTCGGGTTTTAGTTCAGGATTTGGAATAATCATAGCCTCACCCGATTTGCTATCAAACACTTTGGTTACATCATCTAAATTGGGTGCTCTAAAGGCGGTAGATGCATTGGTATATAATTTTATGGCTTTAATAGGTAAATAAACCAAACCAATATTTCCGTTTATGGCCGAATTTTGTTGCGTTAAACTATTTTCTAAAAATGGAAAAAACGATTTATTATTAAAAGTTGATTTCAGTTCTACATAATTTACACGTAAACCATCACTTATAATTAATTTTTTGCCAATTTCTAATGAGTGACTTATATATACAGCTAAATAAGTCATGGTATTTCCTCCATCAGGATAACGAGTAGAGTTGCCAGTGGTTTTACCTGTAATTACATTTTTAGCATTGGCATTAGAAGCCACATAATTAAACTGTCCATCAAAACCATACCTCAATTCGTGTTTCATATTTGGAAAATGTCTAATTTGTTTAGTTGCATCTATATTAAGCGATGTTACATGTAAAAATTCGTTACGTTGGTTGAGGTTAGCAGCTTGCCAATTTCTATCGTACCTGCTTTCTTCTATATATTGATGGGCTAATGTTACTTTGTAAAAATCAGCAAAATAATTTTTAGTTATTCTACGGTATTGATAAGAAGCCAAGGTGCGCAATTCAGGGCCATAATACCACTCTGCACTGCGGTAGTTTTTAGTTCCTCTCCATTCATTTAACCTATCATAACGAGGTACTATATTGGTATTACTTAACTGAAAATTAAATAGATGTTGTTCGGTAGAACGCCTTGCATATAACGCTTTGTAAACTATATCGTATTGGTTGTAAGCAGTTCCCAATTGTAAACTTGGGTCACTGTTTTTAAGCATGGTATCGCGGTTATTGATTCTGCCTGCGTAATAGTTTCGTTGATAAATGCTATCTCCATCAATACTTTCCTTATTGGTTCCTTGTCGTAAATCGCCAAAATTACTATTGGTAAAACTGATTAAATGTGCCCATTTTTTCTTGCCTATATTCACATCAAAATGAACTGTTGATTCGTGATTTACATTTCCAAAACGATAATAAGCATTGTAGTTGTTGGTTTTTATTTTGGGTAAAATGGTTTCAAAATACAATACACCTCCTAATGCATCGCTGCCATAAATGGTGCTTCCACCTCCAAATAAAACTTCGGTTCTGTTTAAAATATTTTGGTCAATGCGCAGTACATTTTGCAAATGTCCACCACGGTAAATGGCATTGTTCATGCGCACCCCATCAATTACCAACAAAATTCTATTAGACTCAAATCCACGTAAAACGGGGCTGCCACCTCCTTGTTGACTTTTTTGAACAAATACATTGCCACTGTTTTCCAATAAATCAGCAGTGTTTTGTCTATTTTGAAATTGAATTTGGCCTTTGGTAATGCTTTGAATTTGCCTAGGAATGTCTTTTTTATCTTCTTGAAATTTATTAGCAGAAATAACCACCTCTTCTAACTTTAAAGCCGAAGGAGCTAAGAATATTCGAATGGTATCTTTAAAGTTAGTATTTATAGTTTGGTTATAAGGTTTGTAGTCAGGGTGTTTAATAGAAATAGCAGCTTCGTTTTCAAAATATTCTTGTACAATATTAATATTGGCATCGTTAATGGCTAGCTTGGTATTTTTATCAAAAACCAATACTGTTTGAGCTTGGCTTAAGTTATATCCTACAAATAATAATAAAATAAGGGTAGGTAAGAGTTTGTTCATAATTGATTATTTTATTGCAAATAAATATAATTTATTAAAAATACTTTCGTTTATCTTTTTATGAATCTTAATATTTTTGACCCAACCATTCAAAATTTTTTACTTTAACAATACCTTTTAAAGTTTAAATTCGCTCCAACTGAAATATGCAAAGCAATTACGAAGTATTAATTCAAAAATTAGAAGCGTTTATTCGCAAGTATTATAAAAACCAATTGATAAAAGGCGCTATATTTTTTATAACCGCCTTTGTATCGAGCTATATATTAATTGCCACTTTAGAGTATTTTGGTAGGTATAATTCTACCATTAGAGCGGTAATATTTTTTACCTTTTTGACTTTTACTATTTTTTGTTTGGTAAAGTATATTTTAGTGCCCATAGCAGGTATTTTTAAACTGCGTAAAACCATTAATTACGAACAAGCATCGCTTATTATTGGAACCCATTTTTCTAATGTGAGCGATAGTTTATTAAATACTTTACAGCTTAAAAATACAGCCAATAACCAAGTAGATAACAGTTTATTAATTGCTGCAATTGAGCAAAAAACCAGTCAGTTAAATCCTGTTCCATTTCAAAAAGCCATTAACTTTAAAGCCAATCTAAAATATGTAAAATTTGCTTTGGTGCCTTTGGCAATTATAGTGTTACTTAGTTTTGTAAAACCCGATATTTTAAGCGATGGCGGTAAACGAATTTTGCAATACAATACTGCATTTGCACCTGTGGCACCTTTTACTTTTACCATTGAAAATACTGATTTAAATGCTGAACAGTTTACCGATTTTGATTTACAAGTAAAAGTAAGTGGAAAGCAAATTCCTGATGAAGTTTTTATAGCCATAGATGGCAATAGTTATAAGTTACAAAAGGCCGATAAAACCCATTTTACTTATAGTTTTAAAAATATTCAAAAAACCACTGTTTTTAACTTACAAGCCGATGAGTTTAGCAGTAAAGATTATACACTTGATGTGGTGGCTAAACCCATTATTTTAGGTTATCAAGTTAAATGTACTTACCCGGTTTATGTGGGTAAGCGCAGCGAAGTATTGAATAATCCTACTGATTTTACAGTACCTGCGGGAACTGTGTTAACATGGTTATTTACTAGCAAACAAACCAGTAAAATAGAGTTAGGTTTTGATAATAAAATAGCTGACGCAAAAATGGAAGATGATGGACATTTTTCGTTTAATAAAAAAGTGTTTTTAAGCCAAAATTATTTTATAAAAAACAGCAATTTAACCAAGGCCAAAGGCGATTCGATGAATTATAATTTAACCGTAATTCCCGATGCGTATCCAACTATTAGTATTGATGAAAAAAGTGATTCGGTTACTGGCAAACAAATATATTTTATTGGCGATGGCAGCGATGATTATGGATTAACCAAACTTACTTTTAACTATCATTTTATTAATAGCGAAAACAAAGAAAAGGTTAATAAAACGGTGGTAAAACCTATTGCTATTGATAAAACCCAAAATCCAATTAGGTTTAATTATTATGTTAATTTAAGTGAAACAGGCTTGGAACCTGGCGATGAATTGGAATATTATTTTGAGCTTTGGGATAATGATGGTGTGTTTGGTGCTAAATCAATTAAATCGAAAACTGTGGTTTTTAAAGCTGCAAGCAATAAGGAAATGAAAGAACAAAGCAGCAAAAATGCAGAAGCCATGAAGGATAAAATGGAAGATGCTTTGAAAGAGGCCAAAGAACTTCAAAAAGATTTGAAACAATTACAACAAAAAATGCTTGAAAAGCGCGAATTAACTTGGGAGGAAAAACGCAAAGCAGAAAGTATTTTAAAGCAACAACAAGAGTTACAAAAGAAAATTGAAGACTTGAATAAAGAGTTTAAGTTAAACAATCAGCGCGAGCAAGAGTTCAAAAAAGAGGCAGAGAATATTTTACAAAAACAGCAACAAATTGAAAAAATGTACAATGAGTTGATGAACGATGAAATGAAACAATTGATTAAAAAAGTGGAGGATATGATGAAACTTCAAAACAAAGATCAATTGAAACAGCAAATGGAAAATATGCAGTTGAATAACAAAGATGTGGAGAAGGAATTGGATAAAATGCTGGAAATGTACAAGGAATTAGAGTTGGAGAAAAAAATGGATGAAGCTACCAAGAACTTGGAAGATTTAGCCAAAAAGCAAGAAGATTTGGAGCGAAAAACCGATGATAAAAATAGCAATGCTGAAGATTTAAAAAAGCAGCAAGATGAATTGAACAAACAGTTTGATGAAATAAAAAAAGACCTAAAAGATATTGAAAAACAAAACAATGAATTAGAAAATAAACAAGAATTAGCCGATACCAAAGAAGAAGAAAAAAGCATAGAAAAAGACATGCAAGAAAGCAGCGAGGATTTGAAAAGTGGCAAACAAAAACAAGCCAAAAAGAAGCAAAAACAAGCTGCTGAAAAAATGAAGGAAATGGCTGAAAAAATAAAGCAAAAGAAAAGTGAACAAGAAACTGAACAAGCCGAAATTGACATAAATGCTTTACGAGAAATTATTGAAAATTTAGTGGAGTTAAGTAAGCAACAAGAAGCTTTAATGGTTAAGATTAAAGATATAAATGGATATAATCCTCAATTTGTGCAACTTGGGCAAGACCAACGAAATTTAAAAGAGAATGCCAAAATTATAGAAGATAGTTTAACAGCTTTAAGCAAGCGTGTAGCCGAAATTAGTTCGTTTATTGATAAAGAAGTTACTAAAATGAACTTCCAAATGGATAAAGCCACGACTAATTTTGGAACGCGTAATATTCCTCAAATTAGAACCAGCCAACAAACTGCTATGACCCACATGAATAACTTAGCTGTAATGCTAAGCGATGTGTTGAAACAAATGCAACAAGAGCAAGAAGGAAAAGAACAAGAGGGTAAAGGGCAAAAAAGTGGTAAGAAAAAAGGCAAAGGCCAAGGTAAGGGAAAAGGAGAGGGTAGTGGTAAAAAAAGCATGAGTCAACTAAAAAAAATGCAAGAAGAGTTGAATAAACAATTACGCGAAGGTTTGAATAAAAATGGCAGTGATAAAGGCAATAAACCAGGGCAAAAACCAGGTGAAGGACAAGGAATGGGAAGTGAAGGTTTTGCTAGAATGGCTGCGCAACAAATGGCTATTAGGCAACAATTGCAAAAAATGCTAAGCCAAATGGATGCCAAGGAAAAGGAAGGTTTGGGTGGTAGCGGTAAATTGCAAGAATTGCAAAAACAAATGGAACAAACTGAAAAAGAATTGTTCAATAAAAGATTGACTCAAGAAACGATAAATAGACAACAAGATATTTTAACTCGTTTGTTAGAAAGCGAAAAGGCTGAAAAGAAACAAGAGCAGGATAAAAAACGCGAGGCTGAACAAAGCAAAGAAAAAGAACGTAACGCACCTCCGCCTGTTTTCAATAATTATATAGACAAAAAGAACAAAGAAGCAGAAATTTTAAAAACTGTTCCTTCTGAACTAAAACCTTATTACAAAAATAAAGCTAATCAATACTTGAAGAAAGCAGGTTGATTTGTGAATTTTGATGTGTGATTTGTGAGATGAGAATTGAGAATTGAGAATTGAGAGATGCTAATTATGAATTAGGTTTATGATTCAATGTTGTTTAGTTTAGGGAAACACATTTCGACTACGCTCAATGTCCGTGGTCGTTGAGCGTAGTTCGAAAGCTTTCGGACGAAACGAATTTCTATCAATTAAACAAGCATCAACAACCAATAAACTAAGTACTATAAACTAAGAACTAAGAACTAAAAACTAGAACTATAGTTTCAAAATTTCATTTACTCTAATCCCTTTTTCTGTTTGATGTACCGAGCACATTTCGTTAAACGGATCATGTTCAAAATACAATAAATAATTGTTTTCAGCAGCAGTATTTAGTATAGACACTTTTTCTTTCATAGTATCTAACGGACGAACATCATAACCCATTACGTAAGGTGTTGGAATGTGCGCCATAGTTGGAATTACATCAGCTAAATATATCAGTTTAGTATCTTTATATGGCACAATTGGGTGCATCATATTATTGGTATGGCCAATGGTATAAAGTAAATCAATTTCATTATGAAATTTTTCGCCTGCTTTAAGTAACTTTAATTGACCACTTTCTTCAATTGGTAAAATATTTTCCTTTAAAAAACTGGCTTTTTCGCGCGGATTTGGAGCAATGGCTTCTTGCCAATGTGCATCAGCAATCCAATAAGTGGCATTTTTAAAAGTGGTTTCGTATTTGGTTCTATCGTTATTCCATTTAATACTTCCACCACAATGATCAAAATGAAGGTGTGTTAAAACCATATCAGTAACATCGTTTACACTAAAACCATGAGCTGCCAACGATTTTTCTAAAGTAAAATCACCATGCATATAATAATGACCAAAGAATTTATCATCTTGTTTATTGCCCATTCCATTATCAATTAAAATAAGCCTATTGCCATCTTCAATTAATAAGCAGCGCATGGCTAAGCTAATCATATTGTTTTCATCGGCAGGGTTTAGTTTATTCCAAATTGATTTAGGAACAACGCCAAACATGGCTCCTCCATCTAATTTAAATCGGCCGGTTTCTATGCTGTATAAGTTCATTTTGAGTGTTTAAGTGTTAAAGTGTTGAAGTGTTGAAGTTGTGAAGTGTTTATGTGTTAATGTTGGATTGTTAGATTGTTAGATTGTTTTCATTATTATTTTCTAAAAATTCTTCGATGGTTACTGCATTTTGTAAATTGTAATCTCCGCTTGCGATGCGGCAAAGTGAATTTAAGTGTGCACCGTTGTTTAGTTTTTTGCCAAAGTCATAAGCAATACTGCGAATATAAGTTCCTTTACTACAATTTATTTTAAAATAAACCAAAGGCAATTCAATGGCAGTTATTTCAAAATTATGAATGGTAATTGGCCTAGGAGTTAATTCTATTTCCTGGCCTTTTCTTGCAGCATCGTAAGCTCTTTGTCCGTCTTTTTTTATAGCAGAAAATACAGGAGGTAATTGCAATTGTTCGCCAACAAAACTTTTAGCTGTAGCTTCAATCATTTCATTGGTAATTCCACTAATATCAAAGGTTTCGTTTACTTCTGTTTCCTTATCGTAACTAGGTGTGGTTGCTCCTAAATAAATGCTGCCCGTATATTCTTTTTCAGTAGCCATGTATTGGTCAATATTTTTGGTTTCCTTTCCAATACAAATAATTAATAAGCCGGTAGCCAAAGGATCTAAGGTTCCTGCATGACCTACTTTTATTTTCTTTTTGCCAACATTATTGGCTTTTAAAGTTTCAATATGAAACTTGGTAATGGCGTACCTTAATTTATTAACTACCTGAAAACTAGTCCATCCTAATGGTTTGTTTACTAAAACCACATCTTGCAATGGATTAATTAAAGATAGTTTCTGTTTTTGTTGCATTTTATTTCAATTCAATTATAAAAACCCTTTTGATACACTCATTAGTGTTTGGTGTTGTTACAATATTAGTAATATTATAGCATTGGTTTTAAAATCCCGTATAATCTAGTTTATAAATTTGATAAATTGAACGCAATTATTTTTCCTGTTTTGGGAATATGTATCTATTTTGGGATTGTTTTTAAAAGTTGTTATTTTTCAAATATCTGATTATTAGTAATTTGTGTTTTTGGTATTATCTATGAAATATAGTATTTAAAAATATAAAAAAACTCATCATGAAAAAAATAATTTTATCAGCTTTAGTTTTTGGTTCTTTAATTACATCGTGTACTAAAGATATTGTTAAAGACAGTGCCAATAACCAAACATTTAATCCAAATCCCGAAACCATGCAAGATATGGTTGTACCTGCAGGATTTTCGTACAAAACATCTCAAGATGTGAACTTTAACGTTAGGTTATTATCTAATAACGACCAAGCTTTAAAAGGAGTTAGAGTTGATATTATGGACGATAGTCCTGAAAATAACGGTAGAATTTTAGCTTCGGGTATTACCGATGCTAGTGGAACTTTAAATATTGCATACAATTTACCTTTAGCTTTAAACGAAGTAGTAATCAATACAGATTATGTTGGTTTGGTAAATAATGTTATTGTTCCAGTTGATAAAGGTTCTAACTCGGTTAATGCTACTATTGGTGGTTCAAAACCAATGAGATTCACTGCGGCTCAAGATAAATTTTTAGTAAAAAGTAAATCAGCTTTAGGTAAAGCTTTCAGTCGTTTATCATATAAATTAGGTTCGTTTACTACTGGTTCTAATGGCGGTGTTCCTAACTACATGGTTCAACCTCGCGATTTAGTTACAAGTCAGTTTTTAGCCGATGTAAATGCTACTTTGCCAGAACAAAGACCAGTTCCTACTTATAATCCTCAGTATTTAAATACAAGTTTAGAAAGAAATTTAGTACTTACAGCCCAGTGCGATGTTTGGGTAACTTTTGTTCACGAAGGTGCTGGTTATAAAAACTCATTATTTTATTTTACTTATAATAAAAATAATAAACCAACTAGCGCAAGTCAAATTGATTCATTAATTGCCATTATGCCAAATACTTCATACGCTGGAAGTGGAGGAGGAATGACTACAGGTGATAAAGTGTATATTGGTCGTTTTGGTGCTGATACAGCTGTTGGTTTTGCAATTGCTCAAGATGCTTGGAATGGAACTACTGTTAACTCAAATAAAACGTTTTTCTATACCATTGCAGGTTTAAATCCTGAATCGGTAGCTAGTAATAGAGAACACGTTGCCTTTTTATATGATAATCCTACTCAACGTTTTTTAATTGGTTTTGAAGATATTAACCGCGAAGCTTCAAGTGATGAAGATTTTAATGACTGTGTGGTGTATGCTACTGCAAATCCTGTAACAAACGTAGATAGAACAAATGTGATTAACACAACTCCTGCTACTGGAAACGATAAAGACAGTGATGGCGTATTAGATGCATACGATGAATATCCAAACGATCCTAATAGAGCTTACAATTCTTACTATCCAAGTGCAACTACTTTTGCAAGTGTAGCTTTTGAAGATTTATGGCCAAGTCAAGGTGATTATGATATGAACGATGTGGTAGTTAATTACCAATATAAAGGTGTGTTAAATGCTGCTAACAAAATGGTTGATTTAACAGCAAAATATAAATTAAGAGCAGCAGGTGGAATTTTCAAAAACGCATTTTCGGTTGAATTACCAATTAATAAATCGGCTGTAACATCAATTTCTGGTGGTTTAGGTTTAGATGCAGCTGCTAACAAAGCTATTTTAAAAGTATTCTCAAATTCAACTTCAATTATACCAGGCTACAATACCAGATTGGGACAAACTCGTCAAGAAACAGATACTATTACTATGGCTATGAACTTTGCAACACCACAATCATTTACTTTAAGTTCATTTAATCCATTTATTTATGTAGATGAACCGGGAAAAGGTCGCGGACATGAAGTACATTTACCTGATTACGCTCCAACTGAATTAGCCAATACAGCTTTATTTGGAACTTCATCAGATAATTCAATTCCTGCTAACTTGCGTTTTTATAAAACTAAAAATAACTTACCATTCGCTATCAGTATTCCTGAAACTTTTGCTTATCCACTTGAAAAACAAGCCATCATTTTAGCGCATTTAAAATTTGCAGCTTGGGCTCAATCAGGAGGAACTCAATACCAAGATTGGTACAAAAACTCATCTGGTTATCGCAATGCTGCTAAAATATTTTAATTAAATAACCCAATTTTAAAACAGCCCACTAGCATTAGTTAGTGGGCTGTTTTGTTTTATAAAAGTTAGTATTTTAAAGTATTGTAATTGAGGAAAAAGGAATAACACTTATTGGTTGTAATTATTAAGTTTGTTATGCTTTATTTCTACTTGATTAATGCTCTGAATTCATAATCATAAATGTATTAAGCTAACTAAATCAAGTGTAAAAGGAATATTTGTTTATTTAATTGATTAACAGTGTTATATATTTGCTTGAAATAAGCACAAAAAAAGAGGCAGTTGGTTTAAAACTGCCTTTTTTTTGTTAAGCTTCTTATTTCTTTTTAGTTGGCGTGGCTAAAGTAATTTGGTCAATAATTAACTCATGCGCCTCGTCTAAAATTAAATCAGCATTGGCATTTGTTTTAGCTTTTGCAGCTTCTCTAGCCTCTTTTCTAGCTTTATTTTTAGCTTCAGTTTCGGCTAATTCTTTTTTATATAATTCTTCGTTTACAGTTATGTATTCATCCATTTCGGCTTTTTTAACTGCATCAATATCTTCTAACAAATATTTGTATTCAACATTATCGGTCATTCTTGTTTTATGAAGCTTTGCAATTTCGGGTAAAGTTTCGCTAATGGTTTTATTTTTAGTAAAAGATTCAGGCATAATGCTATCGTAAGGAAGTGAGTATTTGCTCGCATCTTCGCCAAATTCTTTATTAGCAAAAATACTTGGAAACTCAATATCAGGAATTACACCTCTGTGTTGAGTACTGCCACCACTAATTCTGTAAAATTTCGCCAAAGTAATTTTTACTTGACCCATCTTTCTATCAGGGTATTGCATATATTGATCTAAGTTAATTACATTTTGAACAGTTCCTTTTCCATAAGTTTGTTCGCCTATAACCAAAGCTCTTCCATAATCTTGCATGGCAGCAGCAAAAATTTCGCTAGCACTGGCACTAAATCTATTTACAATTACTTCTAATGGGCCATCCCAAGCTATTTTTTCATCTTTATCTTTTTCAGAACTTACTATTCCGTAAGCATCTTTAATTTGAACAACTGGTCCTGTTTTAATAAATAAGCCAGTAAGTTCCACAGCCTCTTGCAGCGAGCCACCACCATTATTTCTTAAATCAATCACAATGGCATCTACCATGGAGTCTTTAAACTCTTTAATAATTCTTTTTACATCGCGCGTAGTACTTTTGTAGTCAGCTTCACCAGCCGAAGCTCTAGCAAAATCAAGGTAAAAAGTTGGAATATCAATGGTTCCAATTTTGTAGTTTTTACCTTTACGTTTAATTGTTTTTATAGAGCTCTTTGAGGCTTGATCTTCTAACACAATTTTATCACGGGTAATTTCTATAACTTTGTTTTTCTTAATGGTTACATCAGCAGGTAAAATTTCAAGTCTAACTATGGTTCCTTTTTTACCTCTAATTAAACCTACTACATCGTCAATTCTCCAATCAAGTACACTTACCATTTCGCCATCTGTTCCTTGGCCTACTGCCACTATTTTATCGTTAACTGAAACCAATTTGCTTTTTTCGGCAGGTCCACCTTTTACTAGCGAGGTAATTTTGGTATATTCATTATCGGTTTGTAAAGTAGCACCTATTCCTTCTAAACTTAAACTCATGGTGGTGTTAAAATCATCGGCTTGTCTAGGAGCCATGTAATTGGTATGAGGATCGGTAATTTCAGTTAAGGCATTGGCATAAAAACTAAACACATCTACAGTTTTAGTTTTGCTCAATTGTTTGTATAAATTATTGTAGCGTTTTTTTAGAGTCTCAGCGCAATATTTAAAATCTTTACCTTCTGTTTTTAAAGCTAAAAGTTCATATTTTATTTTGTTAACCCAAATTTTGTCTAATTCGCTTAAGCTTTTTGCAAATTTTACATCTTCACGTTTATATAAAAATGAGTCTTTAGTATCAAAACTAAGTTCTGTTTTAAGTAAATCAAAAGTAAAGTTAATTCTTTCTTCTAAACGCGATTGGTATTTGTTATAAATTACAAAACCAGCATCGGCTTTACCATTTAGTAAATCATCATCCAAAGTATATTTGTATTTGTTAAATGCTTCAACATCAGCTTCAATAAAGTATAAGTGAAGCGGGTCTAAATGTTTGATATAATTGTCTAATAATTCAGCCGAAAGTTTATCATCAATTGGAAATTTACGGTAATGTAAATTAGAAACAACTTGTCCAATTAATCTAAATAATTCGCCCTGATATGGCTCAGCGCTGTATGTTTTAAGTGTAATTTTGGTGGTATCGTTTGCTAAATTTGAGTTTAAAAAACAAAGCGATACAATTAAAATAATGAATAACTTTTTTATCATGTTTGCAAATAAGCACCCTATGTATAAAAAAGCAACATAATTCTGTTTAATTATTACATTATTATTTAAAAGGCAATTTTATTAACTAGTGAATAATAATGTAATAATTTTCTATATAATTATTTGATTACAAGATATTTGTATGTTTTTTATTCTTTGCTTTCTGCAACTCTTTTTATGTTTTCTAGCCCTTTTTCGTAATCGCTACCTACAAAAAATCCCATTAATACACCAAATAACTTTGCCATGCCTTTATTTTCACCATCTAATGTCCAAGTTACTTTGGTGGCATTGTCACCTTCTGGCGTTAAAATAAATCCTGCTGTACTAGCATCCATTCCTTCAAATTCTAAGGTGTATTGGTTTGATTGATTTTCAACGGCACTAATAATTTGCAATCTACCAGATCCAACATTACTTTGTTCACTTTTCCAACTGTACCAAGCACCCACTCCGTAAGTTGAATCACTAAAAGTCCATTTAGTATTTGGGTCTAAATTATACCAAGGACTCCATTTACTCCAATTTTTAAGTTCAGTGGTTAAATTGTAAATTTTACTAGGGCTGGCATTTACCGATATTGATCTTTCAACATGCCATTTTTCAGGTAAAGCCATGGAACTTAACCACAAAATAACTACTAAGGCCAAAAGACCAACTAATATTTTTACTGCTATTTTCATATTGCATTTAGGGGTATATTGTTTATCAAAAATATAAAAATTTTGATAAAGGCAAAAAAAAAGACCCCAAGGTTTTGTCTTGAGGTCTTTAAAAATAATTTACATTTTAATTACTTACTCATTTCTGCAAAATACTTAAAGAAATAAGGTATGGTTTCAATACCTTTATAGTAATTTTCTAATCCATAATGTTCGTTTGGTGAGTGCAATGCATCGCTATCTAAACCAAAGCCCATTAGTACCGATTTTAAACCTAATTCGCGTTCAAATAACGCCACAATAGGAATACTTCCACCACCGCGAGTAGGAATTGGTTTTTTACCAAAAGTAGTTTCCATGGCTTTAGCAGCAGCTAAATAAGCCACAGAATCAGTTGGCGTAACCACTGGTTCACCGCCATGATGAGGTTTTACCACCACTTTAACTCCTGCAGGTGCAATGCTTTCAAAATGGTTTTTGAATAATTCGGTAATTTTATGACTTGCTTGGTTAGGTACTAAGCGCATGCTTATTTTAGCAAATGCTTTTGATGGTAAAACTGTTTTAGCACCTTCGCCAATATAACCACCCCAAATTCCATTACAATCTAAAGTTGGGCGAATTCCAGTTTTTTCTAATACTGTAAAACCTTTTTCTCCCCAAACATCATCTATATTTAGGTCTTTTTTAAAGTCTTCAATATTAAATGGAGCAAGATTTAACTCAGCACGTTCTTGGTTAGTTAATTCTAAAACTTCATCGTAAAAACCAGGAATGGTAATATGGTTATTTTCATCGTGTAGGCTAGCTATCATTTTAGCTAAAATGTTAATTGGATTAGCTACTGCACCACCATAAACACCGCTATGTAAATCTCTGTTGGGTCCTGTAACTTCCACTTCTACATAACTTAAACCACGCAATCCAGTATCTATACTTGGCGTATCTAAAGCAATCATCGATGTATCAGAAATTAATACCACATCGGCTTTTAGTTTTTCTTTATTGTTAATACAGAAAGGGCCTAAATTGGTGCTACCAACTTCTTCTTCACCTTCAATCATAAATTTTACATTACAAGGCAAAGAGTTTGATTTAATCATCAATTCAAAAGCCTTTACATGCATATACATTTGGCCCTTATCATCGCAACTACCACGGGCAAAAATTGCACCTTTGGGATGAACTTCAGTTGTTCTAATAGTTGGTTCAAATGGAGGTGTATCCCATAATTCTAATGGAACAGCAGGTTGAACATCGTAATGACCATAAACCAAAACAGTTGGTAATTTGGGGTCAATAATTTTTTCACCATAAACTATTGGATAACCAGCTGTGGCGCATACTTCTACTTTTTCAGCACCAGCTTCTATTAATCTATCTCTAACAAAATTAGCAGTTTTGTTTACTTCTTCTGCATAATCTTTATCTGCACTAATACTCGGAATGCGCAGTAAATCAAAAAGTTCGTTTAAAAAACGATCTTTGTTTTGTTCAATATATTCTTTAATCATTTTATTTATAAACTAAAATTTGTTCTTCCACATCATACTTTCTACTGGTTTTACAGTACGTTTATTGTATTTGGCGTTTTTCTTGGTATTGTACATAATATCAATATCGCCAGCTACTTCAAAGTAAATTAATTGTCCTATAGGCATTCCTGCATAAATTCTAACAGGTTGGGTACACGATATTTCTAAAGTCCAAGTATTACAAAACCCTACATCGCCTTTACCTGCTGTTGCGTGTATATCTATTCCTAAGCGACCAGTTGAACTTTTACCTTCTAAAAACGGAACTTGCTTGTGAGTTTCGGTATATTCAGCGGTTACTCCTAAATACAATGTGTTGGGCTGTAACACAAAACCCTCAACCGGAATTTCAAAAACATCTATTTTATTATGCTCTCTTGCATCTAAAACCCTGTCTTTATAAGTTCCCAAATATCTACCCAAATGTACATCGTAGCTATTAGTTCCTAAACATTCTTTTTTAAAAGGTTCAATTAAAATGTTACCATTTTCTATCTCTTCAAGAATGCGTTTGTCTGAAAGTATCATTATTTTTAATTAAAATTATTTTTGCTTTGCAATAAAAATAAAATCTTCCTTACTTTCCCAACTATAAATCAACAAAAAAATGACTCTTAATTTTATCTCAGTCAATTAACTATTTGTAGAGAACTTAGAGTAATAAAAAATTAAACAAGATAGCAATTAAACTCCCGATTTATAGGGATAACAACTTCAAAAATATGGAAACAAATTTAGGAATAGGAAGCCGAGTAAAACATAGTGATTATGGCGATGGTGTAATAATAAATGTAAAACCTAACACTTATTATATTACCTTTATAAATGAGGGAGCAAAGGATATTAACCGTTTTAACCATAATTTAGAAATTGTGGAAGCAGTAGCTCCACCTGATGATTTAATAAGCAGTGCCGAAATTGAACGTACATTAATTGGAATTTTGCGCAGATGGACGGATGTTCAAGAAGAAGTTTTTTTACACAATAAATGGCAAGGTGGAAAATTGGTATTTTATCCCGCAGATAAAACCCTGCAAGCCAAAGAAGTACCTATTGATACCTTTTTTCATAAAATAGTAATGTTGCGCGATAGGTTGAGAGTAATGGAGCAAAGAATTAATGCCCATGATAAAATGACAGACGAAGAGAAAATTAATATGCAGCAGTATATTACTAAAATATATGGCTCGTTAACTTCGTTCAATTTTTTGTTTAAATATCCTCATAATCAGTTTGTTGGTGAAAAGGCTAAAGGTGAGTAGTTTTAAATTTTTGATAATCAATTAATTGCAAAATGAAGCAAATAGGTATATTTTCTGATACACATAGTTATTTTAATCCAAAGTTGTTTCATTTTTTTGATAAATGCGATGAACTTTGGCATGCGGGCGATTGGGGCGATTTAAGAACTTTTGACAAAGTAGAAAAATTTAAACCCTTAAAAACTGTTTGGGGAAACATTGATGACAAAGATTTGAGGCTAAGAATGCCCGAAATTTTAACTTTTACCGAGCAAGAATTGAAAATTTGTATGCTTCATATTGGTGGTTATCCAAATAATTATTCACCAAAGTTTAAACAAATTGTCAAAAATCAATCATTTGATTTGATGATTTGCGGCCACTCTCATATACTAAAAGTAATGCGCGACCCCATACTCAATATGATGCATATTAACCCTGGAGCGTCTGGTAATCATGGTTTTCATAAAGTTTGCACCGCCATTAGGTTTAAAATTGAAGGTAAAAAAATGTTTGATTTAGAAGTTTGGGAACAAAAAAGAAATTAACTGTTTTAAGCAACCCTTTTTGAATTAGTATTGACATAGTTATTAATTTTATTATTTTGCTAACCAAATTACACGTTTTAAAAAATGAAAAAACTGTTATACACAATTACTATGCTTGCAATAGGTTTGCATAGCTATGCTCAACAAGGTTCTCATGTATGTGGTACAGATGAGCACTATCAACAATTAAAATCGGTGTCTCCTGAATTAAAAGCGCTTGAGGCAAATTACAATCAAAATTGGAAAAATTTTATCCAAAACTATAATCCTAACGATTATAAAACTACCCAAAAAATGGGTAAAGCATCTACACCTAAGTATATTATTCCTGTAGTTATACATATAATTCATAGTGGAGTAAATAGTGTAGAAAATATTTCAGATGCTCAAGCTAAGAGCGAAATTGATTTTTTAAACAAAAGTTTTAGAAACTTAAACAGTGATACTGTTCGCAGAAGAGAAATATTTAAGGATATTGCTGCTGACATGGAAATTGAGTTTAGATTAGCTAGAAAAGACCCTAAAGGTAATTGTACCAATGGTATTGTTAGACATTACTCAACCAATTCAGACAAAGGTGATGATATTTTAAAACGCGAAAGTGTTTGGGATTCAAAAAGATACCTAAATATGTGGGTTGTAAGATCTATAAATAGAGGTGGTGGAATTGGAGTTGCTGGTTATGCCCAGTTTCCTTTTGCTGCCGGTGTTACTTCGGCAGGTACTGATGGTGTAATGATTATTTACAATGAATTTGGTAATATTGAAAAATCAACTCCTGGTCAAACTCCTAATGTAACAACTGTAACACATGAGGTTGGACATTGGTTAGGTTTGTATCATCCTTTCCAAGATTCTGATACTTGCGATTCAGAAGGTGATGGAGTTTTTGATACCCCAAGAACATTTTTCCGTCCTACATCATCTTATCCATTAAGAAATGAGTGCGGAAATGCAACTTATAACACTTGTGGTGGAAAAGATTACCGCTATATTCCTGAAGGTGGTTCTACATTTATAAGCAATGTTGATTTAACTAAATTTGGTGAATCGTTAGAATTACCAGACATGCAAGAAAACTATATGGATTATTTTATTGGTAACTGCGCTAGTAATATGTTTACATTACAACAAAAAGCCCGCGTTCATTTTTGCATAGCTAATTATAGGCCTGATTTATGCAGCCAAGAAAATTTAATTAGAACAGGTGTTTTAGATCCTGTAACTACATGTAATGCAATTCCATATTTTTATTCAACTAATTCAAATATTTGTTCAGGAAATACCGTTACTTTTAATCAAAATGTTTATAATGGAACTGCAACTGCCTATAATTGGACCTTTACTGGTGGAACACCTGCTACAGCAACTACTGCAGCTCCAGTAGTAACTTATAGTACTCCCGGTACTTACGATGTAAAACTTTCAATTACAACCAATGGTAATACTGTAGACACAATTTATAAAAACTTTATTACTGTAGTTGATAATGCTGCGCCTGCTGCTCAAGTTAATTTTGCAAATTGGCAATATACCATTGATTGGGCTGAAAAAGGTTGGAGATTTGAGTCAGAAAACAAAAAAGCCATTTGGGAAAGAGTTCAAGGTATTTCTTATGGCGAAATTGCCTCAATGAAATTACCTGGCGATCCATTTAATCAATTACCATCGCATGGTTTTGAACAGAGCTTTATTTCTCCATCGTTTAATTTAACAAATGCTACATTACCTACATTTAGATTTGCTTATGCAACCGCTTTAACTTCTGGTCCTGGAAGCGCTACTTCAAACGATGAATTAAGAGTTTACCAATCAACAAATTGTGGAACTAGCTGGACTCAAATGTCTGGAACTGGTTCAGTATTTACTGGAACTGCAATTTCTACAACTGGAACAACAAGATTAGATTACGCAACAGGATTTGTACCTAGCGATAGAAGTAAATGGAGAGAAGTAAGTTTAGACGCTCCTAAAGCAGCTAACGTTCGTTTCAAAATTACTTTAACCCGCAGAGGTGGTGCTAATTTTTACTTAGATGCTGTTAGAGTTAGTTCAAGCGGAGCATTAGGTGTTTCTGACGAATTAGCAAGAACAATTAACTTTAATGTAGCTCCAAATCCATTTAGTAATACTACTGAATTATCTTACGAATTAGCTAACTCATCTGAAATTACCATTTCTGTAGTTGATATTTTAGGAAGAAATTTAGGCACAATTGCTAGCGGTAAAATGAATGCAGGCAACCACTCTGTAAACTTAGATAGAAATACTTTAGGTTTAAATAATGGAATTTACTTTGTAAAAGTAGAAATGGGTAACCAAAGTTTTGTTAAAAAAGTAATGGTTAACTAACATAAAAAGCACTAAAATCGTATAGATTTTAGCTTTTTTAAAATAAATTTTAAAATAAAAAACCCTGACTATGAACGGTTGGGGTTTTTTATTGAAAAAAAATATAAAAAAAACTTGCGAGATATGCCACACAGTACTACTTTCGCACCCGGAGAGTTGGCAGAGTGGTCGATTGCGGCAGTCTTGAAAACTGTTGTCTGTAACAGGACCTGGGGTTCGAATCCCTAACTCTCCGCACTTAAAACCTTACTTGGAAAAGTAAGGTTTTTTTTTGCTTTCAATTGTAATATGTTCTAAGGAGCTTTCCTTTAAAATGAACTAGTTTGTTGCAATTCGTTCTAAATGGCTAAATATTCGTTTAAAAACTATATATTTCTTTACGACTAAAAAAGGTTTTAGGTATTAAACATCAATCAGAAAAATAATGCTATTACTTTTAAAAAAACTAAATACATTTGTATTATTGAAAAAGGTAATAGCCATATTGTTTTTAAGTACTTATTTGTTTTCGGCAACTGAGTTTAACCAGCTATTGAAGTTACCTTTATTAATAGAACATTTTATTGAGCATAAAGAAGAAAACAAACAAATTACGTTTTGGGAGTTTCTTTGCTTGCATTATCAAACCACTAATGTAAAGGATGCTGATTACGAAAAAGACATGAAATTGCCTTTTAAATCACAAAATGGTTTGTTTTCATCTATTACTATTTTCCACTTATTCCCCAATTTCGATAATTTACTAAATAACATATTGCCTATCTCTAAAAAGAGCTATGTTATTACCTCAGAGCATTTTATTGATTCATCGGCTGTTTGTTCTATTTGGCAGCCACCAAAATCTATTTAAGGTTTTAATTTTCTTATTTGCAATTTACTGCTTTTAAGCAGGTTGTATTATTTTCAATTTATTTAATTTAATCACTATCGCGTTATGCTAAATAGTATTATAGCTTTTTCTGTAAAACAGAAATTGATAATTGGCCTGTTTATAATTGGCCTTATTGGTTATGGTAGTTACCAACTTACAAAATTACCCATTGATGCAGTACCTGATATAACAAACAATCAGGTTCAAATCATTACCGCTGTTCCTTCATTGGGCGCAGCCGATATTGAACGTTTAATTACATTTCCAATTGAACAAGCCAATAGTAATATTCCTGGAATAATTGAATTACGCAGCTTTTCTCGTTTTGGATTATCGTTAGTAACCATTGTGTTTAACGATGAAACCGATGTGTATTGGGCTCGCCAACAAGTTAGCGAACGCTTACAGTTGGTAAAAGACCAATTACCTTCGGGAATAGCAACTCCAACCTTAGCACCTGTAACTACTGGTTTAGGAGAAATTTACCAATACACGGTTACTGCCAAAAAAGGCTATGAAAACAAGTATGATTTAACAGAATTAAGAACCATAGAAGATTGGGTAATACGCAGACAGTTACTTTCAGTGCAAGGTGTAGCTGATGTTAGTAGTTTTGGAGGAAAGCTAAAACAGTACGAAATAGCTATTAATCCAACCAAATTACAATCTTACAATTTAACAATTGCAGATGTTTTTAGCGCATTAGAAAGCAATAATCAAAATACTGGAGGAGCTTATATTGAAAAACAATCTACAGTACTTTCCATAAGAAGTGAAGGTTTAGTTGGTTCAATTGCTGATATACAAAATATAGCCATTAAAAATTTAGCCAATGGTAGCCCATTATTTATTAAAGATGTGGCAGAAGTAAAAATTGGCTCTGCCATAAGATATGGTGCTTTGACTTATAACGGTACGGGTGAAGTGGCTGGAGCTGTAGTTATGATGTTAAAAGGGGCTAACAGCAGCGATGTTATTAAAAATGTGAAGCAGCGTATTGAGTTAATAAAAGAAACATTGCCCGAAGGTGTACAAATTGAACCATTTTTAGATAGAACAAAAATGGTAAATAATGCCATTGGAACTGTAGAAAAAAACTTAATTGAAGGTGCTTTAATAGTGGTTTTTGTATTGGTTTTATTTCTTGGAAATTTAAGAGCAGGATTATTAGTAGCTTCTGTTATTCCATTATCTATGTTATTCGCAGTTATCTTAATGAACATGTTTGGTGTGGGTGGAAATTTAATGAGTTTAGGAGCGTTAGATTTCGGATTGATTGTAGATGGAGCAGTGATTATTGTGGAAGCTGTTATGCATGTGCTTATTTCCAACAATAGGCAATTGGCAATTGGCAAAAACACAATTGAAAACAAAACATTAAACCAATCAAATGATAATAACCATGCCAGCAGCCAGTTGCCAGAAGCCAGCAGCTTATACACGCAAAACCAAATGGATGAGCAAGTTACAAGTTCAGCTAGCAAAATGATGAATAGTGCTGTGTTTGGTCAAATTATTATTTTAATAGTTTACTTACCCATTTTTACTTTACAAGGCATTGAAGGTAAGATGTTTAAACCAATGGCTCAAACAGTAGCCTTTGCATTATTTGGTGCATTTATACTCTCATTAACTTATATACCAATGATGAGTGCTTTGTTTTTGAGTAAAAAAACGAGTCATCAAAAAAATATTTCATCGCGTATGATGGATTTTTTAGAACTTCATTATAAAAATTTATTAAGTAAGGTTTTATCGTACAAAAAACTGGTTTTAAGTTTAACGTTGGTGTTTTTTGCAGCAGCAATATTTACCTTAACTACTTTAGGAGGAGAGTTTATTCCTGCATTAGAAGAAGGGGATTTTGCAGTAGAAACTAGGGTTTTAACAGGAAGTAATTTAAATGTAACCACTGCGGCTACCACCAGTGGCGAAAAATTACTTAAAGCAAAATTTCCAGAAGTAATAAAAGTAGTTAGTAAAATTGGAAGTGGAGAAGTTCCAACCGATCCTATGCCAATTGATGCTGCCGATATGATGATTATTTTAAAGGATAAAAGCGAATGGACATCGGCTGAAACTTTTGATGAGTTGGCAGAAAAAATGACCAAAGAATTAGAAGCCATTCCAGGGGTAACATTTGGTTTTCAATATCCAGTTCAAATGCGTTTTAACGAGTTAATGACTGGTGCCAAGCAAGCTGTTGTATGTAAAATATTTGGTGAAAACCTAGATACGCTTGCCTTTTATGCTGATAAATTGGGTCATTTGATTAATTCGGTTGAAGGAGCAGTTGATTTATATGTGGAGCCAGTGGCTGGTATGCCGCAAATTGTAATAAACTACAATAGGGCTTTAATGGCGCAATATGGTTTGCATATTAACGATGTAAATAAGATTGTAAATACTGCTTTTGCAGGGCAAAGCACAGGAATGGTGTATGAAGGCGAAAAGCGTTTTGATTTAATGGTTAGAATGGATAATGAACAACGTAAAGATATTTCAGATGTTCAAAATTTATTGATTCCAACTGCTAATGGAACACAAATTCCATTAAGTCAAATAGCTGATGTACAAATTAAAGATGGTCCTAATCAAATACAGCGAGAAGATGCCAAACGCAGAATTATAGTAGGTTTCAATGTTAGGAATAGAGATGTGCAAAGCATTGTAAATGAGTTACAAGAAAAAGTGAAAACTCAAATTAAATTTCCGGCTACTTATTATGTAACTTATGGTGGTTCGTTTGAAAATTTAACTGCTGCAAAAAAACGTTTGAGTATAGCTGTGCCAGTATCATTATTACTTATTTTATTGTTGCTTTATTTTGCTTTTGGTTCTTTAAAACATAGCTTGTTAATTTATACAGCCATTCCATTATCGGCCATTGGTGGAATTTTTGCTTTGGCTTTACGCGGGTTGCCATTTAGTATAAGTGCAGGTGTTGGTTTCATTGCATTATTTGGTGTTGCGGTATTGAATGGAATTGTGCTTATAGCAGAGTTCAACAGATTAAAAGCTGATGGTATGAGTGATTTAAAAGAAATAGTACTCAAAGGAACTAAATTACGTTTACGCCCAGTATTAATGACTGCCTTTGTTGCTTCGTTAGGTTTTTTTCCAATGGCATTAAGCAACGGAGCTGGGGCAGAAGTTCAACGCCCACTTGCTACAGTAGTAATTGGTGGTTTATTGGTTGCTACTTTTCTTACACTGTTTGTTTTACCTATGTTATACATTCTCTTTGAAAAGGGTTTGTTTTCCCGCAGATTTCGCAGAGAAATGCAGAATTAAATAAATAGGTAATTTATTTAAAGAAAGTTTCAATAATCAAAACAAGTAATAAATTAAGAATTATAAATTTATTATGCCAGTTGGATATTTAATGAAACTAATGTTATACAAATAAATTAAATCAACAATCCTGAAAAATATTGAACAATGAAAGAAAGAAAAATAAGTAAGCAGCTTGCATTGAGCAATTTGCCGTACATAATTAATAAATTAACAAGACTAAAATTTAGCATTGCCAATTGCCAATTGTCAATTGCTATTTGCCTTTTGCTTGTTGCCAATTGCCAGTTCGTTTTTGCGCAGCAAATAAGTTTGCAAGCAGCAATTGACTCAGCTTTAAATAACAACTTAAATGTAAAAAATGAAAAGCTAAAAGCCGATTACCAGAAAAAGTTAATTCAAACGAGTGTTAATTTGCCTCAAACCATGATAAATGGCGAATACGGACAAATTAATAGCACTTATTCTGATAACAGATTTGGTATTGCACAAAGTCTTCAATTTCCAACGGTTTATGTTCGTCAGAAAAATGCTTTAAAAGCACAATGGCAAAGCAGCTTAACCAATATTGCATTGAAGGAAACGGAACTAAAAAAACAAGTTAGACAAACGTTTTACCAATATTTATATTTAAAACAAAAGCAACAATTATTACAAAGCAATGATAGTTTGTATGCCACATTTTTGAGTAAATCAAATAGTAGGTTTAAAGCAGGAGAAAGTAATGTGTTGGAATATGCCACAGCCGAGAATCAGCGAGCGCAAATTAGCATTCAGCTTAATCAATTAAACACCGATTTAGAATTGATTTTGATGCAGTTTCAGTTATTGTTAAATACCAACGCTAAATTAATTCCAAGCAATGATAATTTTAAAATAAACGAAGTGTTAAAATTAGATAGCAATGAGGTTTTAAATCATCCAACAATCAAATTATTGGTACAACAAAAACAAATTTCATTATTGAATAAAAAAGTGGAGAAATCTCGCTTATTACCTGATTTAACTTTGGCTTATAACAACATGACCATGCAAGGAATGGGTGCTGATGATGTAAATTATACTACATCAAAGAGATTTCAATCTGCGCAGATTGGTTTAGGAATTCCGTTATTTTTTGGAGCTAATAAAGCACATATTGGTGCATCAAAATTGAATATTTTAATGAGTGAAAATAGGCTTCAAAACGAAACCAATTTATTGAATAACGAATGGAGTAGGGCCAAGGCTATGTATCAATTAAATAGCAATACCATTAATTTATTTGAAAGCAAAACACTTAGTAATGCACAACTAATTATTGAAACGGCCAACAAACAATTTGCTAATGGCGAAATCAATTATTTAGAATGGGTAATGCTTACCAATCAGGCTATTTTAATAAAAAATGAATATTTGAATAGCGTGAATAATTTGAACGAAAGTGTTATCCAAATTTTATATTTAACCAATAAATAATATGCAAAAAGATAAAGTAAACACCATTCAAATGCAGCAGATTTTAGTAGCTGTATCGGTGGTATTATTTATAATGAAAATGGTGGCTTGGTGGTTAACATCATCGGTAGCTATTTTAACCGATGCACTTGAAAGTACGGTAAATGTAATTGCAGGTTTTATTGGCTTGTACAGCATTATTTTATCATCTAAACCTCGTGATAAGGAACATCCATACGGACATGGTAAAGTAGAGTTTATTTCATCAGCTTTTGAAGGGTTATTGATAACAATTGCCGGTATCATTATCATTTTTGAGGCAGCAAATAACTTTGTAAATCCGCATGAATTAAAGCAGTTAGACAGTGGTTTAATTTTAGTTGCCATTACATCATTAATCAACTATTTGGTTGGTTATTTATGTGTGCAAAAAGGTAAGAAAGAAAATTCACCTATTTTAATAGCTAGTGGAAGTCATTTAAAATCAGACACTTACTCTACATTAGGTTTGTTGCTAGGGATTGGTTTAATATTACTTACAGGCTATGCTTGGATTGATAGTTTAGCAGCTATCATTTTTGCATTTGTAATTATTTATACGGGCTATAAAATTATTCGTAAATCACTTTCAGGAATGATGGACGAATCTGACGAGGAAATAATAAACAATATAGTTAAAGTACTGAACGAACATAAAAACAATAATTGGATAGATGTACATAATATGCGAGTAATTAATTATGCCAATAACTACCACATTGACTGTCATTTAACCGTTCCATTTTACATCAATGTAAATCAAGCACACGATATTTTGGATACGTTAACCGATTTACTAAAAAAACATTTTGATAACCGAGTTGAGTTTTTTATTCATATAGATGGCTGCTTATTTACGCAGTGTAGCATTTGTAATATTCAAAGCTGTACAGAGCGAAAAAACACATTTGTAAAGCAAGTAGCATGGACTCACGAAAATATTTTATCTAACAAAAAACACATTTTATAACAATGAAAAATAAGCAACTAGCTTCTGGCTTCTGGCCACTAGCCACTAAAATTAATATCAATTTATTTAAACATCATTGCGATGACGCCAAAGCGTCAGAAGCAATCTCAAGCCAATCAAACCTTGTAATAAAAACCATTTTATTATTTGTAGTATCAACTTTTATTATTGCCTGCGGCAATAATAAAACAGAAGAAAAAACTGCGGAAACAGCAAACCCAGCATTGGTAACTTTAAGCAATGACCAACTAACCAATGCACATGTTGTATTGGGGAAATTGGAGCAAAAAAGCATATCAAGTGTTTTAAAAGTTAATGGAAAAATAGATGTACCACCACAAAACATGGTATCGGTTAGTGTGCCTTTGGGTGGATATTTAAAATCAACCAAACTATTGCCAGGCATGCATGTGAGCAAAGGCGAGGTAATTGCTGTAATGGAGGACCAACAGTACATCCAATTGCAACAAGATTATTTAATGGCCAAAGCCAAACTACATTTTATTCAAAATGAATATAACCGACAAAAAGAACTAAATCAAAGTAAAGCCAGTAGCGATAAGGTTTTTCAACAAACCGAATCGGAGTATATTTCGCAAAAAATTACTTTAAAATCATTGGCAGAAAAGCTAAAACTAATAGGGCTTAATCCTGAAACAGTAAATGAAAATACCATTTCAAAAAGTATTAATATTTACTCACCCATCAACGGATATGTTACCATGGTAAATGTAAATATTGGTAAATACACGCAACCTAGTGAAGTATTATTTGAGTTGGTAAATCCAACTGATATTCACTTAGCATTGACCATTTTTGAAAAAGATTTGTCACAAATAGAAATTGGACAAAAATTAGTGGCTTATACCAACAATAAACCTAATGAAAAACATCCGTGCGAGATTATTTTGGTGGGTCATTCGGTATCAAAAGACAGGATTACAGAAGTACATTGCCACTTTTTAGATTACGATAGAACTTTATTGCCAGGTATGTATATGAATGCAGAAATAGAACTAAAAAACAACAAAGCCAACACCCTTCCAGTTGATGCGATAGTTAGGTTTGAAGGCAATCAATATGTGTTTGTGGCTATTGATAAAAACAATTTTGAAATGATGCCAGTTACTGTTGGGGCTACCGAAAATGGTTATATTGAAATAATGAACGCCAAAGATTTTGATAGCAAACAAATTGTAACACAAGGAGCATATAACTTACTAATGAAAAGCAAGAATAAAGCGGAGGAATAATTGGAAATAAAAGCTCTTCATTTTTGAAGGGCTTTTATTTTGTATTGTACTTTTTTAATACCTTGCAGCCAAACAATTACCATAACCATGAAATTTGGACAAGTAACCAATCCTGAAGACATTGATTTTAGCATTCCTGCTGACGATAAAAATAACAAAAAAGTACTAAAAGGTAAGCCTGCGGCTAATTTTAAGGCTTATGTAGGTTGTGCTAAATGGAACAAAGCCGATTTGAAGAACTTTTATCCTCGCGGAACCAAAGATGAATTGGGATATTATTCTTCGCAATTTAATAGCATTGAATTAAATGCTACTTTTTATCGTTTGTTTCCTGCCGAACAGTTTGAAAAATGGAGAGATGCCACACCCGAAGGTTTTAAGTTTTTTCCTAAAATTGGTCAAGATATTTCGCATTTAAAACGCTTAAATGCCACTGAAAAACTGGTTGATGAATACATTCATAATGTATCGCATTTAAATCAAAAATTAGGTGTTCCTTTTTTACAAATGATTGAAAATTTTGCGCCCAAAGATTTTGAAAGGGTCAAGGCATTTATCAATCATTGGCCGGTTGATTTTCCGTTAGCCGTTGAGTTTAGACATACCAATTGGTATAACGATAAAGCGGTAGCCGATGAATTATATGCATTGTTAGAAAGTAGAAACATCATCAATGTATTGGTTGATACTGCTGGTAGGCGCGATTTAATGCACATGCGTTTAACCACGCCAACTGCATTTGTGCGCTATGTTGGTGCTAATCATCAATCAGATTATAAGCGTTTGGATGATTGGATAGAACGCATTGTTGCTTGGAAAAAACAAGGTTTAGAAGAGTTATACTTTTTTGTTCATCAAAATATTGAAGAAGAATCGCCCTTGCTTTCGGCTTATTTTATTGAAAAATTAAACAAAGCCATTGGCACAGATTTACCAATTCCTAAAACGATAAACAATGAAAAGAAATTGCTGTAAAGTACGTTCAACAACTCTAAAAGAGTTGAATTTGAATAGCCGTGGGTAGTAAGCCACGGTTATGAAATGTGGAAAATAAGCTAACCCTGAAAGGGTTAAATAACAGCATAAATATTCAACTCCTTCAGAGTTGTTTTGTTTGGCTCATTTCTTTCCACGCATTATATGCGTGGCTATTCATATTCAATCCTTTCAGGATTGTTTGTTGTAACTAATTCTTTTTCAAACTTTCTATTTCTACCCGCATGCTGCGCAACATAGCCATGATGCTATCTAAATTCAATTCTTCTTCTTTGGTATCGCTCATGTTTAGGTTACATACAAATTCCCAAATTTCAATTACAGTAGAGGCATGAATGGTATATGGCTCGTAGTTTTTATTATCCGAAACCAGTTGTAAGTTATTATCTGTTCTAAACACACGTTTATAAACCACACCTTCATCGCGGGTAATGAGCACATAAGTACTTCCATTACGTATGTGGTTAATTGATTCCACAAACTTTCCAATTACATAACTACCATCTTTAAGCGGTGGCATCGAATCGCCTTTAATAGGAAAAGCTCGGTGTTTACCAATTACCCTAAAAGGCAAATTCATTAAAGGTAAACTTTCAATAAATTCAGGGTCGGAATAACCATTTAAATAACCAGCCGAAGCTTTTACGGTTACTACTTCCACCAAATCGTTATTATTTTTATCAACCATAATGGGGAATAAAATTCGGTTTTCGCCCACCTTAATCAGTTGTTCAGTTTCTACCGTTCGCAAATCGCATTTTACCAATGCATCAATCGAAATATGAAACAAATTCGAAATCTTAATTAAGGTCTCAACTGGCGGATCGCAACGTTCTTCCTCGTATGAACCTATGCGAGAGCGCGTACTATCTAGGGCTGTAGCTAATTGCTCCTGCGACCATTTTTTTAATTGCCTTAAATGCTTGATGTTACTAGAAATTTTACTCATGCTAAAATATTTAGCACAATAATACTAAAATTATTGGTAATATTGCATACTGTTTTCAACAAACATTTTTTCATTGTAGTACTAAGTGGAGATGAGTTAATTATTTAATTTGATTACACCCTTTAAATAGGTCAATCTCCACTTTTACAATGACAAAATAAGTTAGCTGAACAATCTTTTGTAATCAAACAATCACAATAATTAGGCAAAATGGAAAGGCAAATAGTACATATTGATTTGGATTCTTTTTTTGTTTCGGTTGAAAGATTGAACAACCCTGCTTTGTATGGCAAACCTGTACTTGTTGGTGGTGCCAGCGATAGGGGTGTGGTGGCTGCTTGTAGTTACGAAGCTCGTACCTTTGGCATTCATTCGGCTATGCCCATGAAACAAGCTAGGCAGCTTTGTCCTGATGCTATTTTGGTGCGAGGCGATAGTAGCCAATACAGCTATTATTCAAACATGGTAACCGAAATTATAGCAGGAGATGTGCCTTTATACGAAAAATCATCTATCGATGAATTTTATATTGATTTAACGGGCATGGACAAATTTTTTGGTTGTTATAAATTAGCTACCGAGCTTAGGCAAAAAATTACCAAAGAAACCAATTTGCCTATTTCGTTTGCCCTTTCGGGTAATAAAACTGTATCGAAGGTGGGCACGGGCGAGGCCAAACCAAACGGACAAAAAGAAATTCCTTTAGGAACTGAAAAAACTTTTTTAGCACCTTTATCTGTTAAAAAAACACCCATGGTGGGCGATAAAACGTACCAAGTATTGCGCGATATGGGCATTATGTATATTAATACTTTGCAGCAAATGCCCATGGTTTTGTTACAACAAGTGTTAGGCGAAAATGGAGGTGTAATTTGGAAAAAAGCCAATGGCATTGATAACTCGTTGGTGGTGCCTTATACCGAACGTAAATCTATATCTACCGAACAAACTTTTGATAAAGATACCATTGATGTAAAAGCTTTAAAAGGCTTGCTAATTGGCATGACCGAAAAATTGGCGTTTCAATTGCGCAGCGAACAAAAATTAACAGCTTGTGTAACTGTAAAAATTAGGTATTCCGATTTTAATACTTATACCATGCAAGCCCGCATTCCTTATACTTCCTTAGATCATATTTTAATTGAAAAAGTAAACGATTTGTTTGAAAAATTATATCAAAAACGTATGCTCATTCGCTTAATTGGAATTAGGTTTAGTCATTTGGTACAGGGCGGACATCAGTATAATTTGTTTGAACAAACATTGCAGCAAATTCAGTTGTACCAAGCTATGGATAAAATACGCAAACGTTATGGAAAAGATGCTGTAAACAGAGCTGCTGGCATGGATTTTAAAAGTCATGATTTTAACTCGTTTAGTGGTAAAAAATTGAATGTTGATAATAAAAATAAATAGGTTTAATATGGATAGCCACCAGTGAAACTGATGGTAATATGAATAAATATAATGTTCGGGTTGGGTTAGCATCTTTTTTCAACGGGTTAATCCCGATAGTAATCGGGACCGTTGCTACCATAGGGTCGTTCCTACGGAACTTTATTAAATTATTTGATTTGTTGCTACCATAAGATCGCATCTACGAGGCTATTTATAATAATTAATTATTGAGAAATGTATCCAAATAATAATCCTGTAGGGATTTACTTATGGTAGAAATAATTAAACACAAGGTTAAGCCCTGTAGGGGCGAACTTATGAATATAAAACATCGGAACTTTTGAAAATTATTTAAAACTATTGATTAAAAAAAATGCTACTAAACTGCCATACCTATTATAGTTTTTGCTATGGTACATTTGCCATTGAAACCTTATTGCAACAAGTGCAACAAAACGGATACGATACGTTTGTACTTTCTGATATTAACAATACTTCTGCTTGTTTGGATGTAATAAGACTAGCACCAAACTACGGTTTAAAACCAATTGTTGGCATTGATTTTAGAAATAATGCGCAACAACAATACATTGGCATTGCCAATAATAACGAAGGTTTTAAAGAACTGAACGAACACCTTTCATTGCATTTGCATAGCAATATGCATTTTAACGAAATAGCACCTGAATTTAACCATGCTTTTGTGGTATATCCATTAAGTAATTATAAAGGTTGGCCGCTGCGAAATAACGAGTTTGTAGGCATTAGTATAAAAGAGTTAAGTAACTTAAATTTTTTAGCTATTAAACAAAAAACAAACAAATTAGTGGCATTACAAACGGTTTCGTTTGCCAATAAACAAGCGTTTAATGCGCATAGGTTATTACGTGCTATTGATACCAATAATTTATTAAGTAAATTACCCATAACTCAGCAAGCAAAGGGAACTGAAATGATGCTGAGTAAAGTCGAAATGTATGCTGCTTATGCATCTTATCCGCATATAATAGCCAATACCGAACATATTTTAAATAGCTGCCAAATACATTTTGATTACGGAAAATTAACCAATAAAAATTTAGCACATTACACCGATAGTATTGCCACCGATATCAGTTTATTACGCAGTTTGTGTATGGAAGGTTTGTCATATCGTTATTCAAATCCTTCTGTGCAAGTGTTACAACGTGTTGAAAATGAGTTAGATGTGATTGGTGGGCTTAGTTTCGCTTCATACTTTCTAATTAACTGGGATATAGTTAATTACGCTAGGCATAAAAATTATTATTACGTAGGCCGAGGTAGTGGAGCTAATAGCATTGTAGCTTATTTACTTCGCATTACCGATGTAGATCCAATAGAATTAGACTTATATTTTGAACGATTTATCAATTTGCATAGAAGCAATGCGCCCGATTTTGACATGGATTTTTCATGGACAGATAGAGACGATATAACGGCTTATATTTTTAAAAGATTTGGCACTGAACGCACAGCTTTATTGGGCGCTTACAATACTTTTCAGCACGATGCCGTTACACGTGAGTTAGGAAAAGTATTTGGCTTACCGCCTAACGATATTGATAAATTACAGCGTACCACCGACATCAATAGTTTAGATGAAATAAGCCGTTTGGTAATTCGGTATAGCCATCTAATAAAAGGTTTTCCTAGCCATTTAAGCATTCATGCTAGCGGAATTATTATTTCTGAAAAACCAATTACTTGTTATACTGCTACTAGTTTACCACCTAAAGGTTATGCCACTACTCAGTTTAGCATGTTAGAAGCCGAAGATATTGGCTTGTATAAATTTGATATTTTAAGCCAGCGTGGATTGGGTAAAATTAAAGATACCATTGACATCGTAAAGCAAAATAAAGGCATTGATATAGATGTGCATAATGTGGCTGCTTTTAAAACAGATGAAAACATAAAAGCATTGCTACGTAAAGGCAATACCATCGGGTGTTTTTATGTAGAGTCGCCAGCCATGCGCATGTTGCTTGCCAAATTACAAGCTGATGATTATCTGCGCTTGGTAGCTGCAAGTTCTATCATTAGGCCAGGTGTGGCCAAAAGTGGTATGATGCGCGAATATATTTTACGATACCGTCATCCAGAATTGCGCGAAAAAGCACGCGCAACTTTGCCTGAATTATACGATATTTTAGAAGAAACTTATGGCGTAATGGTGTATCAAGAAGACGTGATAAAAGTAGCACATTTATTTGCCGACCTAACTTTAGCCGAAGCTGACTACTTGCGCAAAGGCATGAGTTGGAAATTTAAAAAACGTAATGAGTTTGAAATGGTAAAGCAAAACTTTTTTGCTAATTGTTTAAAAAAGGGTCATCAATTACATACCATAACTGATATTTGGAACCAAATAGAAAGTTTTGCCAATTTTGCTTTCTCCAAAGGGCATTCGGCTAGTTACGCGGTTGAAAGTTATCAGGCATTGTTTTTAAAAGCCTATTATCCGCTTGAATACATGGTGGCTACACTTAATAATGGTGGCGGGTTTTATCGCAAAGAATTATACCTGCACGAAGCCCGAATGCATGGTGCAAATATTCATTTGCCTTGCATCAATCATAGTGAGGCTATGTGTACCATTGAAGGCAATACCATTTATTTAGGTTTAAGAATGATTGCCGAGTTAACCGAACATACTTTACAAGCTATTTTGCAAGAACGATTGCAAAATGGTAACTATAAAAACATGCACGATTTTATAGCCCGAGTGCCTTTATCGTTAGAACAAATGCGGCTTTTGGTAAAGGCAGGAACATTTAATTTTACTGGACGCAATAAAACCGAATTGCTTTGGGAAATACACAGTATTATATCGCCTCATATCAAAAAAACGAATAAACAAGAGCTGTTTAAAGTGAACTTACCTAAGTGGGAATTACCTGCTTTTAACCATTCAGTAACCGATGAAGCTTTTGATGAAATGGCCTTGTTTGGTTTTTCGTTATCATCGCCATTTGGTTTGTTAAAACATGCATTGCCAAATAATTTTACAGCTAACGAAATGACCCAATACATAAACAAAACCATTAGCATAGTTGGCTATTGGGTAAACACAAAAAAAACATATACTAGCAATGGCGATAAAATGTACTTTGGTACGTTTACCGATTTAGAAGGCAATTGGATTGACACGGTTCATTTTCCGCCAAGTGCCAAACAGTTTCCATTTACTGGTCCGGGTTGTTACTTAATTACTGGTAAAGTGGTAAACGAATACGATTTTATGAGCATAGAAGTAAGTGAACTAAAACGTTTGCCAATGGTGGATAGGGAAGTATAATGGTTGCTGAGCTTGTCGAAGCACGGTCGTTGAGCGAAGTCGAAACGTGAATGTTGAATCAATTCGGAGTGCGGAATGACAATCACGCAAGGCGTGAGCGGAATTGAGATGTGAGTTGTGAAATGAGGATGTACAGTATCTGTAATTTATTTCTGCTTAATAATAAAATACCAAGTTATGCTGCAAGCAACTTCCTTGTTTACAATTAATGATAACTAATAAAAACAAAATCCGTCATGCCGCGCATCTCCTTTGTTTGGCAACCAAATTAGCTAATGGCAAGTAATCATTTATAGCCAAGAAGATGCTTCCAGCATGACACCTCACGAACATTATTCAGTAGTAATTCAGCATAAAATGGTTCGGAAGCGTCATCCATGGTCCATTGTCTATAAACCAAAATCCATTTCCACAATCCAACAAATCTTTTAACTTTGAAATCTTTAAATCAATCAAGCCTTACGTTACTAGGAATCAACAAATCAAAAATCACTAAATCTCCAAATAATAAATGCAAGCCATAAACCTTTCTCAATTACTTTATAAAATAGACGAAACTTTACAGAGTCAGTTTGGTTACCAAACTTTTTGGATAAAAGCCGAAATTACTGATGTGAAAAAGTATGAATCTAAACGTTGGTGTTTTTTGAAATTAATTGAAAAAAAAGACGAGCAAATTATAGCCGAAATGAAAGCCACTGCTTGGAGTCAGGGTTATGTGTTTATTGAACAATTTGAACGTTTAACCCAACAGCCTTTTACCAACGGATTGCAAATAGTGTGTAAGGTTAAAGTTAAATATAGCATCAAATATGGTTTAAGTTTTGATGTGTTGGAAATTGATAACAGCTTTGCTTTAGGCCAAATTGAACTGCAAAAACAAGCCACTTTAAAACGTTTGGTGGATGAAAGCAACGGCCAAATTATAAAAGACGAAGAGCAATATTTTACACCCAATAAACGTTTAAAATTGCCCATTGTTATCCAGAAAATTGCGTTAATTACTGCCCAAAACAGCGATGGTCAGCGCGATTTTAAAAACGAATTATTGAATAACAATTATGGTTATGCTTTTCAAGTAGATGAGTATTTATGCCAAATTCAAGGCGATAATGCGCATGAAAATATCATCAAACAGTTTGAGCAAATATTTGCAAGCAATATTCAATATGATTGTGTGGCTATGGTGAGGGGAGGAGGGAGTGAAACCGATTTTAAACCCTTTGAACAATACGAATTAGCCAAGTTGGTGGCTTTTTATCATATTCCAGTTTTTACAGGCATTGGCCATGATAGAAATACTTCCATAGTTGATTTAATGGCGCGTCAATTAAAAACACCCACCAAAGTTGCGGCCCACATAGTTGACCATAATTTTATGTTTGAAAATAATTTGTTGTATCAGTTTAACCAAATAGAACAAACCATTGCCTTAAAAATAGATAGAGCCAAACAAAACTTGGTTAATTTAAAACGTTTATTGCAAAGTTTAGACCCCGAAAATGTGTTGAAAAAAGGTTATGCTTTGGTAAAATTAAATAATAAAATTGTGAGCAATGCCAATCAGCTAAAGGCAGGCGATGAGGTAGAAACTTTTATTAAAGACACTAAAATAGTGAGTGTAATTTCAAGCGTAGAATAGTTAAGATAAATTCGAAAAAATAAATTCTAAATCAATTAATTAATAAGCAATTGTTATTGGGAATAGATAATAAGCAATTCAACCATCCAACAATAAAATCACCAAATCAAAAATGAATAAAGAAATTACATACAGCCAAGCGCAACAAAAATTAGAGGAAATGGTAGCGCAAATGGAAAACAATGAAATAGATTTAGAAACACTTTCACAAAAACTAGTGGAAGCCAAAGCTTTGGTTAAGTTATGCGAAACCAAATTACGTAAAATTGAAGATAGTTTAGATAAGTAGCTTGTTATTAGTTGTTTATATGCAATTATTTGATAATCAATATATTGTATTTTAGATAGCTAAAGTACTGTAATTAGTTAGTTATCAAAGGCTCAAATAGGTTTTTAAATAATAAATTTGGCTATATAAGCTTGTAAGCATACTTTCGCAAGCGTTCACCATCCAAAAAACTTTGTGCGAAGTGTAGAAATAATAACCATTGAATCTGATTTCGGTGCAGGGAAAAAAGGAGCCAAGCTTGGTCCTCAGGCACTGATTAACTTAATCAAAAAAAATAATGTTCCACCACTGTCTCATGCCGATAATATTCGTATTGTAGCTGATGATTTAGAAGAAAATACGGAACATCCATTCAATAAAAATATTGAATCAATTTACGAAGTTCAGCAATTGGCAGTAGATGCAATTGAGAAAGTATTAACCAAAAACTTATTTCCATTTATTATCAGTGGCGATCACAGTAATGGTTGTGCTGGAATTTCGGCCATTAAAAACTTTTATAGCGATAAGCGTATAGGAATTGTTTGGATTGATGCACATGCCGACTTGCATAGTCCGTATTCAACTCCAAGCGGTAATATGCATGGAATGCCATTGGCAGCTGCTTTAGCTGTTAACGATTTGGTAGAAGATGCAAATGAAGTGGACGAAGAATCCATTAAACTTTGGCAAAATTTAGTACATTTAGGTAGCAAAAAAATTGCACCCAAAGTATTGCCTAGCGATTTGGTTTTTATTGACTTACGCGATTTTGAAGAAGACGAAGAAATTTTATTACACAATAAAAATATTACCTTCTTTACACCACAAACCCGCACTGAAGTAGGTATTGAAGCCATTTTAAACAAAACATTAGCACAGTTAAACGATTGCGATTTAATTTATGTTTCGTTTGATGTGGATAGTTTAGATCCTAATATTTCAATTGGAACAGGTACACCAGTTCCTAATGGCTTGAGCGAAAATGAAGCAGTTTATTTACTAAAAGCCTTAATTAATCATCCTAAAACAGTAGCTTTTGAAATAACCGAAATCAATCCATTGTTAGACAGAGAAAACCCAATGGAAGAAGTAGCTGCCCGCATTTTAGAAAAAGTATTAACCAATGCCTAAAAAATATTGCAAATAGATTTGGTTTCTATCTAAAAATCAAGATATTTGCAGCCCGTTTAATTTTAAATGGTAACCACATAAATTTAATTAATTTAAAAAAATGTCAGTAAAAATCAGATTACAGCGTCATGGACGCAAACAAGCACCTTATTACCACATAGTTGTGGCTGATGCTCGTGCACCCAGAGATGGTAAGTTTATTGAACTAATTGGTTCATATAAACCACAAACCGTTCCTGCAACCATTGAATTAAACAACGAAAGAGCTGTTAAATGGCTTGAGAACGGTGCGCAACCAACTGATACAGTTCGTGCAATCCTTTCTTACAAAGGTGTTTTATTACAACGTCATTTAAACGCTGGAGTTCGCAAAGGTGCTTTAACTCAAGACCAAGCTGATGCTAAATTAGCAAAATGGTTAGAAGAGAAAAACGCTAAAGTTGCTGCTCACGTTTCAAAAGAATCATCAAAATTATCTGAAACTTTAACAGCTCGTTTAGCTGCTGAAGCTAAAGCTAATGCTGCTCGTGCTGCTAAAATAGCTGAAAAACAAGCTGCTTTAGAGGCTGCTGCAAATGCTGCTGCTAACGAAGCTACCGAAGTTGCTGCTGAAGAGCCAGCTACTATTGAAGAAGCTACAGATTCAGCTGAGTAATTTTACATATGAAGTCGTTACAATTAAAAGACTTCATAGTAATTGGTACTGTTGCTAAAACGCATGGTACATCAGGCGAATTAAGATTAGAAGCTAATCAGAAATTAAAACAAAAGGAATGGGTTATGATTGATTTCAATCAAAAGCCTGTTCCTTTTTTTATGGAACAATGTAGAGAATTGCTTCCTAATGAGTATCTAGTTAAAATTCGCGATTACAATACTATTGAGTCAGTACAAGATTTTGTAGGTAGAAAAATTTACTACTATTCTACCAAAGCAGTAAAAAGTAAAAAACAAATTGATGAAAGCATAATTGGTTATACTTTAATTGATTTAGAAAAAGGAATCATTGGTCAGTTAGAAGAAATGGTAGAAATGCCAGGTCAAATTTTGTTTCAAACTACTTATCAGTATACCGAAGTGTTAATTCCGGCAGTAGATGATTTTATTGATGAAATAGACCACGAAAACCAAACCATTTATTTAAAATTGCCCGAAGGGTTAATTTAAAATAACCACACAAAATTTATTTATAGCATAAAAAAAAGAGGAATTCACTTTAAGTAAATTCCCCTTTTTATTTTTATTAAAATATTGATAATTAAATAATTAGCATGGCATCGCCATAAGCTAAAAACTTGTATTTATGTTTAATAGCTTCGTTATAAGCTTCCATTAAAAAGTCGAAATCAGCAAAGGCTGCAGTAGCCATCATCAAAGTACTTTCAGGTGGATGGAAATTGGTAATTAAACAATTAGCAATTCTAAAATCGTGATATGGGAATAAAAATTTATCAGTCCAGTTAGTTTCAGGGTTTAATCTGTTTTTTGATGAAACCGATGATTCAATGGCACGCATTACTGAGTTTCCTACAGCAATAACTTTCTTTTTATTATCTAAAGCTTTGTTAACAATTCCGGCAGTTTCGGCACCAATGCTAAAGTACTCCGAATCCATTTTATGTTTGGTTAAATCCTCAACCTCTACAGCTCTAAATGCACCTAAACCATTGTGTAAAGTAACTTCGGCAAATTGAGCACCTTTAATTTCTAAACGCATCATTAACTCGCGGGTAAAGTGTAAACCAGCAGTTGGAGGAATAACAGCACCAATATTTTTAGCAAAAATGGTATTGAATCTTTCTTTATCTAATTTTTCAACTGGGCGGTTTAAGTATTTTGGAATTGGCATTTCACCTAATTTTTCAATTAGTTTCCAAAGTTCTTCATCGCTACCATCATGTAAAAAACGGATGGTACGGCCACGAGAAGTTGTATTATCAACTACTTCGGCCACTAAATCGTCATTACCAAAATATAATTTGTTTCCAACGCGTATTTTACGAGCAGGATCAACTAATACATCCCATAACTTAGATTCTTTATTAAGTTCGCGCAATAAAAAAACCTCAATTTGAGCACCAGTTTTTTCTTTACTTCCATACAAACGAGCAGGGAAAACTTTGGTATTGTTAACGATAAATGTATCGCCATCGCCAAAATATTTTAAAATGTCTTTGAAAGTTTTGTGTTCAATTTTTTGTTTTTTTCTGTCTAACACCATCATTTTTGCATCATCTCTGTTTTCTGCAGGATGTTTTGCAATCATTGATTCAGTAATGTTGAACTTAAATTGTGATAATTTCATTATGTAATAGAAGTTAATCCGTTGTTTTAGTTTTGTTTATGCAGTTTTAAGGCTAAATAAACTAAAATTTTGGGACTGCAAAAGTAACCTTATATCAAAAAAAGTCAAGTTTTATTTTAAAACCACTAACATTGTACTAAAATTACCTTTAATAAGCTTTGTAAAATGGTATTGCACAAATAATTGTTTAAAGTTATAAAATCTCATAATAAATTTATTTAAAATATTTGTAAATGCTTTTATATTCGCACCAAATATTAAAAAAAACTACCATGAAGAAATTAACTATTGCTTTAGCTTTAGTAGCAAGTTTAAGCTTAACAGCTTGCCATTACGGACAAGAAGAAGCAGCTAAAACCCTTGAGACAAATGAATTGTACAAAGGTGATAAAAAAGATTATTCAACTAACCGTGGAAATGATGGTGTAAGACCAAGCGAAGAAACCAATAAAGTTGCTGGTGCAGAAACTGCAGCAGCTCCTGCTGACACTACTAAAAAATAATTTGTCAGAAACAATATTTATATCGGAAAACAGTAGTAAAACTGAAAAGTATGAGCAATTAGTTCCTCAACTTTCTCACTTGCTATTACCTTCCGATGATTTGATAGCCAACCTAGCCAATTGTTCAGCCGCTTTAAAAGAGGTTTTTAACTTTTGGTGGGTTGGTTTTTATTTGTTTAAAAACCAAAAACTTATCTTAGGTCCGTTTCAAGGGCCAGTAGCTTGTACTAGTATTTTACTTGGTAAAGGTGTTTGTGGTACTAGTTGGCTAAATGCCGAAACCATTATTGTTCCTAATGTAGATGAATTTCCTGGTCACATAGCTTGCAGCAGTGCCAGTAAATCAGAAATAGTGGTTCCAATTTTTAAAAATAATCAAGTAGTTGCCGTATTGGATGTGGATAGTGAGCATCTAGCCCATTTTGATGAAATAGATAAATTATATCTTGAAAAAATTGCAGCCATTTTAGGCAATTGTTTTTAGTAGTAGAATGAACTACATCGAATATCAATTAAAATTTAAAGCTTGATGCCATAAAAAAAGAGGTTGTCTTCAAAAGACAACCTCTTTTTATTTTATAGTCTTAATTTAATTAAGCATCAATTTTTGCATATTTAGCATTAGCCTCAATAAATTCTCTACGTGGTGGAACTTCATCGCCCATTAACATACTAAAAATTCTATCAGCTTCAGCAGCACTTTCTAAGTTTACACGCTTTAAAGTTCTAGTATCAGGGTTCATAGTAGTGCTCCACAATTGTTCAGCATTCATTTCTCCTAAACCTTTATAGCGTTGAATACCAACTGTTTCTGGATTGCTTCCTTTGGCTATTCTTAACACAGCTTCATTACGTTGTGCTTCGGTCCAGCAATACTCTTCATCCTTACCTTTTTTTACTAAATACAAAGGTGGTTGAGCAATATATACATAACCAAACTCCAACAATTCTTTCATGTAACGGAAGAATAAGGTTAAAATTAAGGTACGAATATGACTACCATCCACATCCGCATCGGTCATGATAATGATTTTGTGGTAACGTAATTTTTCTAAGTTTAAAGCTTTGGCATCATCGGCAGTACCAATGGTAACACCTAAACCTGTAAACATATTTTTTATCTCTTCATTTTCGTAGATTTTATGCTCCATGGCTTTTTCTACGTTCAAAATTTTACCACGTAAAGGTAATATAGCTTGGAAAACACGGTTTCTACCTTGTTTTGCAGTTCCTCCTGCCGAATCACCCTCCACTAAGTATATTTCGCATTGTGCTGGATCGGTTTCTTGACAATCGGCTAATTTTCCTGGCAATCCGCTTCCGCTCATAGCACCTTTACGTTGCACCATTTCGCGGGCTTTTTTAGCAGCAGCACGAGCGGTTGCAGCTAAAATCACTTTTTGAACAATCATTTTAGCCTCTTTTGGATTTTCTTCCAAATAGTTGGTTAGCATTTCGCCTACGCATTGGTCAACTGCGCCTGTAACATCGCTATTACCTAATTTTGTTTTGGTTTGACCTTCAAATTGAGGCTCTTGAACCTTAACAGAAATTACCCCTGTTAATCCTTCTCTAAAGTCATCACCCGAAATTTCGATTTTTACATTTTTTAACAAACCTTCTTTATCGGCATAAGCTTTTAAAGTACGTGTTAAAGCACGTCTGAAACCTGCTACGTGAGTTCCTCCTTCAATGGTATTGATATTATTTACATACGAGTGTAAATTTTCAGTATAACCAGTATTATAAGTCATAGCAACTTCAACTGGAACACCATTTTTTTCACCTTCTACATAAATTGGTTCAGGAATAATTTTTTCTCTTGTTCCATCTAAATACAAAGCAAACTCGCGTAAACCGCCTTCACTATGGAAAGTTTCTTCTTTAAATTTACCTTCTTCATCAGGACGTAAATCTTTTAAATGGATAGTAATACCTTTATTTAAAAACGATAATTCGCGTAAACGGGCAGCAATGGTATCGTATTTATATTCTAATGTAGTAAAAATGCTTCCATCAGGTTCAAAGTATTGAATAGTTCCTGTTTTATCGCTTTCGCCAACAATTTTTACATCGTATAATGGTTTACCACACGAGTATTCTTGTTGCCAAATTTTACCTTCTCTGTGAACTTGGGTTCTCATTAAGGTAGAAAGTGCGTTAACACAACTAACACCCACACCATGCAAACCGCCTGAAACTTTATAAGTATCTTTATCAAATTTACCACCAGCGTGTAATACCGTCATTACTACTTCTAATGCCGATTTACCTTCTTTGGCATGCATTCCGGTAGGAATACCACGTCCATCATCTTCAACTGTTATTGATTCGCCAGGATTGATAGTAACTGTAATATTTTTACAATAGCCAGCCAAAGCTTCATCAATTGAGTTATCAACTACCTCGTAAACCAAATGGTGTAATCCACGCACCCCAACATCGCCTATGTACATTGCAGGACGCTTTCGCACTGCTTCTAAACCTTCTAATACCTGAATATTATCGGCTGAATAATTACTTTTATCTTCCATCAAATTTATTTAAAATATTTTAGTTTAAATAGTTTGTAAATATATATCAAAACGGCTTGTTTTCCTATTGTTTTGGGTTTTAAATAATGGCTGTTTTTCCACAAATTATCACCGATATTTTTGATTTTTGAAATTATAAAATTTAGAAAACTAAAAAGATTGAAAAATAAATATAATGAATGTTGAATTCAAAATATTACAATCAGTCACTTACACTACTGTTTTAAATTCCTATTTTATTTTTTTCAGTTTATTATATTTGTCCAAAATGAAAAGGAACAAAATAATTCAATCAAAACCTGTTAAATGGCTTTATAAAGTTACTCAAAACACTTCGTTTCCAGGTAACAAAAATATTTCATTATATGCTGTTTTAGAATTTTTTGTACGTTCTGTTTCTAAAAAAGACATACAAATGCGCAGTTCAGCGCTTTCGTTTACTTTCTTTTTAGCATTGTTTCCAACGGTAATTTTCTTTTTTACAGTAATCGCATATTTACCTGTAAAACAAGATCATGACAAGATTTTATTTTTTATATCTACCTTAATTCCCAAAAGTGCTTACGAAACAATAAAAGATACTTTAGAAGATATTTTAAAACACCAACGTGGTGATTTATTATCTTTTGGTTTTTTATCGGCTATCTACTTCTCAACCAACGGATTTCATTCGCTTATGAATTCGTTAAATAAATATAGCAATACTACTGAAACCAGACCATTTTGGAAACAACGCATGGTAGCAATTGGTTTAGCCATATTTGTAGCTGTAACTATTTTTGTATCAGTTACATTAATTACAGGTGCAAGTTTTGGTATAAAATGGCTCGATAAAAAAGATATTATAGCTCATTCGGTAGCTAAGTTTGGTTTACAATCGTTAAATTATTTGGTTGCTGCTGCCATTTGTTTAAGTATAGTTTCGGCTATATTTTATTATGCTCCAGCCAAGGTAAGGAAATGGAAATTTTTTTCAGCTGGGGCATTGTTTAGTTGTGCCATTATTTTAATTACCACCACAGGTTTTTCGTTTTATGTAAATCATTTTAACGCTTATAACAAAGTGTATGGTTCTATAGGAGTTTTAATAGTTATAATGATGCTCATTTATATCAATACCTTTATATTATTGCTTGGTTATGAGCTTAATGTTGCCCTTGATGCTGCGAATGAGCATTACAAAAAACAAAGTGCTTATTTGGCTAAGAAAAATAATATTGTGGTGTATTTAGACGATACAATAAAAACAGAATGATAGCTAATTTATTTGAGGTAGGAAGTACCAAAACATTTACCAAATTGGTGTTAAATGAAGATTGCGCTTCGTTTGAAAGTGGAAACGTGCATCCAGTGTATGCTACTTTTGCTTTGGGGCGCGATGCAGAATGGGCTTGTAGGCTATTTGTATTAGAAATGAAGGAAGCTCACGAAGAAGGCATTGGAACTTTTTTAACCATTAACCATAAAAGTCCTGCATTAGTTGGTTCAACGGTACTTTTTACTGCTACAGTTAAAAGCATTCATAAAAACGAAATTATTTGCACTTATAAAGCCCAAATAGGCGATAGAATTATTGCCGAAGGCGAACAAGGTCAAAAAATTATTGCCAAACAAAAGTTGGATGCTTTATTTGATAGTTTGAAGTATTAGCCACAGATTTCATAGATTTTAGTAATTCTAAATTTACTTTTTACTTAAACACCTTACACTTTAAACTCCAACACTTTAACACTTCGAACTTTTATTACTTCGCACTTTTGTCACTCCGCACTTCGCACTTCATTTACATAATCAAAATTCCATTTTTATCAATGATGTTGATATGTTTTAATCGGCTTTTTTGAATGGTATTCTCTACAAAAATAAACTTACGGTCGTATATTTTTCCATCTAAATAAAAGCTTACCCAATACTCGTTATTTAACACAAACACATCTTCATGAATAGGCTCTATTTTGCCATAATCTAAAGCATCTATTTCGTTTAAAAAATGACGCAAAGCACTTGTTTTAACTTCTTCGCCATCAATGATTCCATAGCCTTTACTACTCACTAATACGCCACTTATCAAAGCATTGTTGAAGTTAATTAAATACACATTCCATACATGTGCTCCTTCCTCGTTTAGTTCATAAACAGCGGCTACACCAACTCCATCAAATTCTGGTTCTATTATATCTTTAAGCATGTTTTTCTAATTTTAAAAATGGATATTTTTCCATTAAACTCTGGCGCAAATTAAGTATTTGTTCTTCAAATTTTTTATAACTTAAACTGTCGTTATGCAAAGGTTTATGATTGGTTAATAAGATGTATTTTTCAAAGTCGGTAATAAATTGTTTGCTTGGTTCTGTTAAACAACTATTTACAAATTTTTGCCAAACATATTCAATGGCTAATTCGTTAGGATGCACCAAATCGGCTTTGTAAAATCGGTAATCGCGTAATTCATCCATCACTATCTCGTATGCAGGAAAATAGAAACAATCAGTATTGTGTTGATTGACAATGTTATATACTAATTGATGCAAAACAGCTTTACTTACATTGTTTTCATACAAGCCATCGCGCACATATCGCACAGGACTGACAGAAAAAAGTACTTTTATATTTGGATTTACTGCCTTTAGTTTGGTATAAAAATTCTCAAATTCCGCATTTAAGTAATGAGTGTTTAAAAGTATCTTATTAAATAATTTTCCATCCATTTTATGGTTATTAGCTACTATTTCGTTGGTAGGTTCATATTTATAAACCCAAGCTGAACCAAAGGTAATAAGCAAGTAATCAGCCTTTAATAAAGCTTGGTGAGCATTGCTAATAGAATTATTTATATTTTCTAAAACTTGCTGTTGGTTAGCACCTGAAAAACTTCCATGGTGCTGCATGCTGTGCCATAATCCATCAAATTGAACCAACTGACTTGTTGTTAAATTATTGTTAGCTAAATAACTAGTTAACTGCATAAAAATAGAGCTAGGGTTAAACACTATTCCATTTGGATTTACCAATATGTTGAACTGAAATTGATGTAGTTTTTGAGCAATATTTTCGGCAAAGCACGAACCAATACTAAGTATGTTATTGCTAATGTTTATAGGCTCTAAAAGCGGTTTTGGATTGTAATCTAATTGTAATCTCATTTATTTATAAAAACGAACTAAACTTAAAAGTAAACATTTACGTTAATAGTATTAAGTAATTGTAAACTATTAGCTTGTTCAATGTTCAAATTTATACAATTAACAAGTGTTTAAAAGTTTATTGCCAAATTTAATTGATATAACTACATTTTTGATAAACACACTTTAACTGAAATATGATTATGGCTAAGAAAACGATTGCAAAAAAAGCTGTTAAAAAAGTTGCAGCTAAAAAAACTCCCTTAAAAAAAGTAAGTGCTAAAAAAGCTATTTCAGTCAATAAAACTGAGCCTCAAAAGAAAATTTTTGTATTAGATACATCGGTTATTTTATTTGACCATAATGCTATAAAAAATTTCCAAGAACATAATGTGGCCATACCAATTACGGTACTTGAAGAATTGGATAATTTTAAAAAAGGAAATGACACCATTAACTTTGAAGCACGCGAGTTTATAAGGTATTTAGATAAACTTTCTGGTCAATATACCATTCAAAATTGGATGCCAATTAATGGTCCTAAGCGCGGAAACTTTAAGGTAATAATGAACGAAAAACCTAAAAGTATTGATGCGCAAATTGTATTTGGTGAGCGCAAAGCTGATCATAAAATTATCAATGCCGCCATTGTAATGAAGGAAGAAAATCCTGATTGTAAAGTGGTATTGATTACTAAAGATGTTAACCTCCGTTTAAAGGCAAAATCGCTTAATCTAATAGCCGAGGATTACGAAACTGGTAAGATAAAAAACTTAGAAGGATTGTATTCAGGCAACTCTATTATTGAAAAAGTTAAATCAACTATTATTGATGAAATATATGCCAAAGGGTTAATCAATTATGAGTTTGTAATGAAAAAGAAACCAAGGGCAAATCATTATTTCATTTTAAAAAATGAACGCAGTTCGGTGTTGTGTTATTACGAGGCAGAAACGGAAAATTTGGTTAGGGTAGATAAGCAAAACGGACATGGAATTAAGCCAAGAAATGCAGAACAAGCCTTTGCGTTAAATGCTATATTAAATCCTAAAGTAAGTTTAGTTACCATACAAGGAATGGCTGGAACAGGTAAAACTTTATTGGCATTGGCAGGTGCTTTACACCAACGTTCTGATTATAGACAAATATATTTAGCGAGACCAATTATTCCGCTTGGTAACCGCGATATTGGTTATTTACCAGGAGACATCAAATCAAAGATAAATCCATATATGGAACCACTTTGGGATAATTTAAAAATGATTCAAAACCAATGGAAAGAAACTGATAAGGAATATCAGAAATTAACCGAAATGGTCAATAATGAAAAGATTGTTATTTCGCCATTGGCTTATATACGCGGTAGGAGTTTATCGAATATTATTTTTATAATTGATGAAGCTCAAAACCTTACACCACTTGAGGTTAGAACCATTATAACTAGGGCAGGAGAGGGCACAAAAATTATTTTTACTGGCGATATTCATCAAATAGATACACCTTATTTAGATTCACAATCAAACGGACTTTCGTACTTAATGGATAGAATAAAAGATAATAGCATGTACGCACATATCACCCTAGAAAAAGGCGAACGAAGCGAGCTTGCTAACTTAGCTAATGAATTTTTGTAATAATTTGTAAATCTACTTTTCAAGGATGATTTTGCTCCATGCAAAGTTATCCTTTTTTATTTTCCAAATAAATCCATCTAAAACATAATGGACTATTTGAGGTAATGAAAGCAAAGGTATTAACCAAGTTAAATGAACTGAAAAATCGTATTTACCAAACTGGTAAAAAACGCTGAAAAAACCTTTGTTTTCGTTCCAAACCATTGCATCCCACAAACCTTCTTCTACATAACCTAATACCAAAACTATTCCAATAAAAAGTATAATTCCATGCAAGCTAAAAATTAATTGATAGCTACTATTATTGTTTTGTTTAATGGATGTTTTTCGTCCCCAAGCCCACACCAATGCCATGTATGGAATTCCATGAGCCACCACATTTAACAAGGTAAAAATCAAATCGGAATTGAAATATACAATACCAAAATACCATGAAAGAAGTGTTCCTAAAATAACGCCATTTTTAGGCACATTTACATATTTGTTTTTAACCCAAACCCAAATTTCTTTAACTAAATAAGCTACAATTATTAGGTAATAGATAACAAATAAATAGGGCAAAATATTTTGAAAAGGGATAAAATAAAAATCGTCATCTACGAACCAATTAAAGTTTTTCAGTCCGCTTAAATGCCAATAAATAATGGGAAAAATGGTAGCAGTATAAATACATAAAGTATCAAGCCAAGCATACTGATTAATGGCATTTTTACTGTATAATCTTATAAATCCATATTGCTGCCTGATGAAATGATAAACAGCTAAATAAGCCAGTACTCTCCAAAAATAAACTTGCCCAAATGAGCATAAAATTACTCCAATTGCAAAGCATAAAACAGGAATGGCTTTAAGTAAAATGCTATGGTTAACAATTACATTTTTATCAAAATAGGTGCGGTACAAAGTAGTGTAAACATGCGATACATCAATACACAAAACCAATGCAACCCACCAAGCCAACGAAACAGTGCCATCTTTAGGTAAAAACATGCTGATGAGTAATGCCACAAATGGTGGTGCAATGATAAATAAACTATCAAAAAAACGGTTATATATCCACGGTTGTTTAGGCATTGGCTAAAGTTTTAATTACTTGCGATGCTGCTTTATTTCCTTGAAAAAATGCTTCTTCAAAAATAGAAATTCCGCTTAAATCAGAGTGAGCAAAAAATATATTTTGGTTTATTCCTTCATTAAAAATTGCGTTTTTTAAGTGTTTACGTAAACCAACAGTTGGCCTTATCATGCTATGTCCCCAAACTTTTATGTCAATGTTAGTCACGTGATTTACCAAACTTGGATGGGCTTGTTTCAGTTCTTCAAAAATAATATCCAACCATTGTTCATAGGTATTTTCATAAGCTTCTTCTCTTGCCTCTTTGGGTGCTTTAGTATTTAAAGGCAAATAAAAAGTAAGCACTTGCAGAGGCTTTTGTGTTTGCAATAATTGATGCGAAGCATTAACATAACCTAAAGAATTGCTGCCATATATAACATTATCCCAACTCATTGGTTGTCCTTCAGTTCCTTCGGTGTAGGCATTAACAGTAAGGTTTGCTACCATCCAAGGTGAATAGGTAAAAGGAAAATTTTTTATTTCAGGATAGTTTTTTACAATGCGTTTATTTACAAATTGCGGAGCACAAACAATTACTTTTTTTGCTATAATTTGTTTGGTGGTGTTGGTTTCAAAACAATGGTAATTAACCTCCACTTGCTGTTGGTTTGGTATTATTTCATACACCAATTTATTTTTTTGAATATGCGTTTGTAAAGTGCTCGCTAATTTTTGAGCTAAAAAAGCATTTCCTTCGGGCCAAGTTAATACAGTATCTCCTTCGGTATTGCCCGAAACACCTTTACGTGCAGCAAAATAATGTATGCCTGACCATGCTGAAGCATCTTTTAAATTGGTGCCATAATCATCGCTCACGCAATAGTTTAAGTACCAAAATAGGGCTTTTGTTTTAAATCCTTTTTGTTTTAAAAAATCGTAAAACGAAATATTGTCTAAATCGGTGTAAATACTATCTGTTGTGCTATAAAGATTTGGAATGGTAAAAGCAGGTTTCCCATCATTGCCTATGGCAGCTTTATAAGTTTTTATTAGAGCAAAAAATGCATCAATTTCTTTTCTTTCTTCGCTCGAAATACCAATGTTTGGAATTAAACCATCTTGCCAATAACCATTTATAAATAAACGCTCTTCAGGCTCTGCACACACGTATTCTTCGTTGTAATGTGGTATACCTTTTTCATCTATTTTAGTTATAATTTGATGCTCTTGTAAAAAGGTTAAAAGCTCCTTATCGTCTAAATTGGGAATAGGCAAATAATGGGCTGCCCAAGGGTAAGCACTTACTTCATTTTTTCCATTAATGGCATTGCCTCCAATGGTATCATCCAATTCTAAAATGGTAAAATTAGTAATATTATTTTGTTGTAATTTTCGGGCTGCTGATAAAGCAGCAATCCCACTTCCAACTATTACCACATCAAAGTAATTGGTTTGTGTAGGTTTGGTAAATTTTCCTTCTCGCAGTAAATGTCCACGTTTGTTATTACCAGTTAAAATTTTACCTTTTATGTGCGCATATTTATTATTCGATTGACATGCCCAATTGCCCATTGCGCTAGCACCAAAAAGTAAAACCATTTGCTTAATAAATTTACGCCTATTGTTCATTTTTATTGCTGATAATGTTTCCAATCTTCATCAAAATAATGAACCAAAACTTGATTATTTAATTTATTCACTTCTGTAGAAACACTATCCATGTCTTTTGGAAAAACTAGCATTTGTTCAAATACATTTTTAGTAATAAATTTAAAGCTAGAATCAAAATTTTGCGGTGCTTTAACAGTTTTGTTTTTTAAAGCTAAAATGTAACCCCATTCGCCAAATGAAGGCACATAGTTATGATATGGAATGGTTTTAAAACCAACTGATTGCATGGTATGATTGATGCACCAAAATGATTTTCGAGCTACATAAGGCGAGGTAGATTGCACCACACAAACGCCATAGTTTTGCAAAGCATTGATTAAATAACTATAAAATACATTACTATAAAGTTTTCCAACCGAAAAATTAGATGGATCTGGGAAATCAACAATGATTACATCATACAATTTGTTATTGGCTTTGAGCCATAAAAATGCATCCATGTTTTTAACCGTAACTTTTGGGTTGGTAAGTGAGTTATTGTTTAAACTTTTTAGCATAGAATTATGGCTAAAAAGTTGTGTCATTCCTTGGTCTAAATCAACCAAAGTAATGGAATCAATATCAGGATATTTTAACAATTCGCGTACAGCCAAACCATCGCCACCGCCTAAAACCAATACTTGTTTTTTACTGCTTGCCTGCTGCATGGCAGGATGAACCAGTGCCTCGTGGTAACGGTATTCATCGGCTGAGTTAAACTGTAAGTTTCCATTTAAATATAACTTGTATTGGTTATTATTGGCTGTTAAAACTATTCGTTGGTAAGGTGTTGATTTAGTGTATATTATCTTTTCTTGAAACAGTGTTGATTCTGTCCAATTTACCAAGTTATTGGCATTGATAAAAGCAATGATAAGCCCAATAAAACTCATGGTGGCTAACGAAAACAAACTCTTAGCCCAGGCTATTTCATTTTTAAATTTATAACAAACCCAATAAGCTACGCCAATATTGAGCATTCCAAAAAAGAACGAAGTGCGCATTAAGCCAAGCTTTGGAACCAACCAAATTGGAAAAATAATGGATGCTAATAAAGCACCAATATAATCGAAGGTAAATACCTTTGAAACCAAATCTTTAAACTCATAACGACCTTCTAAAATGCGCATGAGCAAAGGGATTTCAAGTCCAACTAAAATACCAGTAAGTGATACCAAAACATATAATACCAATTGAAAATAATCTACTTGGGCAAATAATGCAAAAAGTATAAGTGAGCTAAAACCGCCCACTAAGCCAACTAATATCTCGATTTGAACAAACCATGCCAATAAATTTTTACTAAAAAATTTAGAAACATAGGAGCCAATTCCCATTGAAAATAAATACACGCCAATAATGGTTGAAAATTGGGTAACAGAGTCGCCCAGCAAGTAACTAGCGGCTGTGCCAGCTACTAACTCATATATTAAACCACAAGTGGCAACAATAAAAATAGAAACCAAAAGCAGCATGGGCGAACCCATGTGTGGCTTTGGTGTTTTAGGTTCATTATCCATGAATGGCGGTAGCTATAATAATAGCAATAGCTAAAATAAACGACCCCGATACAATGGCTAAGGCTGTGTTTTGTTTTTCAATAATTTCTTTTCTTAAATTTTCGGGTGTTATTTTTTCAAAAATTACATAAGCTATTACCAAAATGGCAATGCCAATAACTGAGTAAACCACTGAACCCAAAATGCTTTTTAAACTAATTAATTCTTCCATATTATATTTTATTATTTGTGATGAAATCCACTACCTATTCTTACTCTTCCTGATGAGCTATTTTCGTTATCTTGTATTACCTTATCTGAGTTGTAAATGCGCCATCCTGTTGCGTTAGCATAAACTAACCAAAGCGCAATTAAACCCAAAACAGAGGCGAAAATTATTGTATTTTGTTTTTCTTTCATTCTTCTAACATTGTTACATAAGGTGAATCAAAATTACTTTCCATCCATCGGTTACTTTCAAAAATTCGGAAACGGATATAATGTATAATTATTAAAATAACCCCTACTAATACTGTTACCCAAAAATTGCTCCACATTGCCACATCTTTATAGACCCAAATCTCAAAATTATTACGGTCTTTATTGATACTTCCCCATTCTGGATATAAGTTAATATGATACGTTCCTGCTGGTACTTGCGACATAAAAACACTTTCTGATTTTGAGCCTTCGCTCCACGATTCGCCTTGATCTACACCACTATAAAATTCTATGGTTTTATCTACTTCAAATCTATCTCCGGTATTATGGTTAATCAATTCTATTGTTACTCCAAACCAATCGTTATCTACATTCGAAACTAAGTCAAATTGTAAGGCAGTAGGAGCATCAGTTATTTGAAAAGTATTACTCACCAAAACCTTGGTAGAGTCATTCATATTGCTTTGTGCAAAAGCTTCTTGATAAACACGTGTAGAAGTATTGGTAAGGGCAAAATAATATTGAATAACAAAAAGTAAAATAAAAAAAGAAAAACATATTTTAGTAAATAAAGAATAGTTTATTCCTAAAAACATGGTTTGGGTAGCTCCTGTACCTATTTGTTCTGGAATTACGGCAAGTTCAAATGCTTTTTCAACTTGTTTTGGTAAAATACATCTGCCATGATAATAACGGGCCTCATTTTTATCGCTTTCATAAATTAAAATATAAGGAGGAGCAATAAACTCGCTTACCTTGCTTATTGAATCATTTATAATTTGATAGCTAAATTCGCCTTGGGCCGAAGGTAAATCTACTTTGTATTTGTTAAAAATATGGTAAGTATTTCCTTCGTAGTTAATGGAACTATTAAATGTTTTTATTTCATCAAAATAATCAATTTCTTCAATTAAATTATAGTGCCCGTTAAACTCGCTTAATGTAACTATTTTACCATCTTCATCTCTTAAATTGTACTCTTTCCACTTGTAAGAAGTTCCTTCTTCGCGCTTTAATAAAAAACCAACTACGGTATAAGTTTTACCTTCAATTTCTCCTTTGCTTCCAATTGGAATATCTAAATCCGCAGGCTTTTTAAACTGATTTTTTAGTTTTAAATTTCTTTGTTTGTCAAAAACAAAATGACTTTGGCAATTGCCACAAACCAAACTAAATGCTTTGCCTTTTAAATGATTGGTAATGGGTTTATTACAAGTGATGCAGTTAATGGTGCTAAGCTCTACATTTGGCTTTGCAGGATTTGTTATAACCAAATCTTTAAACTCAATAAAATTACCAGTGTATAGGGTTGGTATTTTATCAAAACTACTTTGTATAAATGCAAACTCATTGTCTGCATTGGTTAATTCTATTCCTTCAAAAGTTTCAAAATCAATGTTTTCTAATGGAATTTCACCACTTATAAGGGTATTGAAATTATTGTAAATAGCTTTTACTTGAAACTCTGAATTATATGGACTTATTGTTATTTTTTTGCTTGGTTTAATATTGGAAAGTAACTTTTTTTCTATGGGAGTTAAGTTTTTAAATACCAATGCATAACCATTAATAAACTCAAATAAATAAAAAAGTAATCCAGTATTATTTACCAGCACCCATTTAGCTATAATGGTATTTTGTAATTGATACCTAATTTTTCCAACTACGGTATAAGTTTCGTTTTTAAAAGTAATTTTACTTCCAAAATTGATTATTGAACCATCATCAGGCATGGGTTGGTAAGCAGTAGGTGCTATGGTATTGTAATCAATATTTGGCCTTAAACCTACATGACATTTGGGGCAAACAAATTCGTCAATTAAATTGCTACTAAAAGTATGCTGAAGCTTACAAAACGGACAAGTTACAGATTGATTCATGTTAGCGTTCAATGGCATTATATTGTTCAACTTCAGCGTTAAAAAATGTTTTTACAGATTCAAAAATTTGCGTTACTTTTTGGCTATTATCGTTTTTAAAATTCGATAAAAACACATCGAAAGTAGCAATGCCGTATTCTGGCCAAGTATGAATACTTAAATGCGATTCAGTTAAGCAAACATTTGCAGTGTAACCAAACTCAGGAAACGAGTGGTAAGTATCGCCCACATTGGTTAACTGATGGGTAGTAATTAAATTATTTACTAACTCTTTAAAAGGCGCATAATTGCTTAATAATGCAGTGTTATCAACCTTAAATGTGGCCATAATATGTAAGCCTTTAGTGTACATCGGGTTGATTGTTTTTATATTGTTTTAAAAAATAGGTTTTACCAAAATCTTTGATAAAATCAAGTTGGATAATAATAGCTATATAGCTTAAAAACAGGCAAATAGCTAAAATATAAACTTCTATTCCATCAGTATTGATAACACGCGAAGGCATTTCCATAATTTGGGAACCAATTTCTACAAACAATCCCATCAATAAAATTCCCATTCCATTATGGTGTGCTATTAAGTTTAAGTAAGTTTCAAGTTTGGTTGGTTCAGCTTGTTCTTTTTGATTGCGCTTGTGCGATAAATGAATCAAGGTTTCTCTTTCTTCAAAAAACACTCCTGCGGCCACTAATATGCCACCATATCCATCAATTAATTCTTGCATTTCACCAATTTCTTCCAAGGTAGGATTGGTTTTCCAATAATTAAATACAAAATGGGTTAGTTCTGCCACTAATGGCAATGAAGTAATAAGCATAATCATGCATATAAGCAGCATCATTTCGCGCGAACTAATAACTATAAAAAATTTGCTTAGTAAGTTTTTATACATTTAAAAATATTAGGTTTACAATTATATTAAAATATTTATAATCTAAAATCTTTATTTTTTGTTTGCCTTCTTTAAACTTTCAAAAACTATATTTGCAGCTTAATTTTTACCCAAGAATCTAATGACCTTTTCATTTTCCGATATTACCACCATTAGTTTAACCCTTTTTGCCATTATTGATGTGGTAGGAGCGTTACCATTAATTATTACCATTAAAAGTAAACAACAACATTTAGATAGTGGTAAAGCTACCTTGGCTGCGGGCGGTTTAATGGTGTTGTTTTTAATTGTGGGCGATGCCTTATTAAGTGCCATTGGAGTTGATTTACCTTCATTTGCGGTGGCAGGTTCTATTGTGATTTTTATTTTGGGTTTAGAAATGATTTTAGGAATTGATATTTTTAGGCAAGATCCTAACGATTCTAATGGCAGCATTATTCCAATTGCTTTCCCCATTATAGCAGGTTCGGGAACTTTAACTACCATTATTTCCATGAAAGCTGTTTATGAGTTTCAAAATATATTGGTAGCCATATTGTTAAACCTTATTTTGGTTTATGCAGTTTTGCGCTCAACTACTTTTTTAGAGCGTATTTTAGGCAAAGCAGGCTTGGGTTTAATCCGTAAGTTTTTTGGGGTAATATTAATTTCTATTGCAGTTAAAATTTTCAAATCAAACTTTTTAGGATTATGATACAAAAGTTTTATCATGCTCAAAAAGCACAGAGTTTATTGTTTTTAATAATAGGAAGTTTTGCTACTTTACTTTCTATTTATTTTTTCATTGCCAGTATTAACACCATTTCTTTAGGATTTGCAATTCCTTTTTTTGTATTTGGATTAACCCAAACCATTTTAGGTTTTAAAACCTACATAAAAACCAATTCAGAACGAGACTTTGTATTACTTTCGGCTAAAGAAAATACGCAGCAAATAATAACCATTGAAATACCTAAAATTAATAAAATACTTACCAATTATAACCGCAAAAACTATGTTTTTTTAGGGTTAAATGTATTGTCAATAATCATCTTTACAGTATTTTCTGCTTTTGAATTATATAAAGGAATTGGCTTAGCTTTATTTGCGCAATCGCTTATTCATATTTCATCACTTTATTTTGAAAACAACCGTAGCCAAATTTATTTTAAATGGCTTAACGATTATTATAACTAAAACCTATTATTTATATGACATTACCATCCAACTTTGTGTTAATTATTGGCCTTATTTTATTGATTATAACGGTAGTTTATTTTTTATTGCCGAGGCTTAATTTGGGTAGATATACCAATGCGTATTTAAAAACTGCCGTTGCTTGGTGTGCCATTGGCTATGTAGCCTACGATCAATACAATAAAGGAAGTAACCAAACCATTGTATTTGTATTAATTATTGGTGCTTTGGTATTTGCCTACACAGCGTTTAACGCAAAAGAAAAGAAATAAAAAACCCGTAAGGTTTAAAACTTATAGGTTTAAATGCTTGTATTTTGGATGTTTTACTTAGCTATTAATAATTTATTTACGCTTACTTTACCTGTATTATCTGTAAGGTTTACACTGTAAAAACCATTGGTAAGGTTTTCTATATTTAAGGTACTGGTACCTGTTATTTGTTGGGTAAGTATGGTTTTACTAAGCATATCTATTATTTCTACTGTATAGATTTTACCCTCTTCGCTTATTTCTATGGTTAGTATATCTTTAGCTGGGTTTGGGTATATTTTTAATGGTAAGGTGGGTTTAGGTTTTATTATATTTACCCTTCCATCTTGGTCGGTTTTGGCTACTAATATTATTGTAAATGGGTCTGTAGGCCTTGCACCACGGGCAAACCCATAGAATGATTTATTACCATTTGGAATCCAATAATCAAATATTTGCTCACCATCTGTGGTATAAAAGGTATCAATTTTTGTTAGATTTAAATTGCTATCTATTCTACTATTACTTACTATATAGCCATTATCTGGTGTTGGCTTTATAAATACATACCCACCATACATATCCTCCTGTTTTACTCCGTTTACTTTTTGATAGTTTAAGTTTAAATCGGTTTTTACATAACTTACCTGATTTTCTCTTACTAGTGGGTTAGGGTTACGGAATTCAAAAAATAATCCTAATACTGCTATACTAGCACTATCATAACTAAAGCAAGCATCTGTAAATCTTGAAATATTTTGAATGGTATCTGATGCAGGTATTTTAACCCATCTTACATTAAAATTACTATCAATATTAGCAACCACCAACGAGTCGTAATTTAACTGCATAAATACGTACATGGAATTATTATTCAGTTGTAATATTTTTCTTAAATATTTGCTTTCTGAATATACAGGAAAATAAAATACTTTATCTCTTATTATATTTCCATTTTCATCTATCTCCATTAAATAAGGTTCTATATTGCTAATGCCACCATTTTCTACAAAGCCACCAACAAAAAATGAATTTTTTTTAAAGCCATTTTTAACCACCAACCTAGGCCCTGCTGTATATTTATTGTATAATTTATTGCTTAGCATTTTACCATCTTTATTGGTTTTGTAAAACCTAATATTATTGCCTTCTTTTGCCTGAAATGAAGCATTGCCTATAAAAATATAATCCCCATTATCAGTTTCTACAAAACCACCTCCCATGTCATCATATTCGGCAGGATGCCCATAAGTATCCTGCCAAATTATATTCCCGCAGGTATCCATTTTTATTACAATACAGTCTATTTGTCCATTTATCGGATCATTACTATCTGTGGTTCCATCGGCAGCCACTATTAAATAATTATCAGTAGTTTTATATACATTGTCATTTAAGGTATTGGTATAAGGAAAATACTTTTCGAAAGAACATTGGCTATATAATTTACTTACCATACAAGCAAGGCTAGTTAATAATAATATCCATTTTAGTTTGTTCATTCGAAAAGTATTTGGTTTTTGTTTTTAACTAATTTGGTTCAAAGGCTTATATCAAATATAGTTATTTGTATGTAAAATATTAGACTGCAAAAGTTGCTTTTAATAAAACTTATCAGTTCTTTAAATAAATGAAAAGTGCTATGTCTATATTTTTAAATAAAAAAAGCTGTCTTTTTGTTAGACAGCTTTCTATGCTATTTTTTGCAAAGTCCTAATAAATCATCGTAGTTTCCTTTAAATACGTTAAAGTCAACTCCGCCTCTAATTCCGTTAACATGGCCTTTTTCGTTATGCTGCCAAAAGTGCCAAGTAGATGTTTTTTCATTTAAATCGGTAGTGGCATAATGGGCTATCCAAAAAGGATATTTTTCAAATTCTTTACCCGAAAAATAGTGTTTGTAAAAACTATAATTAGTATAAATAATTGGGGTAATTCCGTAATGTTTTTCGGTTAAAACCAACCAACGTTTCACCTTCGATTTTAAAACTTGTGGCGTTGCACTGCCTTTTATTTCAATGTCTAATACAGGTGGTAAATCTTCTCTATCCAAAGTAACTTTACTAAAAAAGAAATTTGCTTGTTCTTCTGCCGTTAAATGTGGTCTAAAAAAGTGATAGGCTCCACGTAAAATGCTGTGTTTTTTACATTGTTTCCAATTGTAATCAAAATAATCATCATCAACAGTGCGGCCTTCGGTAGCTTTTATAAATGCAAACGAAACACCAATTTGATCGTCAAACATGTTTGATACTGCTTCCCAGTCAATATCGCGCTGATGACGGCTTACATCAATGCCATGAATTTCGTAATTACCCGGTAAGTTAATTCCAAAACCAGGATAACTAGGCGATGAAATACCTAAACGTTTGGTAATGGTGTTACATACAGCCTTGGCTGGTGGATATGAAATTAATAAAAAAAGTAAGGCCAAAAAAGCGAATGCTAAAATGCTATTGGTTATTATTTTTTTTGATTTCATGGTCTTTATATTATAATTTACGAATATAAAACGATTTTGAGTTTTTGAATAACTCATATATTATGATAAAACAACTGCTTTTTGTTAATTGTCTATTACAATATACTTGAAAAACGTTTTATTTATAGGTAATGGTATAATAATTTATGATTTTATTTTTTAGTTGATTACAATTTTATGTGTTGATGCAATATTGTTTTCATTTACAATATTTACCAAATAAATGCCCTTACTTAAATTACTGGTGTTTATTTGTATTAAATTGATATTCAGTAAATTGCAATTAATATCTTTTACTTCTTTTCCTAATAAATCAGTTACTAAAATTTTTGATTTAGCTAAACTCGTATTCGACTCAATGTTTAAAACATCCGTTGCAGGGTTTGGATAAATGCTAATTTCTGGTTTATTGTTTTCAAAATCATTTACACCTGTTGTAACCACATTTATGTAATTAGTTCTTAAGGTATCATCTTGTCCACCTTCATAAATAACTTTTAATTTTACTGAGTAGCTTCCAGATTTATCAAACATAACTCTGGGGTTTCTAGTGGTATTGTTAGTGCCACCTACAAACCTAAAAGTACTTGGAGTAATGGTCCATTCGTACGATTTTGGAGTGCCTGTACTTTGGCTAGTTAAGTTAATGGTATCAAATTGTGAAGCATTGGTTTTACTTGCAATAAATCTAGCTGCATTAAAAAATACTTCAGGACGATAAATGTCTTTATATTTAATGGTTAAACCAGCTCCAATACCAATGGTTTGCGTAATTTCCATAATTGGGTAATGTTGACCTTTAGCATACCAAGTATAAATGGTTTTATTAGTTGGAATTGGAATTTTAAAAGTACTTAATTCAATAGAATCTACTCCAGTAATGGTAGTTTTTATTCTTATACAGTCAAATTGGCCATAAGGAGTTTTAATTACACCCCAACCATCTACAACATTTATGCGTCTGCCTTGCTGAGCAATTCCTCCTAAACCAGCAATACTGGTAGAGCCAGCATAGTAAGTAGTATCAACATCACCATAGTTTAAAGGGAATTTAAAAACTGTATCGCGAGGATTTAAATTTAAACCCAAAGGAATATTCGAAACCGTAGCGCCACGGCCAATTAAAACACTTGCGGTGGCTGTATTTTTATAAAATCCATAGATATTTTCAATGGTAAAACCAGCTGCGCCACCCAAACTTGCTAAATTATTTAAAGCATTGTCTTTTATACCATAAGTGGCAGCATTAATTAAACCAAATTGAATAACATAAGGGGTAGCAGAGGGAGCATAAAATTTCTCTATATCTTGCGAGTTTGCAACCAAGTTGGTAAAGTCCCAAGTAGTGTCAGCACCAGTTTTTGCGGCTTGCAAAGCGGTAATGCCCGAGGTTGCCAAACTAAATCGCATGGTGTCATTTTGGCGTGGCATATCGCTATTTACTATCGAAATTTGACCAAACGATAGTTGGCTAATAATCAAAAATATAGGTGTAAATAATTTCCTCATAATTGTTTAATTTTCAATGCAAAGTAAATAAAATGTTGGAACTAAAAAATGCAATAGGTAATAAAATTAAAGTAAGTAGGTTTTACAAAAATAAAATTACATTTGCCATGCAAAATGTTCTATCGCGTTACACTTGTTGTAATGAGGAAAGTCTGGGCAACACAGAGCGGCATACTACCTAACGGGTAGGCGGTTAATTTAACTATTAACTGACAGATAGTGCTAAAGAAAATTAAACTACCAGTATGCAAATATTGGAAAAGGTGAAAAGGCGGTGTAAGAGACCACCGGGTATTTGGTAACAAATATTGCAAGGTAAACCTTATGCGTTGCAAGGTCAAATAGGTTGTATCGAGCTTAGGCTCAAAAAGTGGCTCGCTTTTACATACAATGGGTAGACTGCAATAGATTATGCCAGTGATGGTATAGCAAGATAAATGATAGAATTTAATGGAATGCAAATTCAATTAAAACAGAACCCGGCTTATAGTTTTGCAATAAAACGGCTTTTTGCTTAGGTAAAAAGTCGTTTTTTTATTTACAAAACTAACTATACCAAACTACTAACTTAAATTAGTTAAGGATTTTATTTAATACGCATTCTATTTATTATTTTGCGCAAAATTTAATTAATACAATCAAAATATATTACCATGCTAGAAATTAAAGTACCTACCGTTGGCGAATCAATTAGTGAAGTTACTATTGCACGTTGGAACAAAAAAACGGGTGACTATGTAGAAATGGACGAATTACTTTGCGAGTTGGAAAGTGATAAAGCTACCTTTGAATTAAATGCTGAACAAGCAGGTATTTTAACTACAAAAGGCAATGAAGGCGATACTATAAAAGTTGGTGATATTATTTGTTTAATTGATGAAAGTGCTGCAAAACCTGCTGGTGCTAAAACTGAAGCTCCGAAAGCTGAGGCCCCTGCTGTTAAAGAAACCGTAGCTGCCCCGATAGCAAATACCAATACAACAAATGATAAACCTTTTCCAAGCCCTGCGGCTGCTAAAATTTTAGCTGAAAAAGGAATTGATGCTAAGGATGTAAAAGGAACTGGAAAAGATGGTAGAATTACTAAAGGCGATGCATTAACTGCTGAGTTAAAAACTACTACCAACGAAGCTAAAACACGTAATGAAAGAATAGAAAAAATGACTTCATTGCGTAAAACTGTTTCAAAACGTTTGGTAGCTGTTAAAAACGAAACTGCTATGCTCACTACTTTTAACGAAGTAGATATGAAACCAATTATGGATTTACGTAATCAATTTAAAACTCAGTTTAAAGAAAAACATGGCGTAAACCTTGGTTTTATGAGCTTTTTTACAAAAGCGGTTACAGTGGCTTTAAAACAATTTCCTGCTGTTAATGCATACATTAATGGCGAAGAAATTATTTACCACGATTTCTGTGATATTTCAATTGCGGTTTCTGCTCCTAAAGGTTTAGTGGTACCTGTAATTAGAAATGCAGAAAGTATGAGTTTAGCCGAAATTGAAGCTGAAGTATTGCGTTTAGCTGGCAAAGCCCGCGAAAATAAATTGAGTTTAGATGAGATGACAGGTGGAACATTTACCATTACCAATGGTGGTGTTTTTGGTAGTATGATGAGTACACCAATTATCAATGCGCCTCAATCTGCCATTTTAGGAATGCACAATATTATTGAACGTCCTGTTGTTAAAGATGGTCAAATTGTAGCCCGCCCAATGATGTATTTGGCTTTAAGTTACGACCACAGAATTATTGATGGACGCGAGTCGGTAGGATTTTTAGTAAAAGTAAAACAATGCTTAGAAAATCCGGTAATGCTATTGACCGAAGGCAATGATCCAAACAAAATGATTTTAGGATTATAAATTTTAAAATATAACCAATTAAAAAAGGCGATTTGAATTTCAAATCGCCTTTTTTATTAAAGTAATACAAAACTTTATCAATTGTTTTATCCGTTCATGGTAGCCAAAAACTCTTCGTTTGTTTTGGTTGCTTTCATGTGGTTTAACACCACGTTCATAGCTTCTTCAGCATTCATATCTGCAATATGATTGCGAAGCACCCAAAGGCGCTGAATGGTTGATTTATCTAATAATAAATCATCTCTACGTGTGCTCGATGAAACGATATCAATAGCAGGGTAAATACGTTTATTAGCTAGTTTTCTATCTAATTGTAATTCCATATTACCAGTACCCTTAAATTCTTCAAAAATTACCTCATCCATTTTTGAACCGGTATCAATTAAAGCAGTAGCAATAATGGTTAATGAACCACCATTTTCAATTTTACGGGCTGCTCCAAAAAAGCGTTTTGGTTTGTGTAAAGCATTAGCTTCCACACCACCCGAAAGTACTTTACCCGATGATGGAGCAACTGTATTGAATGCACGTGCCATACGTGTAATTGAATCTAATAAAATTACCACATCGTGTCCGCATTCAACCATACGTTTGGCTTTTTCTAACACCATATTGGCTAATTTTACATGCTTTTCTGCAGGCTCATCAAATGTACTTGCCACTACTTCTGCTCTTACACTGCGTTGCATATCGGTTACCTCTTCTGGACGTTCATCAATTAGTAAAACCAATAAATAAACCTCAGGATGATTTTTAGCTATGGCATTAGCAATGTCTTTTAATAAAATGGTTTTACCTGTTTTTGGTTGTGCTACAATTAAACCACGCTGACCTTTTCCAATAGGAGCTAAAATATCAATAATTCTGGTTGAATAGGTACTTGCATTATCGGCCAAACGTAGACGTTCGTCAGGGAAAAGAGGAGTTAAATGTTCAAATGCAATTCTATCTCTTACCTCAGCAGGTACACGGCCATTGATTGATTCTACTTTTATTAAAGCAAAATATTTTTCACCTTCTTTTGGAGGGCGGATAGTTCCTTTAACAGTATCACCAGTTTTTAAACCAAACAATTTTATTTGAGATGGAGAAACATACACATCATCGGGGCTCGACATGTAATTGTAATCGCTCGAACGCAAAAATCCGTATCCATCCATCATGGTTTCTAATACACCTTCGCAGGTAACTATACCATCAAGTTCTACATATTCTTGTTTTTCTTTCTCTCTAAAATTTTGTCTGTCGTTACGGTTATTTTTATCCCAACGATTTGGTGGGCGATTATCTCTTGGTAAATCCTTGTTTTCAGGATTGGCTATTGGTTTTTCAGTAACAGTATTCTCTGTTTTATTTTCAGTATTTACGGTTTCTCCTAAATTAGTTTCTGTTGGAGTAATGTTTTCAGTAACTGTATTTTCACTCGCAGCATTGCTATTATTAAAGTTACTTTCAGTATTTTCGTTAGGAGCGTTGTTATTGTTAATTCTAGGTCTGTTATGGCGCTCTCTATTTTCGTTATTATTTCTTACAGGACGTTCTTGTCTAATTTTGGTGGGAACAGCATTTGACACAGGAGTTTCCACTTCTGGAGTTTCTACTTTTTCTTCTGCAACTATTTTTGGTAGCTCAATTGATATTTGTTCTTCGGTGGTTTCAGTAGCTTTTGTTTCTACTTTTTCTTTTTTTACCCTTGGTTTGCGAACTTTGGGAGCCGCAGCATCAGTGGTTTTTTCTTGATTTGATTTTTCAGCAATAGTAGCCACTAATTGTTCTTTACTTAAGGATTCAATGTTCTTGATTTTCAATGTTTCAGCCAATGTTCTTAGTTCAGAAACTAGCATTAGATTCAAATTAGATGTTTCGTACATGTAGTAGTGTAAAGTTGTTTACAATAAATTTTGTTTTGATTTTTTGTTTTGATATTGCAAATAATGCAACAATTTGAAGAAAAATGATGATTGGGTGATGTATAAAAATACTATCAACTCTTTTTCTATCTGCAAGTATAGTAAATTGAATAATATAAACAAGTGCTTATTTTTATTAGTACCAAAAATCAACTAAAATGCTATGATACATTGGTTTTAAATTAAAAAAGCCCAACATAAAGTTGAGCTTTTTAAACAATTATATAATATGTTAATTAAATTAATTAACTACCCAAGTTTCGTTACCTGCTATTAGTTTATCTAAATCACCCAAACCTTTAGCCATGGCTGTATCCATTTGATTATTGAATAATTCATCAAAAGTGTTTTTGTTAGAATTAACATAAAATACGCCAAACGGACGTGGTTTATGGTCAGGATGTGTTGGATCATCGTAAAAGCGTGAAAGAATAGTAGCTTTTACTAAATCTGTTTCATCGTGAATCCATAAATCGTTAGCAGACACATCAGCCAAATTAACTATAATAGGTTTAAAACCATCAAGCATAATTCCTTTGTCATCGTTAGCGCCAAAAATTAATGGTTTGCCATTTTCCATTAGCAATATATTTTCTTTTTTAGTCCCTTTTTCAGTATAAACTTCAAAGGCGCCATCGTTAAATACATTACAGTTTTGGTAAATTTCTACCATGGAAGTTCCTTTGTGTTCGTAACCTCTTTTTATAACTGCTTGTTGGTGTTTTGGATCTCTATCTAAAGTACGAGCCACAAAAGTAGCATCGGCTCCTAAAGCCAAAGCAATAGGGTTAAAAGGATAATCAACACTTCCAATTGGTGATGATTTGGTAACTTTACCTTGCTCGCTTGTTGGCGAATATTGTCCTTTGGTTAATCCGTAAATTTGATTGTTAAATAACAATACATTTACATCTGGATTTCTGCGCAACATGTGTATGAAATGGTTTCCACCAATACTCATTGAATCACCATCACCAGTAATAATCCAAACTGATAGTTCAGGACGAGTAGCTTTTAAGCCAGTAGCAATTGCAGTAGCTCTTCCATGAATACTGTGCATACCAAAAGTATCCATATAATAAGGAAAACGGCTTGAACAACCAATTCCTGAAATAAATACAAACTCTTCTTTTGGTCTGCCTAAATCAGGCAATACCGTTTGTACTTGTTTTAATATACTATAATCGCCACAACCAGGGCACCAGCGCACTTCTTGGTCTGAAGCAAAATCTTTTGATGTCAATTTTTCTACAACTTCGTTCATAATTTTTTCAATTTTGAATTTTGAATGTTGGATGTTGAATGCTCAATATCCTGTTTATTTATTATTTTGTTGTGATGTTTTTACAATAGCAGTTACGATATTTATAATCTCATCAATTTCTTTGATATATTTATCTAATTTTATTTCAACCAATTGACTCTTATTTAAGAGCATTAACCAATATTTTGTTTCTCTTGCTTCTTTTGACGCAATAGACATTTTATGAATAAAGTCTGCTTTGCTTTGAGCGGCAGAAGCTTCATTTATATTAGCACCAATACTAGTTCCACTTCTTAATAACTGTTTTGAAATGATAAACTCATTATTAGATTTTAAATATTTAAAAAGTTCGATAACAGAAAGGGCAAACGAGAAACTTTTTTCTAAAATTAAATTTTCTTTCTTTTCCATTATATCAATTCAAAATTCAACATCCAAAATCCAACATTTATTTACGCTAGTATCTCCTTAATTTTATTAACTACTTCGGTACTCATAAATGGTAATCCTTGAATTTTATTGTAAGGAATTGCATCTATAAAATACTTGTCTCTAATTATTTTAACCAATTGTCCGTTATTCAGTTCAGGCACTACTACTGTTTTAAATCCTTTTAAAATTTCGCCTAAATTTTTAGGGAACGGATTAATATAACGTAAATGTGCATGCGATACATTTAAACCTTCACCACGTAAAATTGCAGTTGCGGTTTTTAACGCACCATAAGTTCCACCCCAACCAAGTATCAATAAATCGCCAGTTTCTGGTCCATTATCCATGGTTTGCAATGGAATATAATCAGCTACTCTATCTACTTTTTCTTGACGTAAAAGTACCATTTGTTCGTGGTTATTTGGATCGTAACTAATATTTCCAGTTACATTTTGTTTTTCCAAACCACCAATTCTATGCTCTAAACCTTTTGTTCCTGGCAATGCCCACGGACGTGATAATTTCTCATCGCGCAAGTAAGGCATAAATTTATCGTCATTGTTTCCTCTTTCAGGGGCAAACTCTACTTTAATATCTTGCAAATCTTTTGTTTGTGGGAATAACCAAGGCTCTGAACCATTAGCTATATAACCATCGCTTAAAAAGAAAACAGGAATCATGTGTTCCAACGCTATTCTGCAAGCTTCGTAAGCCATATTGAAGCAATCAACAGGCGATTGAGCAGCTAAAATAACTACAGGACATTCGCCATTTCTTCCAAAATAAGCTTGCATTAAATCTGCTTGCTCAGTTTTAGTTGGTAAACCTGTACTTGGTCCAGCTCGTTGAACATTTACAATAACTAAAGGTAATTCAAGCATAGTAGCCAAACCAATGGCTTCACCTTTTAAAGCAATTCCAGGACCTGAAGAACCAGTAATAGCTAAATTTCCACCAAATGAAGCTCCAATAGAAGAACAAATAGCTGCAATTTCATCTTCAGCTTGGAATGTTTTGATATTGAAGTTTTTATGACGAGATAATTCGTGTAAAATATCGGATGCAGGAGTAATAGGGTAAGTGCCATAAAATAGTGGCAATCCTGATTTTACTGAAGCCGAAACTAAACCTAAAGCTGCTGCTTGGTTACCCATAATGCTGCGGTATACCCCAGCATTCATTTTAGCTGGAGCAACAGTGTAGCGGTTTGCAAACATTTCAGTTGTTTCGCCATAACTCCAGCCAGCTTGTAAAACTTTCAAGTTAGCATTCATTACAGCTTCGTTCTTTTTGAATTTTGATTTAATAAACTCAATTGAACTATCCATGCTTCTGTGGTACATCCAATAAATTAAACCTAATACAAACATATTTTTGCAACGGTCAATTTCTTTGGTTCCTAAACCACTATCAGCTAAGGCTGCGCGCGTAATTTTAGTTACATCAATTACTTTTAAATCGTATTCAGCAAGTGAGCCATCGGTTAATGGATTTTGATCTTCGGGAACATTAGCTAAACGCATGTTTTTTGAATCAAAACCATCCGAATTAGCAATAATAACGCCACCTTTAACCAAACCTTTTAAGTTTGCTTTTAAAGCTGCTACGTTCATTACCACTAATACATCGCTCATATCGCCAGGAGTATTAATTTTGGTAGAACCAAAGTGTATTTGAAAGCCAGAAACACCGGCAAGTGTTCCTATTGGGGCGCGAATTTCGGCCGGAAAATCAGGAAAAGTAGCCAAATCGTTTCCAAACAAAGCGGCAGCGTTTGTAAACTGGGTACCGGTTAACTGCATACCATCACCGCTATCGCCTGCAAAGCGAATAACTACCGATTCTAATTCTTTATCAACTGATGAACTCATGAATTATCTTTTTTAAAAATCTGGTCCAAAAATAATTAAACAATTTATATTATTTAGCATTTGGAAATTTAATAAACTAACAGTTGTTAGGAAATTTAGTTTTCCCCACCTAATTATTGCTTATTTTGGAATAAAATTTTATTTATACTTGCAAACAAAAATAAACCAACATAAATGGAACCCCCGCTTAATTTACAATTTGTAATATTATCATACATTAACGCTAACTTACAATCGTCTGACTGGCCTGCAATTATTGGCTGCGTTGTAGCTATTGTAATTTTTATATTGCTATCTGCCTTGTTTTCTGGCTCCGAAAATGCCTTATTTTCGTTAAATAAATCTCAAGTAGAAGAACTTACTGATAACGAATCGGCTACAGCTAAGGCAATTACTTTTTTAATCAGTAACCCCAAAAAATTATTAGCCACTATTTTAATTGGGAATACCTTTATAAACGTGGCCATGGTAATGGTTTCTACCGTTTTGCTCACCACCATTTTCGATTTTGAACACAATCCAGTTTTTGGATTTTTAATTGAGGTTGTTTTTGTAACTTTTATGATTGTGTTGTTTGGCGAAGTAATTCCAAAAATTTATGCAGTTCAAAATAATTCAAAAGTATCGGCTTGGGTAGCAGTTTTTATGTTTTACATGTACAAATTGTTCAGACCTTTGGTTTTTGTGCTCGAAAATTCAACATCTATTATTGATAAACGAGTTACCAAACGAGGCCATATTTTAAGTGTAGATGAATTAAGCCACGCCATCGATATTACCACCGAAAGTGATGCTCCAAAACAAGAGAAATCAATTTTAAAAGGTATTGTAAATTTTGTGAACACCAATGTTACTGAAATTATGTGCCAAAGGCCTGATATTGCAGCCATTGACATTGAAACAAATTTTACTGAACTGCTTCAATTAATTGATGAATTAGGATATTCGCGTATACCAGTTTACCAAGATAGTTTAGACGAAATAAAAGGTATTTTATCTATCAAAGATATTTTACCACATATTCATCAATCAGCTGATTTTAAATGGCAAGAGTTGGCTCGCCCAGCATTTTATGTTCCTGAATCTAAAAAAATTGATGATTTACTAAAAGATTTTCAGAATAAACGTACGCACATGGCCATTGTGGTAGATGAGTTTGGTGGAACCAGCGGTTTGGTAACCATGGAAGATATTTTGGAAGAAGTATTTGGCGAAATTAATGACGAATTTGACGAGGATGAAATTTATTACAGCAAATTAGATGAAAACACCTTTGTGTTTGAGGCCAAAATGCTCATAAACGATGCTTGCAAATACATGGAGTTAGAGCTTGATATTTTTGATGATGTGCGTAATGAAGCTGATACTTTGGCGGGTTTGATTTTAGAATTAAATGGCAATATGCCTAAACAAAACCAAGAAATTAAATACCATCCGCTTACATTTAAAATTGAAGCAGTGGATAAACGCAGAATAAAGAGAATAAAAGTTATTATTGAAAGATAATGAATAAAGCTATTTTTATAATAATAAGCATTTTAGTTTTAGCAGCTTGCAGCGAAGAAGTTACAGTGCCAAAACCTCGCGGATTTCAGCGAATTGATTTTCCTACTAAAAAATACTACCGTTCTCAAAATCCATGTAATTACAGCATGGATGTACCTGAATATGCTTTTGTAGAATTAGATAAATATCCAAATGCAGAACCTTGTTGGTACAATATTCAGTATAAGCCTTTCAATGCTACTTTGCATTTGAGTTATAAGCCAATTGCTAACCGTGATACGCTTTTTAAATTGTTAAACGATAGCAGAACAATGGTTTATAAACACACCATGAAAGCTGACGAAATTTTTGAAAATTATATTTCCAAACCAGGTAAAAGTGGTATATTTTATGAATTAGATGGCAGCACTGCCACCAACGCCCAATTTTTTATAACCGATAGCACGCACCATTTTTTAAGAGGCTCTTTGTACTTTAACGTGGCTACTAACCAAGATTCAATAGCACCTGTATTAGCATTTTTGAAAAAAGATATGTTGAGGTTAATTGAAACTTTGGAGTGGAAGAAGTGAAATAAATTTTGAATTTTGAATGCTGAATTTTGAATGAAAAAGTGCGAAGTAAACGAATTGGCAATTAGCAATAGACAATTAGCAATAACCTTTTTAACAATTAATCAAATAAACAATTAAATAGTTAAACATTACGCAAGGCGTGACAAATATCTAACAATCCAACAATATAACCATTCAACCATCATGGCAGATATACATTCATCAAAAGCACCAGAACCAGTAGGTTTATATCCTCATGCTAAACGTGTAGGAAATTTATTATTTCTTTCAGGCGTTGGTCCAAGAGAAAAAGGTACCAAAAAAATTCCTGGAGTAGAGTTAGACGATAATGAAAATATCATTAGTTACGATATAGCCACACAATGCCATTCTGTTTTTCAAAATATAAAATACATTTTGGAAGATGCCGGAAGTAGCTGGGATAAAATAATTGATGTAACGGTTTTTTTAACCAATATGAAAGATGATTTTAAAACCTACAATCAACTTTGGGCGGAGTATTTTAAAGATAATCAGCCATGTAGAACCACCATTCAAATTATTTGTTTACCAACACCTATTGCCATTGAATTAAAGGTGATAGCAACTATCGATTAAAATTATGGTTTTAATTGTGCCACAAGCTGTGGCGCAATTTCCTTGTTACATAGTCAATTAATTTTGTTTTTGTTGCTGTTTTAGCGAAGCAAAATTGGCCTAAATAAATTGAATTTATAGTTTTTCAATTGAAATAACTACACGGAAAGTATAACATGAAAAAAGTGATAGCACCCGAATACCAAAGTTTAATAGACCAAATAGGTGAATTACTAGCCAATGGTAGAAGCCAGGCTGCAAAGGTTGTAAATACAATTTTGGTACAAACTTATTGGCAAATTGGGAGGCATATTGTTGAATTTGAACAAGGTGGAAAAGATAAATCAGAATACGGAAGTGAACTTTTAGATAGAATTTCAAAAGACCTGACTTTGAGTTTTGGTAAAGGTTTTAGCCGTTCTAATTTGTTTCAAATCCGACAGTTTTACATCAAGTTTCAAAAAATCCAGACACTGTCTGGACAATTGGCAATAAATGAAAACTTGTCTCACAATTTGAGCTGGAGTCATTACATTGAAATACTAAAAGCAGAAAACGAACTCGAAATAGGCTTTTATTATAAACAGTGCGAAAAAGAAAATTGGAGTGTGAGAGAGTTGAAAAGACAAATGAAGAGTATGCTGTTTCATCGATTGGCACTAAGTAAAGATAAAGAAGGAGTGTTGGAACTTTCGCAAAAAGGAATTGATGTTCAAAAAGCCGAGGATATTATTAAAGACCCTTTTGTATTAGAATTTTTAAATATTCCACAACAATCTCAATATTTAGAAAGCGAGTTAGAGGAAAAATTAATCAAAAACTTACAATCTTTTTTATTGGAATTAGGAAAAGGGTTTGCTTTTATTGGAAGACAATACAAAATAAGTATAGGTAACAGGCACTTTTTTGTTGATTTGGTTTTTTATCATCGCATTTTAAAATGCTTTGTACTTATTGATTTAAAAAGAGGAGAAATAGATCATCAAGACATTGGGCAAATGAATTTATATCTCAATTATTTTAAAAAAGAAGAAAATACCGAAGGAGATAATGAGCCCATAGGTATTGTACTTGGAGCTTATAAAGACCATGTATTAATGGAGTATGCCACAGAAAATATCAGTAACCAACTTTTTGTAAGTAAATATCAACTGTATTTACCTGAAAAGGAAAAGCTAGAAGCTGAGTTAAATAAAATATTGGAAATTAACAATGAGGATTAAATTTTTTCCATTGACATAGGCAAAGCTTTTTTTAATAGAAAAAATTATTAGAAATTTTAAATAAATACCACTACAACAACTATGCAAACAATTCTTATACGCAATGCTACATTAGTAAACGAAGGCAAAATTTTTGGCGCTGATGTATTGATAAAAAATGGTTTTATTGAAAAAATAGATACCAATGCCATTGCCATGCCTGCCGATGTGGTAATAGATGCAACAGGTAAATATTTAATGCCTGGCGTAATTGACGATCAAGTTCATTTTAGAGAGCCAGGTTTAACCCATAAAGGCGAACTTTATACCGAAGCAAAAGCAGCAGTAGCTGGTGGATGTACCACCTATATGGAAATGCCAAATACCGTTCCAAGCGCTACTAATTACGAATTACTAGAGCAAAAATATACACGCGCAGCCGAGGTTTCATTGGCCAATTACTCGTTTTATATGGGTACTACCAATACCAATTTAGATGAATTACTAAAAGTAGATGAAACCAATGTTTGTGGTGTAAAAATATTTATGGGAAGCAGCACTGGCGATATGTTGGTAGATGACCCAATTGCATTGGAAAACATTTTTAGCCAAGTAAAAACATTAATTGCCACACATTGTGAATACGATCCATTGGTGAAAGAAAATACGGCAAAATTTAAAGCTGACTTTGGCGATAATTTAACGGCAAAACAGCATCCGTTAATTAGGAGCAGAGAAGCTTGTTATCAATCATCGAGTTTTGCAATGCAATTGGCAAAAAAATACAATACGCGTTTGCATATTTTACACATCAGCACCAAAGAAGAGTTAGATTTATTTGAAAATAATAAACCTTTAAGCGAAAAACGCATTACTGCTGAGGCTTGTGTGCATCACTTATGGTTTAGCGATGCTGATTACGAAACCAAAGGAAATTACATAAAATGGAACCCTGCGGTAAAAACTGCTGAAGACAGAGATGCTATTTGGAAAGCAGTAAATGATGGCAGAATTGATGTAATAGCTACTGACCATGCGCCACATACCATAGCCGAAAAAGAACAAGCTTATATAAACGCACCAAGTGGTGGCCCTTTAATTCAGCATAGTTTACAAGCCATGATTGAATGTAGTTTACAGGGTAAAATTACGTTAGAAAATGTGGTTCAAAAAATGTGTCACAATCCTGCTATTTTGTTCGACATAGACAGACGTGGATTTATACGCGAAGGTTTTTGGGCTGATTTGGTTTTGGTTGACATGAATAAACCAGAAACAGTTTCCAAAGAAAACATTTTATATAAGTGTGGTTGGAGTCCTTTTGAAGGATATACTTTTAAAGCCAGTATTGATACCACCATTGTGAGCGGACATTTAACTTATCACAACGGTATTTTTAATGAAACTAAAAAAGGTAATCGTTTACGATTTAATAGGTAAGTAAAAATACTCAATTGTAACAATTTGATTATCAGATAGTTGTGCTTGTGATTTTTATTTTAATAATTACCTAAAAATCAGGAAATTTTGAATTAGAAAATCATGTTTTAAACTATTATGAAATGTGAAAAATAAACATACTTTTGCAGCCTTTTAAAAACAAAAAATTATGTCAGATATTTTCTCTCAGTTGCAAAAACACGATCATGAGCAAATAGTATTTTGCCAAGATGAGTACACTGGATTAAAAGCAATTATTGCCATTCACAACACGGTTTTAGGACCTGGATTAGGCGGAACGCGCGTTTGGAATTACACCAGCGAGGCCGATGCGGTGAATGATGTATTGCGTTTAAGCAGAGGGATGACCTACAAAGCATCTATTTCTGGATTAAACTTGGGGGGCGCTAAAGCGGTAATTATTGGTGATGCAAAAACCTTAAAAACGGAAGCTTTAATGCGTAAATTTGGTCGTTTTGTAGAAAACCTTAATGGAAAATACATTACTGCTGAAGATGTTAACACCACTACTCGCGATATGGAGTATGTTAACATGGAAACTAACCACGTAGTTGGTTTACCTGAAAGCATGGGTGGGGGAGGAGATCCAAGTCCTGTTACTGCTTATGGTGTATTTGTTGGTATGAAAGCTGCTGTTAAACACGCTTTTGGAACTGATAGTTTAGCTGGTAAAAAAGTTGCTGTGCAAGGTATTGGTAAAGTTGGTGGCCATTTGTTAGAATATTTACACAAAGAAGGTGCTAAACTTTTTATTACCGATATTAACGAAGAAATGCTTAAAAAATACAGCAATGATTTTGGTGCAACTGTAGTTAAAGGTGACGAAATTTATGGATTAGATGTAGATGTATTTGCTCCATGTGCTTTAGGTGCTATTTTAGATTCGGTTAATATTAACAAACTAAAATGTAAAGTAGTAGCTGGTGCTGCAAATAACCAATTGGCAGACGAAAATATTCATGGACCAATGTTAATGGAAAAAGGTATTGCTTACGCACCTGATTTCTTAATTAATGCTGGTGGTTTAATAAATGTTTACCAAGAACATATTGGTTATAACCGCGAAACTGCATTTAGCAACACAGAAAAAATTTATGATACTACTTTAGCCATTTTCCAAAAATCGGATAAAGACAAAGTACATACACAAAAAGCTGCTACCGAGTTAGCCGAAAAACGCATCCATGATATGATGCGCGTAGGTTCAACTTACTAGTAAATAATAAAACTAACTAAGCCTAGCATAAAACTAGGCTTAGTTTTATAAAATAGTTCTTTAGGTAATTTAAAAAATGTATTGCTAAGCCTACTGAATTTTATATAAATTAGCGTACATACCCAAAAAAATAGCTATGCTATTCAGACGTTTTTTACGAATTAAAACCTTTCAGGCGTTATACGCTTACAAACAAGATCAGTCAACGAGTAGGGCGGTGGCTAAAAACAATCTAGTAAAATCGCTAGATAAAGCATACGATGTGTATGTTTTCTTAATGTCGTTCCTTATTGAGTTCAAATCATTTGTTGGCAAAGAAATTGAACTTCAAAGCAATAAATACATTCCACAACCAGAGCAAATGGCTTTTTTAAAAGCAATTTATAACAATGCTGCCATTGCCATGCTTGAAAACGATATTATTTTACAAGAAAAAATAAAAGCACGAAAATTAGATTGGACTAAAAGTAGCGATTTCTTTCGTCAAATTTTGAACGAAATTAAAGCTATTGATACCATTGTAGATGCTACTAAAGAAGGCGATACTTCGGTATTTGCCGAAAAACAAATTTTATTAGAAATAGTTGAAACTTTAGTGGCCGATAGCGAAGTTTTTAATCATTACATGGAAGAGCAATTTATTAACTGGGAAGACGATGAAGTAATGGTTTTAACAGCATTTCAAAAAACTTTGGCTTCTATAAAACAAAATAAATCAGCCGAAATTTTACCGGGTTTTTATAACGATAAATTTGAAGATACTAACTTTGTATCTGATTTGTTTTTAGAAACTTTGGAGCAAGAAGATGCATTAATTGAACTGATTAGTTCAAAAACCCAAAACTGGGATGCTGATAGAATTGCAACAGTAGATATGTTGCTAATGAAAATGGCCATGTGCGAAATACTTAACTTTAACCAAATACCTGTAAAAGTAAGTATTAACGAGTATTTAGAAATAGCTAAACTTTACAGCAGCCCTAATAGCCATACGTTTATGAATGGTGTGTTAGATAAAGTTCAATTAGAGTTGCGTAAAGAAAATAAAATAAACAAAACCGGTAGAGGTTTAGTTGAGTAATTAGTTAATAATTAAATAATTATATAGTTAACCCAATTAATTAAAATATAAACCATGAAAAAAGTATTTATTTCAACTTTAGTTTTAATGGCTATTGCCTGCGGCAATAACGAAGCAAGTAAACAAGCTGGTACCGAAATAGTTACCAATACAGCTACGGCCGAAAATCCAACAGCCGAAAATGAAAATGCTACCGAAATTACTTTCGAAAAAAATATTTATGATTTTGGAACCATTAAGGAAGGCGATTTGGTAAACTATAAATTTAAATTTAAAAACACAGGTAAAAACCCTTTGTTAATTACCAATGCATCAGCTAGTTGTGGTTGTACAGTTCCTAATTGGCCCAAAGAACCAATAGCACCAGGCCAAGGTGGCGAAATTGATGTAACTTTTAACAGCGAAGGAAAACCAAACCATGCTGAAAAAACAGTTACGGTAGTGGCTAACACTACGCCAACCAATACCATGCTTTTAATTAAAGGCGAGGTAACACCTAAAGATGGTTCAAACAGCCAAGCTCACTAATTTAAAAACTAATAATAATACACATAAAAAACCATGAATTTAACTTTATTACAAGCAGCTGCTACCAAAGGTGGCGGATGGGAGCAAATGATATTTTTTGTTCCAATGATTGCCATTTTTTATTTCTTTATGATTCGCCCTCAAATGAAGAAACAAAAAGATCAAAAAAAATTAATTGAATCAATTGAAAAGGGTTCAAAAATTGTAACACTTGGCGGTATTCAAGCTAAAGTGGTAGAAGTACACGATGCTCATTTAATTATTGAAAGCGAAGGCACTCGTTTACGTATTAACAAAAGTGCAGTGAGCTTAGAAGCTACACAAGCTTTAAATCCAGTAAAAAAAGAAGAAACTAAAAAATAGTTTTTAAATAATTTTTATAAAAAGTCAGGCACCTTTGTCTGACTTTTTTTATTTAGTTTTGAATATGCAAAAAATTGGGGTTACAGGAAGCATAGGCAGCGGAAAATCTTTGGTATGCAGCATTTTTAAACAATTAGGTGCGCCTATTTATAATGCTGATGATAGGGCAAAATTGCTCATGGTTACTAATAATGAAATTATAAGTACTGTAAAAACCTTATTTGGTAACGAAAGCTATTTTGAAGATGGAAGTTTAAACAGAGCGCATATTTCGGCCATTGCATTTAACAATAAAGCATTGTTAACCGAGTTAAACAAAACAGTTCACCCCATTGTATTTGCCGATTTTGATAATTGGATTTTGGAGCAAAAAAAATTTGGTGTTCCTTATATTATTAAAGAAGCAGCATTGATGTTTGAAACCGATAGTTACAGAGGGTTAGAAAAATTTATAGTAGTAACTGCGCCATTGCAATTGCGTTTGGAACGCACTATGCACCGCGATAATATTACACAAGAACAAGTGCAAGCCCGAATGAATAATCAGTTTACACAAGAAGAAAAATTAGCCAAAGCTACTTTCGAAATTATAAACGATGACAAACATTCGTTAATAGAACAAGTGGTTAAATTGCATCAGCAGTTTGTGTAGAATAATGCCCACATCGTTGGTGCGAGCGTCCGCTCGTTCCAAGTAACAAAAAGAAAATATTAACCCAACCGCTTTAGCTAAAACTTATCTTTTTTATGCAAAAAACTGCGTTATTTGAATATGTATAAAATAAGGTTGAAGCAGAAAAAAACTAAATAATTAATCAACAAAAAATAATGGAAGATTTCTTGATATTGATATTATTAATTGGACTTTTTATAATTGCCAATATAAGGGCTTGGTTAACTTTTAAATATATTATGCATAAAAACGGAAATTTTAAAGTAACAAAAACAAATTTCTTTTTTAGTAACCAGCATTTTTTTACAAAACTTTCAGCTAGTTTACCATTATTTCTGAGCAAAAATACAAACCCACTTTTAAATGATATGGTTCTCAAAATAAATAAGTTAACCATAACATTTTATTTACTGTTTATTTGTTTAGTTATAATAAGATTCATAATTGTTTGATTTTTTAACTCCCAAGCAAATTGCAATTTTATCACATTTCATTCCTCTCGCACTCGCTAGCGTCTCGCTAGTGAGTATATAAAGCAGCCTCTGGCTGTTAGTTAAATAAAAGAATGCAATTACATTTAGGTCATTAAAAGTTACCACTTTTTGAACTTGGAGTAAATTAGCCGGAGGCTTATCAAAACAAACACTCGCAAGATGCGAGCGTTTGCGGATATTTATCTTCTATTTCATCTTGATTAAGTTCTGCAATGGCCAAAAGAAGTTTTGCCAACGATTTTAAACCTTCCGAATTTCCATGAATTAAAACTTCATCCCAAGTTATTTTCTCTCCATCATTTTCATCTTCATTTCTTGCAATAAATATATCTAATTCGCCTTCAATTTCGTTTCCTTTTAACGGTTTATATTTCATAGTTGTTTTATAACTGTAAGTGTATTAGCTCAATGATAAATTAAATTCAACCCATAATCCAACCAGATGAACAGCACCCAAATTGGAATCATTACCAAAAGTGTTATTAGGCTAATTCGTGTTCGTATTTGTTTATAATAATAGTATTCAAGGATATTGATGCTTTAATTTAGCAGATAAAAATTCTTTCATTTACTAAAAGTAAATAAGTTTGTTATTTTATTAAAATAAGTACATAAGTTGAAAGAAATAAACCGCAAAAAAACGATAAAATCGTAAATAGAACATCTCGTTTATTCTCATTTCTTTTTTCTGATTCGTTATAACTTAAACTATTTGATCTAATAAAAATAGGAATTGGGTCCTCTTTGTTTATTAATTTAAATATTAATCTCAATAAATGGTAAAATAGAAAACTAACAATCATTGAAACCCAAATATTTATAATTGTGTTATACAATAACCCATTTAAAACAATCATAAGAATCCAAAATCCTGAAAAAAATGGATTTTTAAATCTAATGGCTATTGTTGTTGTGTGGGTGCTAAATATGGGAAAATAACCAGTAAAAAATACAATTATAAAATAGGTTTGTTCTTCTAAAACATATAACTCAGCTATTATTGGAATTATTGTTAATAAAAAGAATAATCCAATTATAATCCAATCACTTTTTTTTAGTTTCATGTTTGTATTTCATAGTATTTTACTGTTGCCAATATCTATTTCTACAATTATAAATAGTTTTCTTTTATATTATCATAATTATAGTTTAATTTTTTCATTTAAACCTTCCTCCATCAATTGACCCAGGTCATTAATTTAAATTCAAAATATCATGCTGCATATTGATGGCTGTCGTTTTAAAACGCCTGCTTTGAAAATAGTTTTGACCAACTTAAAACTAAGCATATGCCTATATATAAACAAGTTGGATTAATTCCAGAAAAACGCCATGTGGTGTTTCGCCAACCTAACGGAAAATTATACCACGAAGAACTATTTGGAACTGAAGGTTTTTCGGGTATGTCGTCATTGGTTTACCATTTATATCCGCCTACTCGTGTTAAAGAAAAAGGCGCACCTTATTCTGTTCGCCCACAAGTAGCCATTGAAGATAATTTACAATCGCGCAGTTATATGGGTTTTAATGCCACTCCCGAGTTAGATTATTTGGATAGCCGTAAAACATTATTTGTGAACGATGACATGACCATTGGCGTAGCCGCACCCATTGAAGGCACCAGAGGTTATTTTTATAAAAATGCCGATGCCGATGAAATGATATTTATACACAAAGGCGAAGGAATTTTAAAAACCATGTATGGCAATATTGAATTTGCGTATGGCGATTATGTAATAATTCCGCGTGGTACCATTTACCAGCTTGAATTTGCTACCGATGAAAACCGTATTTTAATTGTAGAATCGCATGGGCCAATTGAAACTCCCGATAGGTATAAAAATAAATATGGTCAGTATTTGGAGCATTCGCCTTTTTGCGAGCGCGATTTACGCGGCCCTGTTAATATGGAAACCCACGATGAAGAAGGCGAGTTTTTAGTAAAAATAAAAAAACGTGGTTTAATATATCCTTACGTTTACGAAAACCATCCTTTTGATTTAGTCGGTTGGGATGGATGCTGTTATCCTTATGCCTTTTCTATTTTTAATTTTGAGCCAATTACAGGCCGTATTCACATGCCGCCACCTATTCATCAAACTTTCCAAGGCCGCAATTTTGTAATTTGCTCGTTTGTGCCTCGCCTTTACGATTACCATCCGCAAGCTATTCCTGCGCCTTACCACCATAGCAATGTAGATAGCGATGAGTTATTGTACTACGTAGATGGCGATTTTATGAGTCGTAATAATATTCAAAAAGGCCAAATTACTTTACATCCAGGTGGCTTGCCTCATGGTCCACATCCTGGTGCTATTGAACGCAGCATAGGCAAAACAGCAACCAACGAGTTAGCAGTTATGATTGATCCATTTAATCCTGTAAAAATTACCAAAGAAGCCATGGAATTAGAGTTTCAGGAGTATTACCAAAGTTGGATTCAACAAGATAATACTAAAAACGTAACTGTCTGATAAGTAAGTTATTATAAATTTAAAACAAAAACAAAAAACTATATGAATGATTTAACTAAAGTTGAGAATTTTAATTATTCAACCAGTAAAATTTTTGCTGAAGCTCAAGATTTTTTACCCATTAACGGAACCGATTATGTAGAGCTTTATGTTGGCAATGCCAAACAAGCCGCTCACTATTATAAAACTGCTTTTGGTTTTAAAGATTTGGCTTATGCAGGCTTGGAAACAGGTTTGCGCGATAGAACTTCTTATGTGTTACAGCAAGGTAAAATTAGGTTGGTATTAACCACTCCTTTTAATCCTGAAACCGAAATGGCCAAGCATTTACAACAACATGGCGATGGTGTAAAAGTTATTGCTTTATGGGTTAACGATGCTTATGATGCCTTTGAACAAACCACTATTAGAGGTGCAAAACCTTATATGCAACCACAAACCATTGAAGATAAAAATGGAAAAGTGCGTATGAGCGGAATTCACACTTATGGCGATACGGTTCATATTTTTGTAGAACGTAAAGATTATAAAGGCATTTTTTTACCGGGTTACGAAGCTTTAGAAACAGGCTACGAGCCAGGAACTTGTGGTTTAAAATACATTGATCACATGGTAGGAAATGTGGAGTTAGGAGCCATGAACACTTGGTCTGATTTTTATGCCAATGTAATGGGTTTTGCTAATTTAGTTACCTTCGATGATAAAGATATTTCAACCGAATACACTGCTTTAATGAGTAAAGTAATGAGTAATGGCAATGGTTATATCAAATTCCCTATTAACGAGCCTGCCTTAGGTAAAAAGAAAAGTCAAGTAGAGGAATATTTAGATTTTTATAGAGGTCCGGGTTGCCAGCACATTGCAGTAGCTACCGATGATATTGTGTTTACCATTTCCGAAATGCGCAAACGTGGTGTGGAATTTTTATACGTTCCCGGCACTTATTACGATACTGTAGCCGATAGAGTAGGAGTGATAGCTGAAGATTTAAACGAGCTAAAAAAATGGGGAATTATGGTTGATAGAGATGAAGAAGGTTATTTGCTTCAAATTTTTACCAAACCAGTGGAAGATAGACCTACCTTGTTTTTCGAAATTATTCAACGCAAAGGTGCCAAAAGTTTTGGTAAAGGAAATTTCCAAGCCCTGTTCGAATCAATAGAAGCAGAACAAGCCCGCAGAGGAACGCTTTAAGAATTACGAATTATGAATTGGGAATTATGAATGCTGAATTATGAATGTTGAATTACGAATGCTGAATTTTGAATGATGAAGTTTAGTTAAAGGAGCATAAATTCGTCTGAAAGTTTTCGAGCTTCGCTCAATGTCTTCGGTCATTGAGCGAAGCTCTTTTGTTATAAGATGAAACGAATATTAAATATATAAAGTGTTAAAGTACTCTTGTTAATTTTATAATTTACCTCGCTCATTATCTCATCAACACATAAAACAAGACACTTCGCTTCACTCAAGGTGACGTTCCCGCAAATTTAACTTTATCAACCAATCACTAAATAAATAAATCAACCATTTCTAGGGCGTTCGAGCGGGCTATTCGTTCCAATCTTTTTTACCTCAACTCATAACCCAATCCACAAAAAAGGATTTCCACTGCTATCCCTAACGCAATTTTTGCGAGAAAAACATAAGAGAAATGATTCCATTAACGTTGTGCGTTGGGTCGGCAAAAAAGCGGGCCAGCTAAGTCCCGAAAGCTTTCGGGATGTGCGTGGAAGCATTTTTTTGCCTTGTCCCGCTTTGCGGGATTGTTTCTTTTTCATCTAAGGAAAAAGAAAGAAAGAAAAAAAGGTATTATGTAAAAAACTATAGAATAAGTTGATGAGTAGACTTCGGATGGGCGTTTGAGCGGGCTATTCGTTCCAATCTTTTTTACCCAACTCCATAACCCAAACCACAAAAAAGGATTTCCACTGCTATCCCTAACGCAAAGTGGGCTTAAACTTTAACATACAAATAATTACGCAAAACATAAATCCGAAAACGTTTTTTGCAAATTGTTACCTTCATAATTACAAAAATAAAAGTATTTTCGCCCTATGGAAAAACTCGATTTACTTTGCTTTGCCGCCCATCCCGATGATACAGAATTGGCTTGCAGCGGAACCATATTACACCATATACATTTGGGGTACAAAGTAGGTATAGTTGATTTAACCCAAGGCGAACTCGGCACCAGAGGTTCTGCCGAATTAAGAGCCATTGAAGCAGCTAACTCAGCAAAAATTTTAGGCATTTCGGTGCGCGATAATTTGCGTTTAGCAGATGGTTTTTTTCAAAAAAACCGCGATTCGTTAACCAGAGTAATTGAAAAAATACGCCAATACCAACCTGAAATTATATTGTGCAATGCCGAAAGCGATAGGCATACCGACCATGGTAAAGGAGCAGATTTAGTAAGTGAAGCAGCTTTTTTAAGTGGATTGATAAAAATTGAAACCAATCACAATGGCATAAAACAAGAAGCTTGGCGCCCAAAACAAATTTACCATTATATTCAAGATAGGTTAATGAAACCAGATCTTGTAGTAGATATTACTCCTTATTTCGACCAAAAAATGGAGTCAATAAAAGCTTTCAGTAGCCAATTTTACGACCCCAATAATACTGAACCCGAAACACCTATTTCAAGTTTAGATTTTATGAAATATGTAGAAGGCCGCGCGCGCGAATTTGGTAGGTTAATCAATGTTACCTTTGGCGAAGGTTATACCGTTAAGCGCCCAATTGGTTCTACTAATTTAATGGATCAATTATAATTGCTGTTGAGTCATCAGTTTCCATATCAACTTACCATTTCGTTAGTAGTTTACCATAGTAAGCCTGTCGATTTATTGCCCTTAATTAATAGCATTAAACAAATAAATGTACCGGTAAAACTAATAGTAAGCGACAATTCAGAAACCAATCAATTACAGCCTTTTATTGAAGAAAATAAGGGCCATTATATATTTAACAATGCCAATTTAGGATACGGAAAAGCACATAACAAAGCCATTCAGTTTGCTCAAAATTTAGCACCTTATCATTTGGTAGTAAATCCTGATGTGGTTATCAATAAAGATTGTATTGAAAATGCCACTGTGTATTTACAACAAAATCCCAACACGGGTTTATTGATGCCAAAAGTTTTATATCCTGATGGGCAAATTCAGCATTTATGCAAACTGTTACCCACGCCCTTCGATTTAATTTTTAGGCGTTTTGTTCCAAAAAGTTTAGCACCATTATTTAAAAATAAATTGGAGCAATACGAGTTAAAAAACAAAGATTACCATAAACCCCTGCATTTAAATAACCTTTCGGGTTGTTTTATGCTTATACCTCATCAAGTTTTTAAGCAAGTAGGTTTGTTTGACGAAAACTTTTTTATGTACCTTGAAGATACCGACTTAAGTAGGAGAATCAGCAATGAGTTTGATGCCATTTATTTACCTTCGGTTTCTATTATTCATAACTACGAAAAAGGATCGTATAAAAGCAAAAAACTGCTGCTGTATCATGTAAAATCGGCTATTTACTATTTTGGCAAATGGGGTTGGTTTTTTGATAAAGATAGACTTGTAAAAAACAAAAAAGTATTACATCAAACCCAAGTTTAGTTTTTAAATGCATATTGATTACGTAAAAATTATTGATAGAGCTAAAAAAAATAAAAACGAAAACAAAAAGTTTTTAGAAAAACTAAAAAAATTAGCTCCTAAAGATTTAGATAAAACCACCAATCAATTGCATGACGATGCTTTTGATGAAATTGATTGCTTGGAGTGCGCCAATTGTTGCGCTTCTACTGGTCCGTTGCTGTTGAATAAAGACATTGATAGATTGGCTAAAAGTTTAAAACAAAAGCCAAGTATTTTTGCCGAAAATTATTTGCGCATTGATGAAGACAATGATTATGTATTCAAACAAATGCCTTGTCCGTTTTTAGGTACTGATAAATACTGTTCAGTTTACAGCGATAGACCAAATGCTTGCCGTGAGTTTCCGCATACCCAACAACGAAACATTTTACAAAAACTGAAAATCACCCAACTTAATACCACCATTTGTCCTGCAGTAGCCATGGTAGTAGATGGATTGAAAGAAAAGTATAAAGTGTAGTTTTATTTAAGTTTCATCAACTAGTTTTCTATTGTATTTGCAATTAAAATAACCAATGTTTGTTTTTTATAACTAAATTTTCTATTATTTGAAAACTATAAAGCAATACAACATGAAAATTTTAAATCAAGCCGAGGGCATGAACACCAAAACATTAATAATTTTACTTTTTGCCATTTTACTAATAAATGCATGTGGTAAAGTTGATTGTGATGACAGCGCCAAAAACCTTTATGTAGATAAAAGCTATTTACCCTGCATAATACCTTACAGCGATACCAGTACCCGTCTCTTTTTAAAGAATGGAAAAGATACCTTACTGTTTAAAAGCCAAGGTTTAAAAGAAAGTATAGAATTTTACCAAGAAAGCGATATTAATGGATATTGTAGAAAATATAATATGCAAAAGTTAAGCTTAACAATGGCTGCTAGTGATACGGACTATTTTAGGATTAATTATTATGCTGATATGGATGGTGATTCCAGAATTGATTTTAATGTAATTAGTGGTAAAAGATACTTGAAAACTGATTACCATTCTATTTACTCTTATTTAAAGTATTTCCCAACTGTTGAAAAAATTGTAGTCTTAAAAAATAGTTACGATTCTATAAATGTATCTATTAATTCATATAATTTAAGAAACTACAATATTAAAGATAATGTGATATCAAGACCTAATACTGGTATTATTAAGGTTGAAATGTCAAATTCGATTTATGAACTTATTAAATGAATAAAATATGAATCAATTATTTTTAACTTCAATATGTCTTGTTTTTATGGTTATTAATGTAACTTAAGCAAGTAATGATAGTACTACAATAAACAATTGCATAAAAACTAATAAGAATAATGATACAATTATAGAGGAAACCCCAACAGTTAATATCTCAAAAATAAACCCTTAGAACTTTCTGTTAGCAATACAAATAGTAGTAAAAAATAGCAACACCAATTTAGTTAAATTGCAAAAAAATAAGTTTTAATATAATGCCACAAATTAAGGAACTGCCAACTAAAAAGCCTGAAGTTGATTTATTAGTAAAATTAGCGTTATTGAGTAATATAGCCGAAGAATCGCAGGTAATAGTTCATTGTTCGTATTTGGCTACCGAGGAAGGCGATAGCATTAGAATTTGGCCTACAACTTACTTATACGCTCTCGATTCAAGCCATAAAAGCAAATTGATCCATGTTGAAAATATTACTTTGTTTCCTAATTGGCTTGTAATACCCAAAGGAGAAAAGCATACTTTTACTTTAATTTTTTCTGGATTGCCTAAATCGTGTAAACATTTTGATTTGGTAGAAGAAATAAATGAACCAGGTGGATTTGAAATTAGAAATATAAACCGAAGTAAATCAGATGTTTATAGTTTCGATATTTAAAGGGGTAGTAAAACAAAAAAGGCTTGCAAATCATTGATTTACAAGCCTTTTAAATAACTTCTCGTGGTCTCGCAAGGATTCAAACCTTGAACCTTCTCATCCGTAGTGAGATGCTCTATTCAATTGAGCTACGAAACCAAAATGCGGTGCGGACGGGACTCGAACCCGCGACCCCCTGCGTGACAGGCAGGTATTCTAACCAACTGAACTACCACACCGTTTTTTAAAGAACATTTAAAACATTTCTTCGTTTTAAAGTGGTGCAAATATAGGGCGATTAATTGATTTGTCAAGTGCTAGCTAAAAAAAAAAGCATAATTATAAAATAGGCACTGATAAACAGCTAAATAAAATTATTTTATTAAAACTTAGCTTAGCCTTATTATTATTGCAGTATGGCACATTTCGATTTTGAGAAACCAATACAAGAATTAGAAGACCAATTAAAAAAGGTTAGAGAAGTAGCTGAAAAAGGAAAGATTGATGTTACTGCTTCTATTAAAGAGCTAGAAGAAAAAATTATTACTACTAAAAGAGAGTTGTATAGTAATTTAAATGGATGGCAACGCGTTCAAATAAGCCGTCATCCCGATAGGCCATATACTTTAGATTACGTTGAAAATTGTTTTGAAAACTTTGTAGAAATGCATGGTGATAGAAACGTGAAAGATGATAAAGCTATGGTGGGTGGTTTTGCTTCCATTAATGGCAAAACTGTGATGGTTATTGGTCATCAAAAAGGACGTAACACCAAACAACGTCAATATAGAAATTTTGGTATGCCAAATCCTGAAGGATACCGCAAGGCTTTGCGCTTAATGAAATTAGCCGAAAAGTTAAATAAACCAATTATTACTTTTATTGATACTCCCGGTGCATCGCCTGGATTAGAAGCTGAAGAAAGAGGCCAAGGCGAAGCAATTGCTAAAAATTTATTAGAAATGAGTGTACTTAAAGTACCTGTAATTTGCATTATTATTGGCGAAGGTGCAAGCGGTGGAGCTTTAGGAATAGGCGTAGGCGATAAAGTAATTATGATGGAAAATACTTGGTACTCTGTTATTTCTCCTGAAAGTTGTTCTTCCATTTTATGGCGCAGTTGGGAGCATAAAGAAAAAGCTGCCGATGCCTTAAAATTAACAGCAAATGATATGCTAAAAAATAAATTGATTGATGGAATTATTCAAGAACCACTAGGTGGTGCTCACGAAAATCCAGCTGAAGCATATCAAATTATGAAGCAAGAAATTGATAAAATGTTGGTTGAATTGTGTGCTAAAAAATCAGATGAATTAATTTCATCAAGAATTGAAAAATTTAGCGCTATGGGCGCATTTACCGAATAAAAAATTAAATTAATTGATCTAAAGGAGTTCTTGGTTTTATAGGAAGAGCTTTGTATTCGCTTACCGAATAAGAAGTAATTTGTTTAAATTGGTTACTTAAGTATTGAACACTGCTGTAGCCCATTTGATAAGAAATTTCGCTCAAAGTCATTTCATTATAACTAAGTAACTCCTTTACCCTTTCTATTTTTACCAATATAATATACTTTTCAAGCGTGGTATTGGTTTTTTCACTAAATAGTTTACTTAAAAACGAGTAAGGCTGCTCTAGTTTATCACTTAAATAATCTGAGTTTCTAATAATAGTATTTAGATTATTACCATAATAAATCATTTCTAATACAGCTACTTTAATGGCTTCAAGCAAAGCCATTTCTTTATCGTATATTAAATCAAACCCATGTTCTTGTAGTTTTTTTTGCAATGCAATAAAATCAATGTTTCCGCTGGTTTTGTTAATTTGTGCTGCGCCTAAATATACTTTTTCAACTTGAGTATTAGGTGTATTTTCAAGCACATTCTGAACCAAAGAAATACATCTGGAACTAACCATATTTCTTATTTGCAAAATTGTACTTTTACCTAATTTATCCATTTTTAGAATGTTATTTACAATAATGCGAATAATTAAACATTTTTGCTACTCCAAAATAATTTTGTAATAACTAAAATCACAAAAGCAATTAATGGTAAATTGTTAATTTGCACACTTTCATTTAAAATATATGAACAAACGTACACAACTACAAGAGCTACGCGACCAAGCACAATTAGGTGGTGGGGCAGATAGAATAGCATCTCAACATAAAAAAGGAAAATTAACGGCAAGAGAGCGCTTACATTTTTTATTTGATGAAGGAAGTTTTGAAGAAATTGGTGCTTTTGTAATGCATCGTTCTAAAGATTTTGGAATGGAAAACCAACAGTTTTTAGGCGATGGTGTAATTACTGGTTATGGAACTATAAACGGTAGATTGGTGTATGCTTTCTCGCAAGATTTTACGGTATTTGGTGGTTCTTTATCTGAAACCCATGCTGAAAAAATTTGTAAATTAATGGATTTAGCCATGAAAAATGGTGCACCATTAATTGGCTTAAACGATAGTGGTGGAGCTCGTATTCAAGAGGGTGTTGTTTCGTTAGGCGGTTATGCTGATATTTTTTATAGAAATACCATGGCGAGTGGAGTTATTCCTCAAATATCTGCAATTATGGGGCCATGCGCTGGTGGAGCTGTTTACAGTCCTGCTATTACCGATTTTATTATGATGGTTGAAAATACAAGCTATATGTTTGTAACAGGTCCAAACGTAGTAAAAACAGTAACGCATGAAGAAGTAAGTAGCGAAGATTTAGGTGGAGCTTCTGTGCATTCAACCAAAAGTGGAGTAGCTCATTTTACTGCTGCTAACGAAATTGATTGTATCAATCAATTAAAGAAATTGATTAGCTATATTCCCGAAAATTGCGAAGAAAAAACACCTGATTTTGCTTACGAAGCAACAGATGAAATCAGACCAAAATTAGCTGATATTATTCCTGAAAATGCTAACCAACCTTACGATATACGCGAGGTAATTAGTGAGGTAATTGATGAAGAAAGTTTTTATGAAGTTCATAAAAATTATGCCGAAAATATAGTTGTTGGTTTTGCACGATTAGCAGGTAGAAGCATTGGTATTGTTGCAAATCAGCCAGCTTATTTAGCAGGAGTGTTAGATATTCATTCATCGCAAAAAGCTGCTCGTTTTGTGCGTTTTTGTGATAGTTTCAATATTCCTTTATTGGTTTTTGAAGACGTGCCAGGATTTTTACCAGGAACCGACCAAGAATGGAATGCCATTATTACCAATGGTGCCAAACTTTTATATGCATTTTGCGAAGCAACAGTGCCACGCATAACTGTAATTACGCGTAAAGCTTATGGTGGAGCGTATGATGTAATGAATTCAAAACACATTGGTGCAGATATGAACTTTGCTTGGCCAACTGCCGAAATTGCGGTTATGGGAGCTAAAGGTGCTGCTGAAATTATTTTCAAAAAAGATATTGATAAGGCCGAAGACCATGTGGCTGCATTGGCTGCAAAGGAAAAAGAGTATGCCGATTTATTTGCTAATCCATACCGCGCTGCGGAACGTGGATTTGTAGATGAAGTTATTTTTCCAGAGGAAACACGAAAAAAGCTGATTAAAGCGTTTAAGATGCTAGAAAATAAAGTAGTGAATCTGCCTAGAAAAAAACATGGTAATATTCCTCTATAAATTTGTGATTTAGGAGGTGTGATTTTTGATTTAACCTTATTTGTTAAGAAAATGTATTTCGAAGTGCTCAAATTTAACTGTCGTTGTGCTTGTTAGATAGCTATCGGACGAAACGAATGAAGTTGGGCGTGGTCGCCATGATAAATTGTAGATATCAATATATTTTGGAATAATCAGTAGTCATGCAGCGCATCTCCTTAATTTGGCAACTAAGTTAGCTAATGGAGAGTAATCATTTATAGCAAAGAAGATGCTTACAGCATGACTTTTTTAGTGTAATACCATTGTTCAGTTTTAAAACTTTTTTTAGTAAACCATGAAAAATTCAAAAAAAGAAAATGTGTTGCAAACTGTTGATGATAAAAAATTGACTTTAACAAAAAAACTAAGCCTTGCCGAAGGCAAGAAATTTGCATTTCATTTAATTGACAAATTAGATAAAAATATGAAAAAAATTAAATCAATTACACTCATTTTAGCAATTGCTACATCGTTCAATTTATCAGCTCAAAATGGAATAGTAGTTGATGATTTTATTTATACTAATAAAAAACAAACTGAAAAGAAAGTAAGCAGTACGGTAAGTGCCGTTACTGTGTTTGCTAGTCAGGCGCAGGTTACTCGTGTGGCTAAGGTTTCGGGTGAGGCAGGAGTGTTTAATATTGTTTTTGCACAGCTATCGCCATATATTAATATGAATAGTTTAGAAGCTAAAACTGATGCTAATTTAACCATACTTTCAGTAAGCAATAGAAACGATTATTTAAACAAAGACGAAAAGCCTGCTGATATTGTTTTATTGGAGGATTCGTTGGTTAAAATAAATGCTGAGTTGGCCGATTTTAAAGCTGATAAAGAAACCATTGTTTACCAAAAAGATTTGATGCTTGCTAATAAAAATGTAGGTAGTAATCAGGTGGGCGTGAAGGCTGATGAATTGGACGATTTAATGGAATTATACAAAAAAAAATTGGATGATTTTAAAGTAAATTGGTTCAGGTTAACACGATTAGAAGATAAATACAACAAAGCAAAATATTATGTTGAGCAACAATTAGCAGCCTACAACAATGGTAAATTAACATTAAACAATGAAGTAATTATAACGGTTAAAGCAGATAATAATTTTCAAAATGCACATGTAGAATTAACTTATTTGGTAGGAAATGTAAGTTGGTCGCCCTATTACGATATACGTGTGAAAGACAATAAAAGCGATGTGCAATTCTTTTTAAAGGCCAATATTTACCAAAGTACAGGCGAAGACTGGAACAACGTAAAATTAAAACTAACCACAGCTAATCCTGCTGAAGGAGGCGTAAAGCCTGAATTACAAACCAACTGGTTAGGGTTTTCAACTGCAAAAGCTTTTGCCCCAATATATGATAAAAAAGAATTATCGAGTGTGGTAATTAGAAGAGCTAGAAGCAAAAATACAGCATATTATAATAATGGTGATGGAACTGGTGAAGATGTAACTGTTTCCCAAAACATGTTTAATACCGAGTTTGAAACCAATATATCTTATACCATTCCAAGTGATAATCAAAACCACCAAGTAGATTTAACCAGTTTTGCACAAAGTGCTATTTATGGTTATTCGGTAGTTCCAAAACTGAACAAAGAAGTGTTTGTAACCGCCCAAGTTCTAGCAAACGATTTAATCAATCAAATTAGTGGTGAAGCCAATGTGTATTACGATGGAACTTTTACAGGAAAAACATTTATAAGTCCAACTGCAAACGATACTCTATTACTTACATTAGGTAAAGATAAACGCATTCAAGTAGAAAGAAAAAAACTAAAAGAGTTTTGCTCTAATTCGTTTTTTGGAGGTACTAAAACCGAAAGTGTAACATGGGAAATTACCATTAAAAATACGCGTAAAGATGCAGTTACATTAACCATTGAAGATCAAATCCCGGTAAGTACCGACAAGGAAATTGAAGTAAAACTAATTGATAAAGGAAATGCTAATTTAGATGAGGCTACAGGCAAGTTAACTTGGAAGTTAGATTTAGCTCCTGAAAAAAGCCAAATAATCAAATTTAGCTTTGAGGTTAAACATCCTAAAGACAAACAATTGACAGGATATTAGGGAAAGCGGTCACTGAGCGAAGCCGAAGTGGCGTTTCGGCTTCGCTCAACGACCAGTTTTGGCTTCAAAAATTCTATTTTTATCTGTGAAATCTTAGGGGATTTTAATTAAAAATTTGAACCACATAGAAACATAGAAATCATAGCATACATACTGATTCCAATCTGCGTTTTCTGCGTAATCTGTAGCTACAAACCCAATAAAAACTCTATAGTATCCACATTGTCAGCGTAATCCCAAAGTTCAGGTTGCTGTGTTTTTCCAAACGGAATATTATAACCTAAATCTATTTTACTAACCACACATTGTATTTCATCTTTACGAGCTTCAAGAGTAGCTTTTACTTCGTCTAAACTTTCGTAATACTCGTAAAATAAACTTGCCAAAGGCGATGCCATGGCTTTATCTTCTTTTAAATTGATGAGTCCATTTTCTAGAAAATCATCCTGATTCAATAACCAAATTGATTTATGGTACATTAAGTTATTACCATATTTATTGTGTTTTAAATACTCATCGTAATCGTGGGTATTTTCAAAAAATAAAGCCATATCAAAACCTTTAGGTAGGTATAATTTGCTTACATTTCTGCAACCTAAACCAAAATAGGTGAAAATATCTTTAGCCAAAAGTTTCATTTCCTCATCGGTTTCATGGCCAGTTAAAACGGCCACACTGTTGCGGTTTTTACGCAAAATATTAGGAAATTTACTAAAGTAATATTCAAAATAGCGGTTGCTATTGTTGCTACCTGTGGCAATTACCGCATCATAATTATTTTCTAATTTTTCATCGTCTTTTAGTAGCTTAATTTTATCGGCAAAAGCAGGTTCAATATGCATTAAGGCGGCAACAATAAATTTAGGTAAAATTTTATCATCGCTGCTTAATTTAACAATGGCTTTATGACCACAAAGCAATACGCAAATCAAATCGTGTAACCCAACTAAAGGAATATTACCTGCCATTACTATGGCTACCGTTTTTTCGTTTACTGGTTTTTCAAAATCATATTTTTCAATCCACTGGTTCATTTTATGCTCGCTTAAAGCATCGGCCCAAGCTTGCAAAGCTAGGCGCTGGCTTTCTTCGGTAAACCAATTGTTATATAAATAGGCTTCAACTATGGCCTTATGTGCATTATTAGCAGCATCTTGTAAAAAATTTCCTAGTTGAATAAAAGCTTGTACACGTTGTTGAAAAGTCATGTTATTTAGAACGATTCTATTTTTAGATTTGAGAGAACAAAACTAATCTTGCAGTAGTTAAATACAATAGAAAAAAACAAAAATTAATTTATAACATATTATGGCAATAATGATAACTGACGAATGCATTAACTGTGGTGCATGCGAACCTGAATGTCCAAACAATGCAATTTACGAATCGGGAGCTGAGTGGGCTTGGAAAGATGGAAATAGTTTAAGTGGAAGTGTAGATATTGATGGTGAAACGGTTGATGTAGCTTCGCGTTTTGCTCCAAAATCAGACGATACTTATTATATTGTAACTGGCAAATGTACAGAGTGTGTTGGTTTTCATGAAGAGCCTCAGTGCGCTGCGGTTTGTCCTGTTGATTGCTGCTTACCTGATCCTGATAACGTAGAAACACAAGAACGTTTATTAGAAAAGAAACACAGAATGCATTTATAATCAATATATTATAGATTTTAAATTAAAAGACCACTTTAAAAAAAGTGGTCTTTTTTTATGTAGTATTAAATTTACAAAAAGAATGTGTTGATTTTATATTTTTTTATATTATTGCAGACTTTAAATAATAAAAAAATCAACTCGTAATGAAAAAACACCTACTTGTATTTTCAATGTTAGCCTTTTTAGCAAGCTGCGATGAAACACCTACTGCCAGCGCAGAAATTAAGGCTGATGTTCCTCATCAGTTTAAAGATCCTTACATAAAAATGCTTGACCTATGTGGAAATTGGGATGTAACTTTTAAGGTGCATAAAATTAATAATAAGCGACATACAGAAAAAGTGATAAAGGAAAAATGGAAAATTTCACACGAAAGTAATAGGGTAATTTTAAACGTGGTTTCTGGTAATACAAAGGGTTGGAATACGGTAAAACGTTTTGAAGGCGAAATAACTGGAGATAAGCTAACTGTAGAAGGTGAAAATTTAAATGTATTTACCATGTATGAAATAAACTTACTTGGCGAAAAAGAATTAAACGGAATAAAAAATGTAATTTTTCCTGACCCAGGTAGTGTAGATTATAAATTTACAGCAGTTAAAGCTGATTAATAATAAAGGCAGTTAATATTAGCTGCCTTTTTTTGTTTCTTCTAATTGTCTTGATAAATCGTCATAATCATTTATCAGGTTTTGGTATTTAATTTCGTTAAGCTTAAGCAAGCTAATATCTCTGGTAATCGTAATAATACTATCTACATTACCTTGAGCATCTAAAATAGGCGACATTTGCACAGAAAAGTGTTTTACTCCAAGTTTATCTGCAAAAGTATTAATTTCATAAAAAACATGGTCTTTGGTTTCTACAACTAACGAAAGCTTATTCATGAACATAACAGTATGTGGATGTTTACCTAAAATTTCGTTAGGTGTTTTACCTAAAAAGTTAATAATATCAAAAGTAGTAGTGTTAGCAAAGCCTCTATTTAAATACTTGTATTTAAAATCTTTAGACATAATGGTAACTACATCACCATTGCTATCAATAACTGATTCAAATTCGTGACTTTTTTTCTTTAACTCTTCAATCTCTTTTCTTAAATATTCTGTTCTTTCTGAAACTATTAAGTTAATTTGGCTTTGTGTTCTTAAACCGAAAATTATGCTTAAATTTTTCGAAAAATAATGAACAAATATCCAAGCACAAATAGCAGTAAAAGCAATTACAATCACATTTATATAACTTATTGAATAAATGAATAAATAATGATTTACAAAAAACGATAGACTTGTAAGTACAAAAAAGGTAATAATTAAGTAATGGCTGCGACTTAAGTTTACATCAGTACGCTTTCTTAACTGAGTAGTTATTTGAAAAGAAAGTACTAAAAATGCTAAACCAATTAAGAAATTACAAATAAGGAAAATGTTAGATAAAAAATCTGCATTTTTTGTCATGTTCCATATGATATCAAATATAAGTTTTTTATTTTCCATATAAATATTTAGCCCCCCATTTCATAACCTCAGTACAAATATTATAACTTTAAAACTAAGTATAGTTATTCTGAAAAGTCAAATTTTAAAGCAAAATGGTTGTACCCTTAAAATATGCACTGAATACTAGAGTTCTAAAGGGCTTTAAAAGTTTTTAATAGTAACGTAAAATTTAAAAATTAAGTATTTTTTAAATAAAAATGGAGTCTGTTTTTGTGGTTATTTATTACTTATTAATAACAATTATTTTAATTTAAATTGATTATTTTCGAGAACGATAATTTATTAGCATATGAAAAAAATTGGATTGGTTCTTTCGGGCGGAGGAGCTCGTGGAATAGCGCACTTAGGAGTAATAAAAGCGCTTGAAGAGTTTGAAATAACCCCATCAATTATTTCAGGAACTAGCGCTGGAGCCATTGTAGCTGCCTTTTATTCTGCTGGTTATAATCCAGAACAAATTGTAGAAATAGCACTACATGGAAAATTCTTTAATATGTCAAATTTAATGCTTAAAAAATCGGGTTTGTTTAATATGCAAACTTTTGAAAACATATATAAACAACATTTTAAACATAACTTGATTGAAAAATTACCTATACCAATAATAATAGCTGCTACAGATATAGTAAAAGGCAAAATAAAGTATTTTAGTAGTGGTAATTTATCAAAGGCATTGATGGCTTCTTCTTGCATTCCATTGGTTTTTGAACCTGTAAAAATTAATAATAATATTTATTTAGATGGTGGCATTTTAAACAATTTACCTGTGGAGCCTGTGTTAGATAAATGCGATTTTATAATAGGTGTGCATACTAACGAAATGAGCATTAAAGCTGAAAACTTAAAAATAAAAAACATGCTTGATAGAAGTTTTCACTTAGCTATGAGCAAAACAGTTTACGATAAAGTACATTTATGTAATTTATTTATAGAACCGCCCAACATGAGTAAATACGGTATGTTTGAGGTGCAAAAGGCCGAGGAAATATTTTTACATGCTTATCATTATACTAAACAATACTTAAATCAAGCTGAGGTATTTAAAATTTTAGATGATGTTTTATAGAAGTTAAGTCATTTAAAATAATGGGTTTAAGTTTTAAATGTTTTTGTTATAAATCAATAATACTTTTTACCTGAATCATGTAAAAGCAAGTTTGTAGCCATGTTATTTGCTGCATAAATTTAACAAATACATGAATTTTAAAACAATAATAGAACCATTTAAAATTAAATCGGTAGAACCCATTACCATGAGTTCTGAAGAGGAAAGAGTTGACTTTTTAAAGCTGGCTCACTTCAACCCTTTTTTGCTTAAAAGCGAGCAAGTTATTATAGATTTTTTAACTGATAGTGGCACTTCGGCCATGAGTAATGAGCAATGGGCTGCTATTATGCGTGGAGATGAATCGTATGCAGGAGCAAAAAGCTGGGAAAGATTTTACAATGCTGTTAACGATTTAACTGGATTTGAATATGTTTTACCAACCCATCAAGGTAGGGCTGCTGAACGTATACTATATGGTCATTTAGGTGGTCCAGGAAAGGTTTTTATTAGCAATACTCATTTTGATACAACTCGCGCAAATATAGAGTTTAGCGGAGCTACAGCTTACGACATAGCTATTGAAGAAGCTAAACATCACAGTGTTTTTCATCCGTTTAAGGGCAATTTAGATTGTAATAAACTAGAAGATTTAATAATTGAACATGGTGCAGAAAATATTGGTGCGGTTATTTTAACTGTTACCAATAATAGTGGTGGAGGGCAACCAGTTAGCATGCAAAATGCCAAAGAAGTAGCCGCTATTTGTAAAAAACACCATGTACTTTATATTTTAGATTGCTGCCGAATAGCTGAAAATAGCTATTTTGTAAAACACCGTGAAAAAGGTTATGAGAATCATACATACAAACAAATTGCGCAAGAAATGTTTGCCTTAGCCGATGGTTGTGTAATGAGTGCTAAAAAAGATGCCTTGGTGAATATGGGTGGATTTTTAGCTTTAAAAGATGAAAAATTAGCTGAAGCTTGTACCAATTTATTAATTATCACAGAAGGTTTTTCAACTTATGGTGGCTTAAGTGGGCGCGATATGGAAGCCATAGCTGTAGGTTTAAATGAAGTTTTTGATAAAGACTACATTTATTATAGAATAAAAAGTACAGAATATTTAGGTGAAAAATTACGCGAAAAAGGTGTTCCTGTTATGTATCCTATTGGAGGGCACGCAGTTTATATTGATTCAGCAAAACTATATAACCATATTCCTTTAAACAAATATCCAGGACAAGCTTTGGTATGCGAGTTATATAGAATTGGGGGTATTCGTTGCGTGGAAGTTGGGTCGGTTATGTTTGGCAAATACGATGAAAATGGTGAGTTAATTCCTGCTGCTATGGAGTTAGTAAGATTGGCCATTCCGCGTAGGGTTTATACCCAAAGTCATATTGATTATGTGGTTGAAGTTTTTGACGAATTGATGAAAAATAAAGCCAATGTTAAAGGTTATAAAATTATAAAAGAGCCAAAACTTTTACGCCATTTTACAGCTCATTTTGAGCAACTGTAGTTAAATTTTGCTTTATAATTTATTTTGAACTTTAATAAATTATAATTGCAATATGGAATTAGATAATTTGGCTGAATTTAAAGCATTGCCTTTGGTAAAAGAAAAGTTAAAAGACTATGGTTTTACTAAAAATTTTGCCGAAGGCGATGTTATACTCAATGAAAATGCTTACATAAATGCCATTCCTATTGTTACCCGGGGAAATATAAGGGTAATGCGTTCTGACGAGGATGGTAGAGAAATATTATTGTACTACATAAAAGCTGGCGAAAGCTGTATCATGTCGTTTTTAGGAGGCATACATCACGATACCAGTAAAGTAAGCGCAGTAGCCGAAGAACCTACTGAGATTTTATTCATTCCTATTGATAAAGTTAATTTATTAATCAAAGAATTTCCTGAGTGGTTAGATTATATTTTTAGGTTATATCACAAACGTTTTGAAGAGCTATTAGAGGTTGTAAATGCCGTAGCTTTTACCAAAATGGATGATAGATTGCTTAATTTTATAAAAAAGAAATGCAAATTAACCAATAGTCATTCATTGTATATAACTCACGAAAATTTAGCTAATGAACTTGGTACAGCTAGGGTAGTGGTATCTCGCTTGTTAAAGCAAATGGAAGAAAAAGGTTTGGTTAAATTAGGAAGAAACAAAATTCAATTATTGGAAATGGAATAACATTTATGACCAAACCTCCTTTTAAAGATTTATTATTTATTTCCATCCAAATGCTACTTTTTGTAGCTTATTTGTTGCCAATTTCTATTGGCTTTTTTACTATTAATTTATTGGTTAAATATTTGTTTTTAGGCTTATCCGTTTTAGGTTTTTTAGTAATTATTTTAGCCATTATTCAGCTTGATAAAAATTTAACACCATTTCCAAGTCCTAAGCAAAATGGAAGCTTAATTAATACTGGTTTGTATAAATTTGTTCGTCATCCTATTTATTCAGGAATTATAGTTTGCACCATTGCATTTGGTTTTTATAATCAAAATATTTGGCGCATTGGTATTGGTGTTTTTCTTTGGATTTTGTTTTACTTTAAATCTATATACGAAGAAAAAATGTTGTCTGATAAGTTTAGTCAATATATTGATTATAAGCATGATACAAGAAGGTTCTTTCCTTTTATTTAATTACTAAAATGATTGAAATACAGCTAAATATAACAAAAGCCAATATAGAATCCACTTATTATAAAGATGGACATGAAAAACTATTTTTTTCGCCAACCTTAAAAAAAATTACTTATTGGTTTTTAGTATCAAGTGGATTTTTTCTTTTAAGTTATTTAGTAAATACTATGTCAAACCAATTAGAGAATTTGGTCTATTTGGCTTTAGCTTTATGGGTTGTTGCTGCATTTTTTCTAATCAATGGATTAGTGACTGTAATCAAATGGCGTAATTCAATTACCAAATATGCAAATGATGTGGCTAAGTACAAGCATTATTCATTAATTTTAAATGCAAATAGTTTTTCATATATTTATGATGGTAATGAGATTATTGAAAAATGGTCGGAGGTAAAAAAGGTGGACATGAACAATTACGTTATCAGAATGTATGCAGCAAATGAGTATATTTTTCCAAAGGAATCAATGTTTGAATATGATTTTACTATTTTGAAGGATTTTATTAGGAATCATGTGTCTGGTATTGAATAGTTTGTAAGTACTTGGTCTTTACATCTATTTTAAAACAGATTGTTTTGTAACATAGGTTACCATTTGGTTTTTAAGCAATAAGTAATTTTGTACTGTAATTAAAAAGTATAAAATGAAATATGTAATAATAGGTGCGGTGGCAGGAGGAGCAAGTGCTGCAGCAAGGTTAAGAAGGTTAGATGAAAAGGCCGAAATTGTAATTTTTGAAAAAGGCGAGTACATTTCTTATGCAAACTGCGGTTTGCCATATTATATTGGTAATGTTATAAAAGATAGAAACGAACTTTTTGTTCAAACTGCATCGGCATTTAATAGCCGCTTCAATATTGATGTCAGAACATTGACAGAGGTAACAGCTATTGATGTGGAAAGTAAAAAGGTTACTGCCTTTAATCAAGTAACAGGGCAAACTTATACCGAAAGTTACGATAAATTGGTTTTATCACCAGGGGCAGAACCTATACGTCCGCCATTGCCAGGCATTCAAAATAATGGTATATTTACCTTGCGAAATGTTAATGATACCGATTATATAAAAGCTTATGTAAACCAAGAAAAAGTAAAAAGTGCTGTTATTATAGGTGCTGGTTTTATAGGTCTTGAAATGGCTGAAAATTTGCATGAAATTGGTTTAAATGTAACCATTATTGAAATGGGTAATCAAATATTGGCACCTCTTGATTTACCTTTGGCTGCCATAGTTCAGCAACATATTATATCAAAAGGAGTAAATTTAAAGTTAAACACTGCGGTTACAGGTTTTGAAAAAGAAAATCAAGTTTTAAAAGTAATTTTAAATAATGGTGAAGTATTAGAAACTGATACAGTAATCATGTCAATTGGTGTAAAACCTGATACCAAATTAGCTACCATGGCAGGTTTAAAATTAGGAGCAGCAAAAGGCATTTGGGTAAATGAGTTTTTACAAACATCAAATCCTGATGTATATGCTGTTGGCGATGCCATTGAATTTACAAACCCAATTTCAAAAAATTCAATGAATACTTATTTGGCTGGTCCTGCTAATAAGCAAGGACGAATTTGCGCTAACAATATTGTTTTGGGAAATAAACAATCGTACAAAGGAGCTATAAATACTGCTATTGTTAAAGTATTTGATATGACAGTAGCAGCCACAGGAATGGCTTCAAAACATTTAACTTTAAATAAAATTGAACATCAAGTTTCAACCACTCATAATGGTTCGCATGCGGGCTACTATCCTGGCGCACAACAAATGACTATTCAATTGGCTTTTTCGCCAAACAATGGTGAACTTTATGGTGCTCAAATTGTAGGTTTTGAAGGTGTAGATAAACGCATTGATGTTCTTTCGGCTGCTATTACACAAGGTAACACCATTTTTGATTTAACTAATTTTGAACATGCTTATGCGCCTCCTTTTTCATCGGCAAAAGATCCAATTAATATAGCTGCTTTTGTTGCCGAAAATATTTTACTTAAAAAGCATAAAGTTTTTTATATAAATGAAATTCATAATTTACCTGAAAACGCTATTTTGTTAGATGTAAGAACAGCGTTAGAGTTTGCGGAAAACCATATACCAAATGCCATCAATATTCCATTAGATAATTTGAGAACTAGGTTAAATGAATTAGATAAAAATAATACCATTTATTTATACTGTTTAGGTGGGCAACGCGGTTATTTAGCACAGCAAATTTTAACACAAAATGGTTTTGAAAATACTTTTAACCTTTCTGGTGGATTTAAATTATACCAAAGTTTACATTAACTATTTAAAAAACTGATAGTCAGTTTTTTAATTGTATTTTTCCTTGTGTAACAAAAGTAACAGAAGTATGCAGTTAAAATGCTTAACATTGTTGAACAATTAACAATTTTAAAATAAGTAAGATATGAAAGCAAACATGGGAACAGCAGACAAGGTGGTTAGAATTTTAGTAGCTGTAGCAATTGGTGCACTTTATTTTCTAGGCCAAATTAGTGGCATATTAGCCACAGTATTATTGGTGTTAGCAGGTATTTTTATTGCAACCAGTTTTTTAAGTTTTTGCCCACTTTATTTACCATTTGGATTTTCTACAAAGAAAAACAAGACTAACCAATGAAGCAATTTTGGGACGAAAGGTATGCTGAAAAAGAGTTTGTTTATGGCACTATGCCTAATCAATTTTTAGCAGAACAATTATTGAAATTAAAGGCGGGTAGTATTTTATTGCCATGCGAGGGCGAAGGCCGAAATGCTGTTTTTGCTGCCAATAATGGTTGGCATGTTACCGCCTTTGATTTTAGTAACGAAGGTTTAAATAAAGCTAATTTGTTAGCCAAACAAAATGGAGTATCAATTGATTATTTAATTGGTGATGCTTCGGTTATTAATTTTGAAAATAATTCTTTTGATGTAATTGCTCTAATATACGCTCATTTTCCTGCTGCTATTAGAGCAAGTATTCATAAACGAATGTTCAATTGGCTAAAACCAGGAGGAACTTTAGTACTTGAAGCATTTAATCCTTTACAATTAAAAAACACTTCTGGCGGGCCAAAAGACATCAATATGTTATATACCGAAAGTATGCTTGCGCAAGATTTTGATACTTTAAAAGTAGTACATTCTTTTACGCACAATATAGTTTTAAACGAAGGAAAGTTTCACAATGGTTTAGCAAGTGTTATTCAGTTTGTAGGTAAAAAATAAATAAACAAATAGTTATGTAACCAAAGTAGCAAATGGTGCGAAAATTGGTAACTAACTTTGCTAAACAAAATATAAAAATGATGTTTATTTTAAAACATAAAACCATAGTAGTTGGAGCAGTTTTAGGAGCAATAGTCGGCTATCTTTATTACTACTATGTTGGTTGCGCCACGGGTACTTGTGCCATTACTTCTAAGCCTTTAAACAGTACCTTATACGGAACTGCCATGGGAGGGTTATTAGGTGATATTTTAACAAAGAAAAAGTAATAAAGATGAAAACAGAAGATATCATTGTAGCGAACATAAAATGTTCGGGCTGCGGGAATACAATTAAAACAGAGTTGTTGAAAATAGAAGGAGTTAAAACTGCCGAAGTTTTTAATGAAGAAGATAAAGTTACTGTAACTTATCATGATGTAGATAGAAATGTAATTATCAAAAAATTACATTCATTAGGTTACCCTGAAGCTACTGAAGAAAATGGATTGTTATTGCAACTTAAAAGCTACGCTAGCTGCATGGTAGGACGAATTAATAATTTACAACATAAAGAATAATAAAATGAATTTAGAACAAATTATAAAAGAAAAAAAAGGTACTGTAGTGGATGTTCGCACTCCAGGCGAGTTTATGGGTGGCAATGTTGCAGGGTCTATTAATATTCCTTTGCAAGAAATACCAGAAAAATTAGCAGAAATTAAAGCGTTAAATATGCCTTTAGTTTTGTGCTGTGCATCGGGCGGAAGAAGCGGACAAGCCTATTATTATTTAAGTCAACAAGGCATTGAATGTTATAACGGAGGTTCGTGGTTCGATGTAAATTACTTTGCTAATAATTAACATACTTTTACAAAAAAGATTTCTAAAATTAAACACATGATAAATACTATAAAAAACTTACTTGGTTTTGGTCCCAAGGTTGATTACGCTGAATTAGTTAGCCAAGGAGCTATTATATTAGATGTAAGAAGTAAAGGCGAGTATGCTGGCGGACATATTAAAGGTTCTATAAATATTTCAGTTGATACCTTAAACAGTAATTTGGTAAAACTTAAAGATAAAAATAAACCAATTATTACTTGTTGTGCATCGGGTATGCGCAGTGCCTCGGCTAAATCAATTTTAAAATCGAACGGATATACCAATGTGCACAATGGAGGCGCTTGGAGCAGTTTGCAACATAAAATATAATGAATATACAAACATTGTTAACTGGCTGGAATTTTATGCGTGGTTTGCGCTTGGTTTTGGGTATTATATTTTTAATTCAAGCATTTCAAATTCACGATTATATGGTAGGTGCGTTTGCTTTATTCTTTTTGTTTCAAGCAGTAACCAATACAGGTTGCTGCGGAGTAAATGGATGTGCAGTGCCCACAAAAAAAGCCAAAGACGATTTGGTACAAGATGTAGATTTTGAAGAAGTAAAATAATAAACAAAAAATGGCAACTTTTTCTGAAATAATAAATAGCAATAAACCCACTTTGGTCGATTTTTTTGCCGAGTGGTGTGGGCCTTGTAAAATGATGAAACCTGTATTGGAAGATTTAAAAACAAAGGTAGGCGAGGGGGCAACTATTTTAAAAATAGATGTAGATAAAAATCCACAAGTAGCCCAAAATTATAGAATTCAAGGGGTTCCAACCCTTATTTTATTTAAGAATGGTGAAATAAAGTGGCGTCAATCGGGAGTAGTGCAAGCCCATCAATTGGCCCAACTTATTAAACAGTATAGCGAGTAAAGAAAAGCAGCCATTGGCTGCTTTTTTATTTTATGTAGTAAAATAAAACAGGAAAAATTATATATAATTTAAATACTTCTAGTGCCTTTGAAAATTTAGCTATAATTGTATTGCTATTAATATTAAATGACACTTTTACTAATTATACTTTTGCTTACTGCCACACTTATATTGATTAAAAAGTATGGATATTCAAATTTGTTTTCTATTATCAATCAAAACCAAATAACATTTATAGCGCTATTAGTTTGGATTGTCTTTGGCTTTTTTACGCAATTAGATTATAATCAAGATTGGGGTTGTATTGGTGGCAGTGGCTATATATTTTCAAATAGTAATATGTTTTATAGTGGTATTGCTCTTGCACTTGTAAATACTGGCTTTTTTGCACAGCATAAACATTTTAAAATAATTGTATTAGCAGTGGAGTTATTATTTTGGTTGCATAAATTGTTTTTGGTTAAAGGTGGGTATGTAGTTGGCTTTGGAGGCGTTCCTTCTAGCGATGTGGTATTATTTGATATGATGGCACTTTTTTTAAGAATATTGCTAATTAAACAACTTTTTAAATTACCAATAAATGCTTTATTTGTATCAATAGTTTCCTTTATAATCATGGCTATCAAAATTAAATTCTTTTGTTAGTCAGGCTTAATCAATCAATATATGAAAAGTAAAATTGTTTTAGTTCTATTTTTATTAACTACAGCTATGCTGTTTGTTAAATGTAATAATGATGTAATAAATCCAACTGTTAAATTACATCCAAACGATCCATTTAAAAACACCATGGTAACTAGTCAACTATTTGAAATTGATGCCAGTCAAGATAATGTTATAGAGGGTGAAGATGGAACCATTTTAGTTTGCCCCAAAGGTTGTTTTATAAATAGCAATGGTGGCCTAGTTACTTCAAAAGTAAAAATTGAATTGGCTGAGGCATTAAGTGCTGAAAACATGCTGCTATCTAATTTAACAACTACTTCAAATGGTAATCCATTAGAAACTGATGGTATGATTTATTTTAACGTTACAGCCAATGGCGAACAACTTGCTATAAATAAAAATATTCCTGTTCATATTGAAATTCCTACCGGTGAGAAAAAAAACAATATGATGCTTTATAAAGGAATTAGAGATGAAAAAGGCAACATGAACTGGACAGAACCAATCGAATTACCAAAACAATTAACCACTATTGATTTATTTGAATTAGATTTTATACCAGAAGGATTTAGAGACCAAGTAAAAAAAGAAATACCATTTAACGGTTATAAAGAAGCTACAACACAGTTAGTAGATAGTTTATATTATCTTTTTGGTTTCAATTTAAATTCAAGTGAAAAAGGTGAATCAAGAATTGTTAGTTCACCAATTCAAATAAGTCCTAATGTACCAAATGAGCCTTATTACAACGAAAAGCAAGAAGCGCAAGTTGAGGATAAATTAGAAATAAAACACACTGAATCTTTAAAGGATACCGGTGGAATTGTTGGAATTAATCCTGCTATTATACAAGTAATAAAATCAGACAAATATCAAAATACATTTATAGCAACCAAAGATTTTGAAGCAAGGCTTAAGGTTATTTTTAAAACATGTAACGATAAAGTGCTGGAGTTATATATAAATAATTTAAACAAAAACCTTTATGAAATAGATGAAATGGCTGCTGCTATGTTGGCAAATACCAACTATCAACAAGCATTTATTGATTTTGCAAGTCAAAAACTTACCAAAGTACCCGAAGCTGATAAATACGCAGACATGTTAAAAGGTTACTATAAAACACAATTAGCAAAGGTAAAATCAGAATTACAAGCCACAGCCAATAAATTTAAACAAGAACAAGTTAAGAAAGAAAAGGCTGCCCAACAAACTTTAACTGATTATAAAAAATTATTGTGGAAACGCGAAAAATATAGAATGGAAACTTATGGTTTTGATTATACAGAAACAGGTTGGATAAACATTGATAGAGGCACTTTACCTAAAGAGTGGAGCAGTCAGCCATTAATGGTAAATATTACAAACAGCAAGCAACTCGATAGGGTTTATACTTATGTAATTTATACTTCTATAAAAAGTTTGTATAGGTTAAATACCCAAAATAATGAGCAGTTTTATGTGGGCAATAATGACGAAAAACAAATGCTAATGCCAAATCACAAAACAGCGGTTGTAATAGCAATTGGTTATAAAAATGAAGCGCCTTGGCTTGCCGTAAAACAATTTGAAACTGTTTCAGAATCAGTTATATCTTTAACCATGGAGCCAAGTAATGCTAGCCAAGTAAAGCAAACAATTAGCGGTTATGACCAATATGCTAAAGAAAATAAAATAGAAGCAGATTTAGTTTTTATAGATAAATTGTACAAAGAAGAAAAACGTAAAAACGCATTAAATGAATCATTTGCACTTTTGAATCGGTTATATTATTTTGTTTACCCATGTGGAGTTTTGCCCCAAGCTACTACACAACAATATCAGGATAGTTTAAAATAAACCATGATAAAGTTTTTAAAAACAAAAAAGCAGCCATTGGCTGCTTTTTTGTTTAGTTCTTGAAAATATAAACCAGTTGTTTGGTTTCAAAAAATTCGCTTTCAAAAAAGTTATTAAGGTCGGCTGTTTGCACATTTAGCTTACCGTTTAGTTTTTTCAAATCTTTAATTTCATCTTTTAAATCTCCTCCTTTTAAAAGTAAATAACCATTTAGTTTAGCGTTAAAACAGTTGTCATCTATATAATCTTGTGTCCATCTGTATAGCAATTCCATTGGCGCAACAGCTCTGCTAACTATAAAATGAAATTCTTCTTTTAAATTTTCAACTCTTCCAACTACAAAATCGGTGTTTTTTAGCCCAATTGCATTTGATACTTCTTCTGCTACTTTTATTTTTTTAGCAATCGAGTCGCATAAGGTAAATTCAGTGTTTGGAAATAAAATGGCTAAAGGAATACCCGGAAAACCTCCACCTGTGCCTATATCCAAAACTTTAGTTCCGTTTTCAAACTGAATGTATTTGGCAATGGCTAAACTATGCAAAACATGTTTTTCGTATAACGACTCAATATCTTTACGCGATACAACATTTATTTTGCTATTCCAATCTGCATATAATTCGTAAAGTTGTTTAAATTGATTGGTTTGTATTTCGGTTAAATTAGGGAAATACTTTGGTATAATATCGAAGTTCAAAATGGCTTTTTAAATAAGTTTAATTCGAGGGCAAAATAGTTTATTTCCTTTACCTAACCTTAAGCTAATTGTTAACAAGTGGAGCGAGTAAGAGTCAGGCTGTTTTACGCTTTTTGTTTCTGTCAGTCCAGTTAAATTTTTTGTTGAGGTAATATTTAAACAGTTATCTATACCAATACTTAATAGTTGACTTATTCTAAAATGTAATCCTAATCCAACTGTTCCAAAACCTGCAAATTGTTTATTGGCAATATTTCCATTTTCACTGCTTCCTTTTCCAACTGAATAATAGATATTTCCGCTTGCATAGTCTTTCATTTCACCTTGGAAATAACAGGCCCCACCCCCTAAAATTAAGTTTATGGTGTAAAACTCCTCTCGTAAAAATAAGTTTTTATTTAAGCTAATATTTACTTGAGTCGCTAATTCATCTAATGTTGTATTAAAAATTACTGTTGGTCCCCACGACTTTCCACTTTTTGTTCCGATTAAATCTGTATGGGCGTAACGTAAACCGATTTCAAACCTATCGCTAAAGGTTTTGTAAAAACTTGCAGAAAAAGCCAATGTTCTTTCGTTTGGATTGTCTGCTTTTGGAAAAGAATACAATCGAGCATGTCCCCAATAAATACCCGTTCCTACACCAACGGAAATTTTGTATTTATTTAACTCTGAAAATCGTTGGCCATATTGCGCAAATATTTGACTCCAAAAAATTATTCCAATTAATGCCAATAAAAAACTTTTTTTCATTCTATCTATCACAATATAAATATATTAAATTAAAAACTCCAAATATTGTTTTGGATAAGATTTTGTTGCAAAATAATAAAAATTAGAGAATTACATAATAAATTACCATTAAATAAAATAAGTCTGAAATTTTCCTTTTATAAAATAACCATTATTAAATAAAAAAGTATTGACTTTATTTGAACCATAATTGAATAATATGTTAGTCGAAATTCAAAATTTAAATAAATCTTATGCCAATCATCAAGCGTTAAACGATGTTAGCATTCAAATACCTAAAAAAAGCATTTTTGGATTACTAGGCCCCAATGGTGCAGGAAAAACAAGTTTGATTAGAATTTTAACGCAAATAACGCAAGCTGATTCTGGCTCTATTATTTTTGATGGTGAACCTTTAAAAGAAAAGCATATTTACGATATTGGCTATTTGCCAGAAGAACGTGGTTTATATAAAAAAATGAAAATTGGCGAGCAATTGCTCTATTTTGCTGAATTAAAAGTTTTATCTCCCTCAGAAGCTAGGCAAAAAGTAAAATATTGGGTCGATAAATTTGAAATAAAGGATTGGTTAGGCAAAAAAGTAGAAGAACTATCAAAAGGAATGCAGCAAAAAGTGCAGTTCATTGCCAGTGTTTTGCATCAGCCTAAACTCATTATTTTAGATGAGCCCTTTAGTGGTTTTGATCCTCAAAATGCACAACTTTTAATTGAAGAAATTCTAAAACTACGTGATGAAGGAAGCACCATAATTTTTTCTACACATAGAATGGATACCGTTGAAAAACTTTGTGATGACATAGCCATGATTCATAAAAGTAAAGTGGTTTTAAGTGGCAGTAAAGATGAAATTAAACAACAGTTTAGCAATAATGAATATATAATTCATTATAATGGAACTTTAGCGCAATCGTCTAATTATGAGGTAGTTGAGAGTTTGGGGAAGGAGGCTGTTCTTAAGGTTCAAACATCTGTTAAACAGGTAGTTGCAGATTTGAATGATCAAGTTGATTTGATTTCTTTTTATCCTAAAGTAGCCAGTATGGAAGATATTTTTATAAAAATGGTAAACGAAAACAAAAGTTAATCAACCCGTTTTTTACAATGAAAAAATAGCCTTTCACCTTTTGCATTTTGAGTAAAGAATAAGTAGTCATCTCCGCCTTCTTTTAGCTTAAACTGTTTGGCTATTTCGGCTTCGTTTATAGGAAAATTACGTTTGCTGATATTGGCTTTACTTAAATTATTATTTTTTAAATATTGCTGCAAATTCGATTTACTAAAAATTGAATGATGTATAATTTTAAAACTTCGTCCCATAAAATTAGGAGGAAGGTCATTTCCAATGTAAAAGTGCGAGTTTTCAGCAAGCATTTTTAAATTACAAAAAACTGCATAATCCTTACTTAGTTGCGCTTTTATAATACTGGCATTTGGTTCAAAAAAATATTCAAAATTAGAGTCAATTTTGGTTTCATTTTCTGTTTTTTCTGTTGAATCATAATGTTGAATATTTTCAAAATCAATGATATTGGTTGCCTTAATAACGGTTTTTGTTTCTGTTTTTTTAAAATCCAGCCAAAGTAAAACTTCTTTCACCTCATTTTTTACCGAAACAACTTCAATTTCAGTAATATTATCAATTGCAGTTTTACAATAACTAATATCAACCAATGGAGATAATTTGATAAGTAACCTATTGGTAATGGTTTTTATTATTGGCAAAAGTTCAATAATATTTGGTGTGCATTCTTCTAATTTAAAGGTTTTAGCATTTGCTTCAGGCCGCCTATCTGCATCAATATAAACCAAATCAAAAGCTTGATTATTATTTGCCAAAAAATCTTCAGCAAAGCTTGAAATACGTTCTACATTATCAATTTTTAGTTTGGTAAAGTTGTTTTTTACAATTTCATTAAGTTCATTATCAGCATCTAATGAAATTATGCTTTTGTTTTTTTTTGAAAAATAAATATCGTCAATTCCTAATCCACCACATAAATCTAAAACGTTGTTTCCATTTATGTTGCTCGATTTGTAAAAAGCAGTCAATTCGCTACTGGCTTGTTCATAACTTTTTGCAGGTAACCAACAATAATTTAACGCTAGAGTCGGTAATTTGTGCAGTGCTTTTTTATAATTAAATAAAGTATCTAATACCAAATTAGTACAAAAATCCGTTTGTTCTAAAGATTTGAGTTTTAAAGTTAGTGTGGTTTTATTGTCATTTAAATGTTGGACAATAAAATTTTCTAAATTATAATTTAAATGTTCGGGTAAAAGATTATACTTTTGCAATGAGAAAATAGTTACTAGTTAAATAATAAAATTATAAAAATCAAATAGTTATGAAAAAAATAGCTCCTTTCGCAATTTTTGCATTAATCGTTATTGTAATGGTTTCGTGCAAAGGTTCTTGCCCTAAATTCTAATTTTAAAAAATTCCTAAAAGCCTGTTTGTTTTATATTTAAACAAACTCAAAGTTTATATCTTGAATCAAATCAGGATGTAAACTTTTTGCTACAGGACAGCTCAGTCCTATTTCAATGATTTTAGTTTTATCTTCCTCAGTTAAGTTAGTTTTGGGAATGGAAACATTAATTTCAATCTTCGAAATTCTCCTTGGATTGCTAGCCATGTGCTTTTTTACTGTCAGTTTTGAGTCAATTAAATTATAACCCATTAACCTAGTTTGTATGGAAATAGTTGTTATTAAACAGCTTGCTAAAGCTTTGGCTACTAGGTCAGTAGGAGAAAAAGCTTCACCTTTTCCAAAATTGTCTGTTGGGGCATCAGTAATAATTTTACTGCCTGATTGTGGGTGAGTTGCCTCGCATCTAAATTCACCTAAATAAATTACTTCTGCTGTATTCATTTTTTGTTATTTTTGACAACAATAATAAAAGTAAATTCACTTTGCAAAAACGATTATTAATTTTAGCTGCAACGCTGTTATTTTTAAGCAATAAAAATTCAGCACAAAATGCCCCCATTACTGATGGTGAACTTTTGTATTACAAGGATTACAACCTTGGTTTTAATTTAAACTCGTACAGTGGTGGAGGTATTTATTATCGCCATGGTTGGCATAAAACAGGATCTAAGAAAAATTATATTGAAACCGAATTGGCTTATATCCGCCATCCAAAGGAAGTTTGGCGTTATGGCTATCAAGATAATCCAAGCTCGTACACCTATGGCCGATTAAATTTTGTTTATTTTTGGCGCAATAGTTACGGGCAAAAAATTGAGTTAACTGAACGCAGCTATAGAAATGCTTTAGGTTTGAATTTTGTTTATGATGTTGGTATTACAGTAGCTTTACTTAAACCTGCATATGTTGATTATTTTGCTCCTAGTTCTGATGGAACGAGTAGTACTTTGGTTAGCGAAAGATATGACCCGGCTATACATAAAGATGAATACAGAATTTATGGTAATGGTCCTTTTCTTTCGGGTTTTGGTGAAATGAACGCTAAACTAGGTTTGTTTGGTCGTGCTGGTTTAAATATTGAATATGGCCAATATCCTGATGAATATAAATCATTAGAAGCAGGTATAACATTAGATGCTTTTAACGATAAATTGCCGATGGTTACTAGAGCAGAACAAATTCAGTTTTTTCCTGCTTTTTATGTAGCATTTAACTTTGGTTGGAAAAACTAGTTTCTAAATTTTTTTGAAATAATTTTATAAAAATATAATGATTGAATTACCAGTATTAAGCGAGGCTAGAGTAAAAAAGCCTAGCTGGTTAAAAGTAAAATTACCAACAGGCGAAAATTACCGTAAAGTGCGCGCCTTGGTTGATGAATATAAATTACACACTATTTGCGAAAGTGGAAATTGCCCAAACATGGGTGAATGTTGGGGTGAAGGAACAGCTACATTTATGATTTTAGGAAATATTTGTACGCGCAGCTGTTCTTTTTGTGCTGTGGCTACAGGTAGAGCTCAAACTTACGATTTAGATGAACCTAAACGTGTAGCAGAAGCCATTAAGTTAATGAATGTAAAACATGCAGTGTTAACTTCGGTAAATAGAGATGAATTACCAGATAAAGGTGCTAAAGTTTGGGCCGATACCATTAGAATGGTTAAAGAAATGAATCCAAATACTACCATGGAAACATTAATTCCTGATTTTTTACGTAAATGGGATTTATTGTACCAAGTAATTGATGAAAAACCTGAAGTGGTAAGCCATAACATGGAAACAGTTCCTCGTTTGTACCGCAAAGTTCGTCCTCAGGCTAAGTATGAACGTAGTTTGGAACAAATTAAATTAACCAAAGAACGTGGTCGTAGAACCAAAAGTGGTGTTATGTTAGGCTTAGGCGAAACAGAAGCTGAAGTTTTTGAAATTATGGACGATTTAGTGGCGCATGGTTGTGATGTATTAACTTTAGGCCAATATTTACAACCCACTAAAATGCACGTGGCAGTGGAGGAATTTATAACTCCTGAGCAATTTGATTATTACAAACAAGTTGGTTTAGCTAAGGGATTTAAATATGTAGAAAGTGGTGCTTTGGTACGTTCAAGCTACCATGCCGAAAAACATATTTAATTCAAACAAAAAATAAAAAATTTGATGTTACAAAATATTATAGAACAAGCATGGGAAAACCGTGACTTGTTAAAAGAAGAAGCAACTCAAAATGCTATTAGAGAAGTAATAGAATTACTTGATAAAGGAAAATTAAGAACAGCCGAACCTACCGAAAATGGTTGGAAAGTAAACGATTGGGTAAAAAAAGCGGTTATAATGTATTTCCCTATTCAAAAAATGGAAACCATTGAAGTGGGTCCATTTGAGTTTCATGATAAAATGTTACTAAAACGCAATTATGCTGAATTAGGCGTTCGTGTGGTTCCTCATGCGGTTTCGCGCTACGGTTCATTTTTGGCAAAAGGCGTTATACTCATGCCAAGTTATGTAAATATTGGTGCTTATGTAGATGAAGGAACCATGGTTGATACTTGGGCTACTGTTGGCAGCTGTGCTCAAATTGGTAAAAACGTTCATTTAAGCGGTGGTGTTGGAATTGGTGGCGTTTTAGAACCTGTTCAAGCTGCACCAGTAATTATTGAAGATAATTGCTTTATTGGCTCACGTTGTATTGTGGTAGAAGGTGTTCGCGTTGAAACTGAAGCTGTTTTAGGTGCTGGTGTAACTATTACCATGAGTACTAAAATTATTGATGTTACAGGTCCTGAACCGGTGGAATACAAAGGTTATGTGCCAGCTCGTTCAGTAGTTATACCTGGAAGTTATACTAAAAAGTTTCCTGCAGGCGAGTTTCAGGTTCCATGTGCTTTAATTATTGGTAAACGCAAAGAAAGTACTGATAAAAAAACCAGCTTAAATGATGCTTTAAGAGATAATAATGTAGCGGTTTAATAATTAAATTATTTCAGGAAAATTTTGATGAAAATAGGGTTTGATGCCAAGCGCGCTTTTAATAATTCAACAGGTTTGGGCAATTATGCACGCTTATTAATTAAATCGCTTATTCAAAATTTTCCTGAAAATAAATACTATTTGTTTACACCCAAAATTGATGAAAAGTTCAAAGACGAATTTATTGATTATAAACAAGTAGAGATAATTAAACCAGAAGGTTTTTTAAATAAAAAATTCCCCTCGGCATGGCGTAGTTTTAGTGTTGGCGATATTGTAAATAATTTAGAGTTAGATGTTTTTCATGGTTTAAGTAATGAATTACCAACCGGCATTAATCAACAAAAAACCAAATGTGTAGTAACCATTCACGATTTGATTTTTTTACGTTACCCCAATTATTATAATAATATTGACGCCTACATTTATAAAAAGAAATTTAAAAATGCCTGCCAAAATGCTGATTTAGTATTGGCCACTAGCATTCAAACTGAATTGGACATTATTGATTTTTTTCAAACCGAAAAATCTAAAATAAAAGTGCTTTACCAAGCTTGTGATGATGCTTTTGCAAAAACTTATTCTGAGCAAGAAAAACAAGTAATTTCTCAAAAATACCAATTACCAAATAAGTTTATACTTAGTGTAGGTACTATTGAAACCCGCAAAAACCAACTAACCATTTTACAAGCTTTAAACAATTTGGAAAGCAATTGGCATTTGGTATTAATTGGTAAAAAAACAAGTTATGCTGATGAAATTTTGGCTTACGCCAACACCAATCAATTAAAAGATAGACTTCAAGTTTTCGAAAATGTATCGTTTGCCGATTTGCCAATCATTTTTCAATGTGCTAGTTTATTTGCTTACATATCCGAATTTGAAGGCTTTGGAATTCCTGTTTTAGAGGCCATGCAAAGCAAAGTTTTAACAGTTACTTCTAATGTATCTTCATTGCCAGAAGTTATTGGAAATCAGGAGCAAACCATAAATCCATCAAATAGTAATGAGTTAGTTCAATTCATTGAAACTAATTACAACAATATAGAAACCAAAACACGGTTAATTAATGAGGCTTTCCAAAGGGCTGAAATGTTTAATAAAAACCATTTAGCTCATACTTTAATGACATTCTATAAAGCATAATTTGCTTATAGTTTCTTATTTATAGTAATGTTAATTCTGATATTTTTTCAGTAGGTATTCCCATTGAAATAAGCAGCTGTTTCCAATCACAACAATCGCTATTACTTTCACCTAACACCCAAATTACATTGGTATTTTGAATGGCTTTTATATTTTCTTTTCCAAACTCATTGTTATTCAGCAGGTTGTATAAGGTGTTGGGTTCCACATAAATACCATTTATTTTTATACTTGGGTTTATATCGTCTATTACCAAATAATCAGTATTTCGCCAGCCCCATAAGTTGTTTATTTTCAATTCGTTTTCACTTGGATTTGGTTCAAAAAGTAAGTTGTAAAATTTGGTAGCCGAGGTATAAAGCGCTTTTTTATGCTTAATTGATTGCTCATTGGCAATGGCTACACTAAGGCTTGTTTTACCTGATTTGTATGCACCAAAAACCAATAAATGATTGCCCACCGAATTTTTATTTACAAATTGGTTAATGGTATTTTTACTGTTATCATCTAAATTGGTTTTCCATTGGCTTAAGCGTAACTGAAAAGGAAATTTTGCTTCTTGCTGATACATTTTGGTGGTGTACCAATAATACGATGGATACAATACCAAAACTAATAACGCTGCATTTATTGAAATAAGAGAAGTGGTACATTTAATGGCTAATCCTGCTAAAAAAGCACCAATGGCAAAAAAACAAATATCGGTAATGGTATCAAAAATTACGTTGTATAAGTCGGGTTTAAAATTATAAACTTGATTGTTTTTAAACAAAGGGGTCATCACATTATAAACCTCAAATAAAAACCAAAACGATGTAACGCAAATGGCTATTATCATATTTAAATTTGTTGATTTTGCATATTGTTTTACAATTTGGTATACCAAAAAAGTAGGAATAAAGCCTAACGCTATATGCCCAAATTGGTTGGCTAGCCAAGCATAGGTTAAAGTTACCCCACGATAAGAATCTTTGCCAATTAAATCAAATGTAAGTTGCTCTAAAATAAATTTAAGTTGAATTATTTTCATGATAAATAGTTGGTTTAGCTAAGTGCAAAATAATACAAATTATAAACAAAATAGAAAACCACTTACATTATTATTTAAATAAATATGTAATTTTTTGTGTTTTACTTAGCTTAAGTTCAGAGTTTACGGCATAAAAAAACACCTTGTTTAGAAATTTAAACAAGGTGTTTTTTTATGAATTGATTTATTTAGTTAGCTGATACTTTAAAAGGACTGCTAAATTTAGCATCATTAACCATTTCGTAATCGGTAAGGGTTTTTAAGAAAGCTATAATTGCTTGTTTATCTTCTTCGCTATAATTAAAATGTTTTGGGCTTGATTCTCCATTAGCGCTAAATGTTTTAAGCTCCCAATCTAAATCTTTGTGGTATTGAATACCATCGCTGTAATGATTCAACACATCATGCAAAGTGGCAAAACGTCCATCGTGCATGTAAGGAGCTGTAAGCGCTATATTACGTAAACTTGGAATTTTAAAAGCACCAACTTGCGAATTATTTGGTTCACCATTCATGGTAGTAAAGTCAATTCCTGGGTCGGTATAGTTTAAATCTAAACCAATATTAGCCCAATTGCTCCAACCACGTTGAAAATTATTGCTAGGGTTATGGCAATTGGCACATCCATCGTTTAAAAACAATGCTTTTCCTTTATTTTCTAAGGCAGTAAAATTGGGGAAATTGCTTGAAAAAATACCCCAAGAACCGTTTATTGGCTCAGTAACCATGGCTAAGCCTTTATCAAATTTGCTGTTATTAGAAGTAATTGACGATAAAAACAAAGTTAATGCATCAGCTACAGTTTCAGTAGTTGGGCCTTGGCCATATACCGAAGTAAAAAGGTTGTTATAATGCTCAAATTGTCCTAATTTTTTCACAATGCTATTAATATTAGTAAAGCCCATTTCTATATGGTTTGATATGGGTTTTAAAACCATTGATTTAAGCGAAGATTCTCTTAAATCCCAAAAGAAACCACTCGATTTTCCAAATCTAGTATCAATGCCCATGTCATCTGATTGCAAGTTGCAAAAAGCCATGCTATTACGAGATGTATTTTCAAAAGCAAACCCAGTTGAAAACTGTTTACCATCAGCAAAACCATTTTGTTGAAAATGGCAACTAGCACATGCTATTGTATTATTTGCCGAAAGGTTTTTATCGTAAAATAAAACCCTGCCAATAGTTGCTTTTTTGTTTTTATCATCGTTTTGCCCATTAGCGTCATTGTAATATTTTAACAAAGTGCTAGGCAATTCCAGCTTTTCTTCTTTTAGTCCAGTTTGCTCAGTTGTATTTTTTTTGCAGGCATTGGTTAATAAAAAACCTGCTGCTAAAAGTGATAAAACTACATAAATTCTTTTTTTCATAATTGTATGTTTTTTAGTGAATTAAAAGATGATATTGAAATTAATTAAGTTAGGTAAAACTAACCGAGTATTTTTTGATTTGCTAAACGATGGATCTTGTTGATTATTTTGATTGCTACTGCTATTAGTAGTTTTTGAAAAACTATCAGAATAATAATAACTAGCCTCGGTAGATAAAGTAATGTATTTGTTTAAGTTAAACTGAATACCTAACACAAAACCTCCACCATCCATAACAGTATTAACATTAGTGGTTGATTTTACAGGGTTTTGAGTTTGTAAAAAAGTACTTTTATTAATATTTGAACCACTTTGCGATATATAATCAAAACCAACATAAGTTACCCAACGTTTATTCAATTGTTTTTGATATTCAATGCCTACTCTTCCGTCAAAGGTTTCATTAGTAGTCGCATTTTCAAACGATGAAGTATTATTTTCTGTTTCAGTGCTTGTGTAGCCCATTCCTAATCGCAATCCTATTAATGCATCAGTGGCTCCTAATCTATATAAAACCTTTCCATTACAAGCATAAGGTGTTGTTACCAAGTTATTATTGGTACCACTAAAATTTATAAATTGTTTAACAAAACTAGCAACATTAATACCTGCTTGGAACTGAATAGGTTTTGGACTATCACTATTGTTTTGTGCCAGTAAAAAGTTAGAAGCTATTATTAAACAAATAAAAGTGGTTATTTTTTTCATATTGTAATTAAATGGTCAAACAATTTTAGTTAAAAATAAAATTAATTGCAAACTTCAATTGTTAAATTTTACTTAACTGCGCATATTTTGTAATTATTTAAACTATTGGTATTCAAATTCAATGCCCTTTAGCATATGTGCCAGTATAGGTTCACACTTTTCTTTACAGCAGGCATAATAGTGCTTGTGTTTCCAATAATTTGATTTTGGTGATTGTCCCCACCAAAACTCAGCTACGGCCAAGGGTTTTAAGCTATGTTTAAAAGCATATTGCAATAACTTAGGTGTAGCACATTCGCCAGCACCGGCAGGAGGATATTTATAATTGGCATCATCATAAATTTGATGTGCGTTTTTACTTTCATTTAAGTAATTGATAAACAGATAGTTATTAAATAGCTGGTTTTGAAGGTTTTGTGAGTGGTTCTTGCGTTTTATTTTAAGTAAATCAATGGCTTGTTTATTTACTAGCAAGGCTTCATTTTCCAAAACGTTTATTTTATTAATAATCACAGCCAATTGCTCCATGCCTTGGTTTAAAAAACTGTTTTTGGTTAAGCTATCAAAAACTGGAGGCACAAAATATGGGTGGTTATTGCTGTTGGCTAATTTGCCCGAAAAAGCTGCTAAAAAGCCAATTTGGTTTTGCTCATTTTTTACTACCAAAACACCAAACATTTTACCAATAATATTTTCAGTGTTATTTGGGTTTAGCCCAAAATTATGTTCCCAATCGGTTTGATGCATTAAATAGTTTTGTAATTGTTCAGCAGCTAATAAACACAGTGTATGAGGCTTGTTTTGCTGCAATAAAATAAACTTGTTAGGAATATCTATTGCAGCAATATTTTTTTCAAATGGAATAAAAAATGAGTTTTTCAAATAAAGAAATAGGGTGGAGGTGGGCTAAAATTAAGCTTTTATAGCCCAACGAAACTTGGTAGAACGTGCACGTGGATTGCTAAAAATTTCTTCTGCCGAAGGACGAATGGGGTCAGGCGCAATTTGACTATAAATACCTTGTCGGTAAAAAGTTTGAAATGCTTTTTTTACACGTCTGTCTTCGCCAGAATGAAATGAAAGAATAGCCACTTTTCCTCCTGAAGCTAATGCATCGGGTAGTTTTTCTAAGAATTTATCTAATACACCAAACTCATCGTTCACCTCAATGCGCAAGGCTTGGAAACAGCGCTGACAAGCTTTTTTTGTTTTTTCAACTCTATCGTTTTTAGGCAAAAACTCCAAAGTTTCTTTTATAATATCTTTAAACTGAGCAGTGGTTTCTATGTGCCTGCCTTTTTTCAAATTATTAATAATGGCTTCAGCTATTAAATCGGCATAAGGCTCGTCAGCATTGGCCATTAGTATTTCTTCTAGTTCGTATTGGTCTAAGGTTTTTAAAAGTTCGGAGGCAGGTTTACCACTTTTTGGGTTTAAACGCAAATCGAGCGGACCTTCCACTTTAAGCGAAAAGCCTCTATCAGGATTATCAATTTGCATAGACGAAACACCCAAATCGGCTAACACAAAGTTAAGTGGACCAGCTTCCATGGCTATTAAATCAATATTCGAAAAATTCATTTTACGAACTTGTAAATCAGTTTCGCCAAAACCAAACGAAGCCAATCTTTCTTTGGTTCGAGGCAACTCAAATGGATCAACATCGGTAGCATAAAGCATACCTTGGTGATTGAGTTTTTTTAAAATTTCTAAACTATGTCCACCATAACCAAGCGTAGCATCCATGCCTATTTGGCCTGGAGTTATGTTTAAAAAATCCATAATTTCGGTTACACAAATGGAGCGATGCGTGCCTGCGGGAGTATTACCTTTTAAAATTACCTTTTGTATATCATCAGCATATTTTTCGGGCTGAAGTTCTTTGTATTTTTCTTTAAACGATTTTGGGTAAGTACCTTTATACCTAACCCTGCGTTGCGGTTTCGATTCCTCGTTTTCCATGCGGTAAAACTAACAAATTATGGTTTATTACCCTAACACAAGTTTTTTATACATTTTTAAATAACTAAAAACTCAAAAATGCTTTTTGTTAATAAAAATGCTTTATTTGAAATGTAAATTTGATGTTGGTGATGCTTCGCTAAACACCAACATAGGCAAAATATGAAAAAAATAACTTTTATTTTACTTGCTTTAACAGCAATCGTAAGTTGTTCAACTAGAAAAAATAGTTTCATTCCTGAAAAGGAAACATTGATATTTAAAGAGATAAAAGCAAATGACTCATTATTGGATATTGGGGGCCCGAATGATTATAAATTAATAATCTTATTTAACAAAAATAAAGTTCGATATATAATTGGAAAGAATAGTGACTGTTCTTCTTTAAATGGTAAAATTGATTTAAAGTCTAATTTGAAATTTAAAGATGACAGTGTCTTCTTCTATCTAAAACACAAATTTAATAACGGCAGTATAATAAATTATAAATTTGACTGTAAAATTAGAAATGATAGTTTAATTGCTAATCGTTATATAAAAGATGATTATTTAAATACTTACACATTTATAGAAACACTAGTTCTTAAAAAGTGTAATTAAACATTCAATAAGACAAATCTGATTCAAGTCTAAGAAGCGTATTCTAATCAATAAATAAAATCTTAACTAAAACACTTTAGTTTAAACAGCCTATTATTTTAGTAAACAACTAAGGCTTAACACTTTAAACTTATATCCTTTTGTTTTTAAGAAACTGGGGGAATTAATCCTTTTTTCCGTTTGGATGAACCTTACAAACAATGCCCTTTGTATACGCAAAGGATGCATTTTTATTTTGCGGTACACCTTTACAAGCTTTGCTTGTAGGCGTTCCGCAAACAAAAATGCCCCAACCGTTAAGGTTGGGGCATTGGTTTGTGGAGCTGGAGGGATTCGAACCCTCGTCCGGAAATGGAATTGCTATGCCTTCTACATGCTTATAGAAACATTAGTTTTCGAACTAAGTTGGTTGTTCCTCATACCGGCTTAATTTATAGTTTATTATGTACTTTAAGCAGCCATAAACATACTGCTCAAAGGTTTGGTTTAAATGATGCCTCTGATGTAAAACGAAACAAAACTTAACATTTTACGAGACAATGGCAATTGCTTAATCCCAGATTAAGCAGCCATGGCAAAGTTAGACTCGCCAGATAAAATTTTGAGACTTGATATTTACGAGCTAAATTCTCCACGCTCGGCATGCTAACATAACCCTTGCTCACCCCGTCAAAACCGGTCAACCCCATTTATTTTAGTTCTTAGTTCAGAGTACTTAGTTCATAGTTATAACTTAGTACTTCGAACTAAAAACTTAGTACTTTTTACTATTCAAACTCAATCATTTTTTGGTTTTTGTCAACCACATTTTTTTCTTCAATGTGAATTTTTTTAACCATTCCATCGGCACTGGCTTTAATAATATTTTCCATTTTCATGGCTTCTAATACCAATAATCCATCGCCTTTTTTTACTGCTTGTCCTTCGGTTACCAATACTTTTAAAACCAAGCCTGGCATGGGTGCTTTTAATAAATTAACTTTATTACCCATTAATTTATCCATACCCAATTGCTTTAGCAATTCATCGTATTTGTCTTTTATTTCAATGGTTTGCTTTTGTCCATTAACCAATATGGTTTGGTTCTTGGCATTTTCATCTTTGTTTAAAAGTTCAATATTGAATGAGTTATGGTTAATCAAAACATGAAATTTATTTCTGTCTAATTTAACCACATCAGCATTTACAGGCTTGCCGTTAAGCAATACAGTTCCAGCTTTTTTATCAAACAAATATTCTTGTTGGTTTAAGGTAATGCGCAACATAAATTTTATAAGCTTTTAAATATTTTTTTGCTATTTAATTCATAACCTTATTATTGTAACAATGAATAAAGTTAATGTATTAATAATAAGCGCAATAACGTTTATTGCGGCATGCAAGGTAAATAAAAATAGCGATACTCAAAACAAAGATGCTAGTTTGTTGGCAAAACCAATCAATATCATAGCTCATAAAAATGCGGCTAATTATCAGCCAACTAGAACCAAAGAGGTTGATTTATTGCACACCCATTTACAAATAAAATTTAATTACGATTCACAACATGCTTATGGCAAAGTAAATTTATTGTTTAAACCGTATTTTTATGCTACCAATAAAGTGGTGATTGATGCCAAAGGAATGGCTTTAAATCGCGTGGCTGTAATAAAAGGAAAGGATACTACCAATCTTTCATTTACTTACGATTCGCTTCAAATTACAGCTAATTTAGATAAAACTTATAGCCGAAACGAAACCTTTAATATTTTTATTGATTATACCTCAAAACCCAATGAGTTAAATTTTGAAGGTAGCGCAGCTATTAGAGAAGCCAAAGGTTTGTATTTTATAAATCCTAAAAAAGAAGATGCTGAAAAACCTCGCCAAATATGGACCCAAGGCGAAACCGAAAGCAATAGCTGCTGGATGCCAACCATTGATGGTCCAAATGAAAAACATACGCAAGAATTATTTATTACTGCCCAAGCTAATGAGGTAACTTTAAGCAATGGGAAATTGGTTTCTATTACCAAAAATGCAGACGGAACACATACCGATTATTGGCAACAAACTTTGCCTCATGCGCCTTATTTAACCATGATGGCCATTGGTGAATTTAACATAACCAAGCGTAAATGGCGCGATTCTTTAGAGGTAAGTTATTATTTAGAAAAAGATTACCATCAATATGCTGATTTAATTTTTGGTCCAACGGCCGAAATGTTGGAGTGTTTTAGCCAACGTTTAGGAGTTGATTATCCATGGCATAAATTTAGCCAAATTATAGTGCGCGATTATGTAAGTGGAGCCATGGAAAATACCACCGCTGTAATTCATGGCGAATTTGTGCAACACGATAGGAGAGAACATTTTGACAACGACCAAGAAGATATTATTGCTCACGAAATGTTTCACCATTGGTTTGGCGATTTAACCACAGCCGAAAGTTGGAGTAATTTACCATTAAACGAAAGTTTTGCTACTTATGGCGAATATATTTGGAACGAATGGAAACATGGCGCCATAGAAGCTGATGCTGTTTTTGATAGAAATTTACAAGGCTACATACGCAGTAAAGGCAATGCCAATAAAATTCCAATTAGATACCATTACCATAACAAAGAAGATATGTTTGATGGTGTTAGTTACAGCAAAGGCGGACGTATTTTACACATGTTGCGCAAGGAAGTTGGCGATGATGCTTTCTTTAAATCGTTGCAATTGTATTTAACCAACAACAAATTTAAAAGTGCCGAAATTCACGATTTGCGTTTGGCTTTTGAAGAAACTACAGGCCGCGATTTAAACTGGTTTTTTAACCAATGGTTTTTAAAAGCAGGCCATCCTGAGTTAAGTTTAAATACGGTTTATAATGGCAATACAGCCAATTTAACAGTAACCCAAAAACAAGATTCAACAGAATTTGGGTTGTATCAATTGCCAGTTTATGCCAATGTGTTTGATAAAAATGGGGCAAAAACTTGGCCAGTAAAAATTACCAAAGCCACTGAAACCTTTACTTTTAAAGGAGATTCTATTTACTTAATTAATTTTGATACAGCTAAAGCTTTAGTAGCTAAAATAGATTTGGTGCAAAGCAATGCTACTTGGTATGCTCAATTAACCCATGAAAACCATTGGAAAGCCAAACAACAAGCCATGCAAGGATTGGTTCATAACTACAATTTAGATACAGTAAATTTGAGTCAAGACTTTAAAAATGCCATTTTGTATTGTTTAAATTTTAACCATTCGCGTGTGATTGAGTTAGGTTATATGACTTTAAATTCTCTTACAGAGCAACAACAGCAATTATTTGAACCTCAAATTTTGGCCTTAACCAATTATAGTAAAACTGCTAGTGTAAGGGCTAATGCCTTGTTGTTATTATACAATTGGAATAATGTAAAATACAAACCAAATTTTGAAAAAGCGTTAACCGATAGTTCAAACCAAGTATTGGTAAGTGCCTTTTATGGTTTAAGTTATATTGATAGTGTTTATGCTTTACAAGTAGTTGAAAAATGGAAAAACTATCAAAATTATTCGGTTAGCCAAGCCATTTGTTCTGTATTAAGCAAAAACACTTTTAAAAACGAAAATGCTTATTTTGAAAAAATAATAAACCATGCAGGATATGGCAAACGTAATATCATGTATATTTACGCTAAATATTTAATGCGTTCAGATAATGCCATTGTAGCCGATGCGTTAAATACTTTTGAAAGATTAGGTAAAAAAATGGATGGTGAAGAGCGTAAATATTTGCTGTTTAACAGTGTTAACGAAATAAAAGAAAACCTAGTAGCTAAAAACGAATTGATAAAAAAACAATTAGCTAAAGATGCCACTAATACTGCCTTACAAGCACAAAATCAATCGTTAGAAAATTTGATAAAAAAATACGAAGAGTTGGTTAAAAGTAATTGATAAAATACAAAAAAACCGCTTTAGTTTTTGGCTAAAGCGGTTTTTGTTTAAAGTAAGAATTACAACTCTTTTTTCATTTTAAAACCTTAGTCCCTCTGCTTTGGCTTTGCTTCAGACTAAGGATAGTGGTTAGTTGGGCTAGCTAGGAAATTGACCTGCAATAGCTAAGGTTTTTCAATCCTTTTTAATTCCGCTTACCTACTTATCCATTCCTCCCCTTCAGTGAACTCTAAATTGGGTATCCTAATAGAATCTCTTACGTTCTTTGGTAATGATTGATCATAAAATACTTCCTTTAGATTTTTGAACCCTTCTATAGCGGCAATTAATTTATTACTATCACTGAATTTAATTTTCTCAAAACCCAAATGAGTAATATGCAATTGATTCAAATCAGCCAAATTATCCACATCAAGATAACTTAGTGCTAAATACTTAACCTTTTTTAGCTGAACTATATCACTAGGTATTATGAGAACCTCAATTGCAGCATACTCACCAATAACAGCAGTATATTTGCTTCGGAAAAATAAATCTTCAAAATCCTTCATTGAATTTGAATCTTTGATCATCATTACAGAATTCGTAAGATCTGATATTGGAATTTCATCTGGTTCGTGCTTTTCCATTTGATTATTGTTAAGAGTTAAAAATAACGTAAAATATAGAATAGGCAAATATAAATTTGCATATGGTTGGTGTTATCACCAAACCACTTTTATTCATTTCAAATAAAGTAAATTTACTTAATAAAAAAACCGCTTTAGTTTTTGGCTAATGCGGTTTTGTTTTTAATTGGAGTTATAACTCTTTTTTCATTTTAAACCGTAGTCCCTTTGCTTTGGCTTTGCTTCAGACTAAGGATAGTGGTTAGTTGGGCTAGCTAGGAAATTGAACTGCAATAGCTAAGGTTTTTCAATCCTTTTTAATTCCGCTTCCATAATTAGAAATATCTACCGTTAGTATGTCATGAATAGCTAAAGATTGAGAACCTACCCTGCACATTCCATTTTCCACGCTTAAAATCTTAATCTTTAACAAGTATTCGTTATCCCTTCTATTTTTACTCAATACTAGCGCCCTAAAACTAACTCGATTACTATCGTCACTGCGGTCCCAATAGTAAATTTTAGTGGCTCTTTGGTAGGTTTTTGTTGGGCATTTAAGCAAAATCGTGTCTCTTAATTGAATTTTACTATAGTTAATTTCACCCATCTCTAAAAGTTCTTTTAAACGATTGTTTACTGACGTGTCCCAATACTTCATTTCACCAGATAAATAGGCATTAACTTCATTTGATATTTTCTTTAAATCATAATTCTCTCTATTTCTATTTTTCCAATATGCAACAAAAAGGCAGAGATGCTCATATTTGTCTATTTTATTTGAGTCTAACTCAGCTTGAACATCTATACTTAAGGAATCTAACAGACCTTTCACATTTTCGACATGCCCGGTACGAATAAAATATAGCAAACAACTTAATGTTTCACAAGAATCAAGAATTCTTTGATCGGACTCAGAAAGCCTCTTGTCAATATTATTAAATAAAATATCAATGGGCTTATCTCTGTTATTGCAAGAAATAATTGCACAACTTAAAAGAGTAAAAAAAAGTGTTCTAGCAGTTATCATTTTTTGATCTGTATTGTTACAATTTTATTTTAATATATACTTGAGCATCACCTTCCTGTATGAAAGACATCTTCGGATGTGAATTTAATAAGTATATTTTGTCCTTGGTTGAATTCTATGACAAAAGCAAATAATTTTTGTAAGGTTCGTTATTTTGAAT
>CAZGVO010000010.1:0-94604 GCA_964529175.1 uncultured Bifidobacterium sp.
TTGTTTTTTATAAATATAACATATTTTATTCTCACTGCAAGTCTAAAGGGTGTCCGCACCAATCCACTATTTTTCATTTCAAATAAAGTATATTTTCTTAATAAAAACCGCTTGGATCGGTATTTTCCTTTTATTGCTTGGAACGAGCGGATGCTCGCACCAGCGGGTATGTTTTGTTGTTGTTTTTAAAAGCTACAAGTATGAAATATTAACCTTTAGTTATAAATATAATAGCTTTTAATTTTCTATTATTATCAAATTCTAAACATACCACTGAACCCAAATTTTTATTTAACATGCAGTCGGCCTCTGGTTTGTAATCATATTTATTTTGTCCATTAAATCTTCCGTATTCATAATTATATTGATAGGTAAACCCGTTTTTGTTTGAACAATAAAAGTCAGGTTTCCCTAAAATTCTTTTTATCTCAGTGTCAGTATGTCCTTTTAGGTTTTCAAATAGTTTAGTTTGCTTTAGTACTTTGGCTCTATAACCATTACTGCCTAAAATATCTTTTTTCCATTCTTTGCTTGAAAAATTTAAATGGATATTATTTTTGTTGAAAATACTGCAAGAATTACAAAGAATAAATAATAAACAACCAAATAATTTTATAAAATCTAGTATTAATTTTTTCATATGATTCATTCCTTTATTATGGTTTTGGAATTAATTTGTCTTTGTTTGGTAGTTTCTTTTTGTTGCTTGGAACGAGCGGATGCTCGCACCTGTTGGGTAACTAAAATAAGAAATTACCTAACTTACCATTTTAAATTTTTATACTTATTTTCTTCATACCATTTTATCCATTTTTCTTTTTCGCTTCTAAATATTTCATAATTAGGATACATAAAATAATAATTTGCTAATAAAGTATAATTAACTTCAGTAAATCTTGAAATGGAAGTTAGACTACTCTTAAATAGTGGTAAATCAACTTGCATACTATCTTGATTTTTTTTATTTAAAGTGTAAGCTTCTATATTACTTATACAACTAAAAAATTGTTTTTTAAACTCTAGGTTTTCAGTAAACAAATTACTTTGTTTTTGAGCGTAACAAGATTGAAGTGTAGAAATAAAAATAATTAAATATATACGTTTCATTATTTCATTTTTTTTGTCGTTGACTGGTGTCAGCACCAATAATTTTATCCATTTCAAATAAAGTAAATTATCTTAATATAAAAACCGCTTTAGTTTTTAGCTAAAGCGGTAGGGCTGGCATTTGCCTTTTGTTGCTTGGAACTAGCATACGCTCGTACAAATGGGTTATTAAATTAAGGAAATGACTCCAACGGAGTCACATATTTATAGAAAATATTTGCCATAAAACATACGACCCCATCGGGGTCGCACCCAATAATCAATTTTTGATTGCTATAAACATTTGACCTTTTCAAGGTCAGAAATTACTTAACTTAATGACATTGCGCTCGCATCATCGAGGAATAGGCATTTTAAAAAAGTTTTATTTCATTCATTTGGCTTATTTTTGTGGCTTTCCTTATAGTTGTTTTATTTTCAAAATCAGTTTAATTTTCCACACTTAATAGATGAACTTAATTTTTACAAGAATAGCATTTGTTTTAATGTCCTTATGGATTGCTGCCATGGGAAAATACTATCTGCTGCTATATGAAATAGCAATTTGGGGTGCCTGCGAATTCTTTTCATGGTACGCAAAACCTATGCATCAGAAAGATTTAAGTTTATACAGGAGTATGTCGCTTATATATATGCTATTTATTTGTGTTGACCGCATGTACAAGCCGGAGTTAAGTTATTATATGGCACAAGGCATTAATGTATTAGAACATCTTGTATTTGCTATCATGGCTATGAATATGCTGCTGTTTCTTAAACGCATTTTTATTCCTGATTTAAAAAATATATTTGTTCTATCGGGGCTATTCCTTGCCTGCAATGTTCTAGGAGCAGTTAATGAATTATACCAGAACATGGTTCACCGAACCATTTTTGATTTTACGGCTGATTCAGTTAAAGATATCATTGTTAACTTTATTGCTAGTTTACTTTTCATAGCCGTAGATTTATTTAGGCAAAGAAGGAGTAGTTTATAGTTTATCGGCTGCGCTCCAAAAATGGTAGATTAAATAACCCAAATCAATCTTTAAAAAAATAGAATGAAAGTATAGATAGCCATTGAGTTTGTATTGGCATTTTCCTTTTATTACTTATAACGAGCGGAGGCTAACAGCAGCTTGAACATCCAAAGTCTCAAACTATAAACTAATTGAATTTCTTTTTAAAATTGTTAAGTAGTTTTTTTTCATCGGTTGCGATAAATTTATGGGTCAGAATATAAAAAAAATACTTTTGGAGAGTTTGTTCTTTATCAAAATATGTTTTATTGCCATTTTTTAATATAACACAAAATTCGTCCATAAAAAAAGTATAGGTATTGGTATCAATTTTTATTTTTAAAACAGCCCAATAGTTAATTTTATTATCACTTATAGCAGTATCGACCAAGTTTTCAATAATATTTACTATATCATTAACAATAATTCTACCAAAGAGAAAAATAGTATCAAAGCTTACACAATCTTCTTCTATAGGAGTTACTAACATTTGTTTTGGCAATCGCCCCATAGAACATTGTATATTGTTAAAAAAAATTATTTGAACGAAGTTTGATTCATCCAAATTCTTTTTAATATATGGTTGATTTTGTGCGCTTAGAAGAGCATTATAAAAAAATAAAAAGTAAGATAATAGAATAAATTGCTTCATCGTTTTGTAGTTTTTATTTTTCAATTAATAATATTGTAAACCAATATTTCAAATAAAGTAATTTTTTTAATAAAAAAACCGCTTTAGTTTTGGCTAAAGCGATTTAGGTTTACAATTACAGGTCGAAGCTATTTGATAAACTATCATACAATACACTAATTAGTGTGGCAATTATCCATCGTCTATTGTCCATTGTCTATCAACTATCTATCATTAAAAAGTAAAAAAATAAAACAGAATAGAAATTATTTCGTTCATTTGAATAGTTTTGTTATACACTAAAAAATCAATCACTTTAAATTGGATACAACCGAAATAAAATCGCTTTTGCTTTTGCTCGATGATACCGATGCTGAAGTAGTAAGTTTGGTAGAAAAAAAATTGCTTTCGTATGGCATGGAGGCTTTGCCTTTTATTGAAAACGAATTGGCTCAAATTAAGGATGAAAATGTTTTTGATTTGGCAAACGAAGTAGTTAGTAAAATAAACTATCAGCAGCTATTGGTTGAGTTTCAAAGTTGGTTTGATTCGGAAGACAGAGATTTGCTTCAAGGTGTGTTTTTAGTGGCTAAATACAAGTATCCAAATTTAAAAAAAGCTGATATTAGAGAAGCCATTGAAAAAATAAAACTAAATGCATGGCTCGATATGAGGCATGATATTACGGCATTTGAAAAAGTAAAAATTTTAAATTATGCATTTTATAATATTCATGGTTTTTCGGGCAATGTAGATAATTACCAAAGTTCATCAAATTCGTTTATTAATGAGGTTTTGGATAGCAAAAAAGGCAATCCAATTATGCTTTGCATTATTTACATGTTGGTGGCTCAAAACTTAAAATTGCCAGTGTTTGGCATTAATTTACCCCAACATTTTATGCTAGCTTTTTTAGAGGAAGATAAAATGGATTTAAGCACTTTTGATTTGAACAAACCTCAAACAGTTTCGCCTAATGGAAGGGCTGTTTTGTTTTATATCAATGCTTTTCATAAAGGAGGTGTTTTTACTAAAACCAGTTTGGAACAATTTGTGCACCAAATGCAAATTCAAAGTAATCCAGCTTATTATTTACCATGCGATAATTTAACCATTGTAAAACGTGTATTGCGTAATTTAGCATCATCGTACAAATACGAAGAAGATAAGTTAAAAGCTAACCAAGTTTATGATATATTATATTTGCTAGGCGAGCCTCCTTTGGATCATTTTACCGATGTTACCGACTCAAATTTTGAAGAATAAATAGGTAACTATAAAATAAAAAAAGCGGCTACTCTTGATTAAGGATAGTCGCTTTTTATTTTATAATTGGTTTTAAATTTATCTTCTAAAAGGTAAGTTTTTCATGCTTAAACCAGCGCCTTGCATTTTATTCATGGTACGCATCATTTTACGCATTTCTTCAAATTGTTTTAGCAATTGGTTTACTTGTTGAATATCAGTTCCACTTCCGTCAGCTACGCGTTTTCTGCGGCTTCCGTTAAGTATATCTGGTGTTCTGCGTTCAGCAGGTGTCATTGAGTTAATAATGGCTTCAATGCCTTTAAAAGCATCATCGCTAATATCAATGTCTTTTATGGCTTTGCCCACACCAGGAATCATAGCCATCAAATCTTTTAGGTTACCCATTTTTTTAATTTGTTGAATTTGGCTATAAAAATCTTCAAAGGTAAATTGGTCTTTTAGTAATTTCTTTTGAATTTTAGCTGCTTCTTCTTCATCAAAAACCGATTGTGCACGTTCCACTAACGTAACAATATCGCCCATGCCCAAAATACGCTGAGCCATCCTATCTGGGTGAAATACATCAAGGGCTTCCATTTTTTCGCCCATACCCACAAATTTGATAGGTTTTTGTACAACCGTTTTAATTGAAAGCGCAGCTCCACCACGAGTATCACCATCTAATTTGGTTAAAATAACACCAGTAAAATCTAATACATCGTTAAATGCTTTAGCTGTATTTACAGCATCTTGACCAGTCATCGAATCAACTACAAACAAAATTTCTTGAGGTTGAACAGTGGCTTTAATATTGCCAATTTCAGCCATCATTTCTTCGTCAATACTTAATCGACCAGCAGTATCTATAATTAATATTTTGTGGTTTCCATCTTTGGCAGCTTTTACTGCATTTTGAGCAATTTCAACTGGATTTTTGTTTTCCATTTCAAAGTACACAGGTACTTCAATTTGCTCACCTAATACTTTTAATTGCTCAATAGCCGCAGGACGGTAAACATCGGCAGCAGCTAACAATACACTTTTTCCTTGTTTTTTAAAGTAGTTAGCCAACTTTGCAGAGTGGGTGGTTTTACCACTTCCTTGCAAGCCTGCCATTAATATAATACTTGGATTGCCGCTAGTATTTATATTTTCGGTTTTACCACCTAAAAGCTCAGTTAATTCATCGTTTACAATTTTTACCAATAATTGGCCTGGGCTAATGGCTGTTAGTACATTTTGGCCTAAAGCTTTTTCTTTAACAGTATCGGTAAATTGTTTAGCAATTTTGTAGTTAACATCAGCATCAATTAAGGCTTTACGAATTTCTTTAACCGTTTCGGCTACGTTAATTTCGGTAATTTTACCTTGTCCCTTTAGGTTTTTAAATGCTTTATCTAACTTACTACTTAAACTTTCAAACATGTGTATTGGAATTAATTTTTTGCTGCGCGAAGATAGGTTTTATTTAAAATTCAAAAAGCTAATAATTATAAAATTTTTCGTACAGTTTCTGGTGATTTAAAAGCAAAAAAGCCGCATAAATGCAGCTTTTTTAAAATATAATTTGATTTTAGGCGCCAATACAGCTTTTTAAATCGTGTACTTGGCTTTCCCAAAGTTGAATGGTGTTTTTTTCATCACCTTCTTCAGCGTAATCGGTTATTACCAAAGCTACGTCATCAGTTAGTTCATCTACATTTATATCAAATTCTAAAAACTCATCCTTTTGAGTATTCATCCATTTAAACTTCATGCTTTTATTATTTACTTTTTTCAATAATTCAGCACTAGTTTCTTCACCATCCCATTTAAATTTATAGGTGCTATTTCTAATATCTACATCATTACAAAACCACTGCGATAAACCGCTAGGAGTACTGATATAGTTAAACAATAAAGCTGGAGATGCTTTTATTGGAAATTCCATTATTACTTGTTTACGAGCCATGAGTGAATGATCTATTTTGATTTTGAACTTGAGCAAATATAATTTTTACTTTGACTTTACAAAGTTTATCCTAAAAAATTCTTAAACATTCCACTAATACCGCCTTTTTCCTCGCTGTTATTTTTGTTGCCAAACATGTTTATAAGCATACCACTTAAACCTCCGCCACCTAAATTACTTAACATACTTTGTACATTAAATGAATCATCATTAGGATCGTTTATTTTCGAAATTAATTGGTTCATAACATTTGGAATCAATTCATTAGAAATATGGTTAGCATCTGTTTGGTTTACATTAAACTTGCTTACCAAGTTATTACCTAAGCCACTTATAATATTGGCTACAATAGGATTATTGGTTAAATTACCGTTGGTTTTTAAAATATCAGATAAACCAGCAATATTTCCTTTAGAAACCTCAGCCTTTAATCCATTGATTATGGCATTTCCTGTTTCTGATATAGCTGCATCGTTGTGTTCGTTTGCAATTGCTTGATTATTAACAATTAATTCTCCAGCATTTTCTTTTATTAAGTTTATTAAATTTTCAATCATAACGTTTCGAAACTATTTATTTTTTTTATGAATTAATGTTATTTTTTTGTTTAAAGTAATTTTTTAGTTCTTCGGTAGTAAATGCATTTAAACAATTTTCTTTTGTTAAGCCACCTTTACGTCCAATTAAGGTTCCGTAATACATGTCTTTTAACCCGTCAATACTGTGAGCGTCAGGGTTTATACATAGTTTAATTCCCTTATTTAAAGCATAATCAATATAGCGCCAATCAAGGTCTAGTCGGTAGGGATTTGCATTAATTTCTATGGCTACATTATTGGCTGCACAAGCATCAATTATTTTATGGTGGTTAATTGGGTAACCTTCGCGTAACAACAATAATCTACCTGTTGGATGCCCTAAAATAGTGGTATAAGGATTTTCAATAGCAGTAATAATTCTGCTCATGGCTTTTTCTTCGTTCATTTTTAAAATGCTATGAACCGAAGCCACCACATAATCAAAAGTAGCCAAAACATCATTGGCGTAATCTAGTTGGCCGTTGTATAAAATATCGCATTCAATGCCTTTAAATATGGTAAATTTTGGGTTACTTGAATTTAGTTTATCTACTTCTTCGTGCTGCGCAATAATGCGTTCTTCGCTTAATCCATTGGCATAAAATGCAGCTTTACTATGGTCGGCAATACCAAAATAATTGTAACCCATTTTTTGACAAGCTTTAGCCATTTCAGCAATGGTATTTAATCCATCACTCCATGTTGAATGGTTATGCAAAGCACCTTTTAAATCGCTGTATTCAATTAAAGTTGGAAGTTTATTTTGTTCGGCCAACTTAACTTCATTGGTACCTTCGCGCATTTCAGGTTCAATGTACTGCAAGTTAATACTTTGATATATAGACTGTTCTGAATTGACGTTTTTATCAATATCATTTAAGTTTAGCAACTGTAAATGGGCTTTACTAGCAGTTTTTTCAAATAACTCCCAAGTAAAAGCAGATGTATTACAAGCATAAATTTGAACAGGAAATTGCTCATATTTTGCACTGAATCCTTTATCGTTAGCAGTTAAATCTGTTAAAACATCTATTTGAGCTAAGCTATTTTCTGTACTATTTACATCATTGCTTGCTACCAATATTTCAATTTCATCAATTACTTCTAATTTTCTGCGCATGGCTCCGCAAATAGAAACGTTGGTAAAACTGCTATTTTGCTCCAATAATTTCACTAAATTTAAAGCTGCATTTTCAACTTTGGCATAATGAAATTTATTGGCACTGGCATACATAAACTCAATTTGATTGATTACGTTTTGCTGTGTTTTTAAACCAAAACCTTTTGCTTGTGCCAACCTGTTTTCTTTACAAGCATAAAGTAGTTCGCCTATTTCTTCTATTTCTAACTCTTTCCAAATAACAGCAATTTTTTTAGGTCCAATGCCTTTTATACGCATCATTTGCATAACACCAGCAGGCGTTTGAGCTATTAAATCATTCAGTTCTGCAAAGCTTTCTGTTTTGTTTATTTCATCTATTTTAGCTGCTATACCTTTTCCAATTCCTTCTATTTTTTCTAATTCAGGAATGGTTAAACCCTCCAACGGATTTATCATTTTATCAATCCTAAAGTAGGCATTGCTAAATTGTTTAATTTTAAAAGGATTGGCGCCATGCAGTTCGCTTAAATCGGCAAAAAGCTTAAATAAATCGGCTATATCAGAGTTTGTCATTGGTATTTTGTTTTGTATAATTAGGTTTTATAAAGGCAATCCAAACATAAAAAAACATGGTTAAAATACCCGCTATAAAAAACAGTAATGAAACCGATTTTGGTAAATCATTGTAAAAGTCGCTAAGCATCCATGCACTGTTGGCACAAATCCAAAAAATAATTGCCACATTTACTATAATTAAATCTAATTTGTTTTTTGATAAATAAAGCACATAAAAAGCCATTGCCAATGTAGGTAAAATAAGCAAAGCGCCTGCTGTTTTATACTCCATCATCCAACACATATCTTTAAACAGCCAAAACACCACATGCAAATTTTCTGTCTTTCGTATTTTATCTATCATTTTTATTGTTTTGCCTTTGGCAATAATAATAAATCACACTATTTAATTGGCTAAAAAAGTAATTTAAAGTAACACAAAAAAAGCGCAGTCCAAAATGAATTTGAACTACGCTTAAAGTTTAATGTGTTTTACTTGAACTATTTCTTTTGTTTAATCAAATCGTTAATGGTTTTATTCCATTTTTCGGCCAATTGTAGCTCAAACGAAAGACTTAAACTATCGGTTTTACTGTTATAAAATACTAAAACTGTTTCTGGTAAATCTTTATGTGAAATAACTAAATTTACTTGTTCTACTATTACCATTTTCTTATCGTTATTATCAAAGGTTTTGGTAATTTTCGATATTTTAGCTTTGGTAATTTGGTTAATTTTTATTGTTAGCTCTTCGTTGTTTTCTTTGGTTTGTTTAATAAAAAATAATTCATCTTTTTGTTCGTTTATACCAATGGCTGTGTTTAACCAATTATCGTATTCACTAACTTGTGTATTACTTTTTTGCGCTAAATCATTTAATAGTTTCAGGTATTTTTGTTTTACTTTTTTTGTTGAGTTATTCATCATTACAAAAGGAATAATGCATAATAATGCCAATATTATTCCAGGTACTATTTGTACTAAATTCATGGTAATTTTTCGTGTTAAATTTTTTAAATAAATAGCATACCGCTCTTATAAAAAGCAGGTATGAGCTAAAATGAAATGTTTGATTTTATAAAAAATCAAAATGTGTGATTAGCTTAAAAAATTACCAAAAATGATGAAATGGATAAAAAATATCGGTTCTATTAAAAGTAACCAATAATTTTTTTGAGTAAAAGTTATATTGACTATAGTTGGTTTGAAGTTTTTGATTCCATAATTTAACCAATATAAAAAGGTTAGAAAATGGATTGTGATTTGTGTTATTTTGTTGCGAAGGTGCTGTTTTTGTAAATAGTTCACCATCAGTAGTTTGCAAAAAGTAATCGGCAGTAAGTTTAGCGTAAGTAACAGCCGCCTTGTCTTGCTTTTGTGAATGCAGTTTATTATTGCCAGCAAAAGCTAAATTTGAGTTTGAAGCAAACCCATACATAAGCAATGCAATTAATAATATGAAACTTTTTAAAGTTTTATTCACGAGACAAAAATATGAAAATAAAAGTTTTGTTAATGTAATTTATTTGCAAGTTTAAGTAGTTTTAAAGTATGTTTTATTGACTTTACACTTTTAAAACTTTGATGGCCCGGGATAACATACTTAGGTTTTTTATACCGGTTTATCATTTTTTGCATTGAATGGGGCCATTCTTTTATATTTGCATCTGCTAAATTACCTAAATCATTAGCATCAGTACTTTTTATAAAGCACCCGCCATAAAGTATTTTTTCAGCATTAAACCAAATAACAATATTATCGGGTGTATGGCCTGCACCTGGAAAATAAGTTTCAAAAGTTACTTCTCCTAACTTAAACGTAGTATCATTTTTTATAATTAACGCTGCTTTTTTTTCGTTTCTTTTAGCGCTAATTTCATCAGTAAATTGGGTAGTGTAAGTTTTTATGCCTTTAAGTTTAAAATACTGTAGAGCCCCAGTTCTATCCTCGTGCGAGTGCGTTGCAAAACAATAAACCACACTTTTTCCATGTTTAAGTTTTATACTATCCAATAATGGCTCAAATTGAGTTGTATCCCAAGGCGAATCTATAATAATAGCACCTTTTTCAGTAATTACATACATTCCATTTGAAGGAAACAGAACACCATTATAATTTTTATAAGTAGTAAAAACATAAAAATTTTGAGTTAATGGCGTAATTTTTAATGGAACTTTATTAGTTTGGGCTGAAGCTATATTGCCACAAAATAGGAATGCTATGATTATAATAACATATTTCATTTGAAGTATTTTAAATTAATATTGGGGTAAAAATAATTTATGTATAAAATGGAAACGAGTAAAAATAAAAAAGCCTTACTAAATTTTAGCAAGGCTTTTGGGGTGGAATATGGGGCTCGAACCCACGACCTCCTGAACCACAATCAGGCGCTCTAACCAACTGAGCTAAAACCACCGTTTTAAATCAATTATTTGATTTGTTGGGCTGCAAATGTAAGTTTATTTAAATAAAATGCAATACAAAAATACAAGTTTATTACAAGTAATTGGTTATTAATTCAATCTTCTTTTGTTTGTCCTTAATTTTTGAAAAATCAGGTAATTTATTCTCTTCTTTTTTATTAAATATAAATGTAGTTACAAAACAAAAAAGCCATCTTTTTTGAAGATGGCTTTTTAAGTTAATATAGTTATTTTATTAACTATTGCATTCCAGTTGATTGTTTGAAACGTTTTCTGTCAATTTCGTTCAAATGGATTTTACGTAAACGTAATGATTTAGGAGTAATCTCTACGTACTCATCAGCTTGAATATACTCCATACATTCTTCTAAAGAGAAGTTGATTTTTGGAGCAATTCTAGTTTTATCATCGCTACCAGATGCACGCATATTGGTTAATTTTTTCTCTTTAGTAATATTTACTACTAAATCGTCATGACGGTTGTTTTCGCCAATAATTTGACCCATATAAATTTCATCACCTGCCTCAACAAAGAAATCACCTCTATCTTGTAATTTATCAATTGAATAAGCGATTGCAGTTCCTTGTTCACCACTAATCATTACACCAGCTAAACGCGAAGGAATAGGACCTTTCCAAGGCTCAAAAGCTTTGAAACGATGAGCCATAATTGCCTCACCAGCTGTAGCTGTTAATACATTATTACGTAAACCAATAATACCGCGAGAAGGAATTTCGAATTCTAAATGCGTTAAATCGCCTTTAGGTTCCATTACTATCATATCGCCTTTGCGTTGGCTTACTAATTCAATTACTTTACCCGATACTTCTAATGGAACGTCTACGGTTAAAATTTCCATTGGTTCACATTTTACACCATCAATTTCTTTTACAATTACTTGTGGTTGACCAACTTGCAATTCGTAACCTTCGCGTCTCATGGTTTCAATTAAAACCGATAAGTGAAGAATACCTCTACCAAATACTAAATATGAATCAGCTTGGTTAGTTTCTTCTACTCTTAACGCTAAGTTTTTTTCTAATTCGCGGAACAAACGGTCACGTAAATGGCGAGAAGTAACAAATTTACCTTCTTTACCAAAGAAAGGTGAGTTATTGATACAGAACAACATGTTCATGGTTGGCTCGTCAATATTAATAGGAGTTAAGCCTTCAGGATTTTCAAAATCAGCAACAGTATCACCAATTTCAAAACCTTCAATACCCATAATTGCACAAATATCGCCAGCACCAACTTCTTCTACCTTCATTTTACCTAAACCTTCAAAAACGTAAAGTTCTTTTACTCTTGATTTTTGAATGCTACCATCGCGTTTTACTAAACTAATTGGTTGGTTAACTTTAACACTTCCACGTAAAATACGTCCAATAGCAATCCTTCCTGTAAATGAAGAATAATCTAATGAAGTAATTTGCATTTGTAAAGTTCCTTCTTCTACATGAGGCTCAGGAATTTCTGAAATAATATCATCTAACAACGAAGTAAAGTCTTCTGTAGGATTTTTCCAATCTCTACCCATCCAACCTTGTTTTGAACTTCCGTAAATAGTATGGAAATCTAATTGCTCTTCGTTAGCTTCTAAGTTAAAGAATAAATCAAAAACAGCATCATGGATTTCATCTGGACGGCAGTTTGGTTTATCAACTTTATTAATAACTACAATAGGTTTTTTACCTAAAGCTAAAGCTTTTTGTAACACAAAACGAGTTTGAGGCATTGGGCCTTCAAACGCATCTACTAATAATAATACACCATCGGCCATGTTTAATACGCGCTCTACCTCGCCACCAAAATCCGCGTGACCAGGAGTATCAATAATATTAATTTTGTAACCTTTGTACTGTACTGAAATGTTTTTTGCTAAAATGGTAATACCACGTTCGCGCTCTAAATCGTTATTATCTAGTATTAATTCGCCTTTTTCTTGGTTTTCGCGGAAAAGCTGAGTTTGGTGTAAAATTTTATCAACCAATGTAGTTTTCCCGTGATCTACGTGGGCAATAATAGCTATGTTTCTGATTTTTTGCATTATGTCTTATTTTAAAAGGGTGCAAAAGTAGGCATTTTAAGTCAATAACAAAATGTTTAATTATATTAATTGAGTATTTAACAATTATATATTACAAAGCCAATTGCATAAAACCTTTATTTTACCCAATAAAATTATTTTTTTATTTTAAATAGTTTGTATTTAAATCATACAATTTAGGTTTGATTAGCCTTTAATTTCGCGGCTCAAACATTATTTTTAATAAATGCAACAATATGTGAGTGCCGAAGAGGCCGTTTCAATTATAAAGTCGGGTAGTAGGGTTTTTTTGCACGGAAGTGCAGCAACACCCATATTTTTGATAAACAAATTATTAGAAAGATATGAGGAGCTACGTAAAGTTGAATTAGTTAGTATTACATCGTTTGGCGATATTGATTTTGGTAATGCTAAATACAAGGATAGTTTTTATATTAATTCACTTTTTGTTTCGGCCAATACGCGTTCTGCTGTAAACAGTGCTCAAGGTGACTATGTACCAATTTTTTTGAGTGAAATACCACGTTTGTTTTACGAAAATTATTTGCCTTTGGATGTGGTCATTGTGCAAGTTTCACCTCCTGATGCCAGCGGATTTTGTTCGTTAGGAACTTCGGTAGATATAGCCAAAGCAGCCACAGATACTGCTAAAATTATCATAGCTCAGGTTAATCCTAACATGCCAAGGGTACATGGCAATGGATTTATACACGTAAGTAAAATTGATAAAATGGTTTGGTACGATGAGCCACTACCAGAGGTTGATTACAGTAAAGATGTAACACCTGCTACTGAACAAATTGGAAAAAATGTGGCAGCTTTGGTTGAAGATGGAGCTACTTTACAATTAGGAATTGGTGCTATTCCCGACTTGGTGTTGCGCAATTTAACCAATCATAAAAATTTAGGAATTCACACCGAAATGTTCTCGGATGGTGTTTTACCTTTAATTGAAAGTGGCGTTATTAATAATAGCATGAAAAATATAAAACGAGGTAGAATTGTTACATCGTTTATGGCAGGTACTAAAAAATTGTATCAATTTGTAAATGATAATCCGTTGGTAAATGGCTTAAATATTGATTATGTGAACGATACAGATATTATCAGGAAAAATGATAAAGCTACGTGTATCAATAGCGCTATTGAAATTGATATTACCGGACAAGTGTGTGCGGATTCAATTGGAACTTACCAATATTCAGGCATAGGTGGGCAAATGGATTTTATAAGAGGTGCTTCGCTTTCAAAAGGAGGAAAACCAATTATTGCATTGCCTTCTATTACTTCGAAAGGAATTTCACGCATAGTACCAACTTTAAAAAATGGGGCAGGAGTGGTTACCACTCGCGGACACATACATTGGGTGGTAACTGAGTTTGGGGCAGTTAATTTATTTGGAAAAAACTTAGAGCAGCGCGCTTTTGAGTTAATAAAATTGGCTCATCCTATGCATAAAGAGGATTTGGAACGTGCTTATTATGAACGTTTTAAATAACCCACTTTTATTTGAATATACTTGGTAATTACTAGTAAATTCAACTTTTGTTTAAAATTAAACCAATAAAATTTAAATAGTTAAGCGGTAAAAATTATTGCATTCTGTATTTTACAAATAATGCTTTAATTTGCGCCAAATAACCAAAACATAAATACAAATAATGAATTACGATTTAGTAGTAATAGGTAGCGGCCCAGGTGGCTATGTAGCTGCCATTAGAGCAAGTCAGTTAGGTATGAAAACTGCCATTATTGAAAAATCAGAAATGGGTGGCGTTTGTTTAAACTGGGGTTGTATTCCAACCAAAGCTTTATTAAAATCAGCTCAGGTTTTTGAATATATTAAACATGCTGCCGATTATGGTATAAATGTGCAAGGTGCAGAACACGATTTTACTGCGGTAGTAAAACGTAGCCGTGGTGTAGCCGATAATATGAGCAAGGGTATAGCTTTCTTAATGAAAAAAAATAAGATTGATGTAATTGCTGGTTTTGGAAAATTATTAGCTCCAGGAAAAGTTGAAGTTACTGAAGCTGCTGGTACTAAAAAAACAGTTGAAGCAAAACATATTATTTTAGCTACAGGTGCCCGCAGCCGCGAGTTGCCAAATATAAAAATTGATAATAAGAAAGTACTAGGTTACCGCGATGCAATGGTTTTACCTACACAACCTAAAAGCATGATTGTTATGGGTAGTGGTGCTATTGGCTGCGAGTTTGCTTATTTTTATAACAGCATGGGAACTAAAGTTACCATTGTGGAGTTTATGCCAAATATCCTTCCTGTAGAAGATGAAGATTCGAGCAAGGAAGTAACCAAAGCATTTAAAAAATCGGGTATCGATATTTTAACCAATGCTTCGGTAGAAAGCGTTGATACTAGTGGTGCAGGCTGTAAAGTTAAAATAAAAACTGCCGAAGGCGTTAAAGAAATGGAAGCCGATGTGGTATTATCAGCAGTGGGTATTCAAACCAATTTAGAAAATATTGGATTAGAAACTTTAGGCGTTAAAACTGATAAAGGAAAAGTGTTGGTTGATGATTTTTACCAAACCAACGTAAAAGGTGTTTATGCCATTGGTGATATTGTTAAAGGTCAAGCTTTGGCTCACGTAGCAAGTGCTGAAGGTATTATCTGTGTAGAGAAAATTGCAGGTCATCATCCAGAGCCATTAAATTACAATAATATTCCTGGCTGTACTTATAGCTCACCTGAAGTAGCATCGGTTGGTTATACCGAAAAAGCTGCTAAAGAAGCTGGTTACGAAATTAAAGTAGGTAAGTTTCCTTTTAGTGCAAGTGGCAAAGCAAGTGCAGGTGGCGTAAAAGAAGGTTTTGTAAAAGTAATTTTTGATGCAAAATATGGAGAGTGGTTAGGTGCTCATATGGTTGGTGCTAATGTAACTGAAATGATTGCAGAAGTAGTGGTAGCCCGTAAGTTAGAAACTACTGGAATGGAAATTATAAAATCTGTTCATCCTCATCCTACAATGAGCGAGGCAATAATGGAAGCTACTGCCCAAGCTTATGGCGAGTGTATTCATTTATAATAAGTGCGGAATTCGAATTGTAGAATGCGAAATTCTAAATAAATAAAATCAAATCCCAATTGAGTAATCAGTTGGGATTTTTTTTGGATTATTATTTCAAAATGAAAGATTATCAATAAAATTATTATAATCGTGTATTAATAGCAGCATATATTTGGGAAACATTACCATTTTTATCATCATTTTTTTGTGGGCATATATCCGCTATTTTTATTTGGCAAGGCCCGATGCTATGGATGATAATTACGATGCAACTGATTCCAATTTTAATTCATTTAACCAATTTTACGAAAACCAATTTCCTTATTTCCAAAAATTAGATGCAGTTGGAAAAGTAAAATTTGTAGAACGCGGCATAGAATTAAGCCGCAGTATTGAAATCCAAACTCGTGAAGAACTTGAATATACACAAGAAATGGATATTTTTATTAGTGGCTGTTTGGCTCAGCTTACTTATGGTTTTAAAAATCCACATATAGAAATGTTAAAAGGTGTGGTGGTTTATCCTGACATATTTTATAGTAGGTTAATTGAAAATTGGGTTAAAGGCTTGGCCATGGGCAATGGAGTGGTTTTTATAAGTTGGCCTCATTTTGTACAAGGTTATGAAGATAGCAGAGATACTTATAATTTAGGTTTACACGAGTTTGCTCACATGTTACGGATGCAAACTTTTTCTGATGGGAGTTTAGATACCAAGTTTAGTAACTATTTTGATGAATACAACGAAATAGCTATGATGTCGTTTATTAACCATAGAAATGGTTCTGATAATTTCTTTCGGTCTTACGGTTCAACTAATGAAGCGGAATTTTTTTCGGTTTGTATTGAAAACTTTTTTGAAATACCTGATTTATTTGAGGCTGAATTACCTACTCTGTATTATCATTTGTGCTATTTGTTAAATCAAAATCCGTTAAATCTAAACGAAAATTATTCGTTTAACAGAGAAGATATACATAATGCCAACAAAGAAGTTAAAACTCTCATTCCAGAATTTGAACATATATTTAGTAATCAAGAAAAATTGTTTTGGGACTTTGGAACTGTGATAATCAACTTTATTTTTTTTGCTGGAGTTTTAATAGCGTTTAGTCTAAAACAATATATTTTTTTGATTGATATATTTGGAATACTCATTGTTATAGCTGCTATTTTATTAGCAGTTAGGTATTGGTATTACAATAATTTAGAATGTATAACTAATACCAATTACCTATCTCATTTTTTTAAAAGAGTGTTGCCTCTGTTAGGTATTTTAAGTTGTGTTTTAAACATAATTTTGGCTTAAATTATTCACGTTTAAAGTTTTCTGGCCGTAACCAATATTTATGGTAAAAAACTTTTTCCTTTATATTAAATATTAAAAATTTGTCGTATTCATCGCGTTTAATTCCACCAAATCCATTAAATATTTTATGGTTTAGATTGCTTAAAGGTATGAACTCTGATATTAAAGTATCCATTCTATCGTTTCTATTCAATAACCAAATTTTTACCAAAGGATCGCTATTGGTAAATAACATGTTAAACGTTTTTTGATTTCCTGTAATTCTAGTAAAACGCCAATAATAGCGAGGACATTCATTGAGAACTTCAATTTTTAACAACTTAAAGTTTTTAAGTGGATTTACAATAGTGATTTTATTGGTTTGTTTGCCTCCGTATGTATTAGGAACTTTAAAATCAAGGTTTAATTTAATGCAACGAGTCAGTTTTATCTCAAAAAAAGGTTGTTGGTTTCTGTAAATCAACTTAAACTTTATTGCATTTGAGCGAGCCCAGTTAGTACCTTGCCTTTCCCACATCGATAATAACTTGGGGTCAATGCATTTATCTTTTATTGGAATATAAACAGTTACGGTATCATCAAACTTACAGTTGGTACTATTGTTTCCAATCGAAATCATACCACCAGTTATGAGTTGTCCATCATCATCGGTATTGGTGCTCATGTTTTGAGCTACCATTTGTTCAGTTGTAATGGTTTCGGTAAATTGAATTTTGGAACCCATTTTTCTGAGGTTACATTTTTTTAGTTTAAACAGTGTTCCATTTTCCATTGCTAAAATGGTATCGCCATCCAAACAAGTATCTTTTATTATTAATTTAGTTTCTTTTTTTTCTAACCAAACAGTAATATCTACGCGCCTATTTTTACTTTTTATTTGCTCAGATGTTGAATCTTTTACAGCTAAATTTTCGCCATAATTGTTTTCAAAAATTAAGGTATTGGCTATTCCTAAATTAATCAATTCGGTTTTTACTCCACTGGTTCTTTTGGTTGAAAGAGAAATATTGTAAATACTATCGGCATCAGTATCGGTATAACCTTTTATTGTAATTCTTTTAATTGAAAAATCTTTAATTGAGTCATATAAAATACGTAATTTTTGTTGATGTTCGGTTGATATTTCAAACTTATCAGAGGCATAGTACAATTGTATTTTTTGAGTTTTTTGAGCCATTGCGGCACCATAACTCCATAATAAAATCAGGATTAGTTTTGCTTTCATAAGGTAAGTGCTATTAAAATGAGAACTACATTTTTAACGAATAAATTTTAAATTTAGTTATTAGCGGTACATAATATTTTATTACTATTGAAAAAAAATTTAGCAATGATAGTAGGAATAATACCCGCACGATACGACAGTTCGCGTTTTCCAGGAAAACCATTAATTGATATTCAAGGTAAAACCATGATTCAGAGAGTTTATGAACAAGCCAGTAAGGCCAAATCATTGGCTCATGTAATAGTGGCTACCGATGATGAACGCATTTATAACCATGTAGAAAGTTTTGGAGGCAAAGCTGTTTACACAAAAAAAGACCATCCTAGTGGAACTGATAGAAGTTTTGAAGCCTTAAAAAATGCTGGATTTGATGCTCAATATGTAATCAATATTCAGGGCGATGAACCTTTTATTGATCCAAGCCAAATAGAATTATTAGCTGCTCTTTGCGATGGAAAAACCGAATTGGCTACTTTAATGATAAAGGTAGATAACCACGAAGTTTTATTTGATATGGGCGAAGTAAAAATTACTTTAAATACGCAAAACGAAGCATTGTATTTTAGCAGAATGGTAATTCCTTATATTAAAGGTGTACCTCAATCTGAATGGCATTTGCACCATAGTTATTATCGACATGTGGGCATGTATGCTTATCGAAACGATATTTTAGAAGCGGTATGTAAATTACAGCCATCTAGTTTAGAAAAAGCCGAATCGTTAGAACAATTGCGTTGGTTAGAAAATGGTTTTAAAATAAAATGTGCCACTACCGAGCACGATAGCCACTGCATAGACACCCCAGAAGATGTAGAAAAAGTAATGCGATTAATGGGCAATAAGCAATAGACAATAAGCAAAGCGCAATAGACTCAAGTTGAAGTGTAATAATAAGGTTGCAATTAATTTACTAACCTCAAGAAAATGTTTCTTTTGAAAGTTCTTTTAAAATGGGAGAAATTGGAAAAAATAAAAATTCAAATGCTTAAATGATTAAAACTATGAAGAAAATAAATTATATATATATATCATTTTAGTTGTCTTATGTTTTTTTAATTTTTCAACTAAAAAAAATGAAGTCAAAAACTCAAATTTTCAAGTAATTACATTTGTAGAAAATTCAAATTTACTTACTGAAGAGGGTGAAGTAATTATAGATACTTTAGGCAAGTTTTTAAAGTTTAATGAACATATATTTGAAAGAGGAGCACTTGTTTTAACGCCATATAATTCAGAAAAAGAATACAATAAAAATAAGTTTATTGGTATAGAAAGATTTAGAAAAATCTCAGAGATTTTATCAGAAAAATACAAATTAGATGTCTCGTTCCATATTTTGTATAATGATAAGCGTTTTGAAGAGAGTGCGTTATATAAAAATAAATCAGGATTAGTTGCAACTTCTTATTCTAAATAAATAACTGCACTAATTAGCTTTTTTATATACAAGACTAAATCCATTTTTTATTATATATTAAGGGTAAAATTGTTTATGTTTATTTGATATGACAGAAGCAGTAATAAATAAAAAAAATTAGATTCAGTAAAGTGTATTAAAAACAATTTCATGTAATAATATTTATCAATTTGTAAAGTTAACATTTGAAGATTGTATCCATTAGTACTATTGTAATTTTCAAATAACAATAGATCTTATTATTTATTTTAATATTATTTATTAGTATTAAATATCTGTTCAATTTACTATAAGACTTATTTGATTATTATTTATAATAATATAATTTCGTCAAATGTTTTCAAAAATAAAATTAAAAAAATGCTCTTATATAATAAGCTTTATAGTTTTTATCGTAATTTCAAAAGAATCATTTGCAGGATGGACTAATTTGAATACGGGTATTAATGACCAATTAACAGGGGTTGTTTTTAAAGGAAATAATGGCTTGGTGGCTGGACATAAAGGTATTTATAAAACTAATATTGGGGGTATAGGTGCTTCAAGTTGGACTAGATTCAATATAACTGGAAATTCAACCGATTCATTATTATATAATAGATCGAAGTTTAACCATGCTTTTTCAAATTCATCATCTACAAGTAATGAAGTTTATGTTTGTGGAAAAGATAGTATTTTTAACAAGGCTGTATTATTTAAGTTCAATCTAACTAATAATTCATATTCATTAGTGTTTTATGGATCAGCAAACAGTAGTTTAAATAAAATTGCATATTCTAGTCAAAGTTCACAATATTTTGCAGTAGGAGATAGTGGTTTAATTGTTGGATTTTATGATACAATCTCGTTTGTAGTTCCAAATAATTTTAAAAATAACTTAAATTGCATAAATTTTAGTCAAATTTATGTTTTTATAGGTAGTGATAATTGCTGGTTTTATGGCATACATGATATTAGCGCAAGAACTTTTGCTTTAAACTTAAAATCTTCTCTAGGAAAAACTTATAAAGAACTTACTTCAACTGGAAATTATAGCTTTTATTCAGCAGGAAATTCATTCTATTATACCAACAATACTGTAAATGTTGATGATTATAATTATTACGATTTTGGTCCTTTAAATGCCAATTGCTTACTTTTGTATGGCATGAGTAATAAAATATATGTTGGAACAGATCATGGTATTTTTACTAATTCTTCAAATAATAATTCTGTTTTAGAGTGGTTTCCCACTTCATTAAATTATCATATTAATTCTATCTATCCAGGTACAAATGGCATATATGGTTGCGGTAAAAATGGAATAATATTATTTTCAAATGATAATGGAGGGTTAACAAAGCCTTTTGCCAAATTGAATATACATGGTAAATGCATTGGGGCTAGTATTTCAATTGGTGGTATAGTTGGTAGTTCTAGTTCATGTTCTTATTATGTTAATGGTGTATTTTATTCTAATTCATGTAATAGTAGTAATTTGTATTGGGGTAGTTCAACCCCAGGCGTTTATAACATAAATTTATATGTATCAAATGGACCAGGGCTGTATGACACCGCATCTCAAAGTATAAACGTAGTAACACCCCCATTAACTAATAAAAAATATACTGTTAATAAAAAGATATTATGTAGAACTGAACCGATAAATATTTCCATTGATTCATCTCAAATTGGAGTTTTTTATAGACTACGAAGTTATAATGACTATAAAAGTTATGGAGAATCAACCACTGGTAATGGTCAGCGAATTACTTTTACAAGTATTCCATTAGCTGAATCTGGCAATTTTTATTTAGAGGCAATTAGTAGTTTGGCGATATGTTCATCAAGTTACAATGACACCATCGCCATAACTATTGAAAAAACAAAAGCGATTTTTTACAAAGATAAAATAAATGTAGTTGAGGGAGAAACTGTTAATTTTTATCAAAGATGCAAAGATGCAAGCTTTTATAAATGGGAGTTTTATCCTAGTGCTTCCATTAAAACAAATTATGCTCCAAACGTAAGTTTAAAATACAACTCAATTGATTCTAATTTCGTTAAATTAATTTGTTGGACAGCTAATGGTTGCTATGATACCATTATAGCAAAAGGTCCAAAAGTTTATATAGAACCTAAAAAAACAGATTCATCTTTTGCTTTTAGAACTTATACCTTTGATAGTATTGATGGTTATGGTAATTATGTTAAAAATGTAGTACCATCTAAAAATGGTTTTTTTTTATTAGGGGGATCGGTCAATAATAATGCGGTGCTTCCATCTTATTATGGTGATTCCTTAATTTTAACTAAGGAAAATAAAGGCATATTAGCCAAATATAATTTACATGGAGTATTAAAATGGAAAATACAGGGTGTTTTTTTTAATAAAGCTTTGGAAGATGATTTAGGAAATATATATATTAATGGTTATTCGGATCAAACAAATAAACTATATGACAATAAGGGAGACAGTATTTTGTTAGACAATAGTTTTATTGTAAAATTAGATTCTATAGGGAGACTAATTTGGAAGTTAACTTCTGATAAAGTTTACTTTTATGAAATGTCAATAGATAAAAATGGGAATTTAATTTCCAATGGAAATAATGATTTTAATAATGCCATTTTTAATTTAAACGACTCTCTTAACTATTCAATTAATAATTTAAGCTTACCCAGTGCTAATAGATTAATAATGAAGTTAGATAAATCAGGTAATGTAATATGGCATATTAGGTTGAACGAGGCTGTAATAAGAAAAGTTGTTTGGGGAGAAAATAATCAGTTTTATGTGACAGGTACTTACAGTAATGCAATGACTTTATATTCAAGAGGAAGCACAGTTCTTAATAGTTTTTCAGGACCAAGTTCTAATGGATATAAATTGTTTTTAGCAAAATACGATTCCGCTGGAGTTTTAATATGGAAATTAAGGAGTTTCAACAGGAACAGGGCTATAGATGATGTATATCCAGAAGACTTATTAGTTGATAGCTTTAATAATGTGTATATTTCAGGGCAAAATTCTTCGATAGCATCTTCAGAAATACAAACTTTTGAAAATGCTGACTCCACTTTTAATACAACCAATTTTGGAACTTGCTTTATAGCAAAAATAAGTAGCAGTGGTAAATGTTTATGGATTAGAGGAGCTGCAAATTCAAACTATGGTGGTTACCATAATATGGTAAAAAATAGTAATAATGAAATTGCCGTGATTGGTGAACTTTCAGATAATAACATAAATGTTAAAACTTTTACATTTAATAGTACAAATGGTATTAACATTACTAAATCTATCTATACTAATGACAATTTCATTTGTTTTTATGATTCAATAGGTAATTTAAAACGGATACTTGAAATGGGAGTTAATCCAAATTTATCTGCGAGAAGAGAAGAATCTTTTATTTTTTTCAAAACATCAAATAATGCGTACTTTATAAATAGAAATATTCAATTTTATACTAGCGGAATTAATTATAAATATTTAGGATATAATTTTTCCAATCAAATTAACTCTTCAAAAGTTTTAATTAAATTTCATGAAAATTGGAGAGAAAATTATAAAAGTTCAAATACTGTAAACACAATTACCAAAACTCAATGTGATTCATTTTTAGCTCCAAGTGGCAGGTTAATTACTTCTTCTGGAACCTATGGAGATATTATTAATAACGCTATTGGTGGAGATAGTATAATAACAATTAGATTAAATATTCAGAAAAGTGAAAGTAATTTTTATTTGGTTGGATGTGATAGTTTAGTTTTTAGAGGAGTTAAATATTTTAACTCAGGAAATTATTTTCAGAAAACTACTAATGTATTTGGATGTGATTCTTTGATAAAATTAAACATTGAAATTAATAAGACTAAGCTTGATACAATATATAAAACTGCTTGTGATAGTTTTATTTTCAATAGTTCAACTTATAAAAGTACTGGTATATATAAGTTTAACTATAAAACAATTAAGCAATGTGACTCTATTATTGTTTTAAATTTAAAAATTAATTTAAAATCGTTTGCTTATTATCAATTGCCTTTTTGCGATAGCATATCGTTAAATAATTATACCTATAAAAATTCTGGAGTTTATACTCAAAAATCAATAAATTATGTTGGTTGCGATTCCATAATTACATTTGATATTACTAAAAAAAATACTGCATCAAGTTATAAAAATACTGCATGTGATAGTATAACTATCAATGGAATTCGTTATGATTCTTCGGGCAATTTTATTCAAAAAAAATTAAATGTTGATGGATGTGATTCAATAATAAATTTAGATATTCAAATAAATAAATCCCAAAACATCTATTTTAATTTTACGGCATGTGATAGTTTTAAATTAAACAACATTACATATTCACAGTCTGGTTTATATAAGTTATATTACAAAACTTCCAATAATTGCGATTCAAACGTATATTTAAATATACTAATAACTAAGTCTAGTTTCTCAACTTATAATATTAAGTTATGTGATAGTGTAGCTGTTAATGGTATAGTTTATAAAAATGATGGAAATTATATACAGAAAGTATTGAATTCAAATAATTGTGATTCCACTATAAATTTAACTATTGAAAGTTTAAAAACTAAAGCAAATTATAATTTATCCTTTTGTGATAGTGTTTTAATTAACGGAATAGTTTACAAAGAAACAGGAACATATAATCAAAAATTGAAAAACTCAAACAATTGTGATTCTTTAATAACCTTTAATTTAACCAAGTTAAATAATAGCTCTGTATATAATTTAACTGCTTGTAATAATATAACAATAAATAATATAGAATATTCTGAAACTGGAACATATTACCAATATTTGGTTAATTCATTTGGTTGTGACTCACTACTGCGAATAGAACTAACAATAGAAAAAATCAACAAAGCGGTAAACATAACAGGAAATAGCTTAATAGCGCAGGAGAATAATGCTAATAAATATTCATGGATAAATTGTTTTAATAATACAGTAATAACAAATGCAAAAAGTAAAATATTTGAACCAACTTCAAATGGAATTTATAAAGTAGCATTAACAAAAAATCAATGTAACGATACATCATTATGTTATTCAATTAATACAATTGGTTTTGAAGAAAAGTTAATCGATGACTTTATAAAATTATATCCCAACCCAAATAATGGTGAATTTAAAGTTGAATTTATAGACAATTCTATTCAATCTTTTAACATTGTTGATATGTCTGGAAAAATTATACATTTCATAGAAAACCCAAAACAAGAAAAAATACTATCATTTCATTTGAAATTAAATGATGGTATTTACCTTATAAATGCTGTTAATAATGATAGTTTGATTTTAGCAAGATTTAAATTTGTTGTTCTAAATTAATTGGGTACATAAAAACCTTATTTTTAATCCAAAGCAAAAACCGTAATTCTGATTCAAAATATGATAGTTTTTGCTTATTAAACTTTAGGTAAATTATTTCCCTGAGGCTTAAACCAAGCTCGTTTGGTAAGTTTGAGAAATGTATAAGTTTAGTTAATAGCGCCTTGTTGAAGATTAAATTAATCATTCTTCGGAATAAAACAAAATAAGTCAAAACTAAACTTACCCTTACTTCTTCCCTTTTACCATGCTAATTTCTTTATTAAAAATAGCGTTTTCGTAATCAACCAGTAATATGTTTAATGGGTAATAATCATAAAGCAAAACTATGGTATGTGTTACTCCTTTTTCGGTATATTTATCAATGGCAGCTATGGTATAAGCCCTGCCACCCATGGAGCAAGGAAGGCGTTTTCCATCTAAACTTTTGGTATCAAAAAATGCTTTACTCAATCCTTGCCCGGTAATCGAATCCACATTGGTTTTATCGTACATATCTGTACGGCTATAAACTTCTATGCCAATAAACTCGGGTTTATTGCCTTGGCAAGCATTTACAAATAATTTATCACCAACTTTTAAAGGAGTGTTTTTTTGCTTTTGAGCCACGCTAGCTGCAGGGATCAATAAGCATAAAATAAAATAAATAAATTTCATACAATTAAGCTTTTACTACTAAAACAGGAATTTTTACTAAATGCCTAACAGCATCAACAGTTGAGCCAAAAACCAAATCGCTTAAGCCTGCATGCCCATGAGCTCCCATTACCAATACATCTATTTGATTATCAGCTATAATTTTTGAAATTTCGTTTGCTCTATTTCCATATCCCAATTCTATTTTTGTTTTAAAACCAAGTTTTTGTAAATCGTTGCTATATGATTGTAAGTTTTGCAAATCGGTTTGTGTTTCTAAATCGTGTGCATCTTTTCCCAAGCGTTTGGCTATAGCCGATTCCACAATATGAATCAACAAGTAATCAATGTCTTTTCCGCCTAATGTTAGCGCGTGTTGTATGGTGGCTTCATCGTGTTTACTAAAATCAACTGTTATGGCAATGCGTTTGTATTCAGCAAATTCTATTTGACTAATTTGCAATGCATTTCCATGTGGTACAATTTGTTTTTGCTTGCTGTATTTAATAAACAATGGATTAAAAGTAATGTAAATAAGCAGTACCAAAGCAAACACACACACCAATTCAATAATAATTTTTACCATAAAATATTCGGAACCAATTAATCCAAACATTTTATTTAATTCCTCAATAACCAATTTTATATTTAAGCCAACAATTAAAATGGCACAGGCCCAAGCCAATATTTTAACCCAATTTTTGATGGCAAAATCGCCCATAAGCTGCTTGCTGCTAGTAAAATGAATTAATGGAATAACTGCAAAACCAAGCTGTAAGCTTAATATTACTTGGCTTAAAACCAACAAATCGCCTAATTTTTCGTTTCCAAAAAACAAAATGGTAATTACTGCTGGCACTATGGCTATTAACCTTGTTACTATGCGCCTAACCAATGGACTAATACGCAAGTTTAAATAACCTTCCATTATAATTTGTCCGGCTAAAGTACCAGTAATGGTGGAACTTTGTCCTGCACAAATTAAAGCTATGGCAAATAGGGAAGGAGCTAAACTTCCAAATAAATTTTGGAGCAATAAATGTGCATCTTGAATGCTCGAAACATTATTGAATCCAGCTTTGTAAAAGGCTGTAGCGGCTAAAATTAAAATGGCAGCATTTACAAAAAAAGCCATATTTAAAGCCACAAACGAATCAATAAAATTATATTTCAATGCACTTAAAATGCCTTCGTTATTTTTTTCAATTTTACGCGATTGTACTAAAGCCGAATGTAAATACAAGTTATGCGGCATTACAGTTGCGCCAATAATTCCAATAGCAATATAAAGCGCACTTCCTTTCAACTCTGAAGGTATAAACCCTTTGCTTACTTCTATTAAATTAGGTTTTACTATAATTAGCTGTGCAATGAACGAAATACCAATAATACTAACTAACGAAAGTATAAACATTTCGAGTTTGCGCACACCTTTATTAATTAATAAAAGCAATAAAAAAGAGTCTAAAACAGTAATGATTACCCCATAAATCAAGGGCAAACCAAAAAGTAAATTTAAACCAATGGCCATACCAATAATTTCGGCTAAATCGCAGGCAGCAATGGCTATTTCGGCAAAAACATATAATGAAACATTGGCCCATTGTGGGTATTGTTGTCGGCTGGCTTGTGCCAAATCCCAACCTTTTACTATTCCTAATCTTGCTGCTAAACTTTGGAGCAATAAGGCCATTAAGTTACTCATTAACAGCACCCAAACCAGTTTGTAACCAAAGGCACTTCCACCGGCTATGTCGGTAGCCCAATTTCCTGGGTCCATGTACCCAACGCTTACTAAATAGGCTGGTCCAATAAAAGCCAATAAAGTGCGCCACCAATTATTTTTAACTGGAATATTTACACTTTCGTGTATTTCACTTAATGATTTATCAGAATGATTTTTCATAAATTTTAGCTTTACAAAATTAAAAAGTTAGACGGCTCTAACAAGTTTTATTTTCTTAATTAATTTATAAAACTATTTTTGATGTCTGATAGTTTATAAAATTATGATACAAAAATTTTTAAGTTATATAACATTTTGGAAAAAAGATGAAGCCGCTAACAGTGCTAACTTTAATTTAAAGGTAATGCATGGCATTAATAAAATATCTATTTTTATGTTTTTATTGGCAGTAATCTTTTTGGTAATTAGGTACTTAGTAGCCTAACTGTAAAATAAAAAAGCTCCTTTCTTTTTAAAGTAAGGAGCTTTTTTTGTTATTCATAAAAGTATGATTGGTTATTGTTACACCAATTCGCCAAGTTCTTCGTCAAGTTGCGGCACAATAATATCTTTTTCAATGCGCAAGTTATTGATAATAAAAGCTTGTCTATCCATGGTATTTTTACCCATATAATATTCTAATAACTTTTGAATAGTTATATCTTGGTTTAATAACACAGGCTTTAAGCGCATATCGGCACCAATAAATAATCCAAACTCTTCAGGACTAATTTCTCCCAATCCTTTAAATCGGGTAATTTCGGGTTTACCTTTAAGCTCAGCAATGGCATCTTGTTTTTCGGTTTCGCTATAGCAATAAATGGTTTTTTGTTTGTTTCTAACCCTAAATAAAGGTGTTTCTAAAATATACAAATGTCCATTTTTTACCAAATCAGGAAAAAACTGTAAGAAAAAAGTCATGATTAACAAACGAATATGCATACCATCCACATCGGCATCGGTAGCAATTACTATTTGGTTATAACGTAAATCGTCAATACCTTCTTCAATGTTTAAAGCGTGTTGTAATAAATTAAATTCCTCGTTTTCGTAAACCACTTTTTTGGTTAAACCATAGCAGTTTAAAGGCTTTCCGCGTAAACTAAATACTGCTTGTAACTCCACGTTACGGCTTTTGGTAATACTTCCACTTGCACTATCTCCCTCGGTAATAAAAAGGGTGGTATTGTACTTTTTGTCGGTATTGTTATCGTTATAGTGTATGCGGCAATCGCGTAATTTTTTATTGTGTAAATTGGCTTTTTTAGCACGCTCGTTAGCTATTTTACGTACACCAGCTATTTCTTTACGCTCTCGTTCACTTTGTAAAATACGTTTATTTAAAGCTTCGGCAGTTTCTTTGTTTTTATGTAAATAGTTATCAAGTTCTTTTTTAACATAATCAACTATAAATTGCTTTAAACTTGGTCCATCAGGGTAAATGGCGGTGCTACCCAATTTGGTTTTAGTTTGACTTTCGAAAACGGGTTCTTGAATACGCACACTTACTGCAGCAACAATACTTTGGCGCATATCTGCCAAATCAAATTCTTTACTATAAAACTCTCTTAAAGTTTTAGCATAAGCTTCTTTAAAGTAGTTTAAATGTGTTCCACCCATGGTGGTATGCTGTCCATTTACAAAAGAGTAATACTCTTCGCCATACTGATTTTCGTGGCTAAAAGCTATTTCTATATCATCACTTTTTAAATGAATAATTGGGTAACGCAATTCCTCTTCGCTGGTTTTACGTTTCAATAAATCCATTAAACCATTTTTCGAAACATACTTATCGCCATTAAAATTAATAGTTAAACCTGCATTTAGGTAAGTGTAATTCCAAATTTGGTTAACTATAAATTCAGTAATATATCGGTAGTTTTTAAAAATAGTATTATCAGCAATAAACTGAATTAAAGTACCATCGGGTTCCATGGTATCGGTAATTTTATGGTCGTGAATTAACTGACCTTTTTCAAATTCCGAACATTTGGTTTTTCCATCGCGGTAAGCTTGTACTTTAAAATACGAACTCAAAGCATTAACAGCCTTGGTTCCCACACCATTTAGTCCCACCGATTTTTTAAACGCGTTAGAATCGTATTTTCCACCAGTATTTATTTTGCTCACGCAATCATTTACTTTTCCTAGTGGAATACCGCGTCCAAAATCGCGAACGGTAACTTTATTGTCTTCAATTTTTACATCAATATTGCGGCCATTGCCCATCACAAACTCATCTATTGAGTTGTCAATCACCTCTTTAATTAAAACGTAAATACCATCATCTAACGAACTTCCATCGCCTAATTTACCAATGTACATTCCTGGACGCAAACGAATATGATCTCTCCAATCGAGCGATTTTATACTGTCGTCATCATACGTTACTTGTTCAGCCATTTATTTCTATAAAATTATTGTAATACTAAAACGCAAAAATAAGTTACTTTATGGGCTTATGTACTATTTGTTTTCAACTAAATTATTTAATATGTAATATTTTGATAATTAGATTATTGCGGTAAATTGTTATTTGTTTTAGACATATTAACAACAGTTGGTGTTAAAACAGTTAGCCAATTTTAACATTAAGCTATTTTTAAATATATTTTTGAATGACTATAAAACTCAAAACTATGATACAAAATGCATTAATTGTGGATGATGATAACCTATCCATCTATCTTACAAAAACTACCCTAGAACGTACTACGGAATGTAAAAATTTTGAATCGGCTAATAATAGCAATCAAGCCATTGATTATTTAAAATATTGTATCGAAAAAAATAAGAACAACTTCCCAGATTTAATTTTACTAGATCTAGATATGCCCAACGGCAATGGCTGGCAGTTTATCGAAGATTTTAAACAAATAAAGTCAAAAATTAAACACGACATTAGTATTTTTATGCTGTCGTCAACTTACGATAAAGGCAATATTATTAAAGCCAAAAATTGTACTCATATTACAGATTTTATATCGAAGCCGCTAGTAAAACAAGATATTGAAAATATTAAATCAAAAATGGAGAAAAAGAATTTGGTAGAAATTTACTAATTAAAAATTACTTATAAAGTAGCCTTAGAGGTTAAATTTTATATTGGTTTATACGGGTAAAAATTAAATTTACATTTGTTTGATTATAAACAAATTGCTTTTTAAAATTTTATGCCTTTGTTTGTAAACTAATAATAGAATTTAGCCTCTTTTTTTGTTACTATGATAAAAATTTACAAATGTTTAGTTCTTTTAATTTGCTGTATTCCTGCTTTTGGGCAAGATTTAGTGCTCTTAAAAAACAATGATTCGCTTAACTGTAAAATTTTAAATCAAAATAATGGGGTGAATATTGAAATAGCTGTGGTTGACAGTTTTAAGAATATTGAAACTTTAGTTATTGATTTAAAGAATATTACCAAAATTGAAAAAGGATATTTTGTAACTAAAGCTGCTTTAAATACTATTTGTTTTGATACCATTTATACCAAACAAAATGAAGTAATTGTTGCCCAAATTATTGAAGATAAAAAAGATTGGTACATTAGTTACGAGCTTGCTGATAAATCGAAACACAGCATTGCTTACGGTGGAATTGTTAAAGTAGTTCGTTGCCCACAGTCTTCTTTAACAAAGTTTAAGGAGAATTTTGATAACAGTAAACCACCACAAGTTATTACATTACTTGGATATTTTGAAAATAGTAAGTACCGAATTTCGTTAAATGCAGTATTAGGCTTAAAACCAGGTAATCCGCGTAACAGCAATAATATTGTAAAACTGCCTAAAAATTACTACGACCAACAACGCTTTTTATATGGACTTGGTGCGGAGTTTCACAGGTCGATAAATAAAAGGAAAAACATACTTATTGGTGTCCAATTAAATCAATTATTAGCTGGTGGAACAGCTGCAAATACAGCATTAACAGCTTATAACGGTACTATTTATACTGGCGATTTAAGTTCTGATTTATATTTAACTTCAATTGGCCCCAATTTGATTATAAAATTAGGTAAAGACCGAAAAATACACAGTTGCGCCATTCAATTAGGTTTAAATTGGGTATTTTATAATGAAAAGTTGGCTATTTCAAATTACAGTGGTTCGTTTTATGGAACTGGTTTTTCGCAATTAGCTCAATTTCAGTATAATTATAGATTAGATAGCCATTTGTCGTTTGCTGCTAATTTGGGTTTAAATGGTGGATCCATCAATAGCATTACCTTAACCGAAAATGGAACCACCACTACGCATAATTTAAAAGGTAATCAAGCTATTGCCATTGGCAGAGCATCGTTTTCGTTAGGCATGGTTTATAGTTTTAAATAAACCTATTTGCCATACCAAATTACTAAGCGTTATCATAAATTTTTTATGGCTATTTGCTTTTGCAAAAATTTATATAAATGTAAATTGCGCCCGCTTGAGATTTTTAAGCATTGAATTTTAATTAAATAAACAAACTAAATACTATGGCATTTGATATTGAAATGATTAAAGCTGTGTACGCCAAAATGGACGAACGTATTGCAGCTGCCCGCAAGGTGGTAAACAAACCTTTAACCTTAACTGAAAAGATTTTGTACAGCCATTTAACCGAAGGCAATGCAACCAAAAGTTATGAAAGAGGTAAAAGTTATGTTGATTTTGGTCCAGATAGAGTAGCTATGCAAGATGCAACTGCGCAAATGGCTTTATTGCAATTTATGCAATCAGGTCGTCCAAAAGTTGCAGTTCCTTCTACTGTTCATTGCGATCACTTAATTACTGCTAAAAACGGTGCTGCCGAAGATTTAGAATTTGCAAATAAAGAAAGTAAAGAAGTTTACGACTTTTTAGGCTCAGTATCAAATAAATACGGAATTGGATTTTGGAAACCAGGTGCTGGTATTATACATCAAGTAGTTTTAGAAAATTATGCATTTCCAGGTGGAATGATGATAGGAACTGATAGCCATACAGTTAATGCTGGTGGTTTAGGTATGATTGCTATTGGTGTGGGTGGAGCTGATGCTTGCGATGTAATGGCTGGCTTACCTTGGGAACTAAAAATGCCTAAATTAATTGGTGTAAAATTAACTGGTAAATTAAACGGTTGGACTGCTCCAAAAGATGTAATTTTAAAAGTTGCTGGTATTTTAACCGTAAAAGGTGGTACCGATGCTGTAGTTGAATATTTTGGCGAAGGTGCAACTAGCATGAGCTGTACCGGAAAAGGAACTATTTGTAATATGGGTGCCGAAATTGGTGCTACTACATCTACATTTGGTTACGATGATTCAATGGCTCGTTATTTAAAAGCAACAGGCCGCGCTGAAGTAGCTGATTTAGCTGATTCTGTAAAACATCATTTAACTGCCGATCCTGAAGTTTATGCAAATCCTGCTGCATACTTTGACCAAGTAATTGAAATTAACTTATCAGAATTAGAACCACATGTAAATGGTCCTTTCACTCCTGATTTGGCTACACCTATATCAAAATTAAAAGAAGCAGCTTTGGCTAACGGATGGCCTACCAAAATTTCAGTAGGTTTAATTGGTTCTTGTACCAACTCAAGCTACGAAGATATTTCAAGAGCGGTAAGTTTGGCTAAACAAGTTTCGGCTAAAGGTTTAACATCAAAAGCTGAATACTTAATTAATCCGGGTTCAGAGCAAATTCGTTACACCATTAAACGTGATGGTTTCTTAGATGTGTTTAATGAAATTGGCGCAAAAGTATTTACCAATGCTTGCGGACCTTGTATTGGTATGTGGGATAGAATGGGTGCTGAAAAACAAGAAAAAAACACCATCATTCACTCATTTAACAGAAACTTTGCTAAACGTGCTGATGGTAATCCAAATACCTATGCATTTGTGGCTTCGCCAGAAATTGTAACAGCTATGGCTATTGCCGGTGATTTAACTTTTAATCCATTAACTGATACTTTAACCAATAATAAAGGTGAGCAAGTAAAATTAGATGGTCCGTATGGTGATGAATTACCAGTAAATGGATTTGCAGTAGAAGATGCAGGCTTTGTAGCTCCAGCTGCTGATGGTAGCCAAGTTACTGTAGCAGTTTCTCCTACTTCAGATAGATTACAATTATTAGATCCATTTGCAGCTTGGGAAGGCAGCGATTTAAAAGGATTGAAATTGTTAATTAAAGCCAAAGGTAAATGTACAACTGACCATATTTCAATGGCTGGTCCTTGGTTAAAATACCGTGGTCACTTAGATAATATTTCTAACAATATGTTAATTGGTGCAGTTAATTTCTTTAACGAAAAAACTGACAATGTAAAAAATCAATTAACTGGCGAATATGCTTCAGTACCTAAAGTTCAACGCGAATATAAAGCACAAGGAATTGGTAGTTTGGTAGTAGGCGATGAAAACTATGGTGAAGGAAGTAGCCGCGAGCATGCAGCTATGGAACCTCGTCATTTAGGTGTTCGTGCGGTATTGGTAAAATCATTTGCTCGTATCCACGAAACCAACTTGAAAAAACAAGGTATGTTGGCTTTAACTTTTGCTAATAAAGAAGATTACAACAAAATTTTAGAAGATGATGTGATTGATATTATTGGTTTAGGAAGTTTTGCTCCTGGTAAACAATTAGAGTTAATATTAAACCACAAAGATGGTTCAAGTGAAACAATAACTGTTAACCATACTTATAACGAGCAACAAATTGAATGGTTTAAAGCAGGTGGTGCTTTAAATATCATCAGAGCTAGTGTAGGGAAATAGTTGTTGGTTTATAAACCATGGTAGAGACGTTGCACGCAACGTCTAATAAAATAACAATGTAGAGACGTTCAATTGAACGTCTCTACAACAAAAAAAATCAGTAATCAATTCTTTGGTTGCTGATTTTTTTTGTTTTATTTGAAATGAATTATTCTGAACATGATAAAATCAATCGCTTTAATATTTTTACTTTCGAATATTATTCTGTCGTGCTCAACGGAATGTCCTGATGCAAAATCTTGTAATACTTTAGAACCCACAAAAGAAGATTTATCGATTTTAGATAATTTTAAAGAAAATGATACAATCAAATATCTCAAAAATCTCAAAGACACATTAAGTTTTCAAGTAACAGGTGTTACTAGTTCTGTTTCTGAAGATTATTGCGGGCAAACAGAGGGCTGTCATTATTATTTTGTTTCATGCAAAGAGTATAAAGTACAATTAGTGGGAATGAACAATCCGACTGTTTTTAGTGTTTTTGTTGGAACTTGGAGAAGACTTAGTTATAATAATAATGATATAAATGAAGGATGTAGATTAACTCAGGACATCGATTCTACTTCATGTTTTGGTATAATTGAAAATAGTTTTTATGGATCTGATTATAACACAGATTCAATTCTTTCAGGTAACAAATACATAAATAATTTTGTAGTTTTAGGAAACAGTTATGATAATGTATTTGAATTAAATTATCCAAACTGCAGTGGATGTATAAGATATTATTTTAATAAAGAAAATGGGTTTGTAAAATTTATAGTTAACAAAACGGATACTTTTGAATTAATTAGCAAGTAATAATTATGAATTTCAGTAAAAAATGAGCAATCAATTCTTTGGTTGCTCATTTTTTTGTTTGAGGCACAATTGTTAGGATTCGTCTTCATCAAAAAGTCATTGCGAACATTTATTGCGAGAGCAATAACCAGGAATCTCAAACTAGCATTTGCTTAGCATAACTTTGTATTGTTTTCGCGCTTTGGTGGGACAGGCTATCTCTCAAAATAACAAATCCACTTTCGTTATGAATCTACCTGAACTGCATCCAACATTCAACATTCAAATTAAGGATACATACTTTTAACATGTTTAACTGATAAGGCTATCATTTCTTTTAGAATTTCTTGGTCTATATCAGCTAACTTTTTTATGTAAATACAAGCTTTGGCGCTTTTATGTTTGCCAAATTTTTCAAGCAAAGTATCTCTGTTTTCAAAGCTCGATGATAGGTATAATGATATTTCGTTTTTTCTGGGCGAAAAGCCAACCAAGGGTGCATCACCTTCTCGTCCACTTTCGTATTTATAATGATAAGAGCCAAAACCAATAATACTTGGTCCCCACATTTTGGCTTTAAAACCAGTAACTTTTTCCATAATGGTTACTATGTTTATGCAATCTTGTTTTTTAGTTTCATCGGTAACGGTAGCTAAAAAATTGGCTACACTTTCTATTGTCTCCACTGTTTTATTTTGGGCCATGGCGTTTATAAATTTAAGTTTGTAAAAATATTTATTTGTAGCTAAAAATTGTATTATTGTTTTAATGAAAGCCTATAACCCTAAAGATTGGACCAAACTTATTTTTCATTTTCACAAATCTGATTCTTTCAGAATGTTGTTACCAGCCATCGTTGCATTGGCTATTTATTCATCTGTATTATGTTATTTAGATGTGGAAATTAGGGTAATTAAATTGCGAAGCACCACTGTATTACATTCGCTTTTAGGTTTTGTACTTTCGTTGTTATTGGTATTTAGAACCAATACTGCTTACGATAGGTGGTGGGAAGGCCGCAAGCTTTGGGGCGAATTGGTTAATAATAGCCGTAATTTAATGTTTAAAATAAATGCATTTTTACCTCAAACTGAAATGGTAACTAAAAAACACTTTAGTTTGCTAATTGGTAATTTTGCCATGGCCTTAAAAGAGCATTTACGACAAGGTATAAATCCATTATTAATTGACGAACACCCTAATTTAAGTGTGAAGGAAGTAACCGAAAATCCGCATGGTCCTAATAGAATTATTCAACAACTATTTATTGAAACCAACCAATTACATCAAAAAGGAATTATTTCTGACGAAAAACTAATTGTACTAAACCATGAATTAAGCTCATTTGCGGCAGTTGTAGGAGCTTGCGAACGCATTAAATCCACTCCAATTCCTTATTCATATAGCACTTTTATTAAACGTATAATTTTAATTTATACCATTACACTTCCTATAGGTTTGGTTGATGATTTTAAATGGGCAACTATTCCTATGGTTTTATTTGTATTTTATGCCTTTGCTGGTTTAGAGCTAATTGCCGAAGAAATAGAAGATCCTTTTGGTAAAGAAGATAACGATTTGCCAACGGACGATATTGCTAAAAGAATTAAGAAAAATTTAGCCGATATTTTGGATGAGTAAGTGCATGCTTAAGCTTTAAAAATTATCAATTCTTTACCTGAGCCAATATTGTTTTTAATTAACTCTTTTTCGGTTGATGTTATGTTATTAATGCCTATGGCAACACCTATCCAGTTCTGTTTTCTTACAGATTCAACTGTTTTTATTATTGGTTTTTTGTTGATTGTAAAAGGTTGTAAATTAATGGAATACCCTATTTTGGCAATACCTTCTATTATTTGTCCTAATAAAAAAATTGGCGGTTAGCTATTGGAAAACAATCCTCTACTTTAAATTGAGCTTGTATTTTATAATGCCAATCAAAATAGCAATATCTACATTGTTTGGCTTCTGGCGTTCGGGCTAGTTTTTGGCACTTTGGACATATATTTAAAAAAACTTTATCAACATGTTTTGCAAGTATTTTTTGCGCAGCATTGAGTTCAAAAGCTTCAATACCGTCATTTAATAAATCAAGTACAGTTTTATCATCAGTAATCCATCCCATTCTTTTAAAATTTTTGCTTAGTTTTTCTCTCACTTCAGGTTCTGAATTATCAAGCGTAAACTGATTGTGAAAATGTTTTAAAGCCATGTTTTCATCAATGCTGAGTAACTTTGAATAATGAGTAATAATGTATTTAGCTGTTTCAATATCCATGTTTGATTATGCTTAAAAATTTATTTATCCAAACCACTCTTACATCGTTACTGTTAGATTTTGCTAAATTAAAATACCAATTATTTTGCAAAGTTCTAAAATAAATTTCGGTTAAAGGTCCATCATCAATATAAAATTGTTCTCCTTGTTTTAAGGAGTCGTTTTTATTGAAAATTTTTTCGGTATAAAATGCTTGTAATTGTACTTTGATAGCATCATTAACCTTAGTGTTTACTTTTATTTTATTTTGATGTTTTTGGTGCTTTTTAAAATAAAATTTTCCATTGGTTTTATAACAAATATAAGCCACATAATTATTGCTAGTATTGGCACTTTGGGTATGCATTACCACTAAAATAGAATCAGCTTTTATACCTTGGCATATATCCATAAACTTACTATTTTGACTAAAACTGATACCTGTTTTTAGCAATAGTATTATCATTAGCAATGGTTTAGTTGATTTTATCATTTTGCCTCAAAGTTGTAATTTTGTCTAATTGGTTTATAAGGGTGGAAATATACCAACTTAAATTTCATCTTGTTAACCATATAATCTCTTTAATCGTGTTCAGACAGTTTACTCATTACACTTTTTAATTATTAAAGGTTTTAGTATGGTGTCTTTATCCGTTTCTGCGTTAAACCAATCAGTATAATCAATATAATACCATTTGTTTTTTCTATATTCAAGATAACCATTTATTTGTTTAAAATTGGGCATGGAATCAACTTCATAATCAAAAGCACTTTCGAAAACTTTAAATGATTTTATTTCATTCCATTTATTACCACAAAGCGAATAAATAACACAAGTACTAATATTGGTAAAGTCATAATAATCTACCACCACAGCTATTTCATCTTTATTGTCTTTATTATTATCACCAATATTAATTAAGCAATAAAGGCTGCCTCCCGCACCTAAATGTAAAGTATCATTTGGTTTATTACTCATAAATAATTGCACATCGGAATTCATTAATCCAAAATAGTTTTCTATAGAGTTCCATTGAGAATCAGGGAAGCTATCAATAGGCTGTTTGGTTAGTTCATTTATGGTATTTTGGCATAATGTATCTATTTTACCATCTCCATCAAAATCGCCAGTAATAGATAGTTTCTTCAAATGAAAAAAAGTGTTTTTAATAGCAGAGTCCTTATTGATAGTTAAGGTATCTGTTTTATTATTTTTATTGGTGTTAGTGCTATTAGTGCAGCTAAAAAAATAAAGTATAAAACAGTAAAATAAGGGTTTGAAAAAATGGGTTGGTTTTATAATTTTCATTTGTTAAAAAATGATTTTGTGGTTTGCTATTGGTACAAATTATCTTTTATAGTCATATCCTTTTGGTGTTGCGCCATTGCAGGCGTCTTCGCCTGCAATTTTTTATCGGTACTTTTAGCTGTTGGCGGGGACGCCAACAGCGGCTAAGAAATACTTAACTCGCTTTTTTACTAAACCAAGTTTAGTGCTTCGTTTTTAGTTTCATAGTTATCCATCTTTTCGTGTACTTTCTTTAAAGTCAAATCCTGTTAAATAAGAAATTTTCCATTTGTTATTTTCTTTTACAACTTTAAATTTATAAGAAAAGTCTTTCCAAGACTTATCTGCGTTTTGTTCAAGATTACCCCAATGCCAAGTTGCTTCTGCATTGTTTTTTTCTAAACTAATTATATTTACTTCTATAAAGTCAAATGGATTTGGTTTGTCGTATGGAACGTCTTGACACATGGTCCAAGGGCTAACGTCATTTGCAAAAATAAAAGTAGGTAAGTTGCCAACCAACCATGGGTCATAATTACCATTTCTAAGTCTTTTATCGAGTGTCACAATTATTTGGTTGTAATTATCAATAAACTCTGTAGCAAAGAAATTTGTCTGTTTAAGTTTTTCAAGGTTTTGCTTATGCTTTTTAAGATCAAAGCCAATGTAAACTATGTTTTTACTATCGACAAGAACCGGAAGCAAATCAATAGAATTTTTGTTTTCCGCCCAATTAAGAACTTGTCTTATAAAAACTTGAATTTGCTCTTTATCTTGAGTTGAAATTGATGATTTTTCTTCGGTTACAGAAGTCGTTTTGGTGTCAGCTTGATTACAGCCGAAAAGTAGTACTAATAATATTAAAGTTGTCTGTTTAATTTTTTGCATTTTTATTTACATGGTTCAATTTGTAGTTTCAACATTTTTCCAACGTCTTCTTGTTTTTCATATTCTTGAAGATAATCAATATAATACCATTGACCATTTCTTTTTTCTAAAAACTCTTTTATTTCTGTAAGAATAGGAGGCTTGTTTCCTGAAAAATCAAACGCTCCTTCAAAAATATTAAACTCTTTCAATATTATCCATTCGTAATTGCACAAAGAAAATATTTTACAACTGTTCACTCTACTAAAGTCTAAATAGTCAATAACCAACGCTATTTCGTCTTTGCCATCAGCATTGTTATCACCAATGTTTATTAGACAATAAAGTCCTTGAGCTGTTCCTAAATGCAATGTATCATTATTAATTTTATTAATTGTCAAATACAAATCTGCTTTTTGGTTATAAAACCAATTGACAACTGTGTCCCACTCATTTTGAAAAGGGTCTGCTGAAAATTCAATTTCACTTTTTGTCAGTCTTGAATAATTATGTTGAAATACGGTGTCCTGTTTTCCATCACCATTAAAGTCGCCAATCACAAACAGTTTCTCCAATTTATGAAGTTTTACTTTATCGTCAGCTCTATTAGGAACAGTTAAATTTTCAACTAATTTTTCACTTTGGCTATTACAACTTAAAAGTCCCAAGATTAATATCAATATAAATATAGTCTTTTTCACGGTGGTGCTTAAAAATGTCTATAACTCATTTACTAAAAAGTTTCTTTCTAAAAACTCTTTAAACCACCCAAATTTGGTTAGCTTGGTTCAATAGGTTTATTCTTTTTGTTTCTTACAAACTTATTTATTTATACTACTAAAACAAGCAGGATTTAACGGAACGTTAATTTTTTATGGTCTTTAAAATTGTAAATAATTAGCAAATATTTTTTATGTTATTATCGCTTAATTTTTAAAGTTAAGTTTTAATTTTTAACTGATACTTAAATGACAAATCATTCATGGAAAAGTATTTGTTAATTTAGGAAGATGCCTTTGGCATGACTGGGCGGGAATTTGTAAAATAAGCAATAGGCAAAAGATCAATTGCCGTTTTCATGAAAGCTTTAGGGATTAGCCAACGGAAAATTTAATAGGCAATCAGCAATCAGCAAATAAACAATATAACCATCCAACAATGTAACCATCAACCATCAACTAAAATAAAAAAAATCACTTATCATTGCAATTAACTACATGCAAGGCAATTCGTTTTTACAAACTAAAATAGAATATTTAAAAGGAGTAGGTGCAGCAAAGGCCGAACTTTTGCAAAAGGAATATAACATATTTTCCTTTAACGATTTGCTATACTATTTTCCCTACAGGCATATTGATAGGAGTAAAACTTATCAAATCAGTCAGCTTGACGATACCATGCAATACATTCAGTTAAAAGGTACTGTAAGTAATTTGCGTACCATTGGGCAAGGTGCAGGGGCACGGTTGGTAGCTAATTTTAGTGATGGAACAGGCAGCATTGAACTCATTTGGTTTCAAGGACAAAAATGGATAAAAGATAGTTTATTGGCTGGTAAAGTGTATGTGGTTTTTGGTAAACTAACTGAGTTTAACCGCACTTTTAGCATGGTTCATCCAAGCATGGAAGACCCTGCTTTGGTAAACGAAAAGCTGTATTTAAAAATGATGCCGCTTTATAATGCCAGTGAAAAGGCTAAAAAACGTGGCGTAGATACCAAGTTTTTAATGAAGTTAACCAATACTTTGTTAACCGATGCTCGCTTGCAAATAGAGGAAAACTTGCCTGATTATTTGGTGGCTAAACACAAGCTTATGAGCCGTAAACAAGCCATGATGCAAATACACTTTCCCGAATCGTTTCAGCTATTACATGCGGCTGAGCAACGCCTAAAGTTTGAAGAATTATTTTTTAATCAATTGCGCATATTGCGCTATAAATTAAAACGTCATACTGTATTTAACGGAATAAAAATTGCCAAAATTGGCGATTTATTCAATGGTTTTTATAACCATCAATTGCCTTTTGAATTAACCAATGCACAAAAGCGGGTTTTAAAAGAAATAAGGGTGGATATGGGCAGCGGTAAGCAAATGAACCGTTTGGTTCAAGGCGATGTAGGTAGTGGAAAAACAGTTGTTGCCCTCATGAGTATGCTCATGGCTATTGATAATGGTTATCAAGCTACACTCATGGCTCCAACCGAAATATTAGCTAACCAACATTTTGAAACCATCAAATCTTTATTGGGCGATTTGCCAGTTAGGGTTGAGTTACTTACAGGTTCTAAAACCAAAAAGAACCGCAGACCCATTCACGAAGGGTTGAAAAATGGCGAAATTCATATATTAATTGGCACCCATGCTTTAATTGAAGATGCGGTGGAATTTAAAAACATTGGCATAGCCATTATCGATGAACAACACAGGTTTGGAGTAGAGCAAAGGGCAAAACTTTGGAAAAAAAACGAGAATCCACCACATATTTTGGTAATGACAGCTACACCCATTCCGCGTACTTTAGCCATGACTCTTTATGGCGATTTGGATACCAGTATGATAGATGAATTGCCCGCAGGGCGTAAGCCTATAAAAACCATTCATAAATACGATAATAACCGTTTAGAAGTTTATGGATTTATTAGAAACGAAATTAATAAAGGAAGGCAAGTATATATAGTTTATCCATTGATAGCGGAAAGCGAAAAGTTAGATTTCAAAAATTTAGCAGAAGGATATGAAAGTATTTGCAGAGAATTTCCTTTGCCAACTTATGCAGTAAGCATGGTGCATGGCAAAATGAAACCAGCTGAAAAAGATTTTGAAATGCAGCGTTTTGTAAAAGGCGAAACCAATATTATGGTGGCTACTACCGTAATAGAAGTTGGAGTAAACGTGCCTAATGCCAGTGTTATGATAATAGAAAGTGCGCAACGTTTTGGTTTATCGCAATTACACCAATTACGCGGCCGAGTGGGCAGGGGAGCAGAACAAAGTTATTGTATATTAATGACTGATTTTAAAATTAGTCAAGATGGAAAACTGCGTATGAAAACCATGGTAGAAACCAACGATGGTTTTAAAATTAGCGAAGTAGATTTACAACTGCGTGGTCCGGGCGATATGGAAGGAACCATGCAAAGTGGTGTGTTAGATTTGCGCATTGCAAGCATTATTGACGATAAAGAAATTCTAGAAGCAGCCCGAAAAGAAGCCCAATTAATACTTGAAAACGATAATACTTTACAAAAACCCGAACATGCTATTTTAAACCAATACCTGATGCTATATAGAAAAACTAATAAATGGGGAGCGATAAGTTAGCTTCTGGCCTCTGGCCTCTGGCTCAAGGCAAACAAATTAAAGTTCCGTAGGAACGACAAATATTGTAACCATGGTCCCGAATGCTTTCGGGATCAACCCATGGAAATGAACAACGAAAAACGGCACTTCGGCTCCGCTCAGTGACCGATAACGAATATCGAAAAACGAACAACGAACAACCATCAACTAACAACTAATATGAATTTCACACAATTTCCGCATATCGATTTTGAGGCATTCCGCAATGAGTTAAAGCCCGAAACACCAGCTCAGTTTGGCAGCATGAATGCCCAACAAATGATAGAACATGTAAGTTTAATTTACGATTATGTTTTATCTGACATAGTTACCAAAGTATTAACCCCCGAAGAAAAAATAGAAAAAACAAAAAAGTTATTTTTATGGTCACCAGGAGGTTTTAAACAAGGTGTAACCAATGAGTTTACCCAAAGTTTATCGTTTAAGACCAAATACGCTAATATGGAAGAAGCCATTAACGAATTTGAAAAACGCCATCATTTAGTAGCAAATGCACTAGCAAATAATTTAGTAGTAGGTAAAACACATCCTATATTTGGTTTATTAAACACTGAAGAATGGACACAGTTTTTTACCAAACACACATGGCATCACTTTAATCAGTTTGGCTTAATAAAATAAAAGTAGGTTTTTGTCAAATCTAATCATTTAAAAATAAGCATTTTATAAAAATATTTTTATTTTTTGTAACAAAATATATGCCTTGGCGTATTAAGCTACATAAAATAAAAAATACCAATATGAAAAAGATAATACTAGCAGCATCTATAGCCATTTTAAGTGTAATGGCAAATGCACAAACCAAGGTATCGTTACCAAGTTTTACTAAAATAGTAGTACCAGCTAATTTTGAAGTTAAACTACAGCAAAGTGAAAAAAATGAAGTTTCTTATCAAGATGCAGATTCAAAAAATACCAATATTTCAGCATTAGAAAAAGGAGCAACAGTAAGTAACAATACTTTAAATTTTGATTTGGCTCCATTCGGAAGCAATTTACCAGTTGAGGTTATAGTTTATGTAAATAACTTAGAAGAAATTAAACTAGAATCGAATGCTACTATGAAAATGAGTGGCGATAGTGCAATCAAATCAAAAAGCTTGAAAATTTCGGCTGATGGTGCTACTAAAATGGAATTATATGTAGATGTTGAAAAACTAGAAGCTAAAATTAATGGCGCAAGCAAGTTAAGTTTAGATGGAAAAGTTACTGAAGGTAATTTAGAAGCTACAGGCGCATCAAAAATAGAAGCTGATGGAACTGCCTTTGAAAATGCAGTGGTAGAAGCTAGCGGTGCATCAAAAATATTGATTACCGTAAAAAATAATTTAAAAGCCCAAGCAAGCGGTTTATCAAAAATTGAATACACTGGCAATCCTAAAAATGTAGAAAAAGAAGTTTCAGGTGGTTCAAAAGTAGAGCAAGTAAATGGCGATGGCGAAGATGGAAAAGTTGAAATTTCGATTGGAGCTAAAAAGGGAAAAAAAGGCAAACATAAAAAACACAGCACTGAAATGGAAACTGCTTTTGGTGGAATAGAATTGGGTGTTAGCTCATTTGTTACCCCTGATTTTAATACTTCACTTGCTGCATCAAATAAAAATTTAGAAACCAATATTGGTAGCTCGTGGCGCTTTGCCTTAAACTTTGGCGACTGGGATTTACCTATAGTAAAAGGCCGTTTAGCATTAACTACAGGTTTGGGCTTAAGCTTTGATCATTATGGTTTCAAAAACAAAGATTCGATGATAAGTGATAATAACCAACAATTAACTTTTGTTGCTCCCGCAGCCACTTTAAGCACCAATCGTTTATATCAGTTTAACTTTACATTGCCATTATTGGTTAAGTATAATACTAATTATAATAAACACGATAAAAGATTTTATACCGCTTTTGGTGTTATGATAAAATACGCGGCTGTAAATCATATCAAAACAGTGTATAGCAAAAACAGTGTTGATTACGAAACAGTAGCCAGTGGCGATTATTTTGTTAACCGTTTAGGTGCTGATGCTACAGTTAGAATTGGATATGGTGCAGTAAGTGTATTTGCTAATTACGGTTTGGTTCCATTATTCGATACCAATAAAGTAGCCGATACCAGAACAGCACAAGCAGGATTAGCATTAAACTTTTAATAACATTATTAGTAAATATGATTTAAAAACTGCCTCAAAACTTGAGGCAGTTTTTTTTGTTACCTTAAATACTAATTGGCAGTTAAATACACTAAAAAATTAACGGCAAGATTATTGACCATAATAATTGCACAAATACACAAAAACAGGTTTGGATATCCAGCAGATAAATACCGTAAATAATAGTAATAGTTTGATTATCAATAGCGATGAGTATGAGTTGTTATTGAAAAACTTGGATATAATACCTACATCCGATTTTTTACCTTCTACCATAAATTTTTGGAACAATGCAAATCAGGTACAAATATTTAAGTTAGAAAATGCCATTTTGTTAGTATTGTTCAATCCGCCATTTGGCAATGCTTTTTCACATTTATTGGTAAATAATTTAACTGATAATTTGGTAGCAATGGCTACACAAAAAACCAAAGAATTAGGAATTAATAAGCTGAAAATAAGTTACTTAGAAGTACTTGAAAATCAAGATGTTATAAATAAATTACAGCCAGAAACCGATGAGTTTGAATACATTTATAATTTAATAGATTTAGCTCAATTGCAAGGCAGCAAATACAAAAAACAACGCAATGCATATGCAAAAGCTTTGAAAGAAAATAGTGAACTTACTATTGAAATTTCTGATTTAGCTTCAGTTGATGATAAAACAGAAATCAAGCTATTTTGCCAAGATTGTATGCAAATAAAATCGGATAGAAACCATGCCAATGAGCCTAATTTGCAAAAGGAATGGTTGGCTTTTCAGAAATGCATTGATTTAAGCAGTAGCCTGAATTTAAAAATAATAAAGCTGTATGCAAATCAAAAATTAAGTGGATTGCTTATTTACGAAGAGTTTAATAAAGAATGGATAGTAGGTCATTTTTTTAAAACATATTTGGGTTTAGGCATGTATTTGTTAAATCAATTGAGTGTGGCTTTGTCGGAACAAGGTTTTAAATACTTTAATTTTCAGGAAGATAGGGGAGTTGAAAGTTTACGCTACTTTAAACAACAGTTAAATCCTGCTTTTCAGTTAAAAACCTATAGTATTGCACTTTAGATGAATCAACTCTTAAATAGACTATTGTTGTTTTTAACAGGAGCAACCACCTTTACTGTAATTAATTACAGTTTTGATTTTGTATTGTACCCATTTGCCTTATACAAATTAGGTGTTGTGGTTGGTTTTTTCACCATGATGTTCTTATCGTTTTTATTTTGCTGGGCTTATTTTATTATTTACGATTACTTAAAACGCGATTTTTTAGGCATTGAATTTTCGAAAGAAAAAATGAGCAATATTATAGCCAGCGATGACAGTGTTGGTTTAAAATTGTTGTTAGTTAGAGTATTGCGTAAAAGCAGAGCTATCTTGTTTGTGTTTCTTTCTATTTACTTCGATCCTTTTGTGGCCGTAGCTTTTGAGCGCAAAGGTAATTTTGCCTATAATGGTTTAAGCGCCCGCGATTGGCGTTTGTTTATATTAAGTTTGATTATTAGCAATGGTTTTTGGTCAACTACAGTATTTGCTGGCCTTTCCTTCTTTGAGTTTTTATTTAAATTAGTAAAAGATTGGTGGCAAGCCTTTGGCTAGTTAGTTTTAATAGCTTTAAGCGTAAACACCTTTTCATTATACGATATTTTTATAAAATAGATTCCACTATTTAAAGCATTTAAATCGGCAATTTCATAATTAAATTGTTTACTAGTATTGATAAAAGTATTCGTAGAAATTAACCTTCCAGAAATATCATAAAGTTGAACTGAAAAAGTCTGATTTAATGTATTTGAATTTACATTTATAAAAATACACTCCTTAAATGGATTTGGATTAATTCCAAAACTTGCTAAAAATGGTGCTTTTACACTTATTGTTTTTGAATAATTATATTGCCCATCTAAATCAACTTGCTTTAATCGGTAGTAAATATTATCGTTTAATTCTGTGGTTTTATCCAAATTAGTTAAATTGTCTAAGTAGCTGTATTTGCTTACGGTATTGGCATTTGTTCTTCCATTAACTATTCCTATTTTAATAAAATTTTGGTTATTGGTAGAACGTTCAATTTCATAACATTTATTATTTATTTCTTGAGCCGTTTGCCAATCAAGTTGCACATCGTTGTTTACATTTCTGCCTGTAAAACTTAACCATTTTACAGGTAAAGTAGCTGTTAAAGTAACTCCACTGGCTATAATTGAAAACGCTTGAGGATTGTTATTTTGTAAATTATTTTTATGTGTAACCCTAATGGTATAATTTCCACTTGGTAAGTTAGGTATATAAATTTGTTCTACATTATCTCTAAAATTATCACCATTTGTAGCTGCTGCGCTTGGCACACTTGGATTTAAAATATATGGGTAATAAACCACATTGGTGCTATTGTTTATCAATCTTATATCTAAATCGTTAATTAACTTTTTAGTAGTATCATTATAAGCTGGCGCACCTACTATGGCTGGAGGATCTGTCCAACATAAGGTAGTTTTAAAAGTATCTAAACCATTTACATTTATTATAAATTTAAAGGTATCGTTATTATTTAAGTTATGCTCTTTTATAAAATTTTTACTTGAATCTGTAATGGTTTTTGCAGCTTTGGCAGCATTTAATAAACCCCAGCCACTTTCGTAATTTGGTCCTAAAGTTGTTTTTAAATTATTGGCAGTATGAATGGCTAATCCTTTTAAAGATGAAGCCTTCATGTATTTTCCTTTTAAGTTAAAATAATGTTGTTGTACCAAAAGTAAACTTGCTGCAGCTCCTGGCGATGAAATAGAGGTTCCTCCTAAACTTCCATAAGCCGAATCGTTGGTGCTGGTTGGGGTAGATGATGTATTGGTTCCGCAGACCAAATCAGGTTTAATGCGTCCATCATCTGTTGGTCCCCAACTGCTAAAGCTAATAGTATTAACTGGTGGCGCTACAAAACCATTTGGCAAAATATCAATAGCGCCAACTGTTAATATATTTTTTGCAGTTCCATAAGTTACTATGCAATCATATGGACCTACTGCATCGCGAATGGCGGTAGTGTAAACCCAATTGGTTCCGTCAAAAATATAATGAGGGGTGCCAGCAGCCACATTATTACCTCTGTCGTTTCCAGCAGCTTTTACAATTAAATAATTAGGATTAGCCCACGAAATGCTATCAAACTCTTTGGTGCGGGAATCGTAAAAGCCAAATTTCCAATCTTTTGTGGCGTTTAAAGTAGTATCGCCAAGCCAATATTGGTATCCACCAGAAAAAATCCAAGCAGCAGCATTGGCGTAAGAGTGATTTGAAAGTAATAAACCATTTGCAGCCGCAGCCATTTCAGCTCTGTCGTTGGTAAAATCCCAAGCTTTTAAATTGGTTTGATAAGCAATTCCTTTTGCTGTGCTAGTTATTCCGGTTGCTATCATTAAACCAGCAACATTGTTTGAATGCGATGAAAAATTAGCTGGTGTATCTATTTGGGTAACTCGTCCTAAAAATTCTCGGTGGGTTAATCTAATTTTTCCACTATCCCAAATTCCTAGAGCATTCATACCACTTCCACTGATACTTAAACCAAGTAATCCACTTGGCCAAAGTTGATTAGCATTAACTGTAGCTGCTAGACCAATATTAGAGCACGTAACTTTGTATTCAGGAAAACCGTTATTGCCAAATCCATCAAAAGCAATAGTTCTGCTATTTTCCTCAATTGGTGTTATATTTAGAAAAGGTGGTTTTAGTAATTGTTTACCTTTAATTAAGTCATTTTCATACTTTAACCTTAAGGCATTAGCATAAAACCCTAAATCTTGCGATAACAAAATTATTGGACTGACTATGAATAACAGAAGTAAGTTTTTTTTCATACCAAACAATTGTATGGCAAATTAATAATAAATAAACAAAAAGTAATGTTAATTATTTCTATCCTATTTAAGCGCTATTATTACTAACAAATCTTATCAACATAGTACATAAAAATCATTAGCCATTGTATTTATTTTATTTTACGTTTGAATGTTATTAATCCCCATAAGTGGAGAGCATTTTAAAAGTATGAAAATAGGTATATTTTTTGGTGGCAATAGCCGCGAGCGCGAGGTAAGTTTTGCAGGTGGACGCACCGTTTATGATAATTTAGATAAAACACTTTTTGAAGCCATTCCTGTTTTTGTGGATAGCTTTAATAACTTTGTTTTGCTGGATTGGGAGTATATTTACAAAGGTTCCATTCGCGATTTTTATCCGCCTGTTTCAGCTTTAAAAAACCAAAAAACTGAGGTGCAAGTATATGCCGAAAATTTGGCCACTGCGCATGAGGATAATGGTAAATCATTGATAAAGAAATTAGGAAAAACCATTAAACCTGAAGAATTAAAAGGTTTAATTGATTTTGCTTTTTTAGCTTTACATGGCGCCAATGGCGAAGATGGAACCATACAAGGTTTGTTGGAGTTTATGGATATTCCTTACAGTGGTTCGGGTATTATGCCAAGTGCTTTGGGAATGAATAAACGCCTGCAAAAACAATTAATGAAAAGTGCAGGAATGAATGTTCCTAAATACTTTTCGTTTACTAAAAATCAATTGCCTGATTTAAAAAATATTTATAAAAAAGTAATCAATGAAGTTGGTTTTCCATTTGTAGTGAAGCCTGCTAATCAAGGAAGTTCGGTGGGTGTTTCTGTAATTAGTGCCGATAATTTTGACCAATTTGAACAAGCGGTTTTAAAATCGTTTTTTATACAACAGGTGTCGGCTAGTGAATGGGTAAATTTAGACCAAAAAGCCAAAACACAATTCATTCAAAAAATTACTGATGTTAAAGAAGGAATTGGATTACCTGCTATAGTTACTGTTAATGGACAAAAAGAATTAATTTATAACCCTGATGATTTATGGCCACTGTTTGACGAAGAATTTGGCGCTTCGACAAGCTCAGCGACCAGATCAAAAATCAAAAATCAAAAATCAGAAATCCGTTTAGAAAGTATTTACTCTGAAACGGAATGTTTAATTGAAGGATTTATTGAAGGTAGAGAGTTTAGTTGCATTGTACTAAAAAATGAAGATGGAACAGCTGTAGCGCTGCCTCCAACTGAAATAGTTAAAGGCAAAGAAGTATATGATTACCGCAGTAAATATTTACCAGGTTTAAGCCGAAAAATTACCCCGATTGATATTGCTGAAAGCAAAATAGATGAAATACGAAAAGCTTGCGAGCAATTGTTCACCTTCTTTAATTTCCATGTTTATGCTCGTATTGACGGATTTATAAATAACCAAGGTGAGTTGTTTTTAAACGACCCAAATACCACAAGCGGTATGATGCCTTCGAGTTTCTTTTTTCATCAAGCAGCCGAAATTGGTTTAAACCCATCGCAATTTTTAACTTATATCATCCGTACTTCATTAGCAGAAAGAGCTTATTCGCAGCAAGTTCATTTTCATCATATCGAATTATTGAATCATTTAGATGCAAAAATTGCTAGCAATAAAAAACAAAAAAGCACTAAAAAACGCGTAGCGGTGTTTATGGGTGGCTATTCAACAGAGCGTCATATTTCGGTAGAGAGTGGAAGAAATATTTACGAAAAATTAGCTTCTTCGGCTAAATACCAACCTTTTCCGGTTTTTGTAACAGGTAATGATAGCGCACATGAACTTTGGTTATTGCCGGTTAATGTTATGCTAAAAGACAATGCTGATGATATAAAAGAAAAATTGAGCAGTTATAAACGCTTGCCAATTATGAATAAAATTATTGCTGAATGCAAACCGATAATTGATAAATATGGCAATGCCGAAAGTCAATTATTTGCTCCTAAAAAAATTGAATACAAAGATTTGAAAAAAATGGCCGATGCAGTGTTTATTGCATTACATGGTCGTCCGGGTGAAGATGGAACTGTTCAAACTTATTTGAATAAACTAAAAATTCCATACAATGGAAGTGGTGTTGAAAGCAGCCGTATTACCATTAATAAATACGATACCAACGAATTGCTTAAAAAGCATAAAATTCTGGTTGCTGAACATATGTTGGTTCAACAAAAAGATTGGAAAAAAAATGTCGATGAAATTATCAAAAAGGTGGAAGCTATTGGTTATCCTTTAATTGCAAAACCAGCTGATGATGGCTGTAGCAGTGCCGTTAAAAAAATTAAAACCAGACAAGACCTTATCAATTATGCGGAAGGAGTTTTCCGTCCGCTAGAAATAATGGAAGCCGAATTAGCAGAAAGATTGGGATTAAAACCAAAAGAAGAGTTTCCAATGAAGGCTTATTTTTTAGTAGAAAAATTTGTTGAGAAAGGAAATGCCAAACATTTTTTAGAAGTTACTGGAGGTTTAATAACGCATTTTAAAGGTAGTAAATTAACTTATGAAATGTTTGAACCAAGCGAAACTTTGGCCGAAGGCGAAATATTATCGTTAGAGGAAAAGTTTTTAGCTGGACAAGGACAAAACATTACACCGAGTAGGTTTAGTAAAAATGCAAAAGCGCAAGCCGAAATAAGCAAAAAAGTACAAGAGGTTTTGAAAAAAACGGCTAAGGCCTTAAATGTAGAGGGTTATTGCCGCATTGATGCTTTTGTGAGGATTTACGATAAAAATAGGGTAGAGGTAGTGATTATTGAAATTAACTCATTACCTGGAATGACTCCCGCAACGGCTATTTTCCATCAATGTGCTTTAAACAATTATAAACCTTACGAGTTTATTGATAGTATATTAGAATTTGGCGCAGCCAAAATGGGAGTAAAATAAAAATGAATATAGCTGATATTAGAACTGATTATACTTTAAAAAGTTTTGACGAAAAAGACTTACTAACCAATGCTTTTGAGCAATTTGAAATTTGGTTTGATGAAGCCATAAAAGCAGAGGTTTTAGAACCCAATGCCATGACTTTAGCAACCATTAGCCCAAGCGGATTTCCGGCAGCGCGTATAGTGCTTTTAAAAGGAATTGAAGCAAATGGATTGGAATTTTTTACCAATTACCAAAGCAATAAAGGCCACGATATAGACCATAATAACAAGGTTGCTTTGGTATTTTTTTGGCCAGAATTGCAACGCCAAGTACGCATAGTTGGCACTGCTCAAAAAATGTCGGACAAAAAATCGGATTTATACTTTAATAGCCGCCCTTTGGGAAGTAGAATTGGTGCCCACGCTTCACCACAAAGTAAGGTAATTCCAAGCAGGGTACTTTTGGAGGAAAGTGTAAAGAAAATGGATGCTTTATTTAGCGAAGAGCCACTTTTACGTCCAATAAACTGGGGTGGTTATGTAGTAAATCCAATTAGCTTCGAATTTTGGCAAGGCCGCAGCAGTAGGCTGCACGATAGATTTTTATATACTTTACAAACCGATAGTAATTGGAAAATAGAGCGACTAGCACCTTAAGTATTTATAGATTTTTGATTTGGAGATTTGGGTATTGATTAATTATTAAATTGTTAGAATTGATGAATTGCTTTTTTGGGGCCGCTGATTCTATTGAATCGTTAGCGATTCCAAAACACCAATAATACTCAGCTAACAATATGATAATTACATAATCTATTCATCTTTAAATCAACAAATTTGTTTAACAACATATATTACACCTATATTTGCCAAGTTTTTTAAAAAAAGTTTAAATGGCTGATAAACAGAAAATAGTATATATTACTCGTAGAGAGCGTTTTAACGCGGCTCACAAATTGTATAATCCTAATTGGACACCACAAGAAAATGAAGATTTTTTTGGTAAATGTTCTAATAAATATTACCACGGACATAATTTTGAATTGTTTGTTACAGTTAAGGGAATTGCTAGTTTAGAAACTGGTATGGTAATAGATTTAAAGCAATTAAAAAAAATAATCAAGGAAGAAATTATTGAAAAAATTGACCATAGAAATTTAAACGAAGATGTAGATTTTATGAAAGGAATTATTCCTTCTATAGAAAATATCATTGTTGAAATATGGAATATTTTAGAAGAAAAGCTTGGAAAAGGAGCGCTTCATTACATAAAACTTACTGAAACTGAAAATAACTACGTAGAATATTACGGAGAATAAATTCAATCTTAAAACTACTAAAACATGAAAAACGCATACGTATTCCCAGGCCAAGGTGCTCAATTTGTGGGCATGGGCAAAGATTTATATGATAACAATGCTGAAGCAAAAGCATTGTTTGAAAGAGCTAACGAAATTTTAGGCTTCCGTATTACAGACGTAATGTTTAACGGAACTGATGAAGATTTAAAACAAACCAAAGTAACTCAACCTGCTGTTTTTTTACATTCAGTAATTAAAGCATTGAGTTTAGGTGTTGATTTTAAACCAGATATGGTTGCGGGTCACAGTTTAGGAGAGTTTTCAGCATTGGTCGCTAATAAAACTTTAAATTTTGATGATGCTTTGCGTTTGGTTTATGCTAGGGCTATGGCTATGCAAAAAGCTTGCGAATTACAACCATCAACTATGGCTGCGGTTTTAGGTTTAGATGATGCTAAAGTAGAAGAAATTTGTGCTTCAATTACCGATGATGTGGTAGTAGCGGCAAATTATAATTGCCCTGGCCAATTAGTAATTTCTGGTTCTGTTGAAGGTATAAACAAAGCTTGCGAATTATTAAAAGCTGCAGGAGCAAAACGTGCATTGGTTCTACAAGTAGGCGGTGCATTTCATTCGCCTTTAATGGAACCTGCTCGCCAAGAATTAGCTGAAGCTATTTTAAATACACAGTTTAATGAGCCAATTTGCCCAATTTATCAAAACTATGTAGCTAAAGCTGTTAGCAATGTAGAAGAAATCAAAACCAATTTGGTAGCACAATTAACTGCTCCAGTTAAGTGGACTCAATCGGTTTTAGCAATGGTAAATGATGGTGCTACTAACTTTTACGAGTGTGGCCCAGGAACAGTTTTACAAGGATTAGTTAAGAAAATATCAAAAGATACTGCCGCTCAGAGCGTATAAGTACAGAATAAACAGTATTTTTAGGCAGGTAAACACTTTATCTACATAATTATTAACATTCTTTTGTTACAAATCTTTTAAATTATTATTATTGTGTTATCCTTTAGTTAACAAATAATGATAATTGATAGAAGTATAAAATTTTTTAGCCTATATATTTTAACCTTATTTCTTTCTACCAGCGCTAAAGCTCAATTCTTTGATGGGTTGCGGTTTGGTGCAGGTATTGGTAAAAGTATTTATTGGGGTTCTCAAATGGACTTTGTGTTCAGTACCAATACTTATGGCGAAAGCGAATTTAATAATGGTTATAATTTTCAAATTTATAAAACTATTAATAATTCATCAGAAATTGGTTTTAGGTATTTAAATACCGAGTTATGGTCGTTTAAATCGAAAAACACATTGGCTTTAAATGCACATGTTGACGAGTTTTCATTTATTTATCAATACAGTTTAAATGATAATATTGAACTATCCTCAAGCCCAGTTACTTTTAATTTAGCAGCTGGGTTAGGTTTAATTAACTTTAAATCAATATTTTATTCCATAAATGGACCTAATGATTTTAGCAATATTTTTAGTAGTGTAGGCTATGGCAATGATATTGGAGGTACTTCAACAAAAAGGGAACCTAATAAAATAACAGCATTTGCAGGGATAGTAGGTTTTAATTTTGGTGTTAGGTTAGCGCCTAATTTATCACTCTATTCGGAAAATACTTTTACTTTAAGTGGTTCTAATAAAATTACTGGTAATTTGCTGCTAAACAGTTCAGTACCTAATAATGGGTACACATATCACGCACTTTCTCTGTATTTAAATTTTGGCAATCAAAAAGGTAAAATAGGTTGTCCTAAATTTTAATTAAATCATTTTTTTGTTACATTAAATATTTCTTTACCTATTTTTATTGATAAAGCTGCTTAAATATGTATTTTGCGGCATTATTTTTATTTAAATAGCGGTAATTACATGTTTGGCAAAAAAGCTAAGATTTTCATATTTTCAACCATATTTTTAATGTCTTCCCATTTCTGCTCGGCACAGTTTATAAATGGGTTTAGGTTTGGTGGGGGATTAGGGCTTTCTACGTATTGGGGAACTCAAATGGATTATACTATTTCATTAAATACCTATAAAAAAAGTGAGTTGAATCCTGGTTTTCATGGGCAATTACACTATGCCATAAACGACAAACATGAAATAGGAGTGAGGGCTTTGGTTACGGAACTTTGGTCTTTCAAATCAGATAATTATTTGGGCTTAAATGCTAAAATTAACGATTTTTTTGTGGTATATCAACGTAGTTTAAACAATAATATTAGCCTAAAATCATACAACAAGTTTACTTTTAATGCTGTTGCTGGTTTGGGTGTAATTTATTTTAAATCAACGTTTTATATAGCTAATCCTAAGACTGGAATTATGACACCTTTTAGCAGTGTAGGCGAAGGTGCTAAGTATGTTTCATCAGGTTTGCAAATTCCGGAGCAGCGCCCAACCATAGCAGGAATGTTAGGCTTTAATATTGGTTACCGACTCAATAAAAATTTTACCATTTACCTAGAAAACTCCATTACTTTAAGTGGTTCTAATAAAATTACCGGCAATCTTTTAACCAAATATGAAATACCAAATAATGGTTATTCGTTTCATTCATTAGGTTTGTATTTTAACTTTAATAGTAAGTTAAATCCTTTAGGTTGTCCTAAGTTTTAATAAAATATAAAAGAAAAGCCCAACTGCAAACAGTTGGGCTTTTTGTTTATTATCAATTAATTATAAAACCAAGTTTACAATTTTTCCTTTTACAAAAATTACTTTTTTAGGTGTTTTACCTTCTAGCCATTTTTGTACCAACTCGTCAGCTAAAACAGCAGCTTCAATTTCTTGCGCTGTGGCTTGCATGCTAAAGGTTAAGTTAGTGCGATGTTTTCCATTAATAGATATTGGATAACTGAACTCATCTTCCACTAAATATTCAGCGTTAAAGGTTGGAAAACTAGCTTTGGTAATACTTTCTTTATTACCCAATTGGTGCCATAATTCTTCAGCTATATGTGGTGCGTAAGGCGATAGAATAACCAATAACTCTTGTAAAATAGTTTGTTTGTTACATTTTAAATCGGTTAGTTCATTTACACATATCATAAAGTTACTTACCGAAGTATTAAACGAAAAGTTTTCAATATCGTCAGTTACTTTTTTAATGGTTTTGTGCAATGCTTTTAGCTCAGCTTTAGTTGGCTCTGCTTGGTTAACAATTAAGTTTCCTTCTGTATCAAAAAACAAACGCCATAATTTTTTTAAGAACCTATGAACTCCTTCAATTCCGTTAGTATTCCAAGGTTTGCTTTGTTCCAAAGGACCTAAAAACATTTCGTACAAACGCAAAGTATCAGCTCCATAATCCGCCACAATATCATCAGGTGTTACCACATTGTATTTTGATTTTGACATTTTTTCAACTTCGCTTCCACAAATGTATTTGCCTTTATTTTTATCTGTTGTTGGATTTCCATTTTCATCTTCTAAAATAAATTCCGCATTTCTAAAATCTTCTCTCCAATTTTTAAAAGCTTCAATATCTAAAATATCATTTTTTACAAAATTAACATCTGCATGTAACATATTGAATGGTCCGATTTTATCCATAACTAAATCTAGTCCACTTAATGAGAATTTGCAATTATCTAGCTTCTCTGAAGTTTTTGATTTAACAATTTCATCTATTAGGGTATCCAATTTTTGTTTTAAATCAGTGTTAAAATATTCTAATAGTTTTTTTGAAGATTCGTAGTTTTTTAGAACACTATCAAACACATTTTTAGAAACAAATATTTGAGGCATCTCGATTGACGGTGGAGTTCCAATACCTGACCATCCTATCATTGCTCTGTAAACAAAGCTACTTCTTCCTTGTATCATACCCTGATTAATCAACTTTTTAGCTGGTTCATCGCAAGGAATTAAGCCTAAATCATATAAAAATTTAGTCCAAAAACGCACGTATAATAAATGGCCTGTGGCATGTTCGCTTCCGCCCAAGTATAAATCTACTTGTTGCCAATAATCAGCAGCTTGTTTGCTTACAAACTCGCTGTTGTTTTTATTATCCATATAACGTAAAAAATACCAACTGCTTCCTGCCCATCCTGGCATGGTTGAAAGTTCGTATTCATACTCGCCTTTGTATTTCCAATCTTTGGCTCTGCCTAAAGGTGGTTCACCTGTTTCGGTAGGTAAAAATTTATCAATCTTTGGCAATTCCAAAGGCAACTCATCGTAATTTAACACATACGGAATATTGTTTTTATAATAAACAGGAATGGGTTCTCCCCAATAACGCTGGCGACCAAAAATGGCATCGCGCAAGCGGTAATTGGTTTTTCCTTTTCCAAAACCACGGCTTTCAATTTCGTGAATGGCACGTTTAATTGCTTTTTTAACTTCTAATCCATCTAAAAACTGAGAGTTAAACAAAGTACCTTCTTTGGCATCGTATGCACTTTCATTAATGTCAAAATCGCCATTATTTGGTTTTATAACCTGAGTTATTGGTAAATTAAAATGTTTTGCAAATGCAAAATCTCTGGTATCGTGAGCAGGAACAGCCATTACAGCTCCAGTTCCATATCCAACCAATACATAATCGGCCACCCAAATTGGAATTTCTTGTCCAGTAAACGGATGGATTGCATAAGCACCAGTAAACTCGCCTGAAATGCGTTTTACATCGGCTTGTCTATCTCGCTCGCTGCGGTTTTTAGCCATTTCTACATAAGCCATCACATTGCTTTCGTAGTCTGCTTGTACAATATCACCTAACATATCGTGTTCAGGTGCAATGGCTAAATAACTTATTCCAAAAATAGTATCAGGTCGTGTGGTAAAAACTTCAATGTCTAAATTACTATCTTGAACTTTAAAATGTAAGCTCGCACCTTGCGATTTTCCAATCCAATTACGCTGTGCTTCTTTTAAACTTTCGGTCCAATCTAAATTATCTAAACCAGTTAACAAACGCTCGGCATAAGCAGTAATGCGCATACTCCATTGTTTCATTAACTTACGTTCAACGGGGTGTCCACCGCGCTCACTTACACCATCTTTTATTTCATCGTTACTTAAAACTGTACCTAAAGCCGGGCACCAGTTTACATAAGCCTCACTTAAAAATGCTATTCTAAAACCTAACAATATTTTTTGTTGTGTTTCTTCATCAAACCCTTTCCATTGTTCAGCAGTAAAAGCACCAAAATCAAGTTCAATTCCACCTGTTAAAATGGTATCATCATTTCCTTTAAAACCTTCTGTTTCAAATATTTTTATTAAAGTTTCAATATTTTCAGCTTTATCAGTTTTAGGGTTATACCACGAGTTGAATAATTGAATAAAAATCCATTGCGTCCATTTATAATAATCAGGATTAGAAGTGCGCACTTCTCTATCCCAATCGTAGCAAAAACCAAGTTTACCTAATTGCTCGCGGTATCTGTTAATATTTTCTTCAGTAGTTATAGCTGGGTGCTGACCAGTTTGAATAGCATATTGTTCGGCTGGCAAACCAAAACTATCGTAACCCATTGGGTGCAATACGTTAAAGCCTTTTAAAGTTTTGTAGCGTGAGTAAATATCGCTAGCAATATAACCTAGCGGATGGCCTACATGTAAGCCTGCACCACTTGGGTATGGAAACATATCAAGCACATAAAATTTAGGTTTAGAGCTATCTTCTGTTACTTTATAAATATTGTTTTCGGCCCAAAATTGCTGCCAATGCTTTTCAATTTCTGTAAAATTATATTCTTTCATTCTTTGTTGTTTTTCTTTCTTGTCATATTCCTTCTTGGTCACTGAGCCTGTCGAAGTGCTGTTTCGTTTCGACAGGCTCGACCGTTCTAGTTATCCTCCCTTTCGGTCACTGAGCTTGTCGAAGTGTTTTTCGAGTATAGTTTTTTGATAATTCAGGTAATTTTTCAAACTCTCCGTTAATTAATGCCTCCTTCTTTTTTCTGCTCCAACCTTGTATTTGTTTCTCTCTTTTAAAGGCTTCATCAATTCTATCGTATTCTTCAAAATAGACCAACTCAATAGGCAAATGTTTTTTTGTAAAATTTGCACCCTCACCCATATTATGTTGTTCGATTCTTAAATCTAAATTATTAGTACTGCCAACATAATATAATCCATTCGAGCATTTTAAAATATACATATAACCCTTCATCATATTTAATTTTCATCTAAATTCGTTTCGACAAGCTCAACGACCGGATTCCATTCATCAACTTGCCAACCAAAATTAAGCCTCAAAAATAGAATTAACAACACCATAAACAAAACTGTGGATTAAATTAGTTCCATGCTCTTATTTATCAATTATTTTCGTGGTATTAAATTTTAAACTAAAATTGGATACTCAACTAAAAAAAGTTAACCGCAGAAAACGCATATCTTACTTATCGTCAATAGTTAGCATAGCCATGGTGCTGCTTATGTTAGGTTTGTTTGGATTAATTTATATTCAATCATCGCAGCTTAATACCATCATTAAGGAAAATGTTTTGGTAAACGTTTACCTAGCTGATGATATCAATCAAGCCGAAATTGATGCGAATTTGGCAGCCATCAAAAAAATGCCTTCGGTTAAAGAAACCAAATTTATTAGTAAAGATGTAGCAGCCATTGAACTTTCGAAAGAAATGGGACAAGACATAGTAGAGTTTGCAGGTTATAATCCTTTACCAGCCTCTATTGAAGTTACGTTAAAAGCCGAAAGTGTGAGCAGTGAAAGCATGCAAAATTTTAAAAATGTTTTACTATTAATGCCCAAAGTAGCCGAAGTAAAATACAATGAAATTATTTTTGGAAATGTAGGAACCAATTTAGGTTCTTTAAGCTATATTTTAATGGCTTTGGCAGCTATATTTGTGATTATAGCTATTGTATTGATAAACAGTAATATACGTTTAAATTTATTTGCACGTAGGTTTTCAATAAAAAGTATGCAATTAGTTGGGGCTACGCATTGGTTTATTATTAAACCTTTTGTAATTAGAAGCTTTTTTAATGGTTTGTATGGTGGTATTTTAGCAGTGGCATTATTGCTTATGGTATTAAATATTTTACCTACTTATTTTCCACAAATACAATATTTATATAACACGCAAAGTTTTACGGTTTTGTTTGTAATTCTTATACTTGCGGGCGTAATTGTTAGTATGGTAAGCAGTTGGTTTAGCACTAATAAATACTTAAAAACAAAAATTGAAGATTTATACTAGGTATTTTTGATAAAAAATATTTAATATTGATAAAATTTATAACACAATAAAATGAGCGAAAAAATTTCAAACGCAAAAAAAACTGCTGAAAAAGCAAGCCAAGCACCAACTGGAGATTTTATTTTTGGTAAAGAAAATTATATATTAATGCTAGCTGGTGTTTTAGTAATTATTTTAGGTTTTACTTTAATGGCTGGTAAAGAAAATATTTTAGAAGATGCTACTAAAGTAACTGTTGCTCCTATTGTTATTTTATTAGGTTTTGTTATTGAAGTATTTGCAATAATGAAATCGAAAAAAGCTTAATTGATTTTTCAAAAAAGAGCTTTTACCACTTTTTATTTAAAAATAATATTACACCTTTCATAAGGTGCAATTATAATATTTACAAGCAATTACCATGACGATTTTACAAGCAATAATTATTGCCATAGTGGAAGGTTTAACCGAATATTTGCCGGTTTCTAGTACCGGACATATGATTTTAACAACATCTATTTTAGGTATTGAACCCAATGATTTTGTTAAATTTTTTACCATTAATATTCAACTTGGCGCTATATTGGCTGTTGTTGTGTTGTATTTCAAACGTTTTTTTAAATCATTCGATTTTTACTTAAAACTATTAATTTCATTCATTCCTGCCGCTGTATTAGGCATTTTGTTTAGCGATAAAATTGATGAACTTTTAGAAAGCCCAGGAACAGTGGCTGTAATGTTATTGTTAGGTGGTATGTTATTGCTATTTATTGATAGATTTTTTAAAGAAGACGATGAACATTTAAAAACTGAAGTTAATAATCAAAGTGCTTTTATAATTGGTTTGTACCAATGTATTGCTATGATTCCTGGTGTATCGCGTAGTGCGGCAACTATTATTGGAGGTTTACAACAAAAATTAACCCGCAAAGCAGCTGCTGAATATTCGTTTTTTTTAGCAGTTCCTACCATGTTTGGTGCCACAGCTAAAAAGGTTTTAGATATTTATAAAGACAAAGGTTTAGAGTTTTTTGACAACGATAGAATTTTTTTATTAGCAATCGGTAATTTGGTTGCTTTCGTGGTAGCTATGGTAGCTATTAAAGGTTTTATTACTTTTTTAAATAAGCATGGCTTTAGGCTTTTTGGTTGGTACAGAATTATTGTAGGAGGAATTATCCTATTGCTTTTAGGTTCTGATATGTCTTTAAGCATTGTTTAAAAATGAAAGTTACTTTTCTTGGCACAGGCACCTCGCAAGGCGTTCCCATTATTGCTTGTAAGTGCCAAGTTTGTGCATCTTCTAACCCTAAAGATAAACGTTTACGTTCGTCCATTCTTATTCAATACAACGATAAAAACATTGTTGTAGATACTGGTCCAGATTTTAGGCAACAAATGCTTACTTGTGGCATATCATCGTGCGAAGCTATTTTGTTTACGCATGCACACCGCGACCATTTAGCTGGTTTAGATGATATTAGAGCGTTTAATTTTATCATGCAAAAACCAATTGATATTTATTGCGAAACACAAGTAGATAAAGCCATTAGAAAAGAGTTTTATTATGCTTTTGAAGAACCTAAATATCCGGGAGTGCCTGAAATGGAAATACACACCATTACCGAAATGCCTTTTGAATTATTCGGTAAAAACATTATTCCATTAAGAGTTTGGCACCATAAAATGCCTGTTATGGGTTTTAAAATTGACAATTTTGTTTACATAACAGATGCCAATAGAATTGATGATGAAGTTAAAGAAAAAATAAAAGGTTGCGAAGTATTGGTGCTAAATGCCTTGAGGCGCGAACAACATATTTCGCATTTTACTTTAGCCGAAGCCATTGAATTATGCAACGAGTTAAAGCCACAAAAAGCATATTTTACTCACATAAGCCACCAGCTTGGTTTGCATAATGAAGTTAATAATGAATTACCTACCAATATTCAATTAGCTTATGATGGTTTAGAATTGGATTTTAAGTAATTGATTATTATTTAATTATAACTTCCTTGTTATTGCAATTCATTTTTTCTGTATAGCTTTTATTATCCCAATTAAATTGAATCAAATTGGTTTGATCTGCTGTTAAATCGCAAAGCAATGAATTAGTAACTTTTAGGTTATTAAACTTTTTTTCTTTGCAATTGCTTTCTAAATAAATCCACACCACATCGTTTTCAGTTTCATACCCAACCCAGCTTAAAGTTACATTTTTAAAATTTAAGTTTAGTTTTAAATTATTGGTAACATATTTATAAATGGCTTGTTCAGCCTCTTTATTGTTGGTTGATTTGGTTAAATCGTATTTAACTTTGTAGTTATTAAATAGTATTTGCTCCAAATCATCAGTAAATAATTTGCAACTAACATTTAAGTTTTTTTTAGCAGAATCTACTTTAATAGAAGTAAGGCTAAAATAAAATTTATGCATTGGAGCAAAACTCATTAACGCCATAATTAATAATATGTTCCTTAAATGTTTCATGTGCCAAAACTATAAAAAATTAAGTAGTAAATTTTAGTCATTTTAAGATGGTCTGAAAACGTGTAAAATTTTGAATTTTTGTCGCTTTATATTGCTTGAAAATTAGGATATTAGTTAATAAATAAATTAATTGCAGTATCAAAAATTTACATTCATATTACCATTATAAATTTAACTTAAGTTGTAGGCTAGTATGTCTTAACTTATTGTTTGCTATTGGAATGGTTAGTAATTCATTTTTGAGTATTGCCCAAAATTTAGTAGTGAATGGCGATTTTGAAAGTTATACCATTTGCCCAAACAATTATGCACAAATAACCCGAGCAAATAATTGGATTCAGCCTACTCCAGGAACCCCCGATTACTTTAATACTTGCTCGGCTTACATGGATCCATTAAATAATTTGGCGGGCTCCGAAACGCCTAATTCAGGTAATGGATTTGGAGGAATTGTATTAATTAATTCAAGCGGTATTTACCGCGAATACATTCAAACTAGAACCACTAAACCGCTTTTAAAAGATAGGGTTTATATGTTTGAAATGTATGTAAGTTTAGGCGATTCGAGTAATTATGCCTCTAATAAATTAGCCGTTCATATTTCAGCTGATTCCATTTATTCTGATAGTACACGATTGGCTTATACGCCACAAATTACTAGTTCAAACATTATTTATACCAAATCAGGCTGGACAAAAATTTCGGCACTTTATAAGGCCACTGGAGGTGAAAAATATATTACAATTGGGTGTTTTGAGTCAAGTAATGCAAGCAATTTAGTTAGCTATATGGGCGGAGGTGGATCAAGTGGAACATATAATAGCATAGCATATTATTATATTGATGATGTTTCGCTAATTGATCCTAATTGTGATTCTGTTCCACCTAATAGAGTAATAACAAAAACAGAAAATATTTGCCCAAATCAATCTACATTTTCCAAAACACTAAGCCCATCTAACGGAGGCATTACTTACTTATGGAACGATAGTTCAAATAACTATCAAATACAAGCTTATACAGTAGGTAAATATTGGGTTTATACTTACACAGGAACTTGCCCATATATTGATACATTTATTGTAAAATACACCAATGCACCTATATTAAATATTGGTAACGATACCACATTATGTTCTTCTAATTCATTTGTATTGAGGCCTAAACATGGCTTAGTTTCAAATTATTTATGGTCAACCAATTCAACAGATTCTATTATAGAAATAACCAATAATGGCAGTTATTGGCTAAAAATTACTGATAACTTTGGTTGTGTAAATGCTGATACTGTTAACGTTAATTTTGTAGTTATACCAAATTTTTTAGGCAATGATATTGATTTATGCAATAAGCAATCGTTTCCTATAAAAATAAGTGGTAGTAGTACATTTGCTGCATCTTATTTATGGAATACTAATTCAACTGATTCGTTTATAATTGTAAGTGATACAGGTAGATATACTATAAAGATTACCAAGTTGAGTTGTACTTTATTCGATACCATTTTAGTAAAGAATACATACATGCCGTCATTAAATTTGGGTAACGATACCTTGTTTTGTAATGGTAATCTATTTCATTTAGATGCTCCTTTAGTTGATTCCTATAAATGGTATTCAAGCAGTAATTTAACCAATCCTAATTTCAGTTTTTTAACCAATACAAGGTCAATAAATGTTAGCACACAAGGTTATTATGCTTTAGGCATTTTTAAAAATACTTGTAGCAGTTTTGATACCATAAAATTACAATCAGTAGCAAAGCCAACTGTTAATTTAGGTAACGATACATTGCTTTGTTATGGAACTGAATTATTAATTACTAATAAAACCCCAAGCATAAAAAATAATTGGCAAAATGGCGATACTACCAATACATTTAAAGTAAAATCAAATGGAATTTATTGGCTAAAAGTAAGCAATTTTGTTTGCGATGTAGTAGATACTATTCGCGTAAATTATGAAAATGAGCAAAGGGTTAATTTAGGAAATGATACCACTTTTTGCAGTCATCAAGAGTTTAATTTAATAGCAGATACAGTTAATGTAACGAATTTAAAGTGGAATAATAATAACACCACAAAGCAATTAAATATTAAAAGTAACGGAATTTATTGGCTTGAAGGAAGCAAAGGAAATTGCAAAGTGCGCGATACTATTTTGGTAAATATTATTGCTACACCAACAGTAAATTTAGGCCCTGATACCTTGTATTGCAAAGACCATAGCTTTATTTATAAAGCTAGTTTTCTAGGTGCTAGTTATTTATGGAATACCAATTCAACCGACTCATTTATAACAGCTAATACGCAAGGAACTTATTGGGTAGAGGTAAATAATAATGGTTGTAAAGCCCGAGATTCAGTGAATATAACAGTTTTTCCTCTCGAAAAATTTTGGTTAGGAAATGATACCATTTTATGTGAAGGAAATGTATTGCAATTAAATGCACAAGCTACTAACGCTACTCATTATATGTGGAGTAATGGAGATACGAGTAAAATTATAAAACCTACACAATCAGGAGTTTATTGGGCTGAAGCTTCAGCTTCTATTTGCAATGTTCGCGACTCTATTTTGATAGATTTTAAACCATTGCCAAAGGTAAATTTAGGAAATGATACCACTATTTGTAGTAATGAAAAATTGGTTCTAAATGCACAAGTTGATTCCGCCACTTATTTATGGAGTGATTTAACAACTCAAAAAACTTTAACTGTTAATAGTTTGGGTTATTATGCTGTTACTGTTACAAAAAATGGGTGTTCAGCTACTGATGGAATTTCGGTATTAACCGAAACTGCACCTGTGCTAAACCTTGGAAACGATACTACTTTGTGTGTTGGATATGGTTTAACTTTACAATCAAATATTGCAGGAGCAGAAGCATTTTTATGGCAAGATAATTCAGTGTTTCCATTTTATAATGTGGCCAATGCAGGTAAATATACTTTGCAAATTAAAAAAGGAAATTGTTTTGTAAAAGATTCAATTACTGTTAATTATGTGAATAAAGAAACAGTAAGTTTAGGTAATGATACCAGCTATTGTTTTAACTCCTTGGTCACTTTAAAACCATTGGCCAATGCCAATACTTATTTATGGCAAGATGGTAGTAGTTTAAATTATTTTGAAGCTACAAAACCCGGAATTTATTGGGTAGAAATTAACAGTGCAACTTGCAGGGTTACCGATAGTGTTACTTTATTGCAAAAAGAATTACCAATAGTTGATTTAGGAATTGATAAAAAAGTATGTATTGGAGAAAAAGTGAGTTTAGATGCACAGAATATTGGTGCCAATTATTGGTGGAACAATGGTTCTCAAAATCAAAAAAATGAGGTGTATGCACCAAGTATCAATATAGTAAAAGTTACCAATAGCTTGGGTTGTTATTCATTGGATACCATTAGTTTAGATACATTTGAAAAATACAATATTAATTTAGGGCAAGATACTTTTGTGTGTGAAAATGGGGTGTTGAAATTGGTTGTTAGCGGTAATTATCAAACTTATTTATGGAACGATGGTTCTACCAAAGAATCTATCATAGCAAAAAATGGTGGTAAGTATTTTCTAACTGTTACCAATGCTAATAATTGCGCTGCTTCCGATACTATTTTGTTAACTAAAAAATCAAAACCTTTTATAAATATAGCTTCGCAAATTAGAGTTTGTGACCCCAACTTTAATTTAAATGCAGGTACAGGTTTTATTCAATATTTATGGCAAGATGGAAGTACCAATAGCTATTTAAAAATTACTGATTATGGGCAATATAAAGTTACAGTTATTGATTCAAATTATTGTACCAATGAGGCTCAAACAGAAGTAATCAATTACTGCGATGCACAATTACAAATGCCCAATGCATTTACTCCTAATACCGATAACTTAAACGATGAATTTAAGCCAATAATGAAAAATGTTTCAGCTATTGATTTTAAAATTTATAACCGCTGGGGGCAATTGGTTTTTGAAACCAATGATTTGAATAAAGGTTGGAATGGCGATTCAAATGCAACTGATGTTTATTATTATGTAATAAATTACGTTGGCACCAATCAAATGGCTAAAACTATATCTGGTAATTTTACTTTATTACGATAATTTAGCAACCAAAACTACTATTTTGATTTCATACATAATAAGCTGGATTACAATCGGTATAGAACATATTCTTGATTTTAACGGATATGATCACATCCTGTTTTTGTTAGCACTTTGCTGCACTTATAGTTTACAAAACTGGAAGAAATTGTTAATTATTATTTCAGCCTTTACCATTGGACATTGCATAACTTTGGCTTTAAGTGTATCAAATACCATTAAGGTTAACAGCAATTGGATTGAGTTTTTAATTCCAATTACCATTGTAATTACTTGTGTATTCAATGTGCTCAATTTGTTTTATAAAAACAATCAAAAACTAAGTTATTTATTTGTGCTTACTGTTTGTTTTGGACTTATTCATGGCCTTGGTTTTTCTACTTTGTTAAAACAAATGTTGAGTAATGATGAATCTTTCATTGGACCGTTATTCTTATTCAATACAGGTATAGAATTAGGTCAAATATTAATTGTATTAGTAGCCATTGTTTTTCAATACATCCTAACCAATTACTTTAAGTTAAAACAACAAAATTTTATAGTTGGTGTTTCTGTAATCATATTTTTAATAGCAATGCAAATGGCTTCAAATAGGGGAGTAACCTTGTTTAGTTAAGTTATTCTGCTAAATTACTAATAGCAATATAAGCCATTAATCCAGCACCAATGGCAAGTGCATTTTCATCAATATCAAAAGTTGGCGTATGTACCGATGATGTAATGCCTTTTTCTTCGTTTCGAGTGCCTAATCTGTAAAAGCAAGCGGGCATAATTTGACTGTAATAAGCAAAATCCTCCGCAGCCATCCAAGTATCTAAATCAACTACATTTTCTGCTCCTAAATAAGCTATGGCAGCTTGTTTGGCTTTATCAGTAAGCATTTCGTTGTTCTTTAAAAATGGATAACCTTTTCTCACTTCAAACTCACATTTCCCACCCATGCTTTCTGCCATTAAAGTGCCCATTTTTATCATTTTTTCGTGAGCTTCAGTTCGCCATTTTTCGTCTAGGGTTCTAAAAGTCCCCTCTATATTTACTTCATTAGGAATTACATTGGTGGCACCATTGGCTATTACTTTTCCAAACGACAAAACACTCGGAATAATTGGTGATGCCATTCTACTAACAATTTGTTGCAATGCAACTATAATTTGCGCTGCAATAACTACCGGGTCAATGTTTAAATGAGGCATAGCACCATGCCCACCTTTACCCGTTACTTTTATAAAAAGTTCATCGCTACTTGCCATATAAAGTCCGCTTTTAAAACCAACTTTACCTACAGGAATTAAAGGCATTACATGTTGACCATAAATGGCTTCTGGCGTTGGATTTTCAAGTGCTTTATCAGCTATCATAATACTTGCTCCACCAGGTAATTTTTCTTCGCCAGGTTGAAAAACTAGTTTTATTGTTCCTTCAAATTCGTTTTTTAGGTTAAATAAAATTTGTGCAGCACCTAATAAACTTGCAGTATGTACATCATGCCCACAAGCATGCATTACGCCTTCGTTTTTCGATTTATAAGCCACATTGTTTTGTTCAAAAATGGGCAAAGCATCTAAATCAGCCCTTAGTGCAATTACTTTTTTTGAAGCATTTTTACCCTCAATTAAAGCTACTAAACCTGTATTGGCTTTGTGTTCAATTTTTGTAATTCCAATTTTTTTAAGTTCAGCCTCCACAAATTTACAGGTATTGTACTCTTCAAACGAAAGTTCAGGATTGGCATGTAAATATTGTCTATTAGCAATAATTTGAGCAGTGTTTTCAGTTGCTAATTGTTTAATGGAATCAATTATTGGGCTATTCATAACTTAAAATATGTGTTCAATTTTAGGTAAATTGTATTTAAAAATAACGCTGGTGTGGTTATAAAACAAAAAAATCAGCACTTTTTATAAAATGCTGATTTTTTGTGCTCCGGAAGAGATTCGAACTCTTACACCTTTGCAAGCACCACCCCCTCAAGGTGGCGTGTCTACCAATTCCACCACCGAAGCAAATGCTTAAGCGGCTTTTGTATGAATTCTGTTTTTAGCTGATAACGCGCGTTTGCTACGTAATTTACCAAAACTTTTGTTTTTCATTTTACCTTTTTTTGATCTTAAATCGCCTTTTCCCATTGTTGTATTTTTTAAAATTAATTTTTGCAAATGTAATAAATAAATTAAGGTTACAAACCTTTAAATATAGCTTTTATTGGTTTTAAGATAAATTCAACCGAATCTACTGTAAAGTCGAACGCATCAATAATTGATTGGAAAGCTACTACAACATAAGTTAGTATAAAAGTTACTACAATTACTTTTATAAATCGGGTAATGCTGAACATAATAATTTAATTAGCTAATTTTTAACACTTCAAATATATTTTTTTTAAACCAATTAAATTTATGCCTTATTCACATATTTTTGAAAATGTATTTATTATTGACAATAAAATAAATTGAAATGGATAACAGTAGTTTTAGCATTGATAATGGCAATTTAAAAATTAAAGTAAATAAAAAGGGAGCTGAGTTGGCTTCTGTGCTGCAATTAAACAATCAATATGAATTTATGTGGAATGCCAATCCTACTGTTTGGAATAGGCATGCTCCCGTGCTTTTTCCAATAGTTGGGAAATTGAATAACAATAAAGTGCTTATTAACAATAGTTTGTACGAAATGGGTCAACATGGTTTTGCACGCGATTGCGATTTTGAATTGGTAAATAAATCCGAAACTGAATTGCAATTTTTATTGAAAAGCAACGAACAAACTTTAATAAAATATCCATTTCAATTTGAGTTGTACATTATTTATGGATTTACTAATGAAAGTAATCAACTAAAAGTTACTTATAAAATTGTAAATAACTCTGCATCAAAAATGCCTTTTAGCATTGGTGCACACCCAGGTTTTATGATGCCTGTAGCTAATTTAAATGAGTTTGAAATTGATTTTTTTGAAGGTGATTCTATTGAACGACATTTGTTAGCCGATGGTTTGTTTAATAATGAAACCGAAACGCTAGTAATATCCAATCATAAGTTGAGTTTAAGCGAACAAGTATTTGATAAAGATGCCATTGTAATAAAAAATTGTAAAAGTAAAACCATTAGTTTAAACCATAAAAATTCTAATTTTAAAGTTTCGTGTTCATTTAATGACTTTACCGATTTAGGTATTTGGGCCAAAAAAGGGAACCATAATTTTGTATGTTTGGAACCTTGGTTGGGTTATGCTGATGAGGTTGGTTTTGAAGGAGATATAGCCACCAAAAAAGGAATTATTCAGTTGTCAGAAGGCAATATTTTTGAAGCATCATATTATTTAAATTTTACTAGCTAAATGAGTGCTAATAGTCAATTATTTTATCAATTAGCTATTAAGCAGATTCCAAATGTGGGCAATGTAACTGCTAAAACTTTAATTAGTTATTGTGGTGGGGTTGAAAATGTGTTTAAACAAAGCAAATCAAAATTGCTGAAAATACCGGGAATTGGGGCTACCACTGCCGAAAGCATTGTTACTTTTAAAGATTTTAAACGTGCCGAAGATGAGCTTTTGTTTATTGAAAAATTCAAAATAAAGCCTCTTTTTTATTTAGATAAAGATTACCCTAACCGATTAAAAGATATTGAGGATGCGCCTATATTGTTGTTTTATAAAGGCAATGCCGATTTAAACAATTCAAAAGTTGTATCCATAATTGGTACCCGCAATGCTACTGAATATGGTAAGGCTTTTACCGATAGTTTAGTGGAAGATTTAAAAGCTACCAATGCATTAATTGTAAGTGGTTTGGCTTATGGCATCGATTTTCAGAGTCATAAAGCAGCGGTTAACCAAAAGTTACCAACAGTAGGAGTGGTGGCTCATGGGTTAGATGAAATTTATCCAAGGGACCATGCTGGCATAGCCAAACAAATGGTTGAAAACGGAGGACTTTTAACTGAATATTTGAGTAAAACAAGGCCCGATGCCAATAACTTTCCTGCAAGAAATAGAATTGTAGCTGGGATGTGCGATGTATTGGTAGTAGTAGAAACAGCTACGCGCGGAGGTTCTATGATTACAGCCGAAATAGCCAATAGTTATAACAAAGATATTATGGCTTTACCGGGCCGAATTTCTGACCAATATGCACAAGGTTGTAATTATTTAATTAAGGCCAATAAAGCCAGCATGATTACCAAAACGGCTGATTTGTTAGAGCTTATGAATTGGGATTTAGAAACCAAGAAAACCAAAAAGCCAAAGCAGCAAAGTTTAAACTTAGATTTAGACCCAGACGATTCCAAAATTGTAAATTATATTAAACAAAAAAATAAAATAGCCATTGACGAAATAGCCTTTGATTTAGGGTTTGATAACGGAATGCTTTCATTTAAATTATTAGAATTAGAGTTTAAAGGAATTATTCGTTCATTGCCCGGAAAGGTTTATGAAATAGCTTAATGGACCATAGTAAATAGACGATAGTCCATAGTAAAAAAGCTATGGTCTATTGTCCATTAACTATCAACTATCAACCAAACATGAATTACCAACAAACGTTAGATTATTTATACCAACAATTGCCATTGTTTACACGCATTGGTGCGGCTGCTTATAAAAAAGATATTACCAATACGGTAGCGCTTTGCAATGCATTGGATAATCCGCAACATCAATTCAAAACTATTCACATAGCTGGTACTAATGGAAAAGGTTCTACCAGCCATTTGTTAGCTTCAATTTTACAGGAAAATGGGTTAAGAGTTGGGTTATATACTTCGCCTCATTTAAAAGATTTTAGGGAACGTATCAAAATTAATGGCGAAATGATTCCCGAGCAAGAAATTGTAGAATTTGTAGCTCTATATAAGAGTATTTTTGATGAAATAAATCCATCGTTTTTTGAATGGACAGTGGCTTTATGTTTTAATTATTTTGCCAAACAAAATATTGATATAGCCATTATAGAAACTGGCCTTGGCGGACGATTAGATTCTACTAATATCATCAATCCATTGCTTTCAGTTATTACCAATATTGGTTGGGATCATACTGATTTATTGGGCGATACTTTGCCTAAAATTGCATATGAAAAAGCAGGAATTATTAAATCAAACACGCCTGCTGTATTAGGAGAAAAACATCCTGAAATTAACCAAGTTTTTATTGATAAAGCCAATGAATGTAATTCCGATTTAGTTTTTGCGCAAGAGCATATTGAAATTGAAAAATTTACAACAACTCCAAATGGTGTAGCAGTTCAATTTAAAGATAATATACTTTTTGTTACCCAAATAGGAGAGGAGTTTAAACAACAAAATTTTACTTTAAACTGTCCACTTGGCGGAATTTACCAGCAAAATAATTTTAAAACGGTATTGGTAGCTTGCAATCAACTTTATAAATTAGGATTCATAAATAGCTTTAATTCAATAAAATATGGATTTGAAAATGTAATAAAAAATACTGGTTTAATGGGTCGTTGGCAAGTTTTAGGAACAGCGCCAACCATTATTTGCGATACGGGACATAATGTAAACGGCATTGAATACATTGTTGAACAAATTGGTATGCAACAGTTTGAAAGATTACACATGGTAATAGGAATGGTGAAGGATAAAGACATTACAAAAATTTTGAAGCTTTTACCCAAAAATGCCATTTATTATTGGTGCAAGGCTCAATTGCCAAGGGCTTTAAACGAAGTTGAATTACAACAGCAAGCAAAAGAATTTGGCTTAATTGGTTTTGCATTTGATACAGTAGAGCAAGCAGTAAAAGCAGCAAAATTAAATGCTCAAACCAATGATTTGATATTTATTGGTGGAAGCACATTTGTGGTAGCTGAGGCTTTATAAGGTCAATTCAATTTTGCAAACGCCACTACCTGCATTGCTCATTAGTATTTCATCAGCATTTTTTAAATCATTTAAGGTGCAAATTTGCTCTGTTATTGGCGTGTTTTGTAATGCGCAATTTTCAATAAATACTTGCCTTGATACTCCCGCTATGCAGCCTTCACTAAGCGGAACAGTATAAATTTGATTATTCTTTTTCCAGTAAATATTTGAGCTTGCTGCTTCAATGATATTTCCGTTTTGGTTTAAAATCAAAGCATCTTCTAATCCATTTTCTTTAGCCCAAAGTTTGGCCATAACATAAATGAGTGCATTACCAGTTTTAAGATTTGAATAAGGTCCAATAGCTTTTTTTTGCTCTGTAAAAACACCTACTTTTTTTGTTTTTTGCGCCAATTGTTTCCAGTTTTCTGGTAATTCAAAGGTTTCAATAATATAGTCAGTTCTATTGGCATCGGGTAGGTAAAACCCTAAACTATTTCTATGTAGTATAAATCTTACCCTACAATCTTTTTTATTTAACAAATTGGACTCTTGAATTTCTTGGTAAATTACATTTTTAAAATACTTAAAATCGAAATTTTGCGGAAGTTCCATTTTTAAAACATGGGCACTATTTATGAGTCTTTCATAATGTTTTTGAGCATGTTCAATTTCGTTGTTTTGAACCAACATACTTTCAAAAAGCAAATCACCATATACAAAAGCGCGTTTTATCATACCACAAGTTTAATTCATTATTTTAAAACTATTCAATAAAAATCATGTTAGTTAAAGAAATAACAAAGGCTATTTTTGCCTTTTAACACAAAATAATAAAGAAGATAAAAATGGTAACTAAAGCAACTGATGCAGAATTTAAAGAATTAATTGACACAAACTCAAAAGTAGTGATTAAATATTTTGCCAATTGGTGTGGCACTTGCCGCTTATTTGCACCTAAATTTACTAAAATTTCAAATAAAGAAGAATACGCAGATGTTTTGTTTTTGGACGTAAATGCTGAAGAAAATCCTGAGGCACGAAAATTTGGTGGTGTAACTAATTTACCATACTTTGTAGTAGTAAAAGACGGCCAAGTTGTATCAGCCGATACCACAGCAAAAGAAGAAGGTGTTGAGAAAATGATTGGTTTGTTAAATTAGTTAAAAATGAAATTACCTGTAATTAAGCAATTAGTAGAGCTTTATACGCTTGAGCAATTGCAAGAAGCTGAAGAGCAATTATTAAATGAACAACCTATTGCTATTCAAGTAGATGGCGATGATGAAGGGGAGCAATTAACCCATATTTTAGGTGCGATTGATGTATTGGAACGTGTAAAAAACGAGAACAAAGATAAATCAATTGCTTTACGCGAATTTTTTCAACGCGTTCGTAACTCAATTAGCTAATATTGCATCTATTAATACAGCACATGAAAGTAGTAAAACCTGATTACAATTCTGATAAGTCGAAAAAACAGCAAGTAGAAGAAATGTTTGATAATGTAGCAGCTCGCTACGATTTTTTAAACCGCTTTCTTTCGTTAAGAATTGATACTATCTGGCGCAAAAAAGCAATTGCTCATTTAAAAAGTTTAAAACCAAACATGGTTTTAGATGTAGCGACAGGAACTGCCGATTTGGCCTTAGAGATAAATAAGCAGTTAAATCCATTAAAAATTGTTGGGTTAGATTTATCAGAACAAATGTTAGCAGTAGGTCGTGTAAAAGTTCAAAATGCTAACCTTGCCAATAAAATCACTTTGGTAAAAGGCGATAGTGAAAATTTAACTTTTGATAGTAATTATTTTGATGCAGTAACTGTAAGTTTTGGTGTTCGTAATTTCGAAAATTTAGACAAAGGACTTTCAGAAATAAATAGGGTTTTAAGAGCTGGCGGTAAGCTAGTTGTTTTGGAGTTTTCAAATCCCAAAAGTTTTCCTTTTAAACAAATTTTTGGTTTTTACTTTCAATATATTCTACCAACTATTTCGCGTTTGGTAAATAAAAATAGTGGAAATGCGTATAAATATTTACCTGAAAGCGTAAAATATTTTCCTGAAGGACATGAATTTGCAAAGCACTTGCAAAATTGCGGTTTTAGCAATATAATTGTACAACCATTAACATTCGGAACTTGTACAATTTACGTAGCTCAAAAATAAAATCAATAGGTTTTTATTTCAGATATATTATCTGTTTTTTTACATGTACTTTACTGCAAAATAAGTTGGCTACTGCTCAACCTAATTTGCCTCAATATGATGTTGACAAAAAATTTCATTTTGGCTTTACATTAGCTACTAATATTGGTAGAATGCAAGTTGAAACAAGACCTGAAGCTTTTCTTGGAGGAGATTCTTTAAGAAATGTTTCCGTAGCTAATTTCCCTGGCATTGGTTTAGGTGCTATTACCAATTTTAAATTAGGAAAATATTGGGATTTACGTTTAATGGCTCCTGTTATTTCGTTTGTGCAACGTAATTTAACTTACGATTTTGATAATTCGCAAAAGGTGGTAAAGGTTGAATCAGCATATTGCGATGCCTCTTTGCTAATAAAATACAAATCGGAACGCAGAAAAAATACCAGAGTTTATGTAGTGGCTGGCCCACGTTTTAGCTTCGATTTTGGAAGCACAGTTGATAAAACTCGCGGTATTCAAAATCCTGTTGTATCATTAGTTCCATTTACTTACGGTTGGGAAGCAGGCATTGGAATGGATATTTATTTTGAATACTTCAAATTTTCGCCCGAAATAAAAACTTGTCAAACCATTGGCAATGCTTTGTATAGAGATATTTATCCTTATACACAATCAATTGAGGCTATTTACCCTCAATTAATTCAAATAAGTTTACATTTTGAATAATTCGCTAAGTAGCTTATTATCAATTTATTGTATTTAAAATCTTCTTATGAAATTTACGATTAATCATACTGATGTTAACTCAAAGGCGCGTGCTGGGGTAATTGAAACCGATAGAGGTCAAATACTTACACCCATTTTTATGCCTGTTGGTACACAAGGAACTGTTAAAGGTGTAAACCAAACCGAGTTAGCTGATAGAATTAAAGCTCAAATTATTTTAGCCAACACTTACCACATTTATTTACGCCCCGGAACGGAAGTAATTAATAATGCAGGTGGTATTCATCAATTTATAAATTGGGATAAACCAATGCTTACCGATAGTGGCGGTTTTCAGGTTTTTAGTTTAAACGAAATTAGGAAAATAAACGAGCAAGGTGTTGAGTTTAGAAGTTATTTAGATGGAAGTAAACACTTCTTTTCGCCTGAATCGGTAATGGATATTCAGCGAAAAATTGGTGCAGATATCATGATGGCATTTGATGAATGTACACCCTATCCATGCGATTACAAATATGCTAAAGATTCGATGGGATTAACGCACCGTTGGTTAAAACGTTGCATTGATAGATTTGATAGCACGGAGGATTTATATGGCAAAAAACAAGCTTTATTTCCAATTGTTCAGGGTTCTACGTATAAAGATTTAAGGGTTGAAAGTGCCAAATTTATAGCCGATCAAGGAAGAGAAGGCAATGCAATTGGAGGTCTTTCAGTAGGCGAACCTGCCGAAATGATGTACGAAATGACTGATTTGGTTTGCGATATTTTACCCAAAGATAAACCTCGTTATTTAATGGGCGTAGGTACTCCTGAAAATATTCTAGAATGTATTGCTTTAGGTATTGATATGTTTGATTGCGTTATGCCTACTCGTAATGCACGCCATGGTTTTATTTTTACCAGTAAAGGTATTATCAATATAAAGAATGAAAAGTGGAAAAACGATTTTTCTCCTTTAGATGAATTGTTTACTCCTCAATATTCAAAAGCCTATTTAAAGCATTTGATTAAGTGCAATGAGTTTTTAGGAGCAAGTATTGCAAGTATTCAAAATTTATCGTTTTATCTTTGGTTAGTTACCGAAGCTCGTGAGCATATTTTGGCAGGCGATTTTGTAAGTTGGAAAAAAAGCACTTTAGAAATAGTAAACAGACGTTTGTAATTAACCTTACAATTTAAATAATAAAAAATCCGCATTGATTATTCAATGCGGATTTTTTATTTTACAGTATTACTACTAAATTATAGTTTCCTACCCAATTACCAGATTGGGTTTTATTAACCATATCAGGTTTAGGTTCAACCCATTTTTTGCCATTTATTACAAATTTAAATTCATGTAGTTTTTTATCATTAAAATTAGAAATCGACATTTTAAACTCGTAATTATTACCTTTCTTCTCCATTAAATAGCTTTTGTTTTTTGGTTCCCAATTATTAAAGTCACCAGCTAAATACACTTGTTTAATTTTTTCCTCAGTCATGTTTTTTCTCCAACCTGTCATTCCATCTGTTGTTTCCTCAAATTGGGTTGGGTTAAAACTAAAAATTACAAAATCATTTTCAACTCTATATCCAATTTTATCTTTTGGTGCAATGATTAAACTATCTTCAAAATCAATGTTCTGTAATTCTTTAAATAGTGGTTGTGGTGGTTCTGGCAAATTTTCAATAATTTCGAGGTAAATATGGTCAATCCAAATTTTACCTTCGCCTTTTATCATGGCTCCAATTACTAAATTTCCAGCATAATCATTTACATTTAGATAACTATCTATTTTTTTAAAACCATGATTTCCTTGTAAATAGGTTCTTTTATCTTCGCTATTATTAAAACTATTATTCCAAAAATCTTCAAGCTTATTTTGTGGGCAAAATACCAAACAGGCAAAGTCTTTTACATTTTCTGTTTTGATGTACGCTGATAGTTTAACTCGTTTTCCTAAATAGTTACAAGCATTAATGGTTTGAATTGCAGCACCTGCCCCATAGATATCTTTTCCAACTGATTCAAGAACAAGTGCTTTTGAATCATTAATTCCTTCGTTGGCTTTAATTTCCATGTTGTAACTGCCTGCCCAAGAACCACTTTTTATCCAAGCCTTTGGTAAAATTTGTGCAAATACATTTGCTTTTAAAAGTAGCATGCTTATGCTTAGTAAAATTATATTTTTCATAGTTATATTTTTATTCAAATTTAAAATTTAGAACCAACTTTGTTTATTAACTGATGACGAACTTTATATTTTACGGGATGAAATTAGGTTTTAAATAGTTTAGTTTTAAAATTAGGCAAAAAAAAAGCTGCCTAACTAGGCAGCTTTTTTTAAAATTATAAATTAATTATTCTTGAATCATTAATTTAATAGTAGCAGTTTGGTTATTGCTATTAGTTACGTTTACAAAGTAAATACCTGATTTTAACTCGTTACGCTCAATTTTTAAAGTTGATAATTCGTAGTTGCTATAAGTACGAACAACTTTACCAGCAATATCTAAAATAGCTACATTGTGAGATGAAGCGTTATCGTTGAATGCTAAAACTGAGTAATCATTAGTAGGGTTAGGGTATAATTTTACATTGTTTTTCAATACTTCGCTTACGTTTGTTCCAGGAATGAAACCAACAGTACAAGTGTTGAATAAGTAAGAAATAACAACTGGAGTAGCAACTGTTCTTGTGTAAGCACGGTTAAATCCACCAACACCATTAGGTTCTGTACAAGTTGCAGTAGTTGAATCACTTAAAGCTTCAACATTTGCGCCAACATTTACATCACCATTACTAAATCTGTAGTTTAATTTACCTGGGCAAATTGAATCGAATGCAACTGAGTATACACCTGGTTTACCAGCAATTTGTGTCATTTCAACTGCTCCTGATTGCCATTGTGGTTTTGTAAAATCGCCAATGATATAGATTTTGCTGGCAGGAGCTGGAGCACCGTTACCTGTAAAATCAACAATGAAAGTAACTTTAGATGGAGCTGGTTTGCTAGGGCAATTTCCAACTACTCTTGAACCGAAACAAGTAATTTTAGCTGTGTCGTTTTTAGAGAATGAAACAATTCTATTATCGCCACCTTCCCAGCTTGTGTTACCATTTTTGTGGAATCTGTATTTGAAGTTTAATTCACCTGAGTCTAAATCATTAACAGTTAAAGCATAAACACCTGAAGTACCAACTTGGTTCATTTTTAAACCAGCACCAAAACCAGTTAATTTAGCACCGGCACCAGCAACTGTTACTGAATCAAAACCGCCATCGCAATCAGAGTTACTCATATCAACTTGGAACATGAAAGAATAAGTAGGGATTGGTGCAGTTGGGCAAGCATCGCAAGCACCAAAACAAACTTTGCTTAAAGCAGTTGAAACATTAGCACCTTGGAAGAAACGGTTTTGATTTCCGCCACCTTTTTGACAACCAGAAGGAACTGATTCATTTTGTGGCCAATCGTTACCATTTAAATATTTCCATTCTACGCCATCTGTTGCACCAATGTAAGCTATGTATTCATAAACTTTGTTGTTTGAAAATAAGTTAACCATTTTAGTTTCATTTGGCTTCCAATCTCCAGAAGCACCATTAGCACCTTGGAAATTACCTGCAATGTATACACCATTTGCACTTACTGAAGTTTCTTTTTGTAAATCAACAGCAAAACGAACTGCAATTTTACCAGCAGGGGCTGCATCAGAAAATTTTAAGTTAATAATGGTTGTATCATTTTTTGTAGAATCAATGTACATCCAACGGTTTCCATTGCTTCCACCATTAGCAGCCGACTCAACTTTACTAATTGCAGGAACTGATTCTTCACCAGCACCCCAATTGTTATCATTGATAACTTTAAACTCAATTACTTGACCAGCATTGATATCGAAAACATTACCGTAAAAATTTGGAAAACCTGGAACTGGTAATAATACATTTGCAGATGGACTCCATCCTTGGAAATTACCTGCAACGTGAACACCATTTGAACTCACTGTTTGGCCTGTCATGTCAACCACAAAGGCAACTTTTTTAGCAAATAAACCGCTTGTTGCGGCTAATGCTGCTGTCATTAGTAAAAACTTTTTCATTTTTTTATTGTATTTTTTTTAGTGAGAGCAATTTACAATTTTATTACTTTAAAAAACAAATGATATAGATTATTTTATTAAAAAAACCTATTTTAGCAGTCAAAATTAAATAGTTACATTATGCACAAAATTTTAAAAAACAGTATTAAATTGCTATTAGTCGTCTACCTAAATGTGTTGGACATTAATGCAGTAAAAGCACAAATCGTTACCATTAATCCTACTTTTGCTACGCCAGAAACAAATGGAGTGGTATTAACTTACAATGCAGATCAAGGTACTGCTGGATTATTAGGACAATCCACTATTTACGCTCATACAGGTGTTATAACCAATTTGAGTACTTCTAATAGTGATTGGAAATATGTATTAACCAACTGGACTACCAATTTACCTAAAGCATTACTTACTAGAGTTGGTTCTACTAATGCTTATACTTTAAATATTGGTAATATCAGAAGTTTTTATGGAGTTCCTGCAAATGAACAAATTTTGAAAATTGCTGTAGTTTTTAGAAATGCTGATGGAAGTAAAGAAGGAAAAGCTACTGGTGGAGGTGATATTTTTGTTGATATTAACCAAGGTGTTTTTCAAGTAAAAATAAATAATCCGGTTAAAGGTACATTTTATAACTTGACAGATAATGTTACTATCAATTGCTCATCATCAGATTTGGGTGATTTAAAATTATTTGCCAATGGTAATTTAGTTAAATCTGTTACTAATGATAGTACTTTAAGCAATAGCAGTTTGTTTAGTGCTTTAGGAACAGGTAATGTAAAATTGGTTTTAGAAGGAACTAAAAATGGAAACAAATATTACGATACATCATATATTATAAGTAAACAAGCCTCAAATGTGGCCGTTTCTCCATCTGGTATTCAGGATGGTATCAATTATATAAACGATTCAACTGCCATCTTGCAATTATTTGCACCATATAAAAGCTATGTTTATGTATTGGGCGATTTTAATAATTGGGAGTTTGATAACACCTATTTAATGAATAAAACCCCTGATGGCAATCGCTATTGGATTCAAATAAATGGTTTAACAAAAGGAAAAGAATATACTTTCCAATATTGTATTGACGATGCGCAATTACGCGTAGCCGATGTTTATGCTGATAAAGTATTAGACCCATACAATGATCAATATATTCCTGCTGTTACTTATCCAAATTTAATTAAATATCCTGTAGGTAAAACAACCGAAGTAGTCTCGGTTTTAGAAACAGGCCAAACTGCATTTAATTGGACTGCCCCAAGTTTTACAAAACCAACTAACGATAAATTAGTAATATATGAGTTATTATTAAGAGATTTTGTTGGTCGTCACGATTTTCAAACCTTAAAAGATACAATAACTTATTTAGAAAGACTTGGAGTTAATTGCATTCAATTAATGCCAATTATGGAATTTGAAGGAAACGAAAGTTGGGGTTACAATCCCATGTTTTATTTTGCTTTAGATAAATATTATGGAACCAAAGATGCATTTAAACAGTTTGTTGATGAATGCCATAAGCGCAAAATTACTGTAGTTTTAGATATTGCATTAAATCATTCTTTTGGTCAAAATCCACAAGTAAGAATGTATTTTGATAAAAATGCGGGTCAATTTGGTCAACCAACTGCAAATAATCCTTGGTTCAATCAAGTAGATAAACATCCATTCGGTGTTGGTTATGATTATAACCATGAAGCGCAACCTACAAAAGATTTTATTGATAGAGTTATCAAATATTGGATAACCGAATATAAAGTGGATGGTTATCGTTTTGATTTATCAAAAGGATTCACACAAAACAATACTTTAGGTAATGTAGGTGCTTGGAGTGCTTACGACCAAAGTAGAATAAATATTTGGAATAGAATTAGAGGTGAAATTATAAAATATGCACCTGATGCGTATTTGATTTTAGAACATTTGGGCGATAATTCGGAAGAAAAAGTATTAGCCAATGCTGGTTTCATGCTTTGGGGTAAAATGACTGAAGCTTATGCTGAAGCTAATATGGGTTATAACAATTCGAAAGCCGATTTAAGTTGGGGTAACTATAAAAATCGCCAATTTACTTTTCCTAACCTGGTAACTTATGCCGAAAGTCACGATGAAGAAAGAATTATGTATTCTACTTTACAATATGGCAACACTTCTGGAAGTTATAGCGCTAAAAACCTAAATACTGCTTTAAAAAGAAGCGAAGCTTACCATGCATTATTGTTACCTTTAAAAGGCCCAAAAATGATTTGGCAAGGTGGTGAGTTAGGTTACGAAATTTCAATAAACACAAATGGAAGAACTGGTAACAAGCCGTTTAATTGGACTTATTTAGGTAATAGTAACCGTATGTCGGTTTACAATACAATAAGTAAACTGGCTAAATTAAAACAACATGTTTCGTTTATTTCAGATAATTATACTTACGATGTAGCAGGAACTGGTAAATTTTTAAAAGTAAACCACGATAGCATGAACTCAATTGTAGTTGGAAACTTTGACGTGGTTAGTTTAAATATTACACCTGTTTTTCAACATACAGGTTGGTGGTATAATTATATAGCAGGAGATTCAATAAATGTAACAGATGTAAATAGAACAATTCCTTTATCAGCTGGCGAGTGTGTGGTTTATACTGATAAAAATTTAAACAAAGGAAAACCTGCTGATACTACTGGTGGAGGTTCAGGTATTAACAATTTTGACTTAGTTAGTAATTTTGATATTTATCCGAATCCTGCAGCTAAAGATGTAACAGTTTCTATTAACTTTAAAAAATCATCTACCTTAGAATTAGCGATTTATGATTTAGTTGGAAAAAAAGTGTATGAACTTAATAATAAAAATGAATACTTTTATGGTGAACAAAATTTCGATTTAAACTTAAACATTTTGCAAAAAGGAATGTATATAGTTGAAATAGTAACCAATCAAGGTAAATCATCAAAAAAACTGATATTAAATTGATTTTAAAGTGATTACAGAAAGTAAAAGCAATAAATATTTATTATTTATTGCTTTTACTTATGAATATAAAATAACGAATAAATAAAAATGAAGAGAAAATTACTATTAACACTTGTAAGTTTTTGTCTATCAGTCCAAATTTTTGCGCAAAGCATAAAAGGAAGGGTTGAAGATGAGAAAAAAGTACCAATTGTAGGCGCTACAGTTATTATTGACGGTACTAAAAAAGGAGCATTTACCGATGCCAAAGGAACATTCGAAATTAAAGATGTTCAGCCTGGTAAGTACAAAATCAAGATTTCGAGTTTAGGTTCTAATACAGCCTATAAGGATGTTGAAGTTACTACCAATGGCGCATTTATAAATATTATTTTAAAAGAAGACCAAAAGAAGTTAGATGAAGTAGTGGTGGTTGGTTATGGTGTTCAGCGCAAACGCGAAGTTACAGGTTCTGTTGCTCAAATTAGTGGAAGAAACCTTAATGATATGCCAGTGCCAAGTTTTGAATCGGCTTTACAAGGAAAATTAGCAGGAGTAAATGTTACTACTGGTAGTGGTTTAGCAGGTTCGGGTGCTGTGGTTCGTATCAGGGGTATTGCTTCTATTGGTGCAGGTGGAGATCCTTTATATGTTATTGATGGTATTCCAATTACGCAAGATTATTTCTTAAATGGAAATGGTGGAGGTATGAATAATAATCCATTGGCTTCAATTAATCCAAATGATATTGAGTCGGTTGATGTATTAAAAGATGCTGGTGCTAGTGCAATTTATGGCTCACGTGGAGCTAATGGTGTAATTTTAATTACAACCAAAAGAGGTAAAAAAGGAAGTAAAAAAGGTCCTAGTATTAATTTTTCGGCTACTGTAGGAACATCTCAACCTACGGCTTTGCCTAATATGTTAAATACACAACAATATTTACAATTACGTCAAGAAGCTTGGGAAAACGATGGTGGAACAGGAAGGGTTTGGTTACCAGGTTATTCTTCTGCTCAATCATCAGCAGCAGCGCGCGAAGCTGCATATATTAAAGCTAGCCAATACAATACTGATTGGGTTAAATTAACTACTAGATTAGGTATAAAACAAAACTATGATTTATCAATAAGCGATGTTTACAAAAAAGTAAGCTATTATGCAGGTGTTTCTTACAGCAATAACGAAAGTTATTTAGTTGGAAACAGCTATAATCGTTTATCTGGTAGATTGAATTTAGATTTTAAAGTTGGTAAAAAAGTTAAAGTTTCTACCAATTCTAGTTTAGCACAAGGAAATAATTACCGTGTAAATAGTGCTTGGGCTGGTGGATTAGGTTCTGCAATGAGTACTGCTTTGCCTATTTATCCTGTTAGATTAAAAGCAGTTGATGGAAGTGATAGTGCTTATTTCAGAAATGGTGATAATCCTTTAATTGCTCAAGAGCAAAAAATTTGGAGGGTGGCAGAAACTAGGGTAATTAATAATGTAGCTGTTGACTATAACCCAATTAAAAACTTGTATTTTAGAGCACAAGGAGGCTATGATTACATGCAATTATTAAATGACGAATACAATAGCCCTCAGTTATTAAATATTGCTGATTCAATTGGTGGTAATGCTTACAGAACAGGAACATTTACCAATAACTTAAATTACTTTGTTACTGGTACATATAACTACAATCCTAACGACAACAATAAATTTAGTTTTATGGTTGGTAACGAGTTCCAAAAATCAACAGCTTCTGTAAGAACTCAAAGAACAGAACGTACTTCTGGTCCGTTCTACGATAAAACTCCAGATTCATTATATCAAAATCAAGTAACACCAGGAAGTGCTTGGGCATTTTTAAGTTACTTTAGTCGTTTAAACTATTCGTATAAAGACAAATATTTTGCGCAAGTAATTTTACGTGCTGACTGGTCATCACGTTTTGGTGAAAACTATCGTGTGGCATTTATGCCTGCTGTTTCGGCTAGTTGGGTATTAAGCGAAGAAAAGTTTTTACGTAACAATAAAAAAATATCATTCTTAAAATTAAGAGCTAGTGCTGGTAGAAGTGGTAATTCAAATATCAATGGTAATGCTCGTTTCTTAACTTACAGAACGGATGGATTTTACAACCAACAAGCTATTACTTACCCTACCCAAGCTGCAAATCCAAATTTACGTTGGGAAACATCGTTTATTTGGGATGCTGGAGTTGAGTTAGGCTTATTTAACGATAGAATTTTTACTACAGTTGATTACTTTGATAGAAGAGTTACTGATGCAATTATTGAAAACCTTGCTATCTCACCTTCTACAGGTATGGATAATTATACCGCAAACGTTGGTAAAATTACCAATAGAGGTTTAGAATTTGGTATTAAAACCAGAAATTTAGTAGGTAAATTTAGATGGAATACTGACTTTAATATCACTAAAATTTGGAATTCAATTGACGATATTGGCGCTTACTCGCAAGATGCTGTGGGTGGAGGTACTAACGATACACGTCCAATTATTGGTAGCCCAATTGGAACCAATTATCTAGTAAGATTTAGCCATATTGACCAACAAACAGGTTTACCAGTTTATTTGGATTTAAATGGAAATCCAACAAGCAAATGGGATATTAATAACAGGGTAGGAGTTGGAAGTGTATTACCTGATGCTTCGGGAGGATTAACCAATACTTTCTCTTACAAAGGTTTTGATTTAAGTGTGTTAATCAACTTTGTAATTGGTGGTAATATTTATGAGTCGTCAGCTAAACGCCAATTAGGCGTAGTTTCCGATTGGAATATGAGAACTGATTTATTTGACAGATGGCAAAAACCGGGCGATAATGCTCAATTTGCTCGCTTAACTTTAAACGAAGCTAACTATGGTTCAAACACAGTTTGGATTAACACTACTCAATTCTTACATGATGCTTCTTTTGCTAGATTACGTAACATTACTTTAGCTTATAATTTACAACCAAAAGCAATTAAAAAATTGAAATACTGCCGTTCAGTTCGTATGGCAATTATTGCTACCAATTTATTAACTGTTACCAAATATCCAGGCTTAGATCCTGAAATAGCTAGAGATTTTGAAAACGCAACAGATAGAAACATGAGTCCAAATATTACTTATTTAACTCCTCCTCAAGAGCGTACTTATTCGTTTCAAATAAATGTTGGGTTTTAATTAGAAAGGAAATTAGAAAATGAAAAAGACATATAGAATTATTACAGTATTTAGTTTATTATTAGTTTTAGCTTCGTGTACCAAATGGACTGAAATTAAACCAGAAGGTTTTTTATTAGAAGATGAAGCTGTTACTAGCGGACAAGATGTAAAACGTATTGTTAACTCAACTTACGATGCATTAGCTAATAGATTAAATGGAAGCGCTCAAATTTATAATGATTTACTAAGCGATGAGTTAGCTGATTATAATATTACAGGCGATAGACGTGAAATGTACACCAGAGGTGTAATTGCTTTTAATAGTACTTCTAACGATAACTTTAGAGGTATTTACCGTTGTGTATTCAGAGCAAATACTTGCCTTGATTATATTCAAAAATTTAATGATTTAACGGCAGTTGAAAAAAGCACTTTAGAAGGTGAAATTAAGTTTATTAGAGCTTTATCGCATTTTGAAATTGCAAAATTATATGCACACCCAATGGGAACATCTCCTTTAGTAGATGCCAATGCTGCACAATCAGGTATTCCATTAAGAAAAAAAGTAACTATTGACCCTGTGTTAAGAAGCTCAATAGCTGAAACTTATGGTTATATAGCTGAAGACTTAATTTCGGCTATAGCTTTGTTACCTGAAAATCATCCGGCAAATACCACCAAAAAAGTGTATGCTGATAAAGATGCTGCCAAAGCACTTTTAGCTAAAGTTTATTTCCAAAGCAATCAATACCAAAAAGCAATTGATGTGTTAAATGATTTATTAGCTAGCACAAAATATAAATTGAGCGATAGCTTAAACCATTTTGATAATGCAAGCTTTAGCAGTGAGTATTTGTTCCAATTTGTAAGTACAGGAACAGGAGATAATAGAGCTGCTGGTTATACTGGTAATTACAGAAGCGATAATGTGGCTGTTCCAAATTTACAAATATCATCATTGGCTTATAAATACATGATGCAAGACACTGCTGATAAAAGAATTGGTTTGATTAAAGTAATTAATAAGGGTAAACCAGAAGAAGTTTATGGATCTATGAAGTTTAACTTTGATTATTTTGATGTGCCATATTTATTATTAACCGATATGTATTTAATGAGAGCAGAAGCTTTGGCAATTACTAACCAAAACCTTTCAACGGCTGCCAACGATGTAAATAAAATTATTAACCGTTCATATACCGATGCTACATCAAAAGTATTATCTGGTTCTGAATTACCCGAAGTAATTAAATTTAGAGTTAGAGAAGAAAGAAGAAGAGAGTTTTTATTAGAAGGCGATAGAATTCAAACATTTAAAAGAATTGGTGCAAATGGCGAAATTCAAACTCCAAACACCATGCGCAATGCAGCTTTTAATTGCAATGGGTTAATTTTTGCATATCCTCAAACCGAGGTTACAATTGGTTTTTCTCAAAATCCAGCACAAACTTGTAACTAATTAAATCAATAAATAAAATGAAAATTATAAATCAAGCTAAAAGCATGAAAGCTATAATAATAGCAAGTATATTTATAGGTTTTATGGCCTGTAAAAAAGAAATAAAAGATATAGGCGCTCCATCAAGTAAAGTTGATGGTTTACAAGCTACTTGGAAACTAACAAGTTGTTCTATGGTTGATGAGTTATCTTTAACCAAAGAAACGGTAAAAATGGGAGATGTATTTACCAAAAATCCGGTTAATGTATTACCAAATATTAAATTTGAAACAGTGGCAGGTATTAGAAAATATACTGTTGATACTACTAATTTATTAATTAATTTCTTTCAAAATCCAACAGGAACTTGGAATTTTGATAACGATGAATTTCCAACAACCATTCAGTTTGTTCCAGATGGTGGAACTGCATTTGAACTACCATTAGGTGGCCCTATTAGAACAGTTGATTCTGTTTTAAAGCTACGCAAATCGGTTTATTGCGGTGGCGAGTTAAAGTTTTCGTATGTATTAGAGTTTGAAAGAAAATAACATAAAGGAGAAAAAGAAATGAAACGTATAATAACATTTATGGTAATGTTTAGCTTAATTACAGCTAAATCATTTGGACAGGCCAATTGGATAGAACCTGAAAATCCAGACGTTACTAAACCAATTAGAATTTATGTTGATTTAAGTAAAACAACTAATACTAGCTGTAAAGATAATGCGCCTAATGGCCCATTTTATATTTGGACATGGAACCCAAAAGAACATCCAGTTGGACATCCATTGGTTAATGGAACTGGTGAAAAAGCTTGGAAAAACTCAAACGATGCTTTGATGATGACCAATGATGCTTCAAAAGGTCCTTTTGTTTGGTATTTTGAAATGACTCCAACACAGTTTTACGAAGTAACTGCAGCAGATATTTACAAAAGTGGGATTTCTCTTTTAGTAAAACCTAAAGATGGTGGCGGATATGGCGATCCTGATATAAAAACAGAAGATTTAGTTTTTACCATTGAACCTCCTAAAACGGATAGAGGCTCAATGTATGCTTTGCCAAGCAGTATGATTCAAAACGAAGTAATTAATTTAATTTACGATAACACCAAAGAAGCTAACGATTCAATGAAAAACTTAGCTGCTTCTGAAGAGTTATACATGTGGGTTAATGCTACTATTAAAGATACAGCTACAGCGGTGGTTAGAACATATGCACCAAGTACTTTTTTTGCACTTGACCAAAACGATAATTTAAGAATGGTGAGAGATGTAAACGGTAATTATCGTTTATCAATGATTCCCAACAAAATTTTTAATATTACATCTAACAAAGAGGTAATTACTCAAATTGAGTTAATTGTAAGGCGCAAGGTTTATACCGGCCCTAAAGATAGAAGCGATTCGCAGCCTAAAATTAAGTTTAGCTGCCAATAATATTTATCTGAGAAAAAATAAAAAAATTAAAATGCAACTTCCAAAAAGAAGTTGCATTTTTGTTTACTGAAATTACGATTAAACATTGAAAGAATTCATTAAACAAAATAGTTGGTTTATAATTGCTTATTTTATAGTACTAGCTACGGCTTCATTGTTTTTATTATTATCAAATAGCGAAACAGTTACCCTCAGTATAAATCAATTACATTACCCTGTTTTAGATTCAATATTTAAATTTACCACTCATTTTGGTGAAGCTTGGTTTGGTATTCCTATTTGTATTTATTTGTTAATTAGCAATAAAAAATGGGGTATAACAGCCAGTATAGTTGGTATAATAAGTACTTTAATTACCCAATTTAATAAGCACTTTGTTTTTGACAATGCTTTGCGCCCTTCGTTATTGCTTAAAGATTATAAGCTTAATTTTGTAGAAGGTGTGGAGGTTTTGCAATACAATAGTTTTCCATCAGGACACACCACTTTTGCTTTTGCTATTTTTACTTGTTTGGCATTGTTTTACAAAAAACCTTGGCAACAGTTGTTCTTTTTATTTTGTGCGGTGGCTGTTGCTTTTTCGCGTATTTACTTACTACAACACTTTTTACGCGATACTGTTGTTGGTTCATTAATTGGCTTTTTCTGCGCTTTGGTTTGTTATTGGTTTATTATTGAACAAAAAAGCAAAACCACTAAATAGTTTACTATGATTAAAAACCTTATTGCTAAATATCCTTATTGGTTTGTAACACTTTGGGCTGTTATGCTATTTATTCCTTTTTTGGGTAATGTACACCTTTTTGATTGGGACGAAATAAACTTTGCCGAAAATGCCCGCGAAATGCTGTTAACTGGCAATTACCAGCAAGTTCAAATTAATTTTCAGCCATTTTGGGAAAAACCACCTTTGTTTTTTTGGTTACAAACCATCAGTTTTAAAATATTTGGCATCAATGAGTTTGCTGCGCGTTTGCCAAATGCTTTGGTTGGTGTGTTGGTTTTAAATATTGTATTTTATTTAGGCAAAAAGTATTTCGATACCAAATTAGCTTGGATTTGGGTACTTTGTATTACAGGCAGTTTTACGCCTCATTTGTATTATAAAAGCGGAATCATTGATCCCATTTATAATTTATTTATTTCAGGAACGGTTTATCAATTTTTTTTAATTGCCACCGGCAATGATGTTAAGAAAAAGAATTTAAATGCCCTTTATGCTGGTTTGTTTATTGGTGCAGCCATTATTACCAAAGGCCCTGCGGCATTATTGGTGTGTTTGCTTTGTGTATTGGTGTATTTAGCGCTGCATAAATTCAAACCATTTTTTACTTTTAAGCATATTATTATTTGCGCTGTAACTGCTTTATTGGTTAGTGCTACTTGGTTTGGACTAGAGGTAATAAAAAATGGACCAACCTTTTTATTAGAGTTTATTTTATACCAAATTGATTTATTTAAAAATCCTGTTGCAGGCCATGGACAACCATTTTGGTACCATCCTATAGTGTTGTTATTGGGTTGTTTTCCTATTTCTATTTTTGCTTTAAATGCATTGTTCAAACGCAAATTTGCGCACGATAACGAAGTGCAAATACAGTTTTTTAAATGGAGTCAAATACTGTTTTGGGTGGTATTGATTTTGTTTAGCATAGTAAAAACTAAAATAGTGCATTACTCATCGGCTTGTTACTTACCTTTAAGTTTTATTGCTGCGCATACCATTTATAATTATGTGTTCGATAAAAAAGCCATTGAAAAATGGAAATTAATTTCAGTGTATATTTTTGGTTTAATATTAAGCATAGCCTTAGGCGTATTGCCTTTAATTGATATGTTTAAAGAAAGCATTATTCCATTTATTGACGATGATTTTGCAGTAGCTAGTTTAAGCATAAACGCCAATTGGCAAGGTTTGGAGTTTATAATGGGTTTTATATTTTTATCCATTACCAGCATTGCTGTATTTTATTTATGGCGCAACGAGTTGCAAAAAGGTTTTTACACTTTATTGGTTTTTATATCGTTGTTTTTACCTGTATATTTAATGTGGGTGGTGCCTAAAATAGAGCAGTACAGTCAAGGTCCTGCCATTGATATGTTGCAAAAAATTAGCCACGAAGATTGTTATATTACCACTTTAGGTTACAAGAGTTATGCGCATTATTTTTATGGAAATGTAAAACCTTATACCAACGATTCAGCTAGAGATAACAATTGGCTTAAAGCAGGAAAAATAGATAAGCCAGTTTATTTTTTATTGCATGTAAACGATACTCAAAACCATACCAACCCTCAAATGCATTGGATAGAAACGCAAGGTGGTTTTATGTTGATGAAAAGAGAACGGTAGGAATGTTGAATTTTGCATGTTGAATTATGGTTGCTGAGCTTGTCCGATAGCTATCGGACGAAGCATGAATTACGAATGCTAAATTATGAATGTTCAATATGCAATTAGCAATAAGCAAATTTTCAATTAGTTCAGTGATTGAAAACAATTAAACAATTACGCAAAGCATATTAACAATACAACAATATAACAATCACGCGAAGCGTGAAAATAATCAATAAATTAAAAAATTTGAAATCCATTATCCTATTCTGCTTATTCCTTTTTGGAAATGTGCTGATGGCGCAGGTGCCTACTAGCAAAACATCGGTTGCTGCTTATGCGCAAAACGAAGTTGCATTAAAGCAACAATTTGCCGAAAAAAAGTTAAAATGGGGTAGTGCAGTGTTTATAAGAATTTACAAACAAAGTAACGAACTACAGGTATGGGTTAAACAAAACAATCAGTTTGTATTGTTTAAAACGTATGCCATTTGTTATTACTCTGGCACCTTAGGTACTAAAACCAAAACGGGCGATGGACAAGCTCCTGAAGGCATTTATAAGGTTTTTCCGCAGCAAATGAATCCTTATAGCAGTTATCATTTATCGTTTAATATTGGTTACCCTAATGCTTTTGATAAAGCCAACGGTTATACCGGAAGTCATATCATGGTGCATGGTAGTTGTGTTTCTATTGGTTGTTTTGCCATGACAAACCCCATTATAGAAGAAATTTGGACACTGATGGAAGCTGCATTTACCCAAAAACAAGCCTATGTAAATGTGTTTATTTTTCCATTTAAACTAACCCAAGCTGCTATTGATAGCAATGTTACCAACGCTTCGGTAGGATTATGGAAACAGCTATTACCTATAGACAATGCCTTTGACCAAACACACAAAATACCTTCTGTAACAGTTAAAGGTAAAAAGTATGTAATGGTTAAGTAGTTAATAGTAAGTATATTATATATTCATAGACAATATGTTATTGGTTATGTAACAAAAGTAGCAAATCTTTTATAAGTAATGAGGCACATTTGTTAGTGTTTAATAACCACTAACTATATGAAACTCAAAACCAATATACTGATTATTTTTTTACTGTTGGGCTGCTATAAGATTATAGCTCAAAATGGAACATTTGGAATACAGTTAACATCTTTTTCAATTGAAGGTTTAGGAGGATTACAAGCCTATGCTATTAGCCAACATAATGGTAAATGGCTTATTTTAGGTGGAAGATTAGATGGATTGCACAGAAGGCAGCCTTTTGCTTCGTTTGATATTGCAGGAAATAATAACCAAATTATAGTTATTGACCCAATAAGCAAACAAAAGTGGACTGCATCGTTAACTGAACTTACTGTTGGCCTACAAGAGCAATTGAGCTCAACCAATATTCAATTTCATCAAGAAAACGATTATTTGTATTTAATAGGTGGATATGGTTATAACGCTGCTACAGCTAGTAGAAAAACTTTTGCAAGCCTTATAGCTGTTAATGTTCCGGAGGTAATTAATGCAGTAATAAATGGTAGTTCTGTTAAAAGCTATTTTAGACAAGTTACGGATGAACTGTTTGCTGTTACTGGTGGACATTTAAAAAAAATAAACAACACCTATTATTTACTGGCGGGAAATAGGTTTGATGGTAACTATAACCCAATGGGAAACCCAACTTATACGCAAGTTTATACCAATGCCATTCGCAAGTTTAATTTAACCGATAATGGAAATACCATAACTATTCACCATTTAACCCCTATAACCGATGCTGTAAACTTACACAGACGCGATTACAATGCAGTTCCTCAAATTTTGCCTAATGGGGCCGAAGGAGTTACCATTTTTTCAGGAGTTTTTCAACCAACTGTTAATTTGCCATTTTTAAATGCAGTTAATGTAGATAGTGTATCCCATACTGTAAACAATAACTTTCAGCAATACTATAATCATTACCACTGCGCAACGTTGCCTATGTATTCAGCTAAAAATAATGAAATGAACAATGTGTTTTTTGGAGGCATTGCGCAGTATTTTGATAGTTTAGGAACTTTAGTACAAGACAATAATGTACCATTTGTAAAAACCATAGCCTTGGTAACTCGCAAGGCAAATGGAACCATGGCCGAATACAAATTACCAATTGAAATGCCGGCATTGCTTGGTGCTGGCGCTGAGTTTATACCAATAGAAAATGTTCCACATTATAAAAACGATGTAATTAAACTTGATGATTTAACTACCGACACCACTTTAGTAGGATACATATTTGGTGGAATAATGAGCAATGCGCCTAATATTTTTAATACAAATACTGGTGCAGAAAGCAGTGCTAGCAGCCAAATATTTAAAGTATTTGTAATTAAAAATGCAGTTACTGGCATACCTCAATTAAACAGCCAAAGTATTGGCACCCTAAAAATGCAGGTTTTTCCTAATCCTAATAAAGGAATATTTACCGTAAACTTTAATATGGCTAAAATAGCCGAAGTAAAAGTAAGCTTGTATAATATGGAAGGAAAAATAATGGATCAACAAATAATTACTAATCCTGCTATTGGGGCAAACCAATACCGATATGAACTTAAAAATGGGGAGAATGAAGGTACCTATTTTTTAACCATAGAAACACCTTACGAAAAAGCCACACAAAAAATAATAATTAAACACTAACAACATAATTAATATGAAAAAGTCAATCATCATCTCGCTTTTTACAATAGCTATACTAGCTAGTTGTTCAAAGGAAAATAGCAATAAAGGCAATAACGATATTACTGCTCAAATTAATGCATTACCTAAAGAAGTATTAAACGATAAAGAAACCCAAAGCTTACTTACCATGCGCGAGGAAGAAAAACTGGCACACGATGTTTACATAACGCTTTATAACAAATGGGGAGTTAATATTTTTACCAATATAGCAGCTAGCGAACAAAGCCATACCAATGCAGTACTTACTTTATTGCAAAAATACCAATTAACCGATCCTGCTGATGCAAGTCCTGTAGGAGTGTTTAAAGACTCCACATTGCAGGTTTTGTATAATCAATTGGTAAATACAGGGCTTACATCAAGTTTAGATGCTTTTAAAGTAGGTGCCACTATTGAAGATTTAGATTTATACGATTTAACTGAATGGGTAAAATATGCTGATAATCAAGATGTATTATTTGTGTATCAAAACTTAATGAAAGGCAGTCGAAATCATTTGCGTTCATTTTACAGTCAAATACTATCGGCTAATGGCACTTATGCACCACAGTATATTTCACAAACTGAATTTGATGCTATTATTAACAGCCCCAAAGAAACAGGCTCATGGTAAAACAAAGTGTTTGTTTTATTTTATAATAAAAAAAAGCCACCCTTATAGTTTTAAGGCGTGGCCTTTTGCTTTTAGTATTACTGCCTTTGTATGGTGGAACCTTTCGGCAAGGGGAATGTTTAGAAATGCCTGTCTGAACACGATTTTTTTAGATTAGGAAGATTGACATGATGTTTTGTAAAAGTGCGGGAACGTCATCCTGATTACGCCTTAGCGTGAGAAGGAACTTTACGAGTTTATAGTTTATACAAAAGGTTCCCGCTTTCCGATGTGTCGGAAGCTGATATCGCAGAGTTTCCCGCTCATTATCTTGGTTTTCATAGGGCTATTACCCTATGTTAGTTTATAACGCCCTTTCAGGGCTTGCATAAATTTGTGAGGTGTACTTTATCCAAATATGTTTGAGCTATGATTTACTTATTTTTGATAATTAACTAAATCATAAATACTAAGTACTTTGCACTAAATAAACAAAAGCCCCATAGGGGCAATACTTATCTACTCTTTTGTCTAAAATATGATATAGTCT
>CAZGVO010000010.1:94704-103366 GCA_964529175.1 uncultured Bifidobacterium sp.
GTAAGTTGAATAAGTTAATTAGTTGTAGCACATTTCGAACTAAGAACTAAGTACTAAGAACTTTGTACTAAGAACTAAGTACTTTGAACTAAATAAACAAAAGCCCCATAGGGGCGATACTTATCTACTCTTTTGTCTAAAATATGATATAGTCTGTAAGTTGAATAAGTTAATTAGTTGTAGCACATTTCGAACTAAGAACTAAGTACTTTGAACTAAATAAACAAAAGCCCCATAGGGGCAATACTTACTGATTGATTTGCCTTTGGTGTTTTAACCAACCGTTTTCAGTAAATTTTACTAACGGCATATAAGCCAACAAAAAAGCCTCCTAATGGAGGCTTTTTTATTTACTTAGTTTCAGGAGTTACTGGCGTTTCAGTTTTTTTAGGTCTAGGTTTGGGAGTTGGTATGGTAGCATTGTATTTTACAACCAATTCTTCCATTTCGTCTAGTATTTTCTTATAATCGGCATTTGGGGTAATGGTATTATAAGCATTTACCAATGCTATTAAAGCATCAAAGTTTTGGTAAGCAGGTGCTCTTAAACTATAAATATTTAAATCAGGCTGTTCGGCTAACTCGGTATTGCGGCTTAAAAACACGGTATTAAACTCCTCGTTAGCTGCTCTTAATTCTGCCACCCAATCGTTTAAGTTTAATAAACCCAATGCACCGGCTACCTCTGTTTTGGTTTCAAAATCGTTAACCAAACTGCGTATTACTTCAGTTTCGGCTAGGTAGTTAAGTGAGTGAATGCGTCTTCCATAATTTCCAATGGTGCTTTGAATAAGTTTACCCGCATTTTGTGGTGTTTCTTCAAAATACTTGGTGTAGGCATCAGCCACCATTGTAATTCCGGCTAAAGCAGCATCACGCCTAGCATCTATGGTTTCTATGGTTTCGGTACTGGCACTGCCTTTGGCCGTTCCAAATACTTCGTCCATAGCTGCTATATCAGCACTTACTTTAGCCAAAGCATCATCTAATTTTAAGGTTTTGGCGTTAAATTTCGATACTATGGTTCTAGTATCTTTTAAAAAAGCAATGAATGCTACATTGCGGTAATTGATTAATTTTGGTATTGTTTTCATATTTTAAATTAAAACTCAATTATAGCAAACGCAATGCCATTATTTTTATTTTATTAACTTGATTATAACTTTACAAACAATGATGACAAAAATGCTTATCAGACGTAAAAAAACTTATGTTAAATTTCAACTGCCTAGAATTTAGCTGTTTAAATGGCTTAAATTTGGCAATAAAATGCTGCTGACGGTGTCAGCGAGCATATAATTATAAAAATATGCGTGCTGACGGTGTCGCCACGCATATTTGTGTTGCATAAGTTGGTGCTGACGGTGTCAGCGAGGAAATAATTTAAAAAATAAGTGCGCTGACGGTGTCAGCACACATTTTTGTATTCCATAATTAGGTGCTGACGGTGTCAGGAGAATTTTTAGATGAAAAAGAATATAACTTTCAGCCTTATGGAAGTTTTTTATTTTAATTCTTCTATGTAAAACTTATCGTTTGTTAAATCTTTTAACCAATCGTTTATTTGGTTCCATAAATCTGTTTCATTAAGGCTGGCAAAATTTTCTAAACCTATATTAAATACTGGCTCATTTACCATTACACTCTTTTCGTCATTAAAGGTATTGTAAATAATGGTGCCTACATATATTTGGCTTATGTATTTTGATATAAATAAGTTGTAATTACCCATTGGAGTATCTACTTTATACTTTTTGGTGGTAAGTATGTATTTGTTTTTCATTAAGGGGTAAAATAGGATTACTTTTTAAATTTCAGCTCAGTAATTTTATTAGAGTCAGGTGCATTACTAGGCCTTATTTGAGGGTACCTGTGTTTAATAAACGCCTGCAAATATTCTATTTCCTCAGCTATATAGTAAGTAATAGTTTCTGTATTTACTTCTGTGGTTTTATAAACAATAACCTGATGAGTAGTAAACTGTAAACCGCGAGTTATAGTTTTTAAATATTGCTCAAAAGCAATGGTTTCTTCTTTATTTATTTCTATACTGTTCCAGTAGCGTATTTTCATAGGCTGTATTAATTTTTATCTATTATTTTTCTTCTCTAAAATTTACTACCCAATCCTTATATATTATTCGGAATACGTTTGGGATACCAAGACCTGACAGGTTTTAAAAACCTGTCAGGTCTAAATACCGTATTATTCCCCCTCCACTATTTTAATTTCTTCATCGGTTAGTTCGTAAAGTTTATATACCATTTGGTCTATTGCTTTCTCTAGGGTTTTGGTATCTTGGTTTTGCTGCTTGGCTGCTATTATTTGGTCAACAAGGGTTATAAAAGGTTGTTGCCCTGTTTCTGAAAGTTGTTTAACTGGTATTTGCTCGAAAAACACTTTACTTAATTCAAAAGTATTACCCAATAATTCTGGAAAATTATCTTTAAAACAAAACTTAAATATTTTAGAGTTTAAGAATGCTGTTAAATATTTTAAACTGTTATCTTCTGTGGTAATTATAAAACATTTTTGGTTTGTAATAAATTTACTCTCATCGTATACAAATGGCAAAAACTTTGTCATGTTTGGATAAATAATTTTAGGCTTTTCAAAATCCTCATAATATTTGATTGAATCCTGAGTTTCAAACCATTTGTTAGTAGTTTTTTTTCTTGCTCCGGGTTTTCCAGATTGCTCTAATCTCTCAATACCAAATTTTAGCAAATGTTTTTTTATTGGTTTATATTCTTCAATATTAATTTCACAACTAGGAAAAGTTGCAATTACGTAAAGGTTATTAAATTCCGGTTTCCAAGCTTTTATGTCTTGTCCTCTTAAAATAGGTTTTATGATATTTATACACTTTTCGTCTTCTGCTATTAGCTCATTTTTTGTTTGCTCGTCTATAATAAAAGCTTCATTATAACCTGTTAAAATACCTCTATTAATTTTTATGTTCCAATCTTTAAGTTTTACACCAGCTTTCTCTATTTTCCCTTTTATGTTTTGAATAGATTTAGATTGAATAATCCATGCATCTTTTGAAACAGGCGTTCTTACATTATTTTCGTTAAAAAAGCTATTTAAATCAGCCTTTAAATCATAGTCATTTGGAGTTCTAGCTGCTAGTAAATTATTTTCATTCTTTCCTTTTGTAAAAGAAAGGATATTACTCAATACTGTTGCATTATCAAATACCAATAACATACCAAAATCAATTAATAATACTGGATTTGTTTGCTCAACAATATAATTTCTAGTGTTTAAACCATAATCAGCTCTCATCCATTTATTAGATGTAATAAATGACAATACGCCATTTGTCCTTAAAACCTCATTCCCTTTTTCGTAAAACAATGAATAAATATCGCCAGTTCTTGAATAAGTTTTATAGTTTAATGCTTCCAAAGCATCAGCATCTTTACCCATACTTTGTAGTTGAATATATGGTGGATTTCCTACCACCAAATCAAAACCAACAAAAACACCTTTATCGTCTAGCACCTCCGGAAACTCAAACCGCCATTCAAAAGCATTTTTATAAATGGCATTGCTTTTTATTTCTTCTATCTCTTTGGTTAGTTTTTCAATATCGGTTTCTAGCTTTTTTTGTTTTTCTTTTTTAAGTTTTTTGTCTTTAGCACTTAGTTCTAATAAAGTAGTTTGGCTCAGTAAAGTAAGTAGCTCGCCACTTGCCTTGTTTAGTTTAAGTTGCTTAGGGTCAAATTTCGAAATTTCGGTTCTAAAGTCTTGCTTTATACCATCTATAATTTTTATAAGTCCACGTTTGGCTTCGCGGCTTTTTTCGTTTTTGTAACTATGTACAAAACCTCGGTAAGCATTTATATCGTACTTTATGCTTTTTAAGGCCTTGCTCAAATCAGCATCTAGCGCAAAACGACTTATTAAACTATTTCCGCATTTTATGTTTATGTCTATGTTGGGTAAGGTTTCTAGTTCCATCAATTGCCGTTGACTTAAGTCAACGGCAATTGATGGTTTATAATAAGCATTTTTCAATAACTCTATCCAAAGCCTAAGCCTACATATTTTTACCGAGTTTGGGTTTATATCTACTCCAAAAAGGCAGTTTTCTATAATGGTTTGTTTTTCTTGAAAAAGTGTTTTTTGTACCCTATTGCTTTCTTTGTTTTCGGGGTTATAGGCAAATAGTTTTCCGTTTTCATCGGTAATTATCAGCTCATCGTTTATTATTTCTATTTCGTAATCGCGCAGGGTTTTGCCTTCCTCATCTAGCAGTATGTTTAGCTCGCTTTTTATAACTATAATTTCGTTTAAAGCCGATACCAAAAAGTGTCCCGAACCCACAGCAGGGTCGCATATTTTAAGGGAGTTTATTATTTTGTTGGCTTCTTCAAAACTTATATATCGGCCTATTAATTCATATATATCCTCAATGGAATTAATGGCAGTAATATTGGGGTTATTGGCAGCAAAATAATCTTTAAACTTTTGTACCACAGCCAGCCTAATGCTTTTGCGGCACATATACATGGTAATAAACGAAGGGGTAAATACCGAACCATCTTTATAACCATTTATTTTTTCAAAAACCTTACCCAATACCGAAGCTGTAATAATGGTTTTATTGTCTTCTTGTATATCTTCCTCGCCTTCGCTAGCAAAGTTATAAGCATCTAAAAACTCCTGTAAATACTGTAAAGTAGGTAATTTAGGTGTTTGCTTTTTGGTGGTTTTAAGTACCGTAGTAGGCAGTAACTCCAGTAAAGCCGAGTTATCTAACGAGTTTACTTTTATGGTTTGGTCTTCTAGCTCGCTTATTTCAAAAAGCGAACTGTTTAAGTATGGTACTTTGCTGTATTTTATTTTTAGGCTATCGCTTCTATCAGCTATATTTACTGCCAATACCCTATGAAAAAGTTTAAACAATTCATCGTAATCATGAATGGTTTCGGTATTTAAAAACTGGTAAGCCTTATTGCCTTTATGGTAATTTATTAATTGGCCTTCTAGTAGTTTTAAAAATAAGATGCGGTTAATCCAAGTAATACACAGTTCAAGCGCTATGTTAAAAGTGCGTTCTTCTTTATTAGCACCATAAATACTTAAATCGGGTATGCGGTGCCAAATATCCTCAGTATTTAAAGCCTCAATGGTAGCCTCTATCAAGGAGGCTTCATTTCTTTCGGTAAGTTTGCGCCTTATTATGTTTTTGCCACCTTCTTTAGCTTCTTCAAGCCCAATTATGTGCAATAATTCTTTATAAAAAGCAGGGCTAAGTGAGTTGCTATCGTTAGGCGTTACTTGTTTTAATAAATGCTGTGGCGAAAGTATTTTGTATAAAGCTATCAACTCCCTGTCATCATCTTTATCAGCATTTCTTAGTACTTTACTGTAATTCCTTATATCAAAACCTACGCAGGGTATTTCTAAATTTAAAGCAGTAAGTGTTTTGTTTATTTCTTCATAAAACCAAGTATTGTCTTTTTTATCTGTTTGCTTTAACTCGTATAGCTTTTTTATTTGGCTATTGCGGTAAATGTGTTTATCAAAATAATTGGCATCTATTATATACCATTGGTTTATATTGGTAATAATAAGTTGTTTTAGTTCGGCATTATTGGCTTTTAAACGTTCATCAAAATAATACAGTATTAGTTCCCAAAGTGCTTTACTATTTGCCTTGGTAGGCGTTACCATTTCCTTTTCGTTCGATGGTCGTTTGGCTTCAATTATTACCCCTACAGGGCTATCGGTTTTAGTACCAAGGTATATTACTAAGTCTTTTTTATCCTTGGTGTTTATTTCGTTGGTTTCTTTGTAATAGGTATCTAATAAAAAATCGCGCACATTATTTTTTAAGTGCTCTTCAGTTTCATCGTTAGGTAGGTTTTCAATAGTGTTTATTTTATCTAAAATAGCAATCAAATTCACCTTAAATTTATCTATTTCGCTGCGCAACGGCCTTTGCTTAATAAATGCTTTTAATGCTTTTTGTGGTGTTTGTACTATTAGTTTCATACTTAAATGGCAAAATTCTTTGGGCTGTGAAAATAGCCATTTAGATTAAAAACTATTAAATAATTTTTGGGTAGAAACCAATAATAATACTTTTATTTTTATCATTGCACCGCTTTACCAGTTTGCGGGTAAACTCTAAGAATCCTGTTTAAAGCATAAAGGCAAGTTGTTAAACTTGCCTTTTTTTATTTACTAAACTAAAAATATATTTGCAGCGATAATTCGCGACTTTTCAAGGGTGATTCACTAATGCTGGCTTGCCAGCATTTTTTATTTATTTAAGTTAATTGCATTATAGCATTGAAATTTCACTAAAAAGCATTTATTTGTAGGGTAACTATTTTAAGTATGGCCTCAAAAAAAAGTATTTTAACAGTATGTTTGATTTTGTGCTTATTAATGGGTTATAAGCAAGGTAATGCCCAAGCTGATTCTACCAAAAAGCTCAGTTATTCGCTATTGCCGGTATTGGTTAGCGATCCATTTATTGGTTTTGGCTATGGGGTGTTAACCAATGTAAATTTTTTGCTAGGGGCCAAAGAAACTACCCGTTTTAGCAATGCACAGGCTTATGTAATTAATACCACAAACGGACAGTTTGCTGCTCAGTTTAACCACCAAATATTTACCAATAACGAAAGCTGGATTTGGCAAGGTAAACTCCAATATTTAAACTGGCCCGAAAATACGTATGGGCTTGGTTCAAACACCCAAAACGATGTAGCCACTGATAAAGAAAAGGTATCGTACCAAGCCATAGAACTAGAGGAAAGAATTTTGCGTAAGCTTAAAACACATCATTTTTTAGGATTGCAATACCGCCTTTATAATTGTTGGAATATAAAATCGGATAAAGATACTTTGAGTTTTTTTGAAAACAATGCCATTGGCACCAAACAGTTTACTGCTTCTACCATAGGTGTGCATTATATTTTTGATAGCCGCGATAATGTTCAAAATGCCTACAAGGGCAAATATTTAGAAATAGGCATTAATCCATATACCAAAGCATTGGGTAGCACGCAAGATTGGATAAACATGCGTTTGGATGCGCGTTATTACCATCAATTTAAAACTACTCGTAACTTGGTTTTTGCTAATAGAATAATGGTAGAACAAGCCCTTGGCGATGTGCCTTATATGATAATGCCGCAAACAGGAAGACTTTTTACCACCAGGGGTTATGTGCAAGGACGTTATAGAGGTAAATTGTTTTTGCATTACGAAGCCGAACTAAGGGCGCATTTATGGAAGTTTATTGGTGGAGTGGCATTTGCCGGTGTTAATACCTTAAGCGAGCCTAACGATGAAATAAAGTACTTTAACCCCAACATGGGCGCAGGACTGAGGTTTAATATCAATAAAACGCAACGCACAAATATAAGAGTAGATTATGCCTTTGGGTTAAATAATAACTCAGGGTTGTATTTTCAAATATGTGAGGTTTTTTAGACGATAGTTCTTTCACGCCTGCGTGATTCAGTTCGAAGTTCTTAGTACTTAGTTTTTAGTACTTAGTACTTAGTTTGAAATGCGCTACAATTAATTAACTCAATTAACTAATCAACAAAACAAAACATCCCCCTTACCGAAAGCTTTCGGTACCCTTCTCTTGCGCATAATTTCTAGTCACGCTAAAAGCGTGAGGGAATTGTTCCCGCACTTTTATAAACTAATAAACTTAATCAACCAATTAACTCCAAAATAAAAGGAGCGGAATAAGTGGAGTGGGTGGATGTCCACTAAATGCGCGAAATTTTAATTTTTTGGCCCGAGTGGCGTTGGGTAGTGCGAAAGAAAAATTGAAATTTGGATTTAGTGGTGGGCTTTTTGCTTTACTGAAGCCTGCACTGAGCGAAGTCGAAGTGCCCAAACAAAAAGTAAAAAGAAGTTTGCGTTTATTTAGTTTTTAGTTAGCAGTACTTAGTTCGAAATGTGCTACAATTAATTAACTCATTCAACTAATTAACTACACTAACTAATCAACCCCATTAACTTAATTAACCAATCAACTCAAAAATAAAAAGGAGCGGAATAAGTGGTGTGGGTGGATGTCCACTAAATGCGCGAAATTTTAATTTTTGGGCCCGAGTGGCGTTGGGTAGTGCTTAATTAGTTCGAAGTACTAAGTTCAAAGTACTAAGTTATGTAATATTTATCAACTCAATTAACTAATCAACAAAACAAAACATCCCCCTGCACCCCTTCGCTAAAGCACAATTTCTAGTCACGCTAAAAGCGTGAGGGAATTGTTCCCGCACTTTTATAAACTAATAAACTTAATCAACCAATTAACTCCAAAATAAAAGGAGCGGAATAAGTGGAGTGGGTGGATGTCCACTAAATGCGCGAAATTTTAATTTTTTGGCCCGAGTGGCGTTGGGTAGTGCGAAAGAAAAATTGAAATTTGGATTTAGTGGTGGGCTTTTTGCTTTACTGAAGCCTGCACTGAGCGAAGTCGAAGTGCCCAAACAAAAAGTAAAAAGAAGTTTGCGTTTTTTTAGTTTTTAGTTAGCAGTACTTAGTTCGAAATGTGCTACAACTAATTAACTTACTCCTCTTATTGCTTGAGATTGCTTCTCACACTAAGGCGTGATCGCAATGACGTTTGTTGTTGACAAAGTTAATGTTAATGGAAAGCAATTAGTTAAAGCCA
>CAZGVO010000010.1:103466-199838 GCA_964529175.1 uncultured Bifidobacterium sp.
TTTAATCTTTTGAATACAAATACTCGCTTGAGATTGCTTCTCACGCTAAGGCGTGATCGCTATGACGTTTGTTGTTGACAAAGTTAATGTTAATGGAAAGCAATTAGTTAAAGCCAAGAAGATGCCTCCGGCATGACGAAGTTAATTTTGGATTTTGAATTTAATCTTTTGAATACAAATACTCGCTTGAGATTGCTTCTCACGCTAAGGCGTGGTCGCAATGACGCTCCCGCACGATTTAAGTCAACATCATGGCAGTTATCTTAGTTAAGTAAATAATTATGGCTGAGGAATATTGAATATACAATAGTAAGCCCTGAAAGGGCGTTATAAACCAACATAGGGTAATAGCCCTATGAAAACGAAGACAAGGAGTGGGAAACTCTGCGTAATCATTAGCAAATTCGTAAAGTTCCTTCTCACGCTAAGGCGTGATCAGGATTACGTTCCCGCACGATTTATAAACTGATTAACTTAATCAACTTAAAAAACAAAACATCCCCCTGCAACCCCTTCGCTAAAGCACAATTTCTAGTCACGCTAAAAGCGTGAGGGAATTGTTCCCGCACTTTTATAAACTAATTAACTTAATCAACTAAATTAACCAATCAACTGAAGAAACCTAAAAAACAAAACCTTTAATACCAATAGGAGTGGGGCTATTGGCAGCATTGCTTTCAATTAATAACGTTTTATAAAAACTACCTTTGGTGCCTGCATTGTAAGTAATTTTGATTATACCCGTTTTACGTTTTTTTATTGGAGTTTTAGGATATTCAGCCGAGGCACAACCACAACTGGTAATAATATTTTTAATGAGTAAATCGGATTTACCTTTGTTTTTAAAAACAAATTCAACCGTAACTGGAACATTGTATGCAATGGTATCGAGCATAACATAACTGCGTTCAAAGCTTATTTTAGGAAGTTTTTTTTGCTGTGCAACACAAAATAATATGTTTAACAATAAACACGAAGATAAAAACAGCTTTTTATACATAACTTATTTGTTTACAATTAAATACTGCCACGTTTTTTTAACCATACATAAGTAAACACAATGGCTAAAATAAAATAAAAGTAAGCCTTTCCTTCTACAAAATTTTCGAAAATGGAAATGTAAAATCCAATTAATAAACTAATAACAGCCATTACAAGCCAATTTCGTAAAATCCACTTATCCATTATTTTTTTAAACTAATAATCCCTTTAATTTTAAATATTTTGTATTGCGAAAACTCTGTATTGCTTTCTAAACCATCACCATAAATAATTTCATCGGGAGTGGTAATTTTAACTGCATCGTTGGTATTAATTTTATTGGTTTTTTCGTCCCAAATTAAAGTTTCGGTTCTAAGGGTATCGCCTTTAATATTTACCACTATTACATCGTTTTTAACAGTCATGGTTCTTGCCCTGTCATCGCGAATGGCGTATTTTGATTTGATATAACTGGTAATTTTTTTCTGCGGATTGTAAAAATAAGCTGTAATTCCCTTCTTCATAATAGATTGATTACTCTTATCGTTATCAAATCTTTCGAGAGTAGGCGCAAACACTTTGGCTTTAACCAAACCCGAATCGGTATAATTTAATAAAATATTGGTACCTGTTTCTACGGGCAAATTATCGGCAGCAGTAAGTACTTGTATTTTTTCAATATTATCGTTTTTACACGATTGAATACATAAAACAGCAATTACTGCAAAAAGTGTGCTTTTAGCTAATGAATTAGTCATACTTGTATTTAATAAACCATTTATCAGAAAATACAATCCCAACCGTAAATTTATAATAAGTTTCGTTAACTAGCGAGGTATTGGCACCTCTGGTTAAATATTCAAATCCAACATTTACGCGCGAAAATCTTCTGTACTTGTCTCTCTCAGCAATTGGTATGCCAATTCCGCAGCTATATGAATTGATATTCACTTCTTGGTTATTTAATAAAATACTTGTTTTTTCGGTACGGTAGCCAATGCGGTATTCTAAACGTTTAAAATAATTTCTTGAATCGTCTTTTACATCGGGCAACCACGATGCACCTGCACTCATAAACCATGCATCTTGTAGTCCTTTGTTTTCGCCAAAGCTATTGTATCTGCTCCAAGCCGTTGTTCCAAAATCGGCAGCTACAGTCCAGTTGGTATTGTTAGAAATAGCAATTCCATATTTAATAGTCATAGGAATAGTAACTGAACCATTTTGGTTTTCTGCCGATTTAATGGTGTCTCTAGCGTAGTCAATTCCACCTCTCGAAAGTGTTCTGAATGAATAGGTTTGCGATGCATCCACTTTGGTTTCGGCACTAAAAGTTAAACCAGCATTTACAGCAATTGGTATTTTAGGACCTTTTACAAATTTTTTATGCATAAAGCCATTGGTATCAATTACCGTGCGATACCAAGGTAAATAAATGCTATCAAAATGGGTTTGTACCCCATAATCAATTACAAAACCATTTAAGTTTTCTTTGCGTTCTGAAATCCAGTTAAACATAAAATATTCCACTGGCACGGTTTGAATAATTTTTGAATTTACTTGTCCAAAAATATAACCAAAATTAACCCCTACCGAAAGGTGTTTAAAAAGTTTAGCTCCTACACCAATATAGGCTCTGTTCAATCCGCCATCGCCTGTTTGGCTAGTAGTTCCATTAATAATTCCAGCAGTATCGGTTTGTATGGCAGTACTGCGTCTAATATCGTATCCTAAAGCCGAGTATGGTGCTGCACCAAAAGCAATTCCAATTCCATTTTTATAAATACTGGTTCCCAAAGTAAAGTACGATAAGCCAGATAAAGAAGCATTGATGCTGCTGTTTCCACTTTTTAAAGTGCCATTGGTAAGCATGGCACCTGCTTCAATATTGGTTTGCGCTAACGAACTGTACGATGCAGGATTTAAATTATTTACATCGTATTTACGTCTTAAACCTTGGCTTACTTGGCCCATATTACCTAAAGTGGCCGAGCCGTAGTATTGTAAATCGCCAACTCCAAAGTACGAGTACGGGCTTTGCGAAAGGTTTTGAGCATTAGAGTAAAAATTTTGGAATAAAAAACAAAGTAATAAACTTAAGCTTATTTTGTTGTTTAATATATTTGATTGCCTAGCAGGGGCTTTATACATTGTATGTTAATATTTTATTGAGTCCGAATAAAGTTAAATAAGGATGCGCAAATAAGGCATTTTTTAGGTGTTTTTCAAACAAAAAACAATCGCCACCGCTTAATAGTATTTCTGTTGGTCCAAATTGGTTTTTATACCATTCTATTCTGCCATTTATTTCGGCTAAAATGCCGTAAAAAGCACCACTTTGCATGCAACTTTCGGTGGTATTTCCATTAAAATGAGCTGGCTCATTAAAGTTTAGTAAAGGTAATTTGGCAGTAAAATGGTTCATGGCTTGTAATCGCATATTTAATCCTGGCGAAATAGCTCCGCCTAAGTAGGTTAAGTTACGGTTCAAAAACTCAAAGGTTACACAAGTACCTAAACTTATTACTAAAACATTTTGCTCCATGGCAAAATTGGTAGCAGCTGCTGCAAGTGCAATTCTGTCTAAACCAAGTGTTTGTGGTGTTTGGTATTGGTTAATAAAAGGTAGTTTGGTAAAATGATTAAAGGGCAAATAATTGGTTTTTTGTTGCAATAACTGAGTTACAGATTCCAAATTATTGTTTACATTACTTACAATGCTATGTGTAATTTCGTATTTGGTTAAAATAGGTTCCAACAACTCTGTGGTAAGTTCAGGCAGCAAAATAGTTTCAAGCAATTCTGAATCATCAAAAATGCCCAACTTAGTTTGTGTGTTTCCTATATCAATACAAATGTTTTTCACGTTTTTTTAGTTCACAGTTCTTAGTTCACAGTTCATAGTTCATAGTTCGAAGTTCATAGTTCGAAGTTCACAGTTCGAAGTATTTGCTTCAATTCTCAATTCCCATCTCTCTCATCTCTCATTTCCCATCTCTCAACTCACATTCATGCTTCGGCTCCGCTCAGCAACCGTGTAATTCATGCTTCGTCCAATAGTTATCGGACTCCGCTCAGCAGCCATAATTCAACATTCAACATCCAACATCCAACATTCAACATTCAACATTTATCATAGCAATTTCTTTATGCGCAAATTCTTGCAATTTATTATCGATTATTACCTGCAATAAACCATAATTATTTACATTTACAATGGTACCTTGGCATATTTTGTTGTTGACTATAAATTGGCAAATTTCGTTTTTTCGGTACAAAAGTTGGTTGTATTGTTCTGAAATTTGGCTGTAATTACCTTGCTTAAGTGTTTGATATACAATATTTATTTCATGTGTAAGTTGTTGTAAAATGGCTTCTATCTCTAATTCATGATTTAAAATATTTTTTAGCGAAATGGCATTATTATTTTCGAAAATCATTTGGTTTACATTGAGCCCAATTCCAACAATGGTTTGTTTTAAAACAGTTCCTTGAATGGCGTTTTCAATTAAAATACCGGCTATTTTTTTGTTTTCAATATAAATATCGTTTGGCCATTTTATAAAACAGTTTTTTTGAGTAATGTTTTTTATAACTGTTTGTAAAGCAATGCTAATAGCCATGTTTATATATGCCTGATGTTCAATTTTTACAAAATGAAATTCAAGTAAAATACTGCATAACAAATTTTTATTGGGTTCACTTTCCCAAGTATTACTAGCCATGCCTCTTCCTGCCGTTTGGTGGGCAGTATAAACCACCAAACCATTTTCGACATTCAGGTTTTTAATATAATTATTGGTAGAATTTACCTGATTTATAAAATGATATTTAAAATGAATTGGGAACAAATTTTTAAAACCGTTTTTAAAAGCTATTTTTGGCGCGCAATATAGATAAGATAAATAGAAGATGAGCATTGATAAAAAACCAGCAAAAAAAGTAGCTGCAAAGAAAGTAGCCAAAAAAGTAGCTGCCAAAAAAGTGAGTTCAAAAGCAGTAACTGCTAAAAAAGAAACCGCAAAAACACCTAAAATAACTGACCCTACCGAGTTTTTGGCTTGGGCTGTAGCTCAAGGAATGTTTGAGCGTAAAGCACAAGATATTAAGATATTAGATATGCGCAATGTACGTGGTGCAAGTTCCGATTTTTTTGTAATTTGTAATGCCGATAGCGATAAGCAAGTAGAAGCTATTGCGCATAGTGTGGATGAAGAGGTGAAAAAATTAACAGGCGAAACTCCTTGGCACCGCGAAGGTTTAGAAAATAACGAGTGGGTTTTATTAGATTATTTTAACGTGGTGGCACATATTTTCCAAACAGAAAAACGTGAGTTTTATGCTGTAGAAGAACTTTGGGGAGATGCATTAAACGTTGAATTTATTGGTAAATAACTTAAAATAAAATAATTAATAATTTTGCTTTGCAATGTAAATTAAGTTATTAAACAAGGTAACTTATTACATTTGCATCCTTTTTAAAAAAATATGTTAGATAGAAATACGATTATTGGCTTTTCGCTAATTTTGGCCTTATTAGTAGGTTGGGCTTACTTTTTAAAACCTAGCGATGCAGAAATAGAAGCTTACAAACGTCAACAAGATAGTTTAAAAATAGCTGAAGTTCAACAAGACAGTTTGGCTAAAACAGTTATTGATTCAGCTAAAAATAATGCAGTTTTAACTGCTGCCAACGATTCGAACATGGCTGCTCAAACATTTGGAACTTTTGCTGCTTATGCCAAAGGAACTGAACAGTTTTCTACCATTGAAAACGATGAGTTAAAAATTACAGTTAGTAATAAAGGTGGACGTATTTACCGTGTAGAATTAAAAAAATACAAAACTTACGAAAAGAAAGATTTAGTTTTATTAGATGGTGCTGAAAATATTCAATCGTTTGATTTTTCGACAGTTGATAACAAAATTATCAATACTGCTGATTTGTATTTTACGCCAACATTAGCCGATGATAAAAAAAGCATCAGCATGAAAGTAAGTATTGGCAATAACCAATACATTGAACAATTATATGCTTTTGACGATAACAACAATATGTTGAAATACAATTTAAACTTAGTAGGTTTAGAAAAAGTAATTCAACGTAATAAAACTAGTTTAGATTTAAATTGGGTTGTAAACTTAAAAGTACAAGAAAAAACCCGCGAAGCAGAAGAGCGTGTTTCAACCATTTTTTATAGAATAAAAGATGATGAGCCTACTAAAATTTCGGAAGGTAAAGAAGATAAAGAAAACATTACTAGCAATGTACATTGGGTAAGTTACAAGCAACAGTATTTTAACCAAACTATTATAGCTGATAAAGGCTTTACCGATGCTGTATTGGAAACCAAAAACGATCCTTCTAAAACCAACTTACGTCAATTTAGCTCTCAATTAACCATTCCTTACAACCATACCGGAAACGAAAGTTTTGCAATGAAAATTTATTATGGTCCAAACCATTATAAAACTTTAGAGAAATTAGATATTTCGTTAGAACGCATTGTAACTTTAGGTTGGGGTATTTTTAGATGGGTAAATAAATACATTGTAATTAATGTGTTTGATTTCTTAAGTAAATATATTGGTAGCTTTGGTATCATCATCCTTTTATTAACACTATTAATTAAAACAGCTTTATTACCATTGGTTTACAAAAGCTATTTAAGTGCTGCTAAAATGCGTTTATTAAAACCAGAAATGGATGAAATAAAAGAGAAAAACGATGGCGACATGACCAAAATTCAGCAAGAAAACATGAAGTTGTATAAAAAAGCAGGAGTAAATCCATTTGGTGGTTGTATTCCTGTGTTATTACAATTGCCTATTTTATTTGCTATGTTCCAGTTTTTCCCTTCAGCTTTTGAGTTACGCCAACAAAGTTTCCTTTGGGCTGAAGATTTATCAACCTTTGATAATGTATTAAACTTACCATTTACCATTCCATTTTATGGCGACCACGTAAGTTTATTTGCCTTGTTAATGACTATTTCATCGGTGGCATATGCTATGTATAATAACCAAGCTACAGGTGTTACAGGTCAAATGAAATGGTTAGGTATGTTTATGCCAGTTATTTTCTTATTTACCTTAAATAGTTTTGCTGCAGGTTTAAATTACTATTATTTTGTAAGTAACTTAGTAACCATTGCACAGCAATTAATTATTAAAAGTTTTGTGGATGAAAAGAAACTACACAGCGAATTACAAGAAAATAAAAAGAAACCAGTTACTAAATCAAAATTCCAACAAAAATTGGAAGACATGGCAAAAAGCCGTGGTGTTGATTTAAACAATATGGGTAAAAAATAATAGCTATTAAGTTATTAATATAAAAGGCTACTTTAATTTTAAAGTAGCCTTTTATATTTTTAGTACTTGTTATTTAAACTTCATCGTTCATGCTTCGTCCTATAACTATTGAACTTCACTCAGCAAACGTAATTTAACATTCATAATTCATAATTCAACATTGCAATAGTTTCATTTTGAAACAAAGGTGTTTCAAGTTGGAATAATTTACCATAAACCAAAAACATTAATATATTAATTATCATATATTTATATTTATGGTTAATTGATTGCAATAAATTAATTATAAAACAAACAAAACTATGACAACCTTCATCGTAACAATTGCAGCAAGTATTTCGTTAATTATGGTAATTAACCAAATAATGAAAACCCGTATAAATGTAAAGCCAGTTTTAGTTAAAATAAAACGATAATTCATTGGCAATCAATTTGCCTTTATCAATGAAAAAAAATATTTAAAAACTTAAAAAAGAAGGCTGCTTTATATCTTTAAAGCAGCCTTCGTCAATTTTGGGCAGTTTGGTTTATCCTATGCTTCTATCACCATATTTTTTAAGGCGTTTGCGCTTATGAATGGTTTGGTTTTTTAACTCTTTAGATATTACACTAATGCTACCATCTTTTTCAAGCATAATTAGCTCAGCATCTTTAATACTTTTTACCCCATGTTCGCGGGCCACAGCTTCTAATTCTTCTGGTGTTATTTTTTGATTTTGAAGGTTTTTATGTTTTACAAAACCTTTATAAACCAACATAACTGGCTCGCCCTCTAAAACTTTGCTGAATAACTTACTTTTAAATGATACTATTTTAATTATATAATTCAATAGGAATAATGTTAATGCGGCTACTAATCCACCTGAAAGAGATGAATCGGGGCCAACCATGGCATTTTGCACCGCATTACTAATTAATAAAATTAACACCAAATCGGTAATGCTAAGCTGCGAAAGTTCTTTTTTACCAAACAGCCTAATGGCTAAAATAATAAAAACGTATACAGCCAATGAGCGAAGCATGATATTCAAATATACGTCCATAGTGTTTTTATAAATTGTATTTAGTTATTGTTTAATTTGCAGCCCAAACATACATAAAAATGATTAACAAAATAGCATTTATTACAGGAGCATCGGCAGGAATAGGCGAAGCCACTGCACAAATTTTAGCTGCAAATGGATATAGTTTAATATTGAATGCCCGTAGAAAAGATAGAATTGAAAAATTAGCTGAGAATTTAAAATTGCAATATGGCATAAATTGTTATTGTTTGATTTTTGATGTGCGTAATCATAATGAAGTAAAAAGTGCCATTGAAAGTTTGCCAACTGAATGGCAAAATATAGATGTGCTGGTTAATAATGCTGGTTTGGCAAGTGGTTTAGCTCCTATTTTTGATGGTGATTTGAACGATTGGGAAGCTATGATAGATACCAATGTAAAAGGTTTGTTATATGTTTCTAAATACGTTTTACCAATTTTAAAAAATAAAGGTAGTGGACATGTTATCAATATTGGTTCAATTGCAGGTAAAGAGGTTTATACCAATGGAAATGTATATTGTGCTACCAAACATGCTGTTGATGCTTTAAGCAAAGGTATGCGCATCGAATTAGCCCCTTTTGGTGTTAAAGTTACAGCAATTCATCCAGGTGCTGTTGAAACTGAGTTTTCAATTGTTCGTTTTCATGGCGATGAAGAAAAAGCTAAGAAAGTATATGAAGGTTTTGAAAATTTGGTAGCAAACGATATTGCTGAAGCCATTTGGTTTTGTGTGAATAGACCATTTAGGGTAAATATCAATGAGCTTATTATTATGCCAACTGCTCAACCAATAGCAAGTATTATCAATAGGAAATAGTAGTTATGATTGAAGCGCTATAAAATCATTCGATTGATAAGGACTGGAGATAAAATTGGGAGGGCAGACATTTAGGTCTGCCCAAACTGTTTGCCCCAACAGAGTTAATTCAATGAATTTAATAATCAAAAAAAATCCCGTTACAGTATGCTGCAACGGGATTTTTTATTAGTATGTTACAATTGCTTATTCAGCAATGATCACAAACGATTTTCTAGCTTGTGTGATGCCATTTGAGTTTAATACCAAATTATAAGTACCAGCAGCAACACCAGAAAGGTTAATTTCAATGATATCGTTGTTTGATTTTACATTATAATTGGTTTTAAAAATCTCTCTACCAATCATATCTACAATAACCAATTGTCCGTTATTAACTTTTAAGTTGTGTAATTCAACTTTAAACGAACCTTTGTTAGGGTTAGGATACATTGAAATATCAGCCGAAGTATTTTCTAATTTATTAACACCAGTTTTAGCATTTTCAGAAATCAAAACTTGATTGTCTTTAAATTCAATTGGGTTATTAGAAACAATAAGTGGATTAGGTAATAAAGTAACAGTTTTACTTGCTTCAGCATAACAACCCGTATTGGTAGTTGCTTGAACAATTTTAACGGTATATACGCCAGCTGCAGCATATTTTTTGCTATAAATATAAGTATTGTTAGAACCAGTATTATCGCCATAAGTCCAAGTAGGAGCGCCAGCACAATACAATGGAGGATTGTTGGTATTGCTATTGTTAAACGAAGGTGTAAATGCAAAATCATTACCTAATAATACTTGAGTAGCCGAAGGTGAGATTGTGAAATCAACTCCCACACGACCAAAACTACCTGAGTTATCAGAAATATTTACAATTTGCGAAGCAACAGTAGCACAACCAATTCCATTTGCAATGGTTAAGGTAACAGTTTTAGCACCACCATCTACATAATAATGAGTAGGGGCTACATCGCTTGAAGTATTGCCGTCACCAAAGTTCCATAAGTATTGGTTATTGCTTCCAGTAGAATTATTTACAGTAACTAATTTATTACCACAATTTCCTTCAACAGTTGCATTGAAAATGGCTTGGCTGCCAATTAAAGCTGAAATAGCATTTATTGTTACTGTTGAACTAGCAAAGCATCCAGTACCCGAAGTTACTGTTAAGGTAACATCGTATGAACCATTGCTATCGTAGTTTTTCAAAGGATTTTTTTCTGTTGATGTAGTAGGAGTTGGGGTTTCGCCAAAACTCCATAAATAACTAGCCGTGCTACCTGCTGGAATGGTTGATGTATTGGTAAACTGTACATTATTACCACAACCTACACCTGTAACAAAAGTAAAGCTAGCAGTAGGAATATCAGAAATGCTGATGTTTTTGGTAATAGCTCTTGAGCAATTAGCGCCAAATTGAGCTGTTAATGTAACAGTATAAGTTCCATTTGTATATACATGGTCAGGAGCAGTTTCGCCCACATATTCTGGTGAGTTATCTCCAAAGTTCCAAGTATAAGTTGCACCAGCTTCAATATTGTCATTGGTAAATGTTACAGTTTTGCTACAAGCACCATTATTTAAACTAAATGCTGGGGCAGGAGTGGTACTTACATTAATGCTATAAGTTTGGCTTGAACAACCACCAATAGCTACTGTGTATGCAGTTGTTGAGTCAGGAGCTACATCTACATAACAAGTAGTGTCGTTGTTTAATGAACCGCCAGTCCAAGCAATTGAAGTATTGCCAATTCCATTGCAAGCATTTGTTAAAACAGGCTCAGTAGCATTGGTTCCGGTTTGAATATTAAAGTTATCAATTGACCAACTTTCGTTACACAATTCTTCCAATCCTAAAGCCTCTAAAACTATGTTTAAGTTATTGGCAGTATGAGGAATGGTTTTAGAAATATGGTATTTAGTAGAAGGCGCCCCACCACCTAAATTACACACATTAGGTAAATTGGTTGCTACCGCTTCAGTAGTACTTGCATTTACTGTTGGTAAATTACCAGGATAGGCTTGGGTTCTATATGCAAAATTTGAGAATGTGGTATTGATAATATTGTTACCATTAACCGTCATTTTCCATTTGTCTTGACCAACAAACAAATCATTGCCATCCCACGAATCGTGAATGTATAAATCAAAATCAACTTTAACAAAATCGTGAGAAGGTAAACTAGCTTGGTTAAAAATAATTTGTTGGTTAGCTAAGTAACCCAATACTTTTTGACCATTATAAGCTTGAATAGTTGGTACATTGAATAAGCTATCGGTAGAGAAAGTAAATTGAGAACCAATTGCTGTTTCAAAATTATTGCTGTATAAATTGCTGTAAGCAATGGCATTTTGACTGCCTGAAACTTGGTTAGCAGTTAGGCGAACTACAGTACCCGCACAAATTGGATTAGGTACAGAAGCGGTAATAGTAGCAGGTGGATTAACACTAACTGCTTTTGATTTAACACCTCTGTAATCAGAACAATTACCAACTACCGAAGTAGCCACTAAACTAACATTGTAACTTCCATTAGCCGAATAGCTATTTCCTGAAACATCAGTTGAAGTAGCTAAAGTATCGCTAGCACCATTCATGGTCCATAAATAAGTCATGGCACCACCGCCCGCTAAGGTTGAATTATTGGTAAAGTTAAAACTATTACCAGCTAAACATTGGTCAGCTTTGTTAATGGCAAAATCAGCTCTAGGAGTTGGATTAACTATGATTTGAATAGAATCAGCACAAGTTCCTAAAGTAGCCACATAATAAGTATTAACAATTGGCGAAACTGTAATGGCATTGCTATTGCTAGCAGGGCTATTCCAAACAAAATTAGTAGAAGAAGGAATAAAGCGATAAGCTATATTAAAGTTATCAATAGACCAACTTTCATTACATAAATTTTCTAACCCTAAAGCTTCTAAAACTAAACTAAAAGTATTAGCAGTATGAGCCACAGTTCTAGAAATATGGTATTTAGTAGAAGGCGAACCTCCACCTAAATTACAAGCAGGTGGTAAATTATTGGTAACCGAACCAGTGTAACGAGGATTAACTGCAGGAATATTATTAGGATAAGCTTGATCAGCTGGACCCCACTGTAAGTTAGAGAAAGTAGTATTGATAATTGTATTATTGTCAATTCTCATTCTCCAAACATCAGGACCGCCATAAGTACTATTACCATCCCAAGTATCGTGAATGTATAAATCAAAGTCAACTGTAATTGAATCGTGGGCAGCTAAATTACTTAAACTATAAGTAGCTTGCTGATTACCTAAATAACCCAATACTTTTTGACCATTAAATGTTTTGATAGTAGGGACATTAACAGGACTCACAGTTGAGAAACTCCAATTGCTTCCAACCGAAGTTGAGAAGTCGTTACTTTCAGCTACCACATAATTAGGCGTTCCTAAAGTAGTAGTTGAATTAGTGCACGATAATGTAGTTGATGTTCCTTCGCAAATGGTATTGGCAATTGGTGCAGCAGTAGATACTAAAATTGGTTTTGGTCTAACTTCAATTATTATTGAGTCAGAAGCACCACCAATACATCTTGTTGAACTAGAATCTTGAACACTTAACAACTTATAAGTGTAAAATCCAGCTGCATCGGTTGGAGCTAAAATGGTAACAGTATCACCCGAGGTTGTTGAAACTGTATCAAAATCTCCATTTACAGTATAAATAAAAGTATATGGAGCAGTTCCATTAGAACCAATAAATGTTACAGTTGGGTATGGAGCATTTTTACAAACTGAATTATCTCCTAAAACTGTTGCAGTTGGAATAGGATTTACAATTACATTGATTGAAGGAGTGTAAACACAATTATTGGCATCAGTTACTTTTAAAGTATAAACACCATTCATAGCAAGTGTTGCGCTGGTGCTAACAGTTCTAGCAATAGAATTGGTTGTATCACTCACATAATTGTTAGGTCCTGTCCAAGAGTAAGTTCTTGCTCCAGTTCCTCCATTTATAGTAGCATCTAAATCTAATTGAGTTAAAGCACAAATTGGAGAATTGGTATTAGCAGTTCCAGTTAAAGTAGTAGTTTGATTGATTGCAATATTTGTTGTTGAAGAAATACAACCAATTGCATCTTTTACAATAATTGGATAAGTATCTTCTGGTAATCCTGCAAATACATTACTTGTTTGGAAGCTAGTACCATTATTTTTTGAGAAAGTATATGGACTAGTTCCTGAAGAGGCAGTGATTGTTATTTCACCATCACTGGTTCCAAAACATGATAAATCAACACCATTGTAAGATAATTTTGAAGATGTAAATGTTGGTAAACCATTAGGAGCAACTACATTTACAATTGCAGAATCAGAAGCGCTATTTCCATTAACATCAGTTACGGTTAAAATAACTGTATTGTTACCAAAGTTTGAACAATTGAACGATGATTTGTTTAATGATAAATTAGCTATTGAACAGTTGTCGCTCGAACCATTATTAACATCACTTGGAGTAATTGAAACTTGGCCTAAAGTATCTAAGTAAACTGTTATATTTTGTGTTATAACAGTTGGCTTAATTGTATCAAAAACATTTACAGTTGCAGTAGCTGAATTTACATTTCCATTATTATCTGTTACGGTTAAAGTTACTGTGTTTGCTCCTACATTTGAACTATTAAAAGTATTTGGAGAAACTGAATAACTTAAAATTCCACAAGCATCGCTCGAAGCACTATCTACTTGGCTTGGCGTAATTGAAGCCGTTCCATTATTATCTAATTGTATATCAATGTTTTTTGTGTTTGTTATTGGTTTTATTGTGTCAAGCACAGTAACTATTGCTACACAATAAGCACTTCTGTTAAATGAATTGTAAACAGTTAAAGTATCGTAATTAGTTCCAATATTGCTGCAATTAAATGTGCTCTTACTCACAGTTCTATTTGAAATTCCAATAGAACTATTACTTCCGTTATCAATATCAGCTGGAGTAATTGAAGCAGTACCATTACTATTTAAGTAAATAGTTTTGTTTCTACAAATTGCTGTTGGCGAAGGCTCAACAACTACTACAGTAGTGTTGCAAGTTGAACTGTTTCCTACTGCATCTTGAGCTGAAACTATTACTGTATTAGAACCAATATTTGAAGCATTAAATGTTGTTTTTGAAATACTGGTTTGAGTTACACCACAATTATCTGTTAATGTTTGTGTTAGTTCGCTAATAGATGAAATGCTAGCATTTCCATTAGCATCTAATACTATCGTATCAGCTTTACAAACTAAAACTGGAGGTGTTACATCTATAATATTCACATTTGCAGATGCAGTTGCAATATTTCCTGTGGTATCTCTTACCCATAATGTAACAGTGTTATTGCCTTTGTTAGCACAAGTAAAACTGCTTGGGTAAACTTTCATACTATCAATACCACAATTATCGAACGAGCCGTTATTTATTTGGCTGGCAATAATAGTAGCGGTACCCGAGCCATTTAATGGTAAGTTTATATTACGGGTAATAACGGTTGGAGCACTTGCATCATTTACTGTTACTGTAAATGTACAAGTTCTGGTATTTCCATTACTATCGTTTGCTAGGTAACTAACCGTAGTAATTCCTTTAGGGAAAACTGAACCGCTTGTTAATCCTTGTGTTAAAATTACGCTAGGAGTTTTACAATTATCGGTGGCAGTTGGCGCTGAGTAAGTAACTGTGGCGTTGCAATTTGCCCCAGCATTTACAACAATATTTGAAGGACAAGAAGTAAATACAGGTTTAGTTGTATCAATGTCAACAATGGTTATTACTTGATCAGCTGCTACACAATTGTTAGCATCTCTAACCCTTATGGTATAACTTCCTGCTACTAAAGACTCAAATGAATTAGCCGATTGGTAAGCAATACCAGCATTTTTTGAATATTGGTAAGGGCTAGTTCCTCCAGTTCCTGAAATAGTAATTGTTCCAGTATTTGAATTAATACAAATTGGACTATTATTAGTAATAGTATACGATAATGCCGTGGCAGGTTGTGCAATTGAAATGGTTTGCATTCCCGATGTACAACCAATTGAATCCTTAACAATTACTTGGTAACTACCAGCAGCTAGTGAAGTAAATTCAGAACTTGAAACATAAGTAACACCGTTATTAATTGAGTATGAATATGGAGCAATACCGCCAGCTGGAGTAATTGAAATTGAACCATTATTAGTTCCTCTACAGTTGATATTTGTTTTTACAAAAGTATAAGTAACCTGACTTACATTAATAGTTTTATTTACGAAATTAGGACAACCATTTTTATCGTATGTTCCTAATGATACACTGTAAGTTCCTGGTGACGAATAAGTTTTAGAAGGAGTTTTACTGGTGCTTGTTGTGAAATCGCCAAAATTCCAAACATACGAAATGGTAGAATTAACTGCACCTGGATTAACCCAACTTGATACAGTATTCATATTGTTTAGTGTTCCATTATTGGCATTTGCTGTCATGTCTTTTAGTAATGATGTGCCAACATTGTATTCCATATTATAGTAAGTAACTAAACCTGATTCATTTCCTACTAAATCTTTATTTCTATTTGATTGAATTTGTGTTTGGGTCCTAGCTGTATTCCAAATTCTAACTTCATCAATTAAGCCTTTAAAATTAGCGTTGCCTGAATTTAGATTAGCAATTACTAAGTTTGAATCATTATTAATTGGAGCAGTAGTTGATGGAACTGTATTCTCTAATGATCCATCTATGTATAATTTATAGTTAGTTCCATCAAAAGTAGCTGCTATATGGTGCCAGTTATTATCTTTAATTGATGAAGAACTAACAGTAACCGCATTGTTATTCCAAAAACGAATATTACCAGTGCTTCCATTTAATTGAAGCGCCCATCCATTGCCATTAATAGTATCGCTGCCTTTATCAATTATTGTGGCATAATCTAATTGAGTAGGATCAGCTTTTACCCATGCTTCAACACTTAAATTGGTAGTATTTAAAACACTTGAATGAGGAGTTGATATATAGTCATCATTGCCGTCAAAACTCATTGCTGTTGAAACTTCGTTTGGAGTAAAATTAATACCAGTTCCTTGGCAAACATTAAATGCCGATGCACTCCAATTAACTGGCGCTAAGGCAGATGGTAAGTTAGTAACTGAAACAGCGTCAGTAGCAGTACAACCATTTGAATCTCTTACTGTTACGGTGTATGTGCCTGGTATTAAACGAGCTATAGAATCAGTTGTTTCGTTAGTTGACCATAAGTACGTATATGGGCTTTTGCCTTGTAATACAGTAACTTTAGCCCAACCATCATTATTAGCAGAGCAATTAACCAAACCACTTGTTGTGGCAATACTAATAGAAGGTGCAGAGCTAAAGCTCCATCCAGTATTGTTTCCTAAATCTTGACTTTGGTTTGCATTAAATGTTGCACCACCTGTTGCTATATTATCTTTTAAATTAATAAATGAACCTGTTATTGTTCCTGATGTTTGGCGGAAAGTTGCTGGTGTTCCAACTACACTTGATTGGATGCCAATTTGCTTAGCACAACTTCCAGAAAATTCAAATGCTGCTGAGTTTTGAGTAACTGGTTCTAATGTAACATTTACACCACCTTCAAAACGAAGTTTGGTATAAGTATTAGCTCCAGTTAAGCTTGAGTTCATACTAGTGGTTGGTCTAAAAGTAACTTTATTATAAGTTAAACCATTACCATAAAAATTACTATTTGAACTTCCTTTAATTATAATTTCTGAAGTACCTTTTATAAATGTTAAATTAGTTTTATCTGATGGATTCCATTCTCCATCCACAATGTTTACAATTGAACTACCAAGATCTAAAATACGTGTATTTGAAGTTCCCGAATTGAAATATTTGGCAGTTACTTCTTTCCCGTTTAATCTTAGTCTTCCATTATTTAAATTAATGCTATCGTTAACAGTTAAATTATTTTGTAAAACCCAACCACCTTGGCCGCTGCTTCCGCCAATAAAATTAACACGTTGAAGTGTTTTTCCTCCAGTGTTAATTTCATTAGAATCGTTGGTAGCTTTAAAGTTCCATGTGCCAGTAAAGTTTTGGTTCATGTTACTAATTAACTTTAACGAACCGTATATACTTATTTCTGGAGCATTAATGGTTCCAACAATTGTTGGGTTATATAATGCTGATGCAAATGATAAGTTTTTAGCTTTTGCATTAGGATCATCTATGGTTATTACTTCTCCATTAGTTGTAAATGAGTTTGCATCAAAAAATACATTGTCAAATTGGGTTGGAGCGGTATTATGCATAATAGAACCACCTGATGAATATGACCAATGGTGAGAGTAATCACTCCAATTACCAGTTCCACCTACCCAGTAATAACCAGCGCATGATGTAAATGACCAATTAGTATTATTACCTAAATTAACACTAGTAGCCCCAGCATTAAACGAGGCACCACCAATAGCTCTAATATCTCTTAACCAAATATAGTCCATACAAACATTACCCGATGATTTTGATATGGTTCCTTGTGTTCCTTGAGAAGTAGATTGTAAAAATACAGGGAAACCACCAGAACCTAATGCCAAGGCGTCATTTACTGTTTGAGTTTGATTTGCTCCAATAAATATACGAGTACCAACTCCTGAAATGATTAAGTTATTGTATGTATTATTATTGTATAAATTAATATATGGACCTGCTACACCTGTAGAACTTACAGTAAAATCGTTAAATGTATTGTTACCACTTATGTTTACCGCAGGGTTATTATTAGTGGTATTTCTAAATAACATGGTTACATCATTGTAAATAGAGCCACTTGTTAAACTTACTGTTTGATAACCAGCAGCGTTTATTTTTAAGTTTCTGATGGTATTATTATAGTCTAATTGAATTGAGCTATTTCCTGTATTGTCTGCATTGAAAACAATATCTGTATAAGTTTTATTACCACCGGTAAACAAAAAGTTATTAGTTCCTGTAAATTTAATAATAGCATTACCCATGGTTAGGTTAAAATTGTTAGGATGTATTCTAAATTCATTGGTAACATAAATGGTATCAGTTCCTGTAAGATTTACAGTTGTGGTATTTCCTGTCCAACAATAGAAATTTCTTCCTAAGGTAATTCTTTTCCCTCCAGATATAAAAGTTCCAGAATTAACATAAATATCGTATTGAGCTCTAAAATTATCGCCTAAAGTCCATTCTCCAGTTCCTATAAAATTAACTAAATACATATTTACACCTTTTGTTGTAACCGTATTTCCCGTTGAATTTGATCTGAAATAGGTCCAACCTGTATGTTGCCAACTTAATTTTGAATCTAAAGTAATAGAGCCATAAATATTTAAATCACTACCTCCAATTATTCTTGGAAAATTAACATTATTCCATGACATGCTTAAGCAATTTACTGAAGTATTAATATTAACATACTGATTAGGAGCAGTAAATGAGTTTACATCGAAAAATACATTATCGTTTTGAGTTGGAACTGGACATGTTCCAGGTGTTCCTCCACTGGTAAATGACCAATGGTTTTTATCTGTCCAATCGCCAGAACCACCAACCCAATAAAAATTAGTTGTAGGGAGAGGATTTAAATTCCATCCTGTGTTACCTCCTAAATTTAGAATATTAGTAGCGTTAAAAGTTGCTGTAGGTCCTTGAACTTTAATATTTTGTAAGTTTACCCAATCTACATTAACAACTGCACCACTATCAGCATTTATAGAAACATTATTCCCATCATATCTGAACAAAAATCTGTTATCGCAAGCACCTGTAACAGACATATATTTTTTAATAGTTTTTGTAAATCCATTTTGGAAATACAAATCATTTAAAGTAGTTAATATCAAACTATCAACAGTATAATTATATCTAAAGGCAACGTTTGGTCTATTTAATCCATTTCCATAAATTTTTACATTTCTAAATGTGGTAGGGTTATTTACTTGAAAATCTATTCCTTGATTTCGGTTAGTTGCAGTTAAATATCTAAAGGTAAAATCTCTTATATTAAATTGATGATATAAGGTCATCCATTGTGTACCGTAAGCATTAACATTCACATCTCTAGCTGTAACATTTTGTTGAATTTCAATATATGAATCACCTGTGCTTCTGGCATTAAAAACAATATCATTAAAAGTATGGTTGCCTCCATATAGGTAGAAATGATTATTACTTTCAAATTTTACAATAGTAGGTCTACTTATCCATATACAATTGGGGTTAGAGTAAAATTGGTGTTGGACTAAAACACTATCTGTACCAGTCCAATCAGTTATTTTATTACCTCCATCCCATTCATAAAAAGAGAAAGTTCTAATTTTATTACCATTAGTAATTAATTTTCCGTAATTATGATATAAATAATTATCATTATTGTTAAAATTATCCAATAGCATCCATCTAGCGTTTACAGAACTTACATTTCTTCCAAAGTACACTTGTTTTAATTTTACACTATCTGTAAAAATGGTTTTTATATTGGTATCGCCAGAAACAAAATTTATGTTATTATTTAGTTCATACGACATTTTTCTATTTAAAACTAGAGAACCATAAATATTCAATTCGCCTCCACTTTGAAATCTTGCACCTTGAATTATATTACCAACAGTAAAATTATTTACATCGGCAGTTATATTTATATTTACATATTGACCAGATGTAGAGAATGATAATGAATCGAAATAAACATTATCTGATTTATTTGGTAATGCGCAACCAACAGGTGTTCCTCCACTAGTTAATGACCAATGTGAAGCATCATTCCAATTTCCATTACCACCAACCCAATAAAAATCTCGAGGTGGAATAGCATTGATTGACCAACCAATAACGTTTCCAAAGTTAACGGTATTATCTGCAATAAATGTGGCTCCACCTATTGCTCTGCAATCTTGTATTTTTAACCAGTTACCTTTTAATGAGTCATTTGTCATTGAAATGGTTCCGTAGGTTCCAGGAGTATTACTGTTCATTATAAATTCAGAACCACATGCTCCATTTAATGGATTAATGGAAACAAGTGTTTGCGTAGTTCCTGCTTGATAGGTCCATTGAATTAACTTTGGAATATTTACTCTGCCTAAATTATTGTTACCATTAGTATTTAAAGTACTTTTAACATTATAATTACTTATAATATTAATTGTATCAGTTCGTGCGTTACCACTGTAATTAATATTTGCTGTCGAATTAATGTTTGCTAAATAAGTACAACTAAAATTCTCGATTTGTGCTCCATTTATATTAATTGTTTCGTTTCCAGATGCATACGCCTCGTAAGACTTAACTCGTGGAGTACCTTGAAATTCTATCACACTATTACTTGTATTAAGCGCTTTATCATAAACTTTTTCAAATACTTTTGAATTATTAGACATGAAATAGTGATTATCTGTACTTTCGTAATAAATTATAGGGTTTCCAACATATGTATAATTACTACCTAATCTAAACTGACCTTTTACTTTTACGGTATCAGTTCCTGTTAAATTTAAAGTACAATTGCTTGCATCCCAATTATAAAAATGATAAACATTTATTTTCTTTCCATTAAAGTTAATTGAATTATTTGAACCATATGTAAATAAACCATCACTGCTTAATGTAATATCGTCCATAAATGTGTATTGACCATTATTTCCGTCAAACTGAATTCTTCTTAAATCTCTATTTCCTGATTTAACATATAATCCTGCTCCAGTACCTCTTAAATAATATGTAGTAGAACCAGAAACAGTTGCTCCTGAATCTAAATCTAAACTACCAGTTATAAAGGTTTGATTGTTTTGTGTGAACCTTGCACCCGCTTTAACAATTAAAGAACCATTCAATATATTTAATTGGTTATTACAGGTCCAACGCATACCAGAATCTAAAATCAAACTTCCAACACCAATTTGCATTACAGAGTTTGTGTTTATTATAGTTGTGGCATCAAAAAATAGTCGTCCAGCAGTACGCATAGTACAGCAATTTGGTGCAAAAGTGGTTCTTGCTCCTATATAGAAATCTCCACTTACATCATTCAAAATATTTCCACTATTAATAACAAAATTATTATCTGTACCAATTCTAAAGTCTCCTCGGTTTTGGTTAATTGAATTATTTTTTGTCCAACTAACTGAATCCCCTATTGTGAATGAACCATTATTCATATTCATATCACCATATTGAGTATACGTAGTACGCGAGCCTAAGTTAAAATAACCTAATGTAATATTAAATGTTCCATTTTGATAAAATGTAGCCAATCTTTCAATAGTAACATTACCATTATTTATTTGTAAAGTTCCACTATTCTCTCTATAACTAGCACCACTTAAAACAGTTAAGGAACCGTTATTTATAGTAATACCACCTTGTTGATAAAAAGTAGAACTTGGATTTACAGTTAATGAACTATTACCTATGTAAAGTAATCCTCCAGTGTGGGTAAAACTTGCACCTGTATTTACCGCAAATGCTCCATTTGTAACTGTTAAAGTTCCACCTGGTTGGTTATAAATTGCACCATCTAAAATTGTAAATGAACCAGCAGTTACATTAAAGTTTCCATTTAATGTAAACGATACGTTTTTTCCAATTGAAAAACCTCCAGCAACAATATTTAATATACCTGTTTGGTTAAATATTAAATTGGAATCAATTGAAAAACCACTGTAAACATTTAAAGGTTTTGTTGAAGTAAATTTAACTCCTGCACGCACATCTTTTGAGCGGAATTCTAAACAAAAACCTTCAGAATTCATTACCACTTCTTGACCAGCTGCGGTAAATGAATTGGCATCAAAAATTACCCTGTCAAATTGAGAAGGTACTGATGCATAAAATACAGATCCACCAGAAGTGGTTGCCCAATGGGTTGATGGACTGGTCCAACTACCTGAACCTCCAACCCAATAGTAATCAGCTGCTTTGGTTACATTTGCAGCAAATAACAAAACCAATCCAAGCAGTATTGCTTTAAATTTAGTTTGAGTTTTTGTTTGTAAATTTGAATTCATAATTGTTATATTAATATCTTTAGTCGTTTATGCTTATTTTAAATACTCTTTGGTAACTGCCCAATTTTTTTTGAGCCCTAAATTCACTTACCGAAATACCTATTAAAAATTCTCCAATGGTGTCAGCTTTTATTTCTATTGAACCAGTATTTTGAACTATTGAAATTTGTTTTTTAGGCAGAGGATTATTAGATGTAAACCCTTTCCTATATTTAATCTTTTTAAATGGAGGACGCCCACCGGCAAATGATTTATTAATAGGCTGTCCGGGATTGGTTTTAGGCTCCTCGGCATATATAACTTCATTTTCAGTTTTGTAATTGTAAACTTGGCTAAACTCATACGATAATGAATCTTTATCTGCATCATAAGCCGATAAATTAATTGATACCAATTGCGATTTACATAAAGATAGCGTAGGTAAGTATTTAAAAACAGGTGCGCTGTTTGATTGTTCTATTGGTAAATCTGGAACATGCATGGTTAAAGCTAAACCTTGCTTTTGCGATTCAAGCATCCCTTCAATATTTGTCAATGCGTTTTCGTTCCAACAGCAATAGCCCCAAGTTACGTAATAGCCGCCAGTCATAGGTTTCATTACATTTATTCTGCCTGAATAAGTTACTTTTTTTACGCAATTGTTTTTTAGCCCATTACAATGCGCATTCACTAATAAATTGCTATCAGTAACTGAAGTAAGTTTTAAAACAGGTTTTCCTGTAACCATAGTAGCCAAAACCTCTTGAACGGTAACTGTTTCAAAGCTATCTACACTAAAATTTCCACAACGGTAATATTTGGTTAAGAATATGGTGATTTCCTTTTCATTACCTGAGCTGTAGTACATTTCTGCTCCGCACAATTCACCTTCATTTATCATTACAGAGTTATTTGTATGTAAAACAGCTGAATTAGTAGGTTTACTAATTACTTTATTAGCATGTTTTTTTTGAGCAAATGCAGTTAAATTAATTAAAAAAATTAACAATAAAACAGTAATAAACTTAACCTCAAGTAAAGAAAAATTTATTGCTAAGGTTTCATCAGATGAACCTTTTGTTTCAGGTTGTATTTTTTTAAAAATATATTGCATTTATGTCTTGTTACGTTTTATTTTGATTTAGTTCTTTTAAAAAATTATAGCACGCCAACATCACAATATATAAACATACATGTTAATAACATATTAAATAGGGTTAATTGCAGTTTGTTTATTTAAGTAGCTGATATAATACTCCAAAAACTATTTTTAGTCACTTTTGCCGCCATTCGCATAAGTAAAATTTATGTCTAAATTTTTAGATGTCGCAATCGTATAATTACCCTCTCTAAAAAAATACCTTTTAGAATTATTTAAATAAAAAACTCTTATTTTCGTTTTTATGCTCATGAAACGAAAAATAGATCCACAAATTCTTTGGCTTTTTTGCTGCGCAATATTTTGTATTGCTTTATCATTTTATCGCATTTATTTTACCCAAAAATGGTTTTTTCTATTTTTAAATTGGAATCTATTTTTAGCCATTGTTCCTTACCTATTAAGTTCTTTATTGGTAAATAATAAATACTTGAATAACAGTAAAATAGCCTTTGTTCTAGTTTTGTTGGTTTGGATTTTATTCTTCCCAAACTCACCTTATATTTTTACCGATTTATTTCATATAAAAATTAGAAAAATAATACCCATTTGGTACGATTTGGTGCTTATTTTATCGTTTGCATTTACAGGTATTTTATTTGGCTTTAAAAGTTTAAATCAGTTGGTTCAAATTTCCGCCTCATTTATTAATAAAAAAGTTCAAAACATAGCTATTGTATTTCTCTTTTTTCTAAGTAGTTATGGCATTTATTTGGGACGATTTTTGCGTTGGAATAGCTGGGATTTAATGAATGAACCAATTAAGCTTTTAGCCGATGTGGGCGACCATATTACAAACCCTTCAGAAAACATTTCAGTATGGGCCATGACATTGGTAATGGGTTTGTTTTTAAATATGCTTTATTGGAGTTTTAAAATATTGAAGTAATAGACTGTCAATTTTAAATTTTACAAACGGCAAAAAATGAGTGTTATTTTTATGCTGTCTATGTATATGTTTGCAACTCAATAATTGCAAAGCTATGAACAAAATTTTATTGATTTTAAGACGTGAGTTTTTAACCCGTGTAAAGAAAAAGTCGTTTTTAGTAATGACTATACTTTCTCCATTATTAATAGTTTTGTTTTATGGGGTAACTATTTATTTTACCATCAATGGCCCTGGTAATGAAGAAGTTAAAACAGTTTTTGTTGATGATGCCAGTGGGTTGATTACCAATAAGTTAAACAACAGCAAAATATTTAATTTTGAGTATGGTACCATCGAAAAAGTAAGTCCTTCAGCTTATTTAAAAGCACATAAAAACTATTATGCAGTTTTACAAATTCCAGATTCGTTTGGTTTGAACAATACCAAAGGAATTAAGTTTTCAGCCATTGACCAACCCAGTATTTCACAAATAGATTATATTGAAAATGAAATAGAAAAATATGTAAAAAACGAGCAGTTAGCTAATTATAAAATTGACCAAAGTATTATTGATAAAATTAACGATACCAAAGTAAAACTAAGCACTGTAAAATTAAATTTAGATAGTGAGTCAGAAGAAAAAAGCAACTCGGCTGCCGCTACTGCATTGGGAATGGGAGGTGCTTTACTCATTTATTTGTTCATATTTTTATATGGCGTAATGGTAATGAAAGGCATTATTGAAGAAAAAACCAATCGTATTGTCGAAATTATTATTTCATCGGTTAGGCCGTTTCAGTTAATGATGGGTAAAATACTTGGAATTGCAAGTGTTGGATTACTTCAATTTATTATTTGGGTAGCTTTAATTTTATTAGCCATGCCATTGGTTAGTAATTTATTAATGGGCGATAAAGTGCAGGAAATGGCCAATGTAGCCAGTCAAATGCCTAATAGTATGCCTGCTAAAGCCATTAGTGGGAATGCATTTATTGATGGATTGATGGCGTTTAATTATCCTTATTTAATTGGTGTATTTGTATTTTATTTTATCACAGGTTATTTATTTTATGGTGCTTTGTTTGCGGCTATTGGTAGCGCTGTAGATAATGAAACCGATACACAACAATTTATGTTACCAGTAACCATGCCTTTGGTATTTGCCATAGCTTTAGCGCAAGGTTTGGTGTTAAACGCCCCAAATGGAGCAGCAGCATTTTGGATGTCAATAATTCCTTTTACATCGCCTGTAGTAATGATGATTAGGTTACCATTTGGTGTGCCTACTTGGGAGTTAGTACTTTCTATGGCTTTAATGGTTTGTGGTTTTATGTTTACAGTTTGGTTAGCATCAAGAATTTACCGCATAGGAATTTTAACTTTTGGCAAAAAACCTACTTACAAAGAAATTTGGAAGTGGATAAAAATGAGTAATTAATACATGACAATAACACACCCTCTTAAAATTAGCAATTACCGTAACTTTATTTTCACTCGATTTTTTTTAACACTTGCTTATCAAATTGTTGCAGTTGTAATTGGGTGGCATATTTATAAATTAACTAACGATGTTTTGGCTTTGGGCTTAATTGGTTTAGCCGAAGCTGTACCTGCCATAAGTATTGCACTTTTTGCTGGTCATGTAGCTGATAAACATAATCGTAAAAAAATTATGCAATTCAGCATGTTGGCTATGTTGCTTGGTGCTATTGGTTTATTAATTGTTACTAATGTTTCCTTTCCCGTACCACTTCAAGTAAATGCCATTTATATGCTTATTATGTTGATTGGTTTAGGAAGAGGGTTTTATGCGCCAGCAGGGCAAGCCATTTTAAATCAATTAGTTAGTAAAGAGCAATTGGTAAAAGGCAGTACCATTTACAGTACCACTTGGCAAATTGCTTCTATTGCAGGGCCTGCAAGTGCAGGATTTTTATACAATTTTTTAGGAATTACTTATAGTTTCGTTGTTATTGTTATTCTATTTTCGGTTGCATTTACCTTTTTAAGTTTAATAAAAGTTACCAAACATCAAGTAGAAATGAAACAACAATCTATTTGGTTAAATTTAGCTGAAGGAATAAAATATGTATTTAACAATAAAATTATTTTAGGAGCACTTTCCCTAGATTTATTTTCTGTATTGTTTGGTGGAGCTGTGGCTTTATTACCTGCCTTTGCCGATGAAATTTTAAATGTTGGTGCTACAGGTTTAGGTTATTTACGAGCAGCTCCTTCGCTTGGAGCTAGTTTAACCATGATAGCTTTTTCATTTTATGGCAGTTTTAAACGCCCCGGTCAAACATTAATTATAGTGGTAGCTGCATTTGGTGCATGTATGATTGGTTTTGGTTTAAGTACCAATTTTTATTTAAGTTTAGTATTGCTTTTTTTAAGTGGTGCTTTCGATAGTATAAGTGTAATTATTAGAGGTGCTATTATGCAAATTTTTGTGCCAGATAATATGCGTGGCCGAGTATCATCAATCAACACTATTTTTATTGGTAGTTCTAACGAAATTGGTGCTTTTGAAAGTGGAGTAGCAGCTCGGTTATTAGGCATAGCACCTTCGGTAGTATTTGGAGGAACAGCAACTTTGGTGGTAGTTTTAATTGCTCAATGGAAAGCAAAAACACTTAAAACTATGAAATTTAATTAGGTATTTTTTTTACTGTTTTCCATTCTCTAAAACAGTTCTTTATAGCTAAAATAATATCGTATTCGTTGGAGTTAAGTACAAAATAATTGGGTACTTCGCAATATTTCATAAGCTCTTTGGCTTGTAATTCATTAAGTTGAGTGGTACGCATTACTAACTCTACATTGTATTTTTCGCTTACTTGGTTTTGCTCTTGGTAAATTTCAATCAAACGCATTAAACGTTCGTATTCTTGAATTTTTTTATTGCCCCCAGCTAAAATACTGCTTAACATGCCGCCTTGCGAAGCGTTATAAATAGAATAGGCGGTATTAAAATCATTCAATAAAGGATCTGTTTTGAGTCTTTTAGCAGCTGCTCTTGCTAAGCTATCTTGTCTGCGTTTTTGCCCCGATACGGTTACTTCTTTTAGTTTAATGTAATTACGTTTTAGTTTTACCACTATGGGTACATCGCCCTGATTGATGTAGTTTTTGCAAATCAATGTATAAGTTTTATATCCGATAACTGAAAATTCAATGGTATCAGTTGGCAAAACATTTAATCCAAATGCTCCATATCTATTGGTAATATACCTTGTTTGTGATGAAATATTATGAATATTAGCCAAGGCAATAGTTGCTGTGGTATCGGTTCCAACTACAAAACCTTTTATATAAAATTTACCTTGCTGCGCACTTAAATTAAAGCATGCAGCAAGACAAATCATTGCAATTAGGTATTTTTTAAAATTTGGCAAAAACTGAATTATTTAATTTGAATAACTGTAACGTATGATATTGAAATTAGTTACCAAATAAATTTCCTAAGCCAGGCATCATGCCGCCCATCATAGCTCTCATTTCAGCCGATGCTATATTTTCTGCTTGTTCCAAAGCTCTTTCAATTGCTATAACCAATAAATCTTCCACTTGCTCTTTGTTTTCTGGCTGTAATAAATTCGCATCAATGTTTACTGAAGTTATTTTTTTATTGGCATTAGCCGTTACTTTAACTCCTTGCGCACTACCTTCCACTGTAATGGCTTCTAACTTTTGCTTCATTTCTTCAGCTTTTTGTTTTGCTTCGTTTAGTTTTCCAAACATATTTTTTAGGTTAATGTTATTGGGCAAATATAGTTAATAGTGCCACTTAAGGTTAGTAATATTTCTATAATATTTAATAAAATGAGTAGCTTGATACTTAATTTTCTTTTATTACTTGTTCGTGTTTTTTTAGTTTAATTACCACATATTTACTTGTGGGCGTGTTACTTTTATCGGCCACCGAATTAATAGGAACCAATACATTTGTTTCAGGAAAATAAGTAGCAGTGCATTGTTCTGGAATATTGTATTTTATAATCATAAAGTTATGTGCTACGCGTTCTACATTATCATGGTAATTATAAATATCTACCGAATCTCCATGTTCAAATCCTAACTTTTTGATGTCGTTTTCATTCATTAAAATTACCCTGCGTTCGTTGTAAATTCCTCTGTAACGGTCGTCTAAACCATAAATAGTGGTATTAAATTGATCATGAGTTCTAATGGTCATCATCATCAATTCATCATTCGCTAATTCGTTAAATGTTAGTTTTCCAACATTAAAGTTAGCTTTTTGAGTAGTGGTATTAAATTTTCCTTCTCTTGAACCATTTGGTAAGTAAAATCCTCCTGACTCTCTAACACGTTTATTGTAATCAGTAAAGCCGTTAATAGTGCGTTCTATATCGTTTCTAATATTATCGTAATTAGTTTCGTATTTGCTCCAATCTATTTTAGATTTGGTACCTAAAGTAGCCTTTGCCATTTGGCAAACCATTACACTTTCGCTTAATAAATGTTGACTTACTGGTTTTAAATTTCCTTTACTCATTTGTACCACACCCATTGAATTTTCGCAACTAATAAACTGCTCTTCTCCATTGGCATTTATGTCTTTATCGCTTCTTCCATAAGTTGGCAAAATAAGTGCTTCTTCGCCTGTAATTAAATGGCTTCTATTCAATTTGGTGCTTATATGAACTGTCAATTTACAGTTTTGTAAAGCTTGTGCTGTATATTTTGTATCTGGTGTTGCCGATAAAAAATTACCACCCATAGCAATAAAAACTTTACCTTTTTCTTCGTGCATTTTTTTAATAGCATCTACCACATCAAGTCCATGTTCATATGGTGCATTGATATTAAATACACTATTTAGTTTATCAATAAATGCTTTAGATGGTTTTTCGTAAATGCCCATGGTTCTATCGCCTTGCACATTGCTATGTCCGCGTACTGGGCAAGTTCCTGCTCCAGGCTTACCAATACTGCCTTTTAGTAACAATAAATTTACAACTTCTTTTATGGTATCAACTGCATTTTTATGTTGCGTTAAACCCATTGCCCAACAAGCAATTATTTTCTTTTTGTGTTTAATGGCTTCAAAAGTTTCATGGATTTGGGTTAATGAAATACCACAAGCTTTACTTAAATCAAGTAAAGAATAATTATCCATATCGGCTTTTAACTGTTCAAAGCCAAAGGTATTGTTATCAATAAAATCTTGATCAAATACAGTTCCTGGATTTTTGGCTTCTTCTTCAAAAAGTAATTTTTCAAGGGCTTTTACCAGGGCTAAATCACTATTAATTTTAACTTGTAAAAATATATCAGTTAGTTGCGATTTTATTCCTAAAACCCCGTTTACTTTTTGAGGGTTATTAAAGCCAACCAAGCCTGTTTCTTTTAAAGGATTTACCGAAATAATGGTACAACCATTTTGTTTTGCTTTTTGTAAAGCGCTGAGCATCCTAGGATGGTTTGTACCCGGATTTTGCCCTAAAATAATTATGACTTCTGCTTCATAAAAATCTTCTAAAGTAACTGAACCTTTTCCAATACCTACACTTTCAGAAAGCGCTACACCACTGCTTTCATGGCACATATTACTGCAATCAGGAAGGTTATTAGTTCCAAATTCTCTTACAAAAAGTTGGTATAAAAATGCAGCTTCATTACTTGTCCTTCCGGAAGTATAAAAAATAGCATCGTTAGGCGAAGGCAAATCATTTAAGTTTTTCGCAATCAATTTAAACGCATTTTCCCAACTTATTGGCTCATAGTGAGTAGCTCCTTTTGGTAAATACATTGGTTCAGCCACACGGCCTTTTTTACCAATTCTAAAATCATCTAATTGCGAAAGTTCTGCAACCGAATTTTTAGCAAAAAAATCGGCCCATAAAGCTTTGGTTGTTGCCTCTTCAGCAATGGCTTTTGCTCCATTTTCACAATATTCAGCTATAGGCGAACGTTCGTCATCAGGGTCAGGCCAAGCACAGCCAGGGCAATCAAAACCATCTTTTTGATTCAATTTAGCCAAAGCTTTAAAACCACGAATGGGACCCATTTCGCTAAACACATGTTTAACCGAAGAAATTACAGCAGGAATACCAGCAGCAGTTTCTTTTGGCTCAGTAAGTTTTATTTCTAAAAACTCTTCTGGATTCTCAGGATTGGGTTTTTGCATTTTTGATTTGGAGTTTTGTTGAATTATAGATTTAGAGATTGTTGTATTGATGAATTGTTAGATTGTTGAATTGATATATTGTTAGATTGTTAGATTGCTTATTTTACAAATCTAATCTCCCAACTCTCACATCCCATTTCTCAACTCCCATTTTTATTAACACACAGCATTAGGATTTGGAAACATATCGCTTTGGTCTTCAAAAGTATTATCTAAGCAAACAAAATCTTTTTCTACCAAAAGGAATAACTTTTTTTCATTACCAATATCGAACTTGTTTTCGAAACCAACTAAGTCAGTTGTAGTCCAATTTTGGGCAATATTTTCAGGCACTAACAATGTGATTTTATTACCAACCATTTGTGCTGAAAGTTCTGTAACTTGTTGCGAAGCAGCTAAAGCATAAAAAAGTTTGTTATCCATAAATTCGGTAGCCTCTTCAATATATCCACTATCAGCAAAGTTTTTCACTTCGGTTTGTGTTAAACGAATGCGAATAGAATTGCCTTTTATACGTATTTTCATGTGTTGATTTTATTTGATGTTTCGAAATAAAGCAAAAAAACACAAATATTTACTATTTAAATACTGAAGCATTTTTTATTAAATTTATGTAATATTAAGATAGTCAAATTATTATGTATTGATTTTATTACCTTGGTTTTTCAATAAATAAATTAAATTCGCCCTTCTAAAAAAGAATGTACAACCTATTTTTATTTATTTTTTAAAATGACTGAATTAAACGAAGTGAATCCTTCTGAAGCTGCATTAAATGCAGAAGCTACTGAGTTAACTAATGTAGAAAATACTACCACCGAAAGTGTAGTAAGTGAAAGTACTGTTGCTGAGCCTACAGCAAGTGTTGAGCCAACTATTGTTGATGAAAATAACACAGAAAAAAAGCCTGAATCCATTGCTAGTTTAGTAACCGATTCAATTGAAATAGCTTTAGATGAGCATGAAATAGATGCTGATTTAGCTGCAATTGAACACCATGAAATGGCTGAGCAATTAGATTATGCAAACAAAACTAAAGATGAGTTACTTACTATAGCTTTACAAGCTATGAGCGACAAGCCTCATAGTGAAGCTTTGCAAATTTTTAAAGATATAAAACCACACTTTGATGCTGCTTTAAATGAAGAACAAAATGTAGCCATGCAAAAGTTTATTGAAGAAGGTGGTGAAAAAGACGATTTTGAATACAAAGCTGGTGTAACTGCCCGCGATACATTTAATAAAGCCATTAAAGATTTACGCGATAAAATATCAGCTGCTAAAGCTATAGCAGAGGCTGAACGCGTTAAAAATTTACGTGCAAAGGAAAATATTTTAGACCAAATTAAGGCCTTAAATAGCAGTGAAGAGACCAAAGAAAGTTTGAACAAATTAAAAGAGTTACAAACTGAATGGAAAAAAATTAAGAATGTTCCAAAAGAACACGTAGAACGCCTTTGGGAAAGCTACAGAGTGCTTAACGAAATTTTTTATGATAAGTTAAGCATTGATAACGAAATAGCTCAATTAGACAGAGAACGTAACTTAGACGCTAAAATAGATTTATGTAAAAAAGTAAGTGAATTAGCTGAAGAAAAAAGCATTAAATCAGCTCTAATTGCAGTAAAAAAATACCAAGAAGATTGGAGAAATATTGGACCAGTTCCTAAAGAAGCTAACGAAGAAATTTGGACTCGTTTTAAAGCTGAAGTGGATAAAGTTTATGCCAATATAAAAGCTGAAACCGAAAAAAATGAAGCTGTTCGTCAAGCTAATTTGGTATTGAAATTGGCCTTGATTGAAAAATCGAAAGAATTAGCTACTTATGCTACTACTCGTATTAAAGATTGGATGGAAAAAACCAAAGAAGCCAATGAATTAATGGAAGAGTGGAAAAAAATTGGTTATGTGCCAATGGCGGAAAGAGAAAAAGTTTGGGAAGAGTTTAAAAACATTCGCAATACTTTCTTTAACAATAAAAACAATTGGTTCAAATCATTTAACGCGGTTAGAAACGAAAATTTAAAGAAAAAACAAGAGCTAGTTAAAGAAGCTGAAAATATTGCTGCTGCGCCAATTGATTGGGGTAAACAAACTGCTACCATTAAAAATTTACAAGAACAATGGAAACAAATTGGCCCAGTTCCTGATAAATTTAACGATGAAATTTGGAAGAAATTTAGAACTGCTTGCGATTTGTTTTTTGAAAAGAAAGCAGAACGTTTTGCAGAGCAAAATGCAGAGCAAGGAGCCAATTTAATTGCTAAAAAAGAATTGATTACTCAATTAGAAGCAATGGCTGCCAATGAGGCCGAAAATCCTAATGCTCTGAATGAACTAAAAACTATTCAAGATGCTTGGAGTAAAATTGGTTTTGTACCAAATAAAGATAAAGATGCCATTGGCAAAGCATACAACGATTTATTAGATAAAATTTATGGTCGTCACAGAGAGTTACGCAAAAATATGCGTCAAGCCGATGATAGAGCTCACTTTGAATCGTTAGCTAATAACAATGATGGTGGCCAGCGTTTACAGCGCGAAGAGCGTATTTTACAAGAACGTATTAAAGGTTTAAAAACCGATATTGATACGTGGGATAATAACCTAGGTTTCTTTAAAAATACAAATGCTAAAAACGAAATGGTTGTTCAAATTAATGATAAAATTGCAGCTGCAAAACGTATGATTAAGGAATTGGAAGATAAAATAAAAACCATTAGAACTTTAAAAAATCAAACGCCAAAAGCTGACTAATTATTACCAAAAGACACAATGACATACTGAATAAATAAGTATGGTTTTTGAGTTATTTTTATAAAATTAATACAATGACAAAAAAAATAGTAAATGTTGGCGATATAGCATGCGGAAGCAATGAGTTATTCTTAATCTCAGGCCCTTGTGTTATTGAAGATGAGTCAATAATGATGAAAACTGCCGAAAAATTGAAAGAGGTTTCGGAAAAGTTAAAAATTAAGATGATTTACAAATCATCGTTTCAAAAAGATAACCGCAGTAGTTTAAAATATTACGATGGTCCAGGATTGGCCAAAGGTGTAGCTATTTTAGCTAAAGTTAAAGAGCAATTTGGTTTTCCATTATTAACCGATATTCATTATCCTGATCAAGCAGCTGCGGCTGGCGAGGTATGCGATGTGTTACAAATTCCTGCTTATTTATGTATGCAATCTACTTTAATGGTGGCTGCTGCTAAAACGGGTCGTGTAATCAATATCAAACATGGTCAGTTTTTGGCTCCAGAAAACATGAAACATCCAGTTCAAAAGTGCATTGATGCAGGAAATGACCAAGTAATTTTAACTGAACGTGGTTACACATTTGGTTATAACGATATGGTAGTTGATCCAAGAAGTTTCTTTTTAATGGGACAAATTGGTTATCCTGTGGTATTTGATATTACCCATTCTATTCGTAAATATGGTATTCCAAGCGCTGATGCAAAAGGTGGAGCGCGTGAGTTTTTACCTGTTTTAAGTAGAGCTGGAGTAGCTGCTGGAGTTGATGGTGTATTTATTGAAACACATCCTGAACCGGAAAAAGCTTTATGCGATGCAGCTTCTCAATTAAGTGTTTATCAATTAGAAGAGTTTTTAAAACCGTTAATTGAAATCCACAATTTAGAAGTTAGCTACAGATAAATCTGATTGAAACAAGAATTTTTATAAACAAGAATTAAATAGAAAGACGCGATTTATCGCGTCTTTTTTTTACCAATAAAAATATGAATTTAAGTAATAATAAAATACTCATAACTGGCGGTGCTACAGGCATTGGCTTAGGTTTAGCCGAACGTTTTTTAAACGAAGGAAACAAGGTAATTATTTGCGGTAGAAGACAAGAAGCTTTGAATGAAGCCCAAGGTAAGTTTCCAGCATTAATTACCAAACAATGCGATTTAAACAATGAAAATGATAGAATAGAATTGTTTAATTGGATTCAAACCAATCATAATGATTTAAATGTGTTAGTTAATAATGCAGGTATTCAAAATTGGATGAATATAACCGATGAAGACTTTTACCAACGTGCCAAAACAGAAATAACCACCAATATTGAAGCACCTATTCATTTAACTACTTTGTTTATGAATATGACAAGTTTAAACACCATTATGAATGTTACTTCGGGTTTATCGTTTGTGCCATTAACCAAAACTCCAGTTTACTCGGCTACCAAAGCGTTTTTTCATTCGTTAACTTTATCATTAGCTGAGTTATTAAAAGCTAAAAATATTGAAGTAATTGAAATAATTCCGCCTGCTTTAAATACCGATTTAGGTGGAAAAGGTTTACATGACCAAGCGCCACCTGTAAGTGCTTTTATTGAATCAATTTTTGAGCAATTGAAAGAAGGAAAAACTACCTTAACTTTTGGTTTTAGTGAAATGATGAGCAAAGCAACTCCTGATGAGTTAAAACTAGCATTTGCTAGAATGAATCAAGCTTAATAATTTACACCCAATTTTAAACACATGAGCAAACTAATACGCGGATTAAACTTAAGCCAAGCCACATCGCTTAATATGATTGATATGGTGGGAATTGGCCCATTTGTAACCATTCCATTTATCATTCATACCATGGGCGGTCCACAGTGTATATTGGCATGGCTTTTAGGTGCATTGCTTTCGTTTATGGATGCCTTTGTTTGGTCGGAATTAGGTGCCAAATGGCCACAAGCAGGCGGCTCGTATGTGTTTTTACAAAAGTTATATGGCAAAAAATATGGGCGAATGCTTTCGTTTTTATTTGTTTGGCAAACCAGTATTCAAGCGCCTTTGGTAGTGGCTTCGGGCTCTATAGGTTTTGCTCAATATTTAACTTATTTATTGCCATTAACCGATATTGAACAAAAAATGGTTTCCGGTTCATTGGTGCTTTTATTGGTTTGGATTTTATACCGAAACATAAAAACATTGGGCAAACTTTCAGTAATTATGTGGGTAGTAGTTGGCTCCACTATTTTATGGTTAATAGCTTCGGCTTTTACCCATTTCGATGCACAAATGGCCTTTAGTTTTCCGGCTGATGCTTTCGATTTAAAACCCATGTTTTTTGTGGCTTTAGGGCAAGCTTCGGTTAAAAGTATTTACTCGTATTTGGGTTATTACAATGTGTGTCATTTAGGTGGCGAAATTATCAATCCTCAAAAAAATATTCCTCGTAGTATTTTTATTTCCATTGCAGGAATAGCAGCGCTTTACATAAGTATGCAAATTGGTATTTTAGGTGTAATTCCTTGGCAAGAAGCTCAAAATTCAACTTTTATTGTGAGCGCATTTTTCGAAAAATTATATGGACATGCTACTGCGCAGTTTGCCACAGGATTGATATTATTTATTGCCATTACTTCATTATTTGCTGTGATGTTAGGTTACTCGCGAGTGCCTTATGCAGCAGCACGAGATGGTAACTTTTTCAAGGTGTTTGCCAAATTGCATCCCACTAAAAATTTTCCATACATATCGTTATTGGTGCTTGGTGGATTGGCTTTTTGTTTTAGTCTTTTATTTAAATTGAAAGATGTAATTACAGCCATTATTGTAATGCGTATTTTGGTTCAATTTATTAGTCAATCAGTTGGTTTAATTGCTTTACATTACCGTTCTAAAAAGTTACGATTGCCATATAAAATGCCTCTTTTTCCAATCCCAGCTGTATTAGGAATATTGGTTTGGTTATTTGTGTTTTTAAGCAGCGATTGGCAATATATAGTTGGTGCTTTGGGTATTATAGTTTCAGGTTTAATATTGTATTTTATTAAAGAACATTATACAAAAACAATGATTACAAATAATTGAAATTCATTTATTATATTAAAGTACCTTATTACTTAGTAAAACCTTTGACTTTGATCACTAAAAGGTAGTATTGGTATGGTTACCTTGTATGTTCAAATTAAAAAAAATCAATTATGAAAATTACAATAAGTAATCATACAACTCTTGAAGAAGTTCAGGATGCATTTAATATACGTTTTCCATTTTTAAAAGTAGCGTTTTTTGCAGATTTAAATAAACCTTTAAATGCTGAAAATATGGTAAAAAACCATCAAATGGAAATTGGTAAACTATCGCCAATAGCAGCATTAGAAGGGATTGAAATACACGGCACAACTACTGTGAAACAACTAGAAAATGCTTTCAATACCCAATTTGGAATAGCTGCGCAAGTTTTTCATAAACGTGGGCATTCATGGATTTTAACTACCACTTCTGACGATGCAACATTGGATGCTTTAAATTCAAAAGCGGCTGAAGATACCAAACCATTACCCAAAGAAGAGATAACCGATTCTGCCGACAGAATGGATTTGGAATAAAAAAGAGAAGAAATAAATTCAGTAATTTTATGAAATAAGAAGCGCTTTTAAGTTTTAAAAAGCGCTTCTTTATTTTATATTTGTTAGTATGAAGATAAAATTATTTTTGGGTGCTTTGGTCTGCTGGTTTCTTCTTAGTTGTAATCCAAATACAGAATGTCCACCTAGTTCTAAAGTTTATTATGAGAATCTTATTCTAAAAGTACCATACCAACTTAATGATTCGGTAACATTCGAAGATTCTATTGGTCATGAATTGACTTTTTATTTGAATAAAATAAATTCAGGTTTTGTGGAAGGTTATGACAATATAGGTTTAGATTGTGGTAGTCAATATTTACATAAATATGAGTATTCTAAATATTATTTTAGTGAGAAAAATAATAAATCTAATTTATGGATTGGTAACTATAGGAAATCCGACACAATATTTTCTGGAGGTGGTTATTATTTGTTAGTCACTATTAATGGAGATAATTATGAACTTCCATCTGATTTTATTCAAAATACTTATGGAAACACTACAGAAACAATTTTGAATGGAAAAAAATATAATAATTTGCGTTATGAATATTATGAAAATAATGAATTGTATTATTCAAAAGAATTTGGTCTTGTGTGTTTTAAAACCAATAATGTTACTTGGTTTTTAAAGAAATAAAACTTTTTAATAAATTAATTACGGAATATTTTGAAGCTAGAGGCCAACCGCCAGCCGCTAAAATCACCACTAAAAATAATCCATAATCTTCCGAACTTTTTGAGTAGTTTTGTGTTCGTTTTTATATAAATGAGTCAATCAAATAACAAGGAAATTATCATCAAAGGCGCTCGTGCACACAATTTAAAAAATATTGATGTAAACATTAAGCGTAATAAATTAACAGTAGTTACAGGAGTTTCAGGTTCAGGTAAATCAAGTTTGGTTTTTGATACGCTTTATGCCGAAGGTCAGCGCAGGTATGTAGAAAGTTTATCAGCTTACGCCAGACAGTTTTTGGGTAAAATGAATAAGCCCGATGTAGATTATATTCATGGTATTTCACCATCAATAGCTATTGAACAAAAGGTTAATACCCGCAATGCACGCTCAACTGTTGCCACTTCAACCGAAATTTACGATTATTTAAAATTACTTTTTGCCCGCATAGGTGTTACATTTTCACCCATTAGTGGCAATATGGTAAAACGCCATACCATTGATGATGTGGTGCAACATATTTTGGCATTGCCCGAAAATACCAAAGCCTATTTATTGGTAACCATTAATACTGAAAACGAATTGCGTAAGCAATTAGAAGTTTATTTACAAACAGGTTTTAATCGTTTGTTTTTAAACAACGAAATGCTTGATATTGAAGAGTTTTTAAGCAATGATGAATTGGTTAAAAAAACTGCAAAAGCTAAAAAAGCCGAACCTCTTTATTTGTTAATTGACCGTTTTGCGGTGCAACAAAATGATGAAGATTTTTTAAATAGAATTTCTGATTCTATTCAAACTGCATTTTTTGAAGGCGAAGGGGAATGTGTGCTACACACCATCAATGATGAAGGCAAAACCAAATACGAATTATTTAATAATCGTTTCGAATTGGATGGACAAAAATTTGAAGAACCAAGCGTTAATTTGTTTAGTTTTAATAATCCTTTTGGAGCTTGTAAAACTTGCGAAGGTCTTGGTAATGTAATTGGTATAGACGAAGATTTGGTGGTTCCTGATAAAGGTTTATCCATTTTTGAAGATGCCATTGTGCCTTGGAAAGGCGAAAAAATGCAAGAATGGAAACAAATGTTTATTCATGTTACCCGTAAAAACGATTTTCCATTACACAAACCATATTTTGAATTGACCCAATCGCAAAAAGATTTTTTATGGCAAGGTGGTGCGGGTTGGCCCGGATTAAATGGCTTTTTTAAAGAGTTAGAGAAACAAACGTATAAAATTCAATACCGTGTAATGTTAGCACGTTATCGAGGTAAAACTACTTGTTACGATTGTAGAGGAACACGTTTGCGCCAAGATGCCAATTATGTAAAATTGGTTAATTCAAATAAATCGGATGCGGTTTATACTTTTAATGGCGATAGTGAATACGCTTGTTTATCGGTGCTTTTATTAATGAGTATTGATGACTGTGTGGCCTATTTTCAAAACTTAAAACTTTCTGAAACACATCAAAAAATAGCAAACAGAATTTTGGTTGAAATAACCAATAGATTGAATTTTTTGCAAAATGTAGGTTTAGGTTATTTGTCGTTAAACAGACTTTCGAGCACTTTAAGTGGTGGTGAAACACAGCGTATAAATTTAGCTACTTCGTTAGGTTCAAGTTTGGTTGGCTCATTGTATATTTTAGATGAACCAAGTATTGGTTTACATCCGCGCGATACTGAAAATTTGATAAGAGTTTTACAAAAACTGCGTGATATTGGAAATACAGTTGTGGTAGTTGAACACGATGAAGAAATCATGCAAACAGCCGATGAAATCATTGACATTGGACCTTTGGCAGGAATTCATGGTGGCGAAAAAGTATCGCAAGGAAATATTGATTTTATAAAAAACGATACCAATAGTTTAACCGGAATGTTCTTATCGGGAGTTAAAAAAATTGAGGTTCCTACCAAACGCAGAAAGTGGAAAGATTATATTGAAATAAAAGGCGCTAGGCAGCATAACTTAAAAGGTTTTGATGTAAAGTTTCCTTTACGAGCATTTACGGTGGTTACAGGCGTTTCAGGAAGTGGAAAAACTACTTTAATTAAAAAGATTTTATATCCTGCTATTCAAAAGCATTTAGGTAATTACACAGGCGAAAAAACTGGTGCTCACGAAAGTATTGGTGGAGATATAAAAACCATTACACAAATTGAAATGGTTGATCAAAATCCAATTGGAAAATCGAGCAGGAGTAACCCCATAACTTATATAAAAGCTTACGATGCCATTAGAGATTTATATTCGCAATTAGCTATTTCGAAAGCAAGAGGTTTTAAACCGCAACACTTCAGTTTTAACGTAGAAGGTGGTCGCTGCGAAACTTGCCAAGGCGAGGGTGAAGTAACCATTGAAATGCAATTTATGGCCGATATACATTTGCCATGCGATGAATGTAAAGGTGCAAGGTTTAAGGAAGAGGTTTTAGATGCCAAACACAATGGTAAAAGCATCAGTGATTTGTTGAACATGAGCGTGGATGAAGCGTTAGAGTTTTTTCACGATGAAACTACCATTGCCAATAAAATTAAACCATTAAGCGATGTAGGTTTGGGTTATATCAAATTAGGTCAATCGAGCAATACTTTAAGTGGGGGTGAGGCTCAACGCGTAAAATTGGCTTCGTTCTTGGGCAAACGTGCAAGTTCAGAACATGTATTATTTATTTTTGATGAGCCAACTACTGGATTACATTTTAACGACATCAATAAATTATTGACTTCGTTTAACGCATTAATTGATCAAGGACACACCATTATTGTTATTGAACACAATATGGATGTGGCTAAATGTGCGGATTATATTGTAGACCTTGGTCCGCAAGCTGGCGATGAAGGCGGAAACTTAGTGTTTGCTGGTTTGCCCGAAGATTTAGTTAACAATACCGAAAGTTATACAGCCAAGTATTTGAAGGATAAACTGAAGTAAATTGAAACTTGATAGGGTTTTTGTTGCAGCCTGAGGACGCCTGCAACGGCTGGACTAGGGGGAGATTTAGAGTTTAAATATCCTTAAATCACGGTCTCGAAGATGTTTTTCATCCCAATTTTGGTCAAACTTAATTTTAGGGTGTTCAATTCTATTTTGAAGGTCTAAATAAATTTGCTTATCAATATTTGTTAATGAAGTTTTTACTCCCAATTTGTTCAAGATTATTGAATCAATAGGGCAATGTAAAATGATTTCATTCCTTTTACTTTGTGAATTACTCAGATAAAAATGATATTTTAAAAGAACATTTATTGGTTTTTGTGCTTGTCCAAATGAAATAGAATTAAAATCAAACTGTAGTTTGTCAATTGAGCCAATAATTTCACTCTCATTTAATAACTCATTATCCATTTTATAGGATAGATTTGAAAATTCTTCAAATACTCGAAAAGTAAAATCTTTTTGTTGTTTTTTATCTAGCTTTTTTCCTACAGAGCGCATTATCATTGTTGCGTTATAGAGAATTAAATATATACTTTTTTGTTGAATAGTTAAATTCATTGTGTAAATATTTTAACAACTAAATTATAATGCCTCAATGAATTTAAGAAAGTAGTAAGTTCCTGTTTTTTTGCCATTCAAATTTTCTAAACTGTCTGGAAAATACATTTGCCCCTCAATACGACCACCAGCTCGATATTTTACACCTTTATATAATGTGCTGATTTCATAGAATTGAACTTCATATCCTTTATTATACCCGAGACTACTTTCTATTGATTTAAAAATAATGTAGTCAGAAGTTTTCTCTTTACTTAATTTTATTTTTACTTGAAAATCAATAATTTCTGATTTTCCAATTTGCCTTGCCACCTGTCTTTTATACTCGCCAATCGCACCTGCCAAAGTGTAAGGTAAAAGAATACTTATCATTGATTGATAGCTAGGTATTGATGTTGCCCAAAAGGCTTCAGTATCATAGAATCCTTCAAACGTAATTGTTCCCTTTGAATTTTTGTAGTCAACTTTAATTATAGCATCGCAAATATTTGAGCTACTTGGGTTTTCGCTAGTTGCTTGGTTTAAAATTGAAATTAAATATTTTTTATTCTTTTTAAATGCATCTGCTACATTTTTGCTTAGCCCATTAACACTGATTTCTTGAATACAACTTTCTTGAAATTGTTGGCTATATGTTGGTTGAAAAATAAGAGAGAATAGTATTCCTGTCAAAATTAGTTTTAGTTTCATTGATTTCTATTTTAGTTTTTGTCCTTACGTTGTATTTAATAGCTTACTTATAAATAATTTATATAAGAAGTTTTTCCCCTAAAAACTTCTCCAATCCACCCAAATTTAGCTGGCTTGGAGCAATTTTAGTTCGCTTTTCTTTCCCACAATTATATTCAATTGTTTTGAAAACAGATTTGGTATTTACTTTTTTAATAGAAATTTCTGGATTATAAGGAAATAATTATTCTAAAAAATTACCACGAAAAATGGTTGTTAACATTTAATGCATAGTTTAAAAATGGCTACAAATTTTACCAGTAAATAAACTTAATTTAGCAGCTTAATTAGTAAAAATGCAGTTTTCTCATTTACACGTTCATACCCAATTTTCGTTGCTCGATGGAGCAGCTGAAATTGGTAATTTATATAAAAAAGCAGCTAAAGATAATATGCCTGCTATTGCCATTACAGACCATGGTAATATGTTCGGTGCATTTCAATTTGTGGCCGAAGCTTACAAGCATAAAAACGATGATGGTTCATTAAAGGTTAAACCCATTGTTGGTTGTGAGTTTTATGTGGTGCCTGATAGAAGCAAAAAAATATTTACCAAAGAGGATAAAGACAAGCGAAATCATCAATTGCTTTTAGCCAAAAATGCTGAAGGATATAAGAATTTAATCAAACTTTGTTCGCTTGGCTATATGGAGGGAATGTATGGTAAATATCCTCGAATTGATAAAGAACTTATTTTAAAACACCATAAGGGATTAATTGCTACTACTTGTTGTTTGGGTGCTATGGTACCACAAACCATTTTGAAAAAAGGCGAGGCCGAAGGCGAAAAAGAATTTAAATGGTGGCTCGATTTATTTGGCGAAGATTACTACATAGAAATGCAACGCCACGATATCAAAGAGCAAAATGAGGTAAACGAAGTGTTGATGAAGTTTGCGGCTAAGTACAATGTAAAAGTTATTGCCTCAAACGATTCTCATTATGTTGATCAACAAGATGCCAATGCACACGATATTTTGCTTTGTATCAATACAGGTTCATTGCAAAGCACACCAACTCTAAAAGATTTTTCTGACGATGATGTAAGTATAAAAGGCCGAAGATTTGCATTTGCAAACGATCAATTTTATTTTAAAACAACTGAGGAAATGAGCACGCTTTTTAGCGATATTCCTCAAGCTATTGATAACACAAACGAAATTGTTGGTAAAATAGAAACACTCGATTTAAAGCGAGATGTGTTATTGCCTAATTTCGAAATACCAACTCAATTTCAAACCCAAGATCAGTATTTACGACATTTAACATACGAAGGTGCCCGCCAACGTTACAGCGAGTTAACGCCAGCCATTGAAGAACGTATCAATTTTGAATTACATACCATTGAAACGATGGGTTTTGTGGGGTATTTTTTAATTGTTATGGATTTTATAAAAGCGGGTAGAGATTTGGGCGTTTTTATTGGTCCTGGTCGTGGTTCGGCTGCTGGAAGTGTGGTGGCTTTTTGTATTGGAATTACCAATATTGACCCAATAAAATATGAATTACTTTTTGAACGTTTTTTAAATCCTGATAGAAAGTCGTTACCCGATATTGATACCGATTTTGATGATGTGGGAAGACAAAAAGTAATTGATTATGTAATTCAAAAATACGGACGAAACCAGGTGGCTCAAATTGTAACTTATGGTACAATGGCAGCTAAATCAAGTATTAAGGATGTTTCGCGCGTTTTAGATTTGCCTTTGGCCGATGCCAATGCATTGGCTAAATTGGTTCCTTCAAAACCCGGAATTAACCTTGGAAGGCTTTTAAAAGCACCTTTAGAGGGTGAAAAAAGTTTAAAAGAAAAAGAAGGCTTAGAGGGAGATGATTTAGAAAATGTAAAAAAACTCAGGTTGCTTTACGATGGAAATGATTTGCAATCGCGAGTGCTCAAAGAAGCTGAAAAGTTAGAAGGTTCGGTTCGTGGAACTGGTGTACATGCTGCAGGTTTAATTATTGCGCCTTGCGATTTAACCGATTTAATTCCGGTGGCTGTAGCCAAAGATTCTGATTTATTGGTAACTCAATTTGAAGGAAAAGTAATTGAAGATGCTGGTGTAATTAAAATGGATTTTTTAGGTTTAAAGAATTTAACCATTTTAAAAAACGCACTTCGATTTATAAAAGAAAATCATGGAGTAGAAATTTTATTGGATGAAATTCCTTTAGATGATCAAAAAACATACGAAACTATTTTCCAAAAAGGTGATACCAATGGCGTGTTTCAGTTTGAAAGTGCTGGAATGCAAAAGCATTTAAAGGATTTAAAACCCGATAAGTTTGACGATTTAGTGGCTATGAACGCTTTGTATCGTCCGGGCCCAATTGCTTATATTCCAACTTATATTGCTAGGAAACATGGAACCGAAAAAATTGAATACGATTTGCCAGAAATGCAAGAGTATTTGGAATCAACTTACGGAGTAACTGTGTTTCAAGAGCAAGTAATGTTGCTTTCACAAAAAATTGGTAATTTTACCAAAGGTGATGCAGATACTTTGCGTAAAGCAATGGGTAAAAAAGACCGTAAAACCCTTGATAAAATGAAGGGTAAGTTTTTAGATGGAGCTACTGCAAATGGCCATCCGGCTGAGGTTTTAGAAAAAATTTGGAAAGATTGGGAAGCATTTGCCCAGTATGCATTTAATAAATCGCACTCGGTTTGTTATGCTTATGTAGCTTTTCATACTGCGTATTTAAAAACACATTATCCTGAAGAATTTATGGCTGCCACGCTCGATAATGCTTCGGGCGATATTGATCAAATATCGTTTTTTATGGAAGAGTGCAAGCGCATGAATTTGAATATTTTTGGTCCTGATGTAAATAAATCGGAAGTTACTTTTTCGGTTAATAAAGAAGGAGAATTGCGTTTTGGATTAGGAGCAATAAAAGGAGTTGGCGAGGCTGCTGTTGAAGAAATTATTGCTGAGCGCAAAAAAAATGGTCCATATAAAAGTATTTTTGATTTAACAAAACGTGTAAACTTACGAGCAGTGAATAAAAAAACGCTTGAAGGTTTGGCATACGGAGGGGCCTTTGATTGTTTTGAAGGAACCCATAGAGCGCAATATTTTTCGTTGGTTGATGATTCTACTATCATTGAAAAGGCCATTCGATTTGGAAATGCTGCACAAGCTAACGAAAGTAATAATCAGCAAAGTTTATTTGGTGGTGGAGTTTCAATAAGTTTACCAGAACCAACTATTCCTGCGGCTGATACTTGGAGTTTGATGGAGCAACTTAAAAAGGAAAAGGAAGTAATTGGTATCTATTTGTCAGGCCATCCACTTGATCCATTTAAGATAGAGATAGACAAATTGTCTTCTCATCCATTAAGCGAATTAAAAGATTTAAAACCACTAAAAGGAATAGCCGAAATAAAAATTATTGGTGTGGTAGCATCTGTAAATCATAGAATTAGTAAAATGGGTAAACCATTTGGTAGTTTTGTTTTTGAAGATTTAACAGGAACTTTTGAAATGCCATTATTTGGCGAAAATTATTTGAATTATAAAAAGTTTTTAGAACCAGGTTATTACCTATTTATAAAAGGTAGGGTTGATAATAGATGGGGTAAGGAAGATGATTTTGAATTTAAGATAAACTCAATAGAAATGCTGCCCGAAATAAGAGAAAAGTACTTTAAAACGGTTAACTTAGAAATAGAGTTAGATGAATTAAATGACAATTTGGTTTCAATAATTTATGAAAAAATTAAAAACAATTCTGGTTCAGCTTTGCTTAATTTTATAATAACCAATAAGAAAGAACAGTTAGCTATTAGTATGAGGTCAAGCAAGTACAAGGTTTCATTAACTAATGAAATGCTTCAAACGTTTGATGAATTGGGCTTAACTTATAAATTAAACTAAAAAATAATAATAGCTTGATTTATAAAATGAACTGACAAATTGTTTGCATTTTATAAATTGGGTTTTAAATTGCACAATCAAAATATATCAATAATTAAAAATAAAATTATGGCAGTAGAAATAAATGACGCAAACTTTGAAGAGTTAGTTTTAAAATCTTCAGTTCCAGTATTAGTAGATTTTTGGGCAGAATGGTGTGGTCCTTGCCGCATGGTAGGTCCTGTAGTAGATGAATTACATAAAGAATACGAAGGAAAAGCATTAATTGGTAAAGTTAACGTTGACTTTAACCCAAAAATTGCTACCGATTATGGCATTATGAGTATTCCAGCTTTGTTATACTTTAAAGATGGTAAATTAGTAGACAAACAAGTAGGAGCAGTTCCAAAACATATTTTGGCTGGTAAGTTAGATGCTCAACTTGCTTAATATTTAAAAATTATAAATTATTAAATCCCTTCAAAATTATTGAAGGGATTTTTTATTTTTACACACTTTGGAAAATAAGATAACAGAATATAATTTACTTCAAACAGGGAACCTTGAGTTGCTTGCAAAACAAGTAGTAGAAGGCTTTATAACAGGTTTGCATAAAAGTCCGTTTCATGGCTTTAGTGTTGAGTTTGCTGAGCATAGGCAATACAATAAAGGCGAAAGCATTAAGCATATAGATTGGAAATTATTTGGTAAAACTGAGAAGCTTTACACCAAACGTTATGAAGAAGAAACCAATTTAAGGTGTTATTTGGTTATTGATGATTCTTCGTCCATGTATTTTCCAAACGAAGGGGTAAATAAAATCCAATTTGCTGCTTATGCCTCCGCTTGTATTACTTATATGCTAAAAAAGCAACGAGATGCAGTTGGACTTAATGTAATTGATAATGAGGTTTCATTCCAATCGCAAGCCAAATCAGGTTCAGTTCATATTAAAATGATTTTTAATGAGTTGAATAAACTTGTTGAAGCCAAAAATAAGAATGTTGGAAGTAATTTAGCAGTAGGATTGCATCATATTGCTGAAACTATTCATAAACGTTCGTTGGTTATCATTTTTACTGATATGTTTAGCAATGATAATTTGGAAAAAATATTTGAATCTATTCAACATTTAAAATACAATAAACATGAAGTAATTATTTTTCATGTGGCCGATAAAAAATTAGAAATGGATTTTGATTTTGTTAAACGTCCGTATATTTTTATTGATAGCGAAACCAATGAACAACTGAAACTTCATTCAAATTTGGTAGCTGATGATTATAAAAAATTGGTAGCCGATTTTAAAGAAGAAATAAAACTTAAATGCGCTCAACTAAAAGTTGATTTTGTGGAAGCTTATATTGAAAATAACCTTGATCAAATACTGCTAAAATTTTTACAAAAGAGAGAAAAAATGAAATAATACGACAAAATATTTTTTTTTCTATAAAAATGTCGTATTGTTGTGTGTGGGAAAAACGTATAAATCAACAAGAATAAATAAAACATATGCTAGCACAGAACCAGTTTCTATGCTTGTGGAAGAAGCATTGGCAGGAGGTTATACTACACAAAACTCAATGCAATCTATTTTAAATTTAGCATCTAATTTTCAAAATGAAATGGATTTGGTTACACTTACCAGAAATGGTATTTTAAAACAAGCTGTTACCAATATGGCTGCTAAATTTGGCATAACTCAAGAAAAAATTTGTGAGTTGTTACATATGAGTGCTCGTAATTTTCAGCGTATAAAAGATAATGCTCCTTTGGATATTTATACATCGGAACAAACTATAGAAATGGCTAATGTTTATAGCAAAGCACATAAAATATTTATTGATGAAGAGGCCGTTAAGCAATGGTTTCAAACACCAAACTATGCTTTAGGTAATCAAAAACCTTTAGATTTATTGGATACTAGTTTTGGCGTAAAAATGGTTTCAGATGTATTAGGCAGAATTGAACACGGTGTATTTTCATAATGCAATTATTTAGATTTGGGATTGAAACTTATATAAATGATATAAGTGGATATGGAGCAAAATTATATGGAGGAAGATGGAATAATGTAGGTAATGCAATGCTTTACACTGCTTGCTCTCCTTCATTAGCTATGTTAGAATTTGTATGTAATGCAAGTGGAATAGCAAAAACTGTTCAGACAAGTTTGTTAACTTTAAAACTTGATAGCAAGGTAAAACTTGAACAATTAACCGTAAATGAGATGCCTGAAAATTGGCAAGATGTTCCTGCTCCAGATATTTTAAAAAGAATTGGTGATAATTGGCTTAAAGGTAATACTTCAGTTGGTATAAAAGTTCCTTCGGCAGTAATGCCAATTGAGTTTAATGTGTTAATTAATCCTTTGCATAAAGATTTTTCAAAACTAACTATTGAAAATATAGTTAAAATGGATATTGATAAACGAATAATCAAATAAAAGATGATTGCATTTTCGAATTGTAAAATAAATTTAGGACTTCATATTATTAATAAACGCGAAGATGGTTTTCATAACCTAGAAACTGTTTTTTATCCAATTCCTTTGGCCGATTCATTAGAGTTAATTGAAAATGATAGTAATTTATTTAACTCGGTTTCATTTAAATCTTTTGGTTTAAGTATTGATGGAAGTTTGGAGAATAATTTAATTGTAAAGGCATATCGTTTATTGGCTAATGATTTTAAACTGAAAGCAGTTGATTTTTATTTATTAAAAAATATACCAATGGGAGCTGGTTTGGGCGGTGGGAGTAGCAATGCTGCTTTTGCTTTAAAATTATTGAATAATAGTTTAGAGCTTAATTTATCTAATAATCAGCTTGAAAATTATGCTGCTATTTTGGGTAGCGATTGTGCTTTTTTTATTGAAAATAAACCAAGTTATGCCACAGGAAGAGGCGAGGTTTTAGAGTCAATAAATATTGATTTGAAAAGTTATTTTTTTGTATTAGTTAAACCTAATATTCATGTAAGTACGGCTGATGCTTTTGCCAATGTTTATAAAAGAGGCGAAGGTTCAATATCTTTAAAAGAGTTAATTAAAAATCCTATTGAAAATTGGAATGGATTAATTGAAAACGATTTTGAAAAATCGGTTTTTAAGCACCATCCAAGTATTAGATTAATAAAAGAAAAGCTTTACGAAAATGGTGCTATTTATGCAAGTATGAGCGGAAGTGGCGCGAGTGTATTTGGGTTATTTAAAGACGAAATAGATTTAAAAGGCCAATTTGAAAACGATTTTTATTTTAGCTGCAAACTTTAGCTAATATTATCACTTTCTATTACACCATCTCTAAGTCTAACTATACGTTTAGCTCTTTTAGCAATATCTTCTTCGTGAGTTACTATAATTACTGTATTTCCCTTTTGGTGTATTTCCTCCAACAAGTCCATAATTTCATGACTAGTTTTGGTATCTAAATTTCCTGTTGGTTCATCGGCTAAAATAATAGCAGGAGAGTTTACTAAAGCCCTTGCAATGGCTACTCTTTGGCGTTGTCCACCACTTAATTCGTTTGGTTTGTGTTCTACTCGCTCACCTAAACCAACGCTTTCTAATGCTTGTTTAGCTTTCGCTAATCTTTCAGCTTTTCCAATTCCAGCATATACCAATGGTAACGCCACATTTTCCAACGAACTATTGCGAGCCAGTAAGTTAAAAGTTTGAAAGATAAATCCAATTTCTTTGTTTCTTATTTCGGCTAATTCATTGTCTGTCATGTGGCTTACATCAGTGCCATTCAGTTTATAACTTCCGCGGCTTGGTGTATCTAAACAGCCCAAGATATTCATTAAAGTAGATTTTCCTGAGCCGGAAGGTCCCATTAAAGCCACATATTCGCCTTTGGCTATTTTTAAATCTACACTTACCAAAGCATTAACTACTACTTCACCAATTTTATACGTTTTTCCTATTCCATTTATATCAATTACTAAATTAGCCATGCTTTTATATTTTGGTTTTGATGCAATAAAATAAATTATTACTTATGGTTATTCCTTTTTTTGATAGAAGGGAAAACAAGGTGTTATTTATCTAAAAACTTTGGAACTCTAAAGTAATCCGAATCTTTATCAGGTGCGTTTAATAACGCTTCTTGATGGGTGATTTCGTGCTTAGGTTCATCGTTACGTAATACATTTTCGTGGCTATTCATAAATATCAACGGCTCTACATTATCTGTATTTACCTCATTCATTTTTTCGAAAAACGATATAATTTGGGTCATATCTTTTTGCAAAGCTACTTTTTCTGTTTCGGTAAAATCAAGTTTAGCTAAATCAGCTAATTTATCAATGATTTCGTTATTAATTTCCATAATTGTATTCGGCTAATTTATTGTTTATTATGTTATAAACTTGGTTTTTTAATTCATCTACGTTTTCCAATGTCATGCCTTTGGTTGAAATTGGTTTGTGAATTATTTGGTATCCGTGTCCTGGTTTTCCTTCAAAAACTCCTTGATCTGGCAATATATTATTGTTTCCAACAATGGTAACAGGCAATATATCTATTTGTTTTTCAATGGCTAATCTAAAAGGGCCATCTTTAAATTTTATCAATTTAGGTACTTGGTTTGAAATGGTTCCTTCTGGAAAAATAACCAAACTTCTACCACTTTCAAAAAACTTGGTAGCTTTAATATAAGCTTCGGCAGCTTTTCGAGGGTTTTTTCTATCCACAGCTATATCAATGGTTCTGAACCAAATACCAAAAACTGGAATTTCCTCCAATTCTTTTTTAGCCATAAAACTAAAATCTAATTGGTTTAATTTTACAGTTAAAGTCACAATATCTAATTGCGAGGTATGATTAGGGCAAATAATATATGGTTTAGTGGTGTCAAATGGTTCTTCAACTATTTGAGTAATTCTTACAAAACCAGTAGTTAAAAGTATTCGGCCCCAAAATCTACGAATTTTATGTCCTAAAGGATAGCGTTTAGGGTTGCTTAGAGCATATCTAATAAATGGATATAACACTGTAAATGAAAACACTGTCCACAAACCAAACCAAACCGCATAAGTTGTTTTAAAAGGATTTTTAGAAAATTTCATAGGCACAAATTTAGTTATTGATTCCAAGTTGATGGACTTTTACGCCAATCGTTAAGTAAAGCTAATTGCTCCGGCAAAACTATACCTTTATCAATAGCAATTTGAATTAATGTTTGGTAATTGCTTAACGAAACATATTTGCAGTCAGCATTATTAAAAGCATTTTGTGCCTCATCAAAGCCATAAGTAAAAATGCTAGCCATTCCTAGTACTTGGCAACCATAATTTTTAAGCGTTTCTACAACTTGTAAGCTACTTTTACCAGTACTTACTAAATCTTCAATAACTACTACTTTGGTATTTGGAGCTATATCGCCTTCAATTTGTTTGCCCATTCCGTGTTTTTTAGCTTCAGAACGCACATAACCAAAAGGTAAATTTAATTCATCAGCAGCTAAAGCACCTGGAGCTATTCCGGCAGTTGCTACGCCAATAATAGCTTCTACATCAGAAAATTGCTCTTTAATAATTTGCCCTAATGCTTTTTTTATAAAATTGCGTGCTTCAGGATACGAAAGTGAAACTCTATTATCGCAATAAATTGGGCTTTTCCAACCACTGGCCCAAGTAAAAGGTTCGTTTGGTTTTAATTTAATTGCATTTATTTGTAACAAGTATTCCGCTACTTTTGCGGCAGTATTTTCACTTAAATTCATATTGGGCAAATGTATAAAATTTTTATAAACGATAAACCATTCATTATAGCAAATTCGGCTTTTACTGATAATTCTTTTCCAAGTTTTGATTTTGATGAAAAATTATTTGAAACTAAAATAGCTGAAGTGTTTGCAAATCAGTTTAGTGGAGTTGTTTTTAAATGTAAAGATGAAGAACTGGTGTTTAACAAATTTGCCAAACATTTTAAAATAATTGAAGCAGCAGGAGGGTTGGTATTTAATAGTAAAAACCAATTGCTTTTAATTGAGCGATTAGGTGTTTGGGATTTACCTAAAGGAAAAATTGAAGTGGGCGAAATACCTGAAGTAGCAGCTGTTAGAGAAGTAGAGGAGGAGTGCGCTGTAACTGGTTTAACCATTGAAAATTTGGTATGTAAAAGTTACCACACTTATTTTTTTAAAGAAAAGCACATTTTAAAACGTACTTATTGGTATAAAATGAACACTAATTTTAGCCAAAATTTAGTACCTCAAACGGAGGAAGATATAACAAAAGTAGAATGGCAAAATTTCACTAAAAGTGATATTGAAACTTTAAATACTTACCAAAGTATTAAGGATGTTTTGAAAAAATGTTTTGAATAAACAAAGCCATTTAGAATGAATTCTAAATGGCTTTTAAATAATTGATTATCAATATTTTGTATTATTTGTTCTTTTTAACAATGTATTTAGCATTTTTACCTAAAAAGAAGTTAAAAGTATCGCTTCTTAAGCCAAGTCTTAATGTTTCGCAAGGTATTACATCGTTTGGAGCAATATTTCCTAGGCTTACATTAGCACCTACTAATTTAATAAAATAGGTTTGTTGAGCCTTTTGAGGTGCTTCCCAAATAATTTTTTCTTCTGGTATTTTGGTTAAAATTTCTTGAACCAAACCCTCTCGAACTTCACCGCTACTTCTGTAAACACCCACATTTCCTGCTTCACGTGCTTCGGCAATTACTTTCCACGCACCAGCCTGAATTTCGGTTTCCATTAATTCAATCCATTGGTAAGGAGGAATAATTTTTTCTACATCTTTACTACCTACTTCACTTAATACGGTAACATATTGGCTTAATTTGCTTATGTAATCAAGTTTAATATCGTGAGGTAATTCAATTGATCCATCCGATATTTCGGCATGAGTTAACTTAAAACGTTCTAATACTTTTAAGTATTCATCAAACTGATTTCTTACTAAAAACGCTTCAAATAAAGTACCTCCAAAATATACAATAATGTTATTACTTTGGTAAAGTTTAATTTTTTCTTCCAAATTGGGAGTAACAAAAGCAGTCCCAAACCCAAGTTTAATTATATCTATTAGTCCGCCCGATACTGAAATTAAGTCTTCTGCTTCTCTGTAGCTCAGACCTTTATCCATTACCATTGTTAATCCTTTTTCGCGAGGTTTTGCACTTCGCTCAGGTATCATTTTAAGTTTAAAGTTGTTCATTTATAAAAATTTGCAAAACTGCTTTTTAGAACTGCTAAAGTATGATAAATAGTTTTTTTATTATGTATAAAATTTGTCAGGTTATTAATTAACAAATACCATTAACTAACGCTTACATAAATTGATTTAATTTCATCAGCATATTTGGTTTCTACCACTTTACGTTTAATTTTTTGAGTTGGAGTCATTTCCCCATCTTCCAAAGTAAATGGTCTGCGCTTAATTGAATAATTTTTTACTCGTTCAAACTTTCCTAAATTAACTTCCAACGTTTTCATATCGGCATCCAACCAATCAATTACTTCCTTGTCTCTAATAAATTCATCATCTTGCTTAAAGTAATCTTCTTTAAAGTTAAATACTTCTTTCATTTCTTCTTTACTAGGAACAATCAATGCAGTTAAATACTCTTGCCTATCGCCAATTAAAAATATTTGCTCAATTTTATTTGATTTCATATAAACATTTTCAATTGGAGTTGGATACACGTTTTTACCAAACGAGTTAACGATGATGTTTTTAATTCTATCAGTAATTTTTAAATAACCTTTTTCAAATTTTCCAACATCTCCAGTATGCAACCAACCATCGCTATCAATTGCTTTTGCTGTTTCTTCTGGTAAGTTCCAATAACCTTTCATTACGTTTAATCCACGTACCAAAATTTCACCTTCAGCACTTTCAAAGCTTGGATTAAATGATTCGTAGGTTTGAAGAGTAATAATTTCTTTGGTATCTACATTTTGAATGGCTACTTCGTTGGCTTGCCCAATACGACCTACAGTTCCCCAAACTTGGCGATGCACTTCGTTAGCACATACAAATGGCGAAGTTTCCGTTAAGCCATAACCTTCAATTACTAAAATATCTAAATTGGCAAAAAACTCCCCAACGTGTTTAGGTAAAGCACCTCCACCACTAACCATTACACTCATTTTTCCACCCAAGCGTTCCTTAATTTTGGTGTAAACTAATTTTTCAGCTAAAGCCAATTGTAGGTTTAAAAACAGACCGTTACTTTTTCCATTTTCCTTGTTAATTCTACGTTTTTCGCCAGTGGCCAAAGCCCAATTGAATATTTTTAGTTTAAAACCACCTTGTGATGTAGCACTTTTTCTAACACGTTCTTCTATGCGTTCAAGTAAACGAGGAACTGTTAAAATAGCACGTGGTTGAACCTCTTGAATATTGGTAGTTAAGGCTTCTAAACTTTGCGCAAAAGCTACTTTAAAACCTTTGTAAGTACTAAAATAATAAGTACAAGTGCGCTCGTACACATGGCAAAGCGGTAAAAATGATAAAAATGTAAAATCTTTGGTAACAATTGGAAGTAATAAATCGGCCATTACTATGTTGCTCATAAAGTTATTATGGGTAAGCATAGCACCTTTAGGTTTTCCGGTAGTTCCTGAGGTATATAACAAACACGATAAATCTTCGTAAGTTACTTTTTCAAGTTCTTCTTCAATTAATTGTTTGGTACTGTCGTACAATGAAGTGCCTTCTTCAATAACTTTATGGTATGATTTTATTTCATCACCTTCTGTATCAAAGGCTGTAATAATGGTTTTTAAAGTTGGACAATTATCTTTTACTTTTTTTAATCGTTTAAGTAAAAATGGAGTTCCTACTAAAATTGTTTTTGATTCTGAATCGTTTATAATATACTCAATATCAGACTCTGACGAAGTTGGGTAAATAGAAACATTTACTATGCCTAATTGCATTAAAGCTTGGTCAAAGCAAATATACTCAGGACAGTTTTCAATTAACAAAGCTGCTTTATCGCCTTTTCTTAAACCTGCATTATACAAATAGGCCGAAATAGCATTAAGCTGTTCAAAAACTTGAGCATAAGTTATATCTTCATATCTGTCTCTTTTTTTTACTTGCAAATAGGTATCGCTTGGCTTGTTAATATTATTGGCAGTATTGCGCAAAAAATAATGCAGCGATTTAAAATCTTTGTATTTATCTGTAATAGTCTCGAACATATATTATATCATATTTACTGTTGCGAATAAAAGGCATTTTTTTGAAACTGCAATTGCAATGCTTACAAAATGGAGGTATTAAAATTGGTAAATATTACTAAAAATGCTATTTATTGTTGTAAAATTCAATAATTCATACAATTTGGCCTAATATTTGTTTGAATACAATTGTATATTTCATTAAAAAACAAGTGCATTTAATTATGAGCAAAGTTTTACATTAATGGTAATATAATTGAGTAAATTTGTTTTTGTTTTGTATAACCAAATAATTAATAATATGTCAGTTAAATCGATTTTAGCATTATTTACAACAACCATGATTTTTGGTTCTTGTGCGCTTTTAAATCAACCTGCAACGGCTGATGATGATGTTTATTACACTAATTCCAATAATTTAATAGGTGTTGGAGCGTCTAAAATTCCAACTGTTGATTTAGAGAAAATTAAACGCGAAAATCCTTCGTTAATAGATACTACCAAACCCTCTGGATATAATAATATGGAGGAAACGGCTAATCCAAGGGCGGTTTTGGGATATTCTGCCTACAAAGCAACTCAAGATTCAATTTACAAACAACATCCAGAATATTCGGGTTATTATCAACCTTATTCAATGCCACCTTTTAGTTTGAGAGAAGAGTATTTGCGTTTAAAAGCTGAGCGTAGACAACAAAGAAGATTAGCTAGAATTAATAACAGGCGTTACTACGGATATAATAATTACTACAACCAAGGCCCAGGTTTTAATTATGGTTACAATAATTTTGGTTACAATAACTTCTGTAATCCTTGGTACGGAAACACAGGCTGGGGTTATAATAATTGGGGTCCAACTTTTGGTTTTGGTTGGAATACATTTAATGGCTGGAATGCAGGCATAGGTTTTGGTTACAATAATTTTTATAATCCTTGGGCTTTTAATAATTATTATTACAATCCATGGGGATATTATAATAATTACAATCCTTACGGGTATTATAATAACTATTACCCAAGTGGAAATGGAGGAGTTGACAATAGAAATAGTTCAGGTCAACATGGGCAAAATCAACCTCGTCAAGTTGTTGGCTCTAATTTACCCTCAACTAATGGAGGAACCATTGATAATCCAAATCCTAACCCACTTAAATTAGCTCCTAGAGCTCCTAATGCAAATGGTGACGTTTTAGATAATAACCAAGGTCAACCCAATCAGGTTAGGGTTGTTGGATCTGGAGGTACACTTGTAAATACTGAAAGCGGTGTTCAATATGTAGCTCCTCGTTCTGAAAATGCTACACCACAAAGTTATCCTACTTACGAGAGGTCTGTTGAGCAAAATAATGCCCAAAACGAATACAGAAGAGCCAATCCTCAATATGCTGCTCCGGCTCCTGTTCCTGCTGAAACACCAAGAGTAAACAATTCAAATTATTCGCAACCTAATTACAATTATCAGCCAAATAATAGTCAGCCTACTTATTCTCAACCATCAAATAATTATAATCCACCAGCTTATAGTCAACCTAGCTATAATACTCCTCGTTCTAATGGTTCATTTAATGGAGGAGGGGGCAATAGTGGTGGAGGTGGAGGAAGAAGTTCTGGTGGAGGAGGTTCTTCTGGAGGCGCACCTGTTTCTAGACCAAGATAATTTTAGTCCATATTTTATTAAATTTTTTTGAATCAATTTATGAAAAAAATATATTTGGTAATGGCATTATTATGCCTTTCGAGTGGGGTTTTTGCCCAAAACGAACAAGATGCATTACGTTATTCTCAAAACAAAGTTTTTGGTACTGCTCGTGTTCAAGGTGCTGGTGGTGCTTTTGGAGCTTTGGGAGCTGATGCAAGTGCAATTGCTATTAATCCTGCTGGTATAGCTTTATACCGAAAAACTGAAATTTCGGCAAGCTTGGGAATAAGTTCTTACTTTAACGATTCTCGTTACATTGGCACCAGTTCTACTGAAACAAAAACAGGTTTAAATATACCTCAATTTGGAATTGTGCTTACAAAAATACAGCAAGGTTTAAAGGGAGATGAAACCAAAGGTTTGGTTAGTTATTCGTTCGGTTTTGGAATGAATAGATTGAACGATTTCAATCAAAATTCGAACTTTACGGGAGTTAATACAAAATCGAGCATTGCTGATTATTTTGCAGAGCAAGCTAATGGACAAACTTTTCCTAGTACCAATTCATTTGCCTCATATATTAATAATATTCCAGGAATGGCTTGGAACACTTATTTAATTGACTCAATTGGGGTTAAAAAATATGGCTCAACTTTTAAAAGTAATAATGATACTAATTTCTCTATCCGTCAATCCAATATTTCAAAAGTTTTAGGTAGAATAAACGAATACAATTTCTCAAGTGGATTAAATATTTCAAATACAATTTATGTTGGAGCTTCACTAATTTTTCAAAATATAAATTACGAAAGTAAAAGTACTTTTTACGAAAACGTAATTAGTAAGAGTAGCGCAAACAATCTTTACAATTCAAGCGAGTTTGTTTCAACATTAACTACTTCAGGTACAGGAATTGGAGGTAGATTTGGATTAATTGTAAAGCCAATTGATTATTTAAGACTAGGTTTAAGTTATATCACTGCGGTAAGATTAAATTTAAAAGATGATTATGGATATGCAATAAATTCAGTAGTTAATGGAAATAATTACAATTACAGCCAATATGCAGTATCAAATTATTATGAATACGATATTGTAACACCCTCAAAATTAACAGTTAGTGGTGCCTTTATGCATCCTAAATTAGGTTTTATTTCAATTGATTGGGATAGAGTTGATTACACATCGGCTAGGTTAACTTCAGGCAGTAATTTGTTTGCCAATGCAAACGATGCTATTAAAACTAATTATAGAGCTGCCAATAATGTGAGAATTGGTGCTGAATTGAAATATTTAAACACTAGATTTAGAGGTGGTTATAGTTATTATGAATCACCATTTAACTCTACTTCCTTGGGAGTTTCGTTAGATAATCCTACCCAAAGTGTTTCTGGTGGTTTAGGGTTTTTGTTTCCATCAATAGATAATTTTGGATCTGACTTTTTTATAGATGGGGCATTAACTTATACTTGGAATAAAAATTACCAAACTCCTTATCAATTAGTTGAAAAAGGAAAAACAACTTACTCTTCCGAAAATAATTTTTCAATGTTAAACGTGGTGGTAACTGCTGGTTTTAGATTTTAAATTAATATAATTTTTAGGTTATTTATAATAATAAGTGGCTCAATTACAGTAGAATAAACCTTATTTCACACGTATTTGAGCTATTTTTTTTATTAACAAATTGTATTTATATTTTACTAATTGGCCGTATAGCCTTATTTTGCGTAACTAAAAATAATAAATTTTGACGTTAATTAAATCAATATCAGGTATTAGGGGAACAATTGGTGGGCAAAGTGGAAATGCACTTACTCCAATTGATGTTGTAAAATTTACTGCTGCTTTTGGTAGCATGATAAAGCAAGAATCTAATGATTGTAAAATTGTAGTTGGAAGAGATGCGCGAATAAGCGGAGATATGGTAAACCGCTTGGTTTGTGCTACCCTTTGTGGATTGGGAATAGATGTAATTGATTTAGGTTTAAGTACCACACCTACTGTTGAAATGGCAGTAGTTATGGAGCAAGCCAATGGAGGTATTATATTAACAGCTAGTCATAATCCAAAACAATGGAATGCTTTAAAATTATTGAATAGCAAAGGCGAGTTTATTTCTGACGAGTTAGGTAAACAAATGTTAGCCGTAGCCGAAGGTGGTAATATTGAGTTTGCTGATGTAGATAAACTAGGAAAAATTACTGAAAAGAAAGATTACATAGCCAAACATATTGACGAAATTTTAAAATTAGATTTAGTAGATGTAGAAGCTATTAAAGCTAAAAAATTCAAAATAGTAGTTGATGCTGTTAATTCAACAGGAGGAATAGCTGTGCCAATGTTATTGCGTGCACTTGGAGTAGATGATATTATTGAAATATTCTGCACTCCTGATGGTAAATTCCCTCATAATCCAGAACCGCTTCCTGAAAATTTAACTGCAATTTCAAATGAAGTTACTAGAAATAATGCTGATTTGGGTATTGTAGTTGATCCAGATGTGGATAGATTAGCTTTGGTTAACGAAGATGGTAGTATGTTTGGCGAAGAATATACGTTAGTAGCCGTAGCTGATTACATATTGAAAAATGTAAGTGATGATAATTTAAAACGCAATGGTTTTGTAAAAAACACTGTTTCTAATTTGTCTTCAACTAGAGCATTACGCGATGTTACCGAAAAACATAGTGGTTCATACAAAGCTAGTGCTGTTGGTGAAGTAAATGTGGTTACCATGATGAAAGAAACCAAAGCTGTAATTGGTGGTGAAGGCAATGGAGGAATTATTTTCCCAGAATTACATTATGGTAGAGATGCCATGGTTGGAATTGCATTATTCTTAACACATTTAGCTAAAAGCGATAAATTATGCTCAATTTTACGCTCGTCTTACCCTGATTATACTATAGCTAAGAAGAAAATTGATTTAGATGCAAGTATCAATATTGACGAGCTTTTAAGCGGTATTCAAGAAAAATATAAAAAACAACCAATCAATACTGTTGATGGTGTAAAAATAGAATTTGATAATGAGTGGGTTCATTTGCGTAGAAGTAATACAGAGCCTATTATTCGTATTTATGCTGAAAGCAAAAGTGAGGCAACTGCTAACCACTTAGCCGAAAAAATAATTATGGATATGAAACAAATTATTAATGGACAATAATAATTTGCAAAAACTAAAAACAAAGTACTAAAAACTAAGAACTAACGAATGCAGTGTGGAATAGTAGGCTTACCAAATGTAGGCAAATCAACTTTATTTAATTGCTTAAGCAATGCAAAAGCGCAAGCAGCTAATTTTCCTTTTTGTACCATTGAACCTAATGTGGGCGTTATTACAGTTCCTGATGAGCGTTTAAATGTACTAGAAAGTCTGGTTAAACCTAACCGAATTGTACCAACAAATATAGAAATAGTCGATATAGCTGGATTGGTAAAAGGTGCTAGCAAAGGCGAAGGATTAGGAAATCAATTTTTGGCAAATATCCGTCAAACTGATGCTATTATACATGTTTTGCGTTGTTTCGAAGATGAAAATATCATTCACGTAGATGGTTCCGTTAATCCATTGCGTGATAAAGAAATTATAGACACTGAATTGCAATTAAAAGATTTAGATTCGGTTGAAAAGAAACTTCAAAAAGTAAGCAGAGCTGCTAAAACTGGTGATAAAGAAATGATTAAAGTGGAAAATACTTTGTTAAAATACAAAGCCCACTTAGATGATGGAAAATCGGTTAGAACTTTGGAAGTAACTGATAATGAAAAAGAACATGTAGAAGATTTGTGTTTACTTACTGCTAAACCTGTTATGTATGTTTGCAACGTAGATGAAGCATCAGTAGTAAACGGAAATAAATTTGTAGTGCAAGTACGCGAGGCAGTTAAGGATGAAAATGCAGAGGTATTAATCATTAGTGCAGCTATTGAAAGTGAAATTTCTGGATTAGACAGTTATGAAGATAGAATTGCTTTTTTAAATGATTTAGGTTTAACAGAAAGTGGTGTGGCTAAACTAATTAGAGCATCATATAAATTATTAAATTTAATTACTTACTTTACTGCTGGTGTTCAAGAGGTTAGAGCTTGGACTATTGACCGTGGTTTTAAAGCTCCACAAGCAGCAGGGGTTATTCATACCGATTTTGAAAGAGGTTTTATTAAAGCAGATGTTATTGCTTATGAAGACTTTAAAAAATATGGTTCAGAGTCGGCTTGTAGAGAAGCTGGGGCTTTACGTATGGAAGGAAAAGAGTATATTGTAAACGATGGTGATGTAATGCACTTTAAATTTAACGTTTAAACTTTATCCTTCAATTTATTAGATTGAGTAAATAAAAATTACGTTTCAGTTTAAATGTAACTCTTTTGTAAATTACTAAGTTAGCTTTGTAGAGGTTTGTAGGCATAAATATTTGATTAAAACAGTTGATTTAGATAAAATATTTAGGTTTGAATAAATAATATATTGTCATATTTGTGTAACCAAAAAATGTAGTGCAACCATTGTTAACACTATATTTTACTTATGAATAACAATTAATAATCAATCATATCAACAAATAAAACAAAGAAGTAAAAACAGTAAATTAACTCAAAAGGTATTAAATTTTTGTAAACACTATGTGTTTATTCAACTAAAATAATTTTATTCGCAATTAATTAACTAAAAAATAAACAAAAAAATGAATCAAACAGCAACAAAAAAAGAAGAAAGTAAAGCGGGGAGTATTTTTGCTTCGCTTGCAATTCCAATGTTAGTAGTAGTAGGTTTTTTACTATGGAAATTTGTATTGGGTAGCCCAAGTAATTTTGCCGATGGTGTAACTCGCCACACGCCAGTTAAAGAAGGTATTGGCTCAACATTAGGATTAATTTATTTAGGTGGATTTATTGTACCTATCTTATTATCGTTGGTATTAATGAGTATTACTTTCTCAATCGAGCGTTTTTTAACTATTAGCAAAGCATCAGGTAAAGGTTCTACTGAAAGTTTTGTACGTAAAGTAAAAACTCAACTTTCTGCTGGAAATGTTGATGCTGCTATTAAAGAGTGTGATGCACAGCAAGGTTCAGTAGCTAACGTTGTTAAAGCTGCTTTGAAAAAATACAAAGAAATGGAAGGCGAAAGTTCAATGGAAAAAGACCAAAAGATTTTAGCTATTCAAAAAGAATTAGAAGAAGCAACATCGTTAGAATTACCAATGTTAGAAAAAAACTTAGTAATTATTGCTACAATGGCTTCGGTATCTACGTTAGTTGCGTTATTAGGAACGGTATTAGGTATGATCAAGGCGTTCTCGGCTTTAGGTAATGCTGGTGCTCCTGATTCAACAGCTTTAGCTATTGGTATTTCTGAGGCGCTTATTAATACAGCTTTAGGTATTGGTAACTCTGCTATCGCAATTATTATGTATAACGTATTTACAACTAAAATTGATAAAATTACTTATACAATTGACGAAGCTGGTTTCACTATTGTTCAAAACTTTGCAGCAGCACACAAACGCTAGTTTTATTTGCAATTAATAATTGCATATTTAAATTTTATAATTTTAAAAAAATAAAACAGACAAATGGCTAAAGTAAAAGTACCTCGTAAGAGCACATCGGTTGATATGACCGCAATGACTGACGTTGCGTTCCTATTGTTAACATTTTTTATGTTAGCTACACAGTTTAAACCCGATGAACCAGTTCAGGTGTTAACGCCATCTTCTGTTGCCGAAATTCCACTTCCTGATGTTGATGTAATGCTTATTACCATTAGTAAAGACAATAAAGTTTTCTTTGATTTACAAGGAGAACAATATAAAATGACTTTATTAGATAAAATGGGTAAAAAGTATAAAATTCAATTCACTGAGGACGAAAAGAAAAAATTTGCAAATATGAGTAGCTTTGGTTTACCAATTGCTCAGTTGCAACAATACATTAACTTAAGTCCAGATAAGAGAAAAGACGTTCAATCAACAGGAATTCCTTATGATTCGTTAAATAACGAGCTAGGCGAGTGGATAATACAAAGTAGATATACCAATAATGGTGTACGCGTTGCTATTAAAGGCGATAGAGAGGTTAGTTACCCTGCAATAAAACAAGTAATTAGAACCCTTCAAGATAAAGATGTAAATAGATTCAATTTTATTACATCAATGGAAGGTGGTCAATAATTTTAAAGAAAGGAATTAAATAATGGCAGAAATAGAAGGTGGCGGAGGTGGCCATAAAAAAGGTGGAAAACCAAAAGGTAAGAAACTTTCAACTAGGGTAGATTTTACTCCAATGGTTGATTTGGGTTTTTTATTGATTACCTTTTTTATGTTAACAACCTCGCTTAACAAACCAAAAACAATGGAACTGAATATGCCTGTTAAAGATCCCACAGCTGATCCAACCCCAGTGAAAGTATCTCAAACAGTAACTGTTCTATTAACAGGTAATGACCAAGTAATGTATTATTTTAGTGATCCTGTAACATTAGATCCAATGACTCCACAAATTACTGATTACAGTGCTGGTGGAATTAGACCAATGTTATTGGGCGAAAATAGAAAGCGAGTTCCTAATATAGATTCAGTGCAAGTTTATAAAGATTTATTCAAAATAAACAAAATGTCTGAAGCAGATATGAAAGCTAATATTTCACGATTAAAATCTGATAAAGAAGGTTTAATTGTAATTATAAAAGCGGATGATAATGCTAAATTTAGTAATATAGTTGATATACTTGACGAAATGCTAATTTGTAATATTGGACGTTATGCTATAGTAGATATTTCGGAACCTGAAAAGGAATTAATAAAAAGTTCTGCTCCTTTATTGGAAGCAGCTTTAAAAGAAAAAAAATAACACATGGCAAATACAAGTATTTTTGATAATAATTGGGTTAATATGGTCTTTGAAGGCCGTAACCAACAATATGGTGCCTTTGTGTTGCGTAAAAAAAGTAGCAACTATACCATTAAAGGTATCATATTTTCTATTATTGGATTTTCTTTGGCAATTGCAGCACCAGTTATTATTAACTATGTAAAATCGCAAATACCAAAAGAGAATATTATAGTAGAGGCTGAGGTAACTAAGTTAGATGCGCCACCACCAATGGATGAGGATGCACCACCACCACCACCACCACCGCCACCACCACCTCCGGTTAAGAGTACCATTAAATTTACTCCACCTGAGATTAAGAAGGATGAGGACGTAACAGAACCACCTCCAACTCAAGTAGAGTTAGAGAAAGTAGATGCGGGTTCACAAACTGTAGTAGGTGATCCAGATGCTAAGGAGGTTTTAATTGAGCCATCTGGTGATGGAAATGGTGAAGGTGAAATTTTGTTAGAAGCCGAAGTTCCAGCTGAATTTCCTGGAGGAGAAGATAAAATGAATGAGTATTTAGCTCAAGCGGTTGAATATCCTCCAATGGCCAAAGAAAATAATATTGAAGGAAGAGTTGTTCTTAGATTTGCTGTAATGGCAGATGGTAGAATAGACAAAATTGAGGTCTTAAATAAGCCTGCTTTAGGATGGGGCTGTGAGGCCGCAGTTGAAAAAGCAGTTAAAAATATGCCAAAGTGGAGTCCAGGTCGCCAAGCAGGTAGAGCTGTACCAGTTTATTTTACTTTACCTTTCGTATTTAGATTAGATCAATAAGTAATAATAAAATAATATAGAATAAGCTTGCTAAACATTAGTTTAGCAGGCTTATTTTATTTAGAACATAACCTGAAATTATGAGTTTAGACGAAATTAGAGAAGAACGCGAAAATAAAGTTGGCAATATTGTAAAATATTTTGGAGCAATTATGGGTTTATTTTACTTGGTACTTGGCGCTAGTATTTTATTCGATAAAGTTCCTTTAATAGTAAGTAATTGGGTAAAATACACTTTGGGTATTGCCATGTTTTTATATGGAATTTTTAGATTAGTTCGAATCGCTAAAAAATAAAATTACAAACAGTTGATAATAAAATGATTAGAAATCCTAAACCTATACATATAGCCTTATTGGTTTCAAGTATTATAGCTACTGTGGTGGCTTTAGTAATGTATTTTATTTTAGATTCAAGTATTATCAATGTAATTATCATATTTACACTTACATCTGGTTTATCGTTTTTCTTATTTTTTTATACACTTGAATTTTTTATTTACAGAAAAATTAAGTTGATATATAAAACTATTCATAGCTTAAAAACCCAAAAGTATGATGCCGTACTTGAAAATTTTGATTGGGATAAAGACCCTATTTTTGAAATGAGTAAAGAGGTAATTAATTGGGCTAGAGATAAAAAAATGGAAATTGACCAACTGAAAAAAGTGGCTGATTTTAGAAAAGAGTTTTTAGGAAATGTAAGTCATGAATTAAAAACACCTATTTTTAGCATTCAAGGTTACTTACATACTTTGTTAGATGGAGCCATGGACGACCCTGAGGTGAATACAAAATTTTTAAAAAAAGCAGCAAAAAGCACCGATAGATTAAGTGATTTAGTAGCTGATTTACTTGAAATATCGAAGTTAGAAAGTGGTGAACTTCAAATGAATGAAGAATTATTTGATATCAATTCATTAACCAAAGATGTGTATGAACAGTTTGAAGTTAAAGCCAAAGAAAAAGGAATTGAGCTTACCATAAAAGAGGGTTGTAATAAACCATTTATGGTTTTAGCTGATAAATATAGAATTAGAACTGTTTTGGTTAATTTGGTAGGTAACTCGCTTAAATATGGCAAACCTAATGGATTTACCTCTGCTGCTTATTATGTAATGGGCGATAATATTTTGGTAGAAATAGCCGATACTGGCGAAGGTATAAGTCAAGAATATTTGCCACGTATTTTTGAAAGATTTTACCGTGTTGATAAAAGCAGAACCAGAAATGATGAAGTTGGAGGAACTGGTTTAGGTTTGGCTATTGTAAAACACATTATAGAGGCTCATCAACAAACAGTTAATGTGCGCAGTACCATTGGTCAAGGTACCACTTTTGGGTTTACACTTAAAGCTGCACAGTAAAAAATACTAACACTTTATACATACTGCTATTTTTGTGGCTTTTTAAAGCAAAAATAATTTATAATTGCAAGTATGAGTAACGAACCTATTAACGAATCAAACCAATTAAATATTGAATTAAGCGAAGAAATGGCTGAAGGAATTTATGCCAATTTAGCTATAATAACTCATAGTAACAGCGAGTTTGTGCTTGATTTTGTGCGTATAATGCCAGGAGTGCCAAAAGCCAAAGTTAAATCGCGTATTGTACTAACACCTGAACACGCAAAACGTTTATTATTAGCACTAGGCGATAATGTTAGAAAATACGAAGATCAAGTAGGTGAAATTAACTTACCTGATATGATGCCTCCTTTCCCTATGAATTTTGGTGGTCCAACTGGGCAAGCATAAATAATTTATCTATATACAAAATTTTTGATTTAAAGATAAAATAATTTTTAATTTTTTTAGTAAGTTGTAATATTAACTAATTGAATTAAAATAGGTTAGAAGTAAATTATCTGAGATTTTAAATATCTTTTAGCAAAAAGCATTTTTATGAAAGAACAGTTTATTGAACAAATAAAAGCTGGATATACATTTAAAGGTGAGTGCATTCAGTTAGGAGCAGCCATGTTAAATGGCGAAGTAATAGCAGATTGTGCCATCAATTTACCTTTAAAAACCTTAAATCGACATGGTTTAATAGCTGGTGCTACGGGTACAGGCAAAACCAAAACATTGCAAACCATAGCCGAAGGCTTAAGCGATGCTAGTGTTCCAGTTTTGCTAATGGATATAAAAGGTGATTTAAGTGGAATAGCTGCGCAAGGTACTGTAAATGATAAAATTACCGAAAGGTATCAAAAAATTGGATTAAATTATAATCCTCAATCATACCCTGTTGAATTACTTTCGCTTAGCAAGCAAAAAGGTGTTAAATTAAAAGCCACTGTTAGTGAATTTGGTCCAATTTTATTATCAAAAATTTTAGATTTAAACGAAACCCAAGCTGGTTTTGTAGCTATGATTTTTAAGTTTTGCGATGATGCGCAATTACCTTTATTAGATTTAAAAGATTTTATTAAAGTATTACAGTACATTAGTAATGAAGGTAAGGCTGAAATGGAAAAGGATTATGGCAAAATTTCAACCACTTCTACTGGTACTATTTTACGTAAAATAATAGAGCTACAACAACAAGGAGCTGATAGCTTTTTTGGTGAAAAAAGCTTTGAAGTAGATGATTTGATGGGCATTAGCGATGATGGGAGAGGTGTAATTTCTATTTTACGTGTAACCGATATTCAAGATAAGCCCAAATTATTCTCTACATTTATGTTGAGTTTATTGGCCGAACTTTATGCTACATTGCCCGAAGAGGGCGATATGGATAAACCAAAATTGGTATTATTTATTGATGAAGCACATTTAATTTTTCAAGAGGCAAGCGAAGCGCTTTTGCAACAAATTGAAACCATTATTAAATTGATTCGCTCAAAAGGTGTGGGTATTTTCTTTTGTACCCAAAATCCAGCTGATGTGCCTGCTTCAGTGCTTGGTCAGTTAGGTTTAAAAGTTCAACATGCATTGCGTGCTTTTACTGCTAACGATAGAAAAACAATTAAGCAAACGGCCGAAAATTATCCTTTTTCTGATTTTTATAAAACTGATGAGTTAATTACTCAATTGGGAATGGGTGAGGCTTTGATTACTTGCTTAAATGAAAAAGGAATTCCTACACCCTTGGCTGCTACCATGCTTTGTGCGCCTAAGTCAAGAATGGATATTTTAACTGATGCCGAAATAGATGCCTTGGTTTCAAAATCTCGCATTGTGGCTAAGTATAATCAAAATATTGATAGTGAAAGTGCTTACGAAATTTTAAATGCCAAATTAGAACAAGCAGCAGCTCAAAGTCAAGCGCAAGTTGAGGAGCAAAAAGAGGTAAAGGCTAATAGAAACGAAAAATCAACTTTAGAACAAATATTAAGTAGCCCTGTAACCAAACAAGTAGGCCGAACTGCTGCGCAAATTATAACTCGTAGCTTATTAGGTGCTTTAGGTTTGGGAGGAAAATCTACTAAAAAGTCAAGTTCTTGGTTTTAAAATATTAATAAAATTATGCAAATTACAACTACCCCAATTGAAGGATTGTTAGTTATTCAACCTCAGGTTTTTAACGACCCAAGAGGTTACTTTTACGAAAGTTATAATAAAGATAAATTTTTTGCTGCAGGCATAAAATTGGAATTTGTGCAAGACAATCAAAGCCTTTCGCAAAAGGGAATTGTACGTGGTTTGCACTTTCAAGCACCACCTTTTGATCAAGGTAAATTGGTACGTGTAATTCAAGGTGCGGTTATGGATGTAGCAGTTGATATCAGAAAAAATTCACCAACTTATGGACAACATTTTTCTATAAAATTATCAGCCGAAAATCAAACCATGTTTTTTATTCCGCCTGGTTTTGCTCATGGATTTGAAACATTGGAAGACAATACCATTTTTTTATATAAATGTACCAATGTGTATAACAAAGAAAGTGAAGGCGGATTGCTTTGGAATGATAGTGATTTAGGAATAAAATGGCATAGCCAAGATCCATTAATAAGTGATAAAGACAAGGTATTACCAACTATAAAAAATTTTGTAAGTCCTTTTTAAACAGAAAACAATGGAAAATATTGATAATGAAGTAATTGCTTTAATTACTAAAATTAAAGAAAAATATAGCGCCCAAGGCCAAAATTTTAAAAGCTATTTAGAGGGTTTATTGTACCAAGATTATACTCACTATTGGGATTACATTGCAGTTGATAGCTTGCTTACATTGCAAAAGCCTAAAACTTTAATTCCAGATGAGATGATATTTATAATTTATCATCAAATTACTGAATTGTATTTTAAGCTCTCGTTGCACGAAATGGAGCAAATTGCTGCCGCAAAAAATAATATTTCAGTTGAATTTTTTACTGAAAGAGTAAGGCGCATAAATGCTTATTTTAAAAACTTGGCCAATAGTTTTGAAATAATGGTAGATGGCATGGAGCCTGAACAGTTTTTAAAATTTAGAATGAGTTTATTACCTGCTAGTGGTTTTCAAAGTGCACAATACCGCATGATTGAAATGTATGCTACAAGTTTTGATAGATTAGTGGCTAAAGACAAACGCGAAGAATTAAAAGATAAGAGCATTGAAAAGCAATTTAAATACATTTATTGGCAAGCTGGAGCTACTGAAACTGATACTGGAAACAAAACTTTAACATTAACCAAATTTGAGCAAAAATATGGTGCAGAGTTATTACGTTTAGCAAATTCAAATAAGGAATGTAACCTTTGGGCAATTTATAAATCGTTGAACGATAGCGATAAACAAAACCAAGATTTAAGAACTGAACTGCGTAATTTAGATTTAAATGTAAATGTAAATTGGCCTTTAATGCACTATAAATCGGCAGTAAAATATTTACAAAAACCTAAAGAAGATGTGGCAGCAACAGGTGGAACTAACTGGCAAAAATACTTGCCTCCACGTTTTCAATTAAGAATTTTTTATCCTGAACTTTTTACTCAAGATGAGTTAACCAATTGGGGTAAGTTTTAAAATTAGATAATGAAATAGTACTATTGGATAAAATTGTTTTACAAAGCTATATTTTGTTAAAAACTGTTTTTTACCTTTATTTGAGCAATTAACCATAAAAAACGTATGCGTAAAATATTTATATCATTATCAATCATAACATTGATAGCAAGTTGCACCAACGATGCACCTTTAAATACACAAGAAGAAAAAACAGTTGATAGCCTTGTAAACAATGAACAAGCAGCTAGCGACTCATTAATGAAAGCCATTCAGGCTGAAATAGGTGCGGATACCTTGTCTGAAGATAGCGTTGATTAATACCACACAACATAAACATCTTATCACACATAAGTGACAAATAATAAAGATATAGAATTAAGCATTGTAATGCCATGCTTAAACGAAGCGGAAACGCTTGCCATTTGTATAACTAAAGCCAATACTTGGTTAAAAAATAACAATGTAAAAGGCGAAGTTGTAATTGGTGATAATGGAAGTACTGATGGTAGCCAAGAAATAGCCAAAAACCTAGGTGCAAGAGTAATTGATATTCCACGAAAAGGTTACGGGAGTGCTTTAATGGGCGCTATTGAAGCCAGTTATGGTAAATATGTAATTATGGGCGATAGTGATGATAGTTACGATTTTGGTAACTTAACTCTTTTTGTTCAGGAGCTTCGCAATGGTTACGATTTGGTAATGGGAAACCGTTTTAAAGGTGGAGTAGCTAAAGGAGCTATGCCTTTTTTACATCGTTACCTTGGTAATCCTGTTTTATCTTTCATAGGACGGTTATTTTTTGGAAGCAAAGCAGGCGATTTTCATTGCGGTTTGCGTGGTTTTAGACAAGATATTGTTTCGCTATTAAATTTACAAACAACAGGAATGGAGTTTGCGAGTGAAATGGTAGTTAAAGCAACCATCTTTAATTTAAAAATTACTGAAGTTCCAACTACACTTTCGCCAGATGGACGCTCTCGCCCGCCACATTTAAGAACCTGGCGAGATGGATGGAGACACTTAAGATTTTTACTATTATATAGCCCTAAATGGCTGTTTTTAATTCCTGGTATTTTCTTAATGTTATTGGGTTTTATTATGGGTGTTTTTATCATTCAAGGTCCTGTTCATTTATTTAATATGTATCTCGATACCAACACATTGCTATATGCAGCTGCATTTGTAATTACTGGTTTTCAGGCCATAAATTTTGCTATTTTTACCAGAACATACGCCATTCAAGTTGGTTTTTTACCCCAAAACCAAACATTGAATAAAATGTATAAATATGTAAACTTAGAATCGGCTTTAATAGTTGGTTTAATAGTTACAGCCTTAGGCATTGGTGGTTCGGTGTATTCGTTAATGATTTGGAATAAAGCCAACTTTGGTTACTTGGATTATTCATCCATTTTGAGATTAGTAATACCTTCGGTGGTATGTATTATTATTGGTTTGCAAATTATTTTGTCGAGCTTTTTTTTAAGTGTACTTGGGGTGAATAAAAAATAGAAATGAAGAAATTAGATATATATCTACAAAACGTAAGAATTTCGAAAGCTGAAAAGTTTATAACAAAAGGAAATAATGTATTAGACATTGGTACCGATGATGGTGTAATGTTTGAAAAATTAAGCCATTTAATTGATGCTGGTGTAGGAATTGAGCCCACTATTAGTAAAGTTGAAAATAAAGGCAAATACAAAATAATTCCTGGTTATTTTCCTGAAGCCTTGGCTAACGAAAATGCACCTTTATTTGACGCCATAACCATGCTTGCCGTTTTGGAACATGTGCCAACTGAAGAACAAAAACAGTTAGGCGAAAATTGTGCTAAATACTTAAAAAAAGGTGGTAAAGTAATTATTACAGTTCCTTCGCCTCAAGTAGATATAATACTTGATATATTAGGTAAATTAAAATTAATTGATGGCATGCAATTGCATGAGCATTATGGTTTTAAACCAAGTGATACAGAAAAGATTTTTGCAAAAGATTTTAAATTAATTTGTAAAAAAACATTCCAATTTGGGTTAAATAATTTATTTGTTTTCGAAAAAATATAATAATGGAAAAACAAGCTTTAGTAGAATCAAGAATATCGTTATTGCTCCCAATTGATGCAAAAAATGGAGGCGATAAAGCCATTGATAGCATTTGCCAATATGTATTAAAAGCAAAGGCTGATATTGAGTGTTTTTTTATTACTTCAAACAATGATTTGGTAAGTAATAATAAAAATTTTACCGAATTAAGTGGAAAAGGTAAAGCAAATGTATTAAAAGTAAGTGACTCATTATCTTCTTCTTACAAAGAGGCTTTGAAATTAGCCACAGGCGCTAATTCTATTTGTATTGAAAACTTTAATGAGCTTAATTTAAACAGCATTATCAATTGGGTAAATGCCAATAAGCGAAATATAAAATCAGACGCAATTGGATACACTACCCAAGCAGGTAAAAGTAGCTTTGGCAATAAAATTTATAATGCAAGCTTGCATTTTTTTACGCCATTGCAATTAAGCCAAACTTCAGTACCGGTTTTAATTGGAAAAACTGACGATTTATTAAACTTATTTTCAACTAAAGTGGTGGCTGCTACTAGCCATCTTTCTATATTATACACTGCCAAATGCAGTGCAGTAGACATTACAGATTATACAGTTTCGGCTTATAATAAAACACCTGAAAATGGAATTGGTGGAGCTTTGTTGTTTCCATTTAAGGCCATTGCTATGCGCTATAATTATTTTGTAACCGCAGCATTAGCAGAGTTAAAAATTCCTAATTTAAACAGTTTAAAAAATGGCAATCATCCTTTGTTCAGATTGTTGTTTTTTGTACTGGTGTTATTGTCAACTTTTGCCATGCCTTATTTTAGTGGCGATTTTGGAATGACTTGGGATGAACGCCAGCATAACGATTATTCTCAATTGTCGTACAAGTGGTTTGCTACTATGGGCGAAGATACTTCGGCTGTAGCTGAACCAAAAGGAAGCTCCGATTTTATACGTCAAGCGTATCGTTTTTATGGCGAGCAAATCAATACTGTTTCAGCAATTGTTTATACCACTTTTGGTTTACCTCAATTTGAAACACGCCATTTTATCAATGCCCTTTATGGTTTAATTGGTGTTATTTTTTGCGGTTTAGCAGTTAAGCAATTAGTTGGTTGGCGAGGAGGCATTTTAGCCATTATTTTTATGGTATTTAACCCAGGTTGGTTTGGAAATTCTATGAATAACCCAACTGATATTCCTTTTGCTTCAAGCTTTGCTATGTCGTTGTATTTTTTCATTAAAATACTCAAATCAATGCCTAAACCTTCCACAAGTAATTTGGTATGGCTAGGTATGGCTATTGGATTAGGTATTGCTTCGCGTGTGGGTGCTTTCTTAATTGTGGCTTACTTTGGTTTGTTTTTAGGAATTCAGTTTTTATGGTTATTTAAAAATAAAAATAATCAACCATTTAAATTGATAGGTAGGTACTTTAAAGTCTTTATAACAGTAGCTGTAGTTGGTTATATTTTAGGAATTTTATTATGGCCTTATGGATTGTTAAATCCATTTAAAAATCCATTTATAGCATTTGCAAAAGCCAGCGATAACTCGTTTTATACCAATAATGTAGAAATTTTTGAAGGCAAACGTATGTACATGCTTTTACAAGCTCCTTGGTATTATGTAATTAAGTTTTTATCAATTGGAAATCCTTTATACTTATTGCTTGGTTCTGGTTTATTTGTAATTTTAATAAAATGGATAAAAGACAGTATTGGAATTGGTATGGCCTTGATGTTATTATTTATGGTGGTTTTCCCAATTGCTTATGTAGAGTATTCAAATATCAATTATTATAACGGATGGCGCCATTATTTATTCATTGTACCTTCAATGGTAACTTTGGCTGCTGTGGCTTTTGATTACTTGCTAGGAAATAATAATAAAATTGTTCAATATGTTTCTATAGCTGTTTTAGTAGGACTATTTGTTAAACCAACTTATTGGTTTATAAAAAATCATCCAAACCAATATGTTTATTTTAACGAACTGGTAGGAGGAATAAATGGAGCATATGGAAATTACGAAACTGATTATTATTCTAATTCATGCAGGGCTGCAGGCGAATGGATTGCAAAGCAAGAACCTAATAAAAAATTATTAGTTTGTATAAACAATGAGCCTTTAACAGCTTCGTATTATGCCAATAAAATAAATTCAAATATTCAATTCCAATGGGTTAGAGAATATGAAGAACAAAAACCTGAATGGGATTATTTGATTTTAACTACTAGAACATATTCAAAAAATGAATTGTTAAATGGTGCATTTCCTCCAAAAGGAACTGTGTTTACTGTGATGGCAGATGATGTGCCTTTAGCAGCCGTTGTAAAACGTGAGGTTAACTACATGCCACTTGGTTATAAAGCTATTGATGCTAAAAGGTTTGACTCTGCTGTAGCCTATTTTAACCAAGCCGTGTTATGGGAGCCAAAAAGCGAAGAAGCCAATAGAATGTACGGTTTTGCATTGATGTTAAATAATCAATTTGATTTGGCTGAAAAAGCATTTGATAAATCAATTGAAATTTTCCCCGAAAATTATACTGCTTACGCCAATAAAGGTTTACTTTATTTTAACTTAAAACAATACCAAAAATGTATTGATGCATGTGTGAAAGCCACTACTTATAAAAATAATATTACCGAAGCGTATTATTATTCGGCATTGGCTTATTTAAACATGAACGATTATAATGGTGCTATTGATAGACTTGAAACGGCTTTAAAATACAATGGACAATCGCCTGAAATATTTTATTATCTAGGAAAATCGTACGAAATGGTTAAAAACAATACCAAAGCAGCTTCTAATTACGAATATTGCTTAGGTATGAATCCTAATTTTAAACAAGCTTGGTTCGATTTAGCTAATCAATATAAAATATTAGGTAAAAACGATGGTTACGACTTCTGTATGCAAAAATTCAATGCGCTTCCTTAGTGCATTGAATTTTAGTATTTTGTAATTTGATTATTGAAATAAATTACTTTAACTCATTGATAAAATAAAACATTTTACATAAAAATAAGTTATATAAATATGCCCGTAGCTATTTCTAATGATGTTCAAATTAGTGTTGAAACTTATTACCAAAACGATAAGTTAAACAATATGGATGGAAACTATATGTTTGCTTATAGAATTACCATTGAAAATAAGGGCGAATACACTTTAAAATTATTGCGCAGACATTGGGATATAACCGATGCCGCTAATGGTTTAAGCGAAGTAGATGGTGACGGTGTGGTTGGTTTTCAACCGGTATTAGAACCTAACGAAAAATATACTTATGTATCGGGGTGTGCCCTTGAAAGTGAGTTTGGTAAAATGAGTGGTTATTATATTATGCAACGCCAATTTGATGGCAAGGAATTGAAAGTAGAAATACCAGAATTTCAATTAATAGTTCCATTTAAAAATAACTAGTATTTATAAATAATCATAGTGCCTGGATTTGGCATTATGTATTTACTTTCCCAATTAAAATTTGCCTCTTCGGAGGCTTTTATTTTTTTATAAAAGTAGTTGAAGTTGGTAGCCCTAACTGTTTTTATTTTTTTAGGAGCATAAGGTTTAAAAAAATCTTCCCAATGCGTTAATATTACTTTTTTAGGCTTAATTTGATTAATTAAATTTTGCGGATAGCAATTAGTAAAATTAGCTGATGCTACTTGGAGCAAAGCAATATCCACGCCATGTTCAAGTAGTAATTCATCATATAATTTACCATCATTTATGGCGCAGCCTGCACCTTTTAAAAGCAACCTAAGGGTTATTGAATCGTTACTCAAAATATCTACCAAATACGCAAAAGTGTTTCCATCTTTAAATTGGCCTGCTTTAACTTTCTGATTGGTGCTTGTATAATTTTTAAAATAGTTACTATCGCACTGGCCATGCATAAAATTAATATTTGCTATATGTGGAGCATGTACCGAAGGCAACACCAATACGCGCATTTCGTTACTTACTTTTATCCATTTTGGCTTAGTTTTAGGTTTATAAACAAAACTATCTTGGTTTATAAATGGATTATTTTGAATAAAATTTTGAATAACTGTTTGTGCTGACTTATCTCCGTATATTTTAGTTGTATTACTCACCAGTTTATTTTCTAATAAATAACTTAAGTCAAATAAATGGTCGTAATGTGAATGAGAAATAAAAATGCTATTGATTGACTCATAATTATTACCAAATCTATTTAAAAAATAAGTTCCTTTATCAAAGTATTTTTGATTGAATTTTATTTTTCCAAAGGCCACCTTATAACCTCTGGCATTTGAAAAAAATGGATCAAATAAAATGGCATCTTTTCCATGTTTTATAAAAATATTTCCACAACCCAAATATTGGATATTTAATTGATTGTCAGTATTTTGTGATATATTGCTTTCTGTTAAAGTATCTGTACTATAAATGCCCAATTTTTCATATTTTTTGGGATAATGAGGAACTGAACACGAAAACACAATAAAAATAGTGAATATTAAAAAGCTAAATTTCATTTCGCATCAAATGTAACCTTACTAAACAATATTGATAAAATAATATTCTATTAAAATTATCCAATTAGCTATAAATGAATTAATTAAAAATTTAATAAATGTATTGCTAATTGATATAAATTACTTTATTCGCATTAGTAAAATTTAACCAAAGTAATGAGTATTCAAACAATGATGGAAGAAATGACCAAAACAAGCGAAAAGCTTGCTAAAGGTTATGAAGTACTACAACATATAAAAGATGTAGAAATAGCAACTACTCCTAAGGAATTAGTTTGGCAAAACGATTTAGTAAAATTGTATCATTACAAGCGCGATACACCTGCTAAAGTTAAAATTCCAGTTTTGGTTTCGTTTGCTATGATGAACCGCCACGATGTATTGGATTTACAACCTGACCGTAGTTTAATGAAAAAATTATTAGATGAAGGTTTGGATATATACATTATGGATTGGGGTTATCCTAAACGCCAACATATGTATTTAACCATGGAAGATTACATTCTTGAGTTTATGGGTGGGGCAGTTGATTTTATTAGAAAAACCACCAAAAACGATAAAATACACAAAATGGGCATTTGCCAAGGTGGAACTTTTAGTACTATTTACGCGGCTTTATTTCCCGAAAAATTGAAATCATTAACTGTGTATGTTACACCATACGATTTTAGCGATAAAGGCTCTTGTATGCTTTATAAATGGACTAAAGACCTTGATGTAGATGCCATGGTTGATAATTTAGGAATTATTCCGGCCGATATGCTTGGTGCAGGTTTTAACTCGCTTAAACCAAGTATGGATATTAGCAAATATTTTGGTGTAATGGATATGATGGAAGATGAAGCCAAATTGCTCAACTTTTTGCGCATGGAAAAATGGAAAGCCGATTGCCCTGATTTAGCTGGCGAAATGTTTAGAAAATACATTAAAGATTTATGGTGCGATAATAAATTAATTAAAGGCGAACTTGAAATAGGAGGCCGCAAGGTTGACTTAAAAAATGTAACCATGCCTTTTTTAAATGTGTATGCCACAGAGGATAATATTATTCCTAATAACTCTACTATTCCTGTAAATGATTTAATAGGTTCAAAAGATAAAGAATTATATGCTTTTCCTGGCGGACATATTGGAGTTTTTGTAGGAGCAAAATCGCAAAAAGAATTAGCACCAAAAGTAGCAAAATGGGTTGCTGAAAAAAGCTAACCATAATTTGTGATTCAATATCCGCGGTCGTTGAGCGAAGTCGAAACGAATATCAATAAATGTAAAAAAGCTTAAGAAAACGAGAGTTATTGGTGAATTTTGATTTTTGAATAAAAAGCTGCTTTGAACCAAGTGTTCAAGGCGGCTTTTTTGTTGGATTATTGCAAAGCTAGTGCAAGCATATGCTTGTGCTACTAATTTAAAAAGCATCCGCTTGTACAACAAAGTAATAGCAAGCTTCCGCTTGCCTGTTTAAAGCACAAGCTTGCGCTTTCAGTGAATTAAAGTGCGGGAACGTCATCCTGAACGCAGAGAAGGAACTTTGCATTTTGGTTTACCCACCTTTTATAGGTGCTTCGTTCCTCAGCATGACGTTTATTGCTAGTAACTTTTTACAAACTCCAATCTATAGGTGTTTTGTTATTAGCTATTAAATACTCATTTGTTTTTGAAAAATGTTTGCAACCAAAAAATCCTCTTGAGGCCGAAAGAGGTGAAGGATGAACTCCTTTTAAAACTAAATGTTTGTTTGGGTTAATGAATTGGGCTTTCTCCATAGCATTTTTACCCCAAAGAATAAATACAACATCTTCTTTTTGGTTAGAAATGGTTTCAATAATTTTATTGGTAAACTGGTGCCAACCAACTTTACTATGTGAGTTTGCTTGGTCTTTTATTACCGTTAAACTTGTATTGAGTAATAAAACACCTTGTTTGGCCCAATTTTCAATATTCCCGTGGTTGGGTATTTTAAAATGGTTTATGTCGGTGGCCAATTCCTTATAAATATTTCGCAAGCTGGGAGGAACTTTTATTCCTTTATTTACCGAAAAACAAAGTCCATTGGCTTCTCCTTCTCCATGGTATGGATCTTGACCTAAAATTACCACTTTGGTGTTTTGCAAAGATGTTAACTTAAAAGCTTCAAATATTTGATTTTGGGGAGGGAAAATGATGTTTCCATTAGCCAAATCTAAGTTAATTTGAGCCACTATTTTGTGGTAGTAAGGCTTTGATGCTTCATGCTCAAAAATAGGCAACCAGTCAGGTTGAATTTGGTTAAAGTTCATTGGGCTAAAACAAAAAAAGCCAAAACATTAAATTTTGGCTTTTTATAAATATTTTGTAGAAATATTATCCTTCAATAATAACAGTACGCTCAGTGTTTGGCGATTTTACTTTTACTAATTGAGTGTTCAATTTAATGCGTTGTACGCGTAAATGTGATTTAGTTTTATTTCTTCTGTCTTTTCTTTTTAATCGTGTAAACATGGTGGTCTATTTTTTATTGGGCGCAAATATAATTTTATTTATCTTATTGTCAATCTTGTTTCAATAATAATTTTACTCTAACTCAAATTCTTTTATTATTTCATAATTATCTGAAAAGCAGTTAATTAAACAAATTTTATTTGCAATAAAATGAATATTGAACGAATTTTCCTTTAAATCTGTCCAAATTTTGTTCAGTTTGCTTTGCTTTTCTTGATAACCAAAAAGTTGTAATTGTGGTTCAAAATTATTCAAACTATAGTTTTCAAAGGCTATTTTATTGTGTATTTCTAAAAAATATTTTAAGCTGCGCTGAAAATCTCCTATTTGTTGTTTTTCGTTTATTTTTAAATAAAAGGAATCATTAATCAGCTCAAAACCCGAAAACTCCAATTCCATTGAAAATGTTTGGGCAGCATATTTTTTTAAACTATCAATTAATAAGAACTCATTTTTTTCGTCCCAACTAAAATTATCAGTTAATTTAATAAGAGGTAAAAACAGGTTTGAACTTTTTAATTTGTATTTTTTTTCAATTTGAGCTTTAAACTCAGCTATGATGCTACATGTTGAATTACTAGGAATAATTCCAATGCAGTAATTATTTAATGTATCTGGGACTTTCATTTTAATTGTTCAATACGCAATATTTATAAAAAATAGGTGATATAATATTTTTTTATATAAATAGCTTTAATGCCTATTTAAGTTAATGAGTTGTGAATAAAACTAGGTTCGTTATAATATTTTCAAAGTATAAATTGCCAATCTTATTTTAAAAAAATGAACATTCACTTTATTTCTATTGGCGGAGCTGTAATGCATAATATGGCCATTGCTTTGCATAAAAAAGGGTATAAAATTACAGGTAGCGATGACGAAATTTACGAACCTGCAAAATCAAGACTGGAAAAATATGGCTTATTACCAACCAAAATGGGTTGGGATGTAAATAATATTAATCCCAATTTAGATGCCATCATTTTAGGAATGCACGCCCGAAAGGATAATCCTGAAATGCTCAAAGCTTTGGAATTAGGTTTAAAAATATATTCTTTTCCTGAATATATGTATGAGCAAACTAAAGATAAATTGCGCATAATAGTAGGTGGAAGTCATGGTAAAACTACCACCACCGCCATGATTCTACATGTGTTAAACCATTGTAATATTGAGTTTGATTATTTGGTAGGAAGTATTTTAGAGGGTTTTGAAACCATGGTTGGTTTAAGTAATACTTCTAAAATTGCTGTATTTGAAGGAGATGAATATTTAACTTCGGCTTTGGATTTACGACCTAAATTTCATGTTTATAAAGCTGATATTGGTATAATAACAGGTATTGCTTGGGATCATATCAATGTGTTTCCAACTTTCGAAAATTATGTTGATCAATTTAAAATATTTGTAGAAGCATTGCCCGAAAATGGAAGCATTATTTACAGTCAAAACGATTTAGAAGTTGAAAAATTAATTCAATCTACCAATATCAAGGCTGAAAAAATTCCTTATGTAACGCCAACTTTTGAGGTAAAAGATGGTGTGGTTTACATTAAACCAAACCAAACAGAAGTGGCTTTAAAGTTTTTTGGAACCCACAATTTACAAAATATGATAGCGGCCAAACACGCTTGTAAAGCGGCTGGAGTAAGTGAAGAACAATTTTACGAAGCTATTCAATCGTTTAAAGGAACAGCTAAAAGGCTTGAAACTTTATATGAAAGTGGCAATTCGTTAATTATTAGAGATTTTGCCCATGCGCCATCCAAATTAAAAGCTACGGTAAATGCCGTACGCGAGTTAAATCCTGAGCGAAAACTTATAGCTGTTTATGAATTACATACTTTTAGCAGTTTAAATAAAGATTTTTTACCTCAATATCATAATAGCATGCAAGCTGCAGATGTAAAGGCTGTTTTGTTTAGCAAACATGCTTTGGAAATGAAAAAAATGCCAATGCTTAACGAGGCCGAAGTGGCAGCAGGTTTTGGTAACGATGTAAAAGTATTTACCGATAAAATTGAACTAAGTAAATTTATTAAAAGTAATTATACTCAAAACGAAAATTTGTTGTTAATGAGTAGTGGTACTTTTGATGGAATGGACTTAAACTTTAATCAATAATTTTTAACATTTTACGTTATAAAATACATGAATTTTAAAGCAATAGTGTTTTGTAGTGGCATATTAGTAGCTCACAATTTTGTTGCAAAGGCTCAGCAAAATCCAATTAATAATGTTTGTAATTCTATTGAGCAAAATGTGCCCACACCATGGGGGCCTTTGCGCGAAGGGGATGTTAATTTTAGCAAACGTGTGGTTAGAATCATTGATTTGCGCGAAAAACAAAATCAAGTTTTGATGTATCCTAAAAATGCTTTACCTGTATTGCTTTACGATGCCATTAAAACCAGAAAATTAGTTCCCTTTAAAAACGATAGTTGTACCAGTGTTTATTCTCCTGAAAAAGTATTATCATTTGGAACAGATACGCAGTATGTTGAAAATCCTGATATAAACAACCCAGATAATGTAAAAACGGATACCATTATAACACCCTTTGACCCTCTGCGCCAAATATATAAACTGCGCATAGTTGAAGATTGGTATTACGATAAAAAACACAGCTCTTTTTCTATTAGAATACTGAGCATAGCTCCAGTTTATAAAATGAAAATTGCAGGTGTTGATTTAGGCGATCAAGACTTATGCGTGTTTAGGTATTATTATAACAATGTGGCAAAAACTAAAGATGTTAGAAATTTATTGGCTAAAAAATGTATTTTTAATAGACAAAATGATGCTGCCCTAATGAGCTTTGATGCATTTTTTGAAGGTCGTTATTTTTCAAGTTATGTAATTAAAGTTAGCAATCAATTTGATTTTTATATAAAAGACCAAGCCGAATACCGCGATAATGGGGTAGGAGCAATATTAGAAAATCAATTGTTACAAGATGAACTGATGAAAAGAGAGCACGATGAATACGATAACTAACAATAAAAAAGCCCAACTTTAAATTTAAAGTTGGGCTTTTTTATTGTATTATTTTAAATTATTGCTTTGGAGCTTCAGCTGGTTTTACTTCACCTTTTAAGTATAATACTACTTGCGATTTTTTACCGTTGCTCATTACTGTAACTGTTTTGTTAAAAGTTCCAGGCGATGCAGCATTGTAAGTAGCTTTTACATAACCTTTTTGACCTGGTTTAATTGGCTCTTTTGTCCACTCAGGTGTTGTACATCCGCAACCAGCGGCAGCGTTTGTAATAATTAATGGCTCTTTACCAGTATTTTTAAATACATAAGTGTAAGTAGCTGGTACACCTTGAGGAATAGTTCCAAAATCGTGAGTTTCTTTTTCAAAAGTAATATCAGCTTGATTTGGATTTTCTTGAGTTGCAGGAGCTACTGCAGGAGTTGTAGTTGTTTGTGCAATTGCATTTGCACTCATAAAAGTAGCTACAGCTACTAAAGCGGTAATAATTAACTTTTTCATTGTATTGATATATTTTTATTTAATTTGATTAGTGTGTTACAAATGTTGTACCAAAAAAATTACAATTTCAAATGTAATGGTTTTTAAAATAACTATCTCCAAAAAAAATCTTAAAGAAAATATTTATTTAAATTTTTACAATAAAATTATCAGTTCTTAGCCAATTTTCCTTTAATTACCAACAACATTGCAGCCGACAATAATAAAAAAAATGCCATTGCGGCATAAGCATAAACAATATTATTTTGGAATGAAAAGAAAGATTGTGAGAAGACAAATATAAAAACACTTCGAGTAAAAACATTTATTAAATTAAAAATACTGCCAACACGCCCCATTAAAGTATTAGGAATGTGCTTAAACATGTATGTTAACCTTAAAACCCTTATACCTGCATTACAAAATCCTAAAATTAGGCTAACTAAATAAATAACTAAAATACTCTTACTAACTGAAGCCGCAAAAAAAATAGAAGAAACTACAACCGTTAAAGCTATAATTACCTGAATAATTGATTTATTTTGAAATAATTTATTAATAAAAAATCCTGCACTTAATGCACCTACAGCATAAATGGTATCTGCTAAAGCAAATACATTTCCTTTAGCATTTAAATGTTGTTTTATATAAATAGGCAATACCGCGTGAATTTGTACTAAAAGCATGGCAAAAACCATGTAACTGCAAATACCAAAAATTAAAATTGATTGGTTTTGTTTCAAATAATTAAATCCATTTTTTAAGCGTTTTCCTATACTTTCATTAATATCTCCAACTGTTTTGGTTTGTGTGTATGGAATAAAATAAATTAAAACAGCTGCTATAAAATAGGTAATTGCATCCATCATAAACACATCATGAATTTGCCAAGCGTTTATTTTTAGGTTTAAATTACCAATTGAAAAATCAGTTCCATCAAGTAAAATAGCAGCAAATCCACCAGAAAGTATGGAGGTTGATTGACCTACTATTTCAATATTTGAATTGACAGATTTGTATTGTTCAGGTTTTGAAATTTCTTGGCCAAATGCATATAAAGTGGGGTAATGTATATTGTAATTTAGCATAGTAATAGCAAAAACGCTTATAACTAAAAATGCTGGTAATGAATTATTTATATAGCCATAACTTGCAATGGCAAACAGTAAAAAACCACATACCAATGAAGTGTATAAAAAATTATTTTTACGACTAAATTTATCAACCAATGTGCCCGCGTAAAGTCCAAAAAACATAACTATAAAAGTTAATAAGGCATAAGAGTAGTTAAAAATCTGCGAGTTATTTGTTTTGGCAAAATACCAAGGAATGGAAAGCATGCTAACTCCTTGTGCAAATCCACTTATTCCGTTTGCTAAGAATAAAAGTTGGATTGATTTTTTGTTATTTTGCATGGTTCAAAACTAATAATTGCAATTGGTTATTTTTAGTTAATTGTATCATATTTTTGTCCATTCATTTAAACATTCTCATTTGAAAAAAGAAATAAAACTTACTCCGCAACAAGCACTGCTAAAATTGGCTAATTACTGCGCCTACCAAGAAAGATGTCATCTTGAGGTAGCTAATAAATTAGCTGAGTATGGAGTTTATTACGATGATGCAGAGCAAGTTATAGCTGAGTTAATAGTTCAAAATTACTTGAATGAAGAACGTTTTGCTAAAGCTTTTGCTGGAGGAAAATTCAGGGTAAAAAAATGGGGACGAAATAAAATTAAACAAGAACTTAAGCTAAAAAAAATTTCGGAATATTGTATAAAACAAGGATTGAAAGAGATTGATAATGAGCAATATATGGAGGTATTGGAAAAAGAAGCTGTTCAGAAATATAAAGCAGTAAAAGACAAGAATTTTTTAGTAAAAGCCAATAGAACTGCGCAATATTTAGTAAGCAGAGGTTTTGAAACTGATTTAGTTTGGGATATAGTTAAGCAATTAAACCCTAAATAACATTTTCTAGTTCTTTGGGATTATGCTTGTGCTTGAAAAGAACAGTAAAACTAATGGCAATAATAGCTGCATAAATTGCAAATGAAATCCAAATAGAATGCCAGTCTTTAGTTCCATTAACTGTAAAATATTTATCAATTAAATAACCACTTACAGAACTTCCTAAAATTGCTCCAAAACCATTGGTCATCATCATAAATAAGCCTTGCGCACTTGAACGTATAGTTGAATCGGTTGAAGTTTCAATGAACAATGAACCTGAAATATTGAAAAAATCGAATGCCATACCGTAAACAATACATGATAATATTATCATCCATAATCCTCCAGAAGGATCGCCAAAGGCGAACAAACCAAAACGTAATACCCAAGCTAACATTGATATAAGCATAACTTGTTTAATACCAAATCGTTTTAAAAAGAAAGGAATAGCTAAAATGAATAGTGTTTCTGATATTTGAGAAATGGACATAATGATAGTAGAATATTTCACAACAAAAGAATCGCTGTATTCTGGGATATTCGAAAAATCGGATAAAAAAGTATCTCCATACATATTGGTTAATTGTAGAGCAGCACCTAAAAACATGGAGAAAACTAAGAATAGCGCAATTTTGTATGTTCCAAAAAGTTTAAATGAGTCTAATCCTAATTTTTGAGCTAAACTTGAATTACTTGATATTAGGTTTTTAGGTGGACATTTTGGTAAAGTAAATGAATAAATACCTAACCCAATAGCAGCAATTGCAGCTATGTAAAACATATTTGCCGAAGCTTTATTACCAGAAATATTGGTAATCCACATAGCTATAATAAAACCAATCGTTCCCCATACTCTAATTGGGGGGAACACTTTTACAACATCAAATTTATTATTTTTTAAAATTGCATAAGCTATAGAGTTGGATAATGAAATGGTAGGCATATAGCATAACATGGCTGCAAAAATTATCCAGAAAAAAGAAGAAGGGGTTTCTACTTGGGGAATATAACACAATGCCAATCCTCCTAAAATATGCAAAATACCATATAGTCTTTCAGCATTGATAAATTTATCGGCTATAATTCCTGTTAGCGCAGGCATTAATATTGATGATAAGCCTAATGTAGAAAAAATGGCACCAAATTCAGAACCGCTCCATTGTTTGGTAGCAAACCAATAATTTCCAACGGTAATTAACCATGCTCCCCAAACAAAAAATTGGAGAAAACTCATTAGTGTAAGACGGTATTTGATGCTCATAAAAGTTTTGTAACTGTATAATCTATATTTAACTGATGTTTTATTATTTATTTTTTCTTAAGTCAATTTCATCTCTTATTTTTGCTGCTAAAGCATAATCTTCAACAGCTAAAGCTTCATTTAATAATTGATTTAAGTTTTCTAGAGGCAATTTACTTAAATCATTATTGCTTCCAACTGTTTTTACATTTATTTTTTGTTCTACTATATCGTCATCAAAAATATTTTCTTCTTCAGCAGCATCAATAATAATTCCCGCTTCTTCAATAATATCTTCAAAAGTATAAATTGGACATTTAAAACGTACAGCTAAAGCAATACTATCACTAGTTCTTGCTTCAATTTCTTTTAAAATACCTAAATGTTCACAAATTAGTTTAGCATGAAACACCCCTTCATGCAAATTATAAATTTGTACTTCAACTAATTCTATCCCAAACTCCTTAAAAAAGCTCAAAAATAAATCGTGTGTCATTGGCCTGAAAGGTACAATTTTCTCAATTTCTATAGCTATAGCCTGAGCTTCAAAACTACCAATAACAATGGGTAAACGCTTGTTTCCTTTGGCTTCACCTAAGATTAAAGTGTAACTTCCACTTGTTTGTCCGCTACTTAATCCTAGTACATTTAACTTTATTTTATCCATAAAATTTGTAATAAATACAAAAAACGAAATAATTAAATTTAATGCTTAATGTACCAACAACTTATCAATACTATTTTTGGATAAGTTTAAATTAACAAATAAAATGATTCAATATTATTTATTGAACTTATTTTTTTGTAAAATCGCACCAATATGGAAATTAGTAGCGAAGAATATTTTGCTTATTTAAAAACTAGAAGCAAAATAGCTGATATTTATAGAAAATATGTTATGTACCCTGCGGTAAATAGAACACTTAAGGGAAAAGTACTAGATGTTGGTTGTGGAATTGGTGATTTTTTGGCTTTTAGGGGCGTAAATACTGTGGGAATAGATATTAACCCATTAAATGTAAATTATTGCAAAAGTAATGGACAAGAGGCCTACTTAATTGAAGGAAATACTTACCCTTTTACAGAACAAAGTTTTGATAGTGTAATTTTGGATAATGTGTTAGAGCATTTAGTTGAACCAGAATTTACAATTAATGAAATATCTCGTGTACTTAAATCTAATGGAGTTTTAGTAATTGGGGTTCCGGGATTAAAGGGTTATACTATGGATAGCGACCATAAAAAATTTTATGATGAGGTTGAAATGAATAAATTGTTAGTTAAAAATAATTACACCAATATTGGATTTAAATACATGCCTTGTTTTATTAAATCCAATTTTTTAAGTAAATCCATATCTCAATATGTTATTTATGGTATTTACAAAAAGAACTAAACTATTGTATTAATAATAATTTCTAGTTAAATGTATTTAAAAATAAAAAGTATTTGTGTTCTAGTGTTAATTGTGTTTGTTATTAATATAAATACAATTTATGCTCAAACCCAACAGCCGCTTAGCCTTCAAAATATTTCAACTATTAAAATAGATGAAGTAAACAATGATCAAATAGCTGAATTTTGGACAAAAGTTCAAGAAAGTGGATTGTCAATAGCACAACTTGAAATTGAAGCTAAACGCAGAAATATGCCTGCTGAGGAATTTGCTAAATTGAAAGAACGTATCAATAACTTACAGACAAAAACCACCGAAAAATCAAATCAAAATACTGATAGAACTAACGAAAATAACTTTAGTAAAAAAGAAAATGAGCAGTTAGGTTCCGCTAAAAGCAAAGTTTTTGGTTCTGAATTATTCAATAATAAAAACCTAACCTTTGAACCCAATTTAAAAATTGCCACACCACAAAACTATCAGCTTGGTCCTGATGATGAGTTGATAATCGATATTTACGGGTATTCAGAAGAAGGTTTTAAACTAAAAGTTAGCCCTGATGGAAATATTCGTATTCCCTTGGTTGGAATTGTTCAAGTTTCAGGTTTAACCATAGAGCAAGCAAAAACTAGAATAATTGCGGCTCTTTCAAATGTATATGATAGAATAAATACTGGTGAAACTAAAGTAAACATCACTTTGGGCAATATTAGAAGTATAAAAGTTTTGATAGTAGGTGAAGCAAATTTACCTGGAACATATACTTTACCATCTTTAGCCACAGTTTTTAATGCACTTTATGTTTCTGGCGGACCGAATAATAATGGTTCAATGCGTAACATAAAAGTTGTAAGAAATAATAAAGTGGTAGCCACTCTTGATATTTATGATTTTATGCTAAAAGCAGAAGCAAAGGGTAATATCAGGCTTCAAGATCAAGATATTATAAAAATTAGTCCTTATGAAAATAAGGTGGAAGTCAAGGGTGAAGTAAAACGAGAAGGTTTTTTTGAAGTGACTAAAAATGAGACGTTGAAAGACTTACTAAATTTTGCTGGAGGATTTACCAATGATGCCTTTAAAGAACGTATTAAAGTTGTTAGAAATACAAGTAAAGAAAAAAGTGTGGCTGATATTGAGCAAGGGATTTTTTCAATGTTCATTCCCAAAAGTGGAGATAGTTATACTGTAGATAAACTCTTAGAGCGATACGAAAATAGAGTTCAAATTAAGGGCGCAATTTTCAGACCAGGAATTTATGCTTTAGAAAATGGTTTAACTGTTTTAAAACTAATCAATAAAGCAGAAGGATTAAAGGAAGATGCTTTTTTAACTCGAGCAATAATTTATAGGTTAAATGATGATAATAGTTTAAGTATGCTTTCTTTAAATTTAGAAGATGTAAAAGCTGGGAAAGCAAGTGATATTGAGTTAAAGCGTGAAGATATGATACAAATTGCTTCAAAACTAGATTTAAAAGAAAACTATAATGTTACTATTAACGGTCAAGTTATTAAGCCTGGTGTTTTTCCTTTTGCACAAAATATGAAGATAGAAGATTTGATTATAGCAGCAGGTGGTTTAAAAGAAGATGCAGCTATTAATAGGGTAGAGGTTTCAAGACGCAAATTTGATATTGATAAAACAAAAAACAACTCTGAGATTGCAATTGTTAAGCAATTTGAGCTAAATAAAGATTTGAAGAATAATGCTGATTTAAACTTTAACTTAGAACCCTTTGATATTGTTACCATATTTAGGTTACCAGGCTATGAACCACAAAAAAATGTAGTAATTGAAGGGGAAGTTTTATATCCTGGTAGTTATAGTATAGAAAAGAATAATGAAAAAATTTCAGATTTGTTTAAAAGATGCGGAGGTATTACAGCTAGTGGGAGTGCGAATGGTACTATTTTATTGAGAAAAAAAATACAAAGTGAAACAGAAAATTATATAAAACTGAATAAAATTAAAGCATTTAAACGTCAATCCAAAGATACGGCTGATGTGCAAGATAAAATTGAAGAAGAGCAAGACGAAATGTACGATATAGTTGGAATCGATATTAACACAATTTTGAAAAAACCAGGCTCAAAAGCTGATTTATTGCTAAGAGATGGAGATGTTATTAAAGTACCATCCGAACGTCAAACAGTTTTAGTTTCTGGTGAAGTACTATACCCAGCAAGAGTAAACGTAAACAATGCAAGTGGATTAAAAGGTTTTGTGCAAAATGCGGGTGGATTTAGTTCTAAGGCATTAAGACGTAAGGCTTACGTGGTTTATGCTAATGGAACAGTAAAGGCAACTAAAAATTTCCTGTTTGTTAAATTCTATCCTAAAATTAAACCAGGTTGTGAAATTGTTATTCCTAAAAAAGATGTAAAAAAACCGGTAAGTTTGGTTGAAATTACCACCGTGGCAACTAGTTTAACTACTTTGGTATTTTTAATTATTACTATTTCAAAATAAGTAAGTAAATGGCTGAGGAAAAAAAGGATATAATTACTATTGGCTTAGTAATAAAAAATTTAAAAGACTACATTACTTTTTTATTACAAAATAAAAAAATAGTTATTGGTGTAGCTGTTGTAGGAATAATTTTAGGTGTTTTATATGTTAAGTTTAGCAATGTTATTTATAAAGCACAGATAAGTTTTATTGTTAATGAATCAAAAGGTGGAAATGCAAATCCTTTAGCGGCATTGGCCAGTCAATTTGGGGGACAAACATCTAATGTAAATGTATCTGATGATAGATTACTGTTTTTAATTACTACAAGGCGCATTTTAGGCCAATCTTTGCTCACCAAATTACCTAATTCAAACTTAACAATAGCTGATCAATACATTTTAATCAATGATTTTAAAAGTAAATGGAAAAAAGATACCACATTATTAGATTTTGATTTATTTAAAAATTATGAGTTGAATAAGCTTACTTATAAAGAAAATAAAGTAATCGATTTGTTAATTAAACATATTATAAAATCAAACAGCTTACAGTTAGAGGCAGTTAAAAAGAAAACATCCTCATTAGTTGGTCAATCTTCGAGTGGTATTATTTTAATTACATTTCAGTCGGTTGATGAGTTGTTACCCAAAATTTTAGTTGAGGCAATTTATAGTAACTTAAATGAATTTTATACAGAAACCATTACCAAAAGTTTAAAAACGAATTTAGATTTAGTAACTCAAAGGGCTGATTCAACTAGACGTATTTTAGAAAACACTGAATTTAACTCCGCAAATGAACTTGATATTACCAATAAACTCATAAAATATAAGGCGAAAGTAAATGCAATTAGACTTAAAAAAGATGCTGAAATGCTTAGTTTAATGTATGCTGAAATAATAAAGAATAAAGAAATTGCTAAATTTAATTACGATCAAGAAAAGCCTGTATTTCAGGTAATTGATGCTCCTACGTATCCGTTAGAAAGTATTTCTAAATCTTTAATAGTTTATGCTTTTTTAGGTGCATTTTTATTTGGGTTTTTAGGAGTATTATATTTTACCTTTAAATTTTTAGTTAGAAAATTTTAAGGTCTCGCAAATTGTATTTACATGCAACAAACTAAAAAAAAATTACTCATTATTAATTCTACACTTGAAAAATCAGGATTAACTAATGTGTTTTTTAACTTGTGTTCAAATATCAATACTGAACTTTTTGATGTTCATATATTAACACTTTCGCCTGAGCCACCAAACTCAAAGAAAACTGAGTTTGAACAATTGCCTATACATATACATAGTTTAAACTTAAATAGATTGGCTTTTTTTATTAAAGGAAAATCGCAATTAATTGATTATGTTAATAGTATAAAACCAGATTTTATTCAAACTTTTAGTTTTAGAGGTACTTATTTGGCTAGTAAATATTTAAGTAAATATAATTTAATAGCCACAGTTCAAGGCGATTTAATGAAAAATCATACTGATGTGTATGGTAAAATAGTAGGTAAATATATTGCGGAAAAAGAGTTAGCTGCTTTTGGAAAAGTCAATAAAAAAGTAGTTTGTTCAAAGGCCCTTTACGAAATTTATAAGAATAAATACAATCATCTAAATATTATAAAAAATGGGGCAGATGAAAACATATTTTTTCCGGTAAGTAAAAATGTGAAACTTGAATTGCGCCAAAAGCTAGGCCTTAATCATGATTTATTAACTTTTTTAAGTGTTGGTACTTTAAGTGAACGTAAAGACCCTATTACCATAATTAAAGCTTTTAAAAACAGTGAATTAACTCAAAAAGCACAGTTGGTTTTTTTAGGTGATGGTGTTTTAAATGAAGTATGTAAGGAAGAAGCCAAAGGCTTTAATATCATTTTTTTAGGTAACAAAGATGATGTGGCTAATTATTACCAAGCTGCCGATGTTTTTATTTCAGCTTCTAGTTCAGAGGGTTTACCTAATACTGTATTAGAAGCAGGTATGTGTGGCATATTTTGTATATTATCAAATATACCCCAACATACCGAAATTTTTGAAAATCATCCTTGGCAATCTGCTTTTTTTGATTGTTCAGATGCTACTCAACTAACTTCACTTTTCAATCAATTTACTCCAAAAGAATTTGAAAGTATAATTGATTTAAGTGCTGTAAAAATGACACAACAATACGAGCAGCTATACTTAAATGCTATATAATAATATTAATATTCCTTTGCCCACGGTTGGTTTTCTAACCAACCGAATGAGGTGCGGGCAATGACCTTGGAGAATAACTATTTATTTTCATTCCCTTACTCTATTAATAACTTAACTATTTGCTGTGCATTTGGAGTATTGATTTTTACAAAATAAATACCTTTGGCTAAATGGTTTAACTGGGCTTGGTAAGTTTGGTTATTAGTAATAAAAGTAGCTTGCAGTTTGCCTAAAGCATCTAAAATTTCAATGGTTTTTGGTTCGTTGTTTTGGTTAAACGTAAGCGTAAACTCTCCATTATTGGGGTTGGGGTAAATGTTTAATAATTGACTTGATATTATATTATACCCAACATTACTTACAGAAAGTTTAGCCTCTTGGCTTAAATCAATACATTCGCCATAAGAAAATAAACATCTGTAATTACCTTCGTCATTTAAGCTTATTTTTTTTATTACAAGAGTGTCCGTATTTATACCTTTAAACTTATTGGTATCTGTTAAATTTACTTTGTTTTTTTGCCACTGATAACTTACAAAAGGTATATTTATCTTGGTTGTAAATATTGCATCTGCACCTTTTGAAGCATTTAAGTTTATTGGATTGGTTAAATTACTATCTTTTGGACAATAAACACTAAGGTTTACTTCATCTGAAATATTACTACATTCAAAATAGTTTACAAGACATCTATAAGTTTGATTATTAAGTGACAAATTTACATTTTCTAGTTTTAACGTATCGGTATTTACCCCATTGTAAAAATTAGAATTGTTTAGATTAATAAAACCGCCTCCAATTTGTTTAATTTGCCATTGATAATTTACAGAGTTGGTATTAGCAGTTGCTATATGAAAAAAAGTTGAGCTTTTAGAAGGAACTATTCTGTTTTTGGGCTGATTTACTATAATATTAGAGCAATTTACATTGAGTTTAAATAAATTACTAATAACACTGCAGTTTTTTGAGGAAATAATACATTTAAATAAACTCCCATCTTGTGCTAAATTACAGTTAAATATAATTAAACTATCGGTATCTGCTCCACTAAAAACAGTGTTATTTGAAATGTTATAAAAGTTACCACCTAGTTTGGTTTGCCATTGATAAGTAAGAGAATCTGCATTTGTTTTTATCTTAAAGTAGGCTGGTGAACCAGATTTTACATTTTGACTATCAGGCTGCGAAATAATATTAAAATTACAAATAACAGATAATGTTACACTGGCAGTGGTTTGTAAACATGACCCATTAGTAATTAAACATCTAAATGAACTGTTGTTAAATGAAAAATCAACATTGTTAACTATTAAATTAGGCGTTTTAATGCCATTAAATCTTGCACTATCAGCTATATTTTCAAATCCATTTCCTTTATTTATTTGCCATTGATAAATATTACTTCCTCCACTAGCAAAAACTGTAAATGTAGCATTAGAGTCGAGTTTAGTATTACTATTTGTTGGTTGGGATATTATTTCTGTAGCACAATTAACACTTAAAACAGCAGTGTCACTTATTATATTACAGTAATTATCTGTTACTATGCATTGAAATACAGATTTGTTTTGTGATAATTTAGCACTATTTATAACCAAGGAGTCTGAGCTAGTTCCACTAAAATTTAAGCTATCTTTTAAATTAGTAAAACTACCATTTCCAATTTTCTGCTGCCATTGGTAACTTGCATTTTTGTTCCATACTTTTACTTTAAAAACGGCAATAGAATCGTTAATTGTTGATTGGTTTTTAGGTTGAACAGAAAAATTTAAATTACAAAGAACACTTAATCGTACATCAATACTTGTGGCTGAGCAAACTGAATCAGAAACTACACAACGATACCTATTAAGATTTTGCGAAGTTTGTACTTCTTTTATTATTAAAGTATCATTGGTAATTCCTATAAATTGATTGGTGTCGGTAATATTTATAAAATTATTAGAACTTGTTTTTTCTTGCCATTGATAGGTTAAGTTACTACTAGAGCAAACAATGGTATATTTTGCTTCGTTCCCAATTCCAATATTTTGAACTGATGGATTTTTAACTATTGAAAAATTGCAGTTGATAAATAATTGTGCAGAATTACTGGCTATTGAATTGGTATCATCAAAAATAATACAGCGAAAAGTATTGTTATTATTGTTTTTATAATCAACTCCAATTAAACTTAAAGTTACACTATTTACACCATTAACTTTGGCCGAATTAGTTAAATTTACAAATGTATTATTTATTTTTTGTTGCCATTGGTAAGTTAAATTACTTTTGTTAGCACTAACTGTAAAAGAGGTATTTGAGCCAATATTAGCAAATCGGTCAGTTGGTTGTGTTATTATATCTAAATCGCTATCTTTATATTTAGCAGCAAAAAGATAACCATTATTTAATTCATTATCAAGATAAAATCCACCAGGTGAAGAGCTTAACATAAAAGGCAAAATTTTTGACCCACTGTTATTATATCCACCAGTTACATATATATTCGCCCTAGGAGAAAAATATATTGAATTTGAACTTACGTTTGCTCCAGCTCCTGAACTACCAATTTTTTGAGCCCACAAGAAATTTGCGTTAGAGTTTAATTTTAAAATAAAAATATTTGTAAAATTATTACTGCCATCATTTGCTTTTAGTATAAATTCGTTATTACTCGGGTCAAAATCTGCTTCTGAATAAAAACTCCCAGTTAAAAATATATTGTCTTTAAAATCTAAACTTATAAAAGTGCTGTAGTCATTACCAATTCCCCCCAAATTTTTCTGCCAAATATGGGTTCCGTTTGAATCTAATTTCAATAAAAATAAATCCGCCAAACCATTTGAAATCATGGAGTCACTTACATTATCATATCTAAATGTATTATTAAATGAGCCAAAAGCAACTATATTATTTTTACTATCTATTTCAATATCACCTTCGTTGATAGTTGAATTTGTTTCTAATTTATTAGCCCAAATAAATTGACCTAAAGTATTTAATTTAAGAATAAAATGACTTGAGGTATTTGATGTAAGATTAAAAATGCCTGAATCGGGGTCAAAATCTACCAAGTTTTTGAATACACCCAAAACAATAATATTATCACTTTGGTCAGTAGTTATTATCTTAAATGAATTCCAATCTCCCACACTATTAATACTCTTAGCCCAATTAAACAATCCATTTGAATTTAATTTGCAAATAAAAACGCCATAATTTGACCCCGAATTGCTTAAATTAAATGAGTTAATACCGGGATCAAAATCAATGGTACCAATGTAATTACCTATACAAATCAAATCCCCACTTTTGTCTATTTTAATATCAGATACAAATTTAGCGTTACTTCCACTAAAACTTTTTGCCCATATAAAATTACCATTATTATTTAGTTTTAAAATAAAAATATCATCATTTGCACTGCTAAACGAAGTTAAATTAAAAACATTATCGCCTGGATCAAAATCTAAAGTACCACTGAATTTTCCTACTAAATAAATATTATTAGAATCATCAAGAATAATTTTTTGACACCTTTCAGATTTTATACCACCTATTGTTTTACTCCAAATTAAGTTTCTATTGCTATCATATTTCATAATTAAAATATCGTATGAACCTTTACTAATTATGTTTTGACTATTATTTTGATTTGTTGAAATATTAACTAAACCAGTAAAATTACTACAGGTATACCAATTTTCATTTTCATCAATATCTGTTGAAGAAACATCTACACTTCCCTTTAAATAATTTAAGCCCCATTTTATATTTAAAAATGATTTTGGTTTCCAGCTTTTTATTTCTAGTTTGTAAGTTATAACCTTGTTATCTAATAAAAATTCGTTTCCACTAATATCAAAATTAGAATTAGAATTTGTTCCTGCATGAATAAAAATATGGTCTTCAATATTTACTGATATACTTTTAGCAGAAATCCCACCAATTTTTCTAATTCCAATCAAAACACCTGTTGAATCAAACTTAGTTAAAAAAGCATTTTCGCTCGAACTTAAAAAATCATTGGTAATATTATTTGGTAAAACAATTTGACCTTTAAAAGAACCTGCAAGGTATATATTACTTTTTTCATCCTTTGCTAAACAAGTTGCATTAATATTTTCTGTAGAACCAAAATTTTTCCCCCATATAAAAGCTCCAGTTGCAGAAATTTTACATACAAAAACATCAATTGCACCTAAGCCAAACATGGAGGAGCTATTTAAAGTATCATACTTAAATGTATTTGTAAAAGTTCCTGTTAAATATACATTTCCCGCAAAATCAATATTTAAAAAAGTTGCTTTATCGTTACTGATTCCGCCCATTTTTTTTGCCCAAATAAAATTACCTGAAGTGTTTAAACAACAAACAAATGCATCACTCAATCCATTAGAAATAATATTATAAATACCACTATTGGGATTAAAATCACACGAAGATTGAAAACTTCCGGTAAAAAAAACATTACCATAAATATCTACTTTAATGCAATTTGCTTCATCGTTTGCAATGCCTCCAATATTTTTTGCCCACAAAAAATCACCATTGGTATTAGTTTTTAAAATATAAGCATCACTGCCTCCTGTAGAAGTTAAGTTGAACGTATCAGTTAGACTAGGATTAAAATCTATAGTGCCGCTAAATTGACCTGTTAAATAAATATTATCTGAAGCATCGAAACTTATTGATTTAATGGTATCTACCACATTTTTTTGCCAAATTATATTTCCCGAAGTATCTAACTTGAACAATTTGTTTTTTGCTGATACTACAATTTGCCCAGCATTATTAATGGCTACAATTTGAAAATCTGGATATTCAACAGTTGGGGAATAATAATACCTATTACCTACAAGCATTGAATTCATTCCGTAAAATTGAGAAGTAATTTTTTTATACCAGGTTTTTACACCTAATGAATTGTATTTTACTAAAAACACACCTGATTGTTCGTCCACCGCGTTATAGTAATAGCCCGTTAAATAAGTGTTATTATTATTATCAGTAACTATTGATGTTCCTTTATCTTTATTTACAATTCCAATGTATTGATAAAATCGAACACTTTGAGTAGTTAACCCTTCACTTTTTATCCATTTTAATTCTTGTGTATACCCTTTAAATACAATACCCAATAGTAATATTATAATGAAATATTTTTTCATAAAATTGAATTTTTAACAATTGTAAATATAAACTTATTTAATTTAAAACAAATGGTTTAGTAGAATTTTATAAGTAAATTTTGAAGGTATATAAGCAATATTTAAATTTATTATTTTGTACTATTTCCTATACAGTAGGGTCAAATTATAACCTCGGAGGTTCAATGGAGATTGTATTTGGTACAAGTTTGGTTAAAATATAATCTCACTTAATTGTTTTTGGCTTAAATTATAACCAAGGAGGTTCAATGGAGATTGTATTTGGTACAAGTTTGATTAAAATATATTCTCGCTTAATAGTATTTTGCATACATTATAACCTCGGAGGTTCAATGGAGATTGTATTTGGTGCAAGTTTGGTTAAAATATAATCTCGCTTAATTGTTTTTAGCTTAAATTATACCCTTGGAGGTTCAATGGAGATTGTATTTGGTACAAGTTTGATTAAAATATAATCTCGTTTAATTGTTTTTGGCTTATATTATATTCTAAGTTAGTCCTCACCAACCGAATAAGGTGCGGTGAGGACACCCTTTAGACTTGCAGTGAGAATAAAATATGTTATATTTATAAAA
>CAZGVO010000011.1:0-158410 GCA_964529175.1 uncultured Bifidobacterium sp.
ATAAATATAACATATTTTATTCTCACTGCAAGTCTAAAGGGTGTCCTCACCAATCTAATAAGGTGCGGTGAGGACACCGACCTTGGACAAGGTAGTTGCCATCGCACGGTTGTGGAAAGCCTCCTAGTTTTGAATGGGTGGCATCGCACGGTTGTGGAATGCCTCCATGTTTGGAGCAGGAGCCTCCGAACGGTTGTGGAAAGCCTCCTAGTTTTGAATGGATGGCATTTAATAAAGTGGACTAAATAAACTTTAAAAATGTTTTACTTGGAATAAGAAAATTTATGATATTTTAAAACATATAGTCTATAGAATATAATAAATTTTTATATGTTCGCCAAAAGAATTAAAATTTTTATGAAAAAGATAATAGCCCTTGTTTACTTATTATTTAAACTGTGTTCTTTGGAAGCACAGACAAATTTGTTAGAATTAGGTCCAGTCGATAAAAAGTTCTCGAATACTAATACTTTAGAATTTATTGGTAAAATAGGGGATAATTATTTTATAGACGATTCAAAAATGTCGATGGAAGAAAATAAGATTGTGATGATAAACTCTCAATTGGTTAAAGTAAAAGAGATCATTTTATCAAAACCTAAAAGATCATTTTCTCGCTTTTATTACATAGATAAATATATTTCTTCAAACCAAATAATTGTAATATTTGAAGGTACTTATGGAAACAACAAAATTGTATATGCTCAAAAACTAAATAAAAATTTAGAAGTTACTAAAGATTGGTTTGAAATTTATACTGCCAGCTCAATTGACTGGTTATTTTATTTTAAATTCAAGCAATCAAACCAAGATATTTTGTATGCAGTAAGAAATTTTGTTGGTGAAAATAACCGAAATTTAAAAGCAAGTGTTGAATTAGCTGTATTTGATGAAGAATTAACTGAAACCAAAAGACAGAGGATTGACCTAGGTTTTAATTGGTCAGATTACGAGCCATACCATGAAGAGAAGACTAATATTAGTTGTATTGTAATGGATGGGAATGTTAAAGGAAAAGGGATTTTTAGAATGATTTATAATATTTATGATGACAAAATACATAAAACAATCCAAGACATTCAAAAAAGCAACCGACATTATCATACAGTGAAATACGTAGAAGATACTGCTGAAAATAAAATATATTGTATTGGATATTACAGAAATATTAATGAAAATAATCCAAAATTAAATCCAAATGGTAATAGTTGCGATGGTATTTTTTTTCAGGCAATCAGTTCAATATCTAATGAAATTGAAGACGAAATAACCACAGATTTTACAGAAGAGTTCAAATTAAATTTCTTAACTGCAAAAGATTTAAAAAACGGTGGAGAAATTCCTAATCATCCTATACATTTTGGTGCAATGAATAAGAATAATGAAATTATAATTATTGCGGAACATTTTGAAGAAATTAAATCCGTTATAATGTCTAGCTCTTTTAGTAATACTCCAACACAACGAACAACTACACATATTTATGGAGATATAATTGTTACTTGTTTAAATCAAAAAGGAGAAATAAAATGGACTAGAATAATTCCTAAAATTTCGTCTTCTGATTATTTAAGTGGGTTTATTTATAAATTTGTTGAAAGCGGAGTGGATATAGTTTTTAGAGATAATCAAGATAATTATAACGATGTTGTTAAAAAAAAATATTATACTGATGTAGAAGAACCTTTTGGAAATGTTTGTTTGGTAAAAGCTCATATTAATAGAGACGGTAAATTAACATCTGATATTATTTTAGATAAAACTAATTACAAAACATTATCCTTCGATGTTTTTATAAAACAATCATTTTTTGATTCTGATAGTATAATTTTATTTCTAAATAATAATATGCGTAAATATCAGTTAGGACGTTTGAGACTTTCAACAAATAAATAACAATTGTATCATGTAAAACTTTTCCAGCCTTTGCAGACATTCTCGCCCGCAACAAAAATATGTTTTGTATTTAGATAAAAATTATTATTGCTGAATATGTAATACAATACGCACTCTTTGAATTATATTTCGATACTTTTAGATGTTGACATGCATGCCAACATCGGCAAAAAAAAGTTACCTGCAATTTAATAGACATGATAACAATACCAATAAATATTAGCCTTCCTGACCTTTGGTCAACAAAAACATTTACTAAAAATGAATGGGGCGAGATTAACTTAATTGTTGGACCAAATGGAACAGGAAAATCACTATTTGCCGACCAACTTAAAAATCAACTCAATGAACACGGCTATAAGACACGGCTTTTAAACGCTGAAAGACTATCAGGGCTTGAAAAACAAGATTATTCTGGCTATGGTTACAGCAGTTTAAGTGATGGACTTAATATTTCAAATTTTAACCAAATCAAAAGTAATGGTGAAAGCTACGGACTTTCATCATCTGCTTTTATAATACTTAAAGAAAGGCTCGATGTAAGAATTAAAATAGAAGCCTTATTATCAGACATTTTTAATAAAACAATTCGTTTAGTTGAAGAAGGGGGATTTCTTAAACCTAAAATTCAAAATAATTCAGGTGGGTCAGAATATGGCTTGAAAGAGAAAGAATGTCACGGTTTAAAGGAGTTAATGACACTTCTTACATTTCTGTATGATGAAAGTAAAAACTGTCTTATACTTGATGAACCAGAACTACATTTGCATCCACAATTCCAATCTTTTTTGCTAAGTGAAATACGAAAATTTGCAGGCGACCCAAAAGTAGACCCAACCAAGAAATTATTTTTTATTATAACACATTCGCCTTACTTTTTAGATTTACGAAGTATTGACGATTTAAAAAGCATTCTTGTTTGCCATTATAATGAACCACCAAATTACGTTGATAATTTAGATGGGCAAGATGAATATATACTAAGGAAGTTTCTTCCTCGATTTAACACTCATCATAAACAATTTTTCTTTTCACCAAACCCAGTATTTGTTGAAGGATATACTGATCAGCAAATTATTACTTTGCTCTTTGACAAACTAGATTATAACATTAGTGCATCAGGTTCAAGTATTATTGATGTTGGTGGAAAAGACGAATTAGCAGTTTTCTTTAGACTTTGCAAAAAACTAAATATCAAGGCAAGAATAATCGCAGATTTAGATGCTTTCTTTAAAGGAAAATTAAGAGAAGTTGTACAAGAAGATGAATGTTGCACAAAGTACATTCAAGAGAATGCATTAGGAACAGATTTGTCTAGACTCATTGGCGAATTAGACCAAAAATTAAAATTAATTGCTGATGAACTAATTACTAAAACAGTTGCAGATGCAGATGTAAATCATATAATTGACTACTTAAAACCAATAATAGGAATTGCTGATAAAAGAAATTCTGTTATTACCTCAATGTTAATTGCTCTAGTAAAATTTAGAGACAAAATATTTGCAGAATTATCGCCAACACAGCAAGGAGAAATCAATTACCTACTTCCAAGATTTAAACATTTACTAGAAGCTTTTAAAGCTGCAAATATTTTTATATTTCCAAAAGGAGAAATTGAGCACTACTATACTCAAACAGAAATTGATTATTTAAACTTTACTGACAAGGATAAAAATACATCTTTCCATAATGAACGTGACTATATTTTAGCTTGTACTAATACAGCAGAATTAGAAATAAATTACGAAGAGCTTATTTTTATCTTGAAATCTTCTGTTCCTCAGATTAAAGTTGATTTAAGTAAACACATTAAATTTCAAATTGTCGAATGGTTGCAAACAGTGCAAAGGGCAATTTCAAAGGGTGACATAACAGAAGTAAATGATCTAAAAGCTAATGCAAGAATCGACTACAAATTATTTAGTCAAATTATTGAAGTTATCGACTTGAAAATTGAAGATGACAAGAGATTTGTTTGTAAAATCAAAATCAGTAAATCCTTGACAAGTATTGACCAAGAAATATCCTTTTCGGAAACAACTATACCACACAACTTTGAATTCAAAATATAAACTGCGTGTAACAAGTATTTGACAAAAAGCGGGTGTAGAGCTTAAATGAAGCCTTATACTTATTATCAAGTTCATTTATAACAAACATTTTCCAACCAATATTAACCTTCCCGCCAACATCATTATTATCTTTCTAATTTCATACATTATCCATAAATCAACAATTCATTCACGCCTTGAGTAATATACATTCAAAAATCAACCTATATTTACCACCATTATTTTAGTTAAAATATGGCAGAAAAATTTGAAATAGAAACCATTAGGTTAGAAAAAGTATCGGTGCACCAAGTAGGTAACCAAACCAATAACGAGGATTTAGTGGTTTCGAAAGATTTATTAGACCTAACCGATGATAAATTAAAGGAATTATTGGTGCGTTTTTTTGTTTCATCGTTTAACAGTCCTGAGTTTTATAATTTTAGTTTTAGCAATAACGATTTTAAGCTGAACCCCATTTATAATTACGCTTTTCAAGCCTTTGAACACGGTAGCTCTTTTCATATCAATAGTGTAAACATAGCCAAACATTTGTATAATTTGGCTACTCATCCGCAAATAAAAAGTGGAGATTTGTTTGTGGCCTATTTTGGCAATATTCAGGTAGAAGATGAAGATGTGGAAGCCATTGGTATTTTTAAATCGGAAAACAAATACGATTTTTTAAATATTAATGCCGCAAACGATCAATTTGATGTTACTTATAACGATGGTATAAATATAGATAAACTAGACAAAGGTTGCCTTATATTTAATACCCAAGCCGACCAAGGTTATAAAGTATGTATAGTAGATAAAGGTAATAAAGGTAGCGAGGCTCAGTATTGGAAAGATAGTTTTTTGCAGCTAAAACCTTGTAGCAATAATTATAATCACACCAAGGAGTTTATGAATATTGCCAAAAACTTTGTTACCAAACAGCTAAACGAAGAGTTTGAGGTAAGTAAAGCCGACCAAATAGATTACCTAAACCGCTCGGTTGATTATTTTAAAACCAACGATACCTTTGATAAACAAGAGTTTGAAAAACAAGTTTTTGCCGATGAAAATGTAATTGAATCGTTTCGCACTTTTGATGAAGCTTATCGCAAAAGCAATGAGTTAGATATGATGGATAGTTTTGATATATCTACCCAAGCAGTAAAAAAGCAAGCCAAGGTATTTAAAAGTGTGCTCAAACTTGATAAAAATTTCCATGTGTACATTCATGGCGATAGAAACTTAATAGAACAAGGCGTAGACCCTGACGGAAGAAAGTACTATAAATTGTACTTTAAAGAAGAGGAATAAACCTGCTTTGCAGGTTTTTAAATTCTAAATTCAAATAACGAAATTCTAAATAATATCTAAAACACAACCAAATATTATTAAATAATAATGTCAAAAAAGTTTTCCGAAGAAAGTAAAGAAATTATTAAAACTACTAAGAAATTAGCTGAGCGGTTTGGTAACAATTATATTGGTACCTGTCACTTTTTTTTATGTTTCAATAAATTCAATAAAAACGGAAGACTTCAACTAAATATAACATTTAAAGAAAAAAAGGATTGTATTAAATACCTTAAAGATGATAAAGGAGACAACGTTGATGGTAAAGATTTTTTACTTACAATCCCGATGGAAAAAGCTTTGAAATACAGTAGTTTTCACTGCATGATAATGGGAGATAATTTGGTTGAACCTGAACATATTTTTTTAGGTATTTTTACATATGATGGAGATAATAAACAAGATTATATAAACTTATTAAAACAGAACAATATAGTTTTGAGTAAATTGAAATTATTGATTATTGATTTTTACTTTAATAAATTTTGGAGGAAAACTGGAATTGTGAAATTAATTTTTCAAAAATAATTAAAGAAAAACCCAATCAAACATTATTATATTTAAAGGTATCCTTTTCGAATTTCGAATTTATTTTTTCGAATTTTTACTTCGCACTCAGTTAAAACAACTTATTCTTATACGTAGGTGTAAAGCCCATGTGTGCGTATGCTTTTTCGGTGGCTTCTCTTCCGCGAGGGGTGCGCATTAAAAATCCTTCTTGAATTAAATAAGGTTCATATACTTCTTCAATGGTTCCTCCATCTTCGCCAATTGCTGTAGCTAAAGTATTTAAGCCCACAGGGCCTCCTTTAAATTTTTCAATTAAGGTTTTTAAAATTCGGCTATCCATTTCGTCTAAACCTTCACTATCTACATTTAAGGCATTTAATGCAAATTGAGCTATATCTAAAGTAATTACCCCATTGCTTTTAACTTGCGCAAAATCGCGTGTTCTGCGTAAAAGGGCATTGCCTATACGCGGGGTTCCTCGGCTTCTTCGAGCTATTTCCCAAGCTGCTTCTTCATCTATTATTGAGTTCATAATGGTTGAACTACGTTCAATAATAGTTTTCATTAATTTTTTATCGTAATACTCTAAACGTGAGTTAATTCCAAAACGTGCTCTTAATGGCGATGTTAATAAACCTGAGCGGGTAGTGGCACCAATTAAAGTAAAAGGTTCAATTTCTAACTGAATGCTGCGTGCATTGGGGCCGCTATCAATCATAATATCAATTTTATAATCTTCCATAGCCGAGTATAAAAACTCTTCTACAACTGGACTTAAACGATGTATTTCATCAATAAAAAGCACATCGCCTTTTTCTAAATTAGTCAATAATCCTGCTAAATCGCCTGCTTTTTCTAACACAGGGCCGCTGGTAGTTTTTATATTAGCGCCTAATTCGTTGGCTATAATAATGCTTAAAGTAGTTTTACCCAAACCTGGAGGGCCATGTAAAAGCACATGGTCTAAAGCTTCGCCACGTTGTTTGGCAGCTTGTACAAATATTTTTAGGTTTTCAATGGTTTTTTCTTGTCCAGTAAAATCATCAAATAATCGCGGACGCAAAACACGTTCAAGCTCTTTTTCAGCGTTGGTTAAATGGCTATCTTCAGGGTCTAAATTTGGATTTCGCACAAGCGCGAATGTAGTAATTTTCTTTGCTTTTATTTTCACTCCTTTCTTTTTCCTTAGATGAAAAAGAAACAATCCCGCAAGGCGGGACAAGGCAAAAAAATGCTTCCACGCACAGGCTTGGGCTGGCCCGCTTTTTTGCCAGCCCAACGCACATCGTTAATGGAATAGTTCATTGACAATTCAAATTTTCTAATTTAAAATATAAAATACTAATATTGATAGATAAGAAAAAAATATTGTTAGAATGGCTTTACATTTTATTTTTCAAACACCTCTTAAAAAAAACTATTTTAAAACAAATGCTTTATAATAATTAAATTTATTGCCTTGCAACATTTTGCTCAATTATATAAAACCCTAGACCAAACTACCAAAACCAACGAAAAGGTAGATGCATTGTGCCAGTATTTTTTACAAGCCAATGAGTTGGATAAAATTTGGGTATTGGCCATTTTATGCGATAGAAAATTTAAATCAATTGCTAAAACATCGGAACTAAAACTTTGGGCTGCACAATTAGCCGAAATACCGCAATGGCTCTTTGACGAAACGTATCAAATAGTAGGCGATTTGGCCGAAACCATTAGCAATATTTTACCATTGAGTAACACCATTATTGAAAAGCACTTGCATGTTTGGATTGATGAAATGGTGCAACTTAAAGGAGCTGATGAACCATTACGAAAAGAATTTATTTGTAATGCATGGTTGCAGTTAGATGTGAACCAACGTTTTGTATTTAATAAACTTTGTACAGGTGGTTTTAGAATTGGGGTTTCGCAAAAATTGGTGGTTAAGGCTTTGGCTAAAGCATTTAATATTACTGAAAATGCCCTTGCGCATAGGTTAATGGGTAATTGGGATGCGCAGAATACCACTTTTAATGAACTGCTTTTTACACAAAATAACAGCGATGATTTATCAAAGCCATATCCATTTTATTTAGCTTATGCCTTAGATGATGAATTAACTAATTTAGGCTTAGCTAGTAATTGGCAAGCTGAATATAAATGGGATGGAATAAGGTCGCAATTAATAGTACGAAACAATCAAATTTATATATGGAGTAGGGGCGAGGAGTTGGTTACCAATAAATTTCCAGAGTTATTAAGTTTGGTTCATAATGTGCCCAATGGAACTGTATTAGATGGCGAATTGGTGGGTTATAAAAATAATAAAATACTTAATTTTAATGATTTGCAAACGCGTATTACCCGCAAAAATGTTTCGAAAAAGTATTTAACCGATGTGCCTGTGGCTATAATAGCTTACGATTTATTAGAGTTAAATGGGCAAGATTACAGACAACAACCTTTAGCCGAAAGAAGGCTTAGGTTAGCAGAAATAGTGCAAGCTGCTAATAATGATTATTTGAAAATATCGCCAACTATTGAGTTTAACAATTGGGAAGATTTAACAGCAATAAGAGCAAATGCAAGGCAAATGATGGCTGAAGGATTGATGCTTAAAAACAAAACATCTATTTACCAAGTTGGGCGTAAAAAAGGCGATTGGTATAAATGGAAGTTAGAACCTTACACAGTAGATGCAGTTTTAATTTATGCGCAAAAAGGACATGGCCGAAGAGCTAATTTATATACTGATTATACTTTTGCTATTTGGAACAATGAAGGCGAGTTGGTGCCATTTACTAAGGCATACAGCGGCTTAATCGATAAAGAATTAGTAGCAGTAGATGCTTGGATAAAACAAAACACGCGCGAAAAGTTTGGGCCTGTTAGGAGTGTAAATGCGGAGTTGGTGTTTGAGTTAGGTTTTGAAGGAATTAACTATTCGTCAAGGCATAAAAGTGGCATTGCATTGAGGTTTCCTCGTATTTTGCGTTGGCGTACTGATAAGAAGAAAGAAGAAGCTGATAAATTAAGTGAATTGGTAAAACTTATTGAGGTTTAAAATTAAATAAGATAAAAATATTTCATAAAAAAGCCTTACAATCAATAAGATTGTAAGGCTTTTTCAAGTTATTGTTTGAGTCTTATTGCACTCCGTGCATCATTTTCTTTAATTGATTTGATATTATAAGAACAGTTAAACCTAATACTATTACTACAATTGAAATAATTGTAAAAATAGCTTGTGCTCCCATAGTAGCAAAAAACTGAACTAAATAACCAGATAAGAAGTTTGCAATAAAACTACTTAAGAACCAAACACCCATCATTAATGAACCTAAGCGAATTGGGGCTAATTTAGTAACCATTGATAATCCAACAGGCGATAAACAAAGTTCTCCCATTGTATGTATTAAATAAGTTCCTACTAACCACATTAAGTTAGCTTTTACAGCAGTATCTGCTACATCACCACCACGTTGAAGTGCTGCACCTATCATAAAAAAGAAACCAACACCTAATAAAATCATTCCTAATCCCATTTTGATAATGGTATTTGGTTCTTTCTTTTTCTTAGCTAAAACTGTCCAAAGAACTGTAAATACAGGGCCTAATAGAACTATAAATAAAGGATTAACTGATTGGAACCAAGAGGTAGGAACTACCCAATCACCAATACTTCTGTCAATATATCTATCTGTATATAATGAAATTGAACTTCCTGCTTGTTCGAATCCAGCCCAAAAGAAAATATTAAATAGCATCATAATAACAATTACCGTTAAACGATTTTTTTCTTCTTTGGTTAAAGGTGGATCTACTCTTCCTTCAGCTAAAGCTTGTGCTTTTAAAACTTTAGCACCAGGCTCAATACCTAGATTACCAAGGTATTTTTGACCAAGTGTGTTAAACATAATTTGGCCTAAAACCATTCCTATTCCCGCAGCTAAAAATCCATAGTTATAACCATACGATAATATATTACCAGTAGTAGCATCTTTTACAGCAAAATAATCTTCTGCTAAATACCCGCAAACTAGTGGGGCTAAAAACGCACCTAAGTTTATACCCATGTAAAAAATAGTAAATGCAGCATCTTTTCTTGAATCACCAGCTGGATATAATTGACCAACTATGGTTGAAATATTTGGTTTAAAAAAGCCATTACCAATAATTAATAAAATTAATCCTAAATAAAAGAAAGGTAGGGCATTAGCCGATGACATGAATAAACTAAACTGACCTAAGGCCATTAATATACCACCAATTGTAATTGATTTACGTTGTCCAATAAAGTTATCGGCAAGCCAGCCACCAAAAATAGGAGTTAAATATACTAAACCTGTATATATTCCGTATAGTAAGCCAGCATTGGCATCGTCAAAACCCAAGCCACCTTCAATAGTTGCTTTAGTTAAATAAAGGGTTAATAAGCCACGCATTCCATAGTAGCTAAATCTTTCCCACATTTCAGTTCCAAACAATAAGTACAATCCCTTTGGATGTCCTGTAGATGAATTACTCATAATTTATTTGTATGTTTTAGTTTTTTGTTGCGTGCAATATATAAATGATGTGTTTAATTCCAATTATTTGTGAAAATAAAATACTAAAATTGCAGCCTATGAAGAAATTAATTATATATGTAAGTACATTTTTAGCTATTGGTAGCATGTCATCGTGTGATGTTTTGAATGAATTAGCAAAACAACCAGGAATAGGCAATGTAGGGAATATAAAAATTCCGCTTACTAACGAAGAGGTAATTAAAGGTTTGAAAAATGCTTTAAGTGTTGGTATTGATAGTTCAGTATTTTCGCTAAGTAGGGTAAATGGCTACTTGGGTAACGAGTTAGTAAAACTAGCTTTGCCACCAGAAGCGCAACCAATTGTTACTAATTTAGCTAAAATACCTGGTGGTCAAAAATTATTAAATGATGCAATTGTTGCCATTAATAAAGCCGCTGAAGATGCTGCTCCTCAAGCTAAAAGTATATTTGTAAATGCTATTACTAATATGAGCATTCAAGATGGATTCAATATTTTAAAAGGAAATCAAAATGCAGCTACTGTATTTTTAAAAAATAACACATACCAACAACTTACTGATGCTTTTGCTCCAAAAATCAGAACATCGTTAAGCAAACCATTGGTACTTGGTTATTCAGCTGAAACTGCTTATAAAAATTTAATTGATGGTTATAATTTAGCTTCAGTAAATGGTATGTTGTTTCCTCAAGTTAAACAAAACTCATTAGCCACTTACACCACCCAAAAAGCGCTTGATGGTTTGTTTTTAAAACTAGAACAACAAGAAAAATTAATTCGTCAAGATCCATTACACCAAGTAACAGATATATTGAAACGAGTTTTTGGTAAATAATTAATAATCAGTATATTAGTTTTGTGATTGGTTTACCCAAACCTGAGCACTATCGGGCACTTCATGGATTATAACTTTTAAATGTCCGTGTCCAAACATTCCTAAATGTCTAGCGGCTCTTTCCGATACATCGATAATTCGTTTTCTATGGAAAGGGCCTCTGTCATTTATTCTTACAATAACCCATCTTCCGTTTTTAGGATTTGTAACTTTTACTTTGGTATTAAATGGTAAAGTTCTGTGTGCAGCAGTTAATAGTTTTCTGCGGTATTTTTCTCCACTTGCAGTTCTTCGTCCTTCAAATTTACGAGCGTAATAACTGGCATTTCCTTTTTGTATAAATAGCTTTTTTGGAGCAATGCTATCTGTTTGACAATAAATGCTTTTAACAACAAAAAAGGTTATAAAGAAACAAATAATTTTTATGTTTATTTTTCCCATAATAAATGCAAGTTATTATTTTTTTGAAATAATCGACTATCCTATTTCATTAAATAACTGTTAATGAGGTTTTTTGTCATAAAACTATGGTGAATGTTGAAGCATAAATATTGAATTATGAACTGTAGTAAATCAATTACGATCAACTGTCAACTAACAATAACAACGAATAAAAACTAATCAGGTTCGTAGGCGCCAACAGATGCATTGAGTCTGAATTTATCGGCTAGGTCAACAGTAATTCCTGTTGTTTGGTCTGCCGCACCTGAACAAGGGGAACCTCCTTTTATTTTGTAGTTTTTCTTTAAATAATCAACAAAAATCGGATCAAAATTAAGTTGGTTATTTTGAACAGTTGAGTTGCTTTGGGCTAATTCATCTAAAAATAGCTGTGTTTTTATGTTATTGTATTTAACAATACTTGTTTGTGTAACGCCTAATTCATCGCGTACAAAGTTTATTTCATCTTCATTACTACCCCAAACTATATTATTGCGCAGCGTATAACTTAAAGGAAAAATAGTAATTATACCTTTATCATTTTTGTAAGGAGTATTGGTAAAAGTAACTGTCGCATTTTTACGCGCACCCGATGCACCAAGGGCTACAAAGGTATTGAAGGTAAAATCGTATCTACCACCTAAATCGCCTAAAACGGAATATTGACCGCAATTACTAATTAAATTATTTTCGGCTTTGATGTATCCAGAATAGCTTAATAAACCTACTGCTCCCATATCTTGAATAATGGTTTGGGTTATTGTTAATTTTGGATTACCGTTCAAAGAAACTGAATCAACCCTAACACCCACAAAACCATTTTTAATAATTGCACCTTGTATTTTGTTATTTACACTGCTTTGCAAAAAATGAATTCCATTCCATTGGTTGGGAACTTCTTTATAATCATCATCTAATCTATCGCCTTGTAAAATTACTGGATTATCAACTGTTCCTTCTATTTTTAAAGTACCCCAAACATAAATAGTGGAGTTATTATGACTATGTATTTTTACACCCGGATTAATAGTTAAAGTAACACCAGGTTTAATAAATAAATCATCATAAATTACATAAGGTTTTGAATCGCTCCAAGTATCATCTGCCGAAATGGTATCATTTTTAAAATAATTAGCATTCATGGCATAAGTTAAAGCCACTATTTTTTGCAAATTTCCATTGGTGTTAAATAAAATATTATCCGTTACTTGAAACTGATTAGATACATCAGGATTGATGTAAGTTTGAATAAAAACATAAATACTATCTTTACCTCTAATTTCTACATTATCAATTTTTTGTAAATTGCCCGAACCTGGAATTCCATCTGCATTTAGTTTAAACAATCCATATTGGTTTCCTTGCATTTGAATACTGGTTTTTACAGCGTTTTCGTTTGGGTTTGTAACAATTAATCTTAGTGTTATAGACCTTGGTGTGCCAATTACGCCACTATCTTTTAAACTAAAAATAGTATCAAAATCAATTGAATCGGTGCTGAAATTAAGCGAAACAGGTGAGTTGGTAAAAACATCGTCTTTTCGGCAGCTACCAATTACTATGCTTATAAAAATTATATATAAAATGTATTTCATTAACTATTTTTTGTATTAATCTGCTATTGAATAACGGTCAATAATCCATTGAGGCACTTTTTCGGAACGGCCAGTATTTAAATTTACCATGGTATAGATAAAATGGCCAGTACAGCTTTCTTTGCCATTGGCTTTTTTTATTTCAAAGTTTACTTTACAACTGCTGCCTTCCATACTTTCTAGCCAAGTATAAATTTGGCAAGTATCTCCTAAAACCAACGAACGTTTAAATTCTAATTGTGTACTTTTTATAACCCAGCCATAACCTTCTTTTATAAATTCATCCATGCTCATTTTATAACAGCGGTGCATTTGGTCGTAACGTGCAAAAAGCACATAATCCATATATTTACTGCTGTGTACATGGTTATTCATATCTATATCGTCAGGCCTAACCATTAACGTAGTTTCGTATTTATTCGTATTCAGTTTCATTTTTTTTAAAATTGCAGCTGGCTTCTAGCAACTAGCTTCTGGCAATTAATATTGTACTTTTTATTTACAGCCACAGTTTCCATCGCCACAATGACGATTTTTTGGAGCACTCACTAATTTGTAAACCATAAAAAATATGGCTGCTACAAATAAAATTCCAACTATTATATATTGAATCATGCTGTTAAGTTTTTAGTATAAGGATTGTGTTGTTTTTCAAAACCTACAGTAGTTGGTTCTCCATGTCCACTGTATATTTTGGTTTCGTTTGGCAAGGTAAATACTTTTGTGCTAATACTTTGTAATAATGTGGTTAAATCACCTCCGGGTAAATCAGTTCTTCCGATACTCATGTAAAAAATTACATCTCCGCCAATTAAAAAGTTTTGCTCTTTACAGTAAAATGCAATGCTTGCAATGGAGTGGCCAGGTACTAAAAGGCAACTTAATTTGGAGTTCCCAAATGTAATTTCTGAAGCTTCATCTATAAAATTAACATTTTCAGGAATAAATAAATCAGGCATGTTGAACATAACCGTCCATCGTCTTGTTTCTTTGTAGGTAATAAGCTCATCTTTATGTAAATACAGTGGAATATTGTATTTATTTAACACAAATTCATTGCCTAAAACGTGGTCAATATGGCAATGGGTATTTACTAATTTTACAGGTTTTAACTGCTTTGTTTCAATAAAATTAACCAATGTTTTTTGTTCGTCAGCTGTCATGCAGCCTGAATCAATAATAATGGCTTCATTGGTTTCATCGTAAAGTATGTAAGTATTTTCTTGAAATACATTAAATGTAAATTCTTGTATTTGAATCATTTGTGATTTATAGTTTTAGTTTAATAATTGCGCTCTTTCCAAATCATTTTAATGGGTAAAACATAAAATATAGATATGGCAAAGGTGCTTATTATGAAATACATTTCGAATAAAATTAAATGAAAAAAGCTTGTTTTTATTTGTAAACGTTTTGAAACCAACAATGAAATACCCGTTTGAATTAAAAATTTGCAAAGCAAAAGCGCGATTGCATTTTTATAACTAAAAAATAAAAGCACGAGTAAACATGGGTAAAATAAACCCATTAAAGCAAAAAGCATTTTCCATTTTAAATTTAAGTCTTGTGCGCCAATAAGCCATCGCTTACGTTGGTGTAAAAAGTTTTTAAAAGAAATTTGAGGTTTTGAAAAATTTAAATTATTGGTTTCTAGTAAATTAATGGCTATAAATCCTTGTTTGCTAATGGCGGTAAATAGTGCTAAATCTTCAGTAACACTAAAGTTAAAATTAGGGTAGCCGCCTGTGGCTAAATAAGCTTTTCTGGTAATGGCCATATTATTGCCAACGGCCGTACTTTTTAAACCTAAATTATCAAAAGCGGTTAGCAAACCAGAAAAATAAAGCCAATCAATACTTTGCATTTTACCGAATAAATTTTTTCCATTAACCACTGTTGTTCCTGAAACGATGCCTACATTTTGGTTATTAAAATAGGGCAAAATACTTTTTATCCAAGTTGGTTTTACTTGAATATCGGCATCGGTTACAAATATAATTTGGCCTGTACTCTCGTTAAATAGATGTGCTAAAACATTGGCTTTAGCCTTTGCATTCCCTAAATTTTCGGTTATTTCAATGGTTTTAAAATAACATTTATTTTGGGTAAATTCAGCTACTAATTCGGCTGTGCTATCGGTTGATTGATCGTTGCCAATTAATATTTCAAGTTTGTTTTTGGGGTAATCAAGTAACTCAAGGGATTTTAAACAATTGATAATATTTTCTTCTTCATTTCGTGCAGCAATTAAAATGGAAATAGAAGGCAAATTATTATCATCAATAAAAACTCGGGTTGGTTTTGGTAAATTTAATACCGAAACAAATAAGGCAAATTGTAAGCAAACAAAGCAAAAAAGTAAGAGGGTTACGGCTATTTCCACGGCTTGCAAATAAAATTAAATTTTGTTTGAAAACAGTAATTTTTACAATTGCTTAAAAATTAGCCTAATAGAGTTTTGTAAATACTTTTTAAAACTTGTGAGCGTGCTTTAAATTTATATTTTTGCAATCCTTTTAATAAAAAAGAAAAAATAAAAGTATATGAAGAAAATTGCATCATTAGCATTATCATTTTTAGTATTATCAATTACCAATCAAACTTTTGCACAAAAAGGCAAAAAGGCGCCAGCACCAACAGTAAAATTAGCTCCGGTAGCTAAGCCCAATCCAGTAGTTTTTATTTACGGAACTGATACCGTTTACCAAAACGAATTTGAACGTTTACTTTATAAAAACAAAACCAGTAAAGATAAATTAGGCGAAAAAGAAGTTCGTGAATATTTAGATTTATACATCAATTTTAAATTAAAAGTTAAAGAAGCTAAAGTTTTAAAATTAGATACTAATAACAATTTTGTTACTGAATTAGCTGGCTATAGAAAACAATTAAGTAATCCTTATTTAACTGATAAAAAGGTAACTGAATCGTTAATGCAAGAAGCATATCAACGTATGAAAACCGAAATTAACGGTAGCCATATTTTGTTGTTTTGCAACGAAAATGCAAGTCCTGCTGATACTTTAGCCGCTTACAATAAATTACTAGATATTAGAAAACGTGCTTTAAAAGGCGAAAATTTTGATTCGTTAGCAAGTAAATATTCTGAAGACCCTTCAGCTAAAAAAATGGGTGCTAAATTAGGTTGGTACACTGTATTCCAAATGGTTTATCCTTTCGAAAATCAATCGTACAAAACAGCTAAAGGCGATATTTCAATGCCATTCCGTACACAATTTGGGTACCACATTTTAAAAATTAATGACAAACGTACAGCTAGAGGTGAGGTTAAATTGGCTCATATCATGATTAGAACTCCTTATGATGCTGCTCCTGAACAAATTCAAGATGCACAAAATAAAGTTGATTCAATTTTCAATCAAATAAAGAATGGCGAAAATTTCGGAACTTTAGCTGAAAGATATAGCCAAGATGAAGCAAGTAGCAAAAACAAAGGTGAAATGAATTGGGTAGCTAGTTTAAGTGGTTATCCTGATGAGTTTAAAGATATAGCTTTCAGTTTAAATAAAGATGAGGTTTCAAAACCTTTCAAAACTAATTTTGGTTTCCATATAATAAAATTAATTGACAAACGTCCGTTAGGAGAGTTTAAAGATGTACAAGATGTTATTAAACAAAAAACCAATAAAGATTCTCGTTCTGAAAGTTCAAAAGCTGCTGTTATAGCGCGCGTTAAAAAAGAAAATAACTACAAAGAAAATTTGGCTAATTTAAGAGCATTTACTGCTACTATTGACTCAAGTTTTATTAGTGCAACTTGGAATTACGATGAAGCAAAAGTAAGTACCAATAATTTATTCACTATTGGAACAGCTAGTTATACAGTAAAAGATTTTGCAGCTTATTTAAAAGCAAATCAACAACCATTAGAAAAAGCTTCAGTACAAATGGCTGCTCAACACATGTTCCGCACTTGGGCTGACGAAAAATGTTTAGCTTATGAAGAAGGTATTTTAGATACTAAATACGAAGATTTTAGAAATGTAATGCAAGAATACAACGATGGTATCTTATTATTTGACTTAACTGATAAAAAAGTTTGGAGCAAAGCAGTAAGCGATACTATTGGTTTAGAGAAATTTTATGAAGCAAATAAAAATACTTACAGATGGAAAGATAGAGTTTCGTATAGTATTTATACTTGCTTAAACGAAAAAACTAAGGTAGATGCAGTAAAAATGTTTAGCAAAGGAAAAACTGAAGCTGAGGTATTTGCTAAATTAAATAAAAAAGTAGCTGGTACTATTAGCAGCAAAGAAGTTAAAAGTGAACGCAGCGATGCTACTGCTGACAAGCTTTGGGATAAAAAAGGAATTGTTGATATTGCTAATGCTGAAGGTAGTTTTAAATTTTATTTTGTACATGGTGTAGTAAATAGCGAAGTTAAAACGTTAAAGGAAGCAAAAGGTATAGCAACAAGCGAATATCAAAACCAATTAGAAAAAGATTGGATTAAAGAATTAAGAGCTAAATATAATATTGTAATTAACGAAGAAACTGTAAAAGGTTTATTCTAGAAATATAAATTACATTTAAAAAAATTATATTGGAAAGCTATTTGGAATGTGTTTCAAATAGCTTTCCAATTTTAAAAAAGTGACAATTAAAATAATAAAACGTGTTTAAAATAAGTAAGTTATTCATTCTTTTTGCCTTTGTGTTGTTGGCAAATATTTGCAAAGCTCAACCGGGCTCAGGCGAAACTATTGATGGTATTGTAGGTGTATTTGCTGATAAAATTATTTTGCATTCAGAAATTGAATTTGAATACCAGCAATTTTTAAAAGAATACCCGGACCGCAGAAGTGATACCATTAGATGTGATATTTTAAAACAAAAATTAACTGAAAAACTGCTTTCAACCAAGGCAGAAATAGATAGTTTGCCTTTAAGCGATGATAGAATTGATGGGGAGTTAGAACAACGTATTCAATATTTTGCACGTCAGTTTGGTGGCGAAAAAGGTTTAGAAGAATTTTACGGAAAAAGCATAGCCGAAATAAAACAAAACTACCGCGATAAAATTAGAACCAGCTTGCTAATGCAAGAAATGCAACAAAAGATATTGAAAGATATTAAAGTATCGCCAACCGATATCAAAACATTTTTTAACTCCATAGATAAAGACAGTTTACCTTATTACAGCTCTGAAGTAGAAGTAGCGCAACTAATTATTGAGCCAAAAGTTTCGAAAGAGGCAAAAGAAATTGCTTTTGAAAAAATAAATGAATTAAGAGCAAGACTGATAAATGGAGATAATTTTAGAACCATTGCTAAAATTTATAGCGATGATAAAGGAAGTGCAGTTCAAGGTGGAGATTTAGGGTGGTTTGGACGCGGCATGATGGTTCCTGAATTTGAAGCAGCAGCTTTTAAAACCCCTCAAGATAGTATTTCTAAGGTAATTGAAACCAAGTTTGGTTACCATATTATTCAACCAATAAAAAGACGTGGAGATGAAATAAATGCCCGCCATGTGTTAATTCGCCCGCAGATTTACAAAGCAGATATTGAGATTGCAAGAGAAAGAATGGATTCAATTCTTAACTTAATTAAAATTGACACCATTTCGTTTGTTGATGCAGCTAAAAAATTCAGTACCGAAAAACGTACAGGAGCTAGAGGTGGATTTTTAGCTAATCCTAGCAATGGAAATACCAAAATTCCAGTTGATGAATTGCCTAAAGATGTATTTTTAACTATTCAAGGATTGAAACCTGGAGAAGTAAGTGCACCAGAATTAACTACCATACAAAGTGCTACAGGTGAGCCAATTAAAGTTTGGAGAATATTGTATTTAAAATCGGAAAGCAAACCACATATAGCTAATTTAAAAGACGATTATCAAAAAATGCAAATAGCTGCCGAAGAGGATAAAAAACAAAAAACATTAAACCGTTGGATTGAAAAAAACAGAAAACAGTTTTATGTTCAAATAGCTGATGAGTACAAAACTTGTCCTAGCCTTCAATCTTGGGAAAGTAATAATTAATTAAAACAAAATATTTACAACATGTTATACCAAAACGATGTAGAAGCAGCCGATGCTTTACACCAAAAATATACTGAATTAAAAAAGGAAATTAGTAAAGTAATAGTAGGGCAGGAACATATTGTAGAAGCCTTATTAATTTCTATTTTTAGCAATGGACATACCTTAATGGTAGGTTTGCCAGGTTTGGCTAAAACCTTATTGGTAAAAACTTTAAGCGAGGTTTTAGATTTAGATTTTAACCGAATTCAGTTTACGCCCGATTTAATGCCTAGCGATATTACTGGAAGCGAAATTTTAAATGAAAAACGTGAGTTTCAATTTTTAAAAGGGCCTATTTTTGCTAATATTATTTTAGCAGATGAGATAAACCGTACGCCCCCTAAAACACAAGCTGCATTGCTTGAAGCCATGCAAGAAAAAACGGTTACCATTAATGGGCAATTACACCAATTACCAATTCCATTTTTTGTATTAGCTACTCAAAATCCAATTGAGCAAGAAGGAACTTATGCATTACCAGAAGCCCAATTAGACCGTTTTATGTTTAATGTATTTTTAGATTATCCAAGTTTTGCAGAAGAAGTAAATATTATAAAAGCTACAACGAGCAACCACAAAGTGCAATTGAATAAAATTATTCATGGTACCGAAATTTTGGCTTTTCAAGACTTAGTGCGCAAAACACCAGTAGCTGATAATGTAATTGATTATGCTGTAAAATTAGTGAGTAAAACTCGTCCGCAAAGTGAATTTGCTACCGATGAGATTAACAAGTATATTGATTTTGGAGCTGGTCCACGTGCTGGTCAGTTTTTAATTATTGGAGCTAAAGCTCATGCTTTATTGCATGGCAAATACTCGCCAGATATTGAAAATGTAAAAGCTGTAGCTGTTAATATTTTACGCCATAGAATGATAAAAAATTACCGTGCAGAAGCTGAAGGCATTAAAATTGAGCAAATTATTGCAGGCATAATGTAATTCAAGTTTTAAGGACTAAAACTAATTACTGTAAAAGGTATTTATATAAACAAAAAGAGGTTGTCTTGATGAAAGACAACCTCTTTTTGTTTATACGAATCAAGGTTTTATTTGGGTCTATATGCACTTTCTTTCAGTATTTCATCCCAATTGTTATTATTCATTATTTCTTCCAATGATGCGCCAGTTTTATCTGCATAATTTTCAATAATTTTATACCCACAAAACACACCTAACATAGGCGCACTTTCTTGTGGCACGCCTTCAGCCGAAGTGAAAGGAGCATCGGTAAGTAAGCGCATATAATCATTTGGGTTTTTGTTGTACAATAATTTTTTATCAATTACAAAACTCCAAATTTGTCCTTCACTTTCGTTACACCAATCCATTTGATTTTTTGTATAACCAAAAACTAAACTGTCGGCTATTTCTGGCATTAATTTTTTTGCAAAATACCTAACTTTTCCTTCAAAAAGCATGTAAGCTAAAAAGCGTTTGTCTTTTAGTTGCGTATCAAAATTAGCAATAGCCATGGCCTTTAAGGTATTTGGAAGAATATAATCTTTAGTCATTTTTCTGCGCATAAAATCAGGAAATTCGGCCGGATAATAAGGGTAATCTTTTCCTAAATACATATCTAAACCAATTCCAATAATGCTATCGTAAGCACAATGAGCTTCGGTAAATTCTGATAAATAAGATACAAATTGAGGCACTTTAGCCTTAGGAAATTCAGTTTTATACCTAGCCATAGCTACCGAAATACCATCTTCTAAGTCGTTTAAATTAGGATAAAGACTATCAATTTCGTGTTTTAACATTTGAATACTTGGGTATTTTACAAAACCAGTAAGCGCTTGGGCGTAAAATGGATCTTTGGTTTCGGGCAAAATACCTAAGGTGTTTTCGCAAAAACCAAAGTAAAACTCATTGTATTTTTTTGCTAAATCACTAAAATGATTTTCTGTAATATGAACGGTATCAATTGGAATTAAATCTTGCTCAAATCGTTTTATGGTTATGTGTTCTACATCTTTAGCTTGGGTTGATATAGGTGAATTATTACCGCAAGAAGCTAAAAAACAAATACTTAAACCGGCTAAAAAAATCTTACTATTTTTATTAAAACTATCAATAAATTGCAATGCTTTCATGGCAACAAAAATATGAGAATAAAAAACATTTTAACCGTAATTATTTGCAGTTTTATTTTAAATAAAACAAATGCACAAGTTAGCGATGAATCAAGGTATGAATTTGGTTTACGTATTGCTCCTCAAATTAGTTGGAGTAGCCCTGATAGTAAAAGTTTAGAAAACGGTGGCGGTAGCCTTGATTGGAATTATGGATTTCATGTAGCTAAAAAATTTACAAGCAGGTATGCCATAGCTTTTGAGGTAAATGTAATCAATATGACTTCTAAAATTAAGTTTACTGATTCATTAGCCATTTACAGCGATAAATTAAGTGGAACTAAAACCAATGATTTGGCAATTAACTATAACTTACGTTATGTGCAAGTGCCAATTATTTTTAAAATGTACACCGATGAGTTTAAAGATAAATGGCGTGTTTACGGGGAGTTTGGTGTTGGTTTAAGTTTTTTAGTACGCAGCAAAGCTGATGTAAATTCATCTGTTTTAAATTTAACCAATGTGGATGTAGATAATCCAGATAAAGTGGATGAGTTTTTTATCAATTCAAATAAATTTGATAAAAATTATAGCACTAAAGTTAACTTTTTACGTCCATCGTTTATCATTGGTGGTGGTGTTTTATACGATTTATTTGGACAGACTAAAGCTTATGCGGGTTTAAGATATGATGGAGGGTTAGTTGATTATATGGATGCTGATAAATGGACTGCGAATAACAGTTTTACTTCATTAAATCTTGGAATAATTTTTTAAATCAATCATTGTTTTGATTGGTTATTGCTAAAAGCAAATTATACGTATTTTGAAAATTACACTTGCACAATTGAATTACCACACAGGTAATTTTGAATTGAATACTCAAAAAATATTAGATGCTATTAATAAGGCTAAGTTAGAAAATACCGATTTAGTGGTTTTTTCTGAATTATCAGTTTGTGGTTATCCTCCTCGCGATTTTTTAGAGTTTAATGATTTTATAAATTTATGTACCGAAAGTGTTCAGCTAATCGCTGAACAATGTGTTGGAATAGCTGCCATTGTTGGTGCTCCCACTGTTAACCCAAAAGTTGAAGGTAAAGATTTATACAATTCTGCATACTTTTTAGCTGATGGAAAAGTGCAACAAATTATTCATAAAACACTATTGCCTAATTACGATGTGTTTGATGAATACCGATATTTTGAACCTAACAGAACTTTTGAAATAGTTAATTATAAAGGCAAAAAATTAGCGGTTACAATTTGTGAAGATTTATGGAATTTGAGCGAAAATCCTATGTATATCAACTCTCCAATGGATGAATTGATAAAACAAAATCCTGATTGCATTATCAATATTGCGGCTTCACCTTATAGTAAAGTTCAAATAAATACAAGGCTAAATGTTTTAAAAAACAATGCTGTAAAATATAATTTACCATTGCTTTATGTTAACCATATTGGTGCACAAACTCAATTAATTTTTGATGGTGGAAGTTGTGTTTTAAATAGCAAAGGCAAGCTTGTTAATCAATTGAGACATTTTGAGGAAGATGTAATTTCTATTGATTTAAATGATTTGAATAGTCAAAATTCCATTACTGAAATAGCACAAATCAATCAAATCAATTACCAAGATATTGAGCAAGCATTGGTATTAGGAATAAAAGAATATTTCAGGAAACAAGGATTTAGTAAAGCCATTTTAGGACTTTCGGGTGGCGTTGATTCAGCTTTGGTATTATGTTTAGCAGCTAAAGCATTAGGCGCTGAAAATGTAATGGCTGTTATGCTTCCATCTCAATACAGCAGCGATCATTCTGTTTCTGATTCGCAAAAATTGGTTGAGAATTTAGGTGTAAAAAGCGATTTAATTTCCATTGAAAATACTTTTGCAGCTTTGCAGCAAACTTTAAGTAAGCAGTTTGAAAATACAGAATTTAATATTGCAGAAGAAAATATGCAAAGCCGCAGCCGCGCTGTTATTTTAATGGCTTTGGCCAATAAATTTGGCTATATTTTATTAAACACATCCAATAAAAGTGAGCTAGCTGTTGGTTATGGAACATTGTATGGCGATATGTGTGGTGGCATTTCAGTTATTGGCGATTTGTATAAAACGGAGGTATATGCACTTTGTGAATTTATCAATCGAAATGAAGAAATTATACCTAAAAATATACTCACCAAAGCTCCAAGTGCGGAGTTAAGACCCAATCAAAAAGACAGCGATTCATTGCCTGATTACGAAGTATTGGATGCTATTTTGAACCACTATATTGAAGAACGAAAAGGGCCAAATGAAATTATAGCTTTAGGATTTAGTGAAGAATTGGTAAAACGTACTTTAAAAATGGTAAATAATAACGAGTGGAAACGCTTACAAGCACCACCAGTTTTAAGAGTTTCGTCTAAATCGTTCGGCCCAGGACGTAGAATGCCTTTGGTAGCAAAGTATTTGGGGTAAATGAAGGATTATGCATTATAAAAGCTTCTTAACTATAATATTTCTTTTACTTTTAAAACTAACTTTTGCGCAACATATTATACGATCAGAAGGAAAATATTTAGTTGGAGATACTATTATTGAAGTTAAAGTTTATAAAGAAGACAATGAAATTAGAGAGTTTAGAGAAATAAAAGGAACTGAAATTGGATTTTATAAACGCTATGATTTAAATACCAAAATATTAAGAGAAGAAGGTAAATATTATAAACATTATTATGCTGGGCTTTTAAAATTTTATGATGCTAAAGAGAGGTTAGAAAAAATTATTAATTACGATAACAATACAAAAACTTTATTTAATAAAAAAAAAGAACCTTATGATGAAGTTTTTGCAAAAGTTAAGCGTAAGGCGGATTCTTTATTAATTGAGAAGCATGGGTTATATTTCTTCAACAATTACATTATACAAAATACAAATCGAAGCCATTATTATGGTTCGGGAACTTCAGGTTCTTGGTTTGAAGTTACAAATTACAAACCAAATGAATTTTTGATGCGTTACGATTTAAAGCTTAAAGATGGAGAAAGATTTTTGGTTTATGAATTTGAACTAGATAGCAATGGCAATTTTAAAAAAGAAAGTTCAATCAAAACGATTTCAAATATTAAAAATAATATTCTTTTGACTATAAAATCAGCTGATTCTATTGCTTTATTAAACGGATTAACAGAAAAAGATAAACCTTTTACTTATGAATTTGAGTGCATAACTGATAGCCTCCAAAAAAGTAGATGTTATCTTCAATTTAGTATTACGGGAAAGCCTTTCGAAAGGAAAAACAATGGAAATGAGTTCACAGAATATTGTTATAAAATTAACTTAAACCCTTTTACTAATGAGTTTATTAGTAAAGAAATTATTGAAATTCTTACTAATGTATGCCATTAATCTTAGCTCTTATACAATATTTAATTATTGAGTTTTCAAAATAATTTTTTCAAATTTAATCTAAGCACTATGCAGAAATACTTCAGCTGGAATGCTAAAAAAGTCCTTTAGTTTTTGAGCTGTTTTAAGTGTTATTTCTCGTTTTCCAGAAAGAACTGACGACACATGCCCTTTACTACCAATAATAGGTTCCAAATCTTTAGCTTTAATGCCCATTTCTTGCATTTTATATTTAATAACTTCTAAAGCATTTAATTCAGGTAGTTGATAGTGTTTATCATCATAATCTTTTATTAAAACCATTAGCAAATCTAATTCATCGTATTCTGGTGAATTAGGTGCTGCATGAAAAATTTCCATTAATCTGATAGAAGCTTTTTGGTAATCTTCTTCGGTTTTTATTACTTTCCAATTCATATAGTTATTTGTTATTTAATATTTTTGTGTCAAATGCAATGGTTTCAACGTTGATTTTATCATATTCCTTATGTGTTCCAAACCATATTACATAACATGCATCTTGTATAAAATTGGTTGAAACTATTAATCTAAATTCGTTTCCTTTTATATTGAAAATTACCCTGTTATTATTAACAATACTTGCATTTCCATAAACTTTTTTTAGTTCATTAAAATTATTGAATTTTTGTTTTGAAAATTCTGTGTACCATATTAATAATTGCGTTTCTGCAAGTGGATATTTTTTGATATAATACAAAATCGTTTTCTTTACAAGGATTTTCATACACAAATATAATAAAAGTTTTCATTTTGCAAACTTCTTGTTTTTCAATTGTAATTATTCCAAATTTATTCAAACCATTCAAAACAAAAATCATGGTTGCGGTAACCTTTATTACCGAGCAAATAAGTTACTTTTGAACCATAATACTCACTCAAAAATACTCTACAAATTATGGAAGTTAAAGACAGCAATGGAACATTATTAGCCGAAGGCGATTCAGTTACAATTATTAAAGATTTAAAAGTAAAAGGTTCTTCATCGGTTATTAAACGTGGTACAGTAGTTAAAAATATTCGTTTAACAGATGATCCAAAAGAGGTTGAAGGCAAAGTAGAAAAATCGATGATGGTTTTAAAAGCTGAATTTTTAAAGAAAGCGTAGTTCAACTTTTATGTTTATATTAAGAGTTTTATAAAATACATTTGTAATACTTGAAAAAAGGAATTGCCATATTGTTAACATTGGTTTTTATTAGCCAAATAATAGCTAAAATAGCTGTTATAAGTTATTACCATGCCAATAAAACATATATTGCTAATACACTTTGTATAAACAAAAGTAACCCACGTTCGTGCTGCGAAGGAAGTTGTTTTTTAAATGATAAACTTTCAAAAACAGAAGAACCTGCCACAAAAAAATTACCAACCACCATTAAAGATATTAATGAAATAGTAACGGTATTGGAAGTTTACAAATCAATTGATTTTAAGTTTTCAATACCATTAACTATACATTTTACTGATTATAAAAACTTATATAATTATTTAAGTTTTTCATCAGTATTTCACCCACCCAATTTATTATTTGTTTAAACAAACTGTTTGATATTTCTCTCAAACAAATAATTGCTTCATGGAAGCAACATTTTTAATCTTTTAAACTTAAACAAATAATTTTATGAAATTTAATAAATTAGCCACAATTGCTTTTGCAATTGTTTTGGTTGCACTTAATGCGTGCAAAAAAGAAGAATCTACAACAAATAATACGCCTACAGTCAATACTGATACTATACCAAGTAGTTATGTTAAAATAGGCGAAACATACATAATTGGCGCATCAGCCAAAGCAGTAGTTTATAGCACTAGTAATCTTTTTGTGGGATATAATCAACTATTTGTAGCCATCTATGATTCGGCTACTAATACACGCTTAAATGATGGCCATTTTGAAGCAGAACCTATGATGATGATGGGAGATATGGAACATTCGTGCCCAACCGAAAACCAAGAAGTTTCAGTGCCTATTGATAAATTTTGGAAAGCCAATATTATATTCACAATGGCTGGAAATTGGCATTTACACATGCATTTCCATAACCATAAAGTAGATATGGAAGGAGATGGCGAATTAGATATAAATGTAAATACTCCAATTTCGCCATTAGTAAAAAGTACTGTAGTTTCGGCTGATGATAGTTCATTATTATATGTAACTTTAGTAAGCAGTCAAAAACCGATTACAGGTTTAAATAATTTTGAAGTAGCATTGCATAAGGCAGAATCCTTAACAAGCTATACTTCTGTAAATGATTATAGTGTAGAAATTGAACCTCTTATGTTGAGTATGGGCCATGGTTCTAACGGTAATATCAATCCTACATTTACTGCTAATGGTCATTATAAAGGTACAGTAAATTACAGTATGCCAGGTGCTTGGCGAGTAAAAATTACATTGAAGAAAAATGGAAATGTAATGGACAATACTATTTATTTTGATGTAACAATCTAATAAATAAATTTTTAACTAATTTAATTACAGCTAGTTGCTGTTAAAACAATCAATCAAAGAACTTTCAAAATGAAAAAAATAATATTCTTATTATCATTAATAACTTTATTAATAAGTGCAAAAGCACAAAATGCCATGAGCAAATGGCCTGAATTAAAAGCATTTCATGGTGTAATGTCACAAACTTTTCACCCAAGTGAAGAGGGTAATTTACAACCAATTAAAGAACGCAGCAAAGAATTGGCAACAAAAGCAAGCGCTTTATCAAAATCAAATATTCCTAATGAATTTAAAAATGATAAGGTAAAAAAAGCCATTTTAAAATTAGCTGAAGATTCGAAAAAACTAAATAAACAAATTGAAGGTAAAAAGATTTCAGATGCTGATATCATTAAGTCTTTAAATAGTTTGCATGATGTTTTTCATCAAATAGTTGGTTTGTGCAATAAAGAAAACGAAGACTAAAGTATGTTTAAAAAAAGTATAAAGCTAGCCTTGGCTAGCTTTTTTGCTGTTCTTGTAATTGTCAATAAATCAATAGCTTGTGATTTGTGTGGAAGTGCTGTAACGAGTAGTTATTTGGGTATTTTACCTCAGTTTAAACAACATTTTATTGGAGTTAGACATCAGCTAAATAGTTTTGAATCAAAGCCTTTGGCATCCTTAGGGATGGGTTCTGGAAGCAATGCTTTATCAGCCGATTTACTACAAAGAACAGAAGTTTGTGGGAGGTTTTATCCAGTAAATCGTGTTCAATTATTTGCATTTGTACCATATCAAATTAATACCAAAACAGAAGAAGGGATTTCTGAAACTACTCATGGCTTGTCTGACATAAGTATTTTGGCTAATTATTTACTCATAAATACAGGCGATACTAGCCGATTAAGTTGGAAAAATACACTTTTGGTAGGAGCAGGAATTAAAGCTCCGACAGGTAAGTTTGATAAAGATGGTGCACCAGCTTTGCAAATTGGAACCGGAACGTGGGATTATTTGTTTACTACTATTTATACCAGTCGTTATAAAAAATGGGGTGTGAATATAGATGCCAATTATAGACTGAATGGTGCCAATGAAAATTATCAATTTGGTAATCGAATATCAACTAGTTTGAGATTTTTTTATTGGCAAAAAAAACGCGTTACCTCGTTCATTCCAAACTTAGGAATATTGGCCGAACATGCCGAAAAAGACTTAAAAAATAATGTAATTCAAAAATATACTGGAGGTAATGGATTTTATGCCAATATGGGTTTGGATTTATATTATAAAAAAGTATCAATTGGGGCGAGTTTTTCATTGCCAATTTCTGAGAGTTTAAACGAAAACATGGTTTATACCAAATACCGAACAAGTCTTCAAGCCATTTACTTATTTTAAATTTTAAAGCAATTAATGAAAAATAATTATATAAAAATAGGAGTAGCTTTAGGCTTACTGCTATTTCTTTTTGCTTGTAATAAAGATGAGCATATAACCTCAGATAAACCTACAGTAACATTTGTTACACCTAGTAATAATAAGGTTTTTGCTGAAAGCGACACTGTATTTTTGAAAATAAAAATTGAGGCAATCAATGAAATTCACGATTATTCAATCCAAGTAATGAATTTAACAGAAGGCACCGAAAGTTACATATATTATGGACACTCAGATAAAAACATAGCTTTTGCTGATGTTAATTTTATACCAAATGTAAATATGGATGCTGATATGCAAATAATAGTAACCACCTTAAACCATAATGGCGAGAAGTATATTTCCACGCAAAATTTCAAGGTTTTAAATACCATCAAAAACACCAAGCCAACTATTGAAATTTTATCGCCAACTGATATGTCTTTTAATAATGGTGATATTTTAAATGTAAAGGCATCTGTTAGTCATGTTGATTTTTTGGAAAAGGCATTTTTGATTTTATTACAAAATAACGATACCATTTTGAATTTAAAACCAAATGTAATTGGCCTAAAAAATTATACTTTTGATGCCTCGTATACCATAAATATTACGGCTGATGCAAACTTTAATTTAATGGTCGGTGTTACTGATACTAATAAAATATCTAATTTAAAAACCACTAACTTTCATGTACATCGTTAAATTTCCTATATTTTTCCTATTACTTTCATTGCTAATGCTAGCTTGCAATTCAAGTATGAATAAGGCAGAACAAATTGACAAAGAAGTGATGCAAAAACACGATGAAGCTATGGCTAAATCGGGCTATGTATTATCTTTGAAACGAAAAATAAATAACAAGCTAGATTCTGTAAGTGATTCATTGTTAAAGGATTCTTTACAAGCTGTTTCTGTAAAACTATATACTGCCGATAGGTTGATGCTTGATTGGATGCATCAATACCAAACGCCTAATTATGAAACTGATACGGCTTTGGCTTACTTGAATTTACAATTAGAAAAAATAAATAAAGTACATTCTATTACCTTTGAAAGCATTAAAGCCGCTGAGGCTATTTTAAAAAATGAAAAATAAAACAATTCCAATTTTAATCTTACTGTTTTTAACTACTGCTTGTGGTAAAAAACAATTGCCCATAATGGGCGAAAGAGCAATAGATATTAAGATGGTAGATGGTAAAGAAGTTGTAGATACTGTTTATAAATCAGTTCCAGATTTTACTTTTATAAACCAAGATAGCGCAATAATAACGCAAGATGTGGTTAAAAATAAAATATATGTAGCGGATTTCTTTTTTGTTACTTGTCCAACTATTTGCCCACGAATGAAAAAGAATTTACTTACTATTTACAATGCTTACAAAGGCAATAATAATATTGTGTTTTTGTCGCATACCATAGATCCCGAGCATGATACTGTGGCTGTTTTGAAAGATTTTGCTACTCGTTTAGGTGCAGATAGCAAGCAGTGGCATTTTTTAACAGGAAACAGAGATTCGATTTACGAAATTGCCACACATGGTTATTATGCAACTGCCTTGCCTGATTCGACCGAACCAGGAGGTTATGTGCATAGCGGAGGTTTAATTTTAGTTGATAAACACCGCAGGGTACGTGGCATTTATGATGGCACAAGTGCTAAAGATGCTGAAGTTTTAATCAAAGACATTGAAATACTTTTGGATGAAAAAGAATAAGTTTTTAGTTCTAAGTATTTTAATAACTATTTACAGCAGTTGCATTGATAATAAGTTTAACAATGCAACTGTTAACTTGGCTTCGGGCTATCAGTTATATGAAAAAAATTGTAGCAATTGCCATCAAGAAGATGGCTCTGGTTTGGCAAAATTATACCCGCCATTGCTAAACTCTGATTTTATTAAAAACAATCCCTCAGCAATTGATTCTATTATAAAATATGGTCAAAAAGGGCCAATTATGGTTAATGGGGTTGGTTATAATATGGCTATGCCAAGCAGCAGAAAATTGAGTGATTTTGAAATAAAACAAATTGCATCTTATGTTTTAATTAAGTTTAACAAACTTGATAGTTTAATGCTTAATCAGCCCAACTAGTTTTATCAACTATCGATCGGATAATTTGGTCTAAGCGCTTTATTTCTGTATTAATTGCTTTTAGAAGTATTTCTTTATCTTCTTTCGATAAATTATCTGTTTCGCTATTTAATTGTGCTGTAATTCCTAATAAATTAGCTACTGGGCTGCGCACTTCATGCGATTGTTGCCAAGCAATTTCTTTTAGTTTTTTATTTTGTTCTAAAATTCGTTGTTGGTCTTTTTTATGTTGAGTAATATCTGTAATACCATAAGCAAGTCCAATAGTTTTAGCATCATCGGTTACTACATTAAAAATGGTTATTTGATACCAAAAGTTATTTTGTTCTTGCACAAATTGAATTTGATTTCCTTCAATAACTTTTTTGTAGATAGCCTCTAATTCAGCTCTTTCTTCTTCGGTTGAACAATAGTTTAAAAAATTATCAGCAGTTTTTATTTCTTGATTTAGAAAGTGTTTTGCATAATTTTCTTCAGCTGACTTGTTGAAATACAATACTTTAAAATCATTGTTTAAAAATATAAAACCTTCATTGGTGCTGTTCAGTAAAGAGTTTAGTTTTGATTGTGTTTCAAGTAAAATATTGTTTAAATTTTTTTCTTTGGTTAAATCGTAACCAATACATAAAATTCCAATAATTTCATTTTTTGAATTAAAAAAGCACGAAAACTCCCAATAACTATAAAAAAATTCATTGTTGTTATTTTGAGGTTTTCTTATTTCAATTGCATGTGTTTTAGTTGGATCTTCAAAACATTTAGTAACTACAGCGGCACATTTTTCAACATCGTCTGGGTGTATGGTATTTACAATTGATTGCCCAATAAAATTATGCGAAATAAAACCAAATTTTTCTATAAATCGATTATTTACATAGATATAATTGCCTTGTAAATCGGTTACAATTGCATAAATATTGGTAGAGTTTATTGCCCAATTTGGCAACAAACTGATATCAAATTCATTATTATTCATGGTTTTAATTTTATACAATATACCAATGAGTTTTGAATTACACAAAGGGCTTTTGGGAGTAATTGGTTATTTATAAAATTTCCAAATAATAATGATTGATTACTACAGTTATTTAATGCCATTTTTTATCATTTTAAATAGATTTGGTTTTTATCACGTAAATTTTCTGCCTTTCACAAACATATCTTTTTAAAAACCGTTTATTTAGTTAATATTTACAGCTGTTAAAATTTTGTATGCTAAAAAAAATAGTCACTTTATTGTTGTTTTCATTTGTAACAAGTATTGTTTTTGCTCAAACTAAATTTACTTTGAGTGGCGAACTTAGAGATAGTTCTAATGGAGAAACATTAATTGGTGCAGTAGTAAAAATTATTGAAACCAATAAAGCCATTTCAACCAATACTTATGGCTATTTTGCATTAACACTACCTCCTGGAAATTATACTGTTCAAATTACTTATTTGGGTTTTCAAACCAAAATTTTGAAGGTAAATTTAGATAAAGATACCAAGTTAAATTTAAAACTTAGCCAAAAGAGTATTACAGGAAAAGAAGTGGTAATAAAAGGCGAACGTGCTGACAAAAATGTGCGCAGTACTGAAATGAGTACGGTAGAATTATCGGGTGAAAAAGTAAAGCAATTACCTGTAATATTTGGAGAACCAGATATTTTAAAAGCCATCACTTTATTGCCTGGCATAAAAAGTGGCGGAGAGGGAGGAACTGGTTTTTATGTGAGAGGTGGTGGCCCCGATCAAAATTTGATATTAATGGATGAAGCTGTAGTTTATAATCCATCACATTTGTTTGGTTTTCTTTCTGTATTTAATACCGATGCAGTTAAAAATTTGGAGGTTATAAAGGGTGGAATGCCTGCTAATTATGGCGGACGTTTATCTTCTATTTTAAATGTAACCATGCGCGAAGGTAATAATCAAAAATATGAATTTAATGGGGGAGTAGGGTTAATAGCTTCGCGTTTTAGTGCTGAAGGGCCTATAAAAAAAGGTAAAAGCAGTTTTTTAATAGCTGCACGCAGAACATATATTGATGTTTTGGCTCAACCTTTTTTACCTAAAAGTGCCCAAGGAAATGCATATTATTTTTATGATATTAATTTAAAAATGAATTGGCAATTAGGGGCAAAAGATAAATTGTATTTTTCAGGATATTTTGGAAGAGATATTTTAGATTTTCAAAGTCCAACTAATAAAAGTGTAAATCTTAATTTTGGTTGGGGGAACTCTACTGCTACATTACGCTGGAACCATGTATTTAAACCTAAATTATTTAGCAATACATCAATAATTTATAACCGTTACGATTTGTTTAACGATTTTAAATTTGGTGCAAATGGTTTCAGTGTGCGTTCAGGTTTATATGATTGGAATTTAAAGTCAGATTTTACATGGTTTGCTGCCGATAAACATTTGGTTAAATTTGGGTTCAATTACATTTTTCACACGTTCACTCCTGGCATTGCTAGTGGAGCTTTAGGTACTATAAAAATTGATGAAGAAATTAGTAAACAATACGCGCATGAGTTTGCCATATATGCTCAAGACGAATGGCAAATAAGCCAACGTTGGAGTGCAAATGCTGGCTTGAGAGCAGTAGCTTTTAATAGAGTTGGGCCATATACTCAAGAAATATATAATGAAGATAATCAAAAAACAGGTGAATCTATAAAATATGGTGTGAATGAGAGCATGGCTTTTTATCCAAGGTTAGAGCCAAGGTTAAATGTCAATTATTTAATTAATGAGGAATCATCTATAAAAGCATCTTATACTAAAACATATCAATTTGTACATTTAGCCACTACTAGTGGAGCGCAGTTTCCTGTTGATTTATGGGTGCCAAGTTCTGCTAAAGTTAAACCACAGGAAGCCAATCAAGTAGCCATCGGATATTTTAGAAATTTTATGAACAATAGGTACGAAGCAAGTGCAGAAGCTTATTATAAAGTAATGGATAACCAAATTGAGTTTAAACCGTTTTCGCAATTGTTTTTTAACGCTAATTTAGAAAATGAAATGGTTTTTGGACAAGGAAAAGCTTACGGTCTAGAATTATTTTTAAAGAAAAAAGTGGGTAGGTTAAATGGTTGGATAGGGTACACTTGGAGCCGAGCTTACCGTCAGTTTGATCAGTTGAATTATGGAGAAGCTTACTTTTTTAGGTACGATAGAACGCACGATATGTCGTTGGTGTTAAGTTATACTTTTAATAAAAAATGGACAGGAACTTTTGTATTTGTATATGGAACTGGTAATGCAGTAAGTTTACCTGTTGGCAGGTACCCATATAGAATAGGTTATGATGCAGAAAAAAACGAGCCTAAATTCACTTTTATTGATGTGTACGATAAAATAAATACTTATCGTTTGCCTGCTTACCATCGTGCAGATATTAGTTTTGTTTATACTCATAAGAAAACTAAAAATTGGGAAAGCAACTGGAATTTTAGTATTTACAATATCTATAATCGTGCTAACCCATATTTTATTTATTTTTTAGCTGATTTAGATAAGTATGAAGTAAAAGCTTACATGGTTTATTTGTTTCCTATTTTACCTTCGGTAGCATGGAATTTTAAGTTTTAATTATTTAGTAAAATGAAAAATATAATTATTGTTTTAATTGTTTTATTTACCTTTTTAGCTTGCGAAAAGGAAATTACTATTGATGTACCACCTGGCAAAATGCAATATGTAGTAGAAGCCAGTATTAATAACCGCTTCCCGCTGTTAAACTATGTTTTTATTAGTACTACTATTGATTATTTTAAACCTGATTTATCGTTAAATGGCGTAAAAAATGCAGAAGTTTATATTACACCAGGTGTTATAGTTGGCAATGATACTTTTTATAATGAAGCCAATAGAATAAGGTTATATGGAGTGGATACTTTAGCAAAATTAGTTCCTGCATTGGATAGTATTCTAGGGCCATTTTCTGGAGTATATATGAATCCTTTTGAATTAACTGGTGTTGTAAATACTCCTTATAAATTAGATATTTTATTAAACAATGGAGTAACTGCAATTACTGCAAAAACCTTTATTCCAAGAACAGTAAATATTGATAGTGTAGTTTATAGAATTGAGCCAAAACAAGGAAATGATACAGTAGGAAAAGCTTATACCAAATTTTGGTTTGTAGATGGGCCAGAAAGAAACAATTATAGATTGGCTGTAAATATTAGTCCTGATTCAATATTATTTGGTTGGGGAGCATGCAGATTTTACCGAACTTTTGATGATGAGTTTGTAAATAATGGGAATCGTCCATATGAGTTTGTAAGGCCTTTTAACGAAGGCGATACTTTAAATTTATACCTTTCGCATATTGGTAGAAAAGAGTTTTTGTTTTGGCAATCGTTTGGTAAAGCCGATAATAATGGTGGCCCTTTTGCTACACCTGGTTCTGTTTCGTCAAATGTTAATGGAGCAATAGGCTCATTTACAGGCTATTCTGTAGATTTTAAACAAGTTATTTTAAAATGATTTAGTTTTGAGTAAACTTAACAATTAACTAACAATAATCTAATTAAGTTTGCACCTGATTAAAGCATAAAAAATCAATCAAAATGAAAGACAAAAAGCAATATAAAATTCTTGTTGTAGATGATGAAAAAGACATTCAAGAGTTTATTGAGTATAATTTAAAAAAAGAAGGTTATGAAGTATTTTTGGCAAATAATGGGGTAGAAGCCATTGAAGAATCCAAGCGTATAAAACCCGATTTAATTTTGATGGATGTAATGATGCCTCAAATGGATGGTATTCAAGCTTGCCAACAAATAAAATCGAACCCAACTTTAAATAAAATATTCATTGTTTTTTTAACTGCCAGAGCTGAAGAATACAGCGAGTTAGCTGGTTTTGATGCTGGAGCTGATGATTATATAGCAAAACCAATTAAGCCAAAATTATTGTTAACACGTTTGGCTGCTATTTTACGTAGAAAAGAAAATCATAATCCTGAAAGTGCAGAGGTTGAAAATATAAAATTAAATGTTAAAGGTTTAGTAATTGATAGAGATACTTTTTTGGTTTATAAAGGAACTGAAAAAATTCAATTGGCGCGTAAAGAGTTTGAATTACTGTATTTGTTAGCAAGTAAACCAGGTAAGGTATTTAAACGCGAAATTATATTAGAAAAAGTGTGGGGCGATGAGGTTATTGTAGGTGATAGAACCATTGATGTTCATATTAGAAAAATACGCGAAAAAATTGGAGAAGACCTACTTGGAACTGTAAAAGGTGTTGGTTATAAATTTGAAGATTAATAGGTTGATTACTCCAACTAAATTTTCATCATTCATAATTGAACATTTATAATTATAATTGTACTTTATTTTATAAATGGATAATTATTCTCTCATTATTTTATTAAGTATTTTGTTTTCGGCTTTTTTTGCCGGAACTGAAATTGCTTTTATTTCGTCTAACAAGTTACTTATTGAGCTTAAAAGCAAGCAAGGAAGCGTTACGGCTAATATCCTATCTAATTTTGTTAATAATCCATCAAAATTTATTAGTACTACGCTAGTTGGTAATAATATTGGCTTGGTTATTTATGGTATTTACATGGCAAAAGTGCTCGACCCTCTTTTGGTAAGCATGTCGCCATATTTTGAAACGCATAAATTTTTATTACTTTTTGCTCAAACTATTATTTCAACCTTAATAGTTTTGGTTACAGCTGAGTTTATACCAAAGGTTTTGTTTCGCATCAATCCTGATTTGGTTTTACAAGTTTTGGCATTACCTTTTTTGTTGTTTTACTATTTGTTTTGGCCGGTGGTTCACGTAATTATTTGGCTTTCTAAAATTATTTTAAATGGCTTTTTAAAAATAAAATATACCGAAACAACTCCAGTTTTTACTAAAATAGATTTGGATGATTATATCAATCAAGTAAGTGATAACGACTTGGGTGATGATGCTGAAGTAGATACTGAAATGTTTAAAAACGCACTTGATTTTTCGAACTTAAAAGTGCGTGATTGTATGACTCCAAGAACTGATTTGGAGATAATTGATATTACCGAAACACCAGAAGTTTTATATCAAAAATTTGTACAAACAGGTTTATCTAAAATATTGGTTTATGGTGGTACTCCCGATAATATTATTGGTTATGTGCATCAAAAAGAAATATTTAAAAAAGTAAATTCAATTAAAGAAATAGTTTTCCCAATTGAAATAGTGCCTGCTACTACTTCGGTTATGGATGTTTTAAACAGATTTAGCAAAACCCGTAAAAGTATTGCTTTGGTGGTAAATGAATTAGGAGGAACAGCTGGAATTGTAACCATTGAAGATGTAATGGAAGAAATTTTTGGTGAAATAGATGATGAACATGATACAGAATCGCTTACCGAAAAAACCATTGCAGATAACGAATATTTATTCTCATGCAGATTAGAAATTCATTATTTAAATAATAAATACGATTTTGAATTACCTGAAGGTGAGTATAATACATTAGGTGGTTTTATTACTGCTAACCATGAAGATATTCCTGTTCAAGGTGAAAAAATTGTAATTGATAATTATGAGTTCATCATTCAAAAATCGAGCAGTGCTAAAATTGAAGAAGTTATTTTAAAAGTCAAGCAATAGCTTTATTTAATGACATAAAAAAGGCTCTTAAAATTTAATTTTAAGAGCCTTTTTATATTTAAACTGATTGGTTAATTATTTAGCTTCTTCAGTTTTTACAGCTTTTTTACTGCAACATGCTTTTTTTGATTCGCATTTTTTCTCTTCTTTTTTCTCACAGCTTTTAGCAGCCGATTTTTTGCTTGAGCAGCAAGCTTTTTTCTCTTCTGTTTTTTTAGTGTTATCAGTAGTAACCTCATCAACCGAAGTTTGGTTTTCGTTAACTACTTCTACTGTTGCTGCTTGAGGTTTAGCAGTAGTGGTTGCCGCTGGTTTAGCATTTTGTGCTTTGCTAGCAAATGCAAACGATGCAAAAGCAGCTATTAAAAGTATTTTTTTCATATTGTTATTTTTAAAATTTATAATTCAAATGTATTGATGTAAATTGAAAATGCAAAGGTATTTTAACCAAGAATACTTAAATTTTACTAAAATAAGTTATTGATGGTGGTAAGGTTCACCTTTTATAATGGTAAAACAACGATAAATTTGCTCAATAAAAATAAGCCTAATTAATTGGTGAGAGAAAGTACAAGCCGAAAGCGATATCTTGGCATTTGCTCTATCATAAACAGTTTCGTCAAAGCCATAAGCACCGCCAATTATAAAAACCAAACTGCTTTGCTGAACACTTAGGTTTTCAATATATTTTGCTAATTGAATTGATGTGTATGTTTTTCCATTTTCATCTAATAAAATAACAAAATCGGTAGATTTTAGCTGTTTTAAAATAATATCAGCCTCAACTTTTTTGGTTTGGTTGGCATCTTTGCTTTTAAGTTTGGTGGGCAGCTCAAATGTTTTACTCTCAAACTTGCAGTAGTGAACCAATCGTTTCGCAAATTCAGCAAATCCATCATCTACAAATTTAAAATGTGTTTTACCAAGTTGAAGCAACGTAACTTTTACCATGATTTTTCGGTGTTTTTTGGTAAAAGTGACTTTATTCTTGAATAATTTTCTTCAAATTTTTTCCCTTTTTTACCACCTAGTTTTTTCCAATGCTCAAGCATTACTTGTTTTCTATTTTCAGGAGCTGGGTGGGTGCTTAAAAACTCCGATACTTCTTGTGTTTGGTTATCTTTTTCTAACTTTTCAAAAAAGCCATTTGCCTCACTCGCATCGTAAACGGTATTGTATAAATAGTTTACTGAATATTCATCGGCTTGTGCTTCATTATCGCGGCTAAATTTTAAACCTATCAAATTTTGAGCAATATTAATTAGGCTACTTCCATCCCCAAAAACCAAGCTAATTAAGGCCGAAAGCCCAAGTTCTTTTGCCATATTATCAATAGAATGGCGTTTGTCAGCATGCGCTATTTCGTGGCCTAAAACACCTGCCAATTGAGCTTCGTTATCTAAATAATTTATTAAACCGGTGTAAACATAAATTTTTCCACCGGGTAAGCAAAATGCATTTAAAACAGTATCGTTTATAATTTTTAAATCCCATTTAAAGGCATCTGCATGGGTTACATTACCCGATTTTAAAATACGTTCTTTAATTAGATTGATACTATTGTAAAGCTCTTTATTTTCTTTTTCATCTAAAATTTGATCGGCATAAATTGCATCGTATTGGTTTTGAGCTGATTTGCCCATTTCTACATCCACTTCGGTGCTAATGTAGTTTTTCCAACCCTCGCCACACGAACTGAATACAACCATTAAGGTAAAAAATATGACTATGTTTTTAGTAAATTTCATCTCTGATTTTTTCTACGAATTTAACAACATTATTAATATTATAAATAAATGACTTTTTGCAATGGCTTATAGTTTTATATTCGCCACACTTTTTAAAAAATGAAAAAACAATATATTTTAAGTTTTATAGCGGTAATTTTTAGCATGCAATTGCTTGCGCAGCAAGGTAGAATTAAAGGTTTAGTAGTTGATAAAGATAATGGAGAACCTATCATTTCGTGTAATATTAAACTAACAGAAATTACACCCAATAATGAAGTAAGTGTAAAGAAACCCATTATAGTTCAAACAGATAATAATGGTATTTATGTAATAACAAAAATTCCTTATGGGAAATATACTGTTCGTTTTGCTTTTATTGGTTACGAAATTTTAACTCAAACCGTTGAAGTAAATGATGAAGAGCCAATTCAGTTAAACTTTAATGTAACTAAAAAGAAAAATCAATTAAACGAGGTTACTATTAGTGGCGAAAAAGAAAAAGTTCGTGAAAATGTAAATATTTCAACCAACGTAATTACTCAAAAGGAACTTTCGCGCTTACCTACTTTTGGTGGTGAGCCTGATTTGGTTCAATATTTACAAGTACTACCTGGTGTTAACTTTAGTGGAGATCAAGGCGGACAGCTTTATATTCGTGGTGGTTCACCTGTTATGAATAAAGTTATGCTTGACGGAATGATTATTTATAATCCATTTCACTCCATTGGTTTGTTCAGTATTTTTGATGCAGATTTAATTAAAACTGCTGATGTAAGTGCTGGTGGATTTAATGTTCAATATGGTGGTAGAATTTCAGGTGTTATTGATGTAAGCACACGCGATGGAAATAGAAAAGATTTTTCGGGTAAAATAGCTGTTAATCCGGTTACTGCCAAGTTTCATATTGAAGGGCCTGTTTCAAAATATACCGAAGGTGGTGGATCGGCATCTTATATAATTTCAGCCAAAACTTCTTACTTAGATAAAACAGCTCCAATTTTTTATAAAAATGCTGATCCTGAAAATGGTCTTCCTTACTCGTTTCTCGACTTATTTGGAAAATATGCTTTTACCAGTTCTAATGGTAGTAAAGCCAGTTTATTTGGATTTAGGTTTGATGATAAATCACAATTTAACCAATTAAAATACAATTGGAATAACGTTGGTTTAGGAGGGAATTTATTAATTATTCCTGATGGTAGTAGTACATTAATTAATATTGCTGCTGGTTATTCAAATTATGGTATTACATTATTAGATGCTAGTAACAGAGAGCGTTCAAGCGGAATTAATAGTTTTAATACTTCTTTTGGATTTACCAATTTTTTTGGAAAAGACGATTTGAAATATGGATTTGAAGTTGTTGGATTTAGTACTACTTATAATTATTTAAACAATACTGGTAGAAAAATTGATCAAGTAAATAGCAATACCGAAGCCTCAACTTATTTTAAGTATAAAAAAGTAATTGGAAGTCGTTTGGTTATTGAACCAGGTATTCGTATGGTCTATTATGCATCTATTTCTGAAAGCAGTTTTGAACCTCGTATTGGTGTTAAATACAATGCTACTTCAACTTTAAGGTTTAAAGGTGCAGCAGGTTTGTATTCTCAAAATTTAATAAGTGCAGTAAGCGATCAAGATGTGGTGAATTTGTTTTATGGCTTTTTATCTAATCCTGATGGTATTTCTCGCAATGGTTCTTTGGCTGGTAATACTAGCCGTTTGCAAAAAGCATGGCATACTGCTTTTGGTTTTGAGCTTGATATATTAAACACACCCAAACAAAAGTTAAATTTAAACAGTGAGTTGTTTTATAAAAACTTTAACCAAATAATTAGTATCAATAGGTATAAAATTTACGAAAATGATGCTTCTAATATCAATAGACCTGAACTACAAAGATTGGACTATATAGCAGAAAAAGGTTTAAGCTATGGTGCTGACGCAACTTTAAAATACGAAAATAAAAAATTAAATATTTGGGCAGTATATTCCCTCACTTATGTCACTAGAAATGACGGAGTATCAATTGAAAATGGCGGAATGGGAAAGGACTACATACCTCATTTTGATAGACGCCATAATTTTAACATAGTAGTAAACCAAAGCTGGGGAAATAAAAAGAATCCAACTGCTTGGACAGCTAATTTACGTTGGAATTTTGGCTCAGGTTTTCCATTTACACAAACCCAAGGTTTGTACGAAAAACTTAGTTATGCTGGTGGAATTAGCTCAAACCCATTGGTACAAAATGGAAATTTAGGTGTTTATTACGATCAAATTAATACAGGTCGGTTACCTTATTTTCATCGTTTAGATGTTTCACTTTCTCGCAAATTTAACATTAGCAAAACTTCAGTTTTAAACATAACTGCTGCTGCTACCAATGTTTATAACCGCGAAAATATATTTTATTTTGATGTGCTTAATTATAAAAGAATCAATCAATTACCTTTCTTGCCAACTTTAGGTTTTAGTTTAACTTTTTAAAATAAGCTATTCAATATTTTATAAGCCATTACAACTAAGTTGTAGTGGCTTTTTTGTTTTTTAAATATTTCGTAAAAAGAGTTAAGCTACACACATTTTCTGCACTTATTATGCTAATTTTCAAGCATACTTGATATTTGGTTTATCAAACGTTATTTTCGCGCCACTTTTAAAAATCCATATCGGGTTTTTATGCAATTTTTTAAAACAAAATGACCAAATACAAAGAATATAAAAAACTTGATTTTCCTGCTTTTGAGCAAGAAATATTAAAGTTTTGGGCCGATGAAAAAATATTTGAAAAAAGTGTAGCCAATCGTAAAAGTGCAAAACCATTTGTGTTTTACGAAGGGCCGCCAAGTGCAAATGGAATGCCTGGTATTCACCATGTTATGAGTAGAGCTATCAAAGATATTTTTTGTAGATACAATACTTTAAAAGGTTTCCAAGTTAAGCGTAAAGCTGGTTGGGATACGCATGGTTTACCTGTAGAATTACAGGTGGAAAAAGCAATGGGAATTACCAAAGAAGATATTGGTAAAACCATTTCGATAGAAGATTACAACGAAGCTTGCCGCAAGGATGTAATGAAATATACTGATGTGTGGAACGATTTAACCACACGTATTGGTTATTGGGTAGATTTGAATGATCCTTACATTACCTATGAAAACAGTTACATAGAAAGTCTTTGGTGGTGCTTAAAACAATTACATAACAAAGGTTATTTGTATAAAGGTTACACCATTCAGCCATATTCACCAGCAGCGGGAACTGGTTTAAGTTCGCACGAATTAAACCAACCTGGAACTTACAAAGATGTAAAAGACATGACTGCTGTAGCCATGTTTAAGATAGTTGATGGTTCACAGCTGAAAGTTGATAGCAATAATTCGGTTGCTGAGCGAAGCCGAAGCACCGAACCTGTTTATTTTCTAGCTTGGACTACTACACCTTGGACATTGCCATCGAACACAGCATTGGCCGTAGGGCCAAAAATTGATTATGTTTTAGTAAAAACCATAAGTCAATTTAGTCATGAAGAGGTGAATGTAATTTTAGCAAAAAACTTAGTTGGAAAATACTTTAAACCTGAACAAGCTGATTTAAAATTTGAAGATTACAAAGCAGGAGACAAATTGGTTCCTTACCAAATCTTAGCCGAATATAAAGGCAAAGATTTAGCAGGTATCAAATACGAGCAATTATTGCCATTTGATGGCATTAAAGTAGAGAACGGAAAAAGTTTTGAGGTAATTACAGGCGATTTTGTTACCACTGAAGATGGAACTGGAATAGTGCATATTGCGCCAAGTTTTGGTGCAGACGATTTTAGGGTGGCACAACAAAATGGAATTGGTTCGTTAACTCTGGTTGATAAACGTGGTAAGTTTTTAGCTGAGGTTAAGGATGATTTGTTCCTTTATGGCGAAGAGTATGTAAAAGAAGCTTATTTAACTGAAACTGAAAAAGAAGCTGCTTTGGCTTTGCAAAAAGATAAATTACAAGGTTTTATAAAAGATACCAGCAAGCTTAATTATTTAAGTGTAGATGAGCGTATTACTTTAAAACTTCAAAACGAAAATAAGTTATTTAAAAAAGAAAAATACGACCATACTTATCCGCATTGTTGGAGAACTGATAAGCCAATATTATATTATCCATTAGAAAGTTGGTTTATTAAAACCACTGCTGTTAAAGATAAATTGGTGGAGAACAATGCCAAAATTAACTGGAAACCAGCAAGTACTGGAACTGGAAGATTTGGAAATTGGTTAGAAAATTTGGTTGATTGGAATTTATCTCGTTCTCGTTATTGGGGAACACCATTGCCAATTTGGAGAAGTAATCTAAATTATAATGAAGTTATATCAGTGGGTTCTTTTGATGATTTAGTTACAAATAAATCATCAGAAGGAATAGAATTAGTTGGATATTATGTTAAAGATGAATTGAGAGATTTATTTTTGGCTATCAAAAATAATGATTCCAAGTCGATTGATTTTATTAGAGATATTAATTTATCAAATGGTAATTCTGAAGAAATAATTTCATCATTTATAGAAAAAATCCAAAATTCAAAAGATATTGAACACCCAAGGAATTTATCTTTAATTCCTAATAATCAAAAATTGAAATTTTTAAAACCAATTAGTGAGTTTGATAAAGGAAGTTTTAATTTACATAAGCCATTTATAGATAGGGTTTATTTTTTACCTAAAGGGTTTGAAAATAATAATCAATCTGAACTTTACTCTCGCGAAGCTGATTTAATTGATGTTTGGTTTGATAGTGGTGCTATGCCTTATGCTCAATGGAATTTTATGGGTAAAGATTCAACTGAAGAAGCTAAGGCACAATTTGAATCGGCTTATCCTGCTGATTATATTGCCGAAGGAGTTGACCAAACACGTGGTTGGTTCTTTACTTTGCATGCTTTGGCAGTTTTATTAAACGATTGTTCAGACGAAATAAAAGCATTTAACCAAAAAACAGGAAATCCAGGAATTGCCTTTAAAAATGTAATTGCTAATGGCCTTGTATTGGATAAAAATGGACAAAAAATGAGTAAACGTTTGGGTAATGTGGTTGATCCGTTTACTACTATTGCTAAATATGGTGCCGATGCAACGCGTTGGTACATGATTAGTAATAACGACCCTTGGGATAACTTAAAATTTGATTTAGATGGAATAGGAGAGAGTCAACGTAAGTTTTTTGGCACTTTATACAATACGTATTCGTTTTTTGCTATTTATGCCAATATTGATGGTTTTGTGTACGATAGCAGCAATATAGTTGCTGTAAAAGAACGCACTGAACTTGATCGTTGGATTATCAGTAAACTAAATAGTTTGATAAAATTGGTGAGCGAGAAAATGGATGATTACGATCCAACTCCTGCTGCTAGAGCTATTGAAGAGTTTGTAGGCGATCATCTTTCTAATTGGTACGTGCGTTTAAGCCGCAGACGTTTCTGGAAAGGCGAAATGAACGATGAGAAAAAAGCTGCTTACGAAACTTTATACGAGTGTTTGGAAACTGTTAGTCAGTTAATGAGCAGTGTTGCACCATTTTTTGCTGATTGGTTATACCGTAACTTAAACGAAAGTTTAATTGATTCAGGTAAAAATACGTTACAATCCGTTCATTTAACTGATTTAAAAATAGCGGATAGTCAATTAATTGATTTAACTCTTGAGGAGCAAATGGATTACGCGCAGCGTATTTCATCATTGGTTTTATCAATCAGGAAAAAAGAAAATATTAAAGTTCGTCAGCCATTGCAACGTATTTTAATTCCTGTTGTTGATCAAAGGATAAAAGACGAAATTACGCATGTTAAAGACTTGATTTTAGCCGAAGTAAATGTTAAGGAGTTAGAATATATTGATGCAATTGATAAGTCAATTAAACCTAATTTTAAAACCTTAGGTAAAAAAGTTGGAGCTAAAATGAAGGATGTAGCTGCTGCTATAACCGCTTTTGACCAAAATAAAATTCAAGAATTAGAGCAAAATGGTGCGTTAAACCTTGAAATTGAAGGCGAAACATTCGAAATTTTACTAACAGATGTGGAAATTTTATCGAAGGAAATTACAGGATACAAAGTAGCTAATGAAGGTAAGATTACTGTAGCATTAGATATTGAAATGGACGAAGCCTTGCTGAATGAAGGTATAGCGCGCGAGTTGATAAGTAAATTACAAACTTTAAGAAAAGAATCTGGCTTGGCTGTTATGGATAAAATAAATGTTCAAATAGCTGACAATGTTTATACAAACGCATCGTTATCTGCTTATAATTCATATATTTGCAGCGAAATTTTAGCGAGTTCTATACAAGTAGTTGAAAATGTGACAGATGGGGTTGATATAGATATAAACGAAAACCTTGTAAAAGTAAAAATAATTAAAGCTTAAATTATAATGGCCAAAAAAGTTGTGAAAAAAGCTGCTGCAAAAAAAGCAGTTAAAAAAGTTGTGAAAAAGCAAGTAGCCAAAAAAGCTGTTGCCAAAAAAGTTACGCCAGCTAAAAAAGCATTACCAGCTAAAGCAGTAAAAAAGGTAGTTAAAAAAGCCGTAGCTAAGAAAGCAGTTACCAAAGTTGCACCTAAAAAAGTTGCTAAAACTATTGCAGCCAAAGGCGCTAAATCAACTTCTGCTAAAGCAGTAAAAAAAGTAGTAGCTAAAACCAGTGGGGCCAAAGGCACCAAAGCAACTGCCAAAAAAGTAACAACGCCAGCTAAGAAAGTTGCTGCTAAAAAAGCAGTAGTAGTAAAAAAGGCCGCTGTTAAAAAAGTAGTAGCTAAAAAAGTTGCAAAAAAAGCAGTAGTTGCTAGTAAAAAAGTTGCCACTAAAGTTTCAAAAGTTGTAGCTAAAAAAGTAGTTAAAACAGCATCGAAACCAGTAGCAAAAAAAGTAACTAAAGTAGTTAAGAAAGCAGCTACTAAGCCAGTGGTAGTTACCAAAGCAAAAGCTAAAACTACTAAAGCAGTAGTTGCAACAAAAACTAAAGTAGCTGCAAAACCTACAAAACCTGCTGTAGTTGCTAAAAAAGTTTCAAAAAAATCGGTTTTGGTTAATAAACCAATAAGCAAAAAAGTAGTGGCTAAAAAAGTTACTCCAGTAGCAAAACCAAAAGTTGAGAAAAAACAAGCTAAAGATACGCAGGAGCCAGTTCCATATCGTCCAGAAATGAAACAATTAGAAATGGCAACTGAGGCAAAACGTTATAGTGATGCAGATTTAGCTGAGTTTAAAGATATTATTGTTAAAAAAATGGCTTCGGCTAAAGCTGAGTTAGCTAACTTATTAGACCAAATGCAAAATCCAAATGCAAATGGTGGAAACGATACAGATAGCAGTTATCAAACTTTAGAAGACGGACAATCGAGCAGCGAAAAAGAACATTTAAGCCAATTGGCAGCTCGTCAGCGTAAGTTTATTGAAAACTTAGATAATGCCTTAACACGTATTGAGAACAAAACTTATGGTATTTGTAAAGTAACAGGCAAACTAATTGCTAAAGAGCGTTTAAGAGCTGTTCCTCATACTACTTTAAGTATGGAAGCTAAGCTTCAACAGTATAAATAATTTTTTTAAAAAAATATAAAAATTAATAGAGACGTAATGTATTATTGCGTCTCTATTTTTTTAAGCAAATAATGAAAAATAAACATGTGGTTTACCCAATTGCTATTGGGATTATATTATTAATTATTGACCAATGGAGCAAAGTTTATGTAAAAACGCATTTTAACTTGAGCGAAGAAGTAAATGTAGCTGGAAATTGGTTTAAACTTCATTTCTTAGAAAACTACGGAATGGCTTTTGGTATTGAGTTTGGAGGCGATTGGGGTAAAATTATACTTACATTGTTTCGTATTATTTTTTGTGGAGTTATAGTTTATTATATAAATGGTTTAATTAAAGCTAAATCTCATTTGGGTTATACCATTAGTTGGACAATGATTTTGGTTGGAGCTTTGGGTAATATTATTGATTCGGTATTTTATGGCGTATTGTTTTCAAAAAGCGATTATTGGAGTTTAGCTACTTTTTTACCTGCTGACGGTGGTTATGCCTCGTGGTTTCATGGTTCGGTTGTCGATATGCTTTATTTCCCAATTCTGCATGGTACATTTCCTTCGTGGTTGCCGGTTTGGGGTGGTGAAAGTTTTGAATTTTTTAGGCCAGTATTTAACGTAGCAGACGCAACCATTAGCGTTGGTTTTGTTTTGATATTATTGTTTCAAAAAGCATTTGCTGAACAATCGGCACCCAAGGATGAGGTTGATACTTTAGAAGAGGTTAAGGAATAATCAATTAGCAACAGGCAATAAGTAATTGACAAGTAGTAAATCAAATATTAAAATTAGCAGCGCAAAAGCTAAGCAACTTTTTGATGAAGGTTATCAATTAGCTTACGAAACCAAAACAAAAAGTAAACCTTGGAATAAAATATTTGAGTTATGGATTATTGCAGCCAAAGCCGGAAATACAAGAGCTCAATTTTATGTAGGAACATGTTATGATTTAGGCAAAGGTGTCGATAAAGATATTTCAGAGGCTTTTAAGTGGTATATGAAAGCTGCTAAAAGTGGTAAAATGGAGGCTCAATTCAATATTGGTTTTTTCTATAAAGAAGGTGAATTAGTAAAGCAGAATTATAAAAAAGCATTTTATTGGTATTCATTAGCAGCCAAACAAGGAGATATTGAAGCTCAAAGAGATTTAGGTTATTGCTATTCTTATGGCGAAGGTGTAAAACAAGATTACTTAAAAGCAATTTACTGGTATAAAAAAGCTGCTAAACAAAAAGATGATAAGGCTCTTTATAATTTAGGTTTATGTTATGAATTTGGTGATGGTGTTAAGCAATCTTTTAGATGGGCTAAATATTATTATACCAAAGCTAGTAAACTTGGAAACAAAAAAGCAACCAATAAATTAAAGAAATTATAGGTTATATTTTATAAATGAAAATCAAAAATCACAACTCAAAAATCAATAATAAAAATATATGGAATTTGAATTTATATTAGTAAACCCCAATTACGATAAGCATATTGCTTTAATTCAATTAAATAGACCCAAAGAATTAAATGCATTGAATTTACAATTGATGTTAGAGCTAAAAAAGGCTTTACAGCAATTAGATGACAATGACGATGTGCGTTGTATAATCATTACTGGAAATGAGCAAGCTTTTGCGGCTGGTGCCGATATAAAACAAATGGAAAGCAAAAATGCCATTGATTTATTGAAAATTGATCAGTTTGAAACTTGGGATCAAATTAGAAAAACTAAAAAGCCAATTATAGCTGCTGTGAGCGGTTTTGCTTTAGGCGGTGGCTGTGAGTTAGTAATGACTTGCGATATGGTAGTAGCTAGCGAAACTGCTAAATTTGGTCAGCCTGAAATAAAATTGGGCATTATGCCTGGAGCAGGAGGAACCCAACGCTTAACTAAAGCTGTAGGTAAAGCATTGGCTATGGAAATGGTATTAACAGGCAAGTTTATTAGTGCCGAAGAAGCATTAAGTGCTGGATTAATAAATAGGGTAGTGCCAACGGAATTGTATTTAGAAGAGGCTGTAAAATTGGCTAAAGAAATAACTGTACAAAGTCCAGTAGCTATTCGTTTGGCTAAGGAAAGTGTGTTAAAAGCTTTTGATAGTGGTTTGCAAGAAGGTTTATATTTTGAACGTAAAAACTTCTACATGTGTTTTGCTTCAGAAGACCAAAAAGAAGGAATGAAAGCCTTTGTTGAAAAACGCAAACCTGTATTTACAGGTAAATAGGTTAAATAATTTTGATATAAAAAGCCCTTTCAATTTTTGTTATTGAAAGGGCTTTTTTTAAAGCAATAGAAAACCTACTTTAAAACCTACTAATGGCGCAATTCCTTTGTAGGCATAGTCCCAATATAGTTTGTTAAACTCTCGTATCTCTTTTACCTTTGAATCGATATTGGTGTTAACATAACTTACTCCAACCCATAAATTCACTAAAAAACGGCCTTCACTTCCGGTAGCTCCAAAGTAAAAACTACTAGTTGATTGATCTCCTTGAGCCGCATATTGGCCAAGTCTATATTCGTAAAAGGTTAATCCATCGTCTTGGTATGGAAAATAACCATAGTCGTTTAGTTTAAAGTTATATTGGTTATACGAAAATTCAGATCCAGCAAAAAAATGCTCTCTTAATGTATGGATAAAATAATATTTAGCACCAATATTAAATCCATTTCCGTTTATTTCATCATTGGCACGTTTGGTTTGGTCGTAAGTAGTGGTAGCCGAAACATCTTTAACGGATTTATCGCCATTCCTATTGGTAAAGCCCGAGTAATATTGCCCACCAGCATAAATATGTAGGTTTGGAAATAACTTATATTCAACATCGGCTTTTATGCCATTTATTAATAAAAACTGAGGGTGAACATGAAATGATAATTTAAGTGAATCGAATTTGTTTTGAGCCATTGCTATGCCACACCAAAACAAAAATGTAAAAGTAATTAACTGCTTTGTCATGCTGTTTATGGGGTTTTAGTTACTATTTTACTCAAAAACCAAATGCTATCACTAGCTATGCCTAATTGGGTTATGCCTTCATCTCCAACCAAAATAAGCGAAGAATCAAGTGGAATAATATCGTGAGCCGAAATATTGAAACTTTTCTTAATAACTAGGTTGGCTGGATTGGTAGCATCGTACCAACGCAATAAGTTATCGCAAACAAATAAATCATCTCCATGTAAGCCAAGACCTTTTGGTTTGTTTAAATTATAGGTTCTTATTAAATAAGTATTGCTTGGGTTTGATACATTATAAGTCAATAATTGGTTGGTATTTCCCCAACATCTTCTGCTATTTGGCGTGCCTTCGCTATTAAGGGTTACAAATGCATAATCTTGATTAGCCACTACAGGATCGCACGACCTAAAATGAGGCACGGCTGCTAACTCGGCTATTAGCAATGGATTAGAAACATCGTATATAAACATACCATTTTGCGAACCAATAAAAATGGTTTTTTCATCTCGGGCAAAAATGGTTTCAATATCTCTGCCTATATTATTAGAGCCTAACTTATTAGGCTTTAAAGGATTGGTAATATCAAAAACATTTAAGTTTTCATGATCAACGGTATATAAATGATTACCAACTATGGTAAAGCGGGCAGTAGAACCGCCTACACCTGCACCATCGGTTCCTATAGCATTACTTTCTGTTGATTCTTTGGTGCATGCGCTTAAAATAGTTAAAGCCATGCCTATAATAATAATGTACTTTTTCATAGTTAATTGGCTTTATTCCATTTTACTAAAACTAAATCTGTTGGTCTGTTGGCTTTTAAATGCTCAGGTCTTACCTTTAAATTATCAGGAGGAACAGGCTCTGGAAAAGCATCAACTATGCGTTCCGATACTTTTATTTGGCTAGTATTACTCAAATCAATGGCTACTAAATCGGTGGCATTATCTACATACATGGTATTGCCTTTTATAGCCATATCAAAACAGCCCAATACTTTTATAAAACCAAGTTTTACAGGAGCTGCCGGATTGCTGTTATCAATAATATGGACACCAAGACCTGCTTCACTAACAAATAGGTAATTATCTTTGGTGTAAATTTTGGCAGGAGTGCCAATTTCTCGAGGAGAGTTTAATGAAATGGAGTTTTCTAAATCGGCTCTTTTCATAAACACTGGATTATATTCAGTGTAAACTTTTCCGATTGGCTCGTTACACCTTAAACTACTTAAAGTAATAAAAGCCAATAAACCAAGGCAAAGCTTAATGGTAATGAGTTTAAGTTTTAGCATATAAGTTTTAATTATTCTTAAATCAAATATGCTAAAACTAAATTTAAAATACTAGTAAATACTTAATTTTATAAAAAAATTAAGTAGTAAAATAGGGTTTTAAAGCATCAATTAATGCGGCTGGAGCCATGGTTAATTTATTGGTTTTCATATCAATATTCACTAACTCTACTTCTGCTTTTGTAATTAATTCATTATTAGGATTATATATTTCATAATGAAAATGGATTCTAACCTTGGGTAATTCTTTTATGGTGGTAATAATGGTTAGCTCATCATCGTAATAGGCCGATTTTAAGTACTTGCATTGCAGGTTTAAAACAGGCATTCTTATCCCACTATCTTCAAAACTTTTATACGATAAACCAACTTGTCGCAATGCGTCTGTTCTGGCTACTTCTAGGTATTGAGCGTAATTTCCATGATATACTACACCCATTTGGTCGGTTTCGGCATACCTTACCCTAATGGTGGTTTTGCTGGTAAACATTTGGCTATTTTTATTTAATAATTTTAAACTCGGTTCTTCTGTTTTTACTCCTGTTGGCTTCAGTTAAATTATCAACTATTGGTTTCGAATCGGCATAACCTTTATACGTTAAGCGAGCTGCTTCTATTTTATTGGCTACCAAATAATCGTAAACTGCTTTAGCACGGTTATTCGATAAAGTGATATTATCTTGTTTTTTACCTTGGTTATCGGTGTGTCCACCTATTTCAATTCTAAGTTTTGGATTAACTTGTAAAAACTGCACTAGTTTATCTAACTCGGCAGTAGATTCAGCTTTTAAATCAAACTTGGCTGTTTCAAAGAAAATGTTTTTTAAAACCACTGTTGCTCCATCAGCAATTGGAATTAAAGGCACATCCAAAAACAATGGATTGGTATTGGTTTGGTCTTTTAAACTAAAGTTTTCGGAATAAAACATATAGCCAGCCAAACTAACATTTAAAGCATAATTTTTATTGCCTTGTAAACTCATTAAAAACTCTCCAGTTGTTTTATTAGAGCGCGATTCAATAACTGTTTTTTTAGTTCCTAAATCAATTAACTCTAATTTGGCAGCTAGTTTCTTTTTGGTTAAAGCATCATATACCACCCCTTTAACATAGCCAGTTTGTTCAGGACGTGCTTGTTTATACAATTCAAATTGGTAAATATCTAATCCACCCAAACCACCTTTTTTAGCCGATGAAATAAAGGCATTGATACCATCGCTGGTAATGCAAAAACTTTGTTCATCTTCGTTGGTATTAATGGGGTAACCAATATTTAAGGGTGTTTGCCAACGGCCATTGGTTGCACGTTTGCTACTAAAAATATCTAATCCGCCCATGCCTGGGTGACCATTGCTTACAAAAAATAATGTTTTATCGTCTAATGCTATAAACGGATATTGTTCCTCACCATCGGTATTAACCTCTGGCCCTAAGTTAATAGGCGGTGCCCAACGTCCATTATTATAAGTGGTCATCCAAATATCGCTGCCACCAAATCCGCCTGGTCTATCGCTAGCAAAATATACTGTTTTGCCATTAAAAGCTACACTTGGTTGGGTTTCCCATCTGCGGGTATTTACTGGGGAACCTAAGTTTTTAGGTTCACTCCATTGGTCGCCATCCAACACACTTAATAATATATCGCAACTGTTTTCTATTTCGCCACAATAAGTATAAAATATGTATTGTCCATCGGCACTGATGGAAGCTGTTCCTTCGTTTTTATCGCTATTAATTGGCGCACCTATTGATTTGGCTTTTGAATAACCTTTGCCATCTTTTTTACTGATATAAAAATCTTCGTTACCTGTTCTTCTATCTCCTATGTTACGGGTAAATAAAAGCGTTTGTCCATCGGCAGTTAATACCGGAAAATAATCATCGTAAATGGAATTAACATTTGGCCCTAAACTAATTGGGTTATAAGGCACTGGTTTTTTTAAAGCTTCTACTGCAAAATCAATGTTTTTTTCTAGTTTTAAACCTACTGGTTTACGAGCAAACCAATCAGGAAATTGCACAAACTTTTTGATGTTTATTTGCGCACTATCGTACTGACCCATGGCATACATATAACTTGATAAACCTAAATAACTCAATGGGAAATTAGGATTTACTTTTACCAGTTTATTGTACAATTCTTGTGCTTTGTCGTCTTGTTCGTTTTTTTCGTATAAATCGGCTAAAAGCATGTGTGCATCAATATAATTGGCATCTAACTCCAATGCTTTTTTACATAAATCAATGGCTTCGCCATAGTTTTGTAGCGTAAAATTTTGTAATGCTTGATTGAATAATTTATCAGCTTTTTTGTTTTGGGTGGATGTAAATGGCTTTTCCTGAGCAAAAACCGATACACTCAGCATGAACGCGAATATAAAAAGGGTGCTTTTAAACATGTTGGCAATATATTTAATTTATTTAATTGTTAGTCACGCAGGGCGTGATTGAATTGTTATCCCGATAAATCGGGAGTTGGATTGTTTGTTTGCAATAGTCATGCCTAAGGTTTTTTTCATAGGGCTGTACCCTACGTTTTAAACTATAACGCCCTTTCAGGGCTTTTGAATGGATAATATTTTCAATTTTTGGTAGAATAGCTAAAGTTAATTGGGAATGTTTTTAATTGGGCGCGGGAACGTCAATCTGATTCCGCCAAAGTGTAAGAAGAAACTTTTTAGCTAGTAAATACTGATTTTTGTGTAATTTACTAATAATGAGTTTGTTATATGTTTTATAGTAAATTTCATCATGTCACTGCATCATGATGTAATGAATAAAATAACGTTCAGTATGTCACTGCATCATGATGTAACGAATAAAATAACGTTCAGCATGTCACTGCATCGTGATGTAATGAATAAAATAACGTTCAGCATGTCATTGCATCGTGATGCAATGAATAAAATAACGTTCATCATGTCACTGCATCATGATGTAATGAATAAAATAACGTTCATCATGTCATTGCATCATGATGTAACGTATATAATAATGTTCAGCATGTCATTGCATCGTGATGTAACCTATGTATGAAAAACTAAATACCATTTAAAACAATAGGAGATAGTTTAAATAAAAATTAAATTTGGTTTGTAAAAGTGGTGGTATTAAATATGTTTGTGGTAAATAAAATGAAACTCACGCTAAAAATCCTCTGAGGCAGAGTTGTTTGAGGGGAATTTTTTTGTTTTAATTAATTTGGTTTAATGTGGGCAATGAATATGTTTGTGGGAAGGAAAAATAACGCAAAGTTTTTCCTAAATAGAATCATTTAATTTTTTGCCAGGTTTTTAGGTGAGAAACTTCCTTTATAAACTAGTTAGTGATAATTTTTCAGCACCGAAACTTTATGATGGAATTTGAAGAAAATATAGAAGTTTACATTGATAATTACGACAAGGAAAAACATTTATTTCTAAATGGAGCTGAATGGTTTAAAAAAGGTTGGTTGGACAAATCTGAATTTTTAGAAATTTGTTTATGGAAATCAAGACGACCAAAAAGATTTTATGAACAAAACAGTATTAAAGAAATTAAAGAATTTACACAAAAAGCATTTGCTGAAAATAATGAAAAGACTAAAGTTGAACTTTTGACAAATTTAAAAGGTGTAAGTATTCCAACTGCTTCTGCAATATTGTGTGTTACAAATTCAATAAAGTATCCAATAATTGATATAAGGTGTGTAGAAACCTTAATTGACTTAAAGCTAATTTCATGGAATAATATTAACTCAAATAGTTGGGTTGAATATTTGAAAATTGTTAGAGAACTTGCAAAAAAGCATAATAAAACTGCAAGAGAAATTGAAAAAGGTCTTTTTGCTTATAATCGAATTAAATTAGATAAACAATATATAAATTTATACAAATATGGGACAAGTAAAAGAAAGAATGTTTGAAGAAGAACATAATGCTGACTTGATAGATTTCTTGAAAGAATTAATTGAAAGAGAAGAAATTAAAGATGTAGCATTAGGTATATCAAAACAAGCAATTGATAAAGGAGTTGATTCTATATCAGAAAAGCAAAAAAATGTAATTGAAAGTGTTGTTGATTATTATACAAAAAATATAAAATGTGAAAGATGTTTAAATGGAAATGTTAGCACTTTGACAGACTATATTTTTATTAAAGACAACTCGCATGGATTATGTTCAATGTGTGATTATGACAGAGAACAACTCATGAAAGAATAAAAAACAGCTATCAACCTATGGTTAGGCATTATTATGGCTTGACAAAGATTGCCTCAATGTTTTTTACTTGAGTAAAGTTGGTGTTTTTTGATTTTAGTTGTTAGGATATAATTAAACGATTAAAGGATAGCAAGATTTATAATTTGCCTGCGGTCGGTGTTTTTACCGACATTTTAAATACCAAAAGCTACACGAAAGGTAGCTTTTGGTATTTATAAATAGGATGGTTTTAGTAATTCTTGTTTTTTATGATGCTTTATGAGTAGTTTTTTTAAATGCATTCCTTAGTACCTAAAGTGCTAAATTAAAGACGGAATACCAATCCTAAAACACTTTTAATTCATCCCCCAATAAAAAACTGTTAATAATTTTTATAGACTTTTTTGTCCATTAACTCTTTCTAATTAACTTTGGATAAAAACTAAAAAAATGTCTAATAGAAAAAAAACAGTTCAATATCTAAAAACAATTCACAATGGAAAATAAAATTAAAGTCGTTGAATTATTTGCAGGGGTTGGCGGCTTTCGACTTGGACTAGAAGGATGGCAAGGTAAATCGGCATCGTCAAATTATAAAGAAGATTTAAAATTACCATATGAAGTTGTTTGGAGTAATCAATGGGAGCCATCAACTAAAACCCAACACGCTTCGCTAGTATATGAAAACCGTTTTGGAAAAAATGGAAATTGTAATGAAGATATTTCAGTAGTTGATGTTTCAAACATACCAGACCACGATATGCTTGTAGGCGGGTTTCCTTGTCAGGATTATTCTGTAGCAACAACTTTAAAAAATTCAAATTTTCCCCTAATACCAAAATTATCACAGAATGAATATTAATGAAGTAATAAATGTTTTGAATTCCAACAAAGTTGATGGCTTACAACTTTCAAAAAGAAATGGGATTATCTCTTCAACTTGGCTTTTATATAAAAAACTTAATTCCTTCTATTACTTTGATATAAACCAAAAAATAGAATTTATTGATGAATACAAGTATTCTCAGGAAGAATTAATAAATGAATTTAAAAATTCAAATTACAACATTGAGCTATTTATAAATTGATTTGATATTGAATTCTTCTATTTTTTATTCTAGCTTCTAATTCTTCTAATGTCTGCAATGAAAATGATGAACCTTTTTCATTCATACTTACAAAACAAAACCTAAACCTATCGCCAAGTATTTTGCCAAAATTAAATTCATTTTCGGTTGCTCCAAAAAAGAACCCTTTAGGATTTTCTGGTAAATACTTTTTAGTCGTCTTTAATTCAACCAAAATAATATCTTCAAGATAAGTTTGTAAGAAATTAGAGTTAACTTCTTTACCAACCATTTCTGGGACGAAAATCAAGTCAAATGCTTGTAAATATCTATGCTCAATCTTCAATAAATCAAGCAATTTCTTTTTGGTTGACAAATCAATTTTGAAGAATCCTGTATAATTTTCTATAAGATAATTAACTCCTTCTTTTTCTGTGACATTGTTAGATAATGTCAATGTAAATGAGTGCTTTCTTGACATTATTCTTCCGTTTTAATTTCGTATTTTTTAAAAGAATGTCTTGGATTTATAGATGAGAAATCTAAAAGTTCAGAAACGGTCATCTCAAAAACTTTAGCAAACACAGCCATATTTGTAAGTGAAATATTTCTTTCACCTCTTTCAATCATTCCTATGTATGTTCTATGGAAGCCAGTTAAAAATGATAGCCTCTCTTGGCTAATATTTTTTTCGGAACGGAGTTGCCTTATTCGCAAGCCAAATTCTTTAATTAAAGCTTCATTTATCATGAAACAAACCTATACACATTGTATGTTTTGATCAACCGACAATATGTAGTATTTTATACAATCTGTATCATACATAATTCGTATATTTTGTTGTATTTTCATTTACATAAAACTTGTTGATGAGTGGAATTTTCCAAATACAGACTTGGAAATAATCAAAAAAGACTGGCAACTGATTAAACAAAAAGTGGCTGACGGAAAGGCTCACGAACTTTCAGAAGGAGATACGTTTTATTTAGGTGCATGCACAAAAGGTGCAAATGCTCAGTCTGTCAGAAAACAACCTTTTTCTAAAATCCCCGCAAAACAAAGAGCGTATTCGCTGAAACAAGGCTATGTAAATCATATCATAGCATCCATAGCTGGAGAAACAAAAGAAGTTTATGGAAAACTAATTCCATCTGTTGCAGTTGCTAAAAAGCAAACAATTGAAGAGGTAGTAATTTCAAAATTTAAACCTCTAATAGGTAAAACTGACTCAGAATTAGTTAAACAATTTCAACTCGAATTTATTAACCCCAAAATCAAAGATTATCATTCAAAAGTATCAAAAGCAATTGTTAAATCAGTTTTTGGTGTGCCTCAAGATATGAAAGTTGAAGATTATATTGAGGAATTTGAAAAAGCTGAAATTATAGTTAAAACAGTAAGACTTAAAGAAAATAATTTACCTAAAGAGGATATTTCGTTTCCAAATTTCAAATACGAAGAAATAGTAAATGAAGAATGGGACGACTCTAACTTTAAAGATATTTTAGAGCATAAATTTTTGTTTGTGTTTTTCCAATTTGAAAACGAGCAATTAGTTTTGAGAAAAGTTAAGTTTTGGAATATGCCATATGATGACATTCTTGAAGCGGAAAAAGTTTGGGCAAAAACAAAAGAGATAGTTTCAAAAGGTAAAATAGTGAAAGAAGTGATTGGGTCGACACGTTATACAAACTTTCCAAACAAATCTTTCAATTCAGTATCACATGTTAGACCACACGCCACAAACGCAGCTGACACTTATCCTTTACCAATAAAAGACAAATTGACGAAAGCTAAAGAATACACGAAACATTGTTTTTGGCTTAACAACTCTTATGTAAGAGACGAAATATATTTAAAATAGCCAAAGTTTTTTATTGAATTTGCCCAAGGTTGGTGTTTTTACCAACCTTTTTTGTTTTAAGTAATTGAGCGTGTTAAACTAAAACGAGGTTTAAATTTTACTTTGTTTTTTACACTTTTATCCGCATGTTTACATTCAGTTTGTGAAAAAACTGTATGGCAAAGGTTAGCGCATATTTGAAAACATCAACCCAATAACAATGACACATCAGGAAATATTAAAAAAGGTGGAGTGGAAAGACTTAAAAAATTTGTCTTTCAAAGAAATGTTAATTGAAAATAACTTAACAATTCCTTGGTTTCTTATTTCATTAACACTTGCATATTTTGGGTATTATATTTTGGCATTGCCTTTTTCAGCCTTTTTCTTTTTAACAGGGCTTAGGCAAGTGCATAACGGTTTCCATAATTCACTTGGCACAAACAAATTTTTGACTTGGTTATCGTTATACATAAACAGTATTTTTATGATGACTTCTATTCACGCAGTAAAGTTCAATCATATACGACATCATAAGTATTGTTTAACCGATGAAGATTATGAAGGTAAATCGGCTGGAATGACTTGGTATGGTGCCATTTTATACGGACCTGTCCATATGTTTTTAATACATAAGGTAACCTTACAAATAGGAAATAAAGACTATAGGCGAAATGTGATTTTGGAACTTGTTTCCATCGCTATTTTTTCAGCAGTGGTGTTCTACTTTCGAATTGACTTCTTAATTTACCATATCATTGTTATGGTTTTTGGTGAATTTTTAATGGCATTTTTTGCTGTTTGGACAGTTCACCACGATACTCACGATAGCCCAGAATTTGCTAGAACACAAAGGGATGGCTGGAAAAATAAAATTACATTTAGTATGTTTTACCATTTGGAACACCATTTGTTTCCAGCTGTTCCAACTATTAAGTTGCCCGAACTTGCTAAACGTATTGACCAAACTTTACCAAACATAGAAAAGAAGCAAACATTTTAAGAACGAAAGAAATAAAAACAAAAATTATTATAACAAATGAATCAAAAATTTAAATCAGCATTTAATCCAGAAGTTAGTTTTAAACAAGGAGTTTTACTTGGTTTTATTATATCTTTTGGATTGATATTTTTGATATTTAAACCCCAAAACACATTATTAGAGTTGGTTTTTCAATTAATAATAGGAGTGGGCTTTATTGGCATTTTACTTAATATTTTAATGATGCTAATAACATCTACACTTTTGTCTGTTTTTTCTTTTTTCTCCTCAGCATTGGCTGCACAATTTAAAAAAGAGCAACTGTTTAATTTACTGATGTTTTCTCATGTTCCGTTATTGCTAGGCATTATTATTGGCATACTTAAGTTGTTAAATTTTAGTATCAATTCTATTCCTATTTTAGCCTTTCTTGAAGTAGTGTCAGTAATATTTTTTATTTATAATATTAAGAAACAAATTACCCATTAGGCTAACTGTGGCTAGCTTTTGAGTTGCTATTTCTTACCCTAATAGTTCATAACATTTTATTATTTCGCTTATATCACCATTGGTTTTTATGGGCGAAAGTTCAATGAATTGCCTTGCTTCGTTTACCATTTGAGTTGCAGTGGGTTTTAAATTCATTACATGCAAGGCTACAGCTGTTTTCATGGCATTGGCTTTAATACGAATGGTGTTTTTTGCATATCGGCTTGGGTGTAAGTGAATGTATTGTTGTTGTGGTAAATACCTCAATGTCATATTGGTTTTATCTGAAATGTCAAACAGTCTAAAGCCATTATTTGCTGCTATCCATTGCTCATACAACGGTTCTTGATATACCTGTAAACTATTTAAATAGTGTGTAGTTTCTTCAATAATAGTTTCGGTATTAATTAATCCAGTGTACATATCAAAGGTTGATTCGCCTAAAGTTTTTATTTGTGGTAATAATTGGTTTATATCGACCATTTTATTAGCAGCTACTAACTGCTTTAAAGAAGGTAAATGGTGCTTGAGTGAATGGAATATGATTGGCATTTTTGAAAAATAAATTTTGAATGTTGTCCCGATTAATCGGGATTGAATGTTGAATGCTAATGTTGGTTGCTGAGCGGAGCCGAAGCATGAATGTTGAATTATGCCCTTCGGCAAGCTCAGGGTGACTGATAATTATGAATTTTATAATCTTCAAATCAATAAATCAATAAATCTCTAAATCATCAAATCTCCAAATCTCTAAATAAATCACCTCGGGTAGCTAAATTTTTTGTTGAATAAAAATTCTTTATCGGTTAGGGTAAGTAAAAAGGCGGTAATATCCACTTTTTGGTTACTGGTAAGTATAATTGGTTGTTTTAAAGTAGGAGAAAGGTTGGTGTAATGAACTATTCCGTTGGTATAATGATGTAGTACTTGCGATAACTTTTTAAACCTGCCATCATGCATATAAGGAAACGAAAATTCAATATTGCGCAATGTTGGTACTTTGAATTTAAGTGAATCGTTGGCTTTTTGCGTAATACGCATTCTTCCACAATCGTTTAAAATGGAATCAACAGGCAAACCATTGTTTTCAAACTGAAGGTTGGTAAATAATGGTTCTGTATGACAGCTTGCGCAATGTTGTTTAAAAAGCAAATAACCGTTTTGTTCTTGTTGGGTAAAAGTATCTTTTTGTTGCATCACTTTGTCGTACTTGCTGTTAGCGCTAACAAGGGTTAGCATAAATTGCGACAAAGCTTTCAAGGTTCTTTCGCCCGTAATTAAACTATCGCCATAGGCACTTAAAAATAGGTTTTTATAGCGTGGCAATTGGTTAAGTTTTGAAATTATTTGATCTATTTTTTCATCCATTTCATCGTGGTTTTCAATAGGTGCTAACGATTGAAAATCTAAATGATGTATGGCACCATCCCACATAAAATTGGTATGCCAAGCCAAATTCATCAAAGCAGGAGCATTTCTATTTCCAATCCTATCTTCTATTCCATGGCTTAAAGCATGGTCAACATGAGTGAATGCTGTATATTGCGAGTGACACGAAGCACAAGAAATGGTATTATTTTTTGAAAGGATTGGGTCGTAAAATAAAACACGACCAAGTAAAATCTTTTCTTCTGTGAGTTGATTTTTGCTAAAATCATAAACAGGTTTTGGCCAACCATTTGGAATACTAAAATCAAAAGTTGACTGTAGCTTAAAGCCGCAGAAAACCAAAGCAATAGACATTAAAACAAATATGTACTTTTTCATTTTACTTTAAATAATTGTGCTAATTTTTTTGAAAGTAAAACACTGTTTTCGCTTGGCGACATAATTTGATACATTTTACTAATATCTAAACCGGTTAAAAATTTATCTACCTCTAATATAAAAGTAATTTTTGGTTTTTTATTGGTTTTAAAACGTAGTGTTTGTAAAGCATTATTAGGATATAAATAACCACCTAAATGGTATTGAAACTGTTTGTATCGTGATGGACTGTTTTTGCTTTTACCTTCTATTTTAAAATTGATATAACCGCTTTGCCAAGCCCAATACATGCCTTTGGTTGGGTCTAAATCTCCACTCAATACTTCCGAAACGTTTATGGTGCTATCAATTCCTAAATTAAATTGAATGGCATTGTATTTTATGGTTTTAGGGTATAATAAATCAATGGTTAATGATTTTGAATTTGCTAAATCAATTAAATAAGCCAAGGTTGAATCGGTAAAAACTACTTGGTTGTTATTGAATAACTGAATTTTAGATACATAAAACCTACATGTTTCAATACTAATGGTATCGTTATTAGGTAAAATATAGTTGCTATCAAATTGTAAAGGCGCATTATTAAACAAACCCTTGAAATTGAGTTGAATAAGCGTATTTTTTTGAGCAAATGCATTTAGTTGCAATAAGCTTAAAATCAATATGATATATCGAATTAATATCATGCCTTTATTTTTTTGGTTTATGGTTAAATAATTCAGCTATTTCGGTTGTTAATAGTTCAAATTTTTGCATTTGTTGGCCAGGTTTGCAAATGGCTTTTATTTTTTCAAAATGTTTATAGTGAGTATTTTCAATTTGTATTTGAGCCGTGCCAATTTCTGCAATAAGTGAGTCTTTTGCTGCACCATTTGTATTATTATTCAAGCCTTTATACAATTCATTTTTTAATTGCATTATTTGTCTATCTGCTTCTTTAATGGCTTTTCTGTGTTCTAAAATAATGGCATCGTAAGCAGTTATTTGTTCAGGGGTAAAATCCAATTTTTGAATAATTTCATCTCTTGGTCCTTCGTGCTTTGGCCTATTGTTTTTACCTAAAAACAAGAATACAATCAGTATAATATTTGCAACCAATAATCCAATTACCAGTATACTTAAAAGTTTTATTTTATTCATTAATATAACTCGTTATTGGGAACCAAATGCATTGCCTTTACTAGGCTGTTTTCTTGTTTTTTGGGTTTTAGAATAATTGTAATTACAGCAGCATTCATTAATAAAATAAATACCATGGCAATACTTAATTTCCAAACCAATTTAGGCTCAAAGCTTTGGTTTTGTTGGTAAATTTTAGCTTTTATGCAAGTAAACAAAAACGGAGGGGCATCTACTTTTTGTATATGTCTTAGTTTATTTAGCTCGTTATCTATTATTTCATTATTCATGGTAATATTATTTTAGACTTTTATTTTCTTGTTTTCCTTCTTTAATGGTTAACTTTTTTTGTAAGTTAACTTTGGCTCTTTGCACCAGCGATTCTACCGCTTTAGGACTTAACTCCATAATTTCAGCTGTTTCTATTTGTGTCTTTTGTTCAACTTTAGTCAATATCAAAGCAGTTTTTTGTTTTTCAGGTAATTGATTGATTAATTCAAATAAATTTTGCAGCGCTTCCTTATTTTCTAATTGCACTCCTGGGTGGTTAAAATGGGCCGGCTCGTACACCAATTGATCATTTTCTAAGTTAAATAGGCTAGTTAGAAAAGCAAAACGTTTTTTGCGTTTACGTTTATTTATGAGGTCAATTGATTTATTGATAGTAATTTTATAAATCCAAGTGCTTAGTTTAGAGTCCGCTCTAAAACCTTCCATTGATTGGTAAACAGATAAGAATACATCTTGCGTAATTTCCTCAGCATCTTCCATGTTTTGAACATACTGGAGCGCAAGATTATACACCAAGTTTTTGTATTCATTATATATTTTTTCTATTTCCAATTGTAATTTGCAATAAACAATTTTTTAAGTCAAATTAGTGGTAATTTATTTAAACATTAAGCCAAAGGCAAGTTACCTGCATTGTAAACATTATTTTTTTTTACAAACGTCTAGTATATATTTGACAAGTTTAATTACTCACTCACTCACTCATTTAATGTTTAAAAAAGATACTTTTTACTCCGATCTATCCGCTTCTGTGGTAGTATTTTTTGTTGCTTTGCCTTTATGTTTAGGTATTTCGCTTGCATCAGGTGCCCCCTTGGTTTCAGGTATTATTGCCGGTATTTGTGGCGGAATAATAGTTGGATTCATAAGTGGCTCACATACTAGTGTTAGCGGTCCTGCGGCTGGTTTAACAGTAATAGTTTTAGCATCTATTCAGCAATTAGGTAGTTTCGATATTTTTTTAACAGCTTTACTTTTAGCTGGTTTAATGCAAGTTGTTTTGGGTTTTTTAGGTGCTGGTATTATTGGAAACTTTGTGCCATCATCGGTTATTAAAGGCATGTTGGCTGCCATTGGTATTATATTGATATTTAAACAATTACCCCATGCAGTTGGTTACGATATTGATTTTGAAGGAGATGAATCGTTTGATCAATTAGATCATCAAAATACTTTTACTGAATTACTGAATGTATTTAGTAGATTTACCCCAACAGCAGTATTAACAAGTGTGGTAACCTTTGGAGTATTGTATTTTGGTGAAAACGAAAAAATAAAAAAGTTTCCAGTTTTTAAAGTAATTCCAGTTTCGCTTCTAGCAGTTATAATTGGTACGTTATTCAGTATTATAGTTGGAATAGCTGTCCCTGAAATGGCTTTAGCAAGTGAACATTTGGTACAAATACCTTCGGTTTTAAACAAAGAAAATTTACATTTTCCCGATTTTTCAAAAATTCTACAAATTGGAGTTGTAATTGTGGCAATTAAAATTGCTATAGTAGCCAGTTTAGAAACATTGCTTAGTATAGAAGCTTCAGATAAACTTGATATTCAAAAACGACTTACACCAACTAGTAAAGAATTAATTGCTCAAGGCGCAGGAAATACTGTTTCTGCCCTTATTGGTGGATTACCTATTACTGCTGTAATTGTTAGAAGTAGTGCAAATATAGTAGCAGGTGCAAAATCAAAAATGTCAACCATTTTTCACGGTATTTTACTATTGGTGAGTGTACTTTTTTTAACTATAGTAATGAATAAAATTCCATTATCTAGTTTGGCTATTTTATTGCTTTTTGTTGGTTATAAATTAACCAAACCAGTTTTGTATAAAGAATTATATCAGAAAGGATTTGACCAATTTTTACCTTTTATAACCACTGTTTTAGCCATTGTTTTTACTGATTTGTTAAAAGGGGTAGCTGTTGGGTTATTGGTGTCTATTTATTTTATTATAAAAAATAGTTACAAGCGCTCGGTATCAATAACCAGTGATGATGGTAATTACTTAATTAGGCTAAAAGGAAATGTCTCATTTTTAAATAAAGCTGTTTTGCGTAATCACTTCGAAAAAATGCCAAATGGTGCATATGTTATTATTGATGGCGCAAGTGCTTTATTTATTGATAAAGACATTATTGAAATAATTGAAGAGTTTATATTAATGGCTCCTTGTAAAAATATTACAGTAGATAAAAAAATATCAACTTCAAGCCCAAATCCTTATTTTAAAAAATCAAATTAATATGAACGAATACGAAAAATTGCTTTTGCAAAACAAATCGTGGGTAAGCGATAAGTTAGATTTAGATAAGGATTACTTTAATAATTTAGCCGATATTCAAAAACCTGAATTTTTATGGATTGGTTGTTCTGATAGCAGGGTGCCTGCTAACGAAATTACCAATACCGAACCTGGAGAAATTTTTGTACATAGAAACATAGCAAACTTGGTTGTAAATACCGATTTAAATATGCTAAGTGTGCTTAAGTATGCTGTAGAAGTTTTAAAAGTAAAACATATTATAGTTTGTGGTCATTATGGTTGTGGGGGTGTAAAAGCAGCAATCACAAATCATCATTATGGTATGTTAAACAAATGGTTACGAAACATAAAAGATGTGTACCGCTTGCATAACAATGAATTAAGTAAAATTACTGATGAAGAGCAAAAAACGGATGCTTTGGTTGAGTTTAATATTGTTGAGCAAGTAAATAATTTGGCCAAAACTTCTATAATACAAAAAGCTTGGAAAAAAAGCGAATTTCCTATTTTACATGGCTGTGTTTATGGTTTAAAAAATGGTATTTTAAAAGATTTAATTAAATATGATAGAAATACCATAATGGATGATTTATATAAATTTGATTTTGAGGATGGTTTAGAGGATTAATGTATTTTGTTTTAAACCTTTTTTCAGTTTTCTTATCTGCTGTTTATGATTAAAAAATTTCTTTTTATTTTATTAGTTTCACTTGGTGTAAATAAAGCATTAACTGCACAAAGTTTATATTTTCCACCTGTAAGTAATTCAGCCAATTGGGATACTATTTCGCCAGAATCTTTGGGTTGGTGTGTATCAAATATTGACTCGTTGTATGGATTTTTAGAGCAGCAAAATACCAAAGCCTTTATAGTGCTAAAAGATGGTAAAATTGCTTTAGAAAAATATTTTGGAACTTTTACCAAAGATAGTATTTGGTATTGGGCTTCAGCAGGTAAATCGTTAACTTCATTTTTAATAGCTAAAGCACAAGAAGAAGGGTATTTAAAAATTACCGATACTAGTTCTAAATATTTAGGTGTAGGTTGGACGGATTGCACATTACAGCAAGAAAATAAAATAAGTATTTTAAATCAAATAACCATGACAACTGGTTTGGATGATGGTGTAACCGATAACCATTGTACTGATAAAAGTTGTTTGATTTTTAAAGCAAATGCTGGCACTAGATGGGCTTATCATAATGCTCCATATACCTTGTTAGAAAAAGTAATAACTACTGCTACCAATAAGCCAATTAATACTTATACTGCTTCTAAACTTTCGCTAAAAACAGGTATAAATGGTGCTTGGCTTACAACAGGTTACGATAATGTATTTTACAGCAAACCTCGCAACATGGCTAGGTTTGGTTTATTGTTTCAAAATAATTGTATTTGGAATGGAGAGGCATTGCTTAACGATACCAATTACATAAACCAAATGACCAATTCATCACAAAATATCAATCCTGCTTATGGTTATTTATGGTGGCTAAATGGAAAATCATCGTTTATGTTGCCTACTTTACAAACTTCGTTTCCAGGTTCATTAGCACCTCAAGCTCCTGCTGATATGTTTGCTGCAATTGGTAAAAATGGCCAAATAGCGAGTGTATCGAAAAGCAAAGGTTTGGTGGTAGTGAGAATGGGCGATGCTCCCGGAAATTTTGGCGAAGTACCAACAGTATTTTTAAACCAAATTTGGCAAAAATTGAATGCTGTAATTTGTAATAAAACCAATACTGTAGAAATTGATAATAATTTGAATATCAGTATATATCCAAATCCTGCTGATAATCAACTAAATATAGTTGGGTTGGATAATTCAAATTATTCAGTTGAAATATATAATAGTATTGGGCAATTGCAATTGGCTGTAAATAATTCAAACACAATTGATGTTTCAGCTATAACAAGAGGAATTTATTTTGTTAAAATTTTGGTTGAGAATCAATCAAAAATTATCAAGTTTGTGAAGGAATAAATAGTTAAATAATGAATGAAACTTTAAGGAATAATTTTGTAAAATTAGTTTCAAAATATACCCCCAATAATTTATTAATAAATGAACTTTGGAATGAAATAGAACAGCATTATGCAGAACCTGCAAGGCACTATCATAATTTAACACATATTGCTTCGATTTACGGTAAACTGTCAATAATTAAAGGACTTTTGGTGGATTGGGACATGGTTCAGTTTTCGGTATTTTATCACGATATTTTTTACAATACCAACAAAAACGACAATGAACTAAACAGTGCGTTATTAGCAAAAAACAATTTGCAAAAGTTAGCTATTGAAGACTCGAAAATTGGTACTGTTTTTAGCCAAATTTTAGCTACACAATCTCACCAAAATAACAGCGATATTGATACCAATTATTTTACCGATGCTGATTTAAGTATTTTGGGTGAAAGTTGGGAAAATTACCAAGTTTACTCCAAACAAATTAGAGCAGAATACACTCAATATGCCGATGAGGTGTATGTTCCAGGTAGGATAAAAGTTTTGAATCATTTTTTAGAAATGGAGCGTATTTTTAAAACTCCGCAATTCCATAATTTATTTGAAATGAAGGCAAAGCAAAACTTAGAAAATGAAATAAAATTACTGAAACAATATTTATAGCCTTTAATTTATTACTTTTGGCTTTTATTTTATGATTTTATTAGAAAATACCATTGTTTCGGAAGATATTTTAGAGAAAAATTTCATTTGCAATTTATCTGCTTGTAAAGGTGCATGTTGTATTGAAGGCGATTCAGGCGCACCAATAACCCAAGATGAGTTGGAAATTTTAGAAGCAGAATTAGAAAATATAAAACCTTATTTAACTGCTGTTTCGCTTGAGGCTATTAAAACTCAAAACTTTTGGGAAAAAGATACTGATGGCGATTTGGTAACAACTTGTTTGCCTACAGGTGAATGTAACTTTTCGTTACGCGATGAAGCAGGAATGTTAAAATGTGGCATTGAGCAAGCTTACCGCGATGGAAAAGCAAGTATTCAAAAACCTTTATCGTGTCATTTATACCCAATTAGAATTAGCAACGTGGGTGAATTTGAAGCATTGAATTACCACCGTTGGGATATTTGTAAACCAGCATGCAAATTAGGCGAAGAACACCAAGTGGCAGTTTATCAGTTTTTAAAAGAACCTCTTATTCGCAAGTTTGGGGCTGATTGGTACAATGAGTTAGATGAAATTGCAAAGCAATGGAAAGCAGAAACTAAATAACAAATTGCATGCAAGTAGTTTTAAAAAGTTTAACCAAAAAATATAACAAGCAAGTTATTTTTACCAACCTCGATTATACTTTTGAGGCTAATCAAACTTATGCTTTGGTGGGGCATAATGGAAGTGGAAAATCAACTTTAATTCAAATAATTTATAATTACAATACCATAAGCAAAGGCGAAATAAACTACTATTTAAACAATGAATTGGTAGAAGAAAATGCCCAACGATTTATGGCTTTTGCTGCCCCTTATGTTGATTTGCCAGAAGAATTAACTTTGCAGGAAATAATTGATTTTCATTTTAGTATCAAACAAAAACGAACCTATTTGGACATTGAACAATTATTAGTAGATGCCAATTTAAGCGAGCATACTGATAAAATGATTAAGCATTTTTCGAGTGGAATGAAGCAACGCGCTAAGCTGATTTTAGCTTTTGCTACCCAAGCTGATTTATTGCTTTTAGATGAGCCGTGCAGTAATTTTGATAATGCAGGAATAACTTGGTATCAACAATGTATAAATTTGCTTATCGGTAAATGCACCATTATTGTGGCCAGTAATCAACTTTATGAATACGAGTTCTGCCAACACACTTTAGATATTTTAAAATATAAATGACAGCAATAAAATTAACGCAATTTAGCCATGGTGCTGGGTGTGGTTGTAAAATAGCTCCCGATAAATTGGAGCAAATTTTAAGTAATAATAAATCAACAGAGGTGTTTGCTAATTTATTAGTTGGCAATCAAACTAACGATGATGCTGCAGTGTGGGATTTGGAAAATGGGCAAGCATTAATCAGTACGGTCGATTTTTTTATGCCTATTGTAGATGATGCTTTTAACTTTGGAAGAATTGCTGCTACCAACGCTTTAAGCGATGTTTATGCCATGGGAGGTAAGCCAATTTTTGCCAATGCTATTTTGGGTTGGCCTATTGTTAAATTACCTTTGGAGTTGGCCTCTAAAGTAATTGAAGGAGCGCAATCAATTTGTAAACAAGCTAATATTCCAATTGCTGGTGGGCATAGTATTGATAGTTTAGAACCCATGTTTGGTTTGGCTGTAAATGGACTAATAAACAAACAAAATACCAAACAAAACAGCGGAGCAAAAGCTGGCGATTTATTGTTTTTAACCAAACCTTTAGGAACAGGAATAATTGGAACTGCCATCAAACGTGGTTTGATTGAGGCAGAAGCGCATGCTGAAATTTGCATTGAAAGTATGTGTACTTTAAATAGCATTGGTTATGATTTAGCAAAACTCGATGACGTGTCTGCACTCACTGATGTTACGGGTTTTGGTCTATTGGGACATTTAATTGAAATGGCAGAAGGGGCTGATTTAACAGCAGAAATAAATTGGAAAAATGTCCCTTGTTTTGAGTTTATTGATTCGTATTTACAAAAAAATATTATACCAGATAACACTTACAGAAATTGGAATGCTTATGAGAAAAAAGTGGTTGGACTAAACGATATGAAAGCATTTCAAATCTTAAACGACCCGCAAACAAGTGGTGGTTTATTAATCAGTATTCATCCCGATTCGGTTAATCAATTAGAAGAATTATTTAAAGCAAATAACTTAATATCGTTTATGAAACCTATTGGTTGTTTTAAAAATGAAACACCAAATAGGGTAGAGGTTATTTTATAAAATTTATTGAACTAGATTAAGTAATTTAACCAAATAACAGTCCTAATTTTGTTTAAAAATTAAATACCATGTCAAGCAAAATAAAAAATATAATCAATGCAGATTGGGTAGAAATGGGAGGCATTCCTTTGCGCCAACCGCTGCCAAATAGATTAGTAAATAATATTGGTCCATTACTATTAATTCATCACCATAAATCAACCATTCCTGCTGGTTCCAAGCCCGGAGATGTAGGAGTTGGGCCACATCCTCATACTGGTTTTGCACCTGTAACTTTTATTTTTGAAGGAAATGTAAATCACAGAGATTCAAGAGGCCATAATTCAATAGTAGAAGCTGGTGGCGTGCAATGGATGAATGCTGGAAAAGGAATTATTCATAGTGAAAGACCATCAACCAAATTTGCTGCAAAAGGTGGCGTTCAAGAAATTATTCAAATTTGGATTAATTCTCCAGCTAAATTTAAACAAGAGCAACCTAAGTATTTTGCTTTAAACAAAAGCGAAATTCCTGTTATTGAAGAAAATAATTTAACTATTAAAGTTGTTGCAGGAAATTATAATCAAATTCAAGGATTTAGTGAAGCGCAAAGCCCTATGATTATATTAGAAGTTCATAGCAAAGAGAAATCAAGTCATACTTTTAAATTTACCAAAGGTTTTGAACATGCTATTTATAATTTAGATGAAACCATTGAAGCCGAAGGAAATACTATTAATGGCTCGCATTTGGTAATTATTGATAATGATACAACTGAGCTAACTGTTAATTTTGATAAGCCAACTAGACTTTTGGTTTTTGATATGGAAGCAATTAATGAACCAATTGCTACTTATGGCCCGTTTGTAATGAATACACAATCGGAAATAATGCAGGCTATGCGCGATTACCAAATGGGTAAAATGGGTATGTTAATTGAGGAATTTTAGTGGAATAGATTGTGTAAAATACAAACACCTTTTTATTCAAACAAAAAACCACATAAAACATAGTAAATTGAATTTTAAAACTATGTTTTATGTGGTTTAACTTTTTATTTTAAAATGGAGCATCACCATTAAAAGGAACGCTGCTGCTGCCAAATCCATCATCATCTACATCGGTATCCCAATTAATACTTGAACTAACAGTAATGGTTCCATTATTACCACCATTGTCGTTATAATCAGGAATTGCGTAATTGTCAAAATCTGTTTTATCGGCAAACTTGGTGTATTTACCAATAAAGCGTAACCTAACATCATGAAGCTCTCCATTTCTATGTTTTGCCACCATAATTTCAGCTTCATCAGCACAAGGAGTTCCATCGTCCCACTCAGTTAATTTATAGTATTGTGGACGGTAAATAAACATTACCATATCCGCATCTTGCTCAATAGATCCAGATTCACGTAAATCGGAAAGAATGGGTCTTCCTGTTCCAGTTCCTGGCGATGTGCTGGCACCTCCACCACGTTTTTCACTTTGACGACTTAACTGAGCCAATGCCAAAACGGGCACATCTAATTCTTTAGCCAAAGCCTTTAAACTTCTTGAAATATAACTTACCTCTTGCTCACGATTACCGTTTTTGTTATTTGAATCATCACCACGCATTAACTGCAAGTAATCAATAATAATCATTTGAATATTATTTTGTTGCTTTAACCTGCGGCATTTAGCGCGTAACTCAAATACTGAAATAGCGGGAGTATCATCTATAAAAATAGGTGCATCGCTCAGCTTAGCAATTTTTGAATTCAATTGCTGCCATTCATGGTCGGCCAAAGTTCCTTTTTTGAGTTTTTCTGATTCAATTTCGGCTTCAGCACTAATCATACGCGTAACCAACTGCTTTGAACTCATCTCTAGTGAAAAAATTGCCACAGCCCTAGGAGTTTCTGTGTTCGATAAACAAGCATTACGGGCTACACTTAATACAAATGCTGTTTTACCCATACCAGGACGAGCAGCTATAATTACTAAATCCGATTTTTGGAAACCTGAAGTTACTCTATCTAATTTGGTAAATCCTGACGGAACACCAGTTAAACCACCTTCTTTACCACGTAAACTATCAATTTCTAAAATAGCTTCATTAACAACACCTCTAATATTGCGGTAATCTTTTTTGATATTTCCTTGCGAAACCTCAAAAAGTTTACGTTCAGCACTGTCTAATAATTCAAATGCATCTGTTCCCTCTTCGTAAGCTTCAGTTCCAATTTCACCGCTAATTCTAATTAATTCGCGTTGCAAAAACTTTTGTGCAATAATACGAGCATGGTACTCAATATTAGCAGCACTTGCCACGCGATTGGTTAATGAGGTTACATAATAAGCCCCACCAGAAATATCTAAATTACCTTTTTTCTTAAGTTCTTGGGTTACTGTTAAAATATCTACAGCACTTCCGTTTTGCCATAAATTTAAAATGGCTTCATATATATTGATATGCTTTGGATCGTAAAAACTTGCTGGCTTTAAAACCTCTGCAACAATATTGATAGCATCTTTTTCTAGTAATAAAGCCCCTAAAACGGCTTGTTCTAATTCTGGAGCTTGTGGAGGTAGTTTTCCTGTCTCGAAAATTTGAGCATTGGTTAAAGTTCTTTTTTTTCTATTTGATACTATTTCGGCCATTATTTACTGTTTAAATTCTGATGGTTTACATCTCAAAAGTGCTCTAAATTGACATGTAAAGCAAATTTAAAAATGATATACACATTGTGTTTTTTGATGTTGGGTTAGTGTGTATAACTTAGTGTTAACAAAGGTATGTGTTTGATATTAAGTATACTTTTATTAACAGTAATATTTTGGCTAATTTGTAAAGTGCTTGTGTTTATTAACATCAAGTTCGAACTAGTAATAATTTCTTAACACTAAACGTTAGCAATAAAATTTGAAACAAATTTAGTGTGAAACAGCTAATTTGATAGCAATAAATTTTAAAACTAAAAGTATTGAAAAATAGTTTTACTTAAAATAAATATAAAATTAAACATTAATCGTTTAAACGATTAAAATAATTTTTTTATTGTTAATTTAATTTCATTTATTGTACAAAAATTCAAGATAATTTTAAATGAAGACAAAGTTTATAGTATGCCTAACCATTATTGGAATGATGTGGTTTTCGTGTAAAACAGAAGAAGATAAAATAAAAGAGGATGTAACAAAGTTTAACACATTTGCCGATTCTATTTTAGGATATAACAAATACTATGTAGAGGTACTTTATGGCGATACTGATATTTTTGAAATTAAAGATCCTTCCAATCCAGAGTTAATTTTTAGAGATTCTGCCATTCAGTTACACTCCAATATTTTTGACACAGCAACTAGCTATACCAAAACAGAAATGGCGCCTGTATTAGAAAAATATAATAATTGGGAGCATCAATTAGATTCACTAAAGCCTAAAATGGACAAGCAAACTATGAGTTTGTTTGAATCTATAAAGGCTAAAATAAATGTTATTAAACAACCTATCAAATAATTAAATGAAAAAGCATAAGTTTAAAATAATATCAATTGCAGCAATAGCTGCAATAGCGATTGCTTATTTCTTGTTTTTTAAAAAAGTGGCTACCAATGAGCTCACTGTTATGGTAGAAGAAGGCGATTTTGAAGTAACGGTTTTAAACACGGGTGAGTTAAGAGCTAAAAATTATACTGAAATTTCTGCTCCAAGTGCACTTAGGCAAGTAGGAATTTGGCAAGTAAAAATTAGTAATTTGGTAGCAGAAGGAACTGTAGTTAAGGAAGGTGAATTTGTGGCCGAACTTGATAAAACAGAGATTATGAACAAGATAAATGAAGAACAATTAAATGTTCAAAAAAAGCAATCTGAGTTTAAGTCAACACAATTAGATACTACATTAACCATGCGCGATGCCCGTGACGAATTATTTAATTTAAAGTATGCAGTAGAAGAACGTAAATTAACCAAAGAACAATCTATTTACGAGCCACCAGCTGTATTGCGACAAGCTGAAATTGAATATGAAAAAGCCATTCGTAACTTTGAACAAAAGAAAGAAAATTATAAAACCAAGCAACAACAAAGCGTTACCAAAATGCAAATTATAGGTAGCGAATTAGCAAAGGCTCAAAATAGATTGAGTGAACTTACTACTACCTTATCTCAATTTACTATTACAGCCCCTAAAAGTGGAATGGTTATATATGCAAAAGAATGGGATGGAAAGAAAAGAATTGTGGGAAGCACTGTAAATACTTGGGATCCAACGGTGGCTAATTTACCTGATTTAAGAACAATGGAAAGTGTAACTTATATTAATGAGGTAGATATTCAAAAAGTTAAAACCAATCAAAAAGTAACAATTGGGCTAGATGCGCAAACAGGAAAAAAATTAACAGGCTTGGTAAAATCAGTAGCAAGTATTGGTGAACAAAAGCCTAATAGCGAAGCAAAAGTATTTGAAGTAGTAATAGATGTTACTACCATTGATACATCTTTAAGACCTGCAATGACTACATCTAACAGTATTTCTACTAATACTTTAAAAAATGTGTTGAGTGTTCCAATAGAAAGTATTCATACCGAAGGAACTAAAAGTTTCGTTTATAAAAAAGTAAATTCAAAAGTGGTAAAACAAGCCGTAAAAATAGGTGCTAGTAACGAAACACATACCGTGGTTATGAGTGGATTATTGCACAAAGAAGAAATATTCTTATCTATTCCAAAAGATACCATTGGCATTACTTGGAATGATTGAAATTGAACAAATATTTTTTTATAAACAACTTTTTAAAAATTAAATAATTAATAACTAGATACAATTTAAATGAAAACCCAAAACTACAAATTTTTACTTTTAGTGCTTGCTTTGGTATTTGTTAAACTATCGTTTGCCCAAAAGCACGTGCAACTAATTAATTCACAAACTATTTTAAAGGAAGGAATTGAACTTTACGATCAAGGGAAATACCAAAAAGCGCTTGATTTATATGCTAAAGTTCCTAATGGAGATACCAATTATTATTCAGCTCAATACAAACTTTCATTGTGTTATTATGCACTTGAAAAATACGAACAAGTAGTTAATTTATCGCGTAAATTAATAGCAGATGGAAGCTACGAAGTAAATCAGTTTAATATTTTAGGTAACGCCCTTGATGAATTAAAAAGAACTGATGAAGCCATTGCTGCATACAATGAAGGTTTAAAAAAATATCCATTTAACAGCAATTTATTATTGAATAAAGCCATTGTTTACGAATCGTCAGGTGATTTAAAAAAGGCTTTTGAAGTTTATAAAGAATTGTTCAATGTATCGCCATTATATCCATCAGCACATTTACATATGGCGCAAATGGCCGAAAAAGAAGGTCGCTTAACCCAGGCTATTATGGCTTATACTTTTTATTTTATTTTAGAACCCTCAACTGCTAGAAGTACACGTATTTTAGGTGATTTCAATAATCTATGCAATAAAAGTTCTAATTCAATTGGTACAACTTCTACTGGCGTTTTTGCCAATGAATTTGAAGAAGTAGATTTTTTAATTTCAAACCAAGTAGCTTTAAACGATAAATATAAAATTCCAGGGAAAATGAAATTTCCTTTAAATCGTCAGCTATATTTAGTACTTGAAAAAACTGCAGGTATGGTTCAAAAAGATGCCGGTTTCTTTTCAAAATACTACTTGCCATTTTTTAGTGATTTCCTAAAAACGCAATCATTTGAAAATTTATCACTATTGGTGCTTGCATCTAGCGATAATGAAGATATAGCAAAATTGGTAAATAAAAATGTAGAAAACTTAAAGAAAAGCCGTACAGCCTACATTGAGAAAATGGCAGAAGTTCGTCCAACTAGAGAGTTTGAGGTTAATGGTAATAAATTAAATTTAAAATATTGGTCGTACGATAATTTTACAACCGAAGCATTAGGAAATAGAAATAGTTTAAATAAAAATATTGGTACTTGGGTATCGTTTGGTCAAGATGGTTATTTGGATGTGATTGGTGCTTTTGATGATAAAGGTAATAGAACTGGTAATTGGTACTTTTTTGATGAGTTAGGCGATACTACAAAAGTGTTAACTTATAAAGATGGAATATCTAGTGGGCCGTATAAAATTTATCGTCAAGGTAAGGTTTACGAAGTTGGAACTTATGTAAATGATGCAATTAAAGGTGAAGTATTAAACTATTACCCTGATGGAACATTACAAAGTAAAGATAGTTACGAAAATGATAAACGTAGCGGTGCTGGTTCTCAATATTTTGCTAATGGAAAAATAAGATATGAATATACTAGCGCAAATGGCGAGTTAGTTGGAGTATTAAAAGAGTATTATTCTAATGGATTGATTAAACAAGAATGCAATTATAAAAATGGAAAATACGATGGTATTTATAAAGAGTTTTATGAAAATGGTAAACCTAAATTAGAGTGTAAATATGTTAACAATATTCTTGAAGGGCCTTATAAAACTTACTATTCAAATGGTAATATAGAAAAAGAAGGAATAGCAGTTAAAGGCAATATTTCGGGTAAATGGATTACTTATTATTCTGATGGAAAAGTAAAAATTGTTTCAAATATGGATGAAACAGGCAAGGTAAATGGCGAAGAAGAATATTATACACCTAACGGTAAAAAATACGGACAAGATACTTATGTAAAAGGCGATTGGAAAAATGTTAAGTATTTTGGAGTTGATGGAAAAATAATTTTTGAAACCAAAATATCAAAATCTGGAACTAAGTTAACCAATTACGATAATCATTTTGATAAAATGTCGGAAGGTGTTTTAATAGCAGGAAAAAGAGAAGGTTTATGGAATTTCTTTTACTCAAATGGAACTATTTCAACTACTGAAAATTATTCAAAAGGCGATTTACAAGGCGAATGTAAAACTTACTACACTAATGGCGAATTAGCGGGTGTATATAATTACGATGCCAATGAAAAAGATGGTTTAGAACTAAAATACCATGTAAACGGAAACTTAAGCAGCGAAGGAAATTATGTAGGAGGTTATAAATGTGGTGTTTGGAGAACTTACCATGTAAATGGTGCTTTAGAAGGTGAATATTTTTATAATGTTGGCGATTTAAATGGCTGGGGAGTTGATTATTTCTCAAATGGAAAAGCCGATAAAAAGTTCAGGTATAAAGAAGGAGTTTTGGTTGAAATTCAACATTGCGATACCAATGGAATGGTATTAGATAGTATAAAATTACCTAATGGAAATGGCAGAGTAGTTTTAAAAAGTGCATCTGGCAAAAAAGGTTATGATGGTGGTTTTTTAAATGGCTACACTCATGGTAAAGTATCTTGGTTATATCCTTCAGGTCAAGTTAGTGTTAAAGGCGAATATTATTTAGGTTACAGAAATGGCGAGTATTTATCTTATCATCCAAATGGAAAACTAAGTAAAAAACAAAACTATTATTATGGTGATGTAAATGGAGTATCTGAGTTTTATAACTTTTTTGGTGAAGTAACTCAAAAAGATGAATACCGATATGGCATAAACCATGGTAAAAATATTTTTTATTACCGAAATGGAAAAGTAGAAACAGAAGTGGGAATTTATGAAGATGAAAAACATGGTGAATCTCGTTATTTTGCTACTACTGGAGAAATTAGAGAAATTCGTTTTTACGATTTTGGTAAACTAATTGGCTACACTTACATGGGTAAAAATGGCAAATTAGTAGATACTATTTTTACTAAAGGTGGCGATGCTGTGGTTAAAGCTTATTATCAAAACGGCACACTTGCAACTGAATATGAAGTTAAAGGTGGAAAATATGAAGGTAGCTACAAAATTTATCATCCAAACGGAAAGTTGCAAGAAGAAAGATTTTATGCAGCTGGTAATGAAATTAAACCAACCATTGAGTATTATAACACTGGTGAAGTATTGCGTATTCAAAACTATTTAGCTGGCGAATTACATGGTGCTACAACTGAATACAATGCCAATGGAACACCAAGACTTAAAGAAAATTTTGTAAATGGAAATTTAGAAGGTTTATGCGAGTATTTTGATGCTACTGGAAAACGCACTAATGCATATTATTATATGGGTGGTGAAATAATTACAGTTATTCAATAATGTACAATATAATGGTTATCAGATATTTATATTTTTCATTAATTATTGTATTGTACTCACTTAATGGCTTTAGTCAGCCATTAAGTGAGTACAATCGTTATAGGGAGTTGTATCCTAATGCTGATGTTATTTGCAGCAATATGGAACTTGAGTTAGAAATTACCATGCAAAACAATAAGCCGGTAATTAAATACAAAAATGTAGAAGAGTTCTTTTATTTAACCGATAACAATTCAGGATATAACGAGCGCTCTATACACTTTTCAGGATTTTATCAATTGCTTAATTACAAAGCTTATACCTTGGAGGCACAAGGAAATAAGTATAAAAAAAATGAAGTAAAAGATTTTAAAGTTAATGATTTTGTAAACGACAATATTTTTTTTGATGATTCAAAAGAACTTAAATTTTTGTTTCCTAAAATAGGTAAAGGTGATAAAACTTACATTGAAAACCAATACCAAGTAAATGAAACCCATTTTTTACCACGACTTTCAATTTCGCCATACTTAAATTACGATAACATAAAAGTTACACTTAAAGTTAATGAAGATATCGATATGGCTATTGATACTTTTAATTGGAGTAAATCAAGTTTAAAATATACAGTAACTAAAAAAGGAAGTTCAACTATTTACACTTGGGACGGAAGTTCAAAGAAAAGTATGAATTACGAATCAGACGCTCCAGATATTGATTACTTTTCGGCTCAATTACATTTTAGAATAAAATCTTTTCAAGCCAAAGAAGGTAAAGTTACAGTTTTAGGAAATTTAGATGATTTGTATAAATGGAACTGCGAGTTTGTAGAAAAAAGTGCTGAAGACTTTAATCAATTTAAGCCTTTAAGCGATTCGATAGTTGGTAAAGAAACCAATAATCTAAAAAAGGCAGCTTTAATTTATAATTGGGTTCAAAATAATATTCGTTATATAGCATTTGAAGCTGGCTATGAAGGCCACATTCCGGCTAAAGCTAGTTTGGTATGTAAAGAAAGATATGGCGATTGTAAAGGCATATCAAATATTTTGTATAACCTTTTAAAATCGCAAAATATAGATGCTTATTTGGTTTGGATAGGCACGCGCGATTTACCTTATAAATACACACAAATAGTATCAACCATGGCAGATAATCATATGATTACTGCAATTAAAGACAATGGTAAATTTATATTTTTAGATGGAACTGCAAATAATATAAAATTTGGTATGCCATCGCCATTTACGCAAGGAAAAGAAGCTATGATTAGTTTAGGAAATTGCAAAGACTATAAAATAGTAATGGTTCCTGAAATGCCATATAATCAAAATGTAATGCACGACTCGTGTTACTTAAAAATAAAAGGAAAAGATATAATAGGAGAGGGCATTTTTACTTTATCGGGTTACCAACGTATGGCTTTTATTGATGGACTAAGAGAATTAAATTATAAATATTTACATAACCAATGTCGTAATTATTTAATTAAAGGAAGCAATAGATTTATATTAGACACTATTTGGTTTACTAATTTTGATGATAAAAACTCACCGTTGCTCATTCATTATAAATTTAGCATTCCCGAGTTTGTATTAAGTGTTGATAATGAACAATATATTAACCTTAATTTAGATAAAATATCATTATATAGTAAAGTAGAACCTGAGCGAAATGCTCCAATTGAATATAGATTTCAAGGCGAAGAATACAGCATTGTTTGTTTAGAACTTGAAAAAGGAATAAAGCCAACTTATTTGCCCGAAAACAAACAAGTATCGTTTACCGATTTTGCTTTTAGCAATAATTATAGCTTAAACGGAAACTATATTTACAGAAAAGCAAACATTATAAAAAAAACATTGATAATTTATACCAACCAATTTAGTACTTACAATAATTGGATTGATAATATTCAAAAAAACTATTCAGAACAAATAATTTTAAAAAAATAAAATATGAAAAAAACCTTATTGGCAGCTTTAGTGCTACTAAATTTTGGGTGGGTTAAAGCCCAGTTTTCGTTAAATTATAAATTTGACGAAAAATTTGATTACTCCAAATTAACTGCTCCTTACAACTTAAAAACTATTGATGAATTAGAAGTATTAGATGAGCAAGTAGTAGAGTTTGCTTACGATAAAGAAGGAAATTTATTTGAGTATTATTATATACATCAAGTAGAATATGTGAACAGTGATAATGCGGTTGACAGAAACAATAAAATTTATATAAACTCACCCAGAATTACTGATTTGGTTAGCTACGATGTGCGTGTAATTCTTTCAAATGGAAGTATAAAAACCATGGGTAAAGATGCTTTAAAAGAAGGAGTTACTGAGGATAAGCAAAAGATAAATTATTTTGCTGTATCGGGTGCTGAAAAAGGAAGTTATATTGAATATTATTATTTGGTAAAACGCAGTGCAAATATTTCTGGCTCTATTCAAAAGTTTCAGGGTGATGCAGAAAAAGCAAAGGTTATTTTTAAAATTATTTCACCTGCAAATTTAGTATTTGTTGCTAAATCATTAAACGGATTTGCCGAACTTAAATCAGATAGTAGCTTAAGCGAGCGTAATATGTTGGTTGGCGAAACCAATAATATTAAGAAAATTGAAGGTGAAAACTTTGCCAATGAGCAAGCCAATGCCATGAAAGTTATCTATCAATTATATTATAACACAGCTCGAGGTAAAAAAAATCCATATAATTATGGATTGGTGAGCCAAAATGTATTTCAAAATATTTGTAACAGTGCTACTAAATCTGAAATAAAAGCCATTAACAAACTTTTAAAACTTAGCAATATAAAGTATGCACCAAATGATGAAGCTAAAATTAGAGCGATTGAAAATTATGTAAAAAAGAGCTTTAACTTTATAGAAGAAGGAGATGAAAGACTTGAAAACATTGAATCGATAGTAAAAGTTGGAGCTTTAAATGAAACTGGAGCTTTAAAAGTACTTTATCACATGCTTAATCAAGCTGGAATTGAGCAAGAATTAGTGATAACTTCTAATCGTTTTAAAAATCATTTTGACAAAGATTTTGAATCATATGTATTTTTAACTGATTACTTATTATATTTTCCTAAAATAGATAAATATATATCGCCATTTTCTCAAGCATATCGTTTGGGTTTAATACCATACGGATTTATTGAAAATTATGGTTTATTTATTAAAAAAGTAAGTTTAGGCGATATAAATACTGGTGCTGGAAAAATTAAATTTATACCTGCTGGCGCTGCCAAAGAAACCCAGCACAATATGTATATTACGGCTAAAATGGATAATTCAGGCGATAGTTTAAACATTGATTTTAAAATAGAATACACTGGTTATTATGCTCAAAACTTCCAACCATATTTTGATTTTGTTCCAACCGATAAAATAAAAGAATTTGAAGAGTCTATAGTAAAATCGCTAAACGAAAATATTACTATTAAGAAAATAAAAATTGAAAATAAGGGCGCTGAAAATTTATTGTTAAGTCCTTTAGTGGTAAATAGTACTTTAACATCAAGTCATTTTACCAGTAAAGCTGGACCAAAAATATTATTAAAATTTGGCGACTTAATTGGACCTCAGTCGGAGTTGTATCAAGAAAATAACCGCACACTTCCTATTGAAAACGATTATAATAGAGAGTATCATCGCGAAATTACATTCATTATACCTGATGGTTATGTTATAAAAAATCCTAACGATTTAACCTTGTCGGTACAGCCGTTTAAAAACGATGGAGATGCTGCTAGTTTCAGTTCTTCATACAAAATTGAAGGTAACAAATTAATTGTGAAAAGCGATGAATATTATAATGTAATCAACTTACCTTTAAAAAGTTACGAAAACTTTCGTGCGGTAGTAAATGCTGCTGCAAACTTTAATAAAATAGTTTTAGTTTTAGAAAAACAATAAATTACAAATAATGAAATTAACCTATAAAATAATAGCCTTATTTATCTTTGTATTTTTAGTTAATTTAAGTTGGGCTCAAACCAATATTAACGAGGCTAAAAAACTATTTACCGATGGTAAGACTAAAAAAGCCCTTGAAGTTTTAGAAAAAGAAATAGCCAAGAGTGGTGAAGATGAAAACAGCGCTAATTTAAGAAGTAAAATTTTGATGTTTGTTGATGGCGATAAGGCGTGGGAAAGTATTCAAAAAACCATTCAAAAATATCCTAATTCTGCACGTGCATATTTAAACAGAGGTACATTCTTTTTTGAAGTTCGTCAAATGCAAAATAGTATTGCAGATTTGAACAAAGCTTACGATTTATGTAAAGATGATTCGTTAAAATACGAAATATTATTATGTAGGAGTGGAGTTTATCATCACGATGAAACCATTAGCAAATCAATAGCGGATTGCAGGGAAGCACTTGCTTTGCGTCCTGATGATTTTGATGCTTTGAATAACTTATCTACTTCTTTATTCGATAATGGCGAGGTAGAAGAATCGGAAAAGATTTTGCTTAAAATAAAAGCAATTGATTCAAATTATATTGGTACTTATATCAACTTAGGATACCAAATGCAGCAAGTAAATAAGTTTGATAAAGCTAAAAAATACCTTTTAGAAGGCTTAAAAGTTCAGCCCGACAACGCTTATTTATTGAATAATTTGGGTTATACCGAATTTAAGTTAGGCGATATTGATAATGCCATTAAAAACATCAATCGTTCTTTAAAAATAATGCCTAGCAATTCATACGCATATCGTAATTTGGCATTAATTTACTTAGAAAAAAATGATAAAGCCAAAGCATGTGAAAACATTAACAAGTCGTTATCAAATAACTTTTCTGAAATGTATGGCGATGAAGTTAAAGAGTTAAAGAAAAAATATTGTTTATAAATCAACTTATCCAAAACAAAAAAACGAGGCTAACTGTAAAAGATAGCCTCGTTTTTTATGCTTTTCAATTGGAGTTTACATTTTTTCAGGAACATTTATTCCTAATAATCCAAAACTCGATTTTAAAATATGAGCTGTTAAATTAACCAACTGAATTCTAAAGTTACGTTGTGATTCATTTTCCTCTTTTAAAACCGAACATTCGTGGTAAAAATGGTTAAATGCTTTAGCTAAATCGTAAGCATAATTACAAATTATACCAGGACTCATGTCTTTTCCTGCATCGGCTATGGCTTGTGGATATTGGTAGATAGCAAATACTAATTTACGTTCAGGCTCAGTTATATTGGTTTTTGAAAAATCAAAACTAGTGTAATCAATACTTCCTGCATTGCGTAAAATAGATTTGATACGAGCATGGGTATATTGAATAAACGGACCTGTGTTTCCTTGAAAATCAATAGATTCTTCAGGGTTAAACATCATTTTCTTTTTAGGATCAACTTTAAGTAAATAATATTTTAAAGCACCCATTCCAATGGTTTCAAAAAGATGTTGTAATTCTGTTTCAGGAATGCCATCTGTTTTACCTAAAGCCTTTGTGGTTTCTGTTGCTGTAGCAATCATTTCATCAATCAAATCATCAGCATCAACTACTGTTCCTTCGCGGCTTTTCATTTTACCATGAGGTAATTCAACCATGCCATAACTTAAATGGTAAATACCATCAGCAAAAGGTTTGTTTAAACGCTTGCAAATTAGTTGCAATACTTTAAAGTGGTAATCTTGCTCATTACCAACTACATATACAGAACGTTCGCAATCAAAGTCTTTGTATTTTAATTCCGCTGTTCCAATATCTTGAGTAATGTAAACCGAAGTTCCATCGCCACGTAATAATAATTTTTGGTCTAATCCATCAGCTGTTAAATCAATCCAAACCGAACCATCGTCTTTTTTGAAAAAAGCACCCGATGTTAAGCCTTGCTGCACAATGTCTTTACCTAAAATATAAGTATTTGATTCGTAGTAAAATTTATCGAACTGCACACCCAATTTTTTATAGGTTACATCAAAACCTTGGTAAACCCATCCATTCATTGTTTTCCAAATGTTTACAGTTGCTTCATCATTAGCTTCCCATTTTTGTAACAACTGTTGCGCAGCAATTATTGAAGGAGCCTTTTTCTCTGCTTCTTCTTTGGTCAATCCTTCAGCAATTAAAGTTTCAATTTCTTGTTTGTAATGTTTATCAAAAATTACATAGTACTTACCTACCAAGTGGTCGCCTTTTAAACCAGCAGTTTCGGGAGTTTCACCATTGCCATATTGCATCCAAGCATACATGCTTTTGCAAATATGTATGCCTCTATCATTTACCAAATTACAAGTATATACTTGGTGACCATTTGCTTTTAAAATCTGGGCAACTGAATAGCCTAATAAGTTGTTTCTTATATGACCTAAATGTAAAGGTTTATTGGTATTTGGCGAAGAATATTCTACCAATATTTTTTGTCCGCTATGGGCAAAAGTAAAGCCAAAATCTTTGTTATTATATGTATTATTTAAAAACTCAAACCAAAATTGGTTATTGATTGATAAATTTAAAAAACCTTTTATAACATTAAAACTAGCCAATTGGCTAAAGTTAGTTTTTAAGTATTCACCAATTTCTTGAGCGGTTTGCTCAGGACCTTTTTTGCTTTGCTTTAAAATAGAGAAAACCACATAGGTAAAATCGCCTTCAAATTCCGGCTTGGTGTTTTCAATAACTATTTGATTATCAAATAATTCTATTTGATATAAATGCTTTAAAGCAGCAGCTATTTGGTGTTTAATTATTTCTTGAATCATGATTATCTATCTGCCACGAAAATATTTTATTATTATGGTTTTTTATAGTATTAATTTTATGAAAAATGATGGCATAAAAAAGCCCTCGATAAGAGGGCTTTAGATTATAGTTTTTTGAGTTAATTAATCGCCACAGCCATTAATTTTATATTTTAGTTTACGGTTATCGAACACAAAATCAATATTAAATGATTGTCCATTAAACTTAATTGTACCTTCCCAATATTGTGAGGCTTCGTCTCTAATTACTTGGTTTGGTAAATTGCTGTTAAAAGTAATGGTATCATATATTCTGAGTTCGTTACCTAAATCAGAAACTCTATCGTAACGTATTTCATAAGTTTGGTCTTTTTGAAATGCATTTGAACTAATTGCACCATCAACTAATTTAACTGAACTGTAGTTTGCGTAATCTAAATTACCTCTCCAACAATCAATTTTTCTGTAGTATAAAGTTAAATCAGGAGGAATTACATAATTACCGCCACTACATTGAATTTTAGCTGTAAGTTTTACAGGTAAAAATGGAGGTAGTGTTTTAATATAATCTTCGCTATTATATAAAACTGTAAAGTTATATGGTGTGGTTAAATAATTACATAAATTAACTGAAGTGGAACTTTGGTATAAAGCAGGATTGCCAGCGCAAATATTATCCATGTGATTTACATATGAATTAACAGTATAGTCTCCATTAAATGTTGGAACTCTAAACTCTGAAATTTTTTCGTTTACGCTGTAAGAGTAACTTGAGTATTTTCCATTTACAGAAACTTGAGCATAAATGCCTGTAGTAAAGTCAATTGAAGGCATTTGAACATTAATTGTACTGTAACCACAGCCTGTTTCAGAAGTTTTATATAAAAAATATTTTCCGTCAATTAATTTATCTCTAAAGGTAAAGGTGTAATTTCCTTCAGGTGTTAATTTAAAATCATTTAAATCATTCAATTGGATGGCTCTTTTTATAGTGTAGTAGTAATCACCTTTTTCTGACTGAGCTATGCCCGAATAAAATAAGTTATTAAACTGTTTATTAGGTAATGTACACTCAATTATACTTCCTCCATTTGCATTTGAATAAACAGGAATTACACTATTGTAATAATCGTTATTAGCATATAAATAAACCTCTGGCATGCCTACAACACCTGAAAAATAGCGTGGTTTTTCAATATAATTTCCTAACTCATCAAAAAAGCCATTTTCCATAAAATCGCTTTGGCTATAAATATGCGCTTTAACATTACCCACCGGAATGGTATCAATAACAGTGCGTGTTTCATAAATTGGAACAGTATCTTTTATTCTATACCCTAAAAATATCTTTTTTACAGTAACACTTTGTGTTGGAACCATTTTGTAGCCCGTTACTTTATACTCATTAACTACTTGACCATTATAAGTTTGTACACCAATAATTTCTTTTATTTCTTCTTTTACCAATTTGGTAGTATCTACTAATATTTCGGTAGTATCTCTAGTTTCTGCTTCTATTCTAATTTGCTCTCCAATTTTAAATCTTTTATTTGAGCGTCTTATAAAAGTTAATCCATCTGTTGGGTATTTTACTTTAAACTTTACTCCATCAGCGCGAGTTAAATCAAAACTAACTGTATCAATGGCTTTTTTGCCTAAAAATGTTAAATCAACAGCTTTGAAACTAATATTACTTGGCAAATTTGTATTGCTTTTAAAAGTAAGAGTTACTTCAATTTTTTGGGTTTTAGAGAAAATATAAACATCTTGTCTAATAGGCGCGCAATTTTCTGCATTTGCCTCTATAGTAAACATAATTGGATTTTCGTTAGTAGGGTAGGCGTTTGGATCTAAAATTAAATCAATAATGCCTGCCTTTGCAGGAAAATTATATAATCCGTTAGCATCAAAAATGCGTTTTGCATCTTGACCAGAAATGGTAATGCTTACATTTTTTACTTCTTGGTTAGTTAAATCATTTGAATTAAACTTTAGTTTTACTAAAGGATCTGCAAGTTTTCCATTTAAATTTAACTTAAACTTATTTAGTTCATCAACTGGGCTTTTGCATTGAAAGCTTGCTATTACAAGCAAACTCAATAAACTTATTATGTATATTTTATTTTTCATACGATTATTTTATTAGCTTTATGTTTAGTTTTAAATTTACAAAGAAATAAACATTATTTCCTTCGAATGCACGCTGTAATGTTGCTCTGTTTTCAGCATTATTACTTGGTTCAAATGAACCTGTCGCACTCAGCTTTGTTTGAGGATTGCCGTGGTAAAATGCACCTAAGTCTAACCCAACACCAATACGTCTTTTGGGTACCGCATTTCCAAATCCAATTCCTAAATAAGGAGCCACGTTTGCACCTTTAATATCAAAATTTATTTTACCTACTTGGTCACTATTGTAAACAATTAAACCGTAGCTTTGGTCTCCTTTTGGTGTAATATCCACATCATAGTTATTAAAGTTATAAGCAGCGCCAAAGGTAAATCTAAACGATGAGTTAACGGAAGGATGATAATCGAAAAGTAATAATGCTGCTCCCACTTTTATGTTGGCATCAATACTAACTTTGTCTTTGCCAAATGTGGTTTCGGCACTTTGGTTTAAGTTTCCTTTGTAATAACCTAAATTTACTGTAAAATGGTTGGAGATTTTTTTGTTAATGGTTCCACCAAACCCCAATGTACCTGCGCCAATACTAAGCGCCCAATTATTCCCAAAAGTAATTTCACTTGAACTATTATTTGAATTTCTGGCAGCTTTTAACGCTTTTTTGGTAGAATCCGCAGCCATTAGTTTGGCAAGGCGTTCTTTCTCTTTAATAACAGCTTGCATTTCTTCATCATCTTCGTCATCCTCATCATCGGAAGATACGGAGGTAGAATCTTTGCTGTTATTGGTTTGAGCTTGTAATTGTTTGTTAACCAAAAATACAGCACATAGCAGTAGCAGTTTGAGTAGTGTTTTTTTCATATTTTAAAGTTTAGCCAAAATTATAGTTATAAATTGGTTTATAAAATACCTACTTGTAGGTATTTTATAGTTTCAATAGTAGTTATAATATATTAATATTTAGTATTTTAATTATTAACTAATCATATTGTGTAAGTTCTAGTTTAGCCATTTATTTTTTTTGAATAAAAATTCAACTAATAAATTTAAAGAGTAGTAAAATAAAAATATAGGCTCAAATTTAAAATTGAGTTAATTTTGCTAAATAAATAAAAGTTAATGAATTGGATATTACTAGTAATTGCAGGATTGTTTGAAGTTGGCTTTGCTACATGTTTAGCAAAAGCACGCGAAAATGTTGGCACAACTGCCTCTTTATGGTTAGTTGGTTTTTTTACATGTTTGGCAGCAAGCATGTTATTACTTTATAAAGTAACACAATCTTTGCCCATAGGAACTGCCTATGCAGTTTGGACAGGAATTGGAGCAGTAGGAACTGTTCTAGTTGGAATTTTTATATTTAAAGAACCAGCAGACTTTTGGAGGGTATTTTTTATTATTACATTAATTGGCTCAATTGTAGGTTTAAAAGCCGTTTCGCATTAGTAAAAATAATCATAATTGCGTAATTATTATATTGAATTATTGCAAATCAAAATAAGTTTTAAATAAAAATGTTATTATTGAATTATTAAAATAGTGTATATTATTTGTATTTTATAAAATTAGATAATTTATGTAAAATGCTTTAAATCTGTATATTGTAAAATTTTATTCTAAATCATTATGAATACATTCTGGAAAAATTTAATCATCAGAACAACACTAAAACCAAATAAAAACGAAGAATTTGACCCACAAGTTTTATCAAGTTTTGAATTGGCAAAAGGTTATCGTGAGTTATCAATTGTTGCTAAACGTTATCTCAAAGATTTCATTTTAATATCAGTTGGAATTTTTTCAGCATCGTTTGGTTTTAAAGGATTTTTACTCACCAACCATTTTATTGATGGAGGAGCAACGGGCATTTCGTTGTTGATTTCAGCTATCACCAAAATACCACTTTATATGCTTATAATTGGTATAAATATTCCATTTATTATATTGGCTTACAATGTAATGGGTAAACAATTTGCCATAAAAACAGCTTTGGCCATTACGGGACTTTCTACTGTTTTAGCGTTGGTTACTTTTCCCAATATTACCAACGATAATTTATTAGTGGCAGTTTTTGGTGGTTTTTTTCTTGGGGCTGGTATAGGCTTTGCTATTAGAGGTGGTGCTGTAATTGATGGAACTGAAGTTTTGGCCATTTTTTTAAGTAAAAAATTAGGCACCACCATTGGCGATATTATTATTATTATAAATGTAATGATTTTTGGTGCGGCAGCTTATTTTTTAGGCATAGAAGTAGCACTTTATTCCATGATTACTTATTTGGCCGCTTCTAAAACCTTAGATTTTATAGTAGAAGGTATTGAAGAGTATATTGGCGTAACCATAGTATCAACTCATAGTGAGGAAATTAGGGAAATGATAATTACCACCATGGGAAGAGGTGTAACTGTTTACAGCGGTAAAAGAGGTTATGGAAAACGTGGCGAAACCAAAGAAGTTGAAATCATTTATACTGTTGTTACTCGTTTGGAATTAAACAAGTTAAATACAGAAATTGAAAAAATAGAGCCAACGGCATTTGTGGTTATGAATAGTGTAAAAGATACCAAAGGTGGTATGATTAAAAGGCGTCCGCTAGATCATTAATACAGTACAAAGAATAAATTGTTTTGTATTAAAGTATAGTATTGCTAAGTTTGCCGACATGTGGAAAAACAACGTATTAGAAACCATTGGTAATACGCCATTGGTAAAACTAAACAATATAGTTAAAGACTTACCTTGCACTGTTTTAGCAAAAATAGAGACATCAAATCCTGGTAATAGCATAAAAGATAGAATGGCATTGAAAATGATTGAAGATGCCGAACGCGATGGAAGATTAAAGCCAGGCGGAACTATTATAGAAGGAACAAGCGGAAATACTGGTATGGGGCTAGCCATAGCAGCTGTTATTAAAGGTTATAAATGTATTTTTACTACTACCGATAAACAAAGTAAAGAAAAAGTGGATGCCTTAAAAGCATTTGGAGCAGAGGTAATTGTTTGTCCAACAGATGTAGAGCCAGAAGATCCTCGTTCATATTATTCAGTATCAAGTAGATTGATTAATGAGATACCTAATTCTTGGAAGCCAAATCAATACGATAACCTTTCCAACTCTCAAGCACATTACGAACAAACTGGCCCCGAAATTTGGGAGCAAACAGAAGGGAAAATTACGCATTTAGTAGTTGGAGTGGGAACAGGTGGAACAATATGCGGAACTGCTAAATACTTAAAAGAGCAAAATCCAAATATTAAAGCTTTTGGTATTGATACTTATGGTTCAGTATTTAAAAAATACAAGGAGACTGGTATTTTTGATAAAAATGAAATTTATCCATATATAACCGAAGGTATTGGAGAAGATTTTTTACCTGCTAACGTAAACTTTGATTTAATTGATCATTTTGAAAAAGTAACCGATAAAGATGCAGCTATGATGACCCGCAGAATTCCGCGTGAAGAAGGAATTTTTGTTGGAAATTCAGCTGGTTCGGCTTTAGCAGGAATTATGCAAATGAAGGATATGTTTAAAAAGGACGATGTAGTAGTGGTTATTTTTCATGACCATGGAACACGTTATTTAGGCAAAATGTTTAATGATGATTGGATGCGTGATAGAGGATTTTTATTAACTGAACAAACCAGAGCAATTAACTTAATTGAAAGCCATAAACACCAAAAATTAGTTACTGCTAAAACTACAGATACAGTAGGTGCAGCTGTTCAACTAATGAAAAAATTCTTCATTTCGCAATTGCCTGTAACCAATGAGGCTGGCGAATTTGTTGGTTCATTAAATGATACCACTTTGTTTAGCATGTTAATGGAAAACCATGAATTGAAACAAAAAATGGTAAGTGATGTAATGAGTCCTGCTTTTCCTTTTGTAGATGCTAAAGCTAGCATGGAAGAAGTTTCGCGATTAATTACCAAAGATAATGCTGCAGTATTAGTTAAAGATCTAATGAATCAAGTGCATATTATTACCAAGCAAGATTTAATTGAAGCCATAAGCTAAAGCTTTTTTTAAATTATGAATGTTGAATTATGGATTTTGAATGCAATTTTGTGAAAAGTTAAGTATGAATAAAAGATATTTTAAATAATTAAAAATCTAAAAGTAATAACTAAATAATAACGCTTCGGCTTCGCTCAGCGACCAAAACTAAGTACTAAAAACTAAGAACTATAAACTAAACAAGAAATGAAAAAATCGCAAATAAGAATAGATGTAGAGATAGATAACAGCAATATGCCAACCATGATAAAATGGGATGCTGATGATGCTGATTTTGACGGACAACAACCTGCAAAAGCTGTTTTACTTTCATTATTTGATGGCTTGCAACAAAATGCCATGCGTATTGACCTTTGGACAAACGAAATGCAAGTTGACGAAATGAATTTATTTATGTTTCAAACACTTGCTACCTTAGGCGACACATACGAAAGAGCTACTAATAACAAAGAAGTAGCAGATGAAATTAGAGAGTTTGCACATCATTTTGGCCATAAAACTGAAATATTTGGCCCTGACCACCAACACTAATATTAACTTACTTAACAAAAATGGCTGCCTAAATACTTAGAGCAGCCATTTTTGTTGTTGTAAAGTGTAATTAATTAATTGTAAGCACTTTACTTAAAGTTGCATCACCTTCTTTTATCAATAAAATATAATTACCAGCTTTTAAATTATTAAGTTTAATGGTATAATTATCATTACCTTTTTTTATAAATAATTGCTTCGCAAAAACCTCATTTCCTGCTAAATCAAAAATAGTAATTTGAGTTACCAAGTTTTCTGTAGCGTTTATAGTAAGATTCAAAATTCCATTATTGGGGTTAGGATAAATGGTAACTTCGGCTGGAAATTGATGTTTGTGTAATTCGTTATTACTTAATGGAGCAATATTAAATTCTGCAAAGCCTGCGCTAATAGGTTTTGCTAAAGTAGCCGCAGTAGCAATGGTAGCTTTTACTATATTGCTCATAAAAGTAAAATTTAAATTACCTATTGAATCACCTGCTGTATGGTAAGCTTTATTACGTGTATCTGCACCATCAGTTAACATGAGTGCTTTTACATTATTATCCCAAAATGAAGCATGGTCGCTACGTCTAAAATCTGGAGCTATTTGCCCATTTTGAGGAACTTCTACACTTAATGCTTTTAATTGAGGAACATAATTGGTTGTTGCATTTAAAAATGTATTGGTAAGCAAATTAGAATTGGTATTGCCACAAACCACCAAAAAATTCCCTCTAAAACTATCGGCTACCAAAGCATTGTAAGTTTGTGGAAACAATAAATTAAAGCCAGCAGGAGTGCTTTGCGAATTAACTTTATTAGTGTAATAACCAATCATTTCAAAGTTTAAAACACCATTGATTGTTTCATAGGACTTAATTCCATTTTGGTTATACCTTAAACTGCCAATTAAGCCCGATTCTTCAAAATCAAAACCAATAAATTTAATGGAGTTTTCAAAATTGTATTTACTTAAAATACGCGCAGCTTCCAGCAAACCAACCACTCCACTACCATTATCATCAGCACCAGGAGAATTGGCTACACCATCGTAATGTGCATCAATAATGTATGTTTTTGCTTCGTTAAAAACTCCAGCCTTACGGCCAATTATATTTATACCAGTTTGTGAATTGAATGTAAATGATTGCTTTTCGGTTTCTAAATTATTTGCTTTAAATTTGCTTTCAATTGAATCGCGCACTTTATTAATTAAAACAGGAGAGGTGGCTAAATGCCTTACACCAGCTACATAGTTTAAGTTGCTTCGCAATAAATTACTATCTACTTGGTTTATTAAATCATTAATACTAACTATTTGGTTATCTGACGCATATAATTTAATTCTGCTCGCGTAAATATTGGTACTAACAGATGAGTAATTCCAAATAAGCGACTTATTGTTTCCTCCAGAAACACCATTGCCAACGGCACCAGTAAGAAAATTAGCAGCAATGGAATCGTAATAAACTCCGCCATCTTTTGAGTACTTTAACCACACTGTGCAAGCATCATTTTGTGCATCTTGCAAATTATAATTAATGGTAACTGTTTTATTTATTTCATTAACATTGGCCGAATTAATAAATACAGTAGGAGGGGTGTTTTGAGCCTTACCATAAAAAGCAATACACAAGACAATGGCTAATAACTTTATTTTCATAGTGCTATACGTTTTATTTGTTGAGTTTTTCTTTTTCAACCACAGTTCTAAGTTTATTTCCTTTTGAGTTTAAGAATTCAACAACTGCCGATTTTTGATTAATACCAATTACGGTGCACTCCGTTCTATACTTAACTCCAGTTTCAAAATTAACTACCGAAATCATGAATTTTTCACCTATATCAAAACCAAAATAACGTTTGTTTTCAGGATCTTTCACAGCTCTATAAACATTTGCATAACTAAATTTTGTTCCTTTGTAGCCTAGTTTAATTCCTTCATCGCCTACTAGTACCATGTTATTTGCCAAGTGGTTAATAATTTTACCAGGGCTAATTTCTACTAAGTCATAACTTTCAATAAAAACATCATCTCCAATTTTAAAACCATTTACCCTAAAAGTTGACTGATTATCTAAACTATCTTGAATTACAATATTGCAATTATATACATCAGCCGAAACTGTAACTTTGGTGCTGTGAAATGGAAAAAAGAAAGTGCTTTTATAATCAACTGAAAAATTAGAAAGCTTAACACCTTTTGTGTATGGAAATTTGCGATATAAATCGTTTTTAGCTTGTATAATCAATGCCTCTTTATGGTTACCACCAATTTCTAAAAACCGTGTAGTACTTGCTGCGCCAGAGGCAATATACATTAACGGACAATCTATATGTGAGCCGGTTGAAATATTGCCAGTGTGATATGAACAAGAATTAAATAGCAATGCTAATAATAGAATTGGAAATACTTTTTTCATTTAATAATTAAATTTTGAATATTGTATTTTGAATGATAAATTATGCGTTTCATAATTTATCATTCATGTTTTATACTTTCTACTTCACTATTAAAGCTTTATGCAAACATTCTTTTGTTCTGTAAAAAATCTAAGTGCTTCCCAGCCACCTTCGCGGCCAACACCGCTTTGTTTCATGCCTCCAAAAGGTGTTCTTAAATCGCGCAATAACCAACAGTTTATCCAAATAATTCCGCTTTTAACTTGCGCAGCCATGTAATGAGCCGTATTCAAATTTTCTGTCCAAATGGTAGCAGCTAAACCGTATTGGGTGCTATTAGCCATCATCAAAACTTCTTCTTTGGTTTCAAATGGAGTTAAGGTAACTACAGGGCCAAAAATCTCTTCTTGATTAGTTCTACAGTTATACGCTAAACCTTCTATAATGGTTGGTTCCATAAAATAACCTTCCGCATTTTCGCCATCTAGTTGTATTTTATGGCCACCATATAAAATGGTTCCGCCTTCTTGTTTAGCCAAATCAACATAGCTTAATACTTTTTCAAAATGCATTTTACTAGCAATTGCGCCAACTTTGGTATCATCAAGTAGGGGATTGCCCACTTTCATGGTTTTGGTTTTTTCCATAAATGCTGCTTTAAACTTTTCGTAAATTGGTTTTTCAATAAAAATACGTGAACCACATAGACAAATTTCACCTTGATTGGTAAACGATGACCGAACACTTTCAGCTACCGCCTTTTCAAAATCGCAATCCGCAAAAATGATATTTGGATTTTTTCCTCCTAATTCTAATGATAGTTTTTTAAACATGGGCGCAGCTACTCTAGCTATTTCAGCACCAGTTTTAGTTCCACCTGTAAATGAAATAACAGAAATGCTTGGATGCGAAACAATAGCAGAACCTACTTTTCCGCCCAAACCATGTACAATATTTAAAACACCTTTTGGCATTCCAGCTTGTATGCATAATTCAGAAAATAAGTAAGCAGTCATTGGAGTAACTTCGCTTGGTTTTGCAACTACACAATTACCTGCAGCTAGGGCAGGGGCTATTTTCCAAGTAAATAAATACAAAGGTAAATTCCATGGACTGATACAACCTACCACACCAATTGGAGTGCGCAAAGTATAGTTAATGGCGTGGCTTCCCATAGAGTGCGACTCGCTTGCATAATGCTCAATTGCGGTAGCAAAAAAATGAATATTTTGAACTGCTCTTGGTATTTCGCCAAGCTTGGCTAACCAAACAGGCTTACCTTGATCTATGCTTTCAGCTATGGCTAATTGTTCGATATTTTCTTCCATTAGCGCAGCCAATTTCAAAAGAATTTTACTTCTTCCATCGGCACTCATATTGCTCCATTCAGGGAAGGCTGCGTTTGCTGCTTGGTAAGCTAGTTCTACATCAGTTTCATCGCTATCGGGGCAAAGTGAATATACTTTTCCTGTAGCAGGATTTATATTGTCTAAATAACTTTTTGCATTAGGTTCTACTAACGCTCCATTAATATAATTGGCTATTTTTTGCATAAAATTTTTTTGAATAAATTATCTCAAACACTCAGCTGGATCTTGCATTGCTGCGCGTTTGGCTGGTAAAATTCCAAACACCAATCCAACACTGATTGAAATGGTAAAACTTAAAAATACACTTATTGGCGAAACAATGGTTTCAATATCGGTAGCGGCTTGAATAATTAAACTAATTGCAATACCTAAGAAAATACCGATAATGCCTCCACTAACGCTAATGGTTACGCTTTCGGCCATAAATTGCATTACAATATCGCGCTTACTTGCTCCAATACTCATGCGCAAACCAATTTCTTTAACACGCTCTAAAACGCTTGCAAGCATAATATTCATAATACCAATTCCACCCACTAAAAGTGATATAGATGCTATAATTCCTAATACGGTATTGAATAATTTTTTGGTTTTTTGTTCTTGTTTTAAAAGCAATTCAGGCACAATAATTTCAAAATCGTTCACTCCATTATGCCTGCGTAATAAAATGCGTTGCAATACATCTACAGTGGCTTCAATTTCAGAACTTTTTGCCACCTTAACCACTAATCTGTCTAACTGATGGTAGTTATTATCTGTTGCATTTTGATTGTTTCCTTCTTCTTGGTTTTGCGAAGCTTTTAAGCCCGAAATAGTTACCAAACCACGGTTTTTATAACGCAATAAAAATGTTTTTACGGGAGTATAAATTTCTAAGTCAACATTACGAATAGAAAGCTTTTGCATGTTGCCTTCATCCACATTTTTATTATTTAAAACACCTACAATTTTCAACCAATTATTGCCACATTTAATTTCTTTCCCAATTGGATCTTCGGTATTGAAAAATTTAGAGGCTACTTTGGAGCCAATAATACAAACTGGTTGCGCATTTATTAATTGAAAATCACTAAAAAAGTTACCACTCACTAACGAAAAATCAAGCAAATGGAAATAATCGTTACTAACGCCAACAAGCTTGCCGCCAAGTTTAATTCCTTCTCTAATAAATAAAGTTTGTTGTTCTATTTCGCTACTAACTACTTCTACATCGGCCAAAACTTGCCTAATGTTTTCAGCATCATGCATACTTAAACCGGGGCTAAACTTTTTTTGTTCAATACCACTTTCTTTAAGTTGCTTTTCTTCTTCTTTGGTCTTAATAATGGGTTTTATAACAATATTATTGGAACCAACTTGTTTAATTTGTTCTAAAATTTGTTTTTCGGCACCATTACCAATGGCAAGCATGGCTATAACAGCAGCCACTCCAAATATAATTCCAAGCGAAGTTAATAAGGCCCTAAACTTATTGGTTAGCAGGGCTTCCATGCCGTTTTTAAAGTTGAAAATAATACGTTGTAAGTGCATGGAAATTAATCAATTATCTGTCTTTACTATTGAATTTTCTATAACCGCTATCGTTACTTCCTAAAGTAGGATTTTTGTTGTTTTGGTTGTTGTTATTTGGTTTGCGGTTATTGTTGTTTCTGTGGTTGTTATTATTGTTGTTATTTCTAAAATTACGATTGTTGTTATTTCTGTGATTGTTGTTTTGGTTATTGTTCATTCTACGCATTTGTTGCGCTTTAAAATCAATATCCTCCGAATCGTTAATTTGAATTTTACCATCACTTAGTTGTTCTAAGTGGGCCATTATTTGCTCATCGCCAATTACTTCATCGTTCCAATTGCGGCAATTGGTTTTCATAAAACTTCCAATGGCATTGATATACGAGGTTTTAAAAGGCCCTTCGGGCAATTCAGTAACCTTATTAATCATGTTTTGAATATTTTTACCATAAAACCTGTACGAAATTTTGCTTTGCGGATATTTCATTGGTTCAGGCTTCACAAAAACTGTTTCTCTAGTAGGCTTTGGATAAGGCGAATCAAGCTCTAATTTAAAATCAGAAATTATGAATAAATGATCGTAAAGTTTGTGCTTGTAGTCAGCAATATCGCGCAAGTGGGGGTTAAGCTGACCCATTAAGGTTAATATTTCGTCAGCTACTTTTTTGCGTTTTTCAATGTCTTCTATTTGGGTAGCATAATCTACCATTTTTTGAATACTGCGTCCGTATTCCGAAAGTATTAATTTATTTCGTTCGGTGTTGTATTCTAATGTTGCTTCTTTTATCATAAAGGCGCAATGTAATGTATATGAATTAATTTTTAAAGTACATTTTTTTCATAAATCCACATAAAATTAGTATTACCTAATCAATGTAAAATTACCTTTAAGTTGTTTAACTTCATTGTCGTTATTGGTATAATCAACAATATAGTAGTAAACATCTTCTTGGCAAGGGTTTCCATCAAAAGTTCCATCCCAGCCTTTGTTTACATTATTGCTGGTAAAAATTAATTGCCCCCAACGGTTATAAATACTTAAAACTGCTCCTTTTGAGTTTTTGTACAATACTCTAAACTCTTCGTTTAATCCATTTTGATTAGGCGTAAATGCATTAGGAATAAAAATATTATTACTACCTTTAATGTATAATAATTTAGAGGTTGTATCGCTACAAATGCGGTTGATGGCTTTAAGTTGGACGCGATAAAAGCCTTCTTCTAAGAAATGGTAGATAGGATTTTGTATGTTACTAAATATAGTGTTTTCAAAAGTCCATATATAGTTGTTCGCAGATTTACTATTCGATACAAACTGAACTGGTTTGTCAATATTGGGATTTATTGGTTTATAATTAAAATCAGCAATAGGTTGAGCCACTACTTCAATGGTTTTTTCACTGTTATTGTTGCAAAAGTTTCTAGAAACATTGTATTTTACCTTAAAAAAGCCAGTAACATTAGGTGTAAATAATCTATTAAATATATGTTCACCTAAAAATACTCCTACAGTGTCAACAGGAGTAATTATAATTGGTTTTGAATATTGACAAACTAATGTATCACTGAGTTCAAAATTGGCACTAGGCATAGTAGTATATTGAACTGTTAAGCTATCTGCCGCCACTCCGCATCTGTTTACCCCATTGAAAACCAAAGTTACCATTCCTGTTTTACTAGTTGTGGCAGTAAACTTGGCAGCAAATAATTTATTGTTTTCAAAAGTACCATCAGTATTTTCTTTCCAAAATATTGAATCGTAGTTAATAGCCGAAGCCTTTAATTGCAGGGTTAACTCATTGCAAAGTACAGTATCGATTCCGGCATATACCAAAGGCAATGAGTTTAATAACACTTGAGTGGTATCAAAATTTATACAACCATTATTGTTAGTTACTTTAACCCAGTAGTTTCCATTCGAAAAAATATTGGTAAAGGGCGTAGTGTCGCCCGTACTCCAAAGCTGACTTTTAAAACCGCTTACGCCAATTTTACCTACTTCTACACATAAATAAGTAATAGGGGGTAAGTTGGGTTGTGGAATAGGATGTAAATCAATTCGTGCATTTTGGGAAATAACGCTATCGCAATAGCTCCTAGTAATTACCCTGTAGCTTCCACTATCGGTTGATTGTAAGGAATTAATAACTAAAGAATCGAATGTGGCGTTTACAATATCAATATTATTTTTTTGCCATTGATAGGTAACCGCGCCAAAGCCAGTTGCTTTAGCCTTTAAAACCGCCCTTGTATTTATACATTGGGTAATACTTTGGGGTTGAAGGGTGATTTTTGTATTGGGAATAATTGCAAGTTTTATAATATTAGAAGTCACGCTATCGCATAAACTTCTAATTTTTACTGAATAGTTTCCAGTATCGTTATAATTAATGTTGTTTATTACTAATGAATCGGCAGTTTGCCCTAAAAGATTGGTATTTCCTTTTCTCCATTGGTAAGTTACTACACCCGCCCCAAAGGCCTTTGCATAAAAAGTAGCCCTTGTATTAATACATTGGTTAATGGCTTGTGGTTGTGAAGTAATTAAGGTATTTTTATACAAACTTAAATTCACTGTATCGCTTAACACAACTATACATTTGCCCGTAGCTTTTAATTGGTAAAAACCAGTATCTGAATTATTGATGTTATTTAATATTAGCGAATCTTTATTTGCACCTAAAATAGGAATTCCATTTTTAAACCATTGGTAAATTATATTGGTATCATTATTTACGTTAGCTTTAAAAATAGCCTTTGAGCCCGAACATTGTATTAAACTATTGGGTTGTTTTACAAAAATGGGCATATAAACTTTTAATTTAGCAATGTTTGAAACTAAGCTATCGCAATATGATGAAACCAAAACGGTATAATTAGCTGAATCGTTAAAGTTAGTATTAGTTATAACCAGCGAATCAGCATTAGCACCTATAATATTTATTCCATTTTTTTTCCATTGATAAGATACAACCCCATAGCCAGTAGCAATTACTTTGAATTGGGTGCTACTATCTTTACAAATTGAAACACTTTTAGGCTGACTGAGTATAGTTGTGCCTCTAAATACCGACAGCTTCACAATATTTGAAAATACTATATCGCATAAGCTTCGTATTTCAACAGAATAATCGCCAGAATCTAAATAATTTATATTGTTTAAAACTAAAGAATCTTTTGTTTGACCTGCAATAATATTATTGCCTTTTCTCCATATATAATTTAAAGTTCCCGGGCCAATGGCTTTAACTTTAAAAACAGCGACTGTATTTCTGCACTGCAAGATAGGTTGGGGTTGTTGATTAATTATAATAGTGCTCGAAATTGTTAATTTTACAGTATCACTTATTGTAGAAGTACATTTTCCATTTACCTTTAAATAATAAAAGCCAGTATCTGCATTAGTTACATTATTTATAACTAAAGAATCCTTGTTTGCTCCGGCAATTAAAATCCCTCTTTTAAACCATTGATAAGTAATATTGGTATCGCCATTTACCGAAGTTTTAAAAACTGCTCTTGAATTTGGGCATTGTATTAAACTTATGGGTTGTTTAACAAAAATTGGTTTTAATATTTTAAGTTTAGCAATACTTGAAAGCACACTATCGCAGTTAGCTGTAACTAATACCGAGTAATTTGCAGTATCGTTGTAATTGGCATTTGAAATAATAAGTGAATCAGCATTGGCACCAATAATGTTTACACCATTTTTTTTCCATTGATAGGTAAATGCTATTGAGCTATTGACAACTACATTAAATTTGGCAGTGCTATCTGGGCAAACTGAAATATCTTTAGGTTGACTTATAATATTTAACCTAAGCGATACCGTAAAACTATCTTTTTGCACACAGCCGTTCACATCGGTAGTAGTTAGCACATATTTAGTGTTACTTAAAGGAGTAAGTATTGGGTTTAAACAATTGGTACAACTAAGTCCATTTGCAGGCGACCAACTATAAGTAATAGGTTGAAAAAAAGAACTTACCGTAGCTGTATTTGTAAGTTGTATTGGGTTACTTCCACAAACTAATGTATCTTTTTGGAGAGTTAATTTTAAATCCGAAATTCTAACAATGGTGGTAATGGTATCAGCACAACCAAAAGTAGGATAAGGTTTTGTAATTAATTTAAATTTATTAAAAACAGTAGGTGTTGAAATGTTTAATACTTGATTACTTCCTAATAAAGTTGAAAAAGTAGAGTCATACCACTTATATTCAGTAAAACCACTAGGACCAATAAGTGTTGAAATAGGGTTTCCTTTGCATGAAATTACGGATGCTTTAAATTCATCACAGTTTACATCTACATAACCATATCCAAAATGACCACCTTGATCACAGTCGCCAGTTGAAAAATTTACAGCTATGGTTTTGCCCCCATATCCCGATAAATCTAAATTAGCTGATGACCAATTTTTGTAATAAACATCTGTTGCACCTACACGCAAAAATCCTGGTAATGAAGATGTTGCAACAAAGTTAAAGTTTACACAACTTAAAGGAGCGTTTGTTGCAGAGTCTACAGCACTAACTGTAAAACGCGGCTGTTCTGAAGCAATATGTTGTGGGTCTTGAAAAACTACAGCATATTTAAAAATGAGTTTATAATTGTTTACTCCTGCTGGAATTCGGATAAAATAACGAGCCCTTTCAGCTTGAGCTCCATCAATGTTATTGCCTAATTTGAGTGAATAATTACCACCGTCAGGTGCCACTACAGGAAAGTTGCCATATGGGTCGGTTCCTGTTCCAGACATAAGCGTGTGGCGGCCATTAATTGCAGATGTAGAATTATTTGTTATTATTGGACAACAAGTTCCAGTAAAAAATTGCCAATTGTTTACATTCCCATTTTCAAAATCAATATTTGGCGGGCAAAACACGGTTTGTGCATTTAATTTTGAAGAAATATTTAATGTAAGTATAATGGCAAGCGCCATACTTAAAAAGTTATTTCTATTTTTAAGTATTAGATTGTAAAGGATTTGTATATTGAAATTAGGAATTAACATTATTAATTTGTAAGTATGAGCTAGAACTTACCTTTCAAATATATTAATTAGTTATTAGTATAACAAGTATAATCAATCATTATCCAGAGGATTATTTTATTCCTATAATTAACATTATGTTAAATAATAGTTTTGGATGTAAAAAAACCGACTATGTTTTATATAGTCGGTTTTTATGGTATTTAGCAAATTTAGGTACTACCCTTTTTTCTTGCTATTGATAATTGCTTCTTCTTTTTTCTTACGGTATTCGTTCGATTTATTTTCATCACCCATACCAGCATAAATTGTTTGTAAGCTATAATACGCATCCTTTAAATACGCATATTTGCTAGCTCTGTCTTCAGGAGTTTTTTCTGATTTGGCTAACGCTATTTCTTCCACTTTTTCAAATTGTGAAACTGCTACTCTAAAAATACTGTCTTGTACTTTTTTGTAGCTAGCGTATTTTTTATCGTATTCAGCTTGTGTTTTAGCTTCAATAGTATTTATTTTTTCAGCAATTGCAGCAGTTTTGTTATTGGTAATAGCACCTAAATTGTAGTACGCATCAATCATATCAGGGTTTAAATCAATTGCTTTAAAGTAATCAGCCTCCGCTTTAGCTACATTTGCCGCAGCTTTTTTATTTAACTCAGCCACTTTAGTCATTATTTCTTTTGCATTTGCTTCTAATTGTTTTTTAGTAGCTGCATTTTTTTCGGCTTTTGCTTTTTTGTTTGCTTCGTCAGCTTGTTTTTTTAGTTTTTGAGCTTCTTTGGTAGCGCCTGTTGCTGCGTTATCGTAAAGATTTCCTCTAGTATAAATCAAATCTGGATCATCAGGTTTTTGCTCGTTAGCTAATTCCACTTTTTGCATCAATACGTCTAGTTTATTTTGAGCTATGTATATATTAATTTCTTGGCCAATTAAATCTTTCTTTTCAGGAAACAAAGTTCTTCCTTTTTCTAAGTAGCTAATAGCCAAACTAGTATCACCTTCTTCTAAGTAAATATTGGTTAAGTAAGCGTAAATCAAATGATCTTGGTAGTCTAATTCAATTAAACGTTTTAAGTATCTTTTTTGATCGTCTTTATTTTTTTCTTTGTTAGCAAAATAAAATTGATTGAAAACAATTGACTTTTCGGTTAAGTTGTTGCTTTTCATATCTCCATTTTTATCAAAAGGAATTAAATCAATAACCAATTGGTAATAAGTTTGAACTTTTGCATAATCACCTCTTTGGCTAGCTTCGTAAGCAGCACTATTACAAGCAAATGCAGCATTTACTATATTGTATTCAATTTGCTCTTTGTAAATTTCTTTTTTATCTAACTCTAAGCAACGTTTTGCCGCCAAAGCCCATTTTTCCGCAGCATCAATATCTAATTTTCTTACTTTTTCATCTTTCGATGTAGCAATGGTATCGTAAATAGCCGCTCTAAAATAAAGCATTTTTACATTATCCTTAGTATCAGGATGTTCAAATGCGGCATCAATGGCTTTTTTAGCATCTTCCATTTCTGCATTGTTAAAGTATAGAGCAGCTGACTCTATTTGACTTTTTTGTGCCCAACCACTCAGGGTAACTAAGCACAGTAAAACTAAAAGCGTTTTTTTCATGGTTTATTTATGTTATGTGTTATAAAATATGGTTTACAAATTGCCTGCCAAAAGTAACAGTAAATTGTATATAAGCAAAAGTCAGCCTAAAATTTAATAAGGTTGCTTTTGTTTATTTTTTTAAGCTAAAACTAATTGCAACGAGCGTCTATTACGTTGTTCCAGCAATATTTTTTTTCCTTCGGTAAATTTATTAGCCTCAGCCGATTCGTAATTACTAATGGTTAAAAGTTCTAAATTACTGTTCGATTTTACTTTATAATTTTGCTCTAAATCGTTTATTAAATCGTTGCATTTGTGCTCGTTATAGTCAACACAAACGGTGAAACTAATAGCCGAATTTTGCATTACATTTATTTTTACGCCATAGCTTGCAAACAATGAAAAAATGCTGCTCAAATTTTCTTCTACTATAAAGCTAAAATCTTTACTAGCTATAGAAATCAGCATTTGATTTTGTTTGAAAATATAAGTTGGTATTTGGTCTTCTTTTTCTTTAGAAACCCCTACTGTTGTGCCCTCATCGCCTGGATTGATAAACGATTTTACGTACAAAGGAATTTCTTTGTTTAAAAGGGGCTGAATGGTTTTTGGGTGAATTACCGTTGCTCCATAAAAGGCCATTTCAATGGCTTTGTTATAACTCAAACCCGAAATTTTCACAGCTTCTGCAAAACGTTTTGGGTCGGCATTCATTACTCCGGCTACGTCTTTCCAAATGGTTACACTTTCGGCATCTAAACAAAAAGCAAAAATGGCTGCACTGTAATCAGAACCTTCTCTGCCCAATGTTACCGTGGTATTAACCGAACTGCGACCAATAAAACCTTGGGTAATAACCATCTTTTTTTGAACGATTGGTTTTAAGGTTTTGGCTATTTTTTCGTTGGTTAAACTCCAATTTACTTTTCCTTCGCGGTAAGTATTATCGGTACTGATAAAATTTTGAGCATCCATCCAACGGTTTTTTAAACCAGCTTCGTTTAAGTAAGTACTTACTATTTTGGTAGAAATAATTTCGCCATAACTAACTATTTGGTCGTAATGGTAATCGTAATTATTATCAGGCTCCGCCTCTAGCAAACATTCTAATTCAATAAAAATGTTTTCTATATCGTCAAAAGCGTGGCTTTGCGTTTGTGGTAATAATTTATCAATAATATTATAATGAAATTGCTTTATTTCCTCAAAAGTTGAGTACTTAGCATCGGTTTTATTAAAATAGGCTTCTACTAATTTTTCTAATAAATTAGTAGTTTTTCCCATTGCTGAAATAACAATTAATACATTTTCGTTGGCAAAATTGCCTAACACTTTTGCGACATTTCTGACCGCATCTGCATCTTTTACCGATGCACCCCCAAATTTAAAAACTTTCATTAATACTGATAAAATACTTGTGCCGCAAAATAAAACTAATATTTGATTTTTGATTTATGATTTGTGAATTATGATTGAGCTTTTGTTTTGGAATTATTATTTAAACTTGAAAAGCTCAAACTTTTTTGGCAATAATTTATTTATTTGCAATATGAAAATATTGTTAGATATTCCTGATAATAAAGCAGCTTCCTTGTTAGAAGTTTTAAGAAGTATTTCTTACGTAAAAGCAAAACCTGTAACTGAGCAAAAAGCACAATTGATAGCTGAATTAAAAGAGGCCGTTGATGAAATGAAGTTGATACATGCTGGTAAGAAAAAAGCCAGAAATGCTGAAGATTTTTTAAATGAGTTATAGTGTTAAAACAATTGCTGTTTTAAAAGTCAAATTTTTTCCTTTGCGATAAATTCGTTTTAGTAAACTCTTTTAGTTCTTCTTTTGTAAATAACAATTTGTGATTTGGTACCTTTTCAAATTCATTTTCTCTTCTAGGATATTTATACTTATTATGTTTATAATCTAAATAGTATTCTAGCTGAACATCTTTATACCATTCTTCTACATTGGCATATTTTTCTTTATCACGTTCATTTAGTACTTTTTTATATCCATACATTTTACAAACCAAACACTTACCGTCTTGATTGACTGCCTTATAACCGCAAATCCTACAGTCATTTAGTGAATTAAAAAAGTTATCCCTTTTTAACTTATCATTCTTACTATTCGAAATATTTTTAAACAAAAAATCAGGTACATTTTTCAATAATTCAAAAAATCCTTCATGCCATGTATAAATATGTATATAATTTTGTTTGTAAGGATATTCCATTTCGTTTTTAGAAATTTTTACTTTTTTAAAACGTAGTTCCAATAATTCCGGATAATCATCTTGACTACTATTGTACAATTCTTCTTCAAAAGAAGCTTCTGAAAATTCGTCCCATTTATAAAAACTCCTAGTAGATTTATTATCATAATTTAAATTCTCCTTTGAAGAAAAACCTAATTGGCTTATCTCGAGATAAGAAAATGAATTACGATGTTCGAAATAGCATTTTTTGCATAAATAATCTCCATACCCCATTTTTATTCCACAATTAGTGCAAGTATCATTTATTACCTTTTCATACTTTTCAGTTAATCGATAAATTTTATTTAATAATTCCTTATTTTTTATTTTTTCGTTTATACCATCGAACCTAAATTCAAAATCATGAATATGTTCATTCGCGTTGATTCCTATGTCATAGTTAATACCTAATTTTTCAAGTTCATCAAAAAAACGTTCCACAACAGTAGTTCTTTTACCGTAGCTCAAAACTTTACACCATTCTAACATTTTTTCCTTATCTGTCATAATAAATCACTTAATCAACTTATTAACTAATCAACCAACCTACCCCAATTCCTCAAAAAAGCCAGTTTGTTTGTTTTTTTTGCAGTTGTTCCAATCGTAGTATCTGCCATTCATGGCTATGTAAATTCCGGCAGGTAAGCTTTGCACAAAAGCCAAAGCGCTTCCAAGGTTAAATAATCCATCGCTTGAGCCAAATTTATACGGAATCATAGCGCCAGTTATTACCACAGTTTTACCTGGAATTTTATCAGCTAAATATTTAGCAGTTTCGGTCATGGTATCGGTTCCATGGGTAATTACTATTTTATTTTCATCGCAACGCTGGCAACTTTCCAATATGATATTTCTATCCGTATCGGTCATTTCTAAACTGTCAATTAGCATCAATGTGCGAACGCTTAAATCTAATCGGCTGCGGCCAAGTTTCAGAATTTCATTGATATGTGAATCTTTAAAGAACAATTGTCCTGTTAATTCATTGTATTCTTTATCAAAAGTTCCGCCTGTTACAAATAGTCTAATTGCCATAATTAATAATTAATTTACGCTGCAAGAATAAGGAATTGAATAAGGCTATTATATTTGAACCCAATAAATTTTTTAAACAATTGAAAAAAAATGTATTCAGTTTTGGAGTAATACTGTTTGTATTGCTTGCTATTGGCGGATCTTATTCGTTTACCCAAAAAGCTAAAAAGCCAAAAGTTAAAAAAGTGATTTTTATAATTGGCGATGGAATGGGGCTTGCTCAAATTAGTGGAGCCATGAGCGAAAGTAGCGACCGCAATGCTTTTGAAAGGTTTAAGGTAATTGGCATGAGCAAAACTTCATCGGACGATAATTACGTAACCGATAGCGGTGCTGGTGCTACTGTTTTTGCCATTGGTAAAAAAACTTTCAATTACGGAATTAGTGTAGGAACTGATTCATTGCCATATCCAAGTTTATTTGAAATGATGAAAACGAAAAACATGGCAACTGGTGTAGTTGTTACTTCATCTATTACACACGCAACCCCTGCTTGTTTTTATGCACATGTTTCATCGCGCAAAAGCGAAGATGATATTGCAGAATTTTTATTAAAAGGTAATTGCGATATAGCTATTGGTGGTGGAACCAAGTTTATTACCGATAGAAAAGATAAAAAGAATTTAACTGAGTTATTGCAACTGAATGGTTTTATTGTAAAAACCGATACTACCAATAATTTTGAGCCGTTTAGTGGCAACAAACAAGTTTACACTTTAGCTTACGATGGCATGAAACGTAAACTAGATGGCAGAAATGATTTTTTGAAACTTGCTTCTATGCATGCAATCAGTCAGTTAAATAACAGCAAAAATGGTTATATGTTAATGATTGAGGGAAGTCAAATTGATTGGGGCGGACACGATAATAATTACGAGTACATGAAAACAGAATTGTACGATTTAAATCAAACCATTAATGCGGTTTTAGATTATGCTCAAAAACAAGGAGATATATTAGTGGTGGTTACAGCAGACCACGAAACTGGTGGACTTTCTTTACATCCAAACAAAGACAATAAAAAACAATTTAAGCCTAATTATTCTACTGGAGGTCATTCAGGAATAATGGTTCCTGTTTTTGCTTTTGGCCCTGGAGCTGAATTGTTTGGTGGAATTTACGAAAACACCCAAATTCATTATAATTTCAAACAATTATTAGGGTTGGAGTAAAATGATAAAGGTTGGTGAGGACACCAACCTTGGACGAAACTACAAAGTCAGTTCGAGCGTAGTTGAGAACATGTTTAAAATATCGAATACGCTCGACATGACTATTAAAATGGGATAATAAATTACAAAACATAAAAAATGAAAGAAATAAAACAATTGATAAAAAACCTTTTGCTTATTGAATGGCGCGAGCGCTACGCTCTAAATGGAATTTTATTGTATGTTTTTTCGTCTATCTTCACCGTGTCGCTTTCGGTTAAAATGCTTAATTTACCTACATGGAACGCCATTTTTTGGGTTTTGATTTTATTTAGTTCCATCAATGCCATTGCTAAAAGTTTTATAGCCGAATCAAAAGGTAAAATGCTTTACTTTCATGGTTTAATTTTACCAGAACATTTAATTTTAGCAAAATCAATTTACAGTGCCATTTTAAATTTAGTACTCAGTTTTATTGCCTTGTTGTTTTACAGCACTGTTTTAGGCAACCCTATTCATAGTTTAGGGTTTTATTGTTTAATATTGGTTTTAGCATCCGTTGGTTTTGCATTTACCTTTACCATGATTTCGGCCATTGCGCAAAAAAGCGGGAACGGAAACCTGCTTATGCCTATTTTAAGTTTCCCTATTATTATTCCATTTTTGCTTTTACTCATCAAATCGAGTAAAAAAGCCATGGATGGCATAGATGTAAGCCTAATTTATACTGATTTATTCCTTTTAGTAGCTATGAATGTTTTGGTGGCAGCGTTGGCTTATGTATTATTTCCTTTTTTATGGAAAGAATAGCCTAAAACAAACTTCAAGCTATTTATTTACACTTTTTAAAGGTAATTAGTCAATTACTTTTCCGTCTTCTCTTGGGCCTCTCAAGTGAATTACCAATCCATTTAAAAAATTACGCATTATTTGGTCGCCACATTCCTTGTATTTTGGATGATCTTCTTTTCTGAAAAATGCGCCAAGCTCACTTGCGGAAATATTAAAGTTCACCAATTTTAAAATTGCAATAATATCATCATTGGTTAAATGAAGTGCTACGCGTAGTTTTTTAAAAATATCGTTGTTGCTCATAATTATTTTTCAAATATAAAATTTTATACGCAATTGTCAGGTGCTAAATAAATCTACCAAATTTCACTTCTTAATTTTATAATAATACAATCACATTTTGACTAATCTTTATGATTATTTACAGGGTTTACAAATGTATTTACTATTGTAAATAGAGGCATTTTAAGCCTAAAACATATCCATAAACAATTAATAAAGAGTATATTAACACTAAAAAGCTGAAATTATTGTTTAGTAGCTTAAAACACAAATGTAAACCACGTGCTTTACATTTGTATTTGCGCTAAACATTTGTAAATTTGCAGCTTTACAAATGTGCTATATAACTGATTTTCAATATGGATAAACTTAACAAACGTGTATGTGAAATAATGGAGCGTTTTTGCGGCTCTAAATCAATATTTGCTACTGAATTGGGTGTTGGCTTACCTGTAATTACCCATATTTCATCAGGAAGAAATAAGCCTGGAGTAGATATTTTACAAAAAATACTACACACCTACCCTACTATTGATGCCACTTGGTTAATGATAGGAAAAGGCGAAATGATAAAGACTGAAAAACCTTCGTTAAATATTGATAATGAAATCAATAATATCAAAAATTTGGCTAACCATCTGGAGCAATTCAAGGAAAACACAGCCTCAGTTATCAGTTATCATAAGCTATTTATGGATGAATTAAGGCATTTTACCGAATTGGATAGTATTTTACTAAAAACCCAAGTTGGTATGAACGAAATTCAGCAAAAAATGGACGAAGAATTGGCTAGATTAAAAGTAAAAGTGGATAAATAGATATGATGCTATATATTATTGATAAATAGATATTTATATTATATAATTTAGGAATATATTACCAAGTAATATCCTATATAAATTACCACTGTATTTTCATTTATTAATAAAACACTCCTTATGTTATTACGAAATTAATTTACTGATGCTTGGCTTCTGCTTTTTTCTAACGCCTGAGAGTGGGCTAAAAAAATCATAAAAACTTTTGACTGAATATAAATGTTAATTGTATGTTTGCATATCGAACTTAATTAGACTAAATAAAAATAAGATGACTGAAAATACTGAATACTGGAATATATACGCTGAACAAACTCCTAATCCTGAAACGATGAAGTTTGTTTTTAATAAAATGATTTTGCCTGATGAGGCCGAAGATTATCCAACTAAAGAAAAAGCAAACGCCTCTCCTCTAGCTAAAAGTTTATTTGAATTTAGTTTTGTAAATGGTGTTTTTGTTATGAATAATTTTGTGACTATTACAAGAAGTCCTGAAACTGAATGGCACGAAATTACACCTATTGTTAAAGAATTTTTAAAGGCTTATGTAGAAGCTGGTGAACCAATTAGCTATAAATCTGATAAATCTAATATTCAAGGTGCTGATAATATTATAGTTGCTCAAATTTTAGATATTTTAGATACTTATATTAAACCAGCAGTTGAAAACGATGGCGGAATGATTTCGTTTAAATCGTTTAACGAGGAAAGTGGCTTGGTAACTGTTGAATTGAAAGGTTCTTGTAGCGGTTGCCCTTCATCTACGGTAACTTTAAAACGCGGTATTGAAGGATTGTTAACCCGCATGGTTCCTCAGGTTAAAGAAGTGGTGGCAGAAAGCCTATAAAAGATTATTTTTTGATTACATACAAAAGTCAATTCATTTTTGAGTTGGCTTTTTTTATATTTACGCTTTAATTATGACACCTTTAGACTTACAACTGAATCAAATTTTAAATATTTTGCCTAGCCAAAAGCCAGGTTTTATTTATACCATTCCGTTTACCCCTAATTTGCTCAATCACTTTAATAGTGTGCATGCAGCAGTTATTTTTTCGCTTGCCGAAGCTACAAGCGCACAGTTTTTACTTCAAAATTTTGAAGCATTTCAACATGAGTTTATTCCTTTGCTTAGAAGTACACAAACCAAGTATAAACAACCTGCATTTTCGGCTATTTATGCCAAAGTTGAATTTAAAAATACCAGTAAAGAACTTGTAATAACTGATTTGCAAACTAAAAAACGTGCATTGGTAACCATTTCAGTAACAGTTCATGATGAGGAGGAAAAATTAATTTTCATCAGTGAGCTTGAATGGTTTTTAACCTTAAAAACTAATTGACGCCTTAAAACGTATATGATGGTATGAAGTTTTTTCAAATAATTTGTTTGGCAGCAGTGTTAAGTGCTTGTAGCAAACAAACCACTACCATTAGCCAACCAATTGTACCCAATACACCACAATCTGATACTTTTAAAGTAAATTATTTAGCCCTTGGCGACTCTTACACCATTGGGCAAAGTGTTGCATTTGCGGAAAATTTCCCTAATCAATTGGCAAAAGCGCTGACTAACGATACCATTTTATTTAATGAAGTAAAAATTATAGCCACCACCGGCTGGACAACCACCAATTTGATTGATGCTATCAATAATCAAAATTTGGATAAAAAGTACAACTTGGTTTCGCTTTTAATTGGGGTGAACAATCAATACCAAAATAAACCCATAGAACTCTATAAAACTGAATTTAAAACACTTTTAAACAAAGCCATAGCATTAGCTAATTTTGATACCAACAAGGTTTTTGTGGTTTCTATTCCCGATTATGGTTTCACTCCTTTTGGTAAAAATAACCAAAGCACCATTTCTGCTCAACTTGAAAGTTACAATCAAATTAATAAAAACATAACAGATTCATTAAATGTGAGTTATATGAACATTACGCCTATTTCGCAAATGGGTTTAACCAATCCTGAATTAGTAGCCTCCGATGGTTTACACCCAAGTGCTGCCATGTATAAAATGTGGGTTGACCTAATGAAACCTATGGTTTATAAAAAAATAGTGGGTAAATAATGGTTTGTTATTTCTTAAAGTTGGCGTTATTCCTTTTAGTATCTTTCCAATGGGTTATACCTATTTGTTCAAAATACTTTTTTATTAAGCTAAGTTGATTGTTACATTTTGACAAACTGTTTTCAAGTAGTTTGTCTTTTGTTACATAAGAATTGCACTCAAAACAAATTTCAAAAAAGTCAATCACCCTGTTATTAGAATCTAAAAAAACAATGGCGTGTCGAGGAAAATAACAACCTTGCACTGTTCTAGCATTTGCATAACAACGTTTTCCTTCACCATAGTTAAATATAATATTTGTTAATTGGTTTATCTGTGTGCTATCAAGTGTTATTATTTGTTTTAAATTCTTTTTTACCAAACTATCATTTTGAATAAGTGCAGGACTAGTTGAACCAAAATTTGAATTTAGCCTGAAATAGCTTTCAAAAGTTACCACCATAATGGTTTTAGCTTGGTTGAATGGATAATTTTGAAGTAGTTTAGTGGTATTTATATTTTTTATTTTATAACAATTACAATCGTTTACCATTTTGTCAGTTGGTGGTTTAGGTGGTAAAGATTTTTTATTTTTTACCTGACCAAAACTAATGCAAAAGCTTAGGGTAAAGAGTACAATTATGATTATTTTGGCTTTCATGGTATAACAATATTAATAAAATAAACACCAAACCTAAAATGTTTTGTTTGGGTGTTTATTGAAATGGTTTTGAATTTTGTAGAGACGTTGCGTGCAACGTCTTTTTTGTTGGGGCGTAACTTGTTAAGTCTCTACAATTTCCCGCACAGTAAGAATTATTTTCTTCAAAAATCTTTATATTGCCTTTGATATGCTTGTAAAAAAACATCAAATAACTATTGGTTTATTTATTCTTATTCAAGTTGCATTTTTATTTACTGCAAAGGCACAAAAATCATTTGTTTATTATGGTTTAGGTAATGGTGACGGCTACGGAATAAAGCAAATCAACATACAAAATTATTCAGATACCATCTGCATAACACCTCCAATTTATCACAGCATCGGAAACTTCAATAAATTTGGCTTGGCTACAATTGCAAGGTCTGCTCCTTTTTTTTCTCTTATTAATCCAAAAACTCCTTATTATTACCATCCTTCAGACGATTCAATTATTATAAATTACTGGTATTTATATTATCCTGATAGTAGCTTTAACAACTATAAGGTAGTTGGAAGTGTTTTGGATAAGCAAAGATATTATTTTGACTTTTTAGTAAGTAATCAAAAAAACAATGTTTTACATTACCACAATTTTTATAATCTAACAATGGAAGATTTGTTTGGTTATCAACACAAAAATTTTGTTGATCAATGGGGGAATTTTTATCCAAATGTTTTTAATTTTTCAACTGAAAATATATTGAATGGAAGTGAACTAATCTTTTTTCATGAACAAGAAGGACTAATAAATGAAAATGGTAAAGTTATTTTACCTCTTATTTATGATTATGTTGGTTTGGAATATAACGAAACATTACTCTCTTGTCAAAATCCAATTTACCCAATTGTTTACAGAAACAAATTAGGGTTTATTGATTCATTAGGCAAGGTAATTATTGAACCGAAGTTTGAAAATAATATTCATTCTGAAGGGGTGAAGGACATGACCGAAGGAGAAAGATTTGAAATAAATAGATTTTTTGATGGTATTTGTAAAATAGAAGAAAATGATAGATTTGGCATAATTGATACAACTGGAAAAGTAATTATACCTTTAATTTATGAGCATATTTATTTTGATTTTTCCAATAAACACGACATACCTTATGAACATATTGATTATATAACCGCCCAAGATAACTTAGGTAATTCGTTTAAATACAATTTAAAAGGAAACCTGATTGAAAATAAATAATTATTGGAATGGTTTTGAATTTTGTAGAGACGTTTAATTAAACGTCTCTACAACGCCAACAGAAAACGCTTTTCGCCTCTTTTTCTATGCTTATTTATTTATATTTGGAAATAAAAATTTGTATACCAAATGCTAAAATCTATTAAATATCTATTTATAATCCATCTAATTTTTTTTACGAATTTAGTTTTAGCTCAAACTAAATTGATTGCTTTTAAAAGCCATAGTGGAAATATGGAAATTTTTAAAAATGCTTACGAAGAAAATTTGTTTGATTTACCAAATTCTAACTTTGGAATGGCTCCTGAACCTACTATAGAGGAGGCTGCCTTAGATAGCCTAATTTATTTAAATGATACTGCTGTTGTTATGGTAACAAGTAATTATTGTATGAGGGCAATTAGTAAAAAGTATAGAGCATGGAGGCCCGGAAGAGATACGGTTTATAACCACCCTTTGTTTTGTAAAAAACACGCTCTTGACAGTATAAAAGATGTTTTAAAAACCTCGTATAATTTCGCCAATAGTATGGATACTGTTAAGTTTATTGGCTACGATAATTTGAAAAAAGTAAAGTCGAAAAAAAAGCAAAAAGGTTTTATCAATGCATTTTTCTTTGATAATAACAACAATAACTTCAATTTACTATCAATATTTATTTCAATAATTTTAGCTTCTATTCTATTTGTTTTATTAAATCAAAAGCTCAAAAAAAGGCTAAATTACTAATAATTTCATGAATAAGTTTTTCACCTTTCAATTGAATTTATTAGCCCTATTGGGTATATTATTTATTCCGTTTCCATTTGTTTTATTTCCATTTCAAAAATCATTTACTGCATTTGTTTTTCAAAAGGTTATTATTTTTATAAGTTCCAAAATTTTCAGTTTAAAACTTATTAATTACGAAATAAGTTCAGACTCTATTACCCTTTATATATTGGTTCTTTGCTTGTTTTTATTATCATTCCTAATTACTTCTACATTATTTTTCTTTTCAAAAAAGGTATTCGAAACCAGTACCAATTTTCATTCAATTAGTCATAAAATAATAAGTTATTATTTGTCAATGCAATTGGTAAAATATGGATTTGATAAAGTATTTAAAACACAATTTTACTTACCAGAGCCTAATATTCTATATTCTGAATTTGGTTCTCTTAGCAAGGATATTTTATACTGGAGCACCATGGGTACATCTAATTTATACAATAATATATTAGGTGGTATTGAAATATTAACAGCTTGTTTAATTTTATACAAAAGAACCAGAACTTTAGGACTAATGCTATCGGTTGGTTTGCTAGTAAATATTGTTGCAGTTAATTTTAGTTTTAATATTTCGGTTAAGTTGTATTCTTTATTTTTACTTTTTTTAAGCCTGATTCTTTTAAAAACTCAGCTTAAATTATTGTATCAATTTTTTATAAATAACAAAATGGTGCAGTTGCCAGTTATTTTGGAAATACCTTTTTTAAAAAACAGTACATTTTATAAAAGTATTTTAAAAACAATAGTAGTTATGACCATTTTTACTGAAGCTGTATTGCCATATTTTAGTAATAAAAGTATTGATAATGAGCTTGTTACAAATAAATTTCAAGGTGCTTATAAAGTTGACAGTGTGGTATCTAAAAATATTATTCCTGAATTTGATGCATCGATTAAACGAGTATTTATTCATAGTAATAATTATATAATTTTTCAAAAAAATAATGGAATGATGGTAGATTATAAATTATTTATTGATACCATTAACAAACAGTTTTACTTGCAAGACTATCAATTAAATATAACTAAATTTAAATATGTTAACCGCTTTCAAGACAGCACACTTTTACTTCGTTGTGTTGAAAACAACAAGAATATTGTATTTTATTTAAAGCCAATTAATTGGAGGGATTTACCTGTATTGAAAAATGAAATTTATTGGACTTTAGAAGGTAATTTTAGTGATTAAATACTTCATTTTCGCGTTTTGAGAGACATAACTTGTTTTTCCATTACAAAAAAATAGCAGTCCGTTAACGGTCTGCTATTTTAATTTTATAGGTTCTATGAACTTTAGTGGTTTTGGCACCTAGTTTTTCAAACAATCCATGCATTTTTGGGTTAAAATCCCCTATCCAACCTAGTTCTGATGTGTTTATTTTATGGTGTTTTTGCATTGCTTCGTATAAGCTTATAATCATACCACTTTCAATTCCTTTTTCTTGATAAGCGGGAATTACGCCAAACACCTCACCCCTAATTCTATTAACTTGTCCAAAGTTTTTGTACCAAATAAACTTAAACATTCCTAACCAATTGAGTTTGCCATTTACTTGTTTAAAAATTTGGTTTACATCTAATACACTTACATAAAAACCAATTGGTTTTCCGTTGGCGTAAGCAAACCAAATGGCATCTTCCATAATAATGGGCTTCAGTTGTTTTAACTCAGCCATTATTCTTTCATTGGTCATTGGAAAAAAATCTGGTCTATGTGCCCAAGCTTGGTTGTATATTTCAGTAAAATCGGCAGCATACTTTTTTACTTTATTCATTTTAAAATGCTCAAAAGTATAGTCTGGGTTTTTCATAACCCTTTCCGAAAGCTTTTTAAATCGCTCAAAATCAAAGTCTTTATAAGTAATTTCACTGGTAGTTTGTTCTGTATGTTGCTCAAAACCAGCTGCTAAGAAATGACTTTCGTAATAAGGCCAATTAAAGTTTTCCTTATATGAAGGGTTTTTAAATCCACTTACCATCAAGCCCCAAAAAGCATTTTTTTCTCCGAAGTTAATTGGGCCCAAAACGGTGTCGACATGGTGTTTTTTTAACCAATCAAAAGCAGTAGTAAATAGTAATTTAGATGCATTTAAGTTATCAATACATTCATAAAAACCAACTCCTCCTACGTGTTCTCCTGGTTTAAAGTGGCTTTTATCAAAAAAAGCCGCTATTCTTCCAATGTTTTTACCATCATTATCTTGTAAAATCCATTGCTTAGCATCACCATTTTTGTAATATATGTTTTCCTCTCTATCAAAAACCTTTATAATGTCTTTATCTAGCGGGCATATCCAATCGTTATGTCCTTTATAAATGGTACGGTGAACGTTTATAAATTCAATTAAATCGTGGTGGCTATTAACTTCTTTTATTTTCAACTTTTAAATAATTTAAAATGAATGATTGTTAAACAATTGATGAACTGCTAATTGATTAAGTTTAATTTAGTTTACAAAAAAAAATTCGTCCGATAGCTATCGAACAAACTCAATGTCCGTGATTGTTGAGCTTGACGAAACGAATATTTGCCAATAGTAGAAAAATAAGACCTTATAACCACTTCGACAAGCTCAGTGTCCAATCAGTATCTTTTACATTCTTCTAAACAAAGCTTCTATGGTTTCAATAGTTACTTTTTCTTTCCAATCAGTTCCAATGGCATGGTTCCACATGTGTGGTAAATTATAGGCTACATGTGCCATAGCTGTTATTTCAGCATCGCTCCAATTTTTGCTTAAACCTTGAGGTAAAGTAATATTGTGTTTAGCTAACATGGTATTAAATTCAGCCACACCCTCTGGATAATAATCGCCCAAATGTTGGAATGCCAAACAATTGGCATAACAATGTTTTTCACCAAAAATTTTGCTTAAACCATAGCTCAAAGCGTGGCAAACACCTACTTCGCTATAGGTCAAACTTAAACCGCCCATTAGCGATGCTACCATTAACTTATCATCGTTTTCTGCACTTTGTCCAGCATTTTCACCCAAATAAATATCGCGGCAAAGCTTTAAACTTTGTTCGCCATAAGCCATGCTATAAGCGTTGTTTAAAATACCATCACGGCTTTCAATACAATGAATAAAAGTATCCATTCCTGTATAAAACCATTTGTCAACAGGTACTGTCGCAGTAAGCTCAGAGTCAAGTATTACTTGATCAAAGATGGTCCATTCGCATTTTAAACCTAGTTTTTTTTCTGGGCCAGTTAATACGGCTGTCATTGAACATTCAGCACCTGTTCCAGAAATAGTAGGAACGCCAACATGGTAAACTCCAGGTTTTTTTATCAAGTTTAATCCTTGGTAATTTTGCGATGGACCTTCATTACAAAGCATCAAAGAAAGTGCTTTGGCAATATCCATAATACTGCCACCGCCAATTCCAATTACACCACTTGGCAAACCTTTGCTGCCTAATATTTCATCGCGTAATTGATCAATTTGTTCGGTAGTTGGTTCATGTGGGTCAACATCAATAAAGTAAACTGTATCTTCAGGTTGATTTTGAAGCTTATTAGCTAAATCTTTTCCTTTAAAAAAGTTATCTACTATGTAAACAAAATATTTGTTGTTTTCGCTGCGTTTTGGAGCAATAATTTCAGCTAATTGCGCAAAGCTACCGCGTCCAAATACAGTTTTTTCTATACTTTTAAAATTTTTATGCATGTTGTTTATAAGCCATAGATTTCACTGATGGCACTGATTTACTTTTTATTTTCAGAAATTATTTTACAATGTCTTTTAGTTAAGCTTTTTATTCTTATTAATCTTCGTTTCGTCCGAAAGCTTTCGGACTTCGCTCAACGACCGAGGACACTGAGAGAATTTGAAAGCTTTTTGACTAAATACATTTCCCTTAACTAAATAACTTGGATTTATACTTCATAATTTATTCACGCCTTGAATGATTACACTTCATACTTATAGTGAAATCTGTGTAATCTGTGGCTAGTTGTTACGCTGTTTGTCCTAAAGCTGCCTTAATTGAAGTAGTCATTTTTGCAACCAATGCTGCTAATTCTTCTTCTGTCCAAGTTGCTTTAATTCCAAATGAAATCAATCTTCCAACTGTTTCTTGCGTTTTAGGTAAATCAAGGTTTTTGTAATCTTGGGGAGCTCCAAGCAGTTGCACGTTGGTTTTGGCTGCAACGCGACCTTCTTTAATATGATCCCATTGGTTGATGAAATGATACATATTGGTAAACCAATAATTAAAGCCAGCTACACCATTTTTATTAAATTCATCAACTGTAGCCATAGCAGCAGCAGTATTAGGCATTAACATATTTAAGAAAGTAGCTGAATCACCATCAGCATCAGGAATAGTAGCAAAGCTAACGCCAGGTATTTTGCCTAACTCAGCCATCATAAACTTTTTATGTTTATTGTTAACTTCTCTAATCATAGGCACTCTGCGGGTTTGAGCCAAACCAACAGCAGCATGTAATTCAGATATTCTATAATTAAATCCTAATACGGGGTGGTTTTCCATTCCGCGGTTATTTCCTTGGTGGTCATGTCCATGGTCAGCAAAATTATCAGCTAATTTATATGCAGTTTCATCGTTTGTAACAAAAACTCCACCTTCGCCAGCAGTAGCAATTTTGAAGAAATCGAAACTATAGCATCCAGTTTTCCCAAATAAACCTGTAGAAGTTCCTTTGTAACTTGCGGCCATAGCCTGACCAGCATCTTCAATTAATACTAAATTATGCTCTTTAATAACTTGCATAATTTCGTCCATTTGCGCCATTTGTCCACACATGTGAACCAACATTACAGCTTTGGTTTTAGGTGTAATTGCTTTTCTAATTCCTTCAGCACTTAAACATAAAGTTTCGTCAATTTCGGCAAAAACAGGTAATGCACCGGCAAAAATTACTGCTTCAACCGAGGCTATATAAGTAAATGGAGGAACAATTACTTCATCGCCAGCACCAATACCTGCGGCTGCCAAAGCACAACTTACAGCCGTGCTTCCGCTACTTACTGCATGAGCATATTTAGCCCCAACTAATTTGGCTACTTCTGCTTCAAACTCGCGTGCTTTCCAAATATTATTGCGTTGCGCATCGTGGTTGTATCTAAATAAAATTCCTGTTTCTAAAACATCGTTTATTTCTTTGCGCTCATCTGCGCCAAAATATTCATTACCTGCCATTATTATAAAATATGTTTGATTGTTTAAATTAATTTATTGTACAAATATAATTTTTGTAGTGATTAAATAAAATGAGTTTTTAGCATAAAAAAGCTACTATTTTCAATCAAAAAATAAAGATTGAACCACATGGAACACAGAAGCATAAATAATAAACTATGTTTTGTGATGAAGTCATTAAGTAAAAGTTAGCTTCCTTAATTTCATACTTTAGTGTTATAAAACAAAAGAGGCTGTTCCTTTTGAAACAGCCTCTTTGAGTTTTTTAAAAGTTTGGTTTGATTGATTTTTCGGCAAAATAATCTAAAATATAATTCACTGCATCATCAGCTGTATCAACTAACTTAAACATTTCTAGGTCTTTTAAATGAATATTACCTTCTCTCTCTCCCATAACGGTTTTCATCCAATCAATTAATCCGCCCCAAAAATCGCTACCTACCAATACAATTGGGAACTGAGCTACTTTTTGAGTTTGAATTAATGTTAATGCTTCAAATAGTTCATCCATGGTGCCAAAACCACCAGGCATGGCCACAAAACCTTGTGCATATTTCATAAACATTACTTTGCGCACAAAAAAGTAATCAAAGTTTATAATTTTATCTTTATCAATGTATTTGTTATTGAATTGCTCAAATGGTAATTCAATATTCAAACCAACTGATTTTCCACCAGCTTCAAAAGCACCTTTATTGCCAGCCTCCATAATGCCTGGGCCGCCACCTGTTATTACACCAAATCCAGCATCAACTAGTTTTTTAGCAATTTCTTCTGCCAATAAGTAATATTTGTTATCGTTTTTTGTTCTTGCTGAACCAAAAATAGATACACAAGGGCCAATTTTACTCATTTTTTCAAAACCTTCTACAAATTCGGCCATGATTTTAAAAGTAGCCCAACTGTCAGTGGTTTTTATAACAGGCCACTCCTTTTTTTCAAAGGCTTTGGCAATTCTTTTTTCGTTTTCTGTCATATATAATTTATATAAATTTTCTAATTAAATATTTCTTTTAAAATTGCTTGAATGGTTTTTCCATCTGCTTTACCAGCAAGTGTTTTCATGGCTACAGGCATTACTTTACCAACTTCGGCAGCACTGGTTGCGCCTACTTCAGCTACTATTTTTTGTAACACTTCTTTTATTTCGGTTTCGCTCATTTGTTTTGGTAAATAACGTTCCAAAACGGCTATTTCTTCTTTTTCTTTTTCGGCTAATTCATTTCTACCGTTTTGTAGATAAATATCTAAACTTTCTTTGCGTTGCTTAGTTAATTTTTGGAAAGTTTTGATGGCTACTTCGTCTGTTAATTTACCATCTTGGCTAGCGCCTTTTTCGCTTGCAGCTATTAATAATGCGCTTTTTACAGCACGCAATGCACGTAAACTTACTTCATCTTTTGCCTTCATGGCAGTAATTATATCGGCATTTACTTGTTCTTGTAAACTCATGTTTTTTAATTTTAAATAAAGCACGAAAGTAATTGATATTTATATATACTGCAATAGGTTAAAAATATATAGTATTATTTTTATATGAACGTATTTAAACTAAAAAACCAATGCGAACATGTTATTTTAAGCGGCATTGGTTTTTTAATTGATATAATTCTACTGTTTATAAATATCCAAAATCCGCAAATCAGGTTCGCTTAATTGAAAATAACCATAACCATTTTTTATATTGGTTGGAAAATTTATAACCTCGCCACGCAATTGATTAAATAAAGTTCCTGCTCGTTTTTGAGCCACTAAAAAATCAAAATAACCTTTGCTAATATTTGATACGCTAATGGCAAAAGTATCGCTTTGATGATTGCTAGTTATAAGTTTTTCTATTTGGTATTTACCATTTTCAAAATCGGCATCTGTAAGTAAATCAAAGCTGATGTTTTGCTCTAACATTCGCTTTGCAATTAATTCTGGTGTAGGCTGTTGCGATACATCGTCTTTTTTGTTTTTTATAAAATAATTGACCACATAAAAATTTTGTTCGGCCATGTTATCGGTTAACGAATAATACACTTTTACCTCATTGCTATTTTTAAGTTTATAAACAAAAACCGAATCAAAATTGGTTTTTACCAGCTTTTTAGCTTCGGCCATTAATGCTAGTTTCCCATCAATCATTACTTCCAATTGGTAATTGGTCAAATCATTTATTAGTGCGGTTTCGGTTCCATAAATGCCTTTTTCAATTTCAACCAATTGCACACTGTAATTATTGGCTTTTAAAAATACCTGAGCACTGCCCACCAATAAACTGGTATCGAAATTAAAACCGTTGCTATCAATTCCGCTATTTTTTGCTTGAAGTGCTTCAAAGGTTTTTGAAATACTCACACCTAAAAGAGAACTGTTTACTAACTGTGAACTTACGGCTAATTTTTGTGGATTTTGAGCTACAATTAAATCAATTGGCTCTGGTTTACACGATTGTACTTTACATAAAATAATGAAACCCAGTATTATAAATAAATATCTCATAATCAATTATTTGCTAAAATTTAATATTATATGCTAAGGATGGAATAAAGCCAAATAAGCCAATTTGTTTGTAGTTTAAATTGCCAGCTCCGTTGGGCTCTATTTTGGTTTTAAAAGCCTGTGTTTGATTATAAATATTATAACCTCCAATATGCCATTCGGTTTGGTATTTTTTGTTTGGTTTTGACTTGATAACCAAATTTACATCCAATCTATGTGAAGGTGCTAAAACCAACGAGTTTCTTTCGCCATAAATGGGCATGGTTAACACATCGTTATAAGAACCACTAGGCATTAAAAACTGACCCACAATTGGTGTAATTCTAGAGCCACTAGCCCAAACATAATTAGCCGAAAGCGCATACTTTTCGTTAATTTGATAATTGCCAACTACTGAAAAATCGTGCCTTCTGTCGTAACGGGTAAAAAACTCATTGCCATTGTTTAGCTCATTAAATTGGCGGCTGCTCCACGATAAAGTGTAAGCCACCCAACCTGTAAATTTGCCTTCTTTTTTGTTAATAAAAAACTCCAAACCATAAGCTTTTCCTGTGCCTTGTATTAAATCTTCTTCCACTTTATTATTCAATAAAATTTGGGTTCCTTCTTTGTATTCCACCAAGTTTTGCATCCATTTATAATAACTTTCTATTTGTATAGAAATACCTTTTGTAGCTAATTCTTTTTCGTAACTCATCGAAACTTGATGTGCCGTTTGTGGTTTTACTTTTTGGGTAACAGGATACCATAAATCGGTTGGCATTAAGGCCGATGACGAACTCACAAAATGAATATGTTGACTCATCTTATTGTAGGCAAATTTTATTACTGAAGTATTATTTAAACTATATTTAAAGGCCAAACGTGGCTCTGGAATTGCATATAAGTAATTGTTATTAAATGAATTTGATAAACGAATTCCGTAATTCAAAGTAATTTTTTTTGACAATACATAATCGCGTAATACATAAAAATTAAGTTGGTTATTATTAAAAAATTGTGCAGCATCAGCCTTTAAAGTTTCGTTTACATTGCCTTTAAAAGTTGATTGATTTGGATTAACCAATAACCTGGTGGCATCAAAGCCAAATTTAACGGTATGTTTATTTGAAATGGCATTCACCCAATCTGCCTTAAAGGTAAAATCATGTAAAGTAGAGTTTAGTGTAAAGTTGGTATTTTGCAAGTTTGCATTTACATTATAACCATAATATGAGTTACTTAACATAGTGCTGGTTTGCCATTTATTGCTGGTTCTTATCCATTTTAAGGAGGTTACACTGTTACCAGATTGCGTTCCGAAATCAATGCTCAAACCGCTTTTATTTTTATCGGCATTTTCCATTATGCTTAATACATCATTACCATAATAGTTACTAAAAACCAATTTGTTTTTAGCATTTATTTTATAGTTAATTTTAGTATTTACATCGTAAAAATAATATGGTAAATGATTGCCAACTGTTTCAAAAAGTTTATCTAAATAAGTTCTTCTTGCTGCAATTAAAATCCCTAGTTTATCTTTTATAATCGGGCCTTCGGCTTTAACCCTAGCCGAAATAATACCCACACCTGCTTCCGTATTCCATTTAGTTAAATTGCCATCTTTCATTTTAACATCTAGTACCGATGATAACCTACCACCATACATGGCCGGAAAAGCCCCCTTGTATAGTTTAGCATCTTGCATGGCATCAGTATTAAATACAGAGAAAAAACCCAATATGTGCGAAGGATTATAAACAGGCGCTCCATCAATTAAAACTAAGTTTTGATCAGCAGTTCCACCTCTTACAAAAATGCCTGCAGCACCATCTCCACCTCGTTTTACACCTGGCATTAATTGCATAGCTCTTATTACATCGCGCTCACCACCAATGGTTGGAATATTGTTTAATTGCTTGGCCGAAATAGCCAATACTGAGCTTTGAGTGGTGTTTAAATTGCTATTTACTTTAGTTGCATTGATGCTTACTTCTTTTAATTGGTTATTGGTTTCAGTTAAATAAACGGCCATAAAACTGGTATCGTTAACTGTAATCAATTGGTTTTTGTAGCCAAGTTGTTTGATTGAAATTTTATCGTTTATATTGGCCTCAATAACAAAAGTTCCTTTAGCAGTGCTAAAAACTTGCTTTTTATTGGTTTTGTTTATAATGCTTACGCCTTCTATTGCTTGATTATTTTTGGTGTTTTTAATAATGCCATTTAGCATAAATGTTTTGGCATTTATTGGCAAACTCAAACCACAAATAATCAATAAGTATATGATGTTTTTCACTGTATAAAATTTAAAAATTAGGAGTAATTGCCTTAACAATTACTCCTTTACATTTTTACTTATTAACCACTATTTTATGATTTACTACACCTAGCTCTGTGGTTATTTGAGCTAAATAAATTCCATTGTTTATACCAGATAAATCAATGCTATTGTTTGTTTTTGATATTTCGTTTTGGGTTAATATTTTACCATTTAAATCCATTAAAGTAACCAAGGCACTTTGATTATTTAAGTTAAAAAACAACTTGTCTTGCGCTGGATTTGGATAAACTGAAATGGCTAAATCGTTATTTTTAACTTTTGATACCGAAACTGGTGCATCAGTAAATGATAAATCGTCTAAAACTAACTTGGTTCCTTCTATTACTTGCATGGCATTGCCTGCATAAATAAAAATACTAGCACTGTCAGGAATGATAGTTTCGTCCATGTATTGAATTTCGGCTGAAAGTTTGGTATAATCATTTTTTGCTTCAACACCTTTAAAACTGGCGCTTCCTAAATATTCGCCATTTTTTGACACCACAATTTCTATATTAAAAGAGTCGTTATTTACTGGAAAATACTTGTAAAATGCTTCTAAACTTTTTGGTTTGGAGCTAAGTTTAAATTTTAAATTATACTCTTGGGTTAAAAAATTAACATTACCCGAAATCAAACTTCCACCTTGTTTGCTTTCGCTGGTATCAGGCACATTGGTAATTTCTACTGCGTAAGTTCCAGTATGTGCATCAGTTGTTTTCTTTACTGGTAATTGATTTGGATTGGTAAATGCAAAATAAAAATTGTTACTCATCCAGTTTTTAGGGTCTTCAAATTGAACCACACCAAAATTGCGTGTTTGCCATTGTTCAAATGAAGGGTTAGGTATCTGAGCTTTTACTTTAATTGCTGATAATAAAATAATTCCGCCTAAGAATAATTGTTTAATTGTTTTCATTGTTTGTAGTTTATTTATTGGTTTATACTACTAAAACAATTTAGTTATGGATTACCCCTATTCTATTTTTATTTTATTTGAAATAAAAATCAAACAACTGATTTTCTGATATTTAATTATTAACAAATAAACTTTTCAGTACAATATAGGGGTTATGTATTTACCAATTGTTTTACTAATACAATCAATAAAAAATAATAAAATATGAAAAAAACATTTATTGCTGTTACAGCATTATTAACTGCAATTATTGCATGTAAAAAAGATAGTCAAACAAGCATTGCAACTAGCGAAACATTGTTTCAAAAAAACCAACGAATTATTACTACTAACGATTGGAAAGCTGATTCAATAATTATAATTAATGACGGCATAGTAGTTAAAAACATAGTTGATTCGTGCATGGCTGATGATATTCATTCATTTAAAAATAATGGATTTTATTTAGTAAAAAAAGGCACCATAGCATGTTTTGAAGATGAAATGAAAACAGACTCACTAAAATGGCAACAAACTACTGCTGGTGATTCAATTATAATAAAAGGTATTGGTTTACCATATATTATGAATTACAAATTGAAATCTGTTACCGATTCAAGGTTTGAAGTTTCAAATAAAGATGGCTTTACTAAGGAAATAATTATTTATAAGAAGAAATAATTTAAGCTTTAAAACGAAAAGAGGTTGTTTTATAACAACCTCTTTTTTTTGTTTATGAAGAAAGCATTGGAGCAATTACTGTATTAAATATAAAAAGGAGTTACCTATTTAAGACAACTCCCTTGATATGATTTTTTAAATAAATTATTTAAGCCAAATTTTATAAAACAATACCACCAAACTTAAATATGGTAAAACACTTTTGCGTAGCAATGCCAATGCTTTTCCCATTTGGTTTTCAACTGTTTTAACCGATACGTTCATGGTTTCGGCTATTTCTTTATAACTTAAGTTTTCGAACCTACTTAGCTGAAAAGTAAGTTTGCATTTTTCGGGTAAAAGCTCAATGGCCTGGCTTATTTTTTCATTTAAATGTTTGGCGTTTAAATTGGCTTCTACCTGATTGGTTATGTAATTTTCATAATTTTCAGGCTCATCGTCTAACCAATTTTTACGTTCGTTTACTTTTAAAGTGTTAAAACATTGGTTGCGAACCGCCATAAATAAGTACGATTTGAAGGAAGAAACGTTCTCTAAATCATGGCGTTTATCCCAAATTTTTATAAATACATCTTGGGTTATATCTTCGGCTTGTTCAGTATTTTTTAAAATATTGCGAGCAAATTTAACCAACGATGTGTAATAGGTTTTAAATAAAGTTTCAAGCGCCTTTTTATCGCCTTGCTTCATTTGTTGAAGCAGTACATTGTCTAAATTTATTTGATGTAAAGTAGCTTCCATTCTTAGTTACAGCCCTTTCCCGATAATACAATATCGTTGTTATTTTTACTGTAAGTAATTGAAAGTATTTTACTTAAATCGTCTAAAACTTGTATAAGGTTGGTATTGGTAAACTCACATGTAACATGACAATTGTTTAATAATGGATTATTTACCGAAATGTTTACGCCATAATAATGTTCAATAGATTTAATGGCTTCGTTTAAAGGAACATCGTTAAATATCAATTTATTTTCTTTCCAAGTTGTTTCATTTATATCAAATTGCGATAGCTTGTTGTTTGTGCCATTTAAGTCGATTATAGCTGCTTCATTTGCTGTAACAATTTGTTCTGAATTGCTTTTTGTTGATTTAAAAGAAACTTTACCTGTAGCCACGGTAAGTTTTACTGTTTGAGCAGTATCAAAGGCTATTAAGTTAAACGAAGTACCTAAAACCTGTGTCACCGCATTTTTACTAGTGATAACAAAAGGTTTTTCAGGATTTTTTACTACCTCAAAGAAAGCTTCTCCGTTTAAAATTACATTGCGCTCTTTATCTTGATTATTGCTAAAACTGATAACTGAATTTTTATTTAACCAAGCTACACTGCCATCGGGTAAAACTACTTTTTGTTTTTCGTTATTGGAGGTAATGGTAGTAAAATCAGTATTTACCACATAAACTTTAAATAATACCAAACCAATAGTAAATACCAGTGCTACCGAAGCAGCTATTTTCATTAAAGTATTTAGTTTAAATATTGGTGCTTGCTTTTTTAGTTGAGCTTCCACTTTATTCCAAGCAGCATTAGCATCTATATCAGTATCCGTTTCATTGGCATTTTGCCAAATAGATTCTAATTGTTTAAAATACAGTTCATTTTCAGTACTGCTGTTTCGCCAATTTACAAGCGTTTCTTTATCGGCCTCAGTAGCTTCGTTTGCAAGCACTTTGGTTATCAGTTCAATTATTTCTTGCTCTTCCATATTGCTATAACAATTTAAAGCTGTTAAACCCCTATTGTAAATTAATAATTTTAGGTTCCGATAAACTATAAGCAGCTATTATCCCAATTTTATTACTCATATTGCTGTAAGCAATGGTTGGTTCGCTAACAGGTAAAATATTTGAAAAGTTAAATATACTAGTTGCATTGCTATATTTGGTATATTCATCGTTGCAGCTTACACCATAACATTCAATTCTTACCGGGTAAACAAATTCGTTAGGCTTATAAGTATATAGCTTTTTAGTTATACTTTCATTTTGCTTTAAAACCGGAATTTTACTAGCAGACATTTCAATTAAAAATAATTTTGTTGAATCACTAAAAATTACCTCAACGGCAAACTTAGCATTGATTGCATTTGCCGATTTATTAGTACATTTTATAACTGCGTTGTAATAGTAAACATCGGTTAGTGAACTATCAAATTTTATATCAAAATCAAAGGCTGGTTTTTCAGGAATTTTGGTAAAACCTGTAATTGTCTCACTCTCGTCAGAGGCTTGAAAATAGTACGTCTCGCCTGCTTTTATGGTATTGGGCTGGTATTCGGCATTAAAGTTAAAAGTAAACTCGTTATAAGCCATTCCATAAATATTTCCATTGATATTTATGTGCGCTTTGGCATTGGTGGCATACAATGGTTCTGTGGTATTTCGTTCGCCAAATACGGGTTTGGTATAACTTATATTGGCAGTAAAAATGCTATCGCCTTCGGCTAAAAACACCTCGGCTACTAACTTTTTTTTGTATGGCACATCTACCGATATGACTTCCTCTCTTTCGCAACTTGCCAAAAACAAAGCAGCAAATAATAATATAAATAGTTGTTTCATACCTCTCTTTAAAATTTAATTGACCAACTTAACGATGGAATAATTGGAAATAAACTTACTTGTTTTACATATCTTTTAGCATTGCTCCCTCCATTATCATCGGTAGTTATTTGATAGTAAAATGGATTTGCCCTATTATAAGTATTGTAAAGACTTAATTCAAAATTGCTAACTATTTTATTTTTAATTACATGCGTGAATTGCATAGATAAATCTAACCTATGGTAAGCACGCATTCGGTAATTGTTTTTATCTTCATAATCGTAAATGCTTAATCCGGGAACGCTACCTTGTTTAGGTGTATTGCTTACAGCAATATATTCGCCAACAGGTAAAGAAATTGGATAACCTGTTCCATAAACCCAATTAGCCGAAAAGGTAAAATGCTTTTTGGTTTTATAAATTAAATTAATGCCTAAATCGTGGGTTCTGTCGTAATTGGCTAAAAACTCATTACCCCTATTTATACCATTAAACTGCATGGTGGTTTTGGATAAAGTATAACTTATTTGGCCAGAAAAGTGCGCTCCCGTTTTTTTTACCATTACCTCGCCACCAAACGATTTGCAACTGCCTTGAGTTAATAAATCATTGGCATTGGTAACTTGAATATCGGTTGAAAATAAAGGCAGCATTTGTAAAAACGAAGCACCTTCTTTTAAAGATGTAATATTATCGATGGTTTTATAATAACCTTCTACTGCAACCGAAATTTGGCTTCCTTTTATTTTATTTTTAAAAATGCCTGCCGAAATAATATTGGCACGCTGAGGTTTTAAACCAGCATCGCTTACAGTCCAAATATCGCTAGGAAAACCCAAAGAGTTTAATGAAGTTATTAAATGAACATATTGATTCATGAGCGCATAACTGCTATTAATTGTCCAGTTTCTTTTTAAATTATAAATAATATTTACCCTTGGTTCTGCCCTAAAATAAGAGGCATTGTTATTAAAATAACTCAAACGCAATCCACTGATAATCTTTATATTGTTTAAAACATTGTTTTGCATTTCAGCATACGCAAATGCTTCAGAAGCAATGCTAGTTACGCCAATATTTTGTGTAATTTCGGTTTTGTAATTATGAATAGATACATAAGGCTTTATTTGATGTGCAATATAACCTGCACCAAATTTTAACTGGTGTTTGATAGAAAACAAATAATCAAAATCGGTTTTAAAGTTATAATCGGTAATGGATGAATTTAACTTAGAAGTGGTTGAATCCATTGAGTTTCCAGTAAAGCCAAACCCAATTTCGCTATTGTAATTACTTACTCCAAACGAGGTGTTTGAAAACAATTTAGCCGAAAACTGTTGATTCCATCTAGCTGAAAAGGTACTGTTTCCCCAATTAATTACTTCATCTTTAGCTTGCGAAAAATTGAATTTATCGTAACCCAAATAACTGCTTAAATACAGCTTACTACGCTTGCCAATATTTAGCGAAACTTTTCCGTGAACATCGTAAAAATAATAAGCCAATCCATCTTCTCCATTTTGGGCTACCAGTTTTGAGAACTGATTGATATACGACCTCCTAGCCGACACCACAAACGATGATTTATTTTTTAAAATTGGCCCTTCTAATAAAATTTTAGAAGCAATAATTCCTGTGGTGACTTCTCCTCCAAAATGCTCTTTGTTGCCATCCTTTAAACTCATGTTAAGTACAGATGATAACCTACCACCGTATTTTGACGAAAAGCCTCCTTTTATCAATTCTGCGCTGCGCAATTCATTACCCGATACCATAGACGATAAACCTAAAAAATGATAGGCATTGTAAATTACTGCATCGTCAATTAAAACCAAGTTTTGGTCAGGCCCTCCTCCTCTTACATACATATAACTATTTCCCTCCGCTCCTTTTTGTACACCAGGCATTTGCATTAAGTATTTTACCACATCTTTTTCGCCTAAAATCATGGGTACATTGCTGATTTCTTTAAGCGGAATATCTACCAAGCTTAGCGTTTTGTTATTGCTGCTTACCACACTTTTTATTACAATTTCGCCCAACTCGTTATTCGATTTTAAAAACAAATCCAATTGGGTATTTTTATTTAAATAAAAGCTTTTGGTTTGCGATTTATAACCCAAATACGAAAACGAAATAGCGTTAGTATCTGCTGGTAAGGTAATAGAATAAAAACCATAGCCATTAGAAGTAGTAGTAATATTAGCCGATTCAATATTGATAATTACGCCAATAAGCAATTCACCACTTCCATGCTCGCGCAAATAGCCACTGATGGTATAATTGGTTTGTTGTTTTTTGTATAATACTATGGAATTGCCATTAATTTGGTAAGCCACAGGAAAACTTTTGAATAGCTCATAAAGCGCCTTTTCAATGGGCTGGTTTTGAACATGGATACTCACCTTTTTGTTCACCTTCACTATATCAGAACTATAGGCAAATTTTAAGTTATAATTATTTTCAAGCTCTTTAATAATTTTTCCAATTGGCTTGTTTTCAGCATGAATGGTAACTTGCTGCGCCAAAATAATTTTGCTACAAAAAATAAATACAAACAGGGTTAATTGTTTCATGTAGCGGCAAATAAAACAAATTTTTCAGTTAATATTTGTAGATAACAGCAAATAAACAGCGTTGATTTTATGGTTTTATAATGTTAGATATTTTCTAAAAAAACTTCCTTTATCATTTCCATGTTCATGTTAATGTTATCAACTGTATAGCTGTTTGCAATTGTTTTATTAAAGAAAAAACCAATTCTTTTGCCCAAGTAACCCGTTGGGTAAAAAGTTGAACTCCCAATATCTCCATCCATTGCAGTAACACAAAAAGAAGAGGAAGCGCAAAATAATTGAACTATTTGAATATTTTCCTGATATGTTTTACCAATATTGAAACCTAGAATTTTTTTGTTCTTTATTAGTCTTTTATAGAATTTAACTCCAGTAATCTTTTTGTTTAAAATACTTGCCCAACCAAATAAGTTAGGCACAGTATTCGGCACTTCATTCATGTTACTAAATGATGTTTTGCCTATTTCTATGCCTGATTTGATAGGCTCTGAGTTTAAGATGGCCTGTGTATTAGTTAAATACCATCTTTGTCCATTTGACAAATACAATTCCCATTCAGGCGAATGCAATACAAACAAATCAGTATTTACATTTGACCAATCGCCACTGAAGTTGTAATAAAATTTTGTTTCCAAATATTTAATATCAACTATCGTTTGTCCTAGCAAACTGGTAAATGTTTCCATAAGTTGACTGTCGTTCATATTGGTTTGGGATTGTTGGTAGTTACTCGCACTCATTAGTGTCCTATAAATGGGCATGGAAAAAGAAATTTTTGTTAGTATTTAAATATATATTGTTTTATCTTATCAACAGGAATAACTATTGTAGAGTTTAAGCTATCTATTTTGATAAAAACGAATTTATTAGTCTTACCTAAATACAAATCCTTACTTTTTGAATTAAGATTAATTACATCATCCTCAATTAAAATTGTTGTTTCAGTTGTATTGTTTTCTACTGTTTGAATATCATGTTTTGCAAACAAATATAAGGAAATTGTAAGTGAGCTTCCTAATAGTAACAACCCATAAAAATTGGGAATATTAACTTTTCCGTTTTCTGATTTATGTAAAAAAAGATATGTCAGCATTTGAAGACTGAAAAAAATTATAAGATAAATAACAAAATAATTGTAACCAATTTTTTCAAAGTAAATCAATGAAATTGTAACAAAAATAGCCAACAAGAACCCCAGAAAGTATTTAAATCTTCTTGGATAAATAGAAATTAAAAGACGTTCAAATAGTTCATCAATATTTAATTGTGTTTTCTTACCTAAAAAATTTAACGCAACTAAAGTAATAAGTGTCATTATAAAACCGAAAACAATTATTATATTTAAATCTCCTAAAAATGAAGTGACTATTTCTTGAAATTCTAAGTAATCAATAATACGAACATTAAAGTGCCAATAGAAAAATATTTGTTTGAGTACTCCACTAAAAATAAGAAGTGATCCTGCTATTGGTGTTAATTTAACAATTTTTTCTAACATTTTTTTCTTTTTAATTATAAATATCTTAGCACTCGCTGGTGTGTCTCCCTTGTGTTTATTATTAATAATTTATTCCCGATCTAAAACTTTTAGATTATTTTTTATTTACACATTCTAACTTAATGATTAGACTCAATCACCGTTAAGTGATGGATTTTACCTGAACTCAATTTTGTTACCTAATTTGTTCGTTATTTCAGAAGTGTCTACTGTGTCTTCAATCGCAATTGCAAGGAGATATTTTGGTCTCGACATAGCTACATAAATCATTGTTTGGTTATCTGTCAAATGCCCACTAGATGGAATTATATCAGAAATAGAAATAGAATGTCCGTTTTTATGCAGAAATAACAATATAGTATCCAAAGTCATTCCCTTTACTTTATGTATTGTAGTTATTGGGAAATTCCATTTAGATGATTTATCAACAAAGAGTTCGCTCATTAATTTTTTGTGAAAAGGGCTGTAAGTGCCTTTTTTTAATTCTAAATCCAAAGGCTTTTTTAAATTGAATAAATCAGTAAGTCTTTCAGCGGTTTTAGTAGTCCATTCAGAAAGCGTCATACTAAAATCAGAAAATTCATTTAGCAATAAATTTAGTTGAGAATTTATTTCATAGCTGTTTTTCAATTCCTGCATTTTAGTCTTTTTCTCTTTATAGGATAGCTGAGGGTTGATAAGATTGATTATGCCCCAACGAAAACTATCAATACTAGATTTAATATTACCTTTTTTAATGTAGAAAATTGATTGAATAATTTTTTCAGCGAATTGATTCTTCCAATAGTTTTCCTCCCCAGAATTACCATTCAGTTTTACAGATAAATCAATCCCACGTGTAACAGCTTGATTTAATTTGTATTCTTTGCAAAGTTCATTATACTTTTCCAACGCTTGAATTTCTTTACCTTCTTCAAATCGAAGAATATAAATCGGAAATTCATTTTCAAACTTGTTTTTAGCAACAATTATTTCATCTATCGGATTTCGCAATAAACTATAAGTATCAATAATTATTTGTGTTGAACGCCAATTATCACTTAAGTCTAATCCTTGCCATTTAGCGTCTGAATACTTATCCATAAACACTTTAGGTTTAGCATTCCTCCAAGTATAAAGTGATTGATATGGGTCACCAATAAGTTCAAGATTTTGTAATCCATTAGCAATTAACAAATCAAAAATTGCATGTTGAATTTCTGATGTGTCTTGGGCTTCGTCTATAATAAATGAGTTGAATCGATGAGAGATAGCTTTGCTTATGTGAATATATTTGGACAGAATAGTAAATGCCAAAACTGTGGAGTCGGTATTAGTTAATATTCCATTTTCAAACTGCCAGGCTTTTATAGTCTTTGCATACTCATTAAAAACAGATAAGTCTACTTTTGTTGGGTCAGGAAGATTCCCATTATATGTGTATTTACCATTAACATCCTTAACAATACTACTGGGTTTATAAATATAAATAAGAGGCTTATTTTCTTTACTATTATGTTTTGGAATATTCTTCCTTTTTGCTTTATCATATATCCACAACTCTTTAATCCAAAAGTTGTCTAATTCTTGGTTTTCTTCTAAGATAGTAGGTCTTTCAAACTTGCCAGAAAATAAATAATAAAAAGGAAGCGTAATATAGGTATTTATAAAGCTATCGATTGTAGAAACTAGATGGGGATATGAAAGTGATTTATTGGAAAACTTGAAATACTTTTCTTTTATTTCGTCTTTCGCTGTATTTGTAAATGATAAACAAGCAATACCTCCACAATTTTGTTTACTATATTCTGTTTCGATTAAAGTATGTAATTTAAAAGCTATAGTAGTAGTTTTACCGCTTCCAGGACAAGCTTTTAGAACAACTTTGCCTCTTGAATTAATATAAGCTTCCTTTTGAGTATTTAAATCTATCATAGAGAAACTTAAATCGTTAAATGAGTAAATGCTGATTCAATATACGGTGGAGTTTTTAAGGTAAGCTTAGCTAATTCCAAGTTTTCAATAATTTCAATCGCAAAATCTTGAGCAAAATCTGCTTTGCCAGTTATTGTTTTCCAGAATAAAAGGGAAATTTTTCTGTTTTCATCAATAGTTAAGTTCTCACCTAAAGTTTTATAGTAGTTCTCGATGCTTTCAAATTTTTCTTTTTCTTTTGCCTTAACATATTGGACAAAGAAATTAGTTTCAATCTCTGACTTTTTCATTGCAACGTTAGCTTTTGCAATTTCAAATTCAAACGTTTTAAATGAATCAAATATTCCAATATTTAAATTAGAGTTACTTGTTGATTTTAAATTAGGAATTCTTGAGTTGATTGGAGATTTCATAATCTCATTGTCTAACTCATTAAGTTTTAAATAGGTATTTTCAAGTAGGTGAGTAAATGAATATTGGCTGTCTTTTGAATCAGTAAATTGGTCGCCATCAGATAAAATGGCAATTTTTTTATTAATTCTTTTGAAGTCTTGTGAAGAATTGAATAAATGTAAAAATGGATAAAAAGATGTACCCCCTACATTTACAAATTCAATTCTGAAATCTTGTAAATCAGAGCCACGCAATTTGAAAAATGCTGGTATTAGCAGCTCCTCTGAAATGCCTTCTGCTAATAGAATTGCATTTGCAAAAAACATTTGACTTTTAGTTACATCTAAATATCTTTCTAATTGCTTTTTTCTATTAATAAAATCTTGTTCCTTTAATGGAATCTTTTTTACCGTATCCTCAATAATATTTTCTGTAATTCGATTGCTAAAGCATTCTTCTAATTTATAAGCAACAATGTTGTCCAATAATATCAAGTTTTCCAATTTCGCTTTTGATGTCAAAGTAGGAGAATGAGATGTAATAAATATCTGTGTGTTTTCCTTTATATTCTCTTTAATGAAGTTGAATAGGTTAAGTTGAAGTTGAGGATGTAGATGAGCTTCTGGTTCTTCAATAAGAAGTGCAAAGTGTGTTATTTTATCGCCTTCTATTCTGCTACTTGTATCTCCTAAAATAGTCGCTGTATAAATAAGGTTATTATAGCCAAGACTATTTTGTTGCAATTCAAAACCTTTGCCTTCCAAACTTAATATGTTGAATGGCAAAAAGGGTTTAATGGTGTTTATGAACGGTTCAGCTTTGGGTTCATCAATTCTTAATCCTATTTTATTTGAAATTCCTGTTTTGTATATCGAGTCTAAATTTTTATTTACATCTTCTTTTGCTTTTTTTACAGCAGGTTGTTCAAGTAATTTTTTATTGGCTGTATCAATTATTGCTTCATAATCACCTTTGGACCCTTCTTTCGTTACTGTACGCATAACTAGCTTTCCTAGTATATTATTTTTCGCGTTTAATAAATCTTTTGTACTATCTCGTAAAGCATCTAAATAATAATGCTGAAACAATTCAAAATTTTTATAATCAGCTTTTTGACCTTCTACTATACCAGTAAAGTAGTCTGCAAGTGGCGGCTTGTTTTCCCTAAATTCATATTTAAGAACAACCTTTGCATATGTATTGGCAGGAATTTTATCAATAACTAGAAATTCATAAAAGGCTCCTTGTTGCTCAATTGAAAGGTCTTTGAATTCGTAGCTTAACTCTATGTTGCCTTTTATTAAATGAGTGACTTTGTCAATAAAGAAATCCTTATTTTCAACGTAAATATCTTTCTTTTGATTAGAAAAGTTATAGAGAATTCTGATAGCGTCAATTAGAGCCGATTTACATCCTCCATTCTCGCCAATGATAATATTTATTTTTTCATTGAAATTGACTGTTAAATTTTCAATTCCTCGAAAATTTTTTATTGTTAGTTTTGCTAAGTACATAAGCTTTTATAACTGTTCTGATTTATAGTATAGGGTATTAAAATTTTCGTAATCAGTCCAATCCACCCAAATTTGGTTAGATTGGTGCAATAAATTAGCTTTATTTCCCACAAACTTATTTAATACCGCCACTTTTACAAGTTAAATTTAATTTTTATTTAAACTACCTTCTATTGTTTTAAATAATATTTGGTTTTTCATACATACGTTACATCATAATGCAATGACATAAATAATGTTATTATATATGTTACATCTTAATGCAGTGACATCATGAACCTTCATATATACGTTACATCATAATGCAATGACATAAATAATGTTATTATATATGTTACATCTTAATGCAGTGACATCATGAACCTTCATATATGCGTTACATCATAATTCAATGACATAAATAACGTTATTATATACGTTACACATTGATGCAATGATATGCTGAAACTTATAACAAACAACACAATAAACTCATTATCAGTAAATTACAAAAACCAGTATTTACTTGCCAAAGTTTTTTCTTCCGCTTTGGCGGAATCAGAATGACGCTCCCGCACCTTGTTAAAAACATACCATTAAAAACATTCCTACTTCACTTTAGCCATCCTACCATCAATTGAAAATATTATACATTCAACAAGACCTGAAAGGGCGTTATACTTTAAAAGATAGGGTATAGCCCTATAAAAAAAAACGAGGCTTAATGCATAAGCGGTTGTTGGTCAGGAGACACAACAACGGGCAAGGCAATTTCGCTAATGGAAAGGTAGTTCGAATCCCAAGGAGATGCCTCAGGCATGACTTGGTATGGAATCAGCAATATGCAAAAGATCAATTACTGTTCTCCCGAAAGCTTTCGGGATTAGCCAACGGAAAAGGAAAAGCAATCCAACAATCTCTAAATCCCCAAATCAATCACGCCTTGCGTGAAACCAATCTCTAAATCTCCAAATCAATAAATCCCCAAATAAAAAAACAAAAAAGGCCACAACAATTACTTGCTGCGGCCTTTACTTATAATTTTAGTTAATAATTACTCTTCGGTAACTACTACTTTGTTCATTACATCACCTTGACGAATGGCATCAATTACTTCTACACCCTCTACCACTTTACCAAAACAAGTGTGGTTTCTGTCTAAATGAGCGGTATTTTCACGGCTATGGCATATAAAAAATTGCGAACCACCAGTGTTTCTTCCAGCATGTGCCATTGAAAGTACACCTCTATCGTGGTATTGGTTTCCACCAGTTAACTCACAATCAATTTTGTATCCAGGTCCACCAGCACCAGTTCCTGTAGGATCGCCACCTTGAATTACAAAGTTAGGAATTACTCTATGAAAAGTTACACCATCATAATATCCTTCTTTAGCTAATTTAATAAAATTGGCTACTGTGTTTGGAGCATCTTGCTCGTAAAATTCAATTTTCATTACACCTTTATCGGTGTGTATTTCTGCTTTTTTCATTTTTTAATAGTTGACGATTGTTTGTTGTCGGTTGACAGATATTTTAATATTTAATTCTTATGGCTTTGGACTATTGGTGGTTAATTGTACAATTATAGGATAGCTTTTCTCTATCAACTATCAACTGACAACCAATTAATAACCAAATATCTCTTTCAATTTAGCTTCTAAAGCTTCTCCGCGTAGTTTAGTAGCTATAATTTTACCTTCTTTATCAATCAATACTGTGTGTGGAATTGATTCAAAGTTATAAGTTCTTAAAAGTGGGGTGTTCCATTGCAATAAATCACTAACATGGTACCAAGTTAATTTATCGGCATTAATAGCGTTTATCCATTTTTCGCGGTTATTATCTAAACTAACACCCAAAATATCAAAACCTTTATCGTGGTATTTTTGGTACAATGCCACCACTTTAGGATTTTCTTTTCTACAAGGTGCGCACCAGCTAGCCCAAAAATCAATCATTACAATTTTACCACGTAAACTACTCAAAGCAAATTCTTTACCATAAGGGTCGTTTAGTTTAATTTCAGGAGCTATACTGCCAGTAGCAGTAGCTGCCATTCCTTGTACCCTGCTGTGTAATACGGCAGCGTATTTTGAATTTTGGAACTTAGGATATAATTTTTTGTCTATTTCGTTTAAAAAAGCAAACTCAGCCTCAGGCATCATAAAGTTAGCAGCAAAATAAGGCACAATGCTATTCATTTTTTCAATGGCCACTTTTAACTGCATTTCATTGCTACGAGTTATACTATCAAATTGTGCTCTAATTTTAACTTGTTCGGCTGCAGGAGGCATATTTTCACCATACATGGTAGTATATTTTTCTTCCAATTTTCTTAAATCTTCAGAACTGCGGGCATTTATATCCATCAGCACTTTTAACTCACTGTTGTCTTTCGAGTTTTTAACAGTATAGTTATCTACTTTATCAGCATCTACATTTATTTCAAAATTGCTGTTACTATCAACTACCACAATGATATCGCCTTTGGGTAAACGGATAACACAAAATGTTTTTTCTTTAACTGTTCCGTTTAACTCAAAAGTACCGTCTTCTAAAATTACCGAAGTATCTAATGGCAATAAACCTGTATTGGTAATTTCCTGAATATTAATGCTTCCCTTAGCGTTTTTAATTACACCAGTAACAGCAAAACCGGTTTTTCCTGGCTTATCTTTATTAATAGAGTTGCCGCAGGCTACAAAACTGCTTATAAGTAGTACAAAAAATATATTTCTTAAATTCATCTTCTTATTGTTTATCTAAAGTTTCTTTAACTAGTTTACTTGCTATTTTAGGATCGGCTTTACCTTTGCTTAGTTTCATTACATCGCCCATAAACATGCCCACTAAGCTTTGTTTACCCGCTTTGTATTCAGCTACTTTTGCAGGATTTGCAGCTATGGCTTCATCAATCCATTTTTGCAATTCATCAGTATTACTTTCTTGAATTAAGTTTAATTGCTGTGCAATGTTTTCAGCGCTTTCGGTAGGGTTTTCAATCATGGCTGCAAACACTTTTTGCGCAGCACTGCTACTTACTTTTCCTCCATCAATTAAAGCTATAATTTCAGCAATTTGTTTTGGCTGTAATTTAAAATCGGCAATATGCAAAGCTTGCTCATTTAAGTATGCCTTAACTGAGGTCATTATCCAATTGGCGGCTGCCTTAATGTTTTTGGTAAAAGCTAAAATTTGCTCAAAATAATTGGCTATTTCTTTGCTTTCAATCAATACATTGGCATCGTATTCATTCAAACCAAACTCGGTAGTATATTTATGGAACAGTGCCTTTGGCAATGCTGGCATTTGTTGTTTTACATCGTCAATAAAAGTTTGAGTAACACGCAATGGTGGTAAATCTGGCTCAGGAAAATAACGGTAATCGGCAGCACCTTCTTTACTACGCAAAGTAAAAGTTGTACCTTTTTGTGCATCAAACGAACGAGTTTCCATTACAATGGTTTCGCCAGCTTCAATGGCTTCAATTTGACGTTTTACTTCGTAATCAATGGCTTTTTGCACATTTCTAAACGAGTTCATGTTTTTAACCTCTACTTTGGTTCCAAACACTTTACTACCTTTTAGCATCACCGAAATATTGGCATCACAACGCAGACTGCCTTCTTCCATATTTCCATCGCAAATGTCTAAGTATTTTACCAATTGCTTAATTTCAGTTAAGTATTGGTAAGCCTCTTCCCCATTTTTCATATCGGGTTCCGATACAATTTCAATTAAAGGAACACCTGCACGGTTTAAGTCAATTAAAGTATTGTACACATCTTGGTCGTGCATGCTTTTTCCTGCATCTTCCTCCATGTGAATACGCGTAATACCAATACGTTTTGGTTCTTTATCCTTTAGTTTTATTTCAATAAAACCATTGGTACAAATGGGAGTTTTATCTTGTGTAATTTGATAACCTTTAGGCAAATCGGCATAAAAGTAATTTTTACGCGCATAGTGTTGCCATTCGGCAATGTTGCAATTACAAGCCAAGCCCATTTTTACAGCATACTTTACTACTTCTAAATTATGCTTTGGCAATGTACCTGGATGCCCTAAACTAATAGGACTAACCTGTGTATTTGGATTTGCGCCATATTCGTACTCATCGGCACAATAAGCCTTACTTTTGGTAAGCATTTGGGTGTGTACCTCTAACCCTATAACGGTTTCGTATTTATCGTAAATTGATTCGCTCATTTTTCGTGGCGCAAAATAAGCTATTTTTTTGATTTTAAATCAGGAATTGTGAGCATAAACTCCACAATCAAAGCCTGATTTCCACTTTCAATATTATTGGGGATTTTATAGCCTAAAATAAGTACATTGTGTCCAAAATCAAATTGCATAGCTGGAATAAAAGCGGCCAAATCATGTGTACCAGAATACCAATCAGCAATAAAACTCACGTTTTTAAATAATGGTTGCTCCACACCTCCAATAAATGTAATTAAATTTTGAGCCTGATTAACTTGTTTATTATCCTTCATTACAGTTCTATAACCAAATGTTTGCGATTCGCCATAGTTAAGTCCGCCAGTAAAACGAGTTTTTAATTTAGGTATTCTGAAACTGTAATGGCCATAAGTCCAAACACCAAAATCTTGTTTGTAAGTACCATAAATTAAATTTCCTCCGATTGTAAATTTCGATTCCCATGGATTTTGTTTGTACAAGCTAAATACCTTTTTCGCGCCAGCGCCCATTGCTAAATTTGTACTTCCTTGATTTGATAAATTATTAAGTGTAGCAGTTATTTCAAGGCCATTCCCTAAACCATAACAGGCAAAGTTAAAACTATTCCATTTGGCAGGTTTATCCCAAAAATTGTATTGTGTTTCGTGGGTTATTTCTAAATGATGTTTTTCGGCTACATCGGCACTTGGAATGCCTACTAAAAGCGATTGTGAAAACGAATTGATTGAAAAGAAAACTAGTAAAAAAGATACGATTAATTTCATTGGCAAGTATTTTTATGTAATTACCAACAAAACATAAGTAACTTACATAATGTTTCATTTCTATTCTGTCAAAGTTTGGTCATGGTATTTAAATAAGATTTTCCATACTTTCTTCTATAGTTATAAACTTAAACTCAAACCCCTCTTTAATAAGACGTTCAGGATAAACCCACCTGCTTTTTAGTAACAATTCAGTTTCTGTACTTATAAGCCATGCCCCTATTTCTAGAACCCATTTAGGTTGATTGATTCCGATTGGTACATTTAGCTTTTCTCTTACTTGTTGCATAAAATAATCATTGGTTACAGCATTTGGTGCTGCTAAATTATAGGTTCCTGCGCAGTTATTGTTATTTATAAAATAATCTATTGCGCTGCAAAAATCAGCTATATGAATCCAACTAAACATTTGTTTTCCACTACCCGCTTTGCCTCCAAGTCCAAATTTAGCCAAGTTTTTAAACGGAACCATTACGCTTTTATCTTTTTGTAAAACAATGGCAATTCGTAAATTAATTTGCCTTACTTCATTAAAGGAGAAACTATAAAATAATTGCTCCCATTTTTGACAAACATCAACGCTAAATCCTTCTCCAATAATTCCATCGGTTTCTGTATTTGGCTTTTCATATTCGTTTCTATAAATAGTTCCGGAAGCTGCATTCATCCAAACTTTTGGTTTTTGTTTACATTGTTTTATGGCTTCGCCTAAAATGGCAGTACTATCTAATCTTGAAGCATAAATTTCGGCTTTATTGGCTTCATTATACCTACAATCTACCGATTTTCCAGTAAGATTAATCAATGCTTCGGCATCTTCCAATTCAACGGCCCAATTGGCTAAATTCTTAGCATCCCAATTTATAAATGTGATGCCATTCTCTGTTTTTGAGTTACCCCGCGTTAACACAATTACATGGAATTTATTTTTAAAATAATTGGCTAATTCTTGGCCAATAAACCCGCTTCCACCCGCTATAATAATTTTCTCTTTCATACTAAAATAATTTAAAAACCAAAGGATAAATAGCCAACCTAAATACAAACCAACTTACACATAACCAGGCAGATATTTGATACAATTTTACTCTTTTTAAATGCTCTAAAAACATAAACATATAAACCATTCCATAACTAATTGGTGCAAGAAGTGAAATATTAAATCCTAATTTTTGAATGAATAACAAACCAACTCCTAAGGCTCCTAAAAGCAATGCGCCAAACAATGAAACAGCAGCAATTTGACTAGCATAGTCGTAAAAGTTTTTCTGTTTTAAGCCATAAAACACCAAAGCTTGAATAGGAAATTGCGATGCGTATAACACAAAATCAGGAAACTGCATTTGATTGTTTAAAAACGAATGTAGAAAAGTTTGGAAAAACCAAGTTACCGTAAAATGAACCACTATGCCACAAAAAAAGATGAAAGCCAATCTATATGTTGAATTTTTTTCTGGATTACAGTCACTGTTTTGTGGAGTTTTTCCAGGTGCAATCATTTTCCTATTGTAAGAAATAAAATTGTACAACCTATTTAAAAACCAATAAACAAAAGGTTGTTCCCCAATTTTAGCCATTTTAGGAAAACTAAAACCAATCACTTTTAAAAGACTATAAATGCCATAAGTAATTTCATTATTGAAGCTATCAACTAAAGCTATTTTATTGCAGGCTAAGTTTTTATCAATTTTAGTATTGCCTTCAAAATCAAATTTATTAAAGGCTGTTCTGCCATTTTTATCTAACATGCCTTGTTTTATAAATTGGCTGGTATAAACATTACAAAGCGGACATTCAGCATCGTAAATTAGCGTATGATTGGTTAAGGTTTTCATGGTTTTGGTTCTGTATTATTTCATTTCTTCTGTTTTTCAACTCCTTCAGAGTTGTTTGAGTGCTGGTTTGTTTGTAACCGAGTTTCACTCGGTGTTATTTATATTCAACTCCTTCGGAGTTAGTAAAAAATATTTACTTGCTAAGTAATTGAATTTAATTTTTTTTAAAGTTTTATCAATCAAGTTCTTGTAACTATTTTGGGAATGTAACATCAAAATAATGTAATTCATCGTGTTTTAAAATGAACAAACTAACTCCGAAGGAGTTAAATTTTAATAGCCCTGCATAAAATGCAGGGTTATTAAAAATATTCTCAAATAAAGCAACTCCGAAGGTGTTGAATTAATCAAAAACTTAATTTCCAAGTGCTTGATTTTCTTTTGATTTACGTTTGCCTCTAAAAAATAAATACAAGTTAAAGAATAACATCAAACCAAGGTAAATAGAGAAACCACCTACTTTTAAGCTCAATACTTCTAGTAAAGTTTGTCCGTTAAAAACCTCATAATTGGTTTTAAGCATCAGCATGGCAAAGCCAATATTCAATAAATAAAATCCAACTCTAAATAAATGATTGGTTGATTCTGCTATTTCTACCCTACCTCTAAAAATATCAAGCATAAAAATTTTACCACTGTTAAAAAGAGTTTTAGCTACATAATATGTTAAAAATAAGGTAACAGGTAAATAAACCGAATAAGCTGCAATTAAAAAATTGTTGTTCATAATAATTGTTGTTTTAAAGTGTTAGTGATTGTTTGAATATAATTTTTGAATTTGTTTGTTAAAGTGCGAAAAGGTGTACATGTTAAAATAATGCATTAGCGCCAAACCAATAATGAGCATTCCAATGCGTTTGCTTAACTCCTCAATTAATTGAGTAATGGAATTTATTTCTGAAAAAATATGGATTGAAACTGCTGCATATCCTAAATTTAGCAAGTAATATCCTAACAATAAAAACCTATTCAAAATGCTTGCTAGTTCTAGGTTTGAATTAAATGCGTCATTTAAAAATACAATACCTTTTTTATATAAAACCCAACCCACAATTACTGTAATGTAAAATGTAATAGGAAGGTAAATGAGGTAACTTATAAAATTATAATTATTCATAAAGTTTCTGTATTTTCAGTTTTTATTGAAAGTTTATTTTCTAAAAAAACTCCATTTTCAGGAGTTGTAAATTTTATTTGTACTATTTCAAAATGTTAGTTAGTCAATTTTAGACTTAATTATCTTCGTTTCGACTACGCTCAACGACCGCGGACATTGAGCGAAGTCGAAATGTATTCTCCTTAACTAACAATTTTGTAAACTATTTTATCATTTTTAATATGGTTCCAAAAAACCAATTTTCGTCTGCTTTCAGCATCATATCAACAGATTTATCCATTTTGCCTACAAAATTACTTAGGTTATTTACTGTTTCGGTAAATGCTTTTACTTCTTTGTCACTTTGGTCGCCATCTACTTCTTTTAATCCATTAAGCACCTTTAAAACAGGTTCTATTTCTCTGCGTTTACGTTCTCTAGCTATAATTCTGGCAATTTCCCAAATATCTTTTTCCGCCACAAAATATTCCTTTCTATCGCCTGGAACTAGCTCTTTATTAATTAAAGTCCAATTCATCAATTCGCGTAAATTCATATTGGCATTTCCACGCGATACATTCAATTGTTCCATAATATCCTCGGTACACAATGCATTTGGGCTGATTAATAATAAGGCATGAACTTGTGCCATTGTTCTATTTATCCCCCACTCGCTTCCTAAAGTTCCCCAAGTTTGAATAAATTGTTTTTTGGCTTCTGTTAAATTCATGGTACAAATGTAATTGAATATTTTAAACTTTCAATTATTTCTGAAAGTTTATTCTTTAAATTGACAAATATCAAAGTTTGGAGCATAAAAAAGGCTGCTTTAATTTAAAAGCAGCCTTTAATCTATAATTGAAATTCAGTTGATTATAAACCAAATTTACCTCTTAATTTTTCAACTTCAGCAACACGTTGGATTGAAACTGCATAAGCTGCAATACGCATTGGGATATTGTATTTTAATGAAGCTGCATAAACACCTTCGAAAGCAGTTTTCATTACTCTATCTGCTCTGCGATATACGCGCTCTTCTGTCCAGTAGTAACCTAAACGGTTTTGTACCCACTCAAAATAACTTACAGTAACACCACCTGCATTAGCTAAAATATCTGGAACTACTAAAATTCCTTTTTCATTTAAAATAGCATCAGCACTAGCGCTTGTTGGGCCATTAGCACCTTCTACTATAATTTTAGCTTTAATACGTGAAGCATTTTCTTCTGTAATTTGATCTTCCATTGCTGCTGGAACCAATACGGTTACTTCTAACTCTAATAGTTCAGCGTTGGTAATTTTCGAAGCATTTTTAAATCCTTCTAAAGTTCCATTATTTCCATCGCGGTAAGCAATAGCTTCTTCAATGTTAATTCCTTCTGGATTGTGGTAAGCACCGCTTACATCGCTAATAGCTATAATTTTTAAACCTTGTTGTGCAATTAATTTAGCACTGATTGAACCTACGTTACCAAAACCTTGAACAGCACAAGTAGCACCAATTGGGCTAATGCCTAATTTGCCTAAAGCAGCTCTGGTTGATACCATAACACCACGACCAGTAGCTTCAACGCGGCCTAAAGAACCACCTAATACAATTGGTTTACCTGTAACTACAGCTGGTGATGAATGTCCAACTAATTTTGAATATTCGTCCATAATCCAAGCCATTTCTTGTGGGCCTGTACCCATGTCAGGAGCTGGAATATCTTTATCAGGGCCAAATACGTTAACCATTAAATCAGTGTAAGAACGAGTTAATCTTTCTAACTCACCTTTACTCATGCTTCTTGGATCGCATTTAATACCACCTTTACCTCCACCGTAAGGAATACCAACAACAGCACATTTCCATGTCATCCAAGCTGCTAAAGCTTTTACTTCATCTAAATGCACATCCATACTGTAACGAATTCCACCTTTGCTTGGGCCTAAGTTTGCGTTATGAACTACTCTAAAACCTTCAAACACCTTCACTTTGCCATCGTCCATTGTTACAGGAATATTTACAATTACTGCTTTTTGTGGGGCAATTAATACATTGTAATCACTTTCATCAAGACCAATAATTTTTGCTGCTTGATCAAATCTTTGCTTCATCGACTCGAAGGGGTTTTCTGAGCCATGTTTAATCACGTTATCTTTTTGTGACATATTTTTATTGTTTATTGTTTAAAAATAATAGTGGCGACAAACCTAAACAAATTTTATAAAAATGCTAATTATTTAGTGTCAGTTATCCACTTGATAGTTGTTAGTTGTTGTTTTAAGTTTTAAGTTCTGAGTTTTAAGTTCGAAGTACTTAGTTTTTAGTTGTACTTTCTTTACCTTTTGAATATGTTTATTTATAGTAATACTCATGAGTTTTTTTTAATAAGATATTTTGTAAATAATTTTATATTTATATTTATTACCATTATCTATTACAGTAAGATTTTCTAGTACAGAATATTTACTTAAATAGGTAAAAGTTGAAAGTTGTTTGTTCTTAGCCTTTTTTATGTCAAATCCTTCATAAAAAAAGGAATTGTCCATGCTAATTAGTTTATCGTCCCCCACACTGTATTCAGTTATTTTCTTTGATTGATAAATATTTGGTGTAAAATATTCATTTTCAATTAAATAAGTATGATTAACTTTATAGTTTGAACCAAAACCTTTGTAAGGTTTCGGATAAGTTACAGAAAATATAGAGCGAGAATTGGGAAAGAAATTCGCTTTAAAAGCTTCAGTAATTGTTCCAGTTTTTGTTTCAAAATTTGGCCAAGCATGAAAAGGGTCGTTCAAATAAATTTTACCATGACCTATTCCACTTACATTTGAAGAAAGGTAGTAATTATATATTTCATCTTTAAAGCCTTCCTGATTAGTTAAGTATTTAAGTAAAGAAAATGTGGAATCTTTTGATATTTCACTACGACCATTATCATAATTAAAAATCCCATATTTGGCGGAAACATCATGATATTTGAAAGTTAATTCACTTATCCTGACAGATGAAACAACAATAGGATAATTAAGAAACGGTTGATCATAAAATGAATCTCCTCTTTCATTATATCCAAAATGATGCCTATTAGGAGATGGGTCTAAACTAGTGTAGAAAAAATTTATCTTTTTAACTTCAAAGTTACTATACTTGTTCGTTATCCTACTAGTTTCGTATATTTCAACCAAAACACTATCAACCAAATCGTCATTAAAAAGTTTAATCCCAAACTTTGCTGGAATGGCTTTTTTATAAAAATAATGTTCCCTTACCAGATAATCAGTTGTATTCCCGTCAGAATATCTTAATTCACGCATATAACAATTACTACTTTTTTTAAAGTATAGAGTTAAATCCAAGTGCTTGTTAAACTCATAAGTTTTTTCATAAGGATATTTTGTAATACGCAAGTCTTGGATTGAATCGCCTATAAACGAAGTATGATAGTTTATTACAAAAGAATCGGGTAGTGGCCTTTGTCTTTTTTCAATAAATTCTGATAAAATATTATTGTATCCCATCACCATAAATCCCGCACTTTTACCTACAAAATTACATGTTATATCTCCAATATCTAATTGCTGAGAATGCACTTTAGTATAAATAAAGATGGTTAAAAATAAAAGAAAATATATTCTCATGGTTTATCAAATAAAATAGCAATAATTACTTAATTGTTGAACTTCTTCAATAGTTGTAATATTAAAGCATATTAACAAAAATAAAGTTAATTATTGATAGTTTTAGAAAATATTATGTTTACAAAAGAGAAATTTAAATGACAATCACTTAGCAGAAAACCTAAACAATTCAACCTTCTAACATGAAAGCAATTTAGCAATCCAACAATATAACTCCCGATTTGTCGGGACTAACTCACCCTATTCATCAACTCTTCGGCTGTGTGGGTTAAAATGGTTTTCTTGGCTTCATCTACTTGCACATCGGCTAAATGCTGGTAAGCTAAGTCTAAATATTGTTGTTTTTTACTTTCGGCAAATTGTTTAATCATGTATTTATCATACAGATTAACAACACCTTGCACTTTTTGCTCATTATCAGATATTTGCATTAAATCGTCCAATAATTTCTTATCATCTTTATGCACCGATTCTAATAATTCAATTAATAACAACGTTTTTTTGTTGGCAATAATATCGCCACCAACTTGTTTGCCAGTAATGGTTCCATCGCCAAAAGTATCTAAAATATCGTCTTGAATTTGAAATGCTATTCCTATGTTTTTTCCAAATTCGTATAAATGTTGCGCATCATCATTGCTTGCTCCTCCAATTAAAGCACCAATTTGTAACGAACAACCCAATAATACTGCTGTTTTCAGCTTTATCATTTCCAAATATTCATCGTGCGAAACAGACTTTTGGGTTTCAAAGTTCATGTCTATTTGCTGCCCCTCGCATACTTCAATGGCTGTTTTGTTAAAAATATCTAGTAATAGTTTTAAACTGGTGTTTTCGGTTTCGCAAAGCAATTGCGTAGCCTTTATCATCATCAAATCGCCACTTAAAATAGCAATGGGCATGTTCCATTTTTTATAAACAGTTTCCTTGCCTCTGCGCAATGGTGCATTATCCATTATATCATCATGCACCAAAGTAAAGTTATGAAACACCTCAATGGCATGCGCAGCTGGCAATGCTTTTTCAATATTTGAATCAAATAAATCACAAGCCATTAATGCCAAAATTGGGCGTAAACGTTTGCCTCCTAATTGCATCATGTAATTAATGGGTTCGTACAATTCTTTAGGATTAGAGCCGTAATTAGCCGCATTGATATGGCTAGTAAATAATTCAAATAATTGTTGGTATGTTTTCATGTTAAGGTTTCAAACTTATGTATTTTTTGTTTATTAATTAAATGAAGTTTAGTAAGTAATTTACTCAAATATTGAAAAATGAAAATTTGTTCAAATTCATCCATTTAATAATAATTCAAAATCCAACATTCATAATTCATAAATAATTCCCTTACCTTTACCCCTTTAATTTTTTCAGAATTTGATAGTAGTAAATACGCAACCATTCGCTTTAGTTTATACCTTAGTAAGTCATCCGCAATTGGGTTATTTGCTTGAACCTCATATTGTTCAAGTAAACAGCTTGGGAAAATATTCACTTACCCATCAGCGTATTTTTACTAAAACTTCCGATTACTTTGCTCGTTGCATTACTGAAAAAGATTATGAAATTATTGCCATTTTAGATGAGTTGGATGACGATTATTTATTCAAAAAATTTCATAAAGACCCTAAAAAGAAAATAAGAACCCATGAGTTTATCAATAAAGTTGTATTAGAGCCATTATTTGAAGAGAAAATAAAACCATTTATTGAAGAGCGCATGAACAAAGCGCTAAATTTATTAAAAGGTCAGGCTATTTTTAAAACAGGAAACGACAATAACCCTACTTCGGTTCAAATAAATGTGGCTGAAGAAAAAGCTTCAGTTCTGTTTCATTTTAAGCGCGATAGCGAAGGAACACGTTATTTCCCAACCATTAAGTTTAAAGGTGTTAGGGTAGAATTTATGTTTAAAAATGCACAAATTATTACCTATAACCCTGCTTGGATGTTGCTTGGAAATGATTTGTTTAGCTTTGAAAAAGACATGGAAGGAAAAAAGCTGCAACCATTTTTAAACAAGCGTTTTATACAAATCAATAAATCATCGGAAGAAACGTATTTTAATAAATTTGTTTACCAATTGATTGAAAAATACAATGTGTATTCCGAGGGTTTTGAAATAAACACCAAACAACCTGAAGGTGTTGCCCAACTGAGCATGCAGCAAGTTATTGGGGATGATATCGCATTAAAATTGACCTTTAATTACGATGGTGCTTTGTTTGATTACGGAAGTACCAATAAAATTTCGGTGGTGGTAAAAAAAGAAAACGACAATTATATTTTTACCCGCACCAAACGCAACTTAGAATTTGAAGCAGAAAAGTTTACTGCCTTAAATAAAATTGGTTTAAAACAATACAACGGGCCATATTTTACTTTAAAAACCAATAAAGCCAAGCCATTAACAGGTCATATTTCCTTGAGCAATGAAGGAACCAATAAGTTTGATTTTTTAGAATGGCTTAATGAACATCATGCTGATTTAAAAAAAGCTGGCATTGATATTACTCAAGACAAGAACATCTATTTCATTGGCGCGCGCGAAATGAAACTGGAGATTAAAGAACAAAAGGATTGGTTTGATGTACAGGCAGTTGTAAAATTTGGCGAGTTTAGTATTCCTTTTATATCATTGCGCAATTATTTACTAAAAGGCATTCGTGAGTTTAAGTTGCCTAACGGAATGATTGCTATTATTCCATTGGAATGGTTTGGCGATTTAAGCGGCTTACTTGAGTTTAGTACCAACGATGAGGAAATAAAAATTGAAAAACAACATGTTGGTTTATTAGATGAAATAGTAAACAATGGGGGTAAATATTTACGCTTAAGCGATAAATTAGAGCGTTTAAAAGATTATGGTCAAGTAAAAGAAGCGGCAGTGCCCATAAATTTTAAAGGTACTCTTCGCCCCTATCAGCAAGCTGGTTTCAATTGGTTTTATTTTTTAAAAGAAAATCAATTTGGTGGTTGCCTAGCCGATGATATGGGACTTGGAAAAACCATTCAAACTTTGGCATTGATTCAAAAGGAGCGTGAGTTATACCAAGCTTTTGTAATGCAAAATGCACCCGAAAAACCTAAAATAAGTGCTTCGTTAGCCAATGACGCAATGCTGCTAGAGCCAACAAGCATAGACGCTAAGGGGCAAATTGATTTATTTGACAAAAGCAATGTAGTAGAGGTTTTACCAACTATTGCCAAAGCAGAAAAAACTTTTCAAAGTAGTGCAGTGGTTGATAGTTCTATGGCGCAAAATACCATTAGAACCAGTTTGATTATAGTACCAAACTCGTTGGTGTTTAACTGGCAAAACGAAGCTAAAAAGTTTACACCAAATTTAAAAGTATTGGTTTATACCGGCTCGCAACGCATAAAAAACACCAAATATTTTACCAATTACGATTTGATAATTACTACTTATGGAACAGCACGAGTAGATATTGATGTATTGAAAGAATTTAAATTTAACTACATTATTTTAGATGAAAGCCAATCCATAAAAAATGCTAGTTCTCAGTCGTCAAAAGCGGTGAAGTTGCTTAAATCTAATTACAAGTTGGTGCTTACCGGGACGCCAATTGAAAATGGTGTGCAAGAACTTTGGAGTCAATTATCGTTTGTAAATCCGGGCTTGTTAGGTAATTTAAGTTCATTTACCGATAGATTTGTAAACCCCATTGAAAAAGGAAAAGATGAGTTTAAAATGCAGCAATTAAAAGCCATTATTAAACCATTTGTATTACGCAGAACCAAAGACCAAGTGGCCAAAGATTTGCCAGAAAAAACAGAGCAAATTATTTATTGCCAAATGACCGATGAGCAAGCCGAGGCTTATGAAACTACTAAATCGTATTACAGAAATGAAATTTTAAAATCAGTTTCCGAAATTGGAGTAAGTCGCTCGCACTTCACGTTATTAAAGGGTTTAACACGATTGCGTCAAATAGCCAATCATCCATTTTTATCTGATAAAGAGTATAATTTTGGTAGTGGTAAATTTGATGAAGTAGTAGCTAGAGCCAATACCGCTAAAGCCGAAGGACATAAAGTTTTGATGTTTTCTCAGTTTGTAAAACAGTTAGATATTTATGGAAATTATTTCAGGCAAAACAAAGTTCCATTTAGTTATTTAGATGGAAGCATGACCAGCAACGAGCGCCAGAAAGCAGTGAATAATTTTCAAACCAAAGAAGAGTTATCGTATTTTTTAATTTCACTCAAAGCTGGTGGCTTGGGCTTAAACTTAACCAATGCCGATTATGTGTTTTTAATTGATCCATGGTGGAACCCTGCCATTGAGCGCCAAGCGGTAGATAGAAGCCACAGGATTGGTCAAACCAAATCGGTATTTATTTATAAATTCATTACTAAAGATACGGTAGAAGAAAAGATTATTGCTTTGCAAAACAAAAAGAAATTGCTTGCCGATAATATCATTACCACCGAAGAAAGTTTTATCAAAACCATTGATGTAAACGAAATTATAGATTTATTGAGTTAGTTTTTTTGATGTAAACAATTTGATAGCGAAGGAAAAGTAATTGAGCATCGTCTAATCAAAGTTAGTGTATTTAAACACGTACCATATTTTATAATATTTTGTTTAAATTTTATAACTAGAACATTTAGTTTTACTTACATATTTGTTTAAATAAAAACCTATTTTAGAACAGCGAATGATTTTTAAAATTTTGAAGTCAAATTAGGTGATTAATTTTAAACAAACATAACATGAAAAAACACCTTACTTTATTTAGCTTAATGCTAGCTGGCATGATGCTGAATGCGCAAACCAATCCAATTATTTTAAATTGGTTACAAAATAATACCATAACTGGTAGGCATTATGTGGCAGGCAACTCCACTCCTATTGTTGATGCTGCTTTGGCTAATTGTCAGAGTATAAAATACTCTACTACTTCGGTTTATGTATCTACCAACAGTATTCCCACTTATATTACAGGGCCATTTCAAGATGGAAATCCATCGTTAGCCACTGCTCAAAATGGCATTTTTAAATTTCCTTTAAACCCAACTCAAAATACAGGTACTCCAACGGCTACCACCGGTGGTAATATTGGTTTGTTCATTAACGGTGTTGCTCTTTTTGATTACAGAGATGGTGTTTCGTGGCAAAGTGCCAATAACCGTTATGGAGGCGGGCCACTTACTCAAGCTAATGGACAAGGTGATGGTGTATGGAACCGCGATGCAATAGTTGCTGAAAGAGTTGGTTTTGATTGTGCTAAAGCTCATCCAGCTATGGGTAATTACCATCACCATCAAAATCCAAGTGCGTTTAGCTTAGATTTAAAAGTTATTTCAACAGTTTGTAATTTATACGCATCAGATGGTTTATATGCCATTGATAGTACCAAACATTCACCATTAATTGGTTTTGCTTACGATGGCTTTCCTATTTATGGTGCTTATGCTTATAAAAATGCTGATGGAACAGGTGACATTGTACGCATGAAAACAAGTTATAGTTTACGCAATATTACCGCAAGAACCACTTATGCATCGGGAGCTACAGTAACTGCAGGACCACCAGTTAACGCTACTTATCCGCTTGGTACATTTAGAGAAGATTACCAATACAATGTTCCTACTGCTTCATCTCAAGATTATTTAGATGCACATAATGGCCGTTTTTGCGTAACTCCTGAATATCCAAAAGGCATTTACTGTTATTTTGCTACCGTTGACGAAAACTGGAACTCAGCTTATCCATATGTGGTTGGCCCAACTTTTTATGGTGTAAAAACTGCTGCTAAAGTAACTAGCATTACCGAAACCGTTACCACCTATACACCTAGTACAACAAGTTTAAAAAGTGTAATTGATGTAGATAAAATAAATATATATCCAAATCCTGCAAGCGATGTGGTGGCTATTCAATTAAACCATTTAACCACCAATAATATTACTTTGGAGTTATACGATTTAACAGGAAAATTATTACAAACATCTCAAATTTTGCAAGGAAGCACCATTACCTATTTTGATACCAGAACTTTATATGAGGGTGCTTATTTGGTAAAAATTATTGGTAATGAAAATATTGTCACCAAAAAAATTGTAGTAGCTAAATAAATTTAAGAAACCTCCATTATAAAAAATAATGGAGGTCTTTATTTTATAGGTAAAATGCGATTCAAAATCTTATTTACATTGTTAATTATTGCAATTAATTGCAAAGCGCAACCTATTTAATTTATCAAATTCAATGAAATAAAGCAAAATGCTTTAAATTAGTTAGATACGGTTTTTTCGTGGCTACTGTCTCTAACAATCCACTCTTTCTTATTTCAAATAAAGGAAAATTATAGGAATAAAATGTTTGAATGATACAAATTCGGTTGGTGAGGGTAATGAACGAAAAATGTGTAAATTGTTTTATAATAATTGATTGTGTAGTGGTGGTGTTTGATTAAACAATTTCCATAATTGTAATATTTGTATCATATCAGTAAAAGGGATTTCTTGGATAAAGTCACCCTCAAATTTAGTATAAAACTTCACGCTATTATTAGTGTGTTCCATGAATAAATCATTTCTAATTCCAATATCAAAATTATATTCAGGGTTATAAACCCCTTCTGAAATAATAAAATTTATATTACTAATAACATCATCAATATCATCAGGATCTCTTAATTCACCTAGAAAATAACCAAGATAATCATTAGGAACATTGTGAACGGCTTGTTTTACATTGTCCTTTTGACCACTATGATATGTATGCGTTCTATTTATGAAAGTTAAACTATAATTATTTAATATGTTCATTGTTTATATTTTTATCCATGGTTTCCGTTCTCACCCACCAATTCTTACTTATTTCAAATAAAGGAAAATTATAGGAATAAAATGTAGGAATGTTACAAATACGGTTGGTGGGGATACCAACCTTGGACAAAAAAATAACCCATTTTTAGGGTGGGTTGTTTCAAGTTTATTCATTTGCATTGTTGAATTTGCTTAGTAAATTGAGTGATAATATTATTATTCAACACTTACCTCATATTTCATATTGTTGTCTTTAACTCTTTGAAAAAAATCTCTTAATTCTATAGCAATATCAATCACTTCAGAAACATAATAACCATATAAATCATTTTCAAATAATCCAAATTCCTTTAAATAATTAGTTGCATTATTAAATAACTCATAATAGTTCTCTAAACCCCCATACATTCCACTCACCATATCACCTTCTGTTTCATTATTTAGTGCAGGAATTAATTGATTATTAAGATAATTCAACAATGATTGCATGTCGTTGTGACCAAAATGGGCTTCATAATCATTTACTGTAAGACCATTTTTTGATAAATTATTGATATGACGATAATACCATTCTGAAATTGATGCATTGAAAAGTAATTCACCGCCTGAACTACTATTATTTGAAGAGTAGTATAAAAGGAGACTATATAGCCCAAAAGGTATAATAACATTGTGTTCCCAATCTGAATCACCTGTTTTACTAAAAAATATTTCTCTTGACATATTTATTGTATTTAAAATTTATTTAATATTGAGTAATAAGCATGTTCACCTATTTCTTCTGCGCTCGTTTTTATAGTCGTTGCTTCTACTTTTCTGAATTTATCAATAGTATAGTAGCTGTCTCCGCACTCGCTCGCATCTTGCGAGTGAGTGTATTGACAAGCCTCCGGCTGATTTACCAAACCACTCCTTCTTATTTCAAATAAAGGAAAATTATAAGAATAAAATGTTTGAATGATACAAATTCGGTTGGTGAGGATATAAATAAATTCTTTTTCTATTGACTTTAAGAAACACTATTTAATTCAACAAGATAACCCAAATAAAAAATGTCATTTATATTTGCTTTGGTAGAATAAATTGTTGCAAAGTATAATTGATCATCTTGATATAAATTTTTAACTATAAAATTCTTATTAAACTGTTTGTTGTAGTTTTCAATTACACTATAAATAGTCTCATTATTGACAAGATCAATTTCAAACTCAATTTCTTCTTCTTTATCAAACGCATTACTTCGATTAATTGATTTTGTATTCATAACGAATTTATTTTGATAGCCTTCAGGAATTAAACCTAAACCGTTTATTTTAGCTTCTTCTAATAGCTCTTCTTCAAATTCATTCAAAAAAACTAAATCACCTGTGTATGGGTTCTTATAGGGCTTGTGGCTAACTATTTTATTTATAACATTATTCCATTTATAAATAGAATCAAAAATTGTCCCGCCTAAACAATAAATTTCGTAGTAAGAACATTGCATTGCTATTAAATCAAAAACTAATAAATCATTTCGTTTTTCAATGCTAAGATTCGATTTATTAAACATCAATTTACTTAGCTTTTTTAAAGACGTTATGATAGCAAACAATAAACAGTAATCTAGCTTTATTTGAAATTTATTTATTTTTTCTTCCATCTTGTAACTTAATTCAATAACAAATAAAGTATAAATTAAAATAAATTATTCGTTTTATCATTATATCCGGGTTGTTGTTGCCCCACCATCTCCTTTTCTTATTTCAAATAAAGGAAAATTATAGGAATAAAATGTATGAATGATACAAATTCGGTTGGTGTGGGTAATGAACGAAAAATGTGTAAATTATTTTATAATAATTGATTGTGTAGTGGTGGCGTTTGGTTAAAGGTTTTCCATAATTGTAATATTTGAATCATATCAGTAAAAGGGATTTCTTGGATAAAGTCACCCTCAAATTTAGTATAGAATTTCATACTATTAGCGGTGTATTCTACATATAAAATATCTAAACCAAAATGTAATACATATTCTTCATCATAAAAACCCCAAGAAAGAATTAAATTTATATCCGCTAGGACATCATCAATATCACCTCTCATTACTTGTAAAAAACACCCAAGAAAGCCATTGGGTTCAAATTGGCTGGTTACATTTTGAAAGGCACTTTTTCTATTTATTTGTTCACCGTCTTGATGTGTAAAAGTTCTATTTACAAAGGTTAAATTATAATTATTTAATATACTCATTGTTTATATGTTAGTCCGTGTTTGTGTCCTCTATCTCCCACTCTTTCTTATTTCAAATAAAGGAAAATTATAGGAACACAATGTATGAATGCTACAAATTCAGTTGGTGGGGGTAGGAAGCGAGGGGAATTTACCATACCCAAGTTTTAAATGGTATATTTCTATTTAAGGATTCCTGAAATAAATCTCTAATTTTTTCAAATCTACCCCACATACCATATTTACTATCTTCATAAAGTTCATCATAAGCTCCTAAAAAAATTAAAAATGTATTGTTATCATAATAAATACTTTCAAAATTGGCTTTACCTCCATATTTCTCCAATACATCTTCATAAGTTTCATTCTGCAAGGCAGGAATCACTTGATTATCAATAAACGTAATTGATTCTTGGATTTCAGATGGTACAAAATGGCAAGTGTAATTTTCGCTATCATAGATGCCTCTATCCAATTCGTATTCTACACGATATTTCCATTCTGAAATAGTTGCATGAAAAAGTTTTAAAGCTTTTTGATAATCAATTTGTGCTATATAATACATCATTAACACATAGGTGCCAAACTCTATTTCTAAACGCAAATCATTTGCTTCTTCTAATTCAAAATATTTTGCTCTACTTCTCATTTTATTATTTATTTATCCGTGTATGTTTCCCCACCACCCACACTTTCTTATTTCAAATAAAGGAAAATTATAGGAATAAAATGTATGAATGATACGAATTTGGTTGGTGGGAATAGGAAGCGAGTGCAGAGCATTTTTTATTAAAAATCTCTTTTTAACTTAGCAACATATTGGCTTTCTGTTAAATTGAAATCATCTTCAGTTAAATTTAATGATACGACTATCCCATTAATTTGTACTTCATAATATGTGCCTTGTTCCCATTTTTTAGTGCCTGATGGATTAGCTTTTATTGCTGTAAATGCCTGACCAATGATGGTTTTGTAATAATCTCCTGCAGCACACTGTTCTTTGAAGTTTTTCAGTTCTATTAAATAATCTCTAAAGCTAATTGTTGATGCTTGATATCTTTCTACTTTTTCATAGTCTCCGTACCAAGACATATTACCTTCAGAATCAACACAAAAGAATTGTGTACCCCAACTAAGATCACTTAATTGTCCTGCAATAACTTGGTTTAATTCAGTTATGGTTTTTGTTATATAGTTTAAATCCATATCGGATAAAGCTGAAGCTCCAATCAAATTTGAAGGAACCACTTCAACAATTACACGTTTAGATTTTATTACGGTTAAATAATGACTGTATGACATATTTTTATTTATTATTGGTAAGTGGTTGTTTCCCCACCAATCCACTTTTTCTTATTTCAAATAAAGGAAAATTATAGGAAGTTTTTTAATGTAATTAACGCATTTATCCCGTAGGGATATTCTTATGGTAGCAAAATAGTTTGCATTTTACACAAGCCCTGTAAGGGCGGCCTTATGGTTATGTTGCTTTAATTATGCTCATCCCTACGGGACTTTATGTGGGGTTGGGTTGGTTTTTGGCTACCATAGTTTCGCCTCTACGAGGCTATGCATTAATCCCCCACCACCCACTCTTTCTTATTTCAAATAAAGGAAAATTATAGGAATAAAATGTTTGAATGATGCAAATTTGTCCAAGGTCGGTGTCCTCACCGCACCTTATTCGATTGGTGAGGACACCCTTTAGACTTGCAGTGAGAA
>CAZGVO010000012.1:0-77351 GCA_964529175.1 uncultured Bifidobacterium sp.
CTATTGTTTATTACAGATTGAAACAAGTTGATTTTGATGGTAAAGTTAGCTATTCACAAGTTGTTAGAATTACTAGAAATGTAGAATCAATGAATTCGGCAATTGTATTCCCTAATCCATTTAATAATGAGTATAATGTATCATTTAACTCAACAAAAGGTGGAATGGCTACATTAGAAACTGTAAATATTGAAGGTAAAGTTATTGTTACTAAAACTACTGCTGTAACACAAGGAGCTAATACGGTTTCTATTGTTGAAGCAGCTAATTTAAGTGCAGGAGTTTACTTTGTTAGATTAACAGTAGATGGAGAAACTCAAGTAATGAAATTAGTTAAAAACTAATCTCTAAGAACTTAATAAATAAAAAAGGCAACCTAAAATATTTAGGTTGCCTTTTTTATTTTATATTAGCTAGTGTTTACATAATTTAATATACGCCAAATTACAAATTAGTATATTCGTACTAATTATGAAAATTACTTATTACTCAATTATTATTCTCTTATTTGTTATTGCTGCTTGTAAGCATGAGCCTGAATTGGTTCAATTAGGAGGAAACTTAACTGATACTACACATACTGTGGTTCCAGTTCAAAACGATTCTGTTTGTTTTAACACCCAAATATTGCCTTTAATTACTGCTAGTTGTGCGCAAGCGGGGTGTCATGATGCTATTACTAGGGAAGAAGGTTTAACATTAAATTCTTACACAGGAATTATGAATATGGGTACTAATAACTTGGTAAAATATATTACTACTACTTCAAGTAAAAGAATGCCACCACCTCCACAACCTAAAATGGATACTGCCAGTATTAACTTAATTAAACGTTGGATTGCAGAAGGTGCTAAAAATAGAATTTGTAACCCAACTAATTGTGATACTGCTAATGTAGCTTACACTACGCATATAGCACCTATTATGAATACTTATTGTAAAGGTTGCCATAATTCAAGTAATTTAGGAGGAGGAGTAAATTTAGATAACTATTCAGATACTAAAACCAATACATTAACAGGTAAAATGATCTGTACTATTACAGCAAATGGTTGTGCCATAATGCCAAAAGGTGGGTCATCGTTAAGTAGTTGTAATATAAGAAAAATCCAAATTTGGGCTGCTAATAATTGTCCTCAATAATATAAAAAAAGCTGCTCACTGAGCAGCTTTTTTTATATTATTGAATAAAGTGGGCCAAACATTTGTATTTTTTGTGCTGCTATTTCTATTCCATACAGAACCGAAATCTCTATATCATTAGTATTTAGATATTGGGTTAAAAATGCTGCCCAAAAAGCATCGCCAGCTCCTGTAGTATCTTTTACTTCATCAACTTTTTGAGCAGGTTTAAAATGCCATTTATTTTCATACTTATACCACAATCCTTTTGAACCACAAGTTAAGCAAATAAAGGTGGTATTTAGTTCGTCTAAAAACGATTTTGCATCTTCTTCAGTTGGCTTTTCTATGTTGGTAAACCTCTGAAAATCGTCCATACTCATTTTTAAAAATGGATTGAGTGACATGATAAAGTTAAAGGTACTTTTTCCATTATCATTACCCCAAATAGGTTGCGCAAAGTTCCAATCAACCGAAAGTTGACTGCCTAAGCTAACTGCATGTTTTATGGCTTGTAAAATATTAATTCGAGCTGGGTTTTTACTCAATGCAAATGCACTGGTATGAATAATATTTACATTCAAAAGTAAATTATCATCAATAGCAGGAACTTGTGCATCTGCCATTCTATAGGCAATAAAATCAGGTGTTCCCATACTTTTACCAACCAAAACTATTGAGGTTGGGTATTCATCATTTTGTGCTATATGACTTGTATTTATACCAATTTTTTCAATTTCATTGGTCAAAAATTTTCCAATATTGTCGTTACCAACACAAGCTACCAATTCTGCTCTTTTGCCTAACCATTTTACATTTGCACATAAGTTTGCGGGGCTTCCTCCTTGAAACATTTGGAAGTTTTTAGCTTCAGAAAGTGTATTCACATGTTCATGGCTTATTAAATCGGCCAATAACTCGCCTATGGCAAGTACATCAATTTTCATGTAAGTTAATTATTTTATTTGTTTGATTATAACTATGGGCTAATACTGATCCAGCTGCACTCCAAGTGCAAAATGGAATTCCAATTGCTTGGAAAGTTAGGCTATGTAAGCATTCGTTAAATTGCCAACTTTCGCCATTAATGGAAGATACAGCATTGGCTTGATGTATTGATTCTTCTAATTTTAAAGCTAGTTGCGCATTATATGGTTGAACAGCAGCAGCAGCTATTCCGTTCCAAACTGGCCAAAGTCCACCATTATGAAACTCGTAAGGTTTGTTCCTAAACTCATAAGCATAATTGTTTTTTAAAATATTGTAATCATCATCTTTACCTTGAATAGGAGGACTAAATGAGGCTAAAATTTGGTCTTTTTCGTTTAGTTTTTTTTCAATATTATTTACTACAGCTTCTTTTATTTCTTCATTTCCTAAGCCAAGTATCAAAGCCAAGCTTTGGCTTTGTAAATCAAATTGGGTAAAAACTTGGCTTGGAGTAAATCCCATACACCATTGATTATGAGGTATTTGTGTATGTAGTCTCTCTAAAGATGCTGAATATAAGTTAGTTGCATTTGAATGGTGCCAATAATTTTGTTCAATTACTTTTTGAATAGTTTTAGCTTTTAGTAAATAACGTTCGCTGTTAAATATTTTAGCTGCTAATCGCAATGCGTATAAACGCAATAATTGGTCAAAAAGTACGTAACCTTGTTGTATGTATTCATCGGCCCAATTGGCACTAATTGGCGAATACATTAAGTGTTTGCCATTAAACTCCCAGGCCGACATAACTGAAAATGCTTTTTCTATCTGCGTTTTATATTGCCAAGCAAAATCCACATTTTGAGTTTGCTGTGCATATAAACAAAGGCCAATAATTGCCCAACTTGGATTATCTACTCGGCCAACTATTCCGCCATAACTTACATTTCCATTGGTAGTTACATTAGAAGGCATAAAACCATCTTCATGTTGATTGCTAAAAATGGTGATAAGCGTTTGTTTAAATGTTTCAATTAAATCAGGCTCACCGCTTGCTAAAGCAGCAATGCCACAAATAACACCATCTCTTGTCCATACTCTTGCATAGTTATCAGTTTGAATGGTACTTGCTAAAAAACCGTTAGCCGATGATGCACTCCGCATGACAGCTAAAGCCTTTTTGTAAGCTATGTTGTTATCCAAATCCATTATCTAAATAAATAAACTACTATGCCCGTTAAAACAATTAATATAATGCTATAAACTCTATAGTTTTGATGCCATTTTAAAGATTTCATCGCGATAGTTTCGCTGGTATAAAGTTCTTTATTCCAAACTATATTATCTATTTTTTCAGATGCTGGTTTATCAGTTAATAGTGAAGTTATTACTGTTATTGTAAAACAAATAGCAAAAATAATTGGAGCCTTGAATAAAAATGGAATATCAATAACCCATTGAGTATTTAAAGTTTCGGCTATTACCACAAATAAACCCAGTAACATCCCTGTAATTAAGCCAGTAAATGCACCTGCAGAAGTGGTGCGTTTGTTAAATAATCCTAATAAGAAAACTGCTACTACTGGTGGTGAAATTAGCGCCAATACACCTTGCATATAATCCATAAATGAATTGAATTTCGCAATTTGCGGAGCCCATAAAACAGCTATTATCATAAAGAAAACGGTAGAAATTTGACCAACTTTTACCATTTGTGTTCCTGATAAATCAGGACGTACTTTTTGAATAATATCCATACTAATTAAAGTGCTTGCTGAGTTTAAAGTAGCACTTACTGCTGATGCCATAGCAGCTAAAAAACCTGCAATGGTTAACCCGATTAAACCCATTGGTAAGTATTGGAATAAAAGGGTAGGGTAGGTGGCCGAACTGTCAGTTAAATTAGGTAAAAGTTTGATGGCCATAATACCTGGTATTACTAATAAAAACAATACAGGAATTTTAAGTAAACCTGCAAATAATGCACCTTTACGACCTTCGTCAATATTTTTTGCACTTAAAGCACGTTGCACAATAAACTGATTATTGCACCAAAAATAAAATCCGAGTAAAGGCACTCCTAAAACTAAACCAAGCCAAGGCATACTCTTATCGGTATTGGGTAAAATTAAGTGGGTCATGGTTTCTGATTTTGAATTGGCAATAGCCCAAATATCGCTCCATGAACCAGCATTTATATAAACAATAACAGCTAAAGTTACAGCCGAAAAAAGTAAAATCAAGGTATTAATTACCTCGGTTTTCATTACACTTGAAAGGCCGCCTAAAACGGTATAGGAAGCTGCAAACAAAGCTAAGCCACCAATAACTAAATAAGGGTTTACATCGCCTGAAATGAATGAAATGGTTTTATATCCTGCATAAAGTGTTCCTGCAGTATCAATAAATATGTTTCCTATTAAAGTAATAATTGAAAAGTATAATCGGCTACGGTAATCGAAGCGCTTTTCAAAAAATTCGGGCATGGTATAAATGCCACTTTTTATGTAATATGGTAGTATAAAAACACAAAAAATTACTAGAATGACTGATGCCATCCACTCGTAATTAAATACTGAAAGGCCATTTGTATAGGCTCCTCCAGTTATAGCAACTAATGAGTTACTTGAAATATTGGCTGCAAACATGGATAAGCCAATAACAGGCCAGGTCATTGATTTGCCCCCTAAAAAGTATTCTTCTGATGTACTTTTTTTGCCTGATTTAATTCCATAAATAATAATTCCAATGATGTAAATTATTATAATGGCTATATCTATTTGACTTATATGCATGGTTTATTTTATTTAATTATAAAAATACTAAAAAGGAAACAAGTACCAAACCATTAGCCATGAACAATGAAAAAATGCTAAGGTTTGATACTTGATGTTTCCCTACTATTTATTTAAAACTACTCTTAGAAAGTTAAACGTAAAGTTGCCGATACAGAGCGACCAGCAATAGAACGAGCGCGGATAATATTAGTTTTGTTTTCTGTAATTGAACCTTCTTCCGATTCTGTAATACCTAAACTGTTCAATAAATTGTTAGCATTTAACGAGAACATTAAATTTTTAGCAATTGAGAAATTAGCGTAAGCATTGGTAATGGTATAAGCAGGCATAATTAATTTATTATCATCTTGAGTATATGCTGCCATAGTTCCAATAAAGTTTAATCCAACTGCATGTTTACCTAATTTATAATTAGCAAATACTGTATAAATTAATGGAGATTGACGTCTTGGAGCATTACCTTTATTAGCACCAGAAGTAATTTCGGCTTTGGTTACAGTAGCACTTGCTCTTAAATCAAAGTTTTTGGTAAACGCATAAACACCTTCTAATTCTAAACCAAATGATTGGTAATCGTTTTGAATTACCTTTTGAGTAGTAGCTTCGTAACCACCTTCTTCGTTTACATTAGCATAAAAACCAGTTACAAAAATACCACCTTGTTTAAATTTATATTTGTATCCTAATTCACCTTGATTAATTTTATCTAACGTAGCTCTTGCATCACCATTGGTTAAAATAGAGCTGCTAAATAAAATTCTATCAGCTTTAGCAGTAGCACCAGTGCTGTAACGGCCAAATACTGCTGATGAATTATTTAATTTATAGTTAGCACCTACTGAGTATGATAAGTAATCATATTTGTAATTTACCACTTGTGCAGTGGTATGGTTAATTGAAGAAACGCTAATTTCGTTTGCTGAAATTTTACCATCATTGTTTACGTCAATATTTGATTGAGAAGAGCCAGCAAATGAACCTGTAACTTTACCCATGTCCCAACGTGCACTTGCATCAACCGATAAGTTTTTAAATTCGTAAGCTACACCTAAGTTTGGAGCAGTAATATCGTATTTGGTATCGTAGCTTCTTGTACAGCAGTTGCCCCAAACAGGAACACCATAAGCAAATTGGCCATTTTGAGTTAATTTGGTTCCAAAAGTATCAATATCTAATGGGCGGGTTCCGTTACCATTTACATCAGCTAAATATGAATTCCATAACCAAGCCATTGAAATATTTTGGTACGATTTGTAAACACCTCCATTAATGGTTAAGTTATCGTTTACTTTTTTCTTTACTTTAAAATCGTTTGCAAATAAGTTGAAGTTTTTTAGTTCAGTATCAAACATATGAATTATCATAGCATTTTGACCGGTATAAGCAGTTCCATCGTTAGCGTAAGTTAAGTTAGCATTTGCCATACTTAAACCCATTGCACTTCCAACTGAAGTTAACATATCAGTTGTTGAACCTACAGCAGCCGGAAATGGGGCAATAAAACGTCCAGAGTTTACTGAAAATCTTCCGCGGTTTTCAACACTCCAGCCTTCGCCTAAATCAAATACAAATTCAGCACCAAAAGCTTTTGATTCTGGGTGCATTCCATCAGCAATATCTACATTTCTTCTTCCTCCATCTACACCTAAGCCATTATTTTGTAACATGTATGGGCTATGAATAGTTCCTGTTAATGCATCAAAACCATTCATTGATTTATAAGTAGGATTGCTATTAGAACCTGTTACTTCAATTGGCATTGGCATGTAAGCAGCAGCTCTATCATTTAAATATTTTAAGTAAATACGAGCATAACCTTTATTGAATTTTTTAGTCATACTTGCTTTAACTTGGCCACCATTATTAGCGTTAAAACCAGCAGTTCTAACACCTTCGCCTAAGCGATAAAAACCACCAATATGAAAACTTAAATCTTTTGAAATAGGTGCACCATAATCAAAATCAGTTCTGTAATTATTATAGTCCAAACCTAAAGTTGTAGCTATGCTTCCGCCTTCAGTAGCACCTGTTTTGCTAATAAAGTTAATAATACCTGCAGGGCTATTGGTTCCTTGTGTAGATGCTGAACCACCACGAATTGCTTCAATTCTTGATACACTTTGATCTGCTCTTAAAAAAATATCCGCAGTTCCAAAAGCAATATCACCAAATTGTAAAACTGGTAAACCATCTTCTTGTAATTGTAAATATTTTGAACCTCCAGATGAAATAGGCACACCACGTACGGTAATATTTGTATTACCATCTCCTGCCGAAGCTTCAGAACGAATACCTGGAATAGCACGGAATAATTCAGCAGTTGTTCTTGGTGCTGATTGCCACATTTGATCAGCTCTAATTGAACTGATAGAAACACTTGATTCTAGTTTTGATTTTGGATTAGCAACACCTGTAATAACAGTTTCTTTTAACCCCAAAGCATCAGCGGATAAAGTAAAGTTTTGAATGCTATTATCAGCCACAATATTTACAACGGCTTTTTCTTTTTCAAAACCCATTAAGCTTGCTGTTACGGTTACTTCTGCTAATCCTTTCGAATCGAATGACAAAGTGTAGTTTCCTTTATCATCGGTGCTAACTGAATACTGTAAATCGGGAATAGAAACAACAGTTCCAGGTAAGCCTGCACCTTTGTTGTCGTTAACGCTTCCCTTAATCGTTTTTGTTTGAGCTATAGCCATATTAAAGCTTAAGCAAAGCATGAAAAACATGCACACATTTAAGTAAATTCTTTTCATATAAATTTTTGTTTTTATGTAAAACAACGTTAGATTCAATGAGTTAAACTTCCTAACGCAACGGAATGCAAACGGTTGTGCAAACGTTTGTTGTTGATAAATTGACATTTTTTTGTCATATTTGAATTACATGAAGAGAATAACAATTAAGGATATTGCCAAGTATTTGAATATCAATCCATCAACGGTTTCGCGTGCTTTGCGTAACCATTCTGATGTTAGTTCTCAGCTAAAAGAACAAGTTACCCAACTTGCCAATAAACTTGGTTATAAACCTAATTATGCAGCCATTAATTTACGCAAAGGAAAAAGCAATACCATAGGATTAATTATTCCTGAAATATCTACCTATTTTGCACCTTCGGTAATTAGAGCAGTTGAAGATATAACCCACGATATGGGTTATAATTTATTGATTTTACAATCGAATGATAGTTTGGAGCGCGAAATACAAAATGTAGAAATTTGTGCCCAGCTTGGAGTAGAAGGAATTTTGATATCGTTAACCAAAGAAAGCACAGATTTGGAGCACTTTTCAGAATTGGTTCATTTAGATACACAAATTGTATTTTTTGATAAAACCCTGCACGAAAATTATTGGCATAAGGTTACTATACCTGATAAAAAGGCGACTACTGATGCCGTAGTTTATTTAAGTAGACTTAGTAAAAGTAAAAATATTGCAGGCATTTTTGGAGATGAGAGATTATCAATTACTCAAGATAGATTAAGTGCTTACCGTGAAACATTAAATGAGTTAAAGTATAAAATTGAAGAACCTAAAATTAAATTTGCTAGCAGTGTGAGTGCAGCTGAAGAAGCATTTGTTAAACTGTGGAGTTCGAATTCAAAACCTCAAATGTTATTTATTATGAGCGATGAAATTTTAGAAGGGGTAGCTAAGGCTATTTATAAATTGAAAATAAATGTTCCCGAAGAGCTTAAAATTGTTGCGTTAAGCGATGGTTATTTGCCCAAAATACTAAGCTTTAATGTTCCATATGTTCAAACATCAGGGTTCAGTGTTGGTTTAAAAGCAGCGCAAACATTGTTTGATTTAATTAAAGGAAAAACTCCAGAGCAAAAAAATCAATGTGTAGATACGCCATTAATAAAATAGACATAAAAAAAGCCGCTTATTAGCGGCTTTTTTTATGTCTATTTTATAATATTAGTTAACAATAAACTTAGTAGTATAACTTAAGTCGTTTTGTTCAACTTTTATAAAATAAACACCTTTAGCTAAATCACTTGCATTTAATTCAATTTCTTGTTGACCTGCGGCTAATTCGCTTTGGGTAATATTTTTAATAAATTTACCACTTAAGTCAAATAGGTTAATATTAATATTTGATTTAGTAATATTATTAAACGAAATAGTAGTTAAACCATTGCTAGGGTTTGGGCTAACACTTAAGTTAATATTATTTCTAATATCGTCTAATCCATTTACAAATTCGCCAATTTGTATATCATCAATAAAGGTATTGTTACCTCTTAAAGCTTGTAATTCAAATCTAACTCTAAAGTTTGTGTAAGTTTTATAAGGTGTTAAATCTAAGCTTAAAGTTTTCCATTGAGCAGATGTGGGAACAAAAGCAGCAGTTCCTAATACATCAGCAGTTTCTATTTCGGCAGTTGTAAATGTTTTTGCTAATATTTCGGTTCTTCCATAATTGTCAGAAACAAAAACATTTAGTTTATCCTGAGAACCAGTTAGCCTGCGTGCATGAGCTATTTTAAAACGTAATGTAGCTTGAGATAAAGAGGTAATGTCAACATTTACTGAATGAAATGCATTGCGCGTGTTTAAAGTACTTGAAGCACCGTTTGCATAACTATTTATATACATACTGGTTCCATCGTTTGAACCTACTTGGTAATTAACACTCCACCCATTAGTAGGACTCATGTAGTTTTCTATAAACCAATATGGAGTATTTCCGTTAAAGTCAATTAAAAAAGGAGCTTTAATAGTAGCTGCGGTTAAAGGTTTGTAGGTTCCATCTGCATTTAAACCAGCTGCACTTAAGTTGGTAGCTGAATAAATGTTTGAACGGTAAGTTTGCATCTGGCTTTTCATTCTTACAGATTGGCCAGCAGTGTACATATCCATACAAGTTCCATCAGCATAATCCATAAAATTTTTAATATTATCTGGTAAATCAGGTACATCGTTAGTACATGAATTTTGGCTATTAGGGCAACCGCTTGTAGATGCTGCTACAGGAGGCGTATCGCAAACCTGATCTCCTTGCGAAGCACAATTACTAGAAGTACCACCTACGCAACCACCTTGAAACGGATGGTATAAACCACACCAATGGCCTGCTTCGTGCGTTAGAGTTCTTCCGGCTTGGCTTGTTTGAGCCACACCAATATTGCCTACTTGGTCAGCTCTAACTATAATTCCATCAGTACTTGGTCTTGATGTTCTAGAAAAAGGAAATTGAGCATATCCTAAAATAATTGAGCCAGATGGTGCAGAAGAACTATTAATTACATTAACTACCCAAACGTTAAAGTATTTATTGCTATCCCAATAGCTTAAAGCTTTGGTTACATCGGTTCCATTATCAGTTTCTGAGGCATTGTAAATTCTATTTACACCATCTGTTGGGTTTCCATTTGGATCAATTTGAGCTAATCTAAATTCAATTTCAGCATCAACAGAACGGCTGTCTGTACTTGTTCCTCCTTTAGTGCCTACCATTTTTCTAAAATCCTCATTCATAACTCTCAAGGCATCATTTACTTGAGCTTGCGAAATGTTTTCGAAACCATATTTATGTATTACATGAAAAACTACAGGTATGTATATTACAGTTCCTTTTTTTGCCAAGCTTAATTGAGAGGCATATTGACGAGCAAGTTCATTGCCACGTTCTTCTTCAACTTTTAATAATGGATTTTCTTGTATAGATTTTACGTAAAGCTCATCTGTAATACAAGGCACTACAGTTTGTGCAAAGCTATTTATTGAAAACAATAAAAATGCTGCAATTAAAATTCTCTTCATTTACAATTATTTAAGGTTGTAAATAAAGTACTAAATTTTTGAATTATAAACTGTACATTGTTTGAAGTGAGTAAAATTCTAAAATGGACTAAAAAGTTACAAAGCTACTAGGGTTAATGGTAAACCTTATTTAACAGGTAAAAGTCAACCAAAACCAAGGCGGCCATGGCTTCTACAATTGGAACTGCACGCGGAACTACACATGGATCATGACGACCTTCGGCCTTAAAATCTATATTTTCAAAGTCAGAATTGATGGTATTTTGCTTTTGTTTAATGGTAGAAACAGGTTTAAAGGCCGTTTTAAAAACAATATCCATTCCATTACTTATGCCTCCTTGAATGCCTCCACTGTGATTGGTGTTTGTTGTAACTTGCTCATTATTAAATGAAAATTCGTCATTGTGCTCGCTTCCTTTTAATAATACACTTTCAAAACCGCTACCTATTTCAAATCCTTTGCAAGCATTAATACTTAGCATGGCTTTTCCAAGTTCGGCATGTAATTTATTAAAAACAGGCTCGCCTAATCCTACAGGAACATCTTTACAAACACAAGTAATAATTCCGCCAACTGAATCGCCCTCGGCTTTTACTTGTTCTATTAAGGCAATCATTTTATTGGCAGTTTCAGTATTTGGGCATCTTACTATGTTTTGTTCAATTAAGTTAAAATCTATTTCGTTAATTGGTGTTTCCAGCTTAATGCTATGTATTTGATTTACAAATGTATGTATTTGAATACCTACTTTTTGTAAAATCATTTTAGCAATCGAACCAGCCAAAACCCTTGCTACAGTTTCGCGTGCTGATTGGCGGCCTCCTCCTCTAAAATCTCTAATACCATATTTTTGCTGGTAAGTGTAATCAGCATGCGATGGTCTGAAAATGCCTTTTAGGTGCTCATAATCAGATGATTGCTGGTTTGTATTTTTTACAATAATGGTTAAAGGCGCACCGGTTGTTTTTCCTTCAAATAATCCACTTAATATTTCAAATTCATTGTCTTCAATTCGTTCAGTAGTAATTTTTGATTGACCTGGTTTACGTTTATCTAAATCAGCTTGAACTAGTTGGTAGTCAAATTCAATTTGAGGTAAAACACCATCAATTACCACACCCAAAGCATTACCATGGCTTTCGCCAAAAGTGGTTATTTTAAAAATATTTCCAAACGAGTTACCTGCCATAATTTTAAACAAAAGTAAAGTTTTATTGCATAAAAAAAGCGACTACTTTAAAGGGTAGTCGCTTTTAAATTTTATAAATGGTTAGACTTATTTTTCGTCTAATTTTTTCATTTCTTCGTTATAGATTTGCTCAAATTTCATTTTGTCGTAATCTACAGCTAATTTAGCTTTGTCAGAAAGTTTGCTTTCCATAGCAGTTTTTAATGCATCTTTATTCATTTCTACTGCTACATAAGTTGTAAACGAACCATCTTTTTCACGAACAGTTTTTTCGCAAAGAATTTTCACATCGTTTAATTGTTGGTTGATTATTTCGCGAGTTAAGTTATTAAACTTACCTTTCATTTCCAAACCAGCGTTAGTTTGGTATTCGTCTACATATCTATCAGTTACCGATTTTACTTTAGTTTCTACTAAACCAGCTAATCTTTGTTTAGCAACTACTAAAGCTTTTTCGCGCGATAACGATAAGTCTGAACTTTTTTGTGATTGAGTTGCTCTAAAAGCAGTTTCTGTTGAGCTTCTATATTCATCGCACGGTAAGTTTAAAACTTCCATTCCTGATTCTTTGTCAACAGTGGTTTTAGCGCCTTTTTTCGATTTACAAGATACAGCTGCTACTACTAATACGGCAGCAAATACATAAATAAACTTTTTCATAATTTTTGGTTGTTTAGTTTGCAATTAATAAATTTTTTTTAATACTTCCAATTGTTGTGCCAAACTTATTATAAGTTTAATTCTAATTGGCAAGTGCTTAATTTGTTGTTGTTTATATTGGTTTTGTTTGTTGTTTTATTCTTCGGTATTGTTAGTTAAGCCCATTTCTTTTAGCAAATCTGCATAAAGCTCTTCTTCAAACTTACGAATTAGTTTTTGATATGAATCGTACGAAGCGGCACTTTCAGTAGCTTTCAGACCTTTTACTCCGTTAAAGTTTTTTGTAAAAACAGTATTTTTCGATTTGTTAAGTGCAATTGTTGCATCTAAATAAACTACTTGCATATCGTAGGCAATATTCCCTTTGTTAGTATTTGCTTCAATATCTAAATAATAATTAGCTTCGTTTATATTATTGGTAATGCTAACACCATTTTGTAATAAATAACTTTTTATAGCATTGGCTAAAAACTGTTCTTTGGTTTTTACATTAAATGCTTTTTCGTTCGATTTAATAAATACAAATAAACTTTCACTTTCTATTTCAATAGTGGTTTCACAATTTGTTTTTTTATATAAATCAATAGCCAATAAGTTATTCGATTTAATGTACTCGTTAAACAAATCCTCCTTATCAATACTTATTTTAAAACTATATACTTTACTTTTGGTTCCAAAACTGTTTATTTTAAAATTTAAATTTCCATTTTCGTTAACCAATTTATTGGTGGTTTCTATATTGGCTTGGCCGCTAACTACTTTTATGGAGAAAGGAAAATTGGCAATGGGTTTTAAATTTTGTTTGTTTTGAATATTTAAGCTTAATATGTAATTGTTTAGTTGATAAGGTTTTAGCTTAATGTGTTGGCTTGGTGCTTTTATGTTAATTTGAGCATAAAAATCACTTACATTTTTATAAGCTTCTTGATACAGTGCATTTATTTGCTGCTTTAGTTCTAAATCGTATTCAAAGTACAAATAGTTTTGAATTTGATTGGTAGCCATAAAATAATAGTTTAAACCTTGTTTGTAATTAGCTCCATTAAAACTTTCCATTCCTAGCATTACATAGTTTTTGGCAATTTGTAACGCTGAATTTGCTTTATCCTTTTTTGCTTGATAGTATGCCTTTTTACTTAGTCTGTAGTAAACCCAATATTGGTGTTTATCTTGCCAACTATCAACTAACTCATAGCCTTCTAATTCTTTAATGGTTTCGGTGGTTACCGAACTTATATAGCTTTGTTTTACCTTTTGATTTATTTCAATGGTTTGTAACGAAGTTTGGCCAATTATTTTTACTGTAATTTCATTAGCCAAACTTTGTAGAGCTTTACTTTTTGCAGCTTCCATATAATTATCAAGTTTTTTATCGGCATAGGCTATGCCAATAAAATAATCTGAATTAAGAGGATATTTTGTTATCCATTCAGGTCTTTCAGTTTGGGCTTGTGTATCTATTTTAAGTAAAGCCCAACATACAACTAAAAAATACTTGATAATGGTTTTCATGGTACTATTTTTTTCTACTATCAATTTCAGCTTTTATTTCAGCAGCTTTTTTAAAGTCTTTTTTCTCAACTGCATTTTTCTTTAGTAATTCTAATTCTTCAATGCTAAAACTGGCATAATTACTAGTTGCAGGAGCAGCATTTTGTTTGGTTGGTTCGTAATTAAAATTATTTACGCTTGGGCTGTATTTGTCGAAAAAAGCACTGGTAGCTTTTGAGATACCACTTTGAAATGCAGTTTTCCAATTTACAGTTGGATTGGTTGGCGCACTAATATCTCTAAGAAACAGACATAAATTCCCAATAAGTGTGATGGTTGTTGCAGTTTGTATTGCATCTGCATTTCCAGATGAAATTAAAGGAGGAAATACTGACATAATTGTATAAGCACCTGGTGCACTGGTAGCTGTTTGAAAAGTTCCTTCGAAGTCAATTCTTGCTATGAAATCGTTTTGAGGAGCGTAATAAAACTGTAATGAACCAATGCTAAGGTATTTATGAGTATTTTCAGTAAAACCACTTTGCATATTGTATGAAGTTCCATAGTAAGGTATAACCACTAGCTCTGCATTAATTTCGTTGGCAAAATCAGCATATTTATCGCGTGAGCTTTTGGTGTCTTCCAATGGTAAGCCCGAGCGGGTAAATAAATTTACTGTGGTATTGTAATCAATAACTCTAAAACCTTTGGCTGTAAAATTATTAGCTATTAATTGCCAATTGTAATTTCTCCAATATTCAGGGTCTTGCATGGTAATGGGCATTCTATTTGGAATAATTGCCACTGTGCGCATTTTAACTTTTTCTGCCGAAATACTTTGTTCAGAATAAAGTCTTGCTGTAGAAGTGGTGCTTGAGCATGAACTTATAGCCACAATTATAATTGCAGCTAACCAAAGGGTGTAAAATTTAATTTTCATATATATTTAGTTTATGGTTTTTTAAGTTTGTTTATTTCCTTTTGAATTTCATCTGCTTTCTTGTAATCTTCAGCATCCATAGCTTTTTTAAGGTCTTCTTCCAAATCTTTTATCGATTTTTTAGCTGGTTGTTTGCTGCTATTATCTGGTGTGGTTTTATCTTTTTTCTGGCCTGCTCTTTTATCTAATTCTTTTTGTAAAGCCTCCGCTTTAGTATAATCTTCAGCTTTTAAAGCAGCCTCTAACTGTTTCTTTAATTCTTCGGTACTTAGTTTGGTATATTTATTTTGCTCAGTTCTTTTGGTTATTTCGGCTTGTATATCGTTTGCTTCACTGTATTTTTCTGATGCAGTAGCTTGGTCTAAAAGTTTTTTAAGTTCTTCATCATTGTATTTAGCGTAGTCGGTTTTTACTATTGGAGGGGCTTCTTTTGTCTGGTAATTGCCCTCGGCAGGCGGTAAGTTGTAATTTGGCACATTTTTGTAAGAAGTTTCAGCATTCTGTTTTTGTTCTCCAAAATGATAGCTCAAGCTTAAGGAAGGTAACATCCATAAGGGGTTGTAATCTCCGTCAATTACTTCTAATAAAAAAAATACATCTAAGTGTTGAACCAATCCTATGTCAAATCCATTTTTAAATTCGTATCCCCCACCAAGTGCTAAGCCAGGCAGAATAGGTGTTTCTTCAAATTCATCCTTGTTGGATCCTGTTGGTAAGTTTACATACGGCCCAAATTTTAAATACCCATTTTCAGGTTTATATCTAAACAACCCAGAAAGTCCCAAAATACTAAGGTTTTCGTCCCCTTCATCATAACTCATTTTTCCGAAATGAATACCTGGTCCAAAACTTAGGCTATTCGATAAGTTTAATCTATAACTCGCTCCTATCCAAGAGCGTGCATCACCGATATTAATTTGAAATGGTTTTTGACCTTTATTTAAACTTATAGGTTTATTTGTACTTGTAGTATTATTTTTTGGCTCTTGCTTGGTCTCAGTTTTTTTATAAAATAAATCTGAATTTTGAGCTAATAAACTATTAGACGCTAGAAGGATTGATAAGATGGTAGTTTTTAGTTTCATTTTTATTTTAGTTACACTTGTTTAAATATTTTTGAATTTGATCGTAGTCATCTACGCTGGTTTCTGTACGCATGTAAATGGTTAAATGCATTTTTCCATCCCTACATTTTTTATTGTTTACCAGTAATTTGCCCAATTCTCGGTGTAAATAAGGGTAAGTGTTATTGTATTTTAAACCATCGTTTAGCAAAACTTCTGCTAGTTCGGTTTTGTTTAAATTGGCCTGATAAGTGCCCATAACATAATATGGCAAATACATAGCTGGCCAAAGTTGATTAACTTGTTTGGCTAGGTCGGCAGTGGTTTTACTAACTCCGTAATCAAAAAATGATTTATAAAATTGAGCAAATACATACACATCGTTGCTCGAAAATTGAGCAGAACTTATGCCTTGCATACCACCTAAAACAGTTTGCAATAATTTTTCAACTTGAGGAATTTTAGGGGTATAAATTAACGCATTAATACAAGCCTCAATAGCAGCATGGTTGTTAAGTGCCGATGCTTGAGTTTTTGCTATTCCATACCAAACCCTGGCATCTTCAGGATATTTATTTGATAAAAAAGTAAGTAAATCCAATGCTTTAGTGTCGTCATTATTTATCATTAAATAATTGGCGTTTAAAAGCATAATATCTAAATCAGCACTGTTAAGTTTTTTTGCAATTTTTATGGCAGCCTCAGCTTCCTCATTATTTTCCAATTGTAACAAAAACTGTGCTTTGTAATAATAGGCCAAATAAAGTTTTGGCGATGTTTCTATTATTTCATCGCAGTAGTTTATTCCATTTTGATATTCAGCTTTTTTTCTTGCTCTAGCAGGGTCAAGGCCAAATATTGGAAAGGTTTTAGCCAATGCTTTTACCTTATCAAGCTTATTATAAACCTGAATTGGAATATCCGATAAATCTGCCTTTGGATTATTGGAGGCTTGTAAAAGGCTATTGCCAATATTGAACGATGCTGTAATTTTTTTAGCTAATTCGCTTTGTAGGTTAAAAAGGTTATTTAAACTTCCATTTACTGAATTACTGCTAATTACTTGTCCTGTAGTTACACTTACTGTTCTTGTACTTATTTTTACAGTTTCGTTAAGTGCTGTAATTGAGCCAAATACAAAATACTGGACACCCAAAAGTCTTCCAGTTTCTATGGCTGTTTTTTCGTCAACCAAACCTGAGTTTTGAAGTTTTACCTCCTCAATAATTTTGTTTAAATATTCACGTTCAACTACTCTAACAGTGTGGTCGTTAGTAAGTATTTCAAAAATAGCTTCAGTACAACTAGCCCCTAAAAAGTCTTTTTCGCTTCCACCGCCAAGTGTTTTAAAATTGGCAATTGCCACAGTTATTGGTGCTGATGCAAAAGCATTTACAGAAAAAAGTAGTAGGCTTGAAATATAAATTTTTAGTAAAGTGTATTTCATGGGTAAATATTTTAATATTTACCGCAAGTAAGCACAATTTAAAAGTATATCCTATACCTATAAGTAGGTATTTTGCATTAATTTTTTGTTAAATATCTGATTGGTAGGTTATTATGTTTAGCTTGTTTTTCTAGTAGCTTGGTTACCAAGTTAGTTTCTCTTTATTTAAAAATGCGTTGATACCTTTTTTGCAATCGTTGGTTTGGCGTGCATAAGCATTCATTTCTGCAGCGTAGTTTAGTGCATCAATTAAGCTTCTATTTTGTACTTCGTCAATCATTTGTTTTGTTAATGCCAAACTTTGTCCTGACGCGCCTTTGCAAAGTTTTTGTGCAAAATTGAACACATGTTCTTCTATTTCTTCAAAGTTTACCACTTCGTTTATCAACTGAAAGTTTTTTGCTTGTTCTGCAGTTAAAATTTCGGCTGTCAGTAAAATGCGTTTAGCTGTTTGTTCGCCTACTTTGCGCAATAAAAATACCATTACTATAGCGGGCACAAAACCAATTTTTACTTCGGTGTAAGCAAATTTACTATCAGTTGTAGCAAAACAAAAATCGCAAATGGTAGCTAAACCGCAGCCGCCAGCCAAAGCAGCACCTTCTACTTGCGCTATCACTACTTTTCTCGATTGGTAAATCATGGCAAAAAGTTCCATTAAGTTTTTACTATCGGCTAAGTTTTCATCGTAAGTATTGTTTTGCATGGTTTGCAAACTACTTAAGTCAGCTCCGCTACAAAAAGCCTCTCCATTTCCTTTAAATACTATAACCTTGCAGTTTTCATCGCTTTCAGCTTGCACAAATACACGTTTTATTTGTTGCACAAAATCAAAACTTAATGCATTGCGTTTTTCTGGTCGGTTTAAGGTTATATAACCTACACGTTCTTTTACATGGTATAATACTAAATCGTTCATGGTTTTTGGATTGGTTTATGGTTCAATATTAATGGTAATTGCACCATTTTCAAGCACATTATTAGCTAAAATATTTTTTGTTTTTAAAAATTTTGCAATGCTTTGAGATTGAAGATTATTTAATTTAGAGCTTATAACAATAGGTGTGTTACTTGCTAGTAAATTGGTGTCAATATAAATTTTTTCAGTTAAAATATTGGTATAATTGGGCAGTATTTTGTTACCAATATTTATATTGAGGTGATTAATTTTTACTTGTAAATTTTGGTTAAAATTAATGGTATCAACCTTGGTTATGCCGCTTGCCCAAATATGTTGTTGTAAATGAAAGTGAAATTTATCGGGATTATGCAGCAAGCTACTATCAGCTATAATGGTGCTTTGGGTGCCGTTTACTATTTGCATAGCCAAAGTTTTATTGATATTATAAATGGTAACAAACTTTTGGTTTTCTATTTTAAAATCTTCGTAAGCATTTACTACAAAAACCATTATAAAAAAGAATAAAGCATTTTTAGCTAAATACTGTTTGCGTGTAATAAAATAATTGCATGTGTATGCTACCGCAATAAAAATGAGAATGGTTTCTATTTCGGTAATTTGAATACCTGTGATATACGAAAATGGCAACTTTTCGAGCCAAAGCACAATGATATTGGTAAAATAAATGAGCCATTTTACTACAAAACCAAAACATAAAGCCAAGTAGCTAAAAATTGGAATCAGTTGCGCTAAACCTGCAGCAAATATCATGGCTATGGCTACAAAAATAATTACAGTAGTTAAAGGAATAATGAGCAAATTACTGGCTAAAAAGTAAACCGGAAACTGATGGAAATACAATAAACCCAGAGGAAAAGTAGCCAATTGTGCAGCTATAGAAACCGAAATAATATTCCAAATTTCATTGCTTATCCAATATTTAAAAGTAAACCATTGTTTAAAATATTTTTGAATACTTACTATGCCAAAAACGGCTAAAAAACTCAATTGAAAACCAACACTTGCCAGCATATTGCTATCAAACAAAAGCAACGTGAAAGCCGATGCCGCCAAAGTATTATAAATATTTGGCTTATTTTTTACCATGTTGCCAAGGGCAACAAAACTAAACATAACACTGGCACGTAAAATAGAAGGCGAAAGTCCGCAAAGCAGGGAGTAAGCCCAAATAATTAATAGGGAGATAATGGCTTTTATAATGCGTTGGTATTTCTTTTTATCAAAATATTTGAGCACCAAATTAATGAGCCAAAATATTAAACCAACATGCATTCCACTAACAGCCAAAACGTGTAATGTTCCTGTGTTGGAATAAGCCCTCACTAATTCAGGGTCAATATCATCATCGTAACCATAAAGTAGTGCTTTAGATATGGCAATTTCTGAACTGCTTTTTACATAAGTAAGCAGCGTTTGGTTAAAAAAAGCTTGTGCTTGGTAAGCTATTTTCCATAATATATTTTCACCATTTTCATCAATAACAATAAAGTTTTTGGCGGTTAAATAAGCTTGCCTGTATATTTGATTAAAAGCCAAATAGCGCTTATAGTTAAACTCATAGGGGTTTTGTGGTCCTTTAATTTCCTGGCTTGTATTTTTTATCAATAGCCTACTGCCATAGCTAAGTTTAACAAGCAAGCTAGAATCTTTTTCAAAATATAGCATTACATAACCATCAACTTGGGTGGTTGAGTTAGGATTTACAGCTTGCAAAACCTCAGCTTTACATTTAATAGAGTTTTTTCTAAGTAGGGGAGGTTCGGTTAAAGTTACTACCAAATATTGGCTTTGGTAATTGGTAAAATGCTGTTGGTAGTTTAAATGGTTATGGCTGTTATGCAAAACCACACCAGCAAAACCAAAAACTAGATTTGAAAAAATGCCAAACAGTTTATTGAAAGATTTAAAAAATTTCCAAAGTATAAAAATACATAAACAGCTTGTTAATAAAACAATTATGCCAGCATTAAGCGGCATAGGAAAAAACATGTTTATACCAACACCAATAGCCATTGGAATAACAATGCGTACAAACGGTATTTGATGCCAATAACCTGCTAACACAAAAACAAATTAAATAAAAATGAATAAATATAACATACAAATAACTAAAAAAGTGTATAAAACTGTTTATTAATCAAATCAATATAGCTGTTTGAATGTTATATAATTGCATAAACAAAGAAACAAATATGGCTTACAATTACTTATTACTTATTCACAGTTGGTTGCGTTGGGCTTTTTTAATAGCCGCTCTATATGCAATAGTTCGCTCATTAAATGGAAAATTGGGAAACAAACCATTTACCAAAGATGATATTACTGCTGCAAAAATTTTAATAGCACTTAGTCATACTATGTTGCTTTTGGGCTTAATACTTTGGTTTGTGAGTCCTAATGTGCAAAATGCGTTGGCTCAAGGTGCTGGTGTGTTTATGAAAGATAAATATATGCGATTAATAGTATTAGAACATCCTTTAACCAATATTATAGCTGTGGCTTTAATTCAAATTGGTAGGATAAAAAGCAAGAAAGCTTACGAAGATGCAGTTAAACACAACCGTAGTTTAATTTATTATGGTTTGGGTTTATTGTTAATTTTATCGCGTATTCCGTGGGGCACATCGCCACTGTTTAGAGGAATGGAATAATTTTTACAAATACAAAAAAGGGAGCATTTAAAATAAATGCTCCCTTTTTTTGTGGAGGTAGGTTTTTGTATTCATACTAAACATTAAAGATACCTTTTAAGCGTAAATTGAAAGTAATATACAAATATTTAGTATATGTTTTTCCTCTTACCAAAGCGGTCGTTGTTATCACCGACCGCATACAAATAAGGCTAACTAAAGTGTAAAGACACCAACCACAATCTAACATAGACTACTCAGGTAAATCATTGGGGTATTTTCCAAGTTGTAACCATTGACATATATGGATAGGAGCAAAAACGCCATCTATCCAAAATTTTTTATACTCATCAGTTAATTCACCTATTTTAATCCGATCAGGTGAACCACTTTGGAATATTTTCCAATTGTATGATTTTTTCAATTTGTGCGAATCTGGCGTACTCTTAAACATAGGTAGTTCAAAATTTTTTTCTAGAGGACAGTTCCCTATTTTACTCCAATATCCAAGTTCTACTCCTTGAGTTAACCTAGTATAGGCATAAAAAAGTATTTCTTCATTCATTATTTCGCATAGGTTGTTATTTAAGTTTTTGGTTTTAAATGCTCTTATTAAATGCCCACCTAAATAACAGCTATCTTGAAAAATATATTGGATGTAACTTTTTGTGTTATCTTCTAAATTAACTTCAAAAATATCTCCACTTTTAACCCTAATCTTCTTTAACATATAGCAATTTAATATTTAACACCAAAAAAATCCCAAAATTTTCTATCAATGCTGTTTATCTTATTTACTAATTCTTCAATATCATGTTTAATAATTAAGTTTTGTTCCATAATTCTTGCTTCTAACCGAGTAAGTCCTGATTCTATTTCGTAAAATTTTAACCCTTTAAACTCAATTCCCCGCTCTCGCAAGTGTTAAGCGCAGCGACACTTGCGAGACGATGTAAAATAAGTTTGTAACTTATTTCTACGCTGATTCAAATATGCTGTCATGCTAATCTAAATTTAACAACATTGATTTTTCGCATTACAAATGCTTATAATAATAAGTGCGATTTACAAAATCGCACTGGCTAGCTATGGCTATTTTGCTCTTATCACTTTATTGTCCGTTACCAAGTAAATGGCTGTGGCGGGTTTGTTATCTAAAATTTTTAAACCTGTAAAATCACTAAACGCGGGCAGTACTGCAAAGTGTTCTGCAAAATAAAAGCATGGTAAACTTAAGTTTTGTTTGGCTTTGCCTTTAAGCCTAACTCCTGGATGCAAATGCCCATAAATATTATAAAAATCGGCCTTAGGTGTTGGTTCGTGAGTAAAAATAAAAGTATCTTCAATCCATTCAGCAATAACCTGAATGCCCATTTTTTCAAAATAAGTTTGTTTAATAATATCGTGATTGCCTTTTATTAGCACAAATTTTACTGAGCTGTTTGCTTTTATAATTTCATGTAAATCAAGCACTTCTGAATTGTATTCAGAGTGGAATAAATCGCCCAAAAAATAAACTTGAGTTGGTTTTAGTGCAGCAAGTAATGCGTTAAATTTATCAAAATCGTTGGTGGCAATGCTTTGGCTTAGCGCAATGCCATTTTTTCTAAAATGAGTGGCTTTGCCAAAATGCAAATCACCAAGAATAAGCGTTTGTTTCTCCTCCCAAAATATGGCCTTTTGTGGCAATAACCTAAAGGTTTGGTTTAAAACAGAATGGATTACGCTATCCAAATTTACGCTATGCTTTGGGTTTTACGTTTGCTAAAATAGTAAAACATAATGATGCCAATCAATATCATAGAAGTAGAAATAAGTTCGGCCTGAGTTGGGTGAAAACCAAAAATGTTATAAGTAGTATTAACCCTTATTTTTTCAATAACAAAACGCTCAATTCCGTTTATTATCATGTAAAAACTAATTAAGGTTCCTGGTTTGGTAAACTTGGCTCTAAATTTCCAAAGTCCAGCAAACATTAAAATGCAAACTATGGCTTCATACAAAGCAGTTGGAAAAACAGGGTTTGGTAACATGTAGCAATGTGTGCCTGTGCAATTAGTCATTTGAACACCCGCTTTTATTACATTATTGTGGTAATTAAAACCCCAAAACCAATCGGGTAAAAAGCTAAATCCTTCAAAATAAATGGCTCTAACATTCTGAATTCCACCAAATTCGTGAGCATAATAATCACTGTAAAGCGGCAAAACACTCGATTCGAAGTAACCGGGAGCTGCTTTAAACATTTCGCCTGCCGCATTTAAATGGTAAGCCGAGTTAATTACACCCCAATCGCCATCGCCACTTAAATGGCAGCCAATACGACCAATTCCGTAAGCTAACATCAATCCTGGAGCTATAGCATCCGAAAGGTGAATGGGGTCAATTTGATTTTTGCGTGCATAAAAAATGACACTTGCCGCAGCCACAATTAAACCACCATAAAAAGTTAATCCACTAAACGATATGAGGGAATTAATTGGATCAGCTATTAGTTCATCAATATTTTCTAAATTATGAAAAATTTTAGCTCCTAAAATGCCCGAAATAGCTGCAATGAATAAAATATTCCACATGTGGTTATGCGGATACATTTCTCGAATAACTTCTCTTGGTTCTTTATCGGCTAATTTTTTATTGGCTGCATAAATGGTGTAATAGCCATACGCACCACCAATAATTAAACCTACAAAACTGCCTTGCATTGATAAAATAAAATCTTGCGGATTTTGAACCAACGAATCATAATTGGTTAATGCTTCAAAAAATTTGAAACCAATAAACGACCATGAAAGAATGGCAAAAAAAGTTTCAGTTGAGCTGGCTTTTTTATCAACCCAAACTGTGGTTTTGGTTGGGCTTAATAAACCTAAACCTTCGCGTCTTTTTAACTCGTTAACGGCAGTAATAAAAGCGCCTGCAAACGATAATCCAAGCATTAAACCAAAGGTTTGAATAGGCAATGGAATGTTTAAACCAAAAAGGTCTCTTAATAAATCACTTAACGATGCGTACATGAAGGTTTAGGTTTAATTTTTATAAATTATTTTGATTTTAAAGTTAGGTAACCAATTAGTTTATAAACCAATTTGGCCATGGTATATTCGGTTAAAATATTGCCTTTTACTGGTGCAATTTCTACCACATCAAAACCAACAATATTTTTAGTAGCAATTACTTTTTTCAAAAATTGAATGGTTTCGTTCCATTGCATTCCGTTAGGCTCGGCAGTTCCAACAGCAGGTACAATGCTTGGGTCAAAACCATCAGCATCAATGCTAATATAAACGTTTTCGCCAAGTGTAGCCAATGCCTCATCTGCCCAATTTGGGTTATTGCGAATTTGGTGAGCATAAAAAGTATGTATATGGCTCGATTCTTTAATTAAATTAGCTTCTTCAATGCATTGAGCTCTAATTCCAATTTGGGTTAAAGGAACGCCTAATTCTTGCACACGGTACATAACACTTGCATGGCTGTAAGGATTATCGTTATAACTTTCGCGTAAATCGCTATGCGCATCAATTTGTAATACATGCACATTTGGCGTTTTAGCTTTTACCGCTTTTACACAACCTAAACTAATAGTATGTTCTGCACCTAAAGTAACCGGAAATTTATTATCGCTAATTAATTTAGCAGTTTCTTCTTCAATTAATTTTACTGCTTTTGCATCTACTTTGTTTTTAAAATCCATAGGATGCAAAGTGCAAATGCCACCCAATTTGTAACTTTCTTGGTCTAACTCTTCATCAAAAAGCTCTACATATTGGCTAGCTTTAATAATAGCAGCCGGGCCTTTATCTGAGCCACTTAAGTAACTTGAAGTGTATTCGTAAGGAGCTGATTGAATTACATATTTTGAGTTTTTGTAGGTGCAAAACTCTTCTTCGGCTATGGCTAAAAAGTTTTTTTTATGGTTGTAAAATTTCATTTTATCTAAAAATATTGTTGTTAAAAAATACTGGTTGGAATAGGAAACTCGTTGTTGATATCGGTTAAAACCAAAGGAGTTGAAGCGGTAATACAAATGGTGTGTTCAAACTGAGCCGATAATTTACCATCAATAGTTCTGGCAGTCCATTTGTCTTTTTTATCTACTTTAGCTCTTGCTTTTCCTGCATTTATCATAGGTTCAATGGTAAATGTCATTCCTGGAACCATTTCTGGTCCTAAATCTTCAGTTCTGCAATGGCCAACTTCGGGTTCTTCGTGAAATTTAATACCAACACCATGTCCGCAAAATTCGTAAACAACTGAATAACCAAATGCACTTACATATTTATCAATGGCATTGCCAATAAAACCAATTCTATTACCCGCTTTGCATTGGCCAATGCCAATAGCCAAACTTTCTTTGGTTACATCAATTAATTTTTGAGCATACTCACTCACTTGGCCCACAGTAAACATTTTTGAAGTATCGCCATAATAACCATTTAAAATAGTGGTAACATCAATGTTTAAAATATCGCCATCGCGCAATATGTAAGGTCCTGGAATTCCATGGCAAATTACATCATTAACAGAAATACAAGTTTCTGCAGGATAACCTCTGTAGCCCAAAGTAGCCGGAATGGCTTTGTTATCGCGCATAAATTGGTTGCAAATATCGTTTAGGTATTTGGTAGTTACCCCTGTTTTTACAAATGGAGCCACTGTTTCTAATGTTTTGGCTGCCAATATAGAACTGGCTTTAATTCCCTCTATTTGTTCAGGAGTTTTTATAATTATTTTCTTCGACACAGTATAAAAATGCTTTCTAAATTTTCGGCTGCAAAGTAAAGTAATTTATAGGCTAATCCAATCATAAGTTTGGTCTGCTTTTTATAAATTGTATTAAATAATTGCTTGGCAATAAATAACCAATTATGTTTGTTTTAAATTCTATTTTTATGAAAAACAAAATACAAAAATTTTTAGGTTTGGCTAGCTTGGCAGTTTTAAGCAATCAGGCCATTGCCCAAAACGATGTTTCTAGCTTTATTCGCGCGGGTAAAGACGAAGCTAATAAACTAGTTGGAGCTTATTTACAGCCTGTTACGCGTGGATTGGCTAGTGGTGTAAATGATGCTTGGTACAGCACAGCAAAACCTCTGGGATTGTTGGGTTTTGATATTAGAATGGGAGTAGGAGGGTCGTTTGTTAGAGATGACTCAAAAACTTTTACTTTAAACGGTATTGGTACAAGTACAGATCCTAATAGTCAAGTATTATTAACTCCTGTGGGTGGAACTAGCGATACCAAACAACCAACTATAGCAGGCGATGGTTCAAGTACACGTTTTGCAGTTTCGGTTTTAAATCCATCCAGTATTGGTCCGCAACGTATTTATACTGATACCATTGCGGCATTCGAAGGTAAAAATAGTCCAATTTCGTTTGGGGCAATGCCATTTTTGCAAGTTAGTTTGGGTTTATTTAAAAATACTGAAGTAATGGTTAGGGTTTTGCCTATTCAAAGTGGTGATTTTGCTTCTAGTGGCTTTGGTTTTGGGGTAAAACATTCTATTTCGCAATGGATTTGGGGAGTAGAAAAGTTACCAATTGATATTTCAGGATTATTTACATTTACAAACAATGCTTTAGAACTTTCATTTGGAGATAATTATTTAAAAGCCAATGGTGACCCTGGTTCACTTTCTGACAGTGAGTATAAAAATTCTCAAAAATTAAGCATTAACAATAAAGGTTACCAAGTAGGGTTAATTGTTTCAAAAAAATTAGCATTTTTCACACCATATTTAGGCATTACTCAAAACAGTGCTACAACTGAAATTGGTATGAAAGGTTATTATCCAGTAAGGTCAGTAAGGTTAAATAGTACCACTAATTTACCCGAAAATTATATTGAAAATGTAAAAGATCCAGTAAATTTAAGTAGTACAGTTTCTTCGTTAAGAACGGCTTTAGGGTTAAGATTTAAAATGGGCCCAATCGTATTAGGCGCTGAGTATAATCATGCGTTTTCTGCAGAACAATTCAATACTTTCAATGCTACATTTGCTATCAATATTCAGCAGTTAGCTCCAATTCCTAAATTATAATTTTTAGACATAAATTTACTTTGGAAAAGGCTGCTTGAATTAATTCAAACAGCCTTTTTTTATGATGAAAGATATTAATGCAGAAAACGATATTGATTTATTGGTAACCCTATTTTACGATAAAATTAAAGCCAATACTAATTTAGCTCCATTTTTTGCCAGCACCAATTGGGAGCATCACTTGCCTCGTATGAAAGAATTTTGGTATTTTATTTTACTAGATAAACCGGGTTTTAGAGGTAATATTTACGATTCGCACAGTAATAGAGGCATAAAAGCACCTCATTTCGATATTTGGATTGAACTTTTTTGTGAAACAATCAATGAAAATTTTGAAGGGGAAGTAGCAACCAAAGCCATTAACAAGGCTAAAGAATTGGCCATGCTATTTAGCTGGAAATTAACTGAAACCGAAGGAAAATAGTTGTTTTAAAATTAACATAAACTTTTGTAAGAAAATCAGTATGTTAGCACCAAATTTTAAAGTTTGGTAAAATCAGTACGCTATATTGTTTTCATTTTGGTATTAGGCTATTATGGTAAAATAATGGCACAACCAACTGTGTTGGGAACCGATGTGGCAACTTATCCAACTTATACTACCAATGCCTTAAGTACTTTTGGTAAATTAAGACAGTTTAGGGTTCAAGCTTCTGCAAATGCAGCAAGTGGTCAAGTTAAATGGGAGTTTGTAACAGGAACTGTTGGTTTTCCTAATTACAGCACCAATTGGCGCCCATATATTGGAGGGTTAACACTTTTTGGTTTCGATTCTATTATTTATCCTCATGCTGCAGCTGCTACTGCTTATGCAGCTGCCCAGTTAAATACCTCATTTGGTGGTACGGGTGGTTTTTTACCAGCGGTTACCAATGGTAATTACTATACTTTTAATATTGGCGATTCAGTTGGTAACAATTATATGGCTGTTTGGGAAACTACCTTTAACCCAACTTTACTTTCAGTAGTTACTCAAAACCCAACTGTGGTTTGCGATGGTGGTGATTCTGTTTCGGTAAATGTTACTGCTAATCAGGCTTTAAATGGAAGCGAAAATGCTTATTTACGTTATTCATTAACCAATAATTTTACTTCATCAAATTTGGTGCAGTTAAACTTTACAGGAACTAATGGAGTGGCTAAAATTCCAATACCAGCGGCCTCTAATTCAATTTACTTTTATGTATTTACCTCAAAGTATAGTTTAGCAAAACTTGCGCCAAGTGGTATAGTGAACGAACGTTATTGCGATTTAAGTTCATTAAGTATCAACAACAATAGCAATAGCAACTATAGTTTTACTGTAATAAGTGCCACTTTACCTTCAACAGCATTTAATGTTACTGACTTGTGTGTGGGTTTGCCAACCACTTTTAATAATACTTCTGCTATTTCTTCCGGTAGTATCAGTTCTTATGCTTGGTCGTTTGGCGATGGAAACACTTCTACATCAAGTGCAAGTTCTTTTTCAAAAACCTATAATGCTGTAGGAACTTATGCCGTTTCACTTACAGCAACTAGTAATCTTGGTTGTCAAAAAACTGTTAATCAGAATATTGTAATTAACTCATTACCAGTGGTAAATTCAATAAATGCGAACTAAAAAAATTAATAATAATACTATGAACAACAAATTTACTTTTAAATCACTACTGTTTTTAGCTTTTACTTTATTGGCTTTTATGGCCAATGCTCAAAAGAAAATGTGGTCAGGAAATAGTTATAACTTTACCATTAACTCAGCTACCAATGCATCTTCTTCTATTTTATGGACAGAAACATCGGTGCCAGTTGGTTTAACCCCAGGAACTGCAACAATTGGTGGAACCAGAGGTTCATCGTACACCAATACATTTACCAATAGTACTGCTACTTCTAAATCATGTTCACTTTCTGTTGCCGAAACAGTTAATAGCTGTACTACCACTAATACTTTAGGTTTAGAAGTTTTTGCTACACCCACTTTTACTGCTAATTCACTATTAACTTATTGTTTTAGCCAAGCTACTGCACCAGGTACATTAAATGCTGTTGTTGCAAATTTTTCAGATATAAAAAGCATTACGGGAAATGGAAATAATTTTACTTTAAGCTATCAATTATACGATAATTCAAATGCAGTTGTGGCTGGTACAAGTGGTACGTTAACATTGGCAGCAGGTCCTTTGGCTTCAAGCGGCACCGTGTCATTAAGTGCAGGTCAGTTAAGCACTTTGTATGCTGCTTTAAATAGCCAAGCAGCAGGTACTTATACTTTAAAAATATATGGTTTTAGTACGCCATTAACTCCTACTTCAACCGAAGCAGGAGCGGTTAGTGCTATTGTAGCTTCGCCAATTACTATCCAATCATTTTTAATCAATGCTTTGCCTGTAGCTAATCCAATTATAGCTAACTAAATTTTAGTTGAAAATAAAACCTCACATATTATTCCTTATTTTAGGGTTATTTTATTTTTCCAATTGCTTTTCGCAATACATTGATACTGCCTGTGTTGGTGAGAAAAATGTAAGGTATAAAGTAACTTTAAATGCTGGTTCTAACTATAATTGGTTGGTTACTGGAGGAACTATTGTTAATGGACAAGGAACTAATGACATTGGGGTAGATTGGGGAACTACAGCTGGGGTTTTTCAAATTTCGGTTACTGAAACCAATGCAGCTAATTGTGTGGGCGATGAAGCAATAGCTAAAGTTTTAATTGAAGATAAACCAATTATTACTATTTCTGGTCCTGACTCCATTTGTAAAGACCAAAAATTTGCCTTACAATCTTTTGGTGCTACCAATTATACTTGGAGCAACGGAAATGCTGGCAATGCCATTTTTGAGGTAGCCACAGCTTCTACTAATTATTTTGTTATAGGAACCAACTTAGCTTGCGCAAGCGATACCGCATTTAAAAAGGTAACCGTTGTGCCTAAACCTAATCCAGTTTTTACTGCAAATCCCCCAATTGATTGGATACGAAATGAAGAAGTAGTGTTTTCAACTAACGACACTTCCATACGCAAATGGGTTTGGGAAATTAATGCTGAAAATATGGGAATTAATAAACCTTCTTTTGGCCATGTATTTGAAAATACAGGATTTTATCAAGTAGTTTTATCAGCATATAACAGTTTTAATTGTGTTGATACTTTTTCTATTTCTAGGTTTGTTTACAATAAGCTAAATTTTTATGTTCCAACTGCTTTTACACCAAACAATGATAATTTAAACGATTTTTTTGAACCAATTGGCGCCAATTTTAAATCGTATTATATGCAAATTTACGACCACTTAGGAGGTTTGGTTTACCAAGGAACAGATAAAGGTTGGGATGGAAATTATGATGGTTACCAAGCAGCTTCGGGCAATTATACTTACATCATTACCATTACTGGTTTAAATGGAAGTAAAAAAGCCGTTGATGGCAACGTGGTATTGGTGAGGTAATTACTATTAAATTTCTTCTAAAGAAACAATTTTCTCAGGATTTTCAGCCGCAAATGCAGCAATTTGATTAATCATAAAAAAGTTCTCTTTGTATTTTTTTATAAAATGAATAACCTCATCAATATTATCTTGAGGCACTTCATTTGGCACATAGCCCATACCAATTAATTTGCCTTTACTTACATAAATAGCCGAATATTCATTTCTGTTGCGGCCTTTATCTACAATTAAAAAGCTTTCTTTGTTGCTTAATTGCACTATCAAATCGTTCACTTTTGCATTGTATTCAAAAACAGTTTCCATTTTTTTACAAGCGCAATTTTCGTCAATACAATTTTTTTGAATACCGCAAAATTGTGGGCATAAATCAAAAATGGTAGCCATTTGTTTCACATGTTCAATTGCTTCGGTTTTGGAACTATATTCCAATAAAGGTTTGGCATGCCTATGTTTACCAATAATTTCAATACCTAGCCTAATCAAGCCATTTCTATCTTGGTAATCATATAAGCCATATTTGGCATCATATCGTTTTTGAGCTTTGTTAAACTCAGGCCAATGTTGTTTTATCTCGTGCGATTCGAGTAATAATGCCATTAATTCCGTGGCAGTTTCCTCGTGGGAAATGCTGTGTATTTCTCTTAAAAAATCTTGCCTTTGTTTGTTAGCCGAGTTGTTTGAAAAATGGCTGCTTACACGGCTTTTTATATTAACTGCTTTGCCCACATATACTACTTTTCCATCGTGGTTATGAAAATAATAAATGCCTGGTTTGCTTGGCAATTTTTCGAATTGCTCTCTGGGTAAATTTGGCGGCAAAACTTGCTCTTTAGAGCCCTTTTTGAGCATTTTATCTATTTCGCCACTATGGTCTTCCGAAAGTAATATTTCAAAAAGTTTAACAGTGGCTGCTGCATCGCCTTTGGCTCTATGCCTAGCATACATAGGAATATTTAAATAACCACATAAATTTCCTAAACTATAACTGGCATAACCTGGAATAATTTTTCGGCTAAGCCTTACTGTGCAAAGTTTATTGGTATTAAGCTGATAACCGCAAGTTTGTAATGAATGTTTGATAAACGAATAGTCAAAGTTTACATTATGAGCCACAAAAATATTGCCTTTAAGCAGTTGGTAAATTTCATCGGCTACTTGGCTAAATGGAGGCGCATCGGCTACCATTTTGTTACTAATTCCGGTTAATGATTCAATATAACGAGGAATTTCAACTCCCGGGTTAATTAATGTTTCGTACTCATTTACAACCTTTTCTCCATCAAAAATAAAAATACAAATTTCTGTAATTCCATTGGTTGATGCATGTCCACCGGTTGTTTCAATATCTACTATTGCATACATATAAGGTTGTAATATTAATTAATAAATTTCAAAAAAATAGTAGTATTTAAAACAAATTATGAGCATAAAAAAACCTTCTAAGTTAAATTTAGAAGGTTTTTAATTATTTGATTATAATACAATTATGCTTTTGCATGTGCTTCGTGAGCATTGGGTAAAAACTTACGTTCTTTAAGCAAATAGCCATTTCCTTTTACCAAAATATTTACTTTAATATTTTCAATGCAAATAGGTGAGCTTTCGCTTACATCGGTAATGTTAGAGAATTTAATATCTCGTCCATCTACAATTACCACAGCACCGCTTCCTATTACTTCTAAATAATTATTATCAATAACAATTACTCCAGTATCTTCTCCAAGTCCTATACCTGTGCATTGCGGATTACTTGCAACTGCTTGGGCTAGTCGGTTAAAACGCCCACGTTTATCAAAATGCGAATCGATAATTACATTTGGAATAAAAGCTAAACCTGTAGTAATTTTTACTTCGCCTTTTAAATGAGCCAACTCGCTTTTTCCGCTATAAATCATGGTATTACTCATAGCCATTGCACCAGCACTTGTTCCTGCTATTACAAAACTCTTTTCAGCATAATACCTATCGTGCAAAACTTGGTAAATTTCGGTTCCACCAAAAATACTGGTTAAGCGCAATTGGTCTCCACCCGAAAACAAAATACCATCGCATTCTTTTACACGCTGAATATATTCTGGGTTTTGCACATCTTCACGGTTACGAATATTCATAACGCCTGCTTTTTTGCAACCTATTTTGCCAAATGCATCTATATAATTTTGTCCTACCTCTTGCGGAATAGAAGAAGCAGTAGTTATTACTTCAATTTTTTTATCTGATCCGCCAACTTCTTCAACAAATCTTTTTAAAATAGCTAAGCTAAAAAAGTTTAAACTTTTTACTGAGTGCCCATATCCATTTTCTGGTTCAGTGCCTTTATCTTCAGCACCTCCAATAGATATAAGTTTTCCTTTTGGTGTATTCAATGGTACAATTTTTAAGTGAGAAAACTAAAATCCCCCCGATTGTTTTTTAATTATGCTTCTTCTTCCTCGTCATCCTCTTCGCCTTCCCACTCTTGGTCAGGGCTGGTCCACTCTTCGCCTTCCATCATTTTGCGGTATTCTACCAACTCTTCTTTGTTGTATTTGTTGCTATAATCGCTCAATAAATCTAACAAATAATCAAGGTTAGCTTTTCCATCATCTTCGGTATATTCAAAAGTGTAATCGCCATTTTCTTGAATGTTTTCGTATGCCAATCTAATCATGCGTACATAGCCAGGTTGGTTTAAATTTTCAATAAAATGTTGGCGTAATTCTTTTAACTGATTCACTAATTTTTCGCCTTCAAATCCTTCTTTTGCCAAAGTTGCTTTAATGGCATCTATCAATTGCTTCATTTATTGTTATAATTTTTAATGGGGGCGAAAATAAGGTTTTGTTTTAAAACTCTAACTATTTATTGTTTAAATTCATTTTAGGCCTTTTATGAGGGTGAGATGTGAGATGGGGATTGTGAGATGGCGATTGTGAAAAGTGAGATGAGAAATGAGCACTGAGATGGGAAATGAGGATTGTGAGATGAGATTTGAGAGAAGAGAAATGAGCACTGAGTTGGGAGAGAAAAAATTTGCAATTTGCAATAGGCAATTTGCAAGGCGTATTGCTTTCAATTCAAAACCAACAATTTAACAATACAACAATTTAGCAATTTAATCATCTAACAGTTAAACAATCAAAAAATCAACAAGTCAAAAATCTCCAAATAAAAAGCTACACAAACATCTCTTCTTGTTCTTTATCTAAATCTTCTTTGTCTTGGTCTAACTGGCGTTTTACTAAAAGTTGCAAAGCTGGGCCAGCCATAACCGAAGTTACTACTGCCATAATAACTATGGCCACAAACAGTTTTTGATTGATTAATCCTGCTTGCAAAGCCAATAATGCTAAAATAATTTCCATTGCACCACGGGCATTCATTCCAAAACCTACTGCTAAACTTTCTTTTTTGGTTAAGCCACCCCATAATGCACCTAATCCTGCGCCTAATAGTTTACAAATTACTGCAATAATTAATACCAAAGCTGTCACCTGAAAATCGAAATTGGCAATAAAATTTACCTTAAAACCAATGGAAACAAAAAACAAAGGTGCAAAAATATTGGTCACAAACTGATTCACTATTTCGCGCGTTTTCTCGGTTAAATGCACGCTATCGCCAAAGGCAATACCTACTATAAAAGCACCAAAAATGGCATGAATGCCAATAAACTCGGTAAAAGCAGCACCTAAAAATGCCAATCCTAATGAAATACTTAAAAATCCTCCTGGCCAGCTAAAGTTTTTTTGTGCCCAAGGCAATGATTTATTAATAATTATACGGCCAACTGTCAGCATGGCAACGGAATACAATATGGTTAAACCCAAAGTATAAATAAAACCATGAGCACCCGTGTCGGGTTTCATCATGCCTAATATTACCGAAAATAACAACCAACCAATAATATCGTCAAACATGGCTGCGGCTATAATTATCATACCAACTTTGGTTCTAAATAAACCCAAATCCATTAAAGTGCGCGCTATAATTGGTAACGCTGAAACAGCCATAGCTGTTCCAAAAAACAAACTGAATAAAATTAATTGGGTATGCGAATTGTAGTTTTCGCCAAATAATGGAAATTGATAATATGCTACTAAAAAACCTAAACCTAAAGGAATGATTAATCCTAAAAAGCTTGTTTTTAAAGCTGTTTTGCCTTGCTGGCGAATGATAGATAAATCAACTTCCATACCTGCCACAAACAATAACATGATAACTGATATTGAGGTAATGCCATTAAATGCAATAGCCGAATTACTTTCTTTATTTAAAACCAAATTACTTACCTGAGGAAAATACTGACCTAATAAACTTGGTCCAAGACAAATTCCTGCCATCAATTCTCCAACTACCAACGGCATTTTAAATTTCCTGAAAAATTCACCCACAAGCCTTGCCACAATAAGCAGTATGCCTAAGCTTAATATTAAACTTATTGTTTCATGGTGGTTTAAGGTTTTCATTTGTTTGAGTTTAAAGTTTTGAAGTGTTTATGTGTTAAAGTGAGGGATTGCTGTATTGTTGTCCCGATAAATCGGGAGTTGTATTGTTATTTTCCTTTATTGTTTTATTGCTTCTTGTCAATTGCCAATTGCTTATTGTCTATAAACTATGGTCTATTAACTATCATCTATGATCTATCAACTAACAACTGTCAACTAAACCCCATCTTCGTTTACCAATAATAAATTACAAGGCAAATCGGCTAAAGCAAATTCAATATCAGTTGGAAAAACACGGTCAATCAAATTTAGTTTTCTGTCGGGTGAGTTTAGTACCAATAAATCCGCTTCATTTTCGCGGGCATATTTGGTAATTACATAACCTGGCTTGCCTTCTATACGTTCCACATTTACTTTTAAACCGCCACAATCGTTACAACTTAAAATATATTCTAGCTTTTTATTTTCCTCGCTAATTAATTGTTCTTTGTGATGAGCCATTTCGTTTTCTTTAAACTCATCGCTACGTATTAATGCGGCTTTGCTTAAATCGGTTTCTTGTATTACGTCTACATATTTTACATTAAAAGCTTTGGCTATTTCAATGGCTTTTGCAATGGTGTTAACTGTTTTTGGATTATCAGAACCTTCAACTACTATGCGTTTTAAAGGGTTCGATTCTATCATAGGTTCAGTAAGCATTAACATGCTGCATTTTACCCTACGACTTAATTTACGAGCCACACTGCCCATAAAATATTTTATTAAACTTTCTTTTTCTAAAGCACCTGCTACCAGTAGATCAAACTGTTCATCTTCACATATTTGTAAAATAGTTTCAACAGGTTCGCCTTCGCGCCAAATTAATTGTGAGTTGCTTAAATTATATTTATCAAAAAGGTCTTTTAAAGTCTTTTCATCTTCGGTACTTTGTTTGCCAACATGTATAAAAAACAAGTTGGATACAAATCCTTTTTGCATTTTAGAAGCTTCAGCTATAATAGCCTCAAGCCTTGGCGAAAAAGCAATGGCTATTCCAATTTTTTTAAAAATTAATTCTTTTTTCTCTGCACTCATCGTATTTAATTAATTAATAGTTTTTCTTTTTCTAGGTTTGCAAATGTATATTTTAGTTTATGTTTTATGTTTAGCTATTGTAAATTATTCGTTACAAAGTAGCCAAACTAAACTGCCTATTGCGGCAGCACCTAAATGTAACTCACGCTCATTTACTGCTTCAAATACATCATTTTCAGTATGGTGGTAATCAAAATAACGTTGCGAATCAGGCACATAACCAATCAATGCTTTGCAATTATTTTTTAGTGGACCAATATCGGCACCACCTCCCCCAAGGTCTATTTTATCCCAACCATAGTTTCTAAACAAATGTGCTTTAGCGGCCATATTTTTATAAACGGTAGAATCGCTAATGCCAAAACCACGCGGAACAAAACCTCCTGCATCGGTTTCAATAGCTGCATAATGGTTTTCTTTATTCAAAGCTGCTAACTCAGCATATTTTATGCCACCACGCAAACCATTTTCTTCGTTCATAAAAAGCACTGCGCGCAATGTACGCTGCGGTTTTAAGTTTAAGGTTTTAAACAAACGCAATACTTCTATACTTTGTACACAACCTGCCCCGTCATCGTGAGCACCTTCGCCCACATCCCAACTATCTAAATGACCACCCACTAATATAATTTCATTGGCTTTGGTCGTTCCGTTTATTTGTCCAATTACATTATAGCTCAATACACTATCAATGGTGTTTTGACAATTTAAGTTAAAGTAAAATTGGGTTTGATTATTTTGTTTGATAGATTTACTCAATGCATCGGCATGGTTACTGCTAATGGCACATGCAGGAATTTTTGGAAACGAATCGTTGTAATACATAGCGCCTGTATGTGCAAATTCATCGTGAGCTAAAGTTACGCTGCGCACCACCACTCCAATGGCGCCATATTTGGCAGCTTCTGTAGCTCCACGCCCACGTTGGTTCACAGCACCTCCATAAGCACTTCCTGTACTAATTTGAGTTGGGTCCATTGGGCGATTAAAAAACACAATTTTACCAGCAATTTTTTCTTTGCCTAAACTTTTTAATTCTTCAAAGTTTTTTACCTCAATTACATTGGCTGTTATGCCATTTTTAGGAGTAGATACTGAGCCACCTAATGCTAAAATATTTACTTTGTAGGGTTTATTTTCATTGATAATTTTCCCTATTTCGGTTTGTTTGCTGCCTCTTACCCAACGCGGAACCATAACAGGTTGAAGCCACACACTATCAAAACCATAACTTTTCATTTTGTTATACATTAACTGTACGGCTTTTTCGGCCTGCGGACTACCGCTAATACGGTTACCTACTTTTTTACATAAATCACGCAGGTCTGAATATGCTTTTCCGTTAAGCAATACTTCGTCAGTAATTTGTTTAATAACAGCAGCATCGTTGGTTTGAGCCGTTAGTTGGAAGCAATAAAGAGAAAATAAGAGTATAAAAAATTTGTTCATTACCAGTAATATATTTTATGCATTCAAATATATTGTTTGTAAGGGATTTTAAAAGTGGGAAATTTTTCTGTTTCAATTACTATTCCTTAATAGGTTTACTTGTTTTTTTAGCAGGTTTTGGGTTAATAAATTGTGCATCGTAAAAACTTTTTACTCTAGGTTTATCATTAACATGTAGCTTAATTAAATCTAATAGAACCAAGTACATGCCAGTAGCCAGTTCTATTCTTATGGTATTTCCATCAAACGAGCCTTCTTTTACTTCTCCTTTTTTAGTTAATTGAGCGTTTCTAACGCTTATATATTGGTTTAATATTTCAATTGATTTGTCTTTAAATTCTTGTTTTAAATCTATCTCCAATTGGCAAGCATCATTAAGCCGTTGCATAATGGTTTCAGCTTCGGTTTTTTTCATTTTATTGTATTCCTCTTTTCCGTTAGGAAACAAAGCGTTAAAAGCCACCGGTTTTTTTCGTTTCCAGCTATATACTTCATCGTATAAATTGGTTACAAAGCCAATAAATTCATTTAATACACTGTTTACCGTTATGGTTTTTCCTTTTTTAGTGGTTACGGTAGTTTCTTGGTTGCTTAGCCATTTTCTGTATTTATTATACAATGGCTCCACTAGGGCAATCATGGCTGTATATTCGCCTGTATTGTTTTCAGTATTTTGATATGCTTTTAAATAATTAAGATGACCTTGTGCTAATAAGCCAAAATGCTCATCACTTAGTCTTGAATTTTCAAACGGATTTTCTAAAATATTGTTTATCATATTATATCCTATATTTTAAATGGTTATTTAGTGGCTCAAAATTACAAGTGCTAAAATTTGCATTGGTTTTTAACCAATTAGGTTTACTTAAAAACCATATTTTTTTATTTATAATAGCTACTTTTTAATGCCATAAACCAAATAACTTTAATTATCATTATTTTATAATAGCTTGTTTAATAAAACGATAACATTAATATTTTGGTATGATGATGTAATAAATAAACCAAAATCAAAAATACCATTACATGATGATGTAATGACAAAACCGAAGCCGAAAATACCGTTACATGATTATGTAATGGCAAAACCGAAGCCGAAAATACTGTTACATGATGATGTAATGACAAAACCGAAGCCGAAAATACCATTACATGATAATGTAATGACTAAACCGAAGCCGAAAATATTGTTACATGATGATGTAATGACAAAACCGAAATTGAAAAGGGAGACTGTCCAAAAAAGTGGGTAAAGGGTACTGTTTAACTAAGTGTATAAAGGAATAATTAGTTTAAAATGAATATGTTAAATTGGCAGGAGCCTTGATTGCAACTTTTCTTACCATAAGACTAACTTTTTAAATTACAGTAAATAGAACTATAAGAATTTATTTTAGCGCGACACCCTTTGGCGTTTCTACCAAGTAATTTTGCAGTAACTAGAAACAAAAATACTATGGAAGAACAGTTTTATTACTCAGATATTACTAATAATGAACTCCTATATTTACTGAAACAACCAAATTTTGCTGCTTCGTTAGCATATTTAGTTGATTTTAAAAATCATTCTGATTTGACTGTTACTCCACACGATTATTCAATTGAAATATCGAATAAGGATATATGCATTGCTGTTATTTTATTAGCGGGATTTGAAACAAACGAATATTTAACTTTAAAAAATAATGTAAATTTTAATTTGATAACTTTAAGTAAAATAATACCTGGAATGTGCGAATTTGAAAATATGCCACTAAAATACATAGATAATTTAGCCTGGTTTTTTTCTGCAATAAATAGGTCGAAAAATGAAGAAGTGAAGAAAATTAGCCGTATTAAGAATTTAAATATGGATTCAGTATCAATCTCATAATAATAACTAAACAATACAAACATGGAAGACCAATTTTATTACTCAAACATTTTTAATAATTCATTATTACACTTGCTTAGGCAGCCAGATTTTGCTGCTTCGTTAGCATATTTAGTCGATTTTAAAAATCATTCAGATTTGACTGTTACTCCATATGATTATTCAATAGAAATATCGAATAATGAAATAACTATAGCCATTGTTCTTTTTTCTGGGTTTGAATTAAATGAGTATTTGGCACTAAAGAATAAAAGGAACTTTCATATCATTTGTATTAATCCAATATTTTTACAAATGTGTGAATTTGAGGAGATGCAATTAAAATATATTGATAAGTTATCCTGGTTTTTTTCTGTAATAAACAGATCGGAAAACGAATTGGTGAAAGAAATTAATTGGATAAAAAATTTAACAGTTTAGTAAAAAAATAATGTTTGGTAATACCATAACTAATTCCGTTAATTACAATTAAAATAGGGTAGCAGAAAACTATTTAAGTAAGCAAAATATAAAAATATAAAATATGATTTCAGACGTAAGAGAAAAAGGAAGCCTCATTGAAGTTTATGATGCAAATAGTAAAAGAATTTCTTACATGAGTGTAGGAAGTAAAGAGCTTGTTGGTATTGCAAGCAATTTCTTTGTTGTTATCAATGGTTTACTAGTTGAAGTGTATGATGAAAAATGTAAACGTGTTTCATATATGAGTAAAGGTAGCAAAATTGTAAAAGGTGCAGCGGGCAATACTTTTACAGTAAAAAATGGTAGCCTTATTGAAACCTATGATGAGAATTGTAAAAGAATAAGTTACAAAAACGCTTAAATATGGAAATAGCAGAAGAAACAATCAAAAATTTACTTAGTCAGGTTTCTACCATTGTAAGTAAATACGATGAAATAGCAGTAGCAAATGGAGAAAACTTCAATGTATTTCAAATACTTAACTTATCAAGTGCTGAAGTTAGATTACATTCAAAACTGTTAGCTGAATTACTAAATCCTAAAGGAAGCCATAATTTAGGAGATGTATTTCTTAAGTTGTTTATTCAAAGATTAAACAATAGTCCATTTATAGGTGAGCCTCTGAAATTATCAGAGCTTGAAAATTCACTGATAGAAGTTGAAAAATATACTGGTAATATTGATAAGCAAAATGATACTGGAGGTAATATTGATATTTTTATTCATTTGCCAGGTCAAAGCGATTTAGTGATTGAAAATAAAATTTTTGCAGGCGACCAAGAAAGTCAATTAAGGCGTTATCATAATTTCAATAAAACAAAGAAACCAGTACTTGTTTATTTGACATTGGATGGCAAGGAAGCAGATGAATTCACTACAAAAAATTCACAGTATAATGAAAATAAAATTGAACCGGTCTTATTTTCTTATCAAAGTGATGTAAAAGAATGGTTAGAAGATTGTAGAAAAGAAGCGACCAATTTACCTGTGGTTAGAGAAACAATAACGCAATACATTAATTTAATTAAAAACCTAACAGGACAAAGTATGAATAATAATATGAAAAATGACGTTGTAAAAGCTATATCTGAAAGTGGTGCTAAAGTTAAAGGAGCATTTGAAATTGGGACCGCCTTATCTGATGTTAAAAAACTGCTATTGAAAAAATTTGCAGAAGAAGTTATACTAAAAGTAAAGAAAGCGAAACCAAGTGTTAGTGCTGATTTATCAAATAATTTCGGTGAAAAATGGAACGGTATTTCATTTAGTTTACAGACAATTAGCAGTACTAATGTTTATTTTTCATTTTTAAAAGATTATAAGGATGTTTATCTCGAAATAGGTAATAAACAGAATTACTGGCAAGATAAAATAAAGAAGGTCGAATTAAAAAACATAGAATATTATAGGAATGCTTTAGTTAATATTTCAAAAGGTTGGGGGATAATTGAAAATACTGTAAACGCTTGGAATGGTGATTGGGTATGCAGATATAGGAAAATGGATGTTTGGATAAATGATGGTAGTCTTTGGTACGATATTGCCGAAAACAAATTTGATGATAAGGCTGAAAAAGTAGCGCAAGATATTTTAGTACTTCTTGAGTCTACTGAGAAGAAACAATTCTAATTATTGATTGAATAAATATGGAGTTAACACAATCAATACAGTACCTTCTTAGTTCTGTTTCCGAAATAAATAAAAAGTATGAAGAAATAGCAAGTATTACAGGAGAAAACTTTAACATTTTTAAAGTATTAAACTTACAGTCAGATGAGGTGCGTTTGCATTCAAGACTTTTAGGAGAATTATTAAACCCCCATGGTTCTCATGGTAAAAATGAATTATTTCTGGAATTGTTTTTATCAACTTTAAATTTGAATAGTGAATATACTCAAGAGGAGATAAAAAATGCAACTGTAATTGTAGAAGAGAACATAGGTAATATCTCAGATGATTACTCAAAAGGAGGTAGAATTGATTTAGTTATTAAATTTCTGGGGAATAAAGAAATAGTTATTGAAAATAAAATAGGTGCTGGTGACCAATTTAATCAATTAGGTCGATATCATGAGCAATATCACAATGCTCATATTTTATATTTAACACCTTTAGAAAAGAAACCTTCTAAAGAAAGCCTTGGAGAAAAATTAAAACTTGAGCAAGTAAAATGCATTACTTATAGAAATGAAATAAAGAAATGGATAGAACTATGCCATGAAAAAACATCCAATTTTCCGATGTTAAGAGAAACTATCACACAATATATTTTTTTAATTAAACATATAACAAATCAAACAATGAATGAAGAAATGGAAAAGGAAATAGTAAAAAAAATAATTAGTAGCCAAGAAATGATGAATGCAGCTGAAATTATTTATAATAATTTTGGTGGTGCTAAAATTGAAATAATGAAAAGTTTTGGTGAAAAGATTCGTGATAAATTTCCTAATCTTATTTGTGATCCATTTCCAGGCGATGATAATGATGTTGAATTTCATTTTTATAATCGCAAATGGAGTAATGTAAAGATTCGTATTCGATTAATAACAAATGAATATGCAAGAATAAGTATTCGTTATGAAAATGATTTTAAAGAGTTAGAAAGCTTTGCAGCATTATGTGAAAAGTTAAATAGCAAGTTTAAAAATACTAATTATAAAGAAGACCCTAACAATTTATTTGTTTATAATATTGCTAAATGGGACTATAATATAATTTGGAATTCTGTTAATTCTGATAATGACGAATTTATTAAAAAAATATTTGAGAATATTGAGCTATATCAAAATGCTCTTGCAAACATTAACGGTTTATAATTTATTAAATGTCTAAACGCGGCTACATATCACGCTATTTGCTCATACTTAAAAAGTTGAAAGTAAAACCTTTTGCTACTTATGAGGAGTTGCAGACTTATATTGATCATCAGTTTGAGTATTTGCAAATGCAAGATGATGGATTGCAAATTGGTTTTTCTAAACGAACGCTTCAACGTGACATCAAAGAAATAAGTAATATTTTCGGAATTGATATAGAATATTCAAAGCAAGAAAAAGGCTATTTCATTAGCCAAAGTGAAAATGAAAACATGAATTTTCAGCGTATGATGGAGGCTTTTGAAATATTTAATTCTTTAAATATGGCTCACGATTTAAAGCCGTTTATTCATTTAGAAAAGCGTAAACCACAAGGAACTGAAAATTTGTATGGTTTGCTACATGCCATTAAAAACAAGTTTCAAATAAAGTTTACTTATCAAAAATTTTGGGAGGAAGAACCAAGTAAACGCCTTGCAGAACCTTATGCTTTAAAAGAGTTTAAAAGTCGCTGGTATATTATGGCTAAGGATAAAAAAGATAATCATATCAAAAGTTTTGCGCTTGACCGCTTAACGAATCTTGAAATTACTACCCTACATTTTCAATACAATAGTAATTACAATATAGAACAAAACTACCGCTATTGTTTTGGCATTATCAGCCCAAATGAGGAGGAACCTCAAGATATTATTTTATCGTTTGAACCATTTCAAGGAAAATATATCAAAACATTGCCACTGCACGAAACACAAACAGTTTTGGTAGATAATGACGATGAGTTGAAAATTAAGCTAAAACTTTATCTCACTCATGATTTATTAATGGAATTACTTTCGTTTGGTGATAATGTAAAAGTGATTGAACCCAAAACGTTAGCAGATGAAATTAAGCAAGCACATGAAATGGCCTTTAAGCAATATTGATTATAAAAAAATAATTTTATGGAAAACACTAAAGAGAATTTAACTGAGCAGCTTAAAGAAATAACCGAAAAGAAAAAGAAAGCGGTTGCTGCCCAATTATACGAATTAGCATCTATGTATAAGAGATAAAGAAAAGGATTTGATGTTAAAGTTGGAAGAATTGGAAAATATTAAAAGTAACTAATATAAACTCCAATGAAAAATAAGGCCTAATTACCTGCTTGTTTTTAAAAGCTTTGTTTGCATTAGTGATTGTACTAAATACTTTTGTTGTAAATTAAGTTTAACTTTCAAAGATAAAAAGTGCAAAAATTTGTAATAACCATATTTATAATAATTCAACTATTGATTTATTTTTTATTGCTGCCTTATGCACAAAAATCGGCTGATGGTCATATCAATAATGGTTTTGCTTTTGGTATTGTTTTTTATTTTGTAGCTGCGTGGCTGTTACTGGTTGGTTTAATTGATGGAATTAAACATAAAAAGTATTTGATGATTATTTATATAATTGTGATTGCATTTACATTTATTTTGTGGGGAAAAGTATTTACTAATTTGGAATGTAATAGTTGCTTAAACAGTGGCTAAAAAACAAAATAAATTATTACTTTTAAAATCTTAGCATCTAAAAAACCATTGACAAACTCATTAATATTAATAGCAGTTTTGTTTGTAATGAATGGAACTTTTGTAAGTTGCAACTTTGAATATAAAGTAAAACAAAACATGGAACAAAAACCCGCCACTACCCAAACTAACGATACCACACCTAAAGTAACTGGTGTGGGTGGTATCTTCTTTTTCTCTGAAAACCCAAAGGAAATAAGAGCATGGTATAAAAAAAACTTAGGCATTGATGCCAACGATTATGGTGCTAGCTTTGAATCGAGGAGCTTAGATAAGCCTGATGAAATAAACACTTTGCAATGGAGCCCATTTAAAAAAGGAAGCGAATATTTTGCCCCTTCAAAAAAGGAGTTTATGATTAATTATTGTGTGCAAAACATAGAAGGATTGGTAGCCCAATTAAAAGCAAATGGTGTAAACGTTTTAGATTCAATTGAAACTTTTGATTACGGAAAGTTTGTTCATATTATGGATAATGAAGGCAATAAAATAGAACTTTGGGAACCTTCTTCTAATTAAGAATTGAACTAAAAATGACCATTCCATTAATTATTACCATTTGTGCCTTACTTTTATTAGCTTATTGCTTTGATATTACCTCATCTAAGACCAAAATTCCTTCTGTAATATTGTTGTTGGTTTTAGGTTGGGGTGTACATAAAGCCACTGATTATTTTGAAATAAAAGTACCAGATTTAACGCCAGTTTTACCCGTTTTAGGCACAGTAGGTCTTATTTTAATTGTTTTGGAAGGTTCGCTTGAGTTAGAGCTAAATAAATCAAAATTTGCGTTTGTTGGTAAAACTTCATTAATAGCTTTATTGCCTATGTTGTTGTTAAGTTTTGGCTTAGCCTTTGCTTTTCAATATTTGGGTGATACTACTTTTAAAATTGGCTTGGCCAATGCCATACCATTTGCCATTATTAGTAGCGCCATAGCCATTCCAAGTGCTCAAAATTTAATGAACCATGATAAAGCTTTTATAACCTACGAAAGCAGTCTTTCAGATATTTTTGGGGTTATATTGTTTAATTTTATAACCTTAAACGATAATATTGGTTCTGATTCATTTGGGCATTTTGTTTTAGAACTAATAATTATACTCATTATTACATTTGTATGCACCATTGGGTTAGCTTTTCTCCTAAGTAAAATAAAGCACCATGTAAAGTTTGCACCCATTATATTAATGATAGTTTTGATATATGCCATTTCAAAAGTTTATCACTTACCAGCTTTAATTTTTATATTATTATTTGGTTTATTTTTAGGCAATCTTGATGAAATAAAGCACCATAAATTTATAAAATTACTTAAGCCAGATTTTTTAAAAAGCGAAGTTCATAAATTTAAAGAACTTACTACTGAAATTGCCTTTTTAGTGCGCGCACTTTTTTTCCTTGTTTTTGGTTATTTAATAAAGTTAGATGAATTGCTAAATACCTCTACAATAGTTTGGGCAATTGGTATTACAATAAGTATTTTTTTGATACGTTATTTGGCTTTAAAATTATTCAAGAAAACAATCAAGCCACTATTGTTTATTGCGCCAAGGGGTTTGATAACCATTTTACTTTTTTTAACAATTCCGGTATCTCAGATCATACCTATAGCAAATAACTCATTGGTTATTCAGGTTATTATACTTTCAGCGTTGGTTATGATGGTTGGTTTAATTAGTACAAAAACCGAAGAAAGCGATGTTTAGCCTTAATTAAGCTATTTTTTTATTTATCATTTACACCAACTCCATAACCAAATAAGGCGGCTACTGCTGCCAAATGAATAATTAAAACTGCTTTTTGCCAAGTAGGTCTATCGTTCCATTTTTGTTCAGTATCAAATGGGTCAAAAGCTAAGCCAATTTCCATAGATGCAGCAGCTTGCATTTAATCTTTGGTGAAAAAAGTTTGGTATAATGCCATGATTATAAAACCAATGTAAAGAAACTTGTTAAAAGGTGTTTTCATATTTCTAAAATTTGTACTCAATTTTAAAGTATTAGTAATTAGCTTTTTATAAAAACTACTCCAAAGGTTAAATTTTAGTTTTAAACGGAATTTATTGGCAAAAAAAATCCCTTTCAATATTACTTGAAAGGGATTTTTTATTTTTAGTTGTTATAATAACAATTCAACAATCTATCAATTTAACAATTCAACCTACTTATACAATGGAAACTTAGCCATCCAAGTATTGATATTTTTTCTAATATCAGCTAACATAGTTTCGTTATCGTTGTTCATCAATGCAGTGTCAATATAATCTACTATTTGCTCCATATCTGCTTCCATCATTCCACGAGTAGTAATGGCAGCAGTTCCTACACGCATTCCGCTTGTTACAAATGGCGATTTATCATCGAAAGGAACCATATTTTTATTAATAGTTATATCAGCTTTGCCTAACGCAGCTTCGGCTAATTTTCCTGTTAAATTTTTGCTGCGCAAATCAATTAACATCAAGTGATTGTCGGTTCCACCAGAAATAATTTTATAACCACGGCTTACAAATGCGTTTGCCATAGCTTGCGCATTAACTGCCACTTGTTTTACATAAGTTTTGTAATCATCGGTTAAACATTCGCCAAAGGCTACAGCCTTAGCTGCAATCACATGCTCTAAAGGTCCACCTTGAGTTCCAGGGAAAACAGCTCCATCCAAAACAGCACTCATCATTTTCAATTCACCTTTCAAAGTTTTTTGTCCAAATGGATTTTCAAAATCGTTACCCATCATCACAATACCACCACGAGGTCCACGTAAAGTTTTATGAGTAGTAGATGTTACAATATGGCAATGTTGAATTGGGTCGTTCAATAATTTTCCAACAATTAAGCCTGCAGGGTGAGAAATATCGGCTAATAAAATAGCACCAACACTATCAGCAATGGCGCGTAAACGAGCATAATCCCAATCGCGACTATAAGCCGAAGCACCACAAATAATCATTTTAGGTTTTTCAGCATGTGCTTTTGCTTCTACTTTATTCCAATCAATTAAACCAGTTTCTTGCTCTACTCCATAAAACGAAGGAACATATAATTTACCTGAAAAATTAACTGGCGAACCATGCGTTAAATGTCCACCATGCGAAAGGTCGAAACCTAAAATTTTATCTCCTGGGTTTAAGCACCCTAACATAACAGCTGCATTGGCTTGCGCTCCTGAGTGAGGTTGAACATTGGCCCAAGTAGCGCCAAACATTTGTTTTAATCTATCAATTGCTAAATTTTCAACTACGTCAACTACTTCGCAGCCACCATAATAGCGTTTACCAGGTAAGCCTTCAGCATATTTATTGGTTAATACGCTTCCCATAGCTTCCATTACTTGTGGGCTAGTAAAATTTTCTGAGGCAATTAACTCAATGCCATGTTCTTGGCGGCTTTTTTCTTGATTAATTAAATCAAATATAACGGTATCTCTTTGCATAGTTTTTCTAAATAATAATTTTACGAAAGTATATTTTCAGACGTAATTACTTACATGATTTTTTGCACTACTGGCCATACCAAAACGAAGGCCACTATTACAAATACAATTCCAATAATATGGTTCAGTAATTGTTGTTTTTTAATTGATAATAAGTGCTTTACCTTATTGGCTGAATAGCAAATAATAAATTGGTGAAAAAACATAGCTCCTAAGGTAACACTGAAAAATACTACTACTTCTACCAAGGTAGGTAAACTACTTTTAATAAAAGCAGCTAAACCAAGCCAAAATAAAAGTGTTAATGGGTTAATACTATTAAGCATTATACCTTTCATAATATAAATAAAGTTGCCGCTTGCAGGTGGTTGTATTTGATTTGGGTCGTTTGGTTTTTTTATATAAGTGCTTATTCCTAAAATAAGTAAAGCCACAAAACCTACTAAACGTATTTCAGAATCAAGCTGGCGCAATTGATTCTCTACAAAACTAGCAGCAAAAACACAAAGGGCAATAAACAGCAAATCGCTAATTACCATGCCCAAAGCAATTAGTAATCCCTTTTTATAACCTCTATCAATACTGGTATGTAACAATGAAAAAAAACCTGCGCCAAATGATAGCGAAAGTATTAGCCCAGTTCCATACCCTTTTAAAATAGTTTGAATCAAAATAGTTTTTGGTGTATTAAAGTTGGCAAAATAATAATTACTTCTAAAAACCACTAAGCATTCTTTTTAATTATTTAATACCCACCTAAATAATAGTTATATAAAAAATTTGCGGAATATAAATGAACCTATACATTTGCAACCTTATTTCAAAAAAACAGAAACGTGGGAGAGCATCACAGTAATCATAATAAGCTATCAGTAGCTGGACTTTTAGTTACACTTGGAATTATTTTTGGCGATATTGGAACATCACCACTTTATGTATTAAATGCCATAGTAGGTGATAAAATTATTTCGAAAGAATTAATTTATGGAGGCCTTTCTTGTATAGTTTGGACTTTAACCTTACAAACTACCATAAAATATGTATTAATAACCCTAAATGCCGATAACAACGGTGAGGGTGGTATTTTTTCATTATATGCCTTGGTTCGTAGGCGCAGGCCCTATTTAATTTTTCCGGCAATTATTGGTGGTTGTGCTTTATTAGCCGATGGGGTTATTACTCCACCTATTTCGGTTTCATCAGCTATTGAAGGTTTACGATTGTTAAAATCGGATACCATTAATTTTTCTGAAATTCCAACTGTACCAATTGTAATTGCTATAATTAGTTTATTGTTTTTAATTCAACGTGTTGGTACATCCATAGTTGGTAAAGCATTTGGTCCAATTATGTTTTTATGGTTTGGTATGTTAGCAGTTTTAGGTGTTGCTAAAATTGGCTCTCATTTAGATGTGTTAAATTGCTTAAATCCATATTATGCTTATAATTTATTGGTTAATTACCACGAAGGTTTCTGGATTTTAGGTGCAGTTTTCCTTTGTACTACAGGAGCCGAGGCTTTATATTCTGACCTAGGACATTGCGGAAAAAACAATATTCGTGTCAGTTGGATTTTTGTAAAATCGGCTTTGTTATTAAATTATTTTGGTCAAGGTGCAAATTTATTAGGCCACGAGGGTGAAACATTGGTACAAGCTGGCATCAATCCATTTTACAGTATCATGTCAACCGAGTTTTTGCCGTACGGAATTGCCATTGCTACCATGGCTACTATTATTGCCAGTCAGGCATTAATAAGTGGTTCGTTTACTTTAATTTCCGAAGCCATTAGGCTTAATGTTTGGCCAAAAGTTGCTCTAAAATATCCAAGCGAAATGAAAGGTCAGCTTTATGTACCAAGTGCCAATTTAATTTTATGGGCTGGTTGTATTGGAATAGTATTGTATTTTAAAGAAGCAGGAGCGATGGAAGCTGCATATGGTTTGGCTATTACCATTGCCATGTTAATGACCACTTTATTGTTGGTTAATTACCTTAGCCATATAAAAGTAAATAAATGGCTAATTGCTTTATTATTATTAATTTATGTAGCCATTGAAGGGTCGTTTTTAGCTGCTAATTTATTGAAATTTACACATGGAGGTTGGGTAAGTTTGGTAATAAGCAGTGTGTTTATTTTTGTAATGTGGATTTGGTATAAAGGTCGCAAAATCAAAAACAGATTGACTGAATTTGTTCAGTTAAAATCATACATTCCAATTCTAGAGCAATTAAGTAAAGACGAATCGGTATCTAAGTTTGCCACACATTTGGTTTATTTAACCAGTGCCGATTTACAAAACGAAATAGAATCAAAAATTATGTATTCTATTTTACAAAAACAGCCTAAACGTGCCGATATTTATTGGTTTGTACATATTCATGTAGACGATCAACCATATACCATGCAGTATAAAGTTGACCATATTGTGCCTAACGATATTATAAAAGTAGAGTTTAAATTAGGCTTTAGGGTAGAGCAAAAAATTAACTATTACTTTAGAAAAGTGGTAGAAGAGTTGGTTATAAATGGCGAGGTAGATGTTACCAGTCGTTATGCTTCGTTACGCGGACAAAATATTACTGGTGATTTTAAATTTGTAGTGTTACAACGCCATCTTTCAAACGAAAATGAACTTTCGGCATACGAGCAATGGATTATGGATGTGTACTTTACACTTGATAGGTTGAGTTTATCAGAAGCCAAAGCCTTTGGATTAGATACCAGTTCGGTATTGATAGAAAAAGTACCATTGGTAATTACTCCTTTAAAAGAGTTTAAGTTAAAACGCATTTACTAAATATATAAAGGCTGCTTTTGTGATAAAGCAGCCTTTTTTGTTTGGTAAAACAATTTTTTATGTAAAAAGTTAATGACTGTATGTTACATAAAATTTTAGCATACAAACATTTATTGCATAACAAAAGGTTTATGTCCATGGCTGCAGTAGCCTTTGTTTTGGTGCATATTGTTATGTTTGAAGTTAAACGCAGATATGCTATTGATGTAATAAAAGGAGTTAATTTTCCTTTTGATGATTTGTATTTTTATATAAAAAACAAACTAGGTTTATAGTCTGTTAATCAATTACTTCCATTAAGGTTTCTAATTTCATTCCCCTTGATCCTTTCATAAATACGTTTGAGCTAACTATTTTATTATCAGTTAAATATAATTTACATTCTTGCGTTGTGGCAAAACTTGTATAATTGTTTTTGGTGTTTTTAAACAAATCGCCACATAAAAGTACATTTGTTAAGCCAAGCGTTTCGCAAAAATTAACTAAGTTTTGATGTTCTTCTTCAGCATATTTTCCTAGTTCAAACATGTCGCCAAGTATGAGTACTTTATTACCAAATGGCATAGCTGCAAAGTTTTTTATTGATACTTCCATGCTACTTGGATTGGCATTATAAGCATCTAAATAAATGGTGTTTGATTCCTTTTTTATTACTTCTGAGCGATTATTGCTTGGTTTATAGCTTTCTATACCTAAGGCAATTTGAGTGTAATTTAATCCAAAATACAAGCCCATAGCCACTGCTGCAGTAATATTGTCAAAATTGTAGTCGCCACTTAAACACGATTGAACCGATTCAGGATAATCTTCTATATAAAAATTAATGGTAGGCTGCAAAGTGCGTGCATGGCACGAAAAGTGAGCTGCGGCATTTTTACCTTCAAAATTAGCCGAGTAGGTTATTTTATTTTCAAGTAATCTGGCCATGCGCATAAGCCATTCATCGTGCATGTTTACAAATGCTAAACCATTATTTTTCAGTAAATAATAATAAAGCTCTGAGTTTGATTTTGCTACACCTTCCATATCGCCAAATCCTTCTAAATGGTCTTTACCATTATTGGTAACTATTCCGTGGCTTGGTTTGGCTATTTGGCATAAAAATTCATTTTCACCAATATGATTGGCACCCATTTCTATAACTGCTATTTGATGAGCCTTGGTTATTTGCAACATGGTTAAAGGTAAGCCAATATGATTGTTAAAATTACCTGGAGTAGCTAAAACTGTAAACTTTTGTTTTAAAACTGAAGTAACTAATTCTTTGGTAGTGGTTTTTCCGTTACTTCCCACAATGGCTATAACTGGAATTTTTAGAGTGTCTCTATGGAAAGTAGCAAGCTGCTGTAATGTACTTAATACATCATTTACTAAAATGTATTGTTCACTAATTTTATATTGTTCTTCATCAATTATGGCATAAGCAGCTCCTTGGCTAATAGCTTGACTAGCAAATTGATTGGCGTTAAATTTTTCTCCTTTTAAGGCAAAAAATAAACTGTCTTGCGCTATCTTCCTGGTGTCGGTGCAAACAATAGGATGTTTTAAAAATAATTGATGTAAACTGGTTATATCCATTTTAATAAAAAATTATGAAAGTACTTCAAACTTTAAAATATAAATTTGAAATAACAAATAACCATAATTTATGCGTAAATTCATACTTGCTATTATTTCACTATTGTTTATAAACTTAACAAGCAATGCTCAAAACGTTTATTTTTCGTTGTCGAATAGTGCTAAGTTTTTAAAGAAAAACAGTACAGATACCTTAAAATCACCATTTGTAGGTGGCTTGCAAAAGCCTCAGTTCAATAAAATGGATTTAAATAACGATGGTATAAAAGATTTAGTGGTATTTGATGGTTTAGGAAATAAAGTATTAACTTATTTATGGCAAAATAACTCTTGGGTTTATACTCCAAGTTACGAAAAGTATTTTAAAAACATTTCGCAATGGTTAAAATTAGCCGATTTTAATTGCGATGGTAAAGAAGATATTTTTACAGCTTCAGGCCAAAATTATACTTTGGTACCTGGGCAGTTTGTTAAAAATAATTCTATTAGGTATTTACAAAATACTTCTACGCAACCCAATCAATTTACCTTTCAGCAAAAAGTAAATTGTTTTACAGTAGTTGATAATGGATTTGAAGACTGTATAGAGTACACTCCAACTGATATTGGTGTTATTGAGGATATGAATAACGATGGTAAGCTTGATGTGCTGTATTCTCCAGCGCAGTCAAATTATTTTAACCTTTACGAAAATACACGCCCTACAGGAATGTGCGATTCTATTGCCTTTGGTTTAAAAGTAATAGGTTGGGGGCATTTTAATTACAAAGTAAATTCAAATGGTTTTAACTTTGGATTGCCTGCATACTATTTATTTAAAGGCGGTAAACACGTAAGTAATTCGTTTTCGGTTTTTGATTATGATGCAGATGGTGATAAGGATTTTATTTATGGCGATGGATTTTTTCCAACATTAATATTGGTAAAGAATGGAAAAGAAATGACTACTTCAGCTCGTGATTCATTTATTTTAGAAGATACCATTTTTCCTAAAAACACTTACATCCCTAAAGATATGATTTGGCCAACTCCATATTTTAGCGATTTTGATAATGATGGAATTACTGATATGGTATTAACTACCAATGAGCCTGTGGTAGTTAAAAATACAAACAATATTTGTTTTTATAAAAATATGGCTGCTAGCAATAGTGTTCCCGCTAATTTTCAGTTTGTAAAAGAAAACTTTTTACAAGAAGACATGATTGATTTAGGAGGCAATTCGAAACCAGTTTTTGTTGATATTGATAACGATGATGACCAAGATATTATTGTAGCAACACAAGGCAATTATTTAAGTACTCAAAATAATTTTGATCAACTGTATTTGTTTAAAAACATAGGTATTAAAACCAATCCGGTATTTAGTTTGGTAGATACCAATTTTGCGAATATTCAAGCCGATGTGAGGTTAAACTTTACCAATGTAATTCCAACCTTTGGCGATTTAAATGGCGATGGTAAAAAAGATATGATTTTAGGATGGTATAATGGTTATTTAAATTATTTCGAAAATACATCAACTGGTAATGATATTAGTTTTACTAAACGCGATAGCAATTATTTTGGTATTAATTGTGGCACACAAACTGCTCCGCAATTGGTTGATTTAAATAAAGACGGAAAGCTAGATTTAATAATTGGTAAATACAACGGAACTTTGGCTTATTTTCAAAATACAGGAACTGTAACACAGCCTAGTTTTACTTCGGCTCCAACTATTGATTCTCTTGGTAAAATAAGTGTTCGTTCTCGCGAAGATACTTACGGAAATGCTATTCCATCAGTTTACGATATTGATAATGATGGAATATTTGAAGCTTTAATTGGAAGTTACAGCAAAAGTGTGGTCTTGTATACTGATATTACCAGTAATCCTGATATTAAAGCTAGAAGAATTGCCAATATTTTTAAAGATGATGCCGACATGGCCGCTGATAGCATTATGCAAGGCGTTTATTCAAGTGTAACTATTGCAAATATTGATGCTGATGCTAGCCCTGAAGTTTTAATAGGCAACCAACGTGGTGGTTTACGCTTATACAAAAGCAATATTTTAGGTAAAATTAGTTTATCAGCATTTAATAATGCAGAAGAGCAAACATTTGAAGCAAAAATTTATCCTAATCCAGCTAAAAATAAACTAACTATCGAAACGGATTTATTGAACGAAAAAGCGCAAGTAAGTATCATAAACATTTTAGGAGCAACGGTAATTAATCAAACTATGCCACGTGGCACACAATCAGCAACTATTGATTTGTTAAACCTAAATGCGGGTGTATATTTTGTGAAAATTCAAACTGAAACAGGCAAACAATTAGTAAAACGTTTGGTGATTGAATAGTAATAACTACCTATGCCTTCGCTTCAAACGAAGGCATAGGTTTAACTTACTTCAAAACCCCCAACAAACCTAATAATCCACCTGTATGAACACAAAGAATTTTGGAGTTTGGTTCAAAATAATCTTGTTCAGCTAAAGTAAAAACGGCCATCATCATTTTGGCTGTATAAACTTGATCTAATAAAATACCTGTTTTACTAGCAAATAGGGCTATAAAGTCCATTATTTTAGGACTATTTTTAGCATAACCTCCTTCATGAAATTGATGATGGATTTTATAATAATCTTGCAGTTGATTTTTTTTCAATTCTTCATCAATATTTTCGGCTCCTTTCAATACACAAATACCTTCGGCTTTGGTAGCCAATTGTTGGTTTTTTATAGCCTTTGCAATTCCTTGTAAAGTAGTGGCAGTGCCCACTGCACAAAATACATGTTGGTAATTATCGGTCAGTTCTGTAACAATTCCTTGGCAACCTTTAGCACCTAAAATACCTGCGCCACCTTCATTAACAAAATAGGCATTTTTATTTTGCCCAAAATATTTTTCAAATAAACTTTCTTTATCTTTATAGCTGGTTCTGTCGGTATAAATAAACTCCATGCCCCACAGTTTATTCAAAGCCAACATTTGGTTGCTAACACCTTCATCTCCTCTAATAAAAGCTGTAGTTTTAAAACCAAACATAGCACCTGTGCAAGCCAATGCATTTAAATGATTGCTGTAAGCACCTCCAAAACTAACCAAATGGTTTTTATTTTTTTGTTGTGCATCGGCTAGTGTATATTTAAGTTTTCGCCATTTATTTCCACTTATAAATGGATGAATCAAGTCATCGCGTTTAATATAAACTGAAATATTTTTTTGCTTAAATAGCTCAAAATTTAATGGTTCAACAGGCGAGTTTATGTTAATCATGTAAATGTTTTATATATGTATTTTAATTAGCTAGTTATTATTCCAAATTAATTTGTATTACATTAACTGTATTAGAAGATTTGGTTGAACCATGAAAATAAATAGCTTTTCTTTTTTTGAAAACACCTCTTTTTTTATATCCATGAAATTTAGTGATTATAAACTTGTTATTTGATGGTTTCCAAATGGCTTGGCAATAATATCTTTTATCATTTATTATATATGAAGTAGATATGGGTTTGGAATCTTCTTTATTAATTCGGTCTACATTATATTTTTTAACATTCTTAAAGTTTTCTGTTAAACTATCGTTTTGAATTTTGAAATAATTTATTGTAGTCCAATTTGTGTCAGGATATTGGTTTTTGAAAACAAATATTTTTGAAATTTTGATTGTATCAGAAGTTAATTTATAAATATTATTTAGCTCCAGATATCCCCCTTTTTTGTCAATGGAAATACTAACAGTTGAGGTGTCATTTTGAATTGTTAATAAACAAGTCAAGGAGTTACTACTCCAGAAGCAGTCGCTATTTTTGATAAGATAAGGGTATACTGTTTTTTGTTTTGAAGCTTTTATGAAAAATTCAATATATCCATTATTCTCAATGGTGTCGATTTGTAATATTATTTTTCGGGTTTGTGCCACACTATTATTTACCAATATTGATTGAACACTAAAGTTCAAAATTATAATTAAAAATAGTCGTGTCATTTTTTATTGTTTAAAACGAAATAATCTGCTAATAATGATAGACTGATTTGCCCATAATAAAATAGCCATTAACAAAATAGGATATATGTGAATTCTATAACGCGAAACGCCTAGTACGCCAGTGGTTAATAAAAAATACATCACAAAAAGGGCAATCAATAATTTTAAAAAAGTAGGGGAGTGGGTTTTCAATAAAAACAATATAAATATAATTACCACCAATATATTCCAACAAATTAGAATTGCTAAAGCCAATAATCCCCAAAAGTTTATTCCTAATAAAAACTGCAGGGTAGCCTTTATTCCATACTGTTGCAAAGTTTGGTACATCCCTAAAGCATTGTCGTTATTGGCATTAAACAATTTATATAAATCATATCTACCTGGGTCAAACATAAAAGTTAAACAACCCTTTACGTAAACTTTTAAAAATGCCATTTTATGATTTGCCAAAAAATGATTGCAACTGCTATCAATATATTGATAACGTTGCGCTAGTGTAGCTTGTTGCTCCGATTGGCTTACAATGGCCGATGCAATACTATCTGCATAATCAGGTCCATAAGCATTGGCAGCAGAATATTTTACCAAACAGCGCACTGCTGCAAACGATTTCATACTGGTAAACTGAAAATATCCTGTTTCTTTTTGTACTGCAAAACTTAAACTTAAGTAAGCCATTGCAGGAAAAACAAGTAAGTAAGCAATATAAATTTTGGGATAATTTTTTATGAATAACATAACGCCACATACCAATAGTCCAATTAATATACTTACGGGTTTAGTAATTAAGGCAACGGCTATAATCAACCCAATGCTCAAAGCCTTTTTAAGTGTTGGGTTTTGATAAAATGAATAAGTAGTATTAAAAAGTAAAAATACCATTACTTCAAAAATAGTATCGCTCATAATGGTATTGGCATACACAAAATGCGCTGGATAAAACACCAAACAAATGGGTAAAAAAATGTTTAATATTTTGGCTTTTACTCCTAATTCAGAAGCTGTTTTGAGTACGTTTAGAATTAATATTATTGCTATAATATTTTGAATAAATAAAACAGAATAGTCTGACTGGTAAATGGATTTACAAGCAATAATAAATAAAGCATAAAAAGGCGGACGTAAAGCAAAATAATCATTTTGAATAGGTAGCATTAAATCGCCTGCATACAAACTATTGTATTTTAATAAATTTTGAGCTTGAAATAGATACCCAGGCGAGTCAACAGTATAAATTCCGTTAAAATAAAGTGCTACTAAAAAGTACACCAAATGAATTGAAATAATAAATATGCTTAAAAATTTATATTGTTGTAGGGTTTTTATCACCTTGCGAAATTATTATTTTACAATTGATAATTTATAGTATTTATTTAATGGAAAAACTAATTAACAAGTATATTTTAGCAATCATAGCAGTTTTGCAATTGGTATTGTTTTTTGTAATTAAAAACGATCCTTTTCATGGCGATGCTGTTACATCTACAGCTAGAGCAGCACTTAATATTTACAACCATAATTTGCAAACTATTTGGTATCCAGCTAATTTCGATCCAGGTCATCCTACTTTATTTCCGTATTTATTAGCTTGTTGTTGGATGGTTTTTGGAAAGTCGCTGGTGGTAAGTCATCTTATTATAATGCTTACTTCTTTTTTTATACTTTTTATTACTAGAAAAATTGCCTTGCATTATTGCCATGAAACCAAAGCCAATTTAGCCACTTTGTTAGCCGGTTGTTATTCTATTTTTATAGCTCAGCAAGCGTTATTGCTTAATACACCATTGTTCTACTTGTTTGTATTATTGGCATTTTATTATTTAATAAAACAACAAAAACTAGGTTTTGTAATTAGCACTTTATTAATGGAATTAACTCATTTGCAAGCTAATTTTTTCTTATTGGCATTTGGCATAATTTATTGTTACCAAGTATTTAAAAACAAAGAAACCATTGTACAGTTTTTTAAAAATGGACTAATGCTTTTTTTGCCCGCTGTAACGGTTTTAGGTATTTGGTTATACGTTCACCAACAGCATTTTGGTTGGGCTTTTTTATCGCCTAATTATACCGAACATAACGATATAAAAGGAATTAAGCAGTTTGTTCAAAGTGTGTTTTTAATTATTTGGCGTTTGGTTGATAATGGCATGTTAACCGTATATGGTTTGCTTATTTATTTATTTTTCAAACAAAAGTTAAATAAGGAACTGTTTATTTTTAGTTCAATTATATTAATAGTTAATAGCCTTTGTATGGCAATATTTTTATATAATACCATTGGCCATAGGTATTTTATGATTAGCCAATTTTTGTTTATTGTTTTATTAATAGAAGCAAGTAATAAAAAACAACTTAAATGGATTGCAAGTTTGGTTTTGGTAAGCTTAGCAATTGGAAATGTTATGTATTACCCGGGTAAGGTAATAGCAGATACCAATTTACAATACCGCAATTTTTTTAAATTAGAGCAACAAGTAAAAAGTAATTTCGATTCTATTCGATTCTATTCTTACGCACCCATTAGTTCAAGTGCCGATATTCGTTATTTAGATTTGGACAAAGGTTTAAAAATTAGTTCATTAAATGACTTGAATTTAGATACCATTCCTGCTTTGTTACAATCAAATGTAAATGCTGAATTTACAAAACCTCAGCGTGATTTTTTATATAATAATTGGTACGGAAACAGTTATGAAAATGGGGCTGTCTATGTAAATGTATTTTTAAATCCAAAGTATTATTCTAAACCAAGTTGGTTTAAATTAAGACAACCAAGTTATTTTGAGCAAAAATTGCAAGAGTTAAAGTATAAAATAAGAAAAGAATAGTGAAACAATTTAGGATTTAGCAAGTTTGATTCCATATAAACCAAAACCAAACATGAAAAAATTTTTATTAGCAATGGCATTAGTTGTTTCAGCTACTATTGCAAAATCACAAAATAGCTGCTGCGCAATAACCGTTAGCAGTCAAAATGCAGCCTTAGCCATGAACGAAAAATTTGCATCTAAACACGAAGTACCTTTACCTTTTAAGTTAGAAAAACCAAAAGGTGAAATGATTACGTTTGCCACCAAAGAAGGTTCAAATGGAAATGCTTATTATATTAAAGCAAGTAAGCCAACTAAAAAGGTGTTGTTTGTTTTTCATGAATGGTGGGGATTAAACGATTATATTAAACAAGAAGCTGAAACTTTTGCTGCCGAAATGGGCGATGTAGACGTTTACGCTGTTGATTTATATGACGGTGAATTAGCTACTGATGTGCCAACTGCACAAAAATTAATGATGGGGTTAAAACAAGAGCGTGCCACTGCTATAGTAAACGGAATAATAGCCAAAGTCGGAACCGATAAAGCCATTGCTACTATTGGATGGTGTATGGGTGGTGCTTGGAGTTTGCAAAGCACTTTACTAGAAAGTAAACAAGCAAAAGCTTGCGTAATGTATTACGGAATGCCAGAAAAAAGCATAGAACGTTTAAAAACTTTGAATTGTGATGTGTTAGGTATTTTTGCTAAACAAGATCAGTTTATCAATGCTGATTTAGTTAAAGCATTTGAAGCCAATATGAAAAAAGCTAAAAAGAAATTAACTGTATATAATTACGATGCTGACCATGCTTTTGCTAATCCTAGTAATCCTAAGTTTAACAAAGAATTTTCGGCCGATGCACATGCTAAAGCATTGGCATTTTTAAAATTGAAGTTGAAATAAAAATTACTATATAATAAAAAACCGAAGTTTAAAAAGCTTCGGTTTTTTTATGCCTTAAAAGTTTATTTTTGAATTATGTTTTTCAATCTATTCCCGCGAATTGTTGTTTTTGAAGTTAATTTAACTCCCTCACAAATTATGCAGGCCATTCATGATAATATGAATGCTAAAAACACCAATACAGAGTCTGTATTTAATCAAAAAATGCTCGAAGGCACTACCTCTGGTAAGCAATTTGATGTAAATTTAAAAAGAGGTTTTATGGATAATAAACAAGTTCAAATTTATTTACATGGTGAAACCAAACTATTAGAAAATGGACATTCAGAAATTGAAATTAGCTGTTATCCATTTATAGGTTTAGTATTAGCTGTTATTTTTTTACCATTTATGCTTTTTACATGTTTGTCTCAGTTTACAAACATTTTGATTGATAGCAATATGAATTTGAAAATATTAGTAATTGCTTTTTTGGTAGTTGTCTGCTTAGTAGCATTGAGTTTTTACTTTATTTACGATTTTAATAATTCGCTAAATTTCCTCAAGCAAGTTCTTTCGGTTGCCGAAAGTCAAAACATTGAAAAATAAAAAATAAGAAATTAATTAAAAAGAAAATTTAATAACTAAACAGAAGCATTATTCTTAAACTTTAACTTTCTATAAAATTTAAAAATAGCCGTATTGGTTAAAGTTCTTATGAGTTTTACTTTTAGCCAAATTACAGGGTACATCAGCCAATTTTTGATGGCAATTGTGAGTGGGAAATTGCTCCATCCATAATGAACGTATTCCTTATATCCAAGCATACGCTTGTGGTAAGTGGCACCTTGAATATCGTAAAAAGCAATAACTTTATCTATATAAAAAGCTTTTTCTGGCTGAGTTTTAAAAAATGAGGCAAACCAAGTTGTGTCAGCAACTAATTTATAGGCAGTATTGTAATAGCCTATTTTTTTAAAAGCATTTTTATGGGTAAACGTAGCTTGGTGGCAAATAGGGTAGTGCGAAAAGAAATCGCTATATTTTACAGGTTTGCCATTAATATAATTAACTCCGGTTGGTTCATTTACGGTTTGCACTTTGGCGTAAATAAGCTCGCAGTTGTTATAAGTATTGTTTTTAAAAATATCTGCAAGCACTTCATTATTGTAAAATGAATCGCCAGCATTTAAAAAATAAACCCATTGTCCTTTTGCTGCTTTTATGCCTTTGTTCATGGCATCGTAAATTCCTTTATCAGGTTCCGAAATAATGGTTCCTACATTACTGGTAAATTGTTGAGCTATTTTTACGGTATTATCTTTTGAGCCACCGTCAACTAAAATGAGTTCAAAATCTTTAAACGATTGATTGATAGCCGATTGCCAAGTGTCATAAAGAAGTGATTCGGCATTATAAGTAACTGTAATTAAGCTTATTAAAGGGTTTTGCATGTTTTGATTAACTAAAATTTAGGGCAATTACATTTTCTGTTTCTTGCAATTCCTTTTTTGCTTCCACAAGCACTAACTGCGCTTAAAAGCGAAATGCCTATCAATATAAAAGCGATGATTTTAGTAGTTTTCATGCCTGCAAATTAAAAAAATAATTGTTTTGCCATAATAAATTACTTTTGCGGTCATAAAAAATGACCGACCCTAAACTAGATAAAGAAGAATTAACAAGCAGCTATGCCAAATACAGTAAAATATTTGGCTTATTGGTTCAGCTTATTATTTTCATGCTAATTTTTACCTTTTTGGGTAATTGGGTTGATAAACATTTTGCCCATAAAGTTCCATATTTAACCATTGTAGGTGTTTTTATTGGAATGGCAATTGGTTTTTACAATTTGATAAAAAACTTTATGAGGGAAAAGTAACTGATACTATGAAAACAATTATACAATTTTTTTTACTAAGCATAGGATTAAGCATTTTTATAGGCTTGGCTACTTTTTGGAGTATTAATTCATTGAAAATCAATTTAAACTTTAACGATGCAATTATTTGTTTAACGTTTTATTGCATTGTAACATGTTTAGTGTTTTATATCAGTTATTTGGGTTTGAAAAAAGGTCCGCAAAATTTTGTGATGCACTCTTACGCAGCCCTAGCAGTCAGATTTATAAGCAGTTTGTTCTATGTTTTGTACTATGCGCAAACCCATAAAACGTATCAATTATCCTTCATTTTTTACTTTATGCTGCTTTTTATTTTATTTATTGTGTTTGAAATTTATATCCTTACAACTAAATTGCGCCTCGATTAAGGACGAAACGAAGAACCAAATGACTCATTTAAACAATTTGAAATCAATAAACTACACCATTAAAACTGCCCTTTTAACGATAGTGTTTTCTATCGTTTCAGTCATTTCTTTCGCAAATCAACCTGTAACTAGCGAACATACTGATTCTACAGCAGCTACCGTTGAAAACGAACATTCGACTGCTGCCCACGCAGAAGGTACACATGAGGAAAATCATGGTGAGGAAAAATTTGATGCTAACAAAACCATTATGGAGCATATTGCCGATGCTCACGATTGGCATTTATTTGGACATACCAGTATTCATTTACCAGTAATTATTTATACAGATAAAGGGTTAGAAACTTTTTCGAGTGGCAAATTTAACCATGGTCATGATGTATTTAAAGGTAACTACACTTATAAACTAGTTCACGAAAAAATTAAAGTTGTAAACGAAGCAGGCGAAGTAGATGAAGAAGCGAGCAAAAAAGTATTAGACTTTTCTATTACTAAAAATGTTGCAACTTTATTTATTGCAGTAATAGGTTTATTATTAATATTCTTAACTGTAGCTAAAGGTTACAGCAAAAGAGGAATCGGTGCTCCTAAAGGCTTACAAAGCTGGATTGAACCAATCATTATTTTTGTTCGTGACGATATTGCTAAGCCAAACTTAGGTGATAAATACCAAAAGTTTATGCCTTATTTATTAACTGTTTTCTTCTTTATTTGGTTCATTAACGTAATTGGTTTAATTCCGTTTTTTCCAGGAGGAGCTAACGTAACAGGTAATATAGCAGTAACCTTAGTGTTAGCAGTAATTACTTTCTTAATAACTAATTTTAACGGTAACAAAAACTACTGGGGACATATTTTTACGCCTCACGTGCCACTTTGGTTATACCCATTAATGATTCCAGTAGAAATTATTGGTATCTTCACAAAACCTTTCGCTTTAATGATTCGTTTGTTTGCAAACATTACAGCAGGACATATTTTAGTGCTAAGCTTAGTTTGTTTAGCATTCATCTTTAAATCGTATGCAGTAGGTGCAGTAGCAACTCCTCTTATCGTATTTATTAGCGCTATTGAATTATTGGTTGCTTTTATCCAAGCATTTATATTCACTATTTTGTCGGCCTTATTTATTGGAATGGCCGTTCAAGAACCTGAACATGGCGAGGAAGCACACCACTAATCAATAAAAAATAAATTTTAAAAATTTCAAACTAAACTAAATAAAAACTAAAATGACAGGAAGTATCGCTGCAATCGGAGCTGGACTAGCCGCAATCGGAGCTGGACTAGGTATTGGAAGAATTGGTGGATCTGCTATGGAAGGTATGGCAAGACAACCAGAAGCTGCTAACAAAATTCAAACTGCAATGTTAATTGCTGCCGCTTTCGTTGAAGCGGTTGCTTTATTCGCGGTGGTTGTTGCTTTGTTAGGAAACGGAGCTAACTAATTAATTAGTACCCCAAAAAGCCCGGTTGTTTTTAAATCGGGCTTTATTTTATTTGAAAAAACTTTTATAAAATTATATATACAATGGATTTAGTAACCCCAAGTATTGGTTTGATTTTTTGGAGTTCGATAGCATTTTTTATACTATTTTTTGTATTAACAAAATTTGCTTGGAAACCAATTACCAAAACCCTTAAAGAAAGAGAAGATAGTATTGATGAGGCTTTAAAATCGGCCGAAACCGCTCGTTTACAGTTGGAAAGTTTAAAAACTGATAACCAACGTTTATTAAACGAAGCTCGTGCTGAGCGTGATAAGTTATTAAAAGAAGCTAACGAAATTAAGGATCAAATTTTAGCTAAAGCTAAAAGTGATGCTAAAAACGAAGGCGATAAAATGATAGCTGCAGCTAAAGAAGCAATTGAAATGGAGAAAGTAAATGCCATGAACCAATTGAAAACTCAAGTTGCTAATCTTTCAGTTGATTTAGCTGAAAAAATATTACGTAACAAAATGGAAGACAGAAGCCAACAAGAGGTTTTTGTAAATGAAAGTTTAAAAAATATAACACTGAACTAGTATGTCGGATTTTAGAGTAGCCAGTCGTTATGCAAAGTCATTAGTTGATTTAGCTATTGAACAAAACCTGCTAGATGTAGTTTGTGCGGATATGAAATTATTTAAACAAACTATTGAACAAAATCAATCACTTGAAAACTTGCTTAAAAGCCCAGTTATTAAAGGTGACAAAAAATTAGCAGTTATTACTCAAATTTTTGCTAGTTCATTTAATAAATTAACTTTTTCGTTTATAGCTATTATAGTGCGCAAACAACGCGAAATGATATTGGTATCAATTTGTGAAGCAGTTATAGCTCAATATAATGAAATAAATAAAATTGCTACTGCTTCGGTTAAAACCGCAGTAGAAGCTTCAGCTGAAATTAAAGCTGAAATTCAAAACTTTTTACAACAACAAAGTGGTAAAAACGTAGAACTTAAAATGCATGTTGATCCATCATTAATTGGTGGAATTATGATACAAATGGAAGACCGTTTGTATGATGCAAGTATTTCGGGTAGCCTACGTAAAGCCAAACAACAGTTATTAAACACATATATCTCAAAATAAACAAAAATTAATTATGGTAGAGATTAGACCTGACGAAGTATCAGCAATTATCAGAGAGCAATTAAGCAACTTTAAATCGGATGCTGAATTACAAGAAGTAGGAACGGTACTTCAAGTGGGCGATGGTATTGCCCGTATTTATGGATTAACTAAAGTTCAATCTGGAGAGTTAATCGAATTTGCAAATGGTGTACAAGCAATTGTATTAAATTTGGAAGAAGATAACGTTGGAGCTGTATTATTAGGCTCAAGCGATTCAATTATAGAAGGTGATACCGTAAAAAGAACCGGTAGAATTGCATCTATTAAAGTAGGTGAAGGAATGGTTGGCCGTGTAGTTAACACAATTGGAAATCCTATTGATGGAAAAGGTCCAATTGCTGGCGATTTATACGACATGCCTTTAGAACGTAAAGCTCCTGGGGTAATTTACCGCGAGCCTGTAAAAGAACCATTACAAACTGGTATCAAAGCTATTGACGCTATGATTCCAATTGGACGTGGTCAACGTGAGTTAGTTATTGGTGACCGTCAAACTGGTAAAACAGCAGTTTGTATTGATACCATTATTAACCAAAAAGAATTTTATGAAGCTGGTAACCCAGTTTATTGTATTTATGTTGCTATTGGTCAAAAAGCATCTACAGTTGCACAAATTGTAAGTACTTTAGAAGCTAATGGTGCTATGAAATATACTACTGTAGTTGCTGCTACTTCATCTGATCCAGCTCCAATGCAGTTTTATGCTCCAATGGCTGGTGCTGCTATAGGTGAGTTTTTCCGCGATTCAGGAAGACCTGCTTTAGTTGTTTATGATGATTTATCAAAGCAAGCAGTAGCTTACCGTGAGGTATCATTATTATTACGCAGACCTCCAGGACGTGAGGCATACCCGGGTGACGTATTTTACTTACATAGCCGCTTATTAGAGCGTGCTGCTAAAATTAACGCTACCGATTCTATTGCACAAGCAATGAATGATATTCCGGATTCAATCAAACATTTGGTTAAAGGTGGTGGATCATTAACTGCATTACCAATCATTGAAACACAAGCTGGTGACGTATCTGCATACATTCCAACTAACGTAATTTCAATTACTGATGGACAAATTTTCTTAGAGTCGAATTTATTTAACTCTGGTATTCGTCCAGCTATTAACGTAGGTATTTCGGTATCGCGTGTGGGTGGTAATGCTCAAATTAAATCAATGAAAAAAGTTGCTGGTACTTTAAAATTAGACCAAGCTCAATACCGCGAGTTAGAGGCTTTCTCTAAATTTGGTTCTGACTTAGATGCTGCAACTAAAGCTGTATTGGCAAAAGGTGCTCGTAACGTAGAGATTTTGAAACAAGGTCAATTCTCGCCATTACGTGTTGATCAACAAGTAGCTATTATTTATTTAGGAACAAAAGGTTTATTAAGCAATGTTCCTGTAAATAAAGTACGTGAATTCGAAGCTGAGTTTTTAAGTTATATGGAAAATAAACATAAAAACACGTTAGATGATTTGAAAAAAGGATTATCTGATGAAGCGGCTGCAACACTTGAAAAAGTTTGTAAAGAATTATCAGCAAAATATTTAGGTTAATAATAGTAAAAAGTTGATAGGTTGATTAGTAAATAAGGTATTACTTTATTTCTAATCAACTTATTAACCAATCAACTAATTAAAAAATGGCAAATTTAAAAGAAGTTAGAATAAGAATTACATCGGTTACTTCAACGCAACAAATTACCAAAGCTATGAAATTAGTTTCGGCAACTAAATTGCGTAGAGCACAAAATGCGATTACTTTAATGCGCCCTTATGCTGCAAAGTTGAATGGCATTTTAAGCAATTTGTCTGATAGCATTGATGTTGATTCTTTAAAAGTATATTTTGATGCACGTCCTGTAAAAAACGTGTTACTAGTTGTTATTACTAGCGATAGAGGTTTATGTGGTTCATTTAACGCAAACGTTATAAAAATGGCCAACAAAACCATCAACGAAAAATATGCAGAGCAAAAAGCTAACGGTGGTGTTAGTGTAATGGGTATTGGTAAAAAAGGTCATGAGTATTTTTCAAAACAAGCCGTTAATTACATTGATAGCTTTAAAGATTCATTGTTAACTGCTAACTCAGAAACTGGATTTGCTATTGGAGAATACATTTTAAATGGTTACACATCAGGTAAGTTTGATGCTGTAGAAATAGTTTATAATCAATTTAAAAATGCTGCTACTCAAATTTTAAGTGCAGAGCAGTTTTTACCAATTGACACTGCTACTTTAGCTACTGAAAGTGTTAAGAAAAATGATTATATATTTGAACCTAACAAGGAAGAGATTTTATTAGAATTGATTCCTCGCATTTTAAAAACACAAGTTTTTAGATGTATGTTAGATTCATTAGCTTCTGAACATGGTGCTCGTATGATTGCTATGGATAAAGCTACTGATAACGCTGGTGAATTATTGAAATCATTAAAAATTGAATACAATAGAGTTCGTCAAGCGGCTATTACAACCGAAATTTCGGAAATTGTTGGTGGAGCTGCTGCTTTAAGCGCTTAAAACTAATAATAACCTTTTATATAAACAGGCCAATAAGTTTAACTTATTGGCCTGTTTTTGTTGTAACTATTTGTATTAGGTTGGCGTTTAAGGTTCATTATTTAAAAAAATACTATTATGAAACTTAAATTTTTACCAATTTTTACATTTTTAAGTTTGGGTGCTTTTGCTCAATCTTTTTTTCCATCAGTTTATGAGTTACCAACCACTGGTTTTGATTTACTAAGAGATCAAAATGCAGTTATTTTATCTCAAATTAAAGCTTCTTCAGGAAATGGTTTCGAAAATCAAACATTATTTGAAAGTAGAAAATCTCCCAATACTCCTTATTGGGCATTAAATAAAGTTTCTATTTGGGAAAATGCTAAATGGAACACACAAGAGTTGACTACAGATAGTTTTGTATTAAATACCCAAGGAAAGATTACCACAGTTTATGAATTGGTAAACTATAATTATACTGGATTTAATTATAATGTAAAAAATAGATATAATTATACTTACGATGCATTGGGAAGGTTAAGTAAAATTACTATGGAAACAGCTAATCCTGCAAGTTCTAATAATTATAGAAGTTCTTATTCAATGAATACCATTTATGACATGAATGGTGTTAGGGTATATGATAGTTTATATAGCTATGCTAATTCCAGTGTTTATATACGAGGTTATGCTTACGATGCTGCTAAAAAATTAATAAATGAATATGCTGTTCAAGGAGTGGACACTATTACAAAGGTAACTTATACATATAATGGCAATTTAATTAAACATTCAGTATCGATGAGTTTAAATACTTCATCTGACGAATGGTATGTAGATGCTGCTGATACTTTTACATATAGTATTGACAATCAAATAGATGGTAGAGTGTCATGGTCAATGGTTTATACATCGGCTAATAGTGGTACTTTTACACCAACTACCAACGAAACTTATAAATACAAAATTGGAAATAAGTTAAGCGAAATAATTTCAAAGCAGTTTATAGATACGGCTTGGAATTTGTCAACTAAAACAATTATTAATTACAATGCTGATAATAAAGCCATTGATGGATATATATTTGACTTTGTAAATAACGATTGGAGTAATAATGCTTCGCAAAAATATATTTTTAGTGATGAAATAGTTGGACTTAAAGAATCGACATTGAATAACTTACGTGCAAAAATTTATCCAAATCCAGCCGCAGATTATATTGAAATACAAGTTAATCAAACTGAATTTACGAGTTATGAGTTAATTGATATTTCGGGTAAAACGGTGATGGCAGGAGAGGTTTTAAATAAATTAGATATTAGTAATTTAGAAACAGGCATTTATTTTATGAAAATAATAAATTTAAAAACCAATCAGTGTATTACTCAAAAAATAATTAAGCAATAAACAAAAAGCCTTTCAATATTAGTATTGAAAGGCTTTTTAATTAGGAAACAACTTTGGAAAAAATGAAGGCGTCTTCGTATTTTTCTTTATGAAAATTATAATCCTTAAAGAATGCATCTTTAGTAAACCCACATTGGGTTACTACATTGATAGAAGGTTGGTTTTTAGGATTGATTACAGCCTCAATAGAGTGAAAATTAAACTGTTTAAATCCATATTCTACAATAGCATTAACAGCTTCGGTCATAATTCCTTTTCCATGAAATTTTTCGTTTAATACATAACCAATTTCTGCTCTATGATTGTTAGGATTAATGAATACATAACCTATAACTCCAATAAGTTGAGTGGTATTTTCTTTTAAAGTAATGGCCCAATTTATTTTAGTTTTAGTAGCTATTCCTTCTTCTATTTGATTAATTACATCCATGGCATCGTCAAGGTTTTTTGTCATGGGTCTTGGAATAAAATGCATGGTTCTAGGGTTAGAACGTATTTCGAAAATACCTTCTACATCTAATTTATTTACGGGCCTTAATTGAAGTCTATTGGTTTCAATTGTGGCAAGGGTGTCAAATGCTAAGTTTATCATAATTGTAAAAAAAATAAAGCCAAAACAAATTTTAGGTTTGTTTTGGCTTTAATATGAAAAATCGTTTTTATAAATTAGTTCATAATTGGTAGGAAGCCGTAACGTTTTCCTAAATCTAATTGATTCTTTAAAAAGTCATTTGGGTATTCAACTACAACATCAATTACTTTATCACCGTTCATGGTTGGAATTAATTTTGGTTGAATAAATCCTTTGTAAGGAGCCACATTTAATTTGTTAAAACGAGCTTTTACTTCTTTAAGGAGTTCTTGGTCAACTTTAACGCCATAGGTTTCAACTAACGCTGTAGCTGCTTTATAGTCACCTTCTGATTTTATGCGTTGAATTTCTTTTAATAATTGACCAAACAAATTACGTAATTTATCATAATCATTAATTTTAACGTAAGTTTTTCCGTCTCTTTTTACAAATTCTATTACATTGTCTTTTTTACCCATTTCGTAAGCCCATTTAGCATTTAATTGGCGGTTACGCATGTGTGCCTCTTCCAAATTTTCGCCAATATTTAAACGTGTTAATTGAGTAATTAAACCATTCATAATGTAATTATCGTATTCTGCTTTACCTACTTCTAAGTTAGGCATTACACGCATTTCAACTAATTTTGGATCCATTACATAATATAAAGCTACTAAATCTGCTCTTGCTTCTTCTAAAGTACTAGCATAATTTTTAAGTGTTTGGTCTGGGTCGCCAATACCTGGATTGATTTGACCACTTGCATGTCCTATAACTTCGTGCATGTCAGTGTGTAAATCGCCAGCTAGTGCACCAAATTCTCTTGCACGATTCATTTGTGCTTCGTTTTCAGCAAATTCTTTTAACATTGGGCTTTTTGCACCAACAATATTATAGCTATGAACAATATTGCTTAATGAAACAGATTTACTACCGTGTTTTTGACGAATCCAATTAGCATTTGGAAGGTTAATTCCAATTGGAGTTGAAGGAGCAGCATCGCCACCTTCTTGAATAACGGTAATTACCTTTGCAGTAATTCCTCTAACTTCTCTTTTTTTATGTTCGTCAGCTATTGGCGAATTATCCTCAAACCATTGAGCTTGTTCAGCAATAGCAGCAATGCGCTTTGTAGCTTCCATATCTTTCATTGAAACCACACTTTCAAAACTTGCACGTTTGCCTATAGCATCGCCATAAACTTCAATAAATCCATTTACTACATCAATTCTGCTATCTACATCTTTTACCCAAGCTATGTTGTAATCGTCCCAAAGTTTTAATTCCCCTGTTCTATAAAACTCAATTAAAAGGTTTAAAGCATTTCTTTGATTTTCATTTTCAGCTACATTCACCGCTTTTTCTAACCAATAAATAATTTTTTCTATTGAGTTGGTGTACATACCTCCTAAACGCCATACTTTTTCAGTAATCTGACCATTTTCTTTAACCATTTTACTGTTCAATCCCCATGAAACTGGAGTTGGGTCATCTTTACTAATTTTAGTAGCATAAAATGCCTCCACTTCTTTTTGAGTTACGCCTTCGTAAAAATTATTTGATGATGCTTTAACGTTATCAATTCCTGAAGCTAGGTCAACAATTTTATTTTCGAATTTTATATCAAATACAATAGGTTTTATAAATTTTAAAAAATCATCAACTGATTTGCCGTTTAGGGGTAAATCTTTTGAATTGCAAGATTTTACTAAACCTGAAAAATATTCAAAACTGCATTCAGGCACAAATTTTAAATTAGAATAATGGTGGTGAATTCCATTTGAAAAGAAAACACGTTTAGCATAAGTTTCAAACTTTTTGTAGTTAGCATTTTGTTTGTCGCCACGGTAGCTTTGTAAAATAGCTTCTAATGTTTTTCTAACTGTTAAATTATAACGGTATTTTTGGTCATAAATAATGTCTCTACCAGCATTAGCAGCTTCATACAAGTAATAAGCTAATTCTTTTTGTTGAGGAGTTAACTCGTTAAAACCTTCAATTTGATAACGCAAAATTTGCAAATCGGCAAAGCGATCGCACTCTACTTCAAATCCATTTTCGGCTTGAGCATTTTTTGATTCAATCATTTTATGTTGATGGTTTTGGGCATAGCTAGTTAGCACAAGGCTTGAACTTGTAGCTATGGTAGCAATAATGGTTTTTATTTTCATTTTAGTTATTTTCAATTATTAACTTTTGGGTATAAATGTTATTGTTTCTATCCGAAATTTGCAGCAAGTAAATACCTTTTTGCAAATTGGCTACATTTATTTTATTAGTGGTAAATTCCTTTGATTCGCTAATGGTTGCGCCATTTAAACTAATAATTTTGTAAGTATTAATATCAAAATTAGATACTATTTCAAATTCGGTATTAGCTGGGTTTGGAAAAACAGAAAAAGTAGGTTGTTTGATTAAATTGTTAACTGATGTGTTCGGATTTTCATCAATTCCTTCACTTTCGGTGGCTAAAGCCAAATCAGCTTCTGTTTCGTAAGCACATTTAATAATATTTAATTGGCTTCCATCTTCACTTACATTTACTAATATCCAAAAATAGTACAATTCTGGCATGCCAGTAAAAGTCATTCGGCCACCAATGTATTTATTGCCTTTGCCCTTAAAATCAGTATAGTTTAAGTTTGGGCTTTGAATAAATATGCTGTTCGATTTCCAAGTAGTTTCGTTGGTAAATGTTTTGTTATTTTTAATTTTTACAGGATAATTATTGCTTCCACTAATAGTTCCAGTAGCTAGGTAAAAGTTATTACCGTTTCCAACTCTGCCAGTAATGGTAATAGACCCATTTGCAAAATGATTAAAAGTAATATCGTAAGCGCCATCGCCTGTTACATCTAATTGGTAGTTTGAGGTTAAACTATCAACTGTGATATTAACTGGTGTTATAAGAATAGTGGCATAACTGCTAGCAGTGCCAATAAGTAAACTTAAAATGGTAAAAAGTTTTTTCTTCATTATTTGTAATGTTTTGATTTGTTTGCGAATTAAATCTAAAAAATGTATTTATAAAATCATCGTAAAAAATACTTGATTTGTGGTTGATGATTGATTTAAAATACCGCTCCCAATTAAAAGAATTACTTGATAATGATTTGATTCCTAAAGCAGATTTGTATCAAAATTTAACAGAACTTAATTTCATTAATACTTGGCTTGGCGGCCATCAGGTAACTATTAAAGGTTTAAATCAATTTAAGTTTGAAAAAGGTAAAGAATATACCATTATTGATATTGGCTGTGGTGGGGGCGATAACTTGATATATGTGGCTAAATGGGCCAAAAGAAAAGGTTTTACTTTTAAATTAATAGGGGTAGATTTAAAAGAAGATTGTATAACTTTTGCCAAACAGCAATGCGTAGATTTTCCTGAAATTAGTTTTATATGCAGCGATTATAGAAATCTTCCTAATTTAAATATTCAGTTCGATATAGCATTGGCATGTTTGTTTACGCATCATTTAAAAAATGAAGAAATAAGTGAACTCTTAACTTGGTGTGGAAATAATGCAAGCTTGGGTTTTGTAATAAACGATTTGCATCGAAACATGTTGGCGTATTATTCCATAGCATGGCTAACAGCTATTTTTAGTAAATCGTATTTAGTAAAAAACGATGCAAAACTTTCTGTGGCTAGAGGGTTTATCAAAACCGATTGGAAGCAAATTTTATCCCCAAGCACTGTTATCCAAAATAATGTAAAAATTATTTGGGCTTGGGCCTTTAGATGGTTGCTGGTAGGTAAGAGTAATAGTTAGCTTTTTATGCTTTGTGAGCTAGTGTTAATTATCATATTTTTAATTTTAATGTAATTTCTTTTCATTGTAAATATATAAAAATAAAAAAATGAAGAAAATACTGTTGTTAGCTTTTGCTGCCCAATTATCCATTTTGTTAAATGCTCAAGTATTGGTGCCTGAAAAAGAAACTATTGCCAATGCAGATGCAGGTCATAAAGAAATTGAAGTTGAAAAATCTTTAGATGGTTATAACTCATTTCCAATTGGGAATAAAGGTGTTTTATTAACTTATAAGTCGACTGAGAAGAAAAAAGGTGGCTTTTATGATTTTAACATAACTAATTATGATACAGCATTTAATGAGGTTGCTAAATACAGTGTGCAAGTGCCGAAAGAATTCACTATTGTAGAATATTTAACCGAAAAAGAATGTGGTTATTTGCTTTTAGCTAAAGATTTATTGGATCACCCTAGACCTGGAAAAAGAAAACCAAGTTTTCAACGTAGTTACTTTTTTGATTACACTATTGTAAAAATTGATTTGAATACTAATAAACTAACCACTTATAATGGTACAAATAACAGAGCTTTATTTTTAACCGAAATGAAGGTAGTTGATGGCAAAGTAATATTATTAGGAAAACAAGGCGCTTCTGAAAGAAAAATAAATACAGTGCAAACAGCATCAATTGGTTTATTATTTGTACCTGCTATATTTTATTCACCTAATTACGATCCTGCTATAATTACCATTGATATGAAGAGTAAAAATTTAATGAAACAAGTTGCATTAAATGATTATTTTAGAGGGGATGCCGGGATTTTAGCTGCAAGCTATAACGAAAAAAATGGGGATTTCTCAGCTATAATTAAGCATAAAGTAAAGAAAAAATCAAAGTATTTTTTACGAAATACCGAAGAGGGTGTTCTTAAAAGTAATATCAATATTGATTTTCCTGAAAATATGGAAATGTTTCGAGCTAAAATGGAAGTGAAGGATAATAAAAAAGTTCTTGTTGCCACATATGGCGAAAAATGGGGAGGTAAGTTTTCAGTTATGGATCATAAAACAGAGGGTATTTGTGTTGGATTATTTGAAAATAGTAACAAGGTAAATATGATAAGAATTCCATGGAAAAAATTTGATAATACCATCACTACTTTAATTGGAAGTAATTCGTTTGATGACGATAAGAAATATAAAAAGGGTGATGCCGATGCAGAATTTGAGGTTACATTTAGTAGGATTATTATAAAAGATGGTGAATATGTTTTTTTAGGAGAAATTACACGACCTAGATATTATTACGTTACAACAACAACTACTGATGAAAAAGGAAGACGTTCTACAAAAACAGAAACTTTTTATGACGGAATTCAAGTAATAGGTTTGATTAGTTTTGGGGTAAATTCAGAAGGAACTTTGTTATGGGAAAATGCACATGAATATTATGGTAATATAAGTTTCAAAGTGGATTCAAGAGCAGACTTTTACCAAACTGGAGATGAGCAATATACTTCAGTGTATGTTGATAAAAATAATATACCGTATGTTTACAGTTTCCTTAGCGATAATACCACACCTTTACTTTCTGATTTTAGCCAACCATTAGGTATAAGAAATGGCGATGAAGCTAAATTTGATTACAACTGGCAATTAGGAATGCCTAAACTTTGGTATAAGGATAATTATTATTACCAAGGCTGTTCAATAGAAGTAACCTATAAAACTAAAGTGGATGGTAAAAAAGTTAAGTTAGATAAATCGGAGAAAAAAATGATAAAGTACTATTATACTTTTAACAAAATAAGAATTCCGGTTTTAGGAGAATAAAATAGGTATTAGCTAATAATTAAGATAGGTTGTATTCAATGCTGAATACAGCCTATTTTTGTGAAGTATTTTGACTGAAATTTTAAATTTATGATATTCAACTTGACTTTACTTATAGCTCAACTTAAAGCCAATGCCATGGTAATTAATTATTTCAATTGAGCTGTCGTTAGCTAAGTATTTACGTAGCTTTGAAATAAATACATCCATGCTGCGGCCCGAAAAGTAATCATCGTTTTTCCATATTTGTTTTAAAATGTACTCGCGTTTTACCATTTCGTTTTTGTTTACACAAAGTAGTTTTAGTAAATCAGCCTCTTTTTGTGTCAGTTTTTTTCGTGCGTTTGGTGCTTCTAAATCAAGGTTGGTATAGTTAAAGCAATAGGTGCCTAATTCAAATACATTTTGAGTAGGTTCTTTAACAGTTCGCTTTAAAAATACTTTTATCCTAAATACCAATTCTTCTATATTAAATGGCTTGATGATATAATCGTCAGCACCTATTTCAAAGCCTTTAATTTTATCTTCTTGCATGCTTTTGGCTGTTAAAAATATAATTGGAATTTCTTTGTTTACCTGCCTAATATTTTGCGCTAAAGTAAATCCATCTTTTTTAGGCATCATTATATCAAGTACACAAATATCAAAAGTGTTTTTTTCAAATATCTGCCAAGCCATTTCACCATTTTCGTAATGAAATACCTCAAACTGATGAGCTTCTAAATTATCTTTAATTACAAAACCTAAGTTTTTATCGTCTTCGGCTAAAAGTATTTTGGGTTTCATTATGCTATAGGTAAAGTTAAGGTAAACGTAGTGCCTTGGTTTAATTGGCTTTGCAAGGTAATAGTGCCTTTATGTGCTTTGGCTATTAAACTTACATAGTTTAAGCCAATACCAAAACCTTTGGTATTATGAATATTGCCAGTAGGCACTCTATAAAATTTAGTAAATACCTTTTTTTGATTTTCTTTTACAATACCAAGTCCATTATCTGCTATATGTATGCAAATGGTTTGATTGGTTTTGTTTTCGGTAGTAATGGTAATAGTTACTTCTTCAAAGCTGTATTTAATGGCATTATCTATTAAGTTGGCTATTAAATTACCTAGGTGCATTTTATCGGCATTAATTATAAAATGAGTAGCTTGAGGCTTAAAGTTAAATACTATTTGTTTATTAGTATTGTTAGAAATTAGTTGCTGTGCAGTTTGATTGATAAGTTCATGCACATCAAATTTTTCAGTGTTTAATTGTAGCTTGGTTTCCGAGTCGGCAATGGATAAAACACGCTCTACTTGATTTTTTAGTTTATTGGCTTCATCTATAATTATGGTGGAATAATTTAGCAAACGTTGAGGATTATTTAATAATTCACCATCTTTTAAAGTTTGAGCTGATATGGCTATAGTGGTTAATGGTGTCCTTATTTCGTGAGCCATATTATTAATAAAATCACGTTGAATTTCTGAAAGTCTGCGTTGTTTTAAAATTACAAATAAACTGTAGCTAAAAAAAATAACTATTATTAACACAATGGCCGATGAATACAACCACAATGCCATTTGGCCAACTATACCCGAGGTTTTATGAGGAAAATAAATGGTAAAGTAATAATTATCGGCTTTCCAAGTTGGTAGGTTACTTTTATCTACAGGTTGGTAATTGTCTTCACCATCTACATAACCGCCAAAAACAATTTGCTTATTACTACAATCGTAAATGCTATATTCAAATCCTTGTTTTATGTTAAATTTTTTAAACTCAGTTTGTAAATAATGCTCCAATACTTCAGCATTTATTTTATCGTTTACCATTACAGCATAATAGTTAGGCTTAAGTTGCTTAACAGGATAAAGGGGCACACTGCTTACATTATTGTATTTTAAAATACCTTTTACTACTTCTTTAAGCGCTATGTTTATGTTTTTATCAAATTCTTGCTCTTCGTTTTGGTAGGCTTGGGTAAACCAATATAGCTGAATGACTACTATGCCAATAATGGCCGAAAGTGCCAATAATACAAATATGCTAATGGTTCTTCTTTTCATAAAGGGTTTAACCGTTTTGAACAAATGTATTTTATTACCATCAATGTTTTTTCATTACCAACCATATTTAACATTTCATTATGAATTTTTGGCAAATCGTTAACAAAATAGCTGTTTTATAAGTCACACATTTGTATTGTAATTAAAACACTAACAATATGAAAAATTTAATCTTAACCGCAATCGTTGCCTTATTTACCGGAATGGTAAATGCTCAAACTACTGCTATGACTACAAAAAATGTAGTAAGCTCTACTACTTTTTCTAAAGGTGCTGAATGCACTTGGGACAAAACCAATTTTGATTTTGGAACCATTCCACAAGGTAAACCAGTATCTGTTACCTTTTCGTTTACTAATACTGGCGATGCTCCATTAATTATTGCTTCAGTTAATCCATCGTGTGGCTGCACTACCGAAGATTATACCAAAGAAGTAGTAGCTCCAGGAAAAAAAGGTTATGTAAAATTAACTTTTAATGCTGCTGCTGTTGGCGTATTTACCAAAACTACTATGGTAAGTACCAATGCAAGTAGTAGTCCGCTTACTTTAACATTTAAAGGAACAGTAGCTGCTGCTGAGGTAAGCAATTAGTTTTATTGTTACTTTATATTAAATCCCGAAATGCGTTGTATTTCGGGATTTTTTGTGCTCTTAAGCTATTTTTAGAATGGGTTGAAACCCATTTTAATTGATTAAAAGGTAAAGTATTTTTTAAGGGCT
>CAZGVO010000012.1:77451-120461 GCA_964529175.1 uncultured Bifidobacterium sp.
GAAGCCCATTTTTTAGATTGATGAATTTTTGAATCAATTGGAATGGCATTTATGCCATTTTCTTTTTAGAATGGGTTGAAACCCATTTTAATTGAGTGAAAAGGCAAATTATTTTTTAAGGGCTGAAGCCCAATTTTTTGAGAGTGATGAAATGTTTGAATCAATTGGAATGGCATTTATGTCATTTTCTTTTAAGAATGGGTTAAAACCCATTTTAATTGAGTGAAAAGGTAAATTATTTTTTAAGGGCTGAAGCCCATTTTTTAGATTGATGAATTTTTGAATCAATTGGAATGGCATTTATGCTATTTTATTTTATGAATGGGTTGAAACCTATTTTTAAGAAATGAGTATGAATCATATAAATAATAGTTAAATTGATTAGTAATCTAAAGCATTTATTTTTTTACTGCTATATGTAGAGTCAGTTTTTATAAACTGATAATTTTGCCATTTAAACTTAACTTTTGCTTCTGAAGTATTAGCCGTAGTATCGTCTTCGTTTCTTTCCCAATGATAATAGTTTTTTAAAATATAATTGGGTTCACCGAGGGTATCTATTGGAAAAGTAATTTCATAACCATCCGAAAAAACATCTGCATCAGCTATTCCTCCGTCTTCTATTTGTGTTTTTACTTTATAATTTTTAAGTAATAAATATTGGCTGCCATTCCAATAACCACAAGCATCTATTCCAGTAGTTATTCTTATAATATTATCTATACTATCCAAACCTTTGTTATTAAATAATGCCATATCTAAATAGCCACTCATAGCAGCATTAATGGTATCGCTCTCTATTGGATTATAGCTATAACTAGTGCTTGGATTAAAAGCATAAAAGCCCACCATTTGAAAGTTTTTGAGTATTTTTAAATTCAACAAGAATTGGTTATTGGCATATTTATCTACCAATAATAAATACCGTGTATTGTTATGATTTAAGTAATTGGTGGCTAAAAACTGACTAGGTACATAACCTATAAAACGCTTGCCATTAAACGGAAAACTAACTTTACACCAATAACCATATACTTTTTTTAAAACTACTTGTGTGTTTAGTATCTCCAATACTTTAAGCGAATCTTTAAATGATTTGGTTTTATACGATGTTTTTGATTTAATGCTTGGTGCACTGTAAACTGCCACTTCTTTATAGGCCGGCAAATAATAATTACCTGTTTCAGGCTTGCCAATATCGCCAATAGTAGTATTCGTTATAAGGCCTTTTTCACCATATTGAGCCATTGCATTCAATGAAATAAATAAGAAAAGGAATACTAAAAATTTCATGTGGTAAAAATAGGGGATTGGATTTGTTTTTTAATGGGTTGAAACCCATTTCAATTGATTAAAAGGCAAAATGTTTTTTAAGGGCTAAAGCCCATTTTTTGAGATTGATAAAATGTTTGTATGAATAGGAATGGCATTTATGCCATTTTGTTTTTAGAATAGGTTAAAACCCATTTTAATTGAATGAAAAGGCAAATAGTTTTTTAAGGGCTAAAGCCCATTTTTTGGGAGTAATAAAATGTTTGAATCAATTGGAATAGCATTCATGCCATTTTCTTTTTTAGTTATTGAATTGTTATCATTTTACATATAACCTAGTAAACTGAAATAAAAGTATATCATTGCCCTTGCAGCCTAAAAACAAAAAGCAAATGAATTTATATTGTATTGGTAATCAATTTAACCTCTTTATTAGTTTAATATTATTAATAAATCTAAATTGATGGCGTTTCTTGCAGGTCTAAGGTTTATTATCAATACATCTTTATTTAAAAATAATAGGAGTGGAGAGGGGCGTGAAATATCACTTTCAAGTGGTAAAACACCTGTGCTTTTATATGCACCCGCTAAGAAGGAAAAAGGACTTATTATTTCTCTTACTGGATTTTCTATGCATGGCTATCAAGATAAACGCATAGCCGTGGTGAATAATACCTTTGTAAAATTAGGCTACCGTGTTATAACACCCCAAATAAATACCATTGATGCCTTATTGATTCATCCATCAGGAATTGATGAAGTGAAAGAAATTATCAATCAAATTACGGCTGACCCATTACTGAACCCAAACAAGTTTTGTCCTGCTGTATTTGCACCTTCTTTTACTGCTGGCATAGCAGCTTTGGCTATTGCCGAAATGCCTGTAAACAGTGTTTCTTCTTTTTGTTTAATAGGAGGTTTTTGTGATTTTGAATCCACCATTCAATTTGCTTTAACCAACGAAAAAAATGTAGATGATTATGGCATGCATATTTTAATGAAAAATTTTTTGAAATATGAAGTGGGTGATAATCCTGCATTAGAAGCATTAATTCATACAGCATTAGCAGATAATGGCTTGAAAAGGCAAGTGCCTATGCTGCCAAATTTACTTGCCCAAACAGATGAAACTACTGTTGAATTGTATAATAAAATTAGATTTAACACTGAATATAGAAGCGAAGTGATTATGCGCGCTTGGACAAAAATTCCTGATTTTACCATTTGGAAAGAACGACTTGATTTATCGAAACATGCGCATAAAATTACTTGTCCTGTTACTATTATTCATGGAAAAGACGATAATGTAATTCCTTCTTCTGAGTCTATATTATTGTATTCATTGTTAAAAAACAAAAACCCAAATATACATTTAGAAGTATCAAACTTATTGGACCATGGAGATATGAAGGTAGGTTTGAAAATTTTTAGTGAAATTACTAGTTTGGCTAAGGCTTTCAATTATTTTATGGATCATATCTGATAAATAGAGCCACAGATTGCACAGATTACACAGATAATTATAGGCAATGGGTTAAAACCCATTCCAATTGATTTAAAAGGCAAATTGTTTTAAGGGCTGAAGCCCATTAAACCCAAGCTGCCCGTTGTTGTTGCCGATAGCTATCGGCATCTGATCAACAACATTAGTTGTATTATTTTATTGGATTGGTATTTATGCCATTTTCTTTTTTAGAATAGGTTAGAACCTATTCCAATTGATTTATAAGGTAAATTGTTATTTAAGGACTAAAGCTCCCTATTGTTTATTAAGGATAAAGACAACTTAGATATTAAGCGACCAAGATTTTGGAGTAGGTCTAAAACAATTGTTTGCACTTATTTATTTAACAACACTTTATTCATTCCTTAAATAAGTTTCATTGTAAATATCGTGGAGGCTTTTGCCATTAAAAGTCCAATAAGGGCCGGGGGCTACTGCATAATCGTTTTCTAAAATTAATTTTGTAGCACTAGTTAACGATGTTTCTTCATTTCTGAAAATTACATACCTGTTGGTTTTTACTGTGGCTGTCTCACCATTTTTATTACAAACTAACTCACTGCCTATTGGAATATTCATTTCTAAAAAATCTAACCTAGGGCGTTTTTTAGCATATTCTTTACCTGCATCTAGCTCTATTTTATCAATAGTGCTTGGCTCTGATTCATTGTTAATTTCAGCTGTGCTATCTTGTATTTCCAAGAGTTTAATAATGCTAATGGCTTGTATAGGGTCTATATCAAAAAACTCGCGTTTGGCATTTACCCTATTAGGGGCAAAGGCAGTATGTATGGCAGCTTCCACTTTTTCGGGGTTTGCTACCTTAGCAGCATATACCAACTCAAAGGCAAATGGCACACTGGTGTTATATAGTTGAGCTATGCGTGTTTTTACATCTTTAGCATAAGTAATGCCTATTTTTATTAAACCTGGCATGGCAGGGTTATTAATAATGTATATGTATCCTGTGTTATTTTCCATTAGTTTCCTTTTTTATTAATTCCATTTTCTTTTCAAAATCCTTTCCTTGAAAAGCAAATAATGGTTTCTTACCCTTATTATTTTTATTGTATTTTTCTATTAAATCATTAACTTCATTTACAATGTACTCGTCTTGAAAAAGTTCATCAAACAGTAAATTGTGCATCATTTTATACTCAGTAAAATACTTATTTGTTTCATTTTCCCAATCAGCACCATAACCTGACAACCAGTTGTAAAACAAAAATATCTGTTCATAATTACTTAATTGTGCACGTAGTATTTTCAAATATTTCATTTTTTCTTCATAGTCAGTTATTACTTTACTATCCACTACAAACTTTACTGTTAAAAATAAATGTCTAAAATAGTGACCTAAATAATAGGAAACACCATTATAATCATCGAAAAAATTATTAGAATAACTACCTTCAAATAAAATATTAGTTAATTTTTCATCTACTACATTACAAGCATTCAAACCATTATAAAATATTTTATATGAATCTATAAACATTGTTTTATTGAAGGTAATAGTTTGGGCATATGTAGATTTTAGAAATAATGATTTAAGTATATTATTCATTTCAAAAAAAACTTGCCTTCCATTAATTGGTTTATCAGATAAATACCCAAAACTACCATTTCTCTTAAAAAAATTGACTGTCGAAAGCTCATTTACATTCTCCTTATGCAATCGTAACATTTCAAAAAAATGATTTTCAAATTGTTGTTCCTTTTTATCATCCTCTTGTTTTAATAATGCTTTTATAAATTGATTCCGTTGTTCTTCATTTGCTGCATATTGAGCCCAAAAGGCCAAAAAAGTTAATAATGCACCTAATAATGCAACTGATGGACCCATAATTCCGCCAATGGTATCACCAATTTCGTTTGGTTTTTCCACTCCAAGACTTATAACTGAATTTTTTGTAATGATTACAGGAAGAAAAATTATTAAGAAACTTAACAATCCAAATGCCCCTAAACCAATGTATAATATTTGATTTGATTTTTTCTTTACTTCAATGTTTTTGTCTTCCATATTTTACTCCCCTTCCATTATTTTAATTTCTTCATCGGTTAGTTCGTAAAGTTTATATACCATTTGGTCTATTTGTTTTTCAAGTGTTTTGATTCCTTTTAGTTCTATTCCAGCCTTTACTACATTGTTAACCAATATAGCACCATCGGCCTTTTTACTGTCTTTTATGCTTTTCTTTTCAGTAATTAAGTTATAATTAGGATTTAAAGTATAGCCCAATATTTTAACAAAAAGCTCGTTTAAAAAACCTTCTTGAAACTGTTCTTCTTTGCTATTCCTAATTTTTTCTTGAATGGTAGCATTTTTAAACAAGGTATAAGCATTGTTTAAAAGCTGTTTATCTATAGTTTTTTGGTATTTGGTTAATACAGAGTTTTGGAATAATGGCATGTATAAGTACTTTGGGCGGTGAAAATAGATGATTTGGGTAGATATGGTTTTAAAATTTAAGTATTTGGACTAATAAGTAGTTTTCCGTAATATCTAATTTAGAATAATAAATTGTGAGTATTGTGCATCCAGAATAAATGTGTTTTAATGTAAATAATATCTCAGTATCTTCATTTGACAAACCAGAAATTGATATAAAAAATTCCGTATTGAAGTATTTTGTTAGTTTATAAACATCTTTTATTAGCGTTAATTTCCTTTCTGGTAAATTAATGGTGGCAATTCCCAAATTTGACATCCATTCGGCCTCTTTTGCCAGTTGTTTAATGTTATCACCATCTTTTAGTTTACATTTTATTTCAAATTCAACTAGTGCATCTGAGTTATAATAAAATCCAAAACTTTGCAATTTTTGAATGTTCGATTCCAGTTTTTTTATAGTCTCATTTTTTATTTCAAAACTTTCAAAACTTTGATGTAATTCTTCTTTTATATTGGATAATTCATTTTCTTTTTTTATCAGTTCATCATCTTTTTTCTTTATATCGTTTATCGAATCGTTGAATTTGGTAAGATAATTTTCTTTTTCTTCAAATAAATCTGCTATTCTTTTTTTATCACTTTCAGCTTCAGTTATCGCTTTATTATATGTTGCAGTTAAATTATTATGTTTTTTCTTTAAATCGGCATACTGCTTATCAGTATATGGAACTTTTCCATCAATTATATTTTCTAGCCAATCATACAGTTTTAAAATAAAATGTTTAAAGCTTTTTATTAAAGAATTTATTATTGGTGTAGCTAATGAAATACCAAATGCACAATATATAGCAGGCCAAATAACAAAAACAGTATCATACAATGTATCAAATTTATTAAATGGCACTAAGTTATTTTCATCCACAAAAAGAGTTATATAAACAAACTCCCAATTAAATACTATCCATGATAATATAAAGTTAAACAAAAAGGCAGAACCTAAGCGTTCTTTTATTCCTTTTGTTATTGATTGTAAAAACTCATCCATAAATTAATTTTAATAAATAGGTTACGAAAGTAAATATTTAATTAGAAATTTATTGAAACAACACAGCCTAACTAAATACTGTTAGGCTGTTTGAATCAACAATAAATATAAAAATAGACATACCGTTTTTCTTTTAAACTAAGGTTTATTATATTATATTTTGTTCTCTGAATATGATTTTTAGCCATACTACAATGAAGTAAAAATACTACTCTAACTGTTTGGTCAATAACCTTAGGTTAAGGTATCAGTGTTTGTATAAAGTTCCTCATTAATTCCACTGAGTCTTTTAGTTGTTGAAATGTATATCTTGTATTGTTTGTGTTTTCAGGGTGATGAATTTGGTGTCTTATATAGTCAGTTAGTACAATATTTTCATTGATTAAAGTGATACCGTCTTTTTTTAGTTTATTGTAAGGCATTGTTGGTTTACCATTTCTGTAGTTTGTCATTTCTCCTTCTAATTCGATAAAGCCATATAACTCGTTATGATATTCTTCTGTAATTTCCGAAAATGCAAGGAAGTTTACTTCATTTAATGATGGATATGGAAGTCGGTTTGGTAATACCTGTTCAATGGTTTTGGTTGAACTGTATGATTTTACAAGTCGTAAATGCTGAAACTCTAACTCTTTTACCAATGTTGCACTATGAGTGGTAATTATTACTTGGGTATTTGGAGTGTTTGATAAGTCTAAGAATGCTTTTATAAGTTTCTTTTGATGTTCGGTATGTTGTGATGTTTCAGGTTCTTCAATAGCGTATATGATACTTGGAATATTCTCAGCTAATTTTCTTCTTTCAGCTTCTGCTCTGAAAAAGTTCAAAAGAATAAGCCTTTTTACTCCGCTACCCCTTTTGTTTATCGGTATGTTTTCATCACCGGCAATTGAAACACTTTTGAAAACATCTGTCCATTTTAGACTTTCTGTTGCAGGAATTACAGGATTTAAACTACTTGCAATTTCAGGGTTCATTTCCTGAATTTTTGCTAATGTCCTTGAAGCAACATCTTGTAATTTAGTTTTTACTTCTGTTGCTATTTCGTCAAACTTGGCCTTCAGTCCGGCATCATTTAGAATTTGTTTAACTGCTTCTTTTAGTGGGTCTTGAACTTCATCATCTCCGTCACTATTTTTTCTGTCAGATTGAAATAAAGAGTAAAGAGGTAGATATGTTTGCAGTTTATCCCAAATTGATTTTGTTTCACCTTTAGTAACATCAATTTCAATTGTCTGTAATTGAAGGTCTGAACTAAAATGTTGCCAAATTGCAGTTCTCATTACCGCATTTATTGTTTGTTTACTGCAAGTAATTGTATGGTCTTTGATGATTTTTTGAAGTTCAGTATTTTTCTTTTGCAAAAGGTCTTTGCAGTTATTACTTGTGGGATGGTTTGCTTTAACAAAGACTTTTTCTTTACCACCATTTGAATACCTTTTAATGATTTCAAGTTGATTGTTTGAATTCAAAAGGTATTCGTCTTGAAGCGTGGTTTGATTTGAACTGTCAATAACAATACTTGTTGGCAACTCTTCAAAACAAACAGATATAACCGTTTCCGTATCTCCATTTGTAAGTGCTTGCTTATTTATATCGTCTTTGTCGAGTTTGATTACACCTTTGCTGTCGTTAAAAAAAATGTCTAAGGCTTCTAAAACTGTTGATTTACCAATGTCGTTTTTACCAACAAATGCTGTTAAGTTGCCAAACTCGATTTCTACTTCGTCTTTGTAACTCCTGAAATTTTTAATTTTTACGGTCTTAATTTTCATATTTTGGATCACTATTTAAACTTTCCAATAATAATATAACTTATCTTACCTACTCTTTAAAGGATTTTCGGTATAACTCCTTTTGGTTATAAAATTTATTGATGACGAATAAAACAACTAAAAAATTATTTTTTATGGTACTAAATAACCAATTTTAAATATGGTACTTTAGTAGCAGGCATGGTTATAAAGTACCATGCAGTTTTAAGCACATTTGTTACTTTTTTTATTAGCTAATTTTTAATTAGCACGGCCTAACTCAATGCTATAAAAAAGCCTAACAATTTTTGGTTGTTAGGCTGTGGGGGGCTTATTTAGTTTCGTTAGAATCCTCTTTCTTTTTTGCGTTCTCTTCATTAAATATGTTAAAACCTATTCCTAATGAAAACCAAGTTTCTCCTTGGTAAGTCCAATCCTTTTTGTTTGGTCCGTCAATCCAATCCCATCCTAAGAAAGCACCAAACTGCAATCTTTCGTATTGTACAATTACACCTACTGGTAAAGTAATAGCGGATCTTGACTGAGTTTCTTTTACAGCACCAGAAGTTGTAAGACTATCAACATTTACAGATGAAATTCCAATACCAAACACCAAGCCCAAGCCTATTTTATTGTTAGGTAAATTCCATTTAATTCCTCCCATATTAGAAATTGTTAAATCTTTAGTAAATGCAAAATCATTTTGAAATCTAGCCTTAAATGGCAAAACCGCTGCCCCGTATAAAGGAGTAACTGTTGGCTTAAGAATTTTACAAAAAATTGCAAGATTGGCTTTAGAAATTAAGAAAAACTTTGTATTTTCTGGTGAAACATTATAGTTAAATTTAAGTCTGTTATTGTTATTAATCAACGCTCGCTCTTCCTTACTATTAAGTTTAGTTTTACTAGTAGCATTAGCTAATATTTCTTTATCAACTTTCCATAACCAAAATCTAATAACATATCCTTTCTCATCGTCTGTTGCTCTTACAATTGTAAATTTTGAATTTTCTGGTGGTAATACTTTGCCAAATCCAGTTGTGTCTCCTTCAAAATTACATTCATAAATTGGAATAGAAGTGTTAAAAACATAAAATAAAGGTTGTTCATTATTTTGGCTTTTCGCAAATAAAAACATTAAAGAAATTGTAATTGTAAATATTTTTTTCATAATTTTTTCTTGCCTACTCTTTACAGGATTTTCGGCATAACTCCTTTTGGTTTTTATTGTATAATTGGTAAAAAGTTTTTGTTATTTTGCTTTTACCGCTACAAACATTTATAAAAAAAACAGGGGATACCATACCTATAAATTGGTATTTTTTAAAAACGAATATTAAGTTTATGTTACTTAAAGTAAATTACTTAGAGAAGAATAGATGAAATAAAAAATACCAATAAAATGGTATGTTGCAGTATTATTATTTATTTCATATTTGCTGAACACTAAATAAAAAAAAATAAAATTATGAGAACAAAAAACCTACTTAAAATTGCTTTATTCATTTCAATTTTTGCTACTATGTTTAGTTGCGGTCAGTCTGGTAATAAAAAGGATAGTTTTTCTATAAAAGATTCTGTTGCAAAAAGCATAATAAGACCCACAACTTTAGATACAGCAGAATGTTTTATTGCTCGATTTTTGAATGAAAATAAATATTATGTCCCAAGTGCTTGGTTGTTTGAAACTGGGGTAAAACGAATGTTCGATGAAATTCCTAATTTGGTTGGAATAAAATTTTATGCCGCAATAAATAGTGGAAGACCTTTTAATAAAGATTCATTAACATTAGTAATGATACCTGTAGTAGAAGAAAATCCAGGAGATTTAAAAACTGATTTTTTAGATGAAAGATACGTTTATGAGTTTTCTGATTTATGTCCGCCAAGATGCAGCACTCAGCCTATTATTAATGTTGAGCCTAAACAAAAAGATAGTAGTTTTACAGTAGCGCGTTCATGGTATTTTGGTAAAGATAAGTTTCAAGTGTTAATGAAAAATACAAATGGCGAATTTGCAATTCGCTTATACCAATATATACATGATAAAACTTTGGACTTAAAAATAGTTCCTGTAGTTAAAGTTAATAATAACTATCAAGATGAAAATACATGGATAATTCAACAAGCTGATGAAATATGTTTAGGCGGAAATAATTGTGATGCAACAAGCAGACTTTATAAAGCTACTAAATGCCCAGAATAAAAATGAATTTTTCAGATAGTTTGACAGAACTTTCAAAATTTAGCAGCTTTTTGCCTGTTATAGTTGGGTTGATTTACTTTAAAAAAATAAACAAGCCTTTTAAAAGGCTTGTTTATTTTTTTTGCGTCTCTGTATTTTTTGAATATTTTATAACTGAGTTTAAAAAAGTCTATGGTACAAATGTGCCCCTTTTACATTTATTTACTCTTATTGAGTTTTGCATGTTTATTTGGGTGTTTTGGAAATACTTTGATAAAAGCATTTTTGTTTACCTATCAATAGTGGGTGCATTTCTTCTAATTGCCTTTTTAGATGCATTTTATATCAATGGTATTTATAATCATAATATTGTAGCAAGGCCATCAGAAAGCATCATATTAATGATTGCTTCTTTTTATTACTTTTATTTGAACTTAACCAATCATAATAAAACTACTTTAATTTATAGGGAAGCTATGTTTTGGTTCTCAACAGGCATATTGATTTATTTTGCTATTAATTTTTATATGTTTTTGATGATAAGTCAGCTAGTGCCTCCAACGGCTTATTTATCGGTTGATATTCATTCTGTATTTAATATTATAGCCAATTTGCTTTTTGCAAAAGCATTTACCTGTTTTAAATGGAAAACTTGACCATCATATACTTATTAGGCACTTTCTTTTCATTCCTTTTGGTGGGGTTTATTATTTATTATGTAATCTTACATCAAAAAAAGGTAAATGAATATAATTTACAATTAAAAGAGCAAGAACTGAAAAAACAGCAAGCTTTATTGGTGGCTCTTACAGAGGGGCAAGAAAAGGAGCGCAAACGTTTAGCAGAAGAACTGCATGATGGCATTGGTGCCAAACTTTCGGGCTTAAATATGAGTTTAGAATATTTGTATAACCAAGGCATAACGGATATAGATTTGCTAAAACAAGTGAGCGTAGGAGTGAGCGAAACCATTGATGAAATCAGGGAAATTTCGCAAAACCTAAAGCCGAGTTCCTTATTTTCGAAGGGGCTTCATAAAAGCTTAGCAGAGTTTGTAGAGCGATTGAATACCAAAGGCCATTGTTATTACCATTTGTACATCGAAAATTTTGATGAGCCTATCAGTCAGGAGTTACAGTTTGCATTGTATCGCATTATTTCGGAATTGATGACCAATATAAATAGACATGCGGAAGCTACCGAAGCATCCATACAAGTGTTATTAAATAACGATGGCATATTGCAACTCATAGCTGAAGACAATGGCATAGGATTTAAAACCGAATACCAAACCAATGGAAAAAATGGCATTGGTTTACAAAATATTGAAAATAGGGTAGCTGCTTTTAATGGTGAAATCAATATTGATTCTACCGCACAAGGCACTACCATTATTATAGAAATACCCGTAATTTAATAAAAGATGAAAGAGTCAATTAATATTTATATAGCCGATGACCACCAAATAGTAATAGATGGCTTATCGTTATTGCTCAAAAATCAAAATAATATTGCCATTATTGGCACCTCCAACGATGGTGTAAAGGCATATAACGATATAGTAGTGCTTAAGCCCGATATTGCCTTGCTCGATTTACGCATGCCCGGTAAAGAAGGTTTAGAAATAATCAAATCGTTATTGGGTAAAACCCGTACTAGGTTTATTATACTTTCCATGCACCAAGAAAAACGTTATGTAATTGATGCTATGAATTACAACGCACATGCTTATTTGCTTAAAAATGTGGGTCAACAAGAATTGTTAAACACCATTTACAAAGTAGCTGATGGCGAAAAATTATTTAACGAGGAATTGCTAAGTAGTAATAAAGAAGAAAAAGCTTTTTTATCTCCCCGAGAAATGGATGTATTGCGCGAGATAATGAATGGGTTAAAATCGGCAGATATAGCCGAAAAATTAAATTTAAGCCATTTTACAGTAAATACCCACCGTAAAAATTTAATGAAAAAAGCAGGCGTAAATAATGTATCGCAGCTTATAAGTTGGGTAAACGAAAAAGGGATTGTGTAGTCACGCCTTGCGTGATTGTTGTCCCGATAAATGGGGAGTTAAATTGTAGTATTGTTTTCACGCCTTGCATGATTTAATTGCTAATTACCTATTGCCTATTGCTCATTGCCTCCTTCGACAAGCTCAGAATGACAAACTACAATTAGCAAAAATCTATCGTCTATGGTCCATTAACTAATTACCAAATTCGCGCTTAAAACACTCCTCATTTCTAATTTAAGGCATTAGTTTGATTTGCCAATAGAAAATCCTACATTCGCCACGCTTTCTTTTTTATGGAATTACTTATTTTAAATGCTACTATTTGTTTTCCCGCAAGTCCTTTTTTTAATAAAGTTTGCGATGTACTGATAGTTGGTAATCAAATAGATACTATTGCTTTGAGTAGCAAAAAAACATTTGCTAATTATACCAAAAATAAAAAAAACTGGATTACCGATGCAAAAAATGCTTGGTTAATGCCATCTATGGTTTGTTTGCGCAGCCATAGTTCAGATCCAGGAGATGAGCATAAAGAAAGTTTGGAATCATTAGCTGAAACAGCAAGAGCAGGTGGTTTTTCTACTGTTTGTGTATTGCCCGATAGTAATCCAACTATCAATACCAAAAGTGCTGTGGAGTATGTTATCAATAAATCAAAACAACTTCCTGCTAAATTATTGCCTTATGGCACTTTAAGCCAAAAATTAGAAGGAAAAGAATTAAGCGAAATGTACGATATGCATTTGGCTGGAGCTGTTGGTTTTACCGATGCTAACCATGCAGTAAAAAATAGTGGCTTAATGTTACGTGCTTTGCAATACAGCCAAATTTTTGGTGGTAAAATATTTACCCATGCCGAAGATGTGCATTTAAGCGCAGGTGGCCGCATGCACGAAGGAAATATAAGTGTGCTTTTGGGTTTAAAAGGTATTCCGGCCATGGCCGAGGAAATGGCTATTAAACGCGATTTGGAATTGGCTAAATATGCCAATGCACCAATTCATTTTTCGCATATTTCGAGCAAAGGCTCGGTAGAAATTATACAGAAAGCTAAAAAACAAGGCATTGCAGTTACTTGCGATGTGGCTGTAGCAAATTTAATTTTTACCGATAATGATATGTTGGAGTATAATTCCAACTTAAAATTAAATCCACCTTTGCGCGGCAAAGAAGATAAAAAAGCACTTTGGGCAGGTTTAATGGATGGAACTATCGATGCCATTGTTACCGATCATTATCCGCAAAATGTGGAGTTAAAAGATGTGGAGTTTGAATATGCCGATGAAGGAATGATTATGTTACAAACTGCCTTGCCATTGGTTTTAGCCAATGCGCCTAAAGGTTTTGAAATAAACCATTTGGTAGAAAAATTGTGTATCAATCCGCGTAAAATTATCAACTTGCCAATTCCTGAATTAGAAAAGGGAAGTTTTGTTGACTTTATTATTTTTGACCCTAACGAAAAATGGATTTTGAACGAAAAAACCAATAAGTCAAAATCGAGAAATACAGTATTTTACAATAAAGAAATTAAGGGTAAGGTGTTATCATCGTACTCTTCAAATTTAAATTACGAAAACTAAATAATATGATTATAGAAAATCAATCAAGAGTGGTTTTAAGCTCTTTAAAAGCACTGCTTGAAACATATGCAGAAGGTAAAAATTTAAAAAACATAACTGACGAATGCGGTCAGATTTTTGTAGCACAAAACAGTTTTGAGGATAAACTAAAAGCTTTGGATGCTTTGGTTCCTAAAAATGGTTATGGCGAAATAGAAGAAGTGGTTTTTGATTTGATGTTGGTTCATTTTTTATCAGCATTTGCGCACGATGAAGAGTATTTTGACTCGGAGGAGTGGATAGAAATTGAAGAACAAACAGTAGAGCGTGGAACAGAATTATTAAATGTTTACCTTTACATTAACGAAGCTAACGATGCTGATGCTGAAATTTCGATTGGCGATTTCTTAAACGAATTTTTGTTAACCGATATGGATGAGTTTCAAGATGAGTTTAAAATTTATGAACCACTAATTGAAAACGATTTAGAAGAAGCTGATTTTGACGATTTAACTGCTTTGAAGAAAACTTTAAGCGATGAGTCGCCAATAAAAGATATGTTTATTCCTATGGTTATGTTTTTCCAAACTCCTTACTCTGTAAATATGGTAAGTCAGTTTAAATCAACTTATAATTCATACGAAATTGGCGTATTGGCTTCGTTAATTGCATTTGCAAATACTAAATAATTTAATAAAACTAAAGTTATGACAAGTGAAGAAAACTTTAAATCTCTTTGGCAATATGCCTACAAGTTTGGGTTAATGTATGCCTTAGCTGTTATTGTAATTGACTTATTGTTTTTTATTACTGGCTCCTATCGTGGCGACCACCAAGTAATTGATTTGGTGCTCTCGGCTGGTACTTCTATTTCCATTATATTTTTTGGAATGAAATTAAGACGCGATAACGATTTTGGTGGTTATAGCAAATATTTAGAAGTACTAAAAACCGGATTAGCCATTGGCGTTATTGCTTCGGTAACGGTAGCTATTTGGAAATACGCTTATTACAGTTTTATTAATCCTGAAGAACTAGCTAAAGAGTTTGAATTGGTTAAGAAAACTTTTTTAGAAATGGATGTATTTGATGAAGATAAAAAAATGGAATTGATTAGAAACGTAAAAGAATCAAATACTCCTGTGGCTAAATTAACAGGGAATTTGATTTCAATAAACATTTATGCTTTGGTTTTAGGATTAATTCTTGCCATTTTTATTCAAAAACCAAATCCTGAAGACGAGTATAACCAACTAGATAGATAAGCCATTACAAGTTATAATTATTAATTTATAAAAATATTTTTTAAGTGAAAGAAATTCAAATATCGGTTGTAATACCATTTTATAATGAAGACGAATCTTTGCCTGAATTATTGGCTTGGATAGAACGAGTAATGAATGAAAATAATTTCACTTACGAGGTGATAATGGTTGATGACGGCAGCACCGACAATAGTTGGGCTGTGGTTGAACAATTATCAGCAAAAAATCCATTAATTAAAGCCATTAAGTTTAGACGTAATTATGGAAAATCGGCTGCTTTAAATGTGGCTTTCCATAAAGTTCAAGGCAAAGTAGTAATTACTATGGATGCCGATATGCAAGATAGTCCTGATGAAATTCCGGCACTTTACAGCATGATAGTAAACGATGGTTATGATTTGGTAAGCGGTTGGAAAAAGAAACGTTACGACCCCATTACCAAAACCATTCCTACAAAAATATTTAATTGGGCTACGCGCAAAATGAGTGGCATTCAACTAAACGACTTTAACTGTGGTTTAAAATCGTATAAAGTAGATGTGGTAAAAGCCATTGAGGTTTATAACGAAATGCATCGCTATATTCCTGTTTTAGCTAAATGGAATGGTTTTACTAAAATAGCCGAAAAAGAAGTAGAACACAGAGCACGTAAATACGGAACTACCAAGTTTGGTTTCGACCGTTTTATCAATGGCTTTTTAGATTTATTGACCATATTTTTTGTATCTAAATTTGGTAAAAAACCCATGCACTTTTTTGGTGTATTAGGAACTTTATTTTTTATGTTTGGTTTTTTTGGAGCAGCTTATATTGGCGCTCAAAAATTATGGTTTATAGCTCACAACTGGACTTTAAACCGTGGAATTACTGAACAGCCAATGTTTTATATTGCATTGGTTTCCATTATTATAGGTATGCAATTGTTTTTAGCTGGTTTTATTGGCGAGTTAATTAGCCGTAACTCAAGCGACAGAAACCATTATGGTATAACCAAATATTTGGGTTATAATGACTAAGAAAAAAATTTTAATTATTGGTCCCGCTTGGCCTTTGCGTGGTGGGTTGGCTACTTATAACGAACGTTTATGTCGTGAGTTTAATGCACAAGGACATGAATGTGAAATAGCTAGTTTTTCGTTGCAATATCCGCAGTTTTTGTTTCCCGGTAAAACGCAAATGAGCGATGACCCGCAACCAACTGATATTGTAATTCACTCTATTATGAATTCAATTAACCCAATTAATTGGTTAAGTGTTGGCTATAAATTAAATAAAAAACAATACGATTTAGTAATTTTTAGGTATTGGATGAGTTTTATGGCGCCTGCTTTTGGTACCATAGCTAGGTTAATTAGAGCAAATGGTAAAACCAAAATTATTACCATTGCCGATAATATTATTCCCCACGAGCAACAGTTTTTTGATACTGCGTTTACGCAATATTTTATAGAAAGTAACCGTGGTTTTTTAGCCATGAGCCGCGAGGTTTATGCGCATATTGATTTATTTACCACAGGTAAACCTAAAAAATATGTACCTCACCCTATGTACGATATGTTTGGCCCATTGCTTGATAAACAAGAGGCAAAACACAAACTAGGATTAGATGAAAACTGTAATTACCTTTTGTTTTTTGGATTTATACGTAAATACAAAGGCCTAACTTTATTGTTAAACAGTTTTGCTTTATTGCAACAAAGTAATCCTAACTTAAAGCTAATTGTAGCAGGCGAATTTTACGAAAACAGTGAACCTTATTTGGAACAAATAAAAAATTTAGGGCTAACAGATAGTGTTATTCTTCGCACCGATTTTATTCCTAATAATGAAGTAGGCGTTTATTTTTCAGCTGCCGACTTAGTGGTGCAAACTTATATTACAGCCACTCAAAGTGGAGTTACACAAATAGCTTATTATTACAATAAACCCATGTTGGTTACCAATGTTGGCGGTTTGGCAGAGTTAGTTCCACATGAAGTAGTGGGATATGTGGTTGAAAGAGACGAGCAAGCCATAGCACAAGCCATTACCGATTATTACACACAAAATAAAGAAGCTGAATTCACAGCCAATATTGAAGTAGAAAAACAAAAGTTTACTTGGAAATATTTAACAGAGCAGTTGTTGGATATTTAAGTTGAGGAGTGCTTAAGTGTTTGTTGTTAAGTGTTTAAGTTGGAAAGTGTTAAAGTGTTTAAGTTCATGTGTTTAAGTAAGTTCATTTTTTTAGTTTAAAACTGCTAAACTTGTATTTCAACTTTTATTGTTTTGAAAAATTACTTTAATCTACTCAACATTCAGCAAAAATTAAGTGCCAACTTTCATTTTGATTTAAGGGCATTTGCACTTTTTAGAATAGTGTTGGGTTTTGTAATGATGCTTGATATCTGCATCAGGTTAAGCGATTTTACTGTGTTTTATACCCAAAATGGTGTTTTGCCTTTTCAGTATTTTTTACAATTTTTCGATAAATATTATTTCCTACCCATTTACCAATTAAACGATGCTCCTTGGTTTGTAGGTATTTGTTTTGCAATTCACCTAATAGCTATTTTTTGCTTTGCAATAGGTTATCGAACCAAACTTTTTCAAGTTATTACCTTGTTGTTTTACATTAGTTTACACATGCGTAATCCTTATGTGTTGCAGGGTGGCGATGATTTAATAAGGTGTATGCTGATTTTTAGTTTGTTTATGCCTTTAAATGCCATATGGGCTGTGCAGATTAAAAAAGTAACTCATAATTATACTCTTTACACATTGGTTTTTATGTTTCAAGTGTTAATGGTGTATTGGGTTTCGGCATGTATGAAAAACTCAGCCGAGTGGCATAGCAATGCCACAGCACTTTACTACGCTTTTAACCTCGATATTATTCAATGGCCTTTGGCTAAGTATTTATTGCAGTTTCCAACTTTGCTTAAAGTATTAACGCATGTGGTATTTTATTTTGAAATATTGATACCTATTCTGTTTTTTATTCCTTTTAAAAATCAAAGGATGCGAGCCATAGGCATAATCAGTATTGTGTTATTCCAAATTGGAATTGCATCAACTTTATTTGTTGGGTTATTTTACTTAATTAATTTATGCGCTTTGATTCCATTATTGCCAACTCAGTTTTTTACGTATTTTAAAATTAAACAATTGGAAAAAGCCGAAGCATTGCCTTATAGTCAAACGTATAATTATTTGGCAATAGGTATTTTAGCTTATGTGTTGGTTTGGAATACCACTTATATTCCGCAGTTTAGGTATGGTTTGGCTAAAAAATTTAGAACGGTGGCTTATACCATTGGCATCAATCAAAGTTGGGGTATGTTTGCTCCCGCGGTTTTTAAAGATGATGGTTGGTTTATTTACGAAGCACATTTGGCTAATGGCGATACCTTGGATTTAAACAAAGCTTCGCAAAAACTAAGTTACCAAAAGCCCGAAAATATTTTAAGTACCATCAAAAACGACCGTTGGCGTAAATACTCCGAACATTTGGTTATGCAGGATAAAGTTTGGATAAGAGAACCTTTGAAAAATAAAATTATAAAAGATTATAATGCTTCAGTTCATGATGAAGGCAAAAAAATAAAACGTTTTTTTATCATTTACATGAAAGAGCTAACACCTCCTCCAGGTGATACTGCTAAAATTACGCAAGAGTATTTGACATATTAGTTTAATAACCGATAATATTTTATGTATTTTGACTATTTTTTACATTATAAATTGTGATTCCCAATAAGTAAAGTATAACCAATGTATATTTAGTATTAAAAATAATTTGATAAATTAACAATTATCACTTGGTAATATTGCAGCGCTATATAATTTATTCAATTTTTACTATTTTAATACACTCCAAACTACTCCATTTTTTTGTTCAAATTCTATTAAACCTAACTTTTTTGAAAAAAATAACTTTTTAGGACAATTTGGTTTCTTAGTTAAATCAGTAGTAATTATTTTAAAAACAAAAACTTCATCAAAAATATTTCCAAAATGATTTGTATATTTCTCATAATAATCACATTTGAGATTTTGTTTTTCAGGTTTTAAATCGGAGAAAACAGTATAAGTTAAAGAATCAGTATTAAGATTAATTCTTGATACTTCGTAAAAATCATCTTCAAATAAATAGTAATAGAAATTAAAAACATTATTAGTTGGGTTGAATTCTAATCCATAAGAAATACTAAAATCATAAATAGATGTTTTTGTTGTAACATTTCTGCTTTGAGGAACAAAATCTTTGCATTCATCTCCCGGTTTTACATTGAAATTATATACAGGAGAGGCACCAAATTCATCTGGATAATAATACGCCTTATTAGTGTATAATGTTTGAATTAAACTATCAGAAGATTTAATTATAAAAGATTTGTAGTTTTTAGTATAGCACAACCAATTGGTATCTGGAAAAAATGAAATCACTTTTATTCTACTTGTGCATTCTTCTTTTTGACAAGAAAAAATTAACATAAAACTCAAACTCAAGATTAAAATTATTTTATTTCCCATTCTTCAATATGATTAGTAAAATAAAATCCTATAATTCCTTTAGTTTTTGAATAATAAAATCCTTGGGGTACTATAAATCCGCTATCAGCTTGAAATCTATCTACATTAAAAATACTATCATAGTTTTTATATTTTAATAAAAATTTTTGTTCGCCAAAATCTGTATAAATATTGGGATTCAAGCTAAACGATTTATTGCAAATATTTACAATAAAATTATCTTGTAATTTGCTTATATTTAGGCTGTCCGCATTTGAAGTGTTTTTATATCTATTCAAACTTAAATTTAAACTACTGCTATATTGACTTATGTAATTGATTGTTTCATACTCTGAAGTAAAGTAATCATAAACGTTACCATGAAAACATAGTTCACTAACGTATTTTCCATAAATATCTATATTATATATTTTTTTAACTTTAGGGGAAACATTATAAATAAAAGGTGTATTGTTTTTGTTTAAAAATTCAATACTCAAAGGTAGACTGTCGGGTAACCACTTATTATTTGAATCAAGTGAGGCCATACCGTAGTATTTTTTTGTATAATTATAACCTGAATAGCCTGGTCCACATGGTCCACTATCGCCACTATTTGCGCTACATGAAGCAATAAATGCTAAAAAAAGTAAATAAAATTTCGACTTCATTTTAAACGAAAGTATAAAATTTTATTAAACATTTATTTATTTAATCCTTGGCAAACTCAAAATATTAGCAAACAACCTATATGCACCTGGAACACCGGCAGGCAATTCTCTAAAGAAAGCTAAACCTGTGTACACATAATTTCCTTTGCCATATTTGGCAATAATTAAACTGCCTTTGTTTGGTTTTTCTCCAGGGTCGTTCATACTTAACGGACATTGAAAACTGCTATCCATTTCAGTTGCAAAGTAAATTCCACGCTCTTGAATCCATCCATCAAAATCGGTATTGGTAATTTTGTTTGGAAAATTTAAAACAGGATGTTCTGGCAATAAAAACGTAACGGGTGCTTCTTCAATGGTAACTCTATCGCGGCTCAGTTTAAACGGAACTGGAGAAATTTGGTCTTTCAATGGTCCAAAAAAGCTGTTGGTATTGTACTGAACTATTAAGTTTCCACCATCTTTTACGTAATCAAACACACGTTGTTTGTATTGTTGTAATTTTTCGTTGGTGTTAAATGCACGCACTCCTAATACAATGGCAGGAAATTCATTCAAGTTTCCATTTTGTAATTGTTCATCGGTAATCATTACCACTTTATAACCCATTTGCTCCAAGCTTGCTGGCACTTCATCGCCCGCACCTTGAATATAACCAACGGTGTTAAAAGTTTTCTTCACATCAACTTTTACCAATTTGGCTTCAGCTTCGGGAAACCATGTTTGCACAGGAATATGGTCGTACTTTATTTCTTTGATTCCTTTGGTGTAAGTTTGTCCGTCTATTTCGGCTGAGAAGTTGATGGTTGACCCTTCGACTACGCTCAGGGTGACAGGTGGTTTTATTGAAAAAGAGATAATCTGTTCATCGCCTTTTTTAGGTAAATTGATGTTTGTAAATGCTGGTTCTGTAGTCCAGCCTTGAGGTAAGTTTGCTGTTACTTTAGTTTGAATATTGTCTTTTCCGGCTTTAATAATTACTTTAATTTCTTTTGGTTTTTCATCGGTAAATACAAAACTTTTTTGTGTTAAGTTGAGCATTACTGGTGGTGTAATTACCAATGGACGGTATAATTCCCCTTTTTCAGGATCCACCCATTTGTATTTTAATGGTTCAATGATTTTAATTCCTTTACTGTTTGGACTAAAATCATAACCCGATAAATCATAAGGTTGTGATATGTTGTTTAAAAGTAAATTGTTTTTATCCTCTATGACAAACATATTGTTAGTTATCTTATTTTTTGTCCAGTATAAGTAGGATATTTTATCGGTCGAAAAAATCGTAGTATCTTTATTTTGAATATTAAAAACATAGCCTTTTAAAATACTATTTGGAGCTCTAACAATAGTTCCATCTGCAATAGTAATTTTTTCGTTAATACTGAAGTTCGGTTTGTCAGAAATTGATTCTCTGAAGTATCCGTTGCAGTTTAAAATTATTTTTCCAGATAAATCAAAGTGATAATTATGTTCTTTTTCATCAATTGAGTTATAAATAGCTACTAATTCTTTGGAAGATAAATGCGGAAAAGAAGGATTATACTCCTTCATAATTTTTGTAATCTGTTTCCCAATTTTCTCGCCACCTTTTACTCGTTTCCAACTAAAGTCGATTCCTTCAAAAATATCTTTTAAGCCAGTGGTATCGCCTTTTAAAGGTTTAAAAAACTCTAAGCTTTCACCTCTTTGTTTGGCACTTCCAAAACCTTGACTTTTGTGCATGCTGCGGCTTTCGGCTGCTATTTCGCCATAACTTTTACCCAATAATGGATTGTATCCGCCCACATCTAATTTTATATACGGACTCATATCGGCATTTGGGTTTGAAAAACGAGTGCTCACATTCCAAAACATCCTGCGGGTTTTCCAAACCGAAACATATTGTAATTGCTCAGGAAAACGAGTTGGATCGGCTGCTGCATCAAAAGCTTCTTCAGCCAACATAGCCGATGCAGTATGGTGTCCATGTCCGCCACTTCCATCAGTAGCAAAACGGGTAATGATAATATCGGGCCTAAAATTACGGATTACCCAAACCATATCGCTTAAAATAGAATCGTGGCTCCATTTGGTAAAAGTTTCTTCAGGGTTTTTACTAAAACCAAAATCGTACGCACGGGTAAAAAACTGCTCACCACCATCAATTCTGCGTGCTGCCAATAACTCTTGCGTACGAATCATTCCTAATTCAATGCCTTGTTCCGAGCCAATTAAATTTTGTCCACCATCGCCACGTGTTAAACTTAAATAACCAGTACGCAAACATTTTTCATTGGCCAAATAGGCTATCAAACGGGTGTTTTCATCATCAGGATGTGCTGCAATGTATAACACCGAACCAACAGTGTTTAACTTTTTAAGTTGTAACAATATTTCAGATGAAGTATATGATTTGGGTGCTTGCGCATTTGCCAAAACTGTTACACATATAGAAAGGATGAATAAGGATATTTTTTTCATTTTGATTCTTTAAGTTCCGTTGGCTAATCCCGAAAGCTTTCGGGAGAACGGCAATTGATGCTTTTGTTCTGTTGTGTTTTTCTGAGTAATCAGTGGCTATTTTTATCACTGCCAGTTGCTAGCTGCCAGAAAGAAGCCAGCCGCTAATTAATTTATCACACTATAAGTCGTTCCATCTTTGCCATCTTTTATTTCAAAACCAATTTCTTTTAGTTTATTTCTTATGGCATCGCTGGTAGCAAAATCTTTGTTTAGTTTAGCATGATTTCTTTGTTCAATAATCATATTCATTAAACCATCTACTTTGCTGTTATCCGTATTGTTTTCTTCTTGTAAACCCAATACATCAAAAACTATTTCTGTCATCAATTTTTTCAAACTGGCTTTATCAGTTTCGGTAATGGTTTCTTTGCCATCGTTTATAGAATTAATCATTCGCACTGCTTCAAAAATACTTGCTATGGCAATGGGTGTATTAAAATCATCATTCAATGCAGTATAAATTTCTGTTTTTACAGCATCAATATTTACAGAACTATTTGCGCTTATTTTTAAACCATCAATCAATTTCATAGCATTCATTAATCTAGCAAAACCTTTTTCGGCAGCTTGCAATGCTTCGTTGCTAAAATCTAACGTGCTGCGGTAATGTGCTTGTAGCATAAAGAAACGCACCGTCATTGGGCTATAACCTTTATCTAACAGTTTATGATTTCCTGAAAATAATTCATGTGGTAAAAACGAATTGCCTAAACTTTTGCTCATTTTTTGACCATTTACGGTCAACATATTGGTATGAATCCAGTAACGAGCAGGTTGCGTTTTATGGCAAGCCAAATTTTGCGCAATTTCGTTGGTATGATGGGTGGGTACTAAATCCATTCCTCCACCATGAATATCAAATTCATTTCCCAAATATTTACTGCTCATGGCCGAACATTCTAAATGCCAACCTGGAAAACCAACTCCCCAAGGACTCGGCCATTTCATAATATGTTCAGGTTTTGCTTTTATCCAAAGTGCAAAATCTAAGCGACCATGTTTTTCATTTTGTCCATCTAAATCGCGGGTATTATTCAGTAAATCGTCTAAATTTCTGTTAGATAAAATGGTGTAATTATATTCTTTGGTAAATTTTTCTACATCAAAATAAATAGAACCATTTTCCTCATAAGCATAACCATTGGCTATAATCTGTTTGGTCATTTCTATTTGCTCTATAATATGGCCTGTAGCAGTTGGTTCAATGCTTGGCGGCAAGGTGTTGAACATGCGCATGGTTTCCCTGAAATCAATGGTGTAGCGTTGCACAATTTCCATTGGTTCTAGTTGTTCTAATTTTGCTTTTTTAGCAATTTTATCTTCACCTTCATCAGCATCACTTTCCAAATGACCAGCATCGGTAATATTGCGCACATAGCGCACTTTAAAACCCAAATGTAAAAAATAACGAAAAATTACATCGAACGAAATAAAGGTACGTGCATTGCCTAAATGCGCATTGCTGTAAACTGTTGGTCCACAAACGTACATGCCTACATGGCCTTCGTGAATGGGTTTAAAATCTTCGGTAGTTCGGGTTAAAGTATTGTATATTTTTAAAGTAGAATCCATAATATAAAATGTGTGGCGAATATAGCTTTTTAAATGTTGAATTTTGGATGATGAATTTTGAATTTAATGAATGATTTGTGAAAGCAACCGTAAGTTATAAGGAGGTTGAGTGATTTAATAGCTATCTTAAAGCATAGCCAATTCAAATAAGAAAAAGTAGATATGTATTTGTCTGATAATGAGTGTGGTTATGTAACTTCAAGTTGAGTTATATAAAAGCTATTTTAAGAAAATATATTTTAGCACCATAAAGTGCTTTAAAAGCATTACATTGTGTGAGTTATTTTTAAACGTAGAAGTAACAACTATTATTTACGTTTATTTTTTTCGTAAAATTGATCTCTACAAAAATTAGAACAAAAAACCTCTTTTTTTAAGAAGCCAAAAAATCCTTTGGGTTTATATACTTTTCTTTTCGAAGTATTTATTTTCTCGTAACAGTTATCGCAAGTTTTATCTAACATAATCTTATCAATTTGTTTAAATCTATCGTTTCGCTAGGCTTTCAATAGGTAAGACATTCCTCAGTTCATCACCTTTGGTAAGTCTTTTTGTGGAAATTAAAGTTCTAGTATTTAATAATTTTCAACAAACGTAAATAAATTAATTTTAAAACAAGTAGCAAAACAAAAAATGGTTAGTAACAAAATCGTACCTTTTGGTCATTAAACGATACTGCACGTCCTGACACATTGGGATGCGCATAGCTGCAACAAAACAAAGGTTTTGCTTCATTACCACCTAAACAGATTTTAACTTAAAATTGTATCTTTTGTTAGTTTGACGAAGCCAAATTCCGAAAGCTTTCGGAAGCGAACCAGCCTTGTAGGTTTACACTTGGACTGGCTAGGCAAATCCTTGGATAATTGAATTCGGATTACAAATACGAATAAGCGGGTTATCAGGCAGTTTGTATGAATTTCTGACCACACAAAAAATGACATTGTGGTTTTATTTTAATGAATAAATTGCCAATCTCAAATAAAACAAAAAAACTTATGAAAAGTACCTACATCACTTTAATGGCAATGGCTTTGATGGGTTCAATTGCCTGCAACAACAACTCTGCTCCGGCCAATTCGGCAAAAACCGACAGTTCGGCAACTACCAAGGAAGAGGCTGCAGCCCCTCCCGATTCGGCAACTATGATGAAAGCATGGATGGATTACATGACACCAGGCGAAATGCACAAATTAATGGCAAGTTGCGATGGCGAATGGAATTCTGAAATTACTATGTGGATGGCCCCTGATGCACCGCCTTCGCAAAGCACATCTACTTGTATAAATAAAATGATTTTAGGCGGCAGATACCAGCAAAGCGAGAACAAAGGCAGCTTTGACGGGATGCCTTTTGAAGGAATAAGCACTACTGCGTACGACAACGCCAAAAAGAAATTTATAAGCACTTGGATTGACAACATGGGATCAGGCATGATGATTATGGAAGGCACCTACGATGCAGCTACCAAAACCATGAGTTGCATTGGCAAACAGGTTGACCCTGTGAGCGGCAAAGACATGGATATGCGCCAAACTTTAACATTTGTTGACAATGACCACCAAACTATGGAAATGTATACCACCCCTGCAGGAGGAAAAGAATACAAAAACATGGAAATTAAATATACCCGTAAGGTTAAAACAAAATAATGCTGTTGCTATTGAAAAAAAGAGGTTGTATCAAAAGGACAACCTCTTTGTATTTTGTCACATGAGTTAGCCTCTTTTTTTGGCTAAAGCCTAATGCATTTTATTTTCCACTATCTAAAAATGCTCACATACCGCATATTATTATTTAAAGCATTTAAGCTTTCTACAGTTGTTTTAGTTTTAGCGTAACAGACAACAACTTATCCTAATGGTTGCGGCCTGGGGACGCCTGCAACGGAAGTAAATACCGAAAGATTTTGGAGGAGAACCATCGTAACAAGTTTTCTCGTGGACTAGCTAGGGTTTGTTAAGATAGATTCTTTATTAATTTCTAATAAACAATTTTTACATAAACAATCGTTAAAAGTACTGCTAACCAATTGTTTTGCTTGGCTATTTAGTTCAATGCCATAACATTGACATTGCGTAATATTTTCCATATTACACTCAAAAGGTTGTTGGCATTTCTCGCAAATTTTTTGCATGATACAAATATATTGTTTTGAACAGATTTTGCTGAATCTTATAGGTTTAAACGGTTTTTAAATTGAATGATTAATTTGTTTAATTTGCAAGCTTTAAAAACAATTTTGGTTTAAAATTATTCCATATAATAAAAACAGTTATAAAGTGCCATATCCGCAATCAATAGAACTTAAATTAGAGTTCAATCAAATAAAAGAATTAGTAGCAAAAAAGTGTATTTCAAGCCTTGGTCAACAATACATTGATAAAATAAAGTTTAATAATAAAGCAGATATTATTGAGCGAATGCTCATGCAGGTTAAGGATTTTAAAAATCTTTTGGAAACCGATACTCCTTTTCCTGCCGACCATTACCACGATGTGTTTCCTTATTTTAAAAAGGCAAAAATAGAAGGGATGTGGCTTTTGGAAGACGAATTGCATCAATTGAAATTAACGTTGCAATCGTTTCTACAAATAGCTAAATATTTTAGAGATAGGCCTGAAAAATACTTGTATTTACAAGCCTTGCTCGAAGGTTTAATGTACAACGATTTAATTATTAGGCGCATTGAACGCATTTTAGATAATGATGGCGCTATGAGGCCAAATGCCTCGCCTGAGTTGGCTAAAATTTCGGCTAAAATTAACGAGAAAGAAAAGGAAGTTCGCAGGCGCATACAAAGCATTTACGATAAAGCTGCTAAAAATAATTACATAGCCGAAGATTTAGATATTACCATTCGCGATGGACGTTTGGTATTGCCAGTTTTGGCCGAACATAAACGCCATATTGCAGGTTTTGTGCATGATGAAAGCAATACTGGGCAAACGGTTTTTATAGAACCAACTGAATGCTTTGAGATGAATAATTTAATACGCGAATTGCAAATTGCCTATCGCAGAGAGCGTGAACGTATTTTATTGGAACTAACCGACCAAATTAGACCTGAAATTCCTGAGTTAGAAAAAAATATTCAGCGCATGGGTTTATTTGATTTTATAAGAGCCAAAGCTTTGTTTGCAATGGAATTAGCTGCCGATATGCCAGCCCTTTCCAAACATCCAAATGTGGTTTTGCGTACTGCTTTTCATCCATTATTAAAGTTAAATCACCAACGCAATAAATTAAGCATTGTTCCATTAAATATTGATCTAAATGCCGAAAACAGAATTACAGTAATTTCGGGTCCAAATGCGGGTGGAAAATCCGTTTGTTTAAAAACAGTTGGCTTGCTGCAATACATGTTGCAATGCGGTTTTTTAGTGTCTGCTAGTCCTGATAGCGAAATGTGTGTGTTTAAAGACATTATGGTTGATATTGGCGATGAGCAAAGTATTGAAAATGATTTGAGTACTTACAGCAGTCACTTACTGCGTATGAAATATTTTACCGATTTTGCCGATGGAAAAACCCTGTTTTTAATTGATGAATTTGGTATGGGAACCGATCCTCAGTTTGGTGGCCCTTTGGCCGAAGCCATTTTAAACCATATCAATCGTAAAAATAGCTTTGGAGTAGTTACTACGCATTTTAGTAATTTAAAAAATTTTGCCAATAATACCAAAGGTTTGGTAAATGCAAGCATGCTTTTTGATAATGAAAAAATGCAACCTTTATACCAATTAGAAATGGGTAAACCAGGCAGTAGTTATGCTTTTGAAATAGCTACCAAAACAGGTTTGGCTCAAAGCATTATTAATTATGCTAAAGATAGGGTAGGAGTAAAGCAAAAACGCGTAGACGATTTATTGATTGAGGTAGAAAAAGAGCAAAAGCAAGTAATTGATTTGCGCCAACGTTTTGCCGAAAAAGAAGCCAAAGTAAATGTTTTAATGGAGCAATATGCCAAGCTGAAAGAAGAAATTGAAACCAATAAAAAACAATTAATTAAAGAAGCCAAACAAGAAGCTTTAGCCATAATTACCGAAGCCAATAGCAAAGTTGAAGCTACCATTAGAGAAATAAAACAAAACCAAGCCGATGCCGAAACCCAGCGCAAGGCAAGAACTGAAATAAAAGAACAAATTCAAGAGTTAAAAGAATTTACTGAAAAAGAAATTGCAGCCGAAAAACAACAAGTTCCTAAACCTATTGATGCAGCTATTTCAGTTGGTGCGGCTGTTATGGTTGAAGGGCAACAAAGCGTAGGCGAAGTTTTAGAAATAAATAAAAATAAAGTGGTGGTTGCATTTGGTGATTTACGTACTACTGTGGCAATTAACAAACTACAAGTGGTAAGTAAAACCAAACAAAACGAACTTAAAAAAGCGGTAGAAGGTGTAAACATGAATACTAAAATGAAAGATTTTAGTCCTGAGTTAAACCTAATAGGCACACGTGGCGAAGAGGCCATGAAACGCTTGGAAGTTTTTATTGATGATGCTTATTTATTGGGTGTTAAACAAGTTCGAATTGTGCATGGAAAAGGTTATGGAATTTTGCGCAATTTGGTACGCGATACTTTAAACCGAAATCCATTGGTTTCTAGTTTGCAAAACGAGCATATTGAATTTGGTGGAGATGGCGCAACCATTGTAATGATGAAAGTGTAACATTAAACTTTTACATTTGGTTTATTAAAATAATCTAGTAAATGTAGTTGCTATGTAAATATTTGATTATTAGTATTTTGCCTATTTGTTTATTTTCATTTTTACCTAAATAGATTTAAAATTGAAAAAATATTTAAAACAAAATTTGTTGGTTTTAATATCAAATAGTTCATGTATTTTATAATTAATAGAAATTGTTTTATTATTGCGGTGTGTTTGTAGATAAATTTCTACATTAATTTTTTATGAATAGTAAGAAGCAAATTTTACTGGCAGATGACCATGTAATTATTCGGAGGGGGCTTAAAGTGTTGATAGACAATTACTTTGGAAAATCGGATTGGGTAGAAACAGAAACCGCTAAAAGTATAATTGATTTAATAAATACCAATAACCTATCTCACTTAATATTAGATATGCAATTGCAAGATGCTAATATTTTGGAGGTAATTGCTGCAGTAAGAACTTTAAGACCCAAAATCCCTATTTTAATCTATACCATGAGTTCTGAAGAACTTTTTGGCCCACGAATGATGAATTTAGGAGTAAATGGTTACTTAAGTAAGCAAAGTAGTGAAGAGGAGGTTTTAAAAGCATTTCATATGTTTTTTTCTGGAAGAAATTATTTTTCGGAAAACTTATTAGAAATGGTAAATAACAAAACTTACAATACCAAAAATCCTATTAATACACTTTCCGAAAGAGAGTTAACGGTTTTAAATTACTTGCTAAAAGGAAATTCGGTAAAAGAAATTACTGAAATTTTAGATTTAAAAACATCCACAGTGGCCACTTACAAGGGGCGTATTTTCGATAAATTAGGTGTAAATAATATTATAGATTTAAGAAATATTACAGATATTTATAATTTTAAGAGTAGTTAAAAAATGTATATTCATAAGCCATATCATCATGCTTTTAAATATAATTTAGTATTACTTTTTATCCTGCTTTCTACTGTACTTTTTTCTCAAAATAAATTTGTAGTAAAACATTACACTCAAAAAAACGGGTTGCCTCAAAATAGTGTTAATCAAGTTTATTTTGATAAAAATAATTTTTTATGGCTAGCTACTGAGGCCGGATTGGTGCGTTTTGATGGTGTTAACTTTAAAGTATTTAATACCCAAAACTCCATAGTTGAAAATGAAAGGTTTAGATGGATTTACCCCACTTTTGATAAACAAGTTATAGCTTCAGACGCAGGAGGTAATTTACTTAAAATTGAAAATAACTTACTCCAAAAAGTTCAAAGGGCAAATTTGCTTACCAATCTTATTAATTTAAATTGTGGTTTGCCCACGTTAAGTAATTTTTTAAAATTTAAACAATTGCTTACTGATGCCACTCCAAATATTAATTTTTATCCATTTAAGTTTATTCCTCATAACGATTCTATCTCGTTTATTTTAGGTAAAAAATATGTTTATAAATACCATAATGCTTTATTGGTTGATAGTATTTTAACGGCTACACCCAAATATAGTAATTATTTTTTTAAAGTTGGTGCCCACTATTATTTGGCTAATAATGAGGGCACTTTTTTTTATATTAATCTTAAAAATAAAAGTTTGGAACAATGCAGTGTAGATGGAATTACCAATTCTAATAACACTTTTATTACCATTATTTATAAAACCCAAGCTTATAAAACCTATTTAGTTCAAAAAAATATAATAAACACTTTAGAATTAGTAGGAAACAATCCCAACCATTTAAAACTCAATTTTATTTCAAATCAAATTCCCGAAAATTTTAAAATAGTTGACATAGAATACAATAAAGCTTTAGACGTGTATGCAATTGGTTCTACCACCAATGGTTTATACATATTTAAGCCCAATTTATTTAAAGTTCAATACGAGGTAAATCCAACAAAATCAGGAGCTAATGCCATTTATGCAATAGATAAAATTAATGATAGTACTGTTTTCTCTAGCATTCAAACCAGTTTTAGCAACAATCAAGTTTTACCATATACTGTTAATAATAACGTTATTAATTTTGAAACTGTTTTTAACGACAATAAAAACAGATTGTGGTTTGCTAAAAACGATAGCCTATTTTATTTTGATAAAGCTATTAAAGCAAAAGTTTATGTTAAAAAATATGGACAAGTAATAACATGCATAAATGTTAGTGGCGATAGTATTTGGGTTGGCCAGCCCAATCATTTATCATTAATCATTTATAAAAATCAAAAAATTGTTTACCAAAAAGAAATACATAAAATAACTTCTCGTATAGTATCTATATGTGTTTCGCCCAATAACGAAGTGTATTTTTCAAATGCTGAAGGTGTATTTAGGGTAATGATTTCAGATGAAGATACTTATATTGTTCAGTTAATTCATGGAGCTAATTTTAGAGATGTTTACTATTACAAAAACATTGTTTTTGCTACCAGTTATGGTAGTGGATGGTATGCATTTTATAAAAATAAAGCGTACAAACTACCTTTAGATAGGAACCATTATTTGGCTAAATGTCATAGTATTCAAATAGATAGTAATAAAAATGTATGGATTAGTAGTAACAATGGTTTGTTTGAAACTTCGCTTAAGCAGGTTTTAAATTATATGGCCGATACTTCCAAATCCATTACATTTAATTATTACAACGAAGAAAACGGAATAGATAACTCTGAATTTAATGGAGGTTGTTATCCTGCAAGTGTTCAGTTAAAAAATGGAACAATGGCATTTCCATCTATGAGTGGTTTGGTAAGTTTTAACCCTTATTTGTTTAAAAAACGCGCCAGTTCAAGCCAAATATTTATTGATAAAATTGAAGTAAATAATTTACCAATCAATGTTCTAAAAAGCATTGAAATTGAGCCTAATACAGAATTGTTAAATATTTATTTTACATCTCCTTATTGGTATAACGATTACGATGTAAATTACCAATACCAGTTAATTGGTTATAACTCAAAACCTGTAAGTATTAATGGCGAAAATAAAATAAGCTTTACCAATTTAAATGCAGGAAAATATGTGTTAATTATTAAAAAAATTACAGGAAAAGATAACACAGAAGGTGTACTAACTTTAAATATAAAGGTTCATAAAAAATACTATCAAACATGGTGGTTTATAGCACTTATTATTTCGGCTATTGCTATTTTAATATTGCTGGCAGTAAAATATTATAATAGTATTTTAGTAAGACGCAATGCCATTTTGGAGTATAAAGTTAGTGCAAGAACCTTTGAATTAGCTAAAGCCAATAGCAATTTAAAAGAAATCAATGAACAACTTTTATTTTCTGAACAACAAAATTTACGTTCACTTAATTTAAAAAGTAAGCTTATTGCCATCCTCTCACACGATATTATTACTCCTTTGAAATTTATTTCTATGGTGGCTCGCAATAGCAAAAAAATGAATGAAGGAGATGATTTTAAAAGTATTTTGAACGATATTGATCACACTTCGAGGCGATTATACGAAAACGCACAAAATATTTTAAATTGGATTAAGTACCAAAGTACTTTAATAAATGTTCAAAAAACCAATGTGCCTCTTTTTGTTTTGGTAGATGAAATTGGTGAACTATTAAAAGAGGTAATGGATAGTAAAAACAATGTTTTGGTAAATAGCATTGACCCAGACCAAATTATATACACCGATAAAAATATTTTATCAATTGTAGTTCATAACTTAATTTCAAATGCTACTAAGTATAATTCAAATGTTACAATTGAGGTAACTGCTGAAATAAAAAACGATTTCCATTGTATTACCATTTCCGATAATGGAAAAGGAATGAGTAATCAAAATTTAGAAAGAATAGTTGGTATAAAAAACAGGCAAAAAGCTTATTCAGTATCTGAAAATAGCGAGAGTAGTGGACTTGGATTTATTATTATTACTGAGCTTTTGGCTATTTTAAATGGAACTTTCGATATCAAATCAAACATAAACGGTACTCAAATTACTTTAGAAATACCAATAGATACTTATGCCATTGCTTATAAATAAAAAAAGAGATTGTTTTAAATAACAACCTCTTTTTTTAGATTTAATTTAATTATTTGGTTTCCAAGACAATAAATGGAACTATCATTTCTTCTAAACTTATTCCACCATGTTGAAACGAATTGTTGTACATGTTTACGTGGTAATTGTAATTATTAGGATAAGCCATAAAATCTTCGCCAGTAGCAAATGCGTAACTAGTACTCATATTTTGTTTTGGTAAAAATAAATCAGCCGGATTTTTAACACCAAAAAGTTCATTGGCATTATAGCTTAAATTTCGCCCTTGTTTGTAACGTAAATTAGTGCTAGTACTTTTATCTCCAATAATTTTTACTGGATTTTTTACCCTAATTGAACCATGATCAGTAGTAATAATTACGCGCACTTTTTTCTGAGCTATTTTTTTAATAGTTTCAAATAATGGCGAATGTTCAAACCAACTTGCTGTAATGCTTCGGTAGGCAGCTTCATCTTCAGCTAGTTCTTTCATTACGTTCATTTCGGTACGCACATGGCTCAGCATATCTACAAAGTTGTATACTATTACATTAAACTTGTTATTCATAAAATTTGCTACGTCATCTACCAAATTTTTGCCAGCTTGTAAATTGGTAATTTTGGTGTAGGTAATTTTTTCTTTATAACCTAAGCGTTGCATTTGTTTATTAATAAACTCTTCTTCGTAAATATTTTTACCTTCCTCTTCTTCTTCATTTACCCAAAGGTTTGGATATAATTTTTCAATTTCACTTGGCAACATACCTGCAAAAAAGCTATTCCTAGCATAATGCGTAGTAGTAGGTAAAATGGTTAAATATGTATCTTCACTAATAATATTAAAGTATTCTGTTAATTGATTTTGAACCATTTTCCATTGGTCGTACCTAAAATTATCAATCATAATTAAAAAGGTAGGAATATCTTTATCAATGGCCGGCATCAATTTTTTATTAACTACCGTATGGCTCATGGCAGGAGTTTGAGCATCGGGTTTCTTTAAAAAATTAATGAAGTTTTTTTCAATATATTTCACCCAAGCATTATTGGCATCGCGCTTTTGCATGGCCAAAATTTCGTCCATTCCAGTGTCGCCACTTTTAGCTAATTCCAATTCCCAATAAATTAATTTTTTGTAAAGCGCTACCCAACTTTCGTAACCATCTACATCATATAGTTCCATGGCTATTTGCCTAAACTCTTGTTGGTAGTTTTGAGCAGTTTTTTCAGTAACTAATTGCTTACTATCTAAAATACGTTTAAGTGAAAGTAAAATTTGACTTGAATTTACAGGTTTAATCAAATAATCAGCTATTTGATTACCAATGGCATCTTCCATAATATGCTCTTCTTCGCTTTTCGTAATCATAACTATGGGCACTTCGGGCATGATGGCTTTTATTTGGCTCAATGCTTCCAAGCCACTAATACCTGGCATGTTTTCATCTAAAAAAATTACATCGTAACGTTTTAGCTTCACTGCATCCACAGCATCTACACCGCTAGTTACTTTATCTACAGTATATCCTTTGTTGGTTAAATAAATTATATGAGGCTTTAATAAATCTATCTCATCATCGGCCCATAAAATGCTTGTATTGCTCATTAGTTTTTAATTGTTTTTTGCAAAGATTACTTGTTTACTTAAAAATAAAAATAGTTTGTGTGTTAATTTGGTTTACTTTTATAAAAGGTAAATATAACGCAGTTTTTGGAGTTTTAGTGTTTTTGTTTTATTAACGTTGAGGTATACCTGCGTGTCTGCCCGGAAAAGATTTTAAAATAGAGGTTTGGCAACAAAAAATTACAATCTTGTAATCTTCCAATCTTTCCAACCTTGTAATCATTAAATACCCTATTTTTGAACCGTGAATTTACCCAATAAAAAGAAAATCATTAACGATCCAGTTTATGGATTTGTAAATATACCTTTTGAACTTATTTACGATTTAATAGAACATTCGTGGTTTCAGCGTTTGCGTAGGATCAAGCAATTGGGGCTTTCATATTTGGTTTATCCTGGAGCTCAACATACACGTTTTCAGCATGTAATTGGTGCCATGAGTTTAACTTTTCAAGCCGTAGAAATTTTAAAAAGCAAAGGCATAGAAATTACTCAACATGAATCTGAATCGGTTTGCGCAGCTATTTTATTACACGATATGGGGCATGGTCCATTTAGCCATACGCTCGAAGGTTTAATTATAAAAGATGTTCCTCACGAGGCTATTTCATTGCGATTTATGGAATTGCTCAATGAGCAATTTGATGGAAAATTGACCACAGCCATTGAAATATTTACCAATAAATACAAAAAGAAATTTTTGCATCAATTAGTTTCTAGTCAGTTAGATATGGATAGGCTTGATTACTTGCGCAGAGATAGTTTTTATACGGGTGTGCAAGAAGGTTCCATTGGTCACGATAGAATTATAAATATGCTAAATGTGGTAAACGATGAGTTGGTAATTGAAGAAAAAGGCATTTATTCGGTCGAAAAATTTTTAATAGCCCGCAGGTTAATGTATTGGCAAGTTTACTTGCATAAAACTGTGGTTGCAGCCGAACAATTATTAATTAAAATAATTCTACGTGCTCAGTATTTAGCTAGCCAAAACGAAACATTGTTTGCTACGCCAGCATTGCATTATTTTTTATACAATAAAATTGGCAAAGACGAGTTTTATAAAAACAATGAAGCCTTTGATAACTATTGCTTGCTTGATGATGATGATATATTTACCTCAATAAAAGTTTGGTGCAATCATAATGATAAGATTTTAAGCACTTTGTGCAATATGCTACGCAATAGAAAGTTGCCAAAGGTAGTGCTTCAAAATGCACCATTTGAAAAAACTACGGTAGAAAGTTATAAATTTATAGCAGCTGATAACTTGGATATTACTATGGAAGAAGCCGAATATTTTGTTTATACCGATTCGGTTCAAAATAAAGCTTATAGTGCCAATAACTTCCACATCAATATTTTATTTAAAAATGGCCAAGTGCAAGACATAGCTGATGCTAGCGACCAATACAATATTGATTCGCTAACCAAATTGGTAACCAAATATTTTATGTGTTTTGTTAGGTAATTTGTAAAATAAATATAATTTTTTCTTTATTTTTAATCATTTGATTATTAATATTTTACTATTTTATTGGTTTGGATAAAATAATACAATTCTTAATTACTAAGAATCCCAAAACCAATCAACTTTTAACTTAAAAAGCATTAACTATTTACAAACTTGTCTTTTGTAAATCAATCTTATATATTCGTACTTCATAATAATTAAAAAATGCAAATTAGTGTAGCGCAGTTAGCGCAATTGTTAAACGGAACAGTAGTTGGAAACCCAGAAATATTGCTTCATACAGTAGCTAAAATTGAAGATGGTAAAGAAGGTGCTTTATCGTTTTTGGCCAATATGAAGTATGAATCGCATATTTACGATACCAAGTCGAGTGCAGTATTGGTAAATAACGATTTTGTGCCAAGTCAAGAAATAAAAGCTACTTTAATAAAAGTAGAAAATGCTTATGCTTCATTCACCTTATTATTAGAACAATTTGCGGCTTATGCCAATAAAAAAGAAGGAATTGAAGAAGGTGCGGTAATTAATAAATCGGCCGAGTTAGGCACAAATTTATATGTAGGGGCTTTGGCTTACATTGCCAAAGGCGTAAAAATTGGAAACAATTCGCAAATTTACCCAACAACATATATTGGTGATAATGTAACTATTGGCGAAAACTGTATTATTTACGCAGGTGTAAAAATTTATAACGATTGTGTAATTGGCAATAATGTAATCATTCATTCAGGAACTGTAATTGGCAGCGATGGCTTTGGTTTTGCGCCATTGGCTGATAGATCATATAAAAAAATTCCGCAAATTGGTAATGTAATTATTGAAGATGATGTAGAAATTGGTAGTAATTGCAGTATTGACAGGGCCACAATGGGTAGCACCATTTTGCGTAAAGGTGTAAAATTAGATAATTTGAACCAGGTGGCTCATAATGTGGAAATTGGTGAACATACCGTAATGGCAGGTCAAAGTGCCATTGCTGGAAGCACCAAAATTGGTAAATACTGTATTTTAGCTGGTCAAGTAGGTATAGCAGGCCATTTAACCATAGCAGATGGAACAGTACTTGGTGCTAAAAGTGGTGTAAACAGTAATATTAAAAAGGAAAATCAAAAATTATTTGGCTCTCCAGCTTTCGATTATGGTGAATCTATCAAAGCATCAATTGTTTACAAAAAATTACCACAACTGTATAAAACTGTAACTGAGCTAGAAAGAAAAATAAATGAAAAATAATTTTAGGCGGCTGTAACTTTTTTTATTTATAAATCGTTTCAGTTGTAATTTTAACCAAATAGGCTTATTGAATGACTATTACTGAGTACAATACATGCGTTAAAAATTATGCTGATGCGGTGTACCGATTCATTTATAAAAATATAAAAGATGAAGACAGAGCTAAGGATATAGTGCAGGACACATTTGAAAAAATGTGGCTTAAGGTAGATGATATAATAGCTGAAAAAGCTAAATCGTATTTATTTACCGCTGCCTATAATACCATGATTGACTCAATAAGAAAAGACAAACATAAAGCAACCTATGAAGAACATTACGATGACTACTTAACTACCAATAATAATTACAACGATTTGAAAAAAGTAATCAATTTGGCTTTTAGTAAATTGAACGAAATTCAAAAAAGTGTAATAATGTTAAGAGATTACGAAGGTTACTCGTACGAAGAAATTGGAAAAATTACTGGTCTTAACGAAAGCCAGGTTAAGGTTTATATTTATAGAGCCAGGTTAAATTTAAAAGAATACATTGGCTCGTTAGAAAATGTGGTATAAAGCGGTTTTTAAAAAAATAAGGAACATGGAAATAAATATTAATAATTACGAAGAGATTATAATTGACTTTTTAGATGGAAAGTTAGATGATAATACTGTGGCTAAACTATTTGTATTTTTAGACCAAAACCCTGCCATTAAAGTAGAGTTTGATTTATTAAATGCTAATCAAACTGCTTTACCAGCCGAATCAATGGCTTTTGATTTTTCTGTATTGCTTAAACAAGAAAAAATAAATGTAGCCGATTATTCTGATAAGTTAATAGCTCTTTTAGAAAACGATTTAACTCCAGAAGAAACCAAATCATTAGAAACTGAAATTAAAACTTATCCTGAATTAGCAGCAGAATTTGAGCTGTTTAAGAAAACCAAATTAGTTCCTGAAAACAACATTGTATTTGCTAATAAACAAGTTTTAACTAAAAAAGGTGGTTTTGCCATTATTCCATTGTTTGCGCGTTATTCAGCCATTGCTGCTGTTTTTATTGCTGTAGTAATGGGCATTTATTTCTTTACCAACAATAATGGTGAGCAAATGGCCGATAAAGTAGATACTACCATTGCCAAATCAAAACAAGATTCAATAAGCGAAATACTTAAATCTAAAAATAATGTACCAAATCAGTTAGAAAAAGAAACTGAAAGAAAAATGTTGGCATTTGGAGGAGTTAATGTAGCAAGTGTTCAAAAACAAAATAAAAAATCTGTTACACCAGCAAATAAAAACTTGCAAAATAAAAAACCTATTAAAGAAAATCCATTAAATGGCGGCAACAATCAATCAGTTGTGCCAAATAACAATACTCCTAAAAAAGTAGTAACTGATAATGGTGCAGGAACAACTAATTTAGCAAATGCTGATTTGCCTAAAGATAAAAATGAATTTACAGTCCAACCCAAAGTAGATGAAACTCCAATTGGAAATAACAATAATGAGCCAGTGGTAGCTGCAAATACTTTTGGAAAAGATAAAAATGTTGATTTAAGAGATTACGTAAAAGAGCAACTAAAAATAACTGCTAAATCAGAAGTAATTGCAGTAAATAAACCATCTGATTCAAATGAAAATATTACTTTAGCTGAGTCAATAGGTTTAAATGTACTTTCACTTTTCAATAAAGTTTCTAATCGTGATGTAAAAGTTAAAAAAACTTATAATAATGATGGTGAGGTAGAAAAGGTAAGATTTGTAGCTAGTGGGTGGTAATTTATTCGTAATCAATCATACATAACAAGAAAGAGGAAGCTTCAAAAGTCTTAAATTGCTAGTCAGTTCGAGCGAAGTCCGATAGCTATCGGACGAGAACTTAATATGCACGTTTTCAAAACATTTCTACCGATAGCTATCGGTATTCGCTAAATGTGACAAAAAACAAAAAAGGTTGAAACATTTGTTTCAACCTTTTTTGTTTAAAATCTTTAAGTAGGAGAGGAGCGTATTAATTGCTACTCATAATGGCAATTCTTATTTTTATCAAACCTTCATCAAACTGTAATTCTGTTTGTTCAGTTTTAGTTGGAATTTGAAACCTATGAAATGGATTATAGCCCACATCTTTATAATCTTTCCAAGTTAATTTGGTTTTATCTCCACCAATACGTTCAAAGTAAAATGTACTACTCGAGGTCATTCCTCCATCGTTTATATCTAATGCAGTAGTTAATTTTTCATTTGGAATGCACTCCACTATTTTTAAATAGCCTTTGCCCAATAAGTTACCTCTAAAATAATAGCTAGCATTTAATCCAGAAATATTTTTAGAAAAGAACCAAGCCATTGAAGTATCTACGTTTTTATCCCAGGGACTCAATTTGGCAATGTTTTGTATGTTATTTAAATAAGCAAAAGTTTCATAAATAGGTTTATCAATCACTATACTTCTTTCCACTTTAAATTCGCGAGGGAAAAATAAAGAAGCTAAAAATACACCACCTACAAATAGCCAAAAGCCTAAAAATACTTTAAATAATTTCATATAATATAATTTATAAAGCCAACGCAAAATGGTTTTACGTTGGCTTTGAGTTGTTTGTTATTGATTAAATATAATTAAATAGCAAAAGCTTGGTCAATAATAGCAGCTTGTTCTTTTGCATGTACTTTGCTAAATCCTGTAGCTGGCGATGCACTGCTTTCGCGACTTATACGTTTTAAATGCATATTGTTATCCCAACGTAACAAGTATAACCAAGCACCCATGTTTTTAGGCTCTTCTTGTACCCAGCAGAATTCAGCACCTTTGTATTTTTCGTAAATAGCTGCTAACTGAGTTTCTGGCATCGGATACAATTGTTCTACTCTTACTATAGCAATATCTTTTCTATCATTTTTTTGTTGATATTCAAGTAATTCGTAATAAATTTTACCTGTGCAAAGTAATACACGTTTAACCGATTTTTTAGTTACAAATGCATCATCAATTACTTCTTGGAAAGTTCCATCAGTAAATTCTTCTAATTTACTAACACAAGCAGGGTGGCGTAATAAACTTTTTGGAGTCATAACTACCAAAGGTAATCTGTAATCGCGTTTCAATTGTCTGCGTAATGCATGGAAATAATTAGCAGGACTCGTAATATTACAAACTTGCATATTCCAATTAGCACATAATTGTAAAAAACGTTCTAAACGTGCTGATGAATGCTCTGGTCCTTGACCTTCGTAACCATGAGGCAACATCAAAGTTAAGCCACTATAGGTTTTCCATTTGGTTTCAGCACTTGCCAAATATTGGTCTATAACTATTTGCGCGCCATTAGCAAAATCACCAAACTGCGCTTCCCAAATCGTTAAATCATTAGGCGTAAACATACTATAACCGTATTCAAAACCTAATACAGCATACTCGCTTAATAACGAATTATAAAACTCAACATTTCCTTTTTTATCTTCACCTAAACTATCTATCACATTATGAGCCAATTCGCTATCTTCTTGTTTAATAATAGCATGTCTATGGCTAAATGTACCACGTTCACAATCTTGGCCAGTCATTCTTACGTTATGTCCTTCATTACTTAAAGTAGCGTAAGCCATTAACTCACCCATTGCCCAATCGTAATTATCATTTTTTATCATGTTTTTACGATCATTGAACAATTTTTCAATCTTGCTAAATGCTTTAAAACCTGCAGGAATTCCAGTAATTTTATCTGCTAATCTTAAAAATAATTCTTTGCCAACTGCAGTATTTGTTTTTACTTCAAAATCTTCGCGTTTAGCCGATCTAAATCCTTCCCATTTGTCTGCCAAAAAGTTCTTAGCCTTCGATGGTTCCGATGCTTTTGCACTTTCTAACTTAGCTTGTAACTCTTTTCTAAAATCAGAATCCATTTCTTTAGCTAAATCAGCTTCTACACTTCCTGCACTTAACAATTTTTGGTTGTAAATTTCTCTAGGGTTTTGGTGCGTTGCAATAGCTTTATATAATAAAGGTTGTGTAAATCTTGGCTCATCACCTTCGTTATGTCCATATTTTCTGTAACCTAACAAATCAATAAATACATCACTATTAAATTGTTGACGGTATTCCATGGCCAATTTTACAGTGTAAACCACAGCTTCTACATCATCTGCATTCACATGGAATACTGGGCATAAAGTAGTTTTAGCTACATCAGTACAGTAAGTTGATGTTCTGGCATCAATATAATTGGTAGTAAATCCAATTTGGTTATTGGTTACTATATGAATACAACCTCCAACTGAATATGCTTTTAACCCTGCCATTTGAAGTACTTCATAAACTACACCTTGACCAGCTACTGAGGCATCCCCATGTATTAATATAGGAGCTACTTTACCAATATTTCCACTATGGTTTTTATCTAATTTTGCTCTGGTTAAACCTTTTACTACTGGGTTAACAGTTTCTAAGTGCGATGGATTTGGCGATAAACTAAGTTTTACTTGTTTATTCTTTCTAGTAGTTAAGTGCGATGAAAACCCTAAATGGTATTTAACATCACCTTCAAATATACCTTCGTCTTCAGCACTTTTGCCTTCAAACTCTTTAAATATATCTTCGTACGATTTCCCTAAAATATTAGCCAATACATTTAAACGACCTCTATGTGCCATTCCTAACACAAACTCTTCTACACCAATTTCAGCCCCAAATTGAATAACTTCATCTAAAGCCGGTATCAATGTTTCAAGACCCTCTAATGAAAATCTTTTTTGACCAACAAATTTAGTATGAATAAAATTTTCAAATACTGTTGCTTGGTTCAATTTTGATAAAATATGTCTTTTATCCTCAAGGTCTAATTTAGGGGTATTTTTAGTACCCTCCATTTTACCTTGTAACCAAGTTAATTTCTCAGGATTTCTAATATAATCAAATTCAGCACCTATACTTTGGCAATAAGTAGCTTCTAAATGAGCTATTATATCCTTTAACTTAGCTGCACCAATTCCAATTTCAACTCCAGCATTAAAAGTTTTATCTAAATCACCAGCATTCAGGCCAAAGTTTTCTATAGCTAAGTTAGGTGCATATTTTCTTCTCTCTCTTACAGGATTAGTTTTGGTAAATAAATGCCCACGCGAGCGGTAGCCTTTTATTAAGTTCAAAACATTTATTTCCTTCAATATATCTTCCGATAATTCAGCACTGCCTGTGCCCACACTTTTACCATTAAATTTTTGTTGGCCCATTTCAAAGCCTTCAAAGAATTTTTGCCATCCAAAATCCACCGATTCAGTATCAGCCAAGTATTGCTGGTAAATATTGTCAATTGCCGCTACATCAGCATTCGATATATAAGAAAATTTATCCATTGTATATTATATATAGTGTTGTTTTGTTGCAAATATAATAATATAGCCAATAATGCATTTATAAGTAACAGTATTAAAAACTGATTTTAGGTATAAAATAAATATAGATACACTATATATATACATCAAACAAAAATGTATCCATGTCTTACATTATATATATAACATACAAACCTATTCTTATCCTTACAAAAATTAAATTTTATTTGGAGCTAATCCAGCTATCAGCACTAGTTTTTCCGTTTCACTCCAAAAGCTAGTTGCCTCTATCTGGGCTATTATTTGTTATAATGGAAATAATTAGTATATATATAATACATGCATAACATAAGTATAACACGGTTTAATAGATATGAAACCAAGTAAAATATATCCAACCTAGGGTTAAATAAAAAATAAGTCCTTGAGAATAAGTATATTTAAAGATAAGATAAAGAAATAAGTT
>CAZGVO010000013.1:0-104885 GCA_964529175.1 uncultured Bifidobacterium sp.
AAGCTGAAATTTACGTATTATCAAAAGACGAAGGTGGACGTCACACTCCATTCTTCAACAAATACCGTCCTCAATTCTACTTCCGTACAACTGACGTTACAGGTGAAGTAGTATTACCAGAAGGAACTGAAATGATTATGCCTGGTGATAATGTTACTATCACTGTAAAATTAATCAATCCAATTGCTATGGAGAAAAACTTACGTTTCGCTATCCGTGAAGGTGGTAGAACAGTAGGTGCTGGTCAGGTAACTGAAATTTTAAAATAATTTAAAATACCATATAGATACTGAATGTTGGTTAAGGCAACTTAGCCAACATTTAGTGTCTAATTTAGGAGTGTAGTTCAAGGGTAGAATGTCGGTCTCCAAAACCGCTGATGGGAGTTCGAATCTCTCCACTCCTGCCAAAAATAAGAGTGTAACAAGCTAACTTGTAAAACACATCAAACTATGAATAAAATTAAAGAATACGTAAAATTATCATACGATGAATTAATGAATAAGGTAACTTGGCCTACTTGGGGCGAGTTGCAAGAAAGTACTATCATAGTTATGATTGCTGCCTTATTAATTGCATTTGTAATATTCATTATGGATTTAATTAGCAATGGTGGGTTAGGATTTTTTTACCAATTAGTTAAGTAATTAAATCGGGAATATGATACAAGAACAATTTAAGTGGTACGTGGCCAGAGCAATTACCGGACAAGAAAAAAAGGTAAAAGCTCAAATTGAAGTAGAGCTTGAAAGAGCAGGATTAAGTGTTCATGTACCTCAAATTTTAATACCTACTGAAAAAGTTTATACTGTAAAGAATGGTAAAAAAATTGCTAAAGAAAAAGCTTATTTACCGGGTTATATTTTAATACAAGCCGAATTAGTTGGTGAAGTTGGACATACTATTGACTCAGTTAATGGTATTGTTGGCTTTTTAGGTGGTAAATCTACTCCAGTTCCTTTGCGTCAGTCAGAAGTTGCCCGTATCTTGGGTAATGTAGATGCAATTGGTGAACAAGGCGAGGTTATGGATGAACCATTTATAGTAGGTGAAACTGTAAAAGTAATTGATGGTCCTTTTAGTGGATTTGATGGATTGATTGAAGAGGTTAGTGAAGAGAAGAAAAAACTAAAAGTGATGGTTAAAATATTTGGAAGAAGAACTCCCTTGGAGTTAAATTTTGTTCAAGTAGAAAAAGAATAATAGAATAACTTGATTTAATTTTTATAGTATTTAATGCTGCTTTCCACTGATTAAATATTAAAGGATTGAATAAGTATTATATATAAATAAATAAAATGGCTAAAGAATTAACAGGATTCGTAAAATTGCAGGTAAAAGGCGGTAGCGCTAACCCTGCACCACCAATTGGACCAGCTTTAGGTTCGAAAGGTATAAATATCATGGAGTTTTGCAAGCAATTTAATGCTCGTACCCAAGATAAAGCTGGTAAAATTTTACCAGTAGTAATTTCAGTATACAGTGACAAGTCTTTCGACTTCATTATTAAAACACCACCAGTAGCCTCTCAACTGCTGGAAGCTGCAAAAATTAAATCTGGTTCAGCTGAATCTAACCGTAAGAAAGTTGGTTCAGTAACTTGGGAACAAGTTAGAGCTATTGCAGCTGATAAAATGCAAGATATGAACTGCTTTAAAGTAGAATCAGCCATGAAAATGGTAGCAGGTTCAGCTCGCTCTATGGGTATTACTGTTACGGGTGATAATCCATTTCAAAATTAATTTTTAGATTGTAAAACAATGGCAAGGATCAGCAAAAAAAGAAAAGAAGTACTCAAGAAAATTGAGGCAAACAAAAACTACACTTTGTCTGATGCATCTAAATTGGTGAAAGAAATTTCTTACACTAAATTTGATTCATCGGTTGATATTGATGTACGCTTGGGAGTTGACCCTAAAAAAGCCAATCAAATGGTTCGTGGTGTGGTTAGTTTACCACATGGTACCGGTAAAGAAGTTCGTGTATTAGCATTAGTTACTCCTGATAAGGAAGCTGAAGCTCGCGAAGCTGGTGCAGACCATGTAGGTTTGGATGAATATATCCAAAAGATTGAGCAAGGATGGGTTGACATTGATATCATTGTAACAATGCCTGCGGTAATGGCTAAATTAGGTAAATTAGGTAAAATTTTAGGACCTCGTAACTTAATGCCAAACCCTAAATCAGGAACAGTTACTATGGAAATTGGTAAAACTGTAAAAGAAGTAAAAGCTGGTAAAATTGATTTTAAAGTAGATAAAGAAGGAGCAATTCACACATCTATTGGTAAAACTTCAATGGAACCACAAAAATTATTCGAAAATGCAGTTGAATTAATTCAAACAATTAACAAGCTAAAACCATCAGCAGCTAAAGGTACTTACTTAAAAGGCGTAAGCTTAAGTAGTACAATGAGCCCTGGTATTTCAGTAGATACAAAATCAATTCCTGGCATTTAATATTTAATAAAACAACAGTTATGACAAAACACGAAAAAAATGAAGTGATAGATAACTTGGCTGGTTTATTTAACGAGTACAAGAATGTTTATGTAACTAATGTAGCCAGTTTAAATGCTAAACAAACTAGCTTACTACGTGGTGAGCTTTTCAAAGCAGGTATTACTATGCAAATGGCAAAAAATACTTTAATTGAAAAAGCTATGGAACGTAGTGGAAGAGATTTTGGTAATTTAGGTGAAACTTTAGTAGGCAATACAGCATTAATGTTCTGTCACGATATGAAAGAGCCTGCAAAGGTTATCAAATCGTTCCGTAAAAAGACAGAAATACCTTATTTAAAAGGTGCTGCTATTGACGCTGATATATTTATTGGCGATAACCAATTAGATGCTTTAATGGCTCTTAAAACTAAAAATGAGCTTATTGGAGAAATCATTGGAATGTTACAAAGCCCAGCTCAAAATGTCATTAGTGCATTACAAGCTTCAGGTGGAGGTAAAATTGCAGGCTTAGTAAAAACGTTATCTGAGCGTCCTGAATAATTCAGATAAAACAAATTCATTAATTTAAAAAAAACAAAAATAAAAATACAATCATGGCAGATTTAAAAGCGTTCGCAGAACAATTAGTTAACCTTTCAGTAAAAGACGTTAACGAATTAGCAAAAATTTTAAAAGACGAGTACGGCATTGAGCCTGCTGCTGCAGCTGTTGCTGTTGCTGCTGCTCCTGCTGCTGCTGAAGCAGCTGCTGAACAAACATCTTTCAACGTTATATTGAAAAGTGCTGGTGCAGCTAAATTAAACGTAGTTAAAGTTGTTAAAGACTTAACTGGTTTAGGTTTAAAAGAAGCTAAAGAATTAGTTGATGGTGCACCAAAACCAATTAAAGAAGGTGTAGACAAAACTGAAGCTGAAAGCTTAAAAGCTAAGCTTGAAGAAGCTGGTGCTGAAGTTGAAGTAAAATAATTGCTTAAAGCAAAATAAGCAGGCTTGACCCCGGCAATTTGCCGCGGGTCAATTCTGCATTATAAAAAAGCTACTTTTTTAGTTTTTTTGTGGTCGTGATAAACGATTTTTTTTTGGTTTTATTCAACCTTAAAATGAATAACACAGTAAATTGATAGCATTTTCAATTTAAAACCAAATATTACATTGACTAACAGAACTATAACACCCGAAGGCAGAATCACTTTCGCCAAGGTAAAACCGGTTATTGATTATCCAGATTTTTTGGATGTTCAATTAGAATCTTTTAGAGAATTTTTTCAATTAGATACTACTTCTGAAAGTAGAGCTAATGAAGGACTTTTCAAAGTGTTTCAGGAGAACTTTCCTATTAGTGATACAAGAAACATTTTTACTTTAGAATTTTTAGATTATTTTGTTGATCCACCACGCTATTCTATTGAAGAGTGTATTGAAAGAGGATTGACTTATAGTGTTCCATTAAAAGCCAAGTTAAAATTGAGCTGTAATGACCCTGAGCACGAAGATTTCCAAACTATAGTTCAAGATGTGTACTTAGGAACAATTCCTTACATGACTCCAAGTGGTACTTTTTGTATCAACGGTGCAGAGCGTGTTATTGTTTCTCAATTGCATCGTTCTCCAGGTGTGTTCTTTGGACAATCGTACCACACCAATGGAACTAAATTATACTCAGCCCGTGTTATTCCTTTTAAAGGTAGCTGGATTGAGTTTGCTACAGACGTAAATAACGTTATGTATGCATATATTGATAGAAAAAAGAAGTTTCCAGTAACTACGTTATTACGTGCTATTGGATTCGAATCTGATAAAGATATATTAAACTTATTTGACTTAGCTGAAGAAATTAAGGTAAGCAAGGCAGGTTTGAAAAAGGTATTAGGTCGCAAATTAGCAGCTCGTGTTTTAAGAACTTGGGTTGAAGATTTTGTGGATGAAGATACCGGTGAGGTTGTATCAATTGAGCGTAACGAAGTTATTATTGAACGCGATACCACAATTGAAGATAGCCATATTGATTTGATTTTAGAAGCTGATGTTAAAAACATTATTCTTCACAAAAATGAAAACAACCACAATGAGTTTGCTACTATTTTAAATACTTTACAAAAGGATACTTCAAATAGTGCTAAAGAGGCTCACGAACATATTTACCGCCAGTTACGTAACGCAGATCCACCTGATGAAGAAACAGCACGTGGAGTTATTGAGAAATTATTCTTCTCAGATAAACGTTACGATTTGGGTGAAGTTGGTCGTTACCGTATCAATAGAAAATTAAACAAAAACGAATCTTTAGATAATCGTGTATTATCGAAAGACGATATTGTTTCAATCATAAAATACTTAATTGAGTTATCTAATTCACGTGCAGATGTGGATGATATTGACCATTTAAGTAACAGACGTGTTAGAACTGTAGGTGAGCAATTATATTCACAATTTGGTGTTGGTTTGGCTCGTATGAGCAGAACTATTCGTGAAAGAATGAATATACGTGATAATGAGGTGTTTACACCCCAAGATTTGATTAATGCTAAAACATTGTCATCTGTTATCAACTCATTTTTTGGTACTAACCAATTATCTCAGTTTATGGATCAAACCAATCCATTGGCAGAGATTACTCACAAAAGAAGAATGTCGGCCCTAGGTCCAGGTGGTCTTTCTCGCGAAAGAGCTGGTTTTGAGGTTCGTGACGTACATTACACCCATTACGGTCGTTTGTGTACTATTGAAACTCCTGAGGGACCAAACATTGGATTGATTTCATCATTATGTGTTCATGCTAAAATTAACAGCATGGGCTTTATTGAAACGCCATATTTAAAAGTAGAAAATGGAACCGTTGCTGTTGGAAAACCTGTAACTTATTTAAGTGCAGAAGATGAAGAAGGAATGGTTATTGCACAATCGGATGCTAAATATAACGAAACTACAGGTGAGTTTAACGATCCTAAAGTAAAAGCTCGTTACGAAGGCGATTTCCCGATGGTGGAACCTGAAAAACTACAATTTATGGATATTGCTCCTAATCAAATTGTATCGATTGCTGCTAGTATGATTCCTTTTTTGGAACATAATGATGCGAATCGTGCGTTGATGGGATCAAACATGCAACGTCAAGCAGTTCCTTTATTACGTCCTGAAGCTCCAGTTGTTGGAACAGGATTAGAAGGTAAAATTGCTCGAGATAGTAGAAATTTATTATTAGCCGAAGGCACTGGTGTAGTTGAGTACGTGGATGGTAATGAAATTAGAATTCGTTACGAACAAACCGAATCAGATAAATTAGTTAGCTTTGGAACAGATACTAAAACTTATAAATTAACTAAGTTTTTACGTACTAACCAAAATACTTGTATTAACTTAAGACCAATTGTGAAAAAAGGTCAAAAAGTTACTAAAGGTAATGTTTTATGCGAAGGTTATGCAACACAAGGTGGCGAATTAGCAATTGGAAGAAACTTAAAAGTAGCTTTCATGCCTTGGCAAGGAAATAACTTTGAGGATGCGATTGTAATTAGCGAACGCGTTACCAAAGAAGATATTTTTACTTCAATTCACATTACTGAGTACGAATTAGAAGTTCGTGATACAAAACGTGGTGAAGAAGAATTAACCAACGATATTCCAAATGTAAGCGAAGATGCTACTCGTAATTTAGATGAAAATGGATTAATTAGAGTTGGTTGCGAAGTATTTGATGGTGATATTTTAATTGGTAAAATTACTCCTAAAGGAGAAACTGAACCATCGCCAGAAGAAAAATTATTACGTGCAATTTTTGGAGATAAAGCTGGTGATGTAAAAGATGCATCGTTAAAAGCTTCTCCTTCTACTGCAGGTGTAGTTATAGAGAAAAAATTATTTGCTAGACTTAAAAAAGATAAAGTAGGTAAAGCTGATGATAAAACCAAAATTGCTAAATTAACTGAAGAGCATGAGAAAAACATTGCTTCAATTAAATCAATTTTAGTTGACAAATTATTTACCATTTTAACTGGTAAAACTAGCCAAGGTGTAATGAATGTTTATGGTGAAGAATTAATTTCGAAAGGAACTAAATTCACTATGAAAAACTTAAGTGAAGTTGATTACACCAACGTGAATGCAAATAATTGGAGCACTGATGCTGAGAAAAACGATATGATTAAACAAATCTTATCGAACTACAAAAACAGAGTAAACCAAGAATTAGCTGATTACAGACGTAAAGAGTACGCAATTAGTGTGGGTGATGAATTACCAACTGGTATTTTAAAACTAGCTAAAGTTTATATTGCTCAAAAACGTAAGTTAAAAGTAGGTGATAAAATGGCTGGTCGTCATGGAAATAAAGGTATCGTTGCACGTATTGTTCGTGACGAGGATTTACCATTCCAAGAAGATGGAAGACCAGTTGATATTGTGTTAAATCCATTAGGTGTACCTTCTCGTATGAACTTAGGACAGATTTACGAAACTGTGTTAGGTTGGGCAGGTATTGAATTAGGAGTTAAATTTGCTACTCCAATTTTTGATGGTGCTAACGATGATGATGTATTAGAATTTACACGCAAAGCAGGAATTCCTGATTGGGGTAAAACTTATTTATACGATGGATTATCGGGTGAGCGTTTTGATCAACCAACTACTGTAGGTGTAATTTACATGATTAAATTAGGTCACATGGTTGATGATAAGATGCATGCTCGTTCTATTGGACCATACTCATTAATTACACAACAACCTTTAGGTGGTAAAGCACAATTTGGAGGTCAGCGTTTTGGAGAGATGGAGGTTTGGGCTTTAGAAGCTTATGGCGCATCAAATATTTTACAAGAAATTTTAACCATTAAATCTGATGATATTATTGGTAGAGCTAAGGCTTACGAAGCAATTGTAAAAGGTGATAATTTACCACAACCTGGTATCCCTGAATCGTTCAATGTATTGTTGCATGAATTAAGAGGCTTAGGTTTAGATGTAACGTTAGAATAAAAAAATTAATGGAATTGAGCTTAGGCTCAATTCCATCATTTTATTTAAACTAACAATTTTCAATAAAAAAATTTCAAACGAAATATATGTCTTTCAAAAAAGATCAAAAATTAAAAAGCAATTTCACCAAAATCAGAATAGGTTTGGCTTCGCCAGAGTCTATTTTACAAAGATCGCATGGTGAAGTAACCAAGCCAGAAACTATCAATTACAGATCGTTCAAGCCAGAAATGGGTGGATTGTTTTGTGAGCGTATTTTTGGACCAATAAAAGATTACGAATGTCATTGTGGTAAATATAAACGTATTCGTTACAAGGGTATTGTTTGTGACCGTTGTGGTGTTGAAGTAACAGAAAAGAAAGTAAGACGCGAACGCATGGGTCACATTAATTTAGTGGTACCTGTTGCGCATATTTGGTATTTCCGTTCATTGCCTAATAAAATTGGTTATGTATTAGGAATGCCAACAAAAAAATTAGACATGGTGGTTTACTACGAACGTTATGTAGTTTGTCAACCAGGTATTAAGCAAAATGATGGTGTTTTAATGAATGATTTGTTAACGGAAGAAGAATACTTAGATATTCTTGATTCGTTACCAAAAGATAACCAACATTTAGATGATGACGATCCCAATAAATTTATAGCTAAAATGGGTGGAGATGCGCTTTGGTTTTTATTAAGCCGAGTTGATCTTGATTCATTGAGTTTTGATTTACGTATTAAAGCAAGCACAGAAACTAGCCAACAACGTAAAGCAGAGGCCTTAAAACGCTTAAAAGTTATTGAAGGATTCCGTTCTGCTCAAGAAAACGGTGAAAACCGTCCTGAGTGGATGGTGGTAAAAATTTTACCAGTTATTCCACCAGAATTACGTCCGTTAGTGCCATTAGAAGGTGGACGTTTTGCAACTTCGGATTTGAATGATTTATACAGACGTGTTATTATCCGTAATAATCGTTTGAAACGTTTAATGGAAATAAAAGCTCCTGAAGTAATTTTACGTAACGAAAAGCGTATGTTACAAGAAGCTGTAGATTCATTATTTGATAATACAAGAAGAGTAAGTGCTGTAAAAACTGAAGGTAACCGTCCATTAAAATCTTTGAGCGATATGCTAAAAGGTAAACAAGGTCGTTTCCGTCAAAACTTATTAGGTAAACGTGTGGATTATTCTGGTCGTTCGGTAATTGTGGTTGGACCTCAATTAAAATTACACGAATGTGGTATTCCTAAAAACATGGCTGCTGAGCTTTTCAAACCATTTATCATTCGTAAATTATTAGAGCGTGGTATTGTAAAAACAGTAAAATCAGCTAAGAAATTAGTAGATAGAAAAGAGCCTGTAATTTGGGATATTTTAGAAAATATTTTAAAAGGACATCCTATTTTATTAAACCGTGCTCCTACACTACATAGATTAGGTATTCAAGCTTTCCAACCAAAATTAATTGAAGGAAAAGCTATCCAATTACATCCATTAGTTTGTACTGGTTTTAATGCGGATTTTGACGGGGATCAAATGGCTGTTCACGTTCCACTTGGAAATGCAGCAGTTTTAGAAGCACAATTATTGATGCTTGCTCCTCACAATATTTTAAATCCTGCTAATGGTGCTCCAATTGCGGTACCATCGCAAGATATGGTGTTGGGATTATACTACATTACTAAAGGTAGAAAACATACTAATGAACATCCGGTAAAAGGCGAAGGCTTGAAATTTTACTCTCCAGAAGAAGCAATTATTGCTTACAACGAGCGTAAAGTTGATTTACATGCTTTTGTTAAATGTAAAGTAAATGTTTTAGAAGATGGTCAATTAGTAAATAAATTAATTGATACTACAGTTGGTAGAATTTTATTTAACCAAGTAGTACCTTCTAATTACGGTTATATAAACGAGTTATTAACTAAGAAAAACTTAAGAGATATCATTGGTTCAGTAATTGCTGAATGTGGTATGGATAAGTGTGCTAAATTCTTAGATGATATCAAAGAAATTGGTTTCCATTTTGCATTTAAAGGAGGATTATCGTTTAATTTAAGTTACGTTATGATTCCTGAAGAAAAAGGCAAATTTGTGAAAGAAGCACAAGCTGAGGTAGAAGAAATTTGGAGCAATTACGAACAAGGTTTTATTACAAACAATGAGCGTTATAACCAAGTTATCGATATCTGGACTCGTATTAACTCACGTTTGGCTGATACTTTATTAACTCAATTGAAAACCGATAACCAAGGATTTAACCCTATTTATATGATGTTAGATTCTGGAGCTCGTGGTTCTAAAGAGCAAATTCGTCAGTTAGGCGGTATGAGGGGTTTGATGGCTAAACCTCAAAAGAATTTAAGTGGGGGAACTGGAGAGATTATTGAAAATCCAATTCTTTCTAACTTTAAAGAAGGTTTATCAGTTATTGAATACTTTATTTCAACTCACGGTGCGCGTAAAGGTTTGGCGGATACAGCTTTAAAAACTGCGGATGCTGGTTACTTAACACGTAGGTTACATGACGTAGCTCAAGATATTGTTATCAACGAAGAAGATTGTGGTACTTTACGTGGTATTCCAATCAGTGCTTTAAAAGATAATGAAGAAGAGGTAGAAAGTTTATACGAACGTATTTTAGGAAGAACTAGTTTACACGATGTATTTGATCCATTAACTGGTGAATTATATGTAGCTGCTGGTGAGCAAATTGTAGAAAAAATTGCTACTAAAATATCAAATAGCCCAATTGAAATAGTTGAAATTCGTTCTGCATTAACTTGCGAAACTCAATTAGGTATTTGTGCTAAATGTTATGGTAGAAATCTTTCTACTGGTAGAATGGCTCAAAGAGGAGATTCAGTAGGTGTAATTGCTGCTCAATCAATTGGTGAACCAGGAACTCAGTTAACATTACGTACTTTCCACGTGGGTGGTACGGCTTCAAATATTGCTAATGAAAGCCAAATGAATGCTAAATTTGGTGGTATTTTAGAATTTGAAGAAATAAAAACAGTTGAAATGAAAACTGATGAAGGTATTTTTGATACTGTAATCGGTCGTCAAGGTGAGATTAGAATTTTAGACGAGGTAACTCGTAACCCAATTATAACTGTAAACATTCCTTATGGAGCGCATTTACAAGTTAAAAATGGTGCTAAAATTGCTAAAGGTGATATCATTTGTTCATGGGATCCATACAATGCGGTAATTCTTTCTGAATTCCCGGGTGTGCTTCAATTTGAAAGTATTATTGAAAACATTACTTTTAAAGAAGAAAGCGATGAGCAAACAGGTCACAAAGAGAAAGTTATTATTGAATCGAAAGATAAAACTAAAACTCCTTCAATTATTGTAAACGATAAAAAAGGTAATCCTTTAAAAGAATACAATATTCCGGTAGGTGCTCACATTGTGGTTGAAGATGGAAAATCAATTGGACCAGGTGAGATTTTAGTTAAAATTCCTCGTGTTGCAAGTAAAACACGTGATATTACAGGAGGTTTACCTCGTGTTACTGAGTTATTTGAAGCTCGTAATCCAAGTAATCCTGCAGTAGTAACCGAAATTGATGGTGTAGTAAGCTTTGGTGGTATCAAACGTGGTAATAGAGAAATTATGGTTACCTCGCGTGATGGAGATAGCCGTAAATACATGGTTCCATTATCGAAACACATTTTAGTTCAAGAAAATGATTTCGTAAAAGCTGGTTCACAATTATCTGATGGTTCAATTAGCCCTCAAGATATTTTGAGAATTGAAGGACCTCTTACAGTTCAGCGTTATATTGTTAATGGTATCCAAGAGGTTTACCGTTTACAAGGTGTAAAAATTTCGGATAAACATATCGAAATTATTGTTCGCCAAATGATGCAAAAACTAGAAGTAGTTGATCCAGGTGATACTTTATTCTTAGAAGGCGAAAACGTTGATCGTTTCAAATTCAAAAAAGTAAATGATTGGATTTACGATAAAAAAGTAGTGTTGGAAGCAGGAGACTCAACTAACTACAAACCAGGCCAAATTATCAGCGTTAGAAAATTACGTGACGAAAATTCACAATTAAAACGCAAAGATTTGCGCTTAGTAGAAGTGAGAGATGCTGAATCGGCTACTGCAGTTCAAGTAATTATGGGTATCACTAAATCATCATTAGGTACTCAAAGTTTCATGAGTGCTGCATCGTTCCAGGAAACTACTAAAGTATTGAACGAAGCTGCTATAAACGGTAAAGTAGATAAAATGTTAGGATTAAAAGAAAACGTAATTGTTGGTCATTTAATTCCTGCAGGTACTGGTTTACGCGATTATGAAAAATTAGTAGTAGGTAGTAAAGAAGAATACGAAGCATTATTATCATCGAAAGATGAAGAATAGTTAAAAAGTATTTAACTCATAAAAAAAGCTACTTAACCGAAAGGTTAGGTAGCTTTTTTGTTTTAGTAAAATTGTAGTATTATTACGACATATATGTTATACAGAAAAAGAGTTTTTTCGTTTGTGTGTTTTTTATTGCTCATGCTTATTGCTAGGGCAAATAAAGTTTCTGAAATTGATAGTTTAACAAAAGTAGTAAATACTATTGAATCTGATACTTTGAAAGTAAAAACATTGAATGCTTTGGCTAAAGTGGTTTTAAATGTTAAAGCTACTGAGGCACTTGACTATGCAATTCAAGCTAATAAACTGGCTAAAGAAATTAATTATGTGTCTGGTGTTGCGTATTCTTCTGATATTATGGGTGTTATATATTTAAGATTTGGCGACTCCAAAAAAGCACTCTATCATCATTTTGTTGCCCAAGAAATTTTTAAAAATATGAAAGATTTTAAAGGTGAAGCATTCACTTATAACAATATAGGAGCTGTATTTTCTTACTTGAAAAACTATTCAAAAGCTGCATATTATTATCAGTTATCAATAAATATAAAAACTAAATCTGGTTTTTTTAAAGAAATTAGTAGTTCCCTTATTAATTTAGGGAATATTGAAATGAAAAGTAAAAATATTACTAAATGCATTTCATATTACTCATTGGCATTAGATAATGCCACAAAATTTAAGGACTACAGGAATATGACCATTGCACTTATAAATCTTGGAGAAGCGTATATTGATTTAAAGAATAATTATAAAGCACTATTTTATTATAAGAAGGCATTGCCAATTATTGAAAGAACGGGGGGAGGATACCACAAAGCGTATTTTTATTTTGCCTTAGGAAGGATATATTTAGACCAAAAGCATTATAATTTAGCTGAATATAATTTAAATGAAGCATTGAAAATAGCTGCCAAAATTGAATCAAAATCGCTTTGTTTAAACATTTACAAACAAATTTATTTGTTGTATAAAGAGCAGAATAAATTTGAAAAAGCACTGTTTTTTAATGAGTTATATTTGACCTTAAGTGATACTTTATTCAATCAAGAAAATGTTAAAAATATAAATGAGATGCAGGCTCGTTTTGATTTAAAAGAAAAAGAGGAGCAAATAAAAAATTTGAACATTGAGAGAAAAGTAATCGAGGCTAATAAATCGAAAGATGAATTGGTGAAAAAATTTTTAATAGTAGGAATAATTTTTATTTCAATTATTACTATTATAACTTTTTGGATTGTTTATAATAAACAAAAAACCAATCGTATTTTGATACTAAAAAATACTAAAATACAAATTCAGCAATTAGAGATTGAAAAAATTAACAAAGAGCTGAATGAGTATAATAAAGAATTGATGAAAGAAAATGTGTTTGCTAGGTATGAAATATTAAAGGCCAAAATAAATCCACATTTTTTATTTAATAGTTTAAGTACACTTTCATCTTTAATAATTCACGATAAGAAACAGGCACTATCTTTTGTTACCAAGTTTGCCAAGTTATATCGTTCGATTTTAGAATTAAGTAATACTCAGTTAATTAGTATAAAAGAAGAGCTCGAAGTGGTACAAAGTTATTTGTATTTATGTAAAATGAAGTACGAAGAAAATTTGGTGTTAAATATTGATAATGAGGTGCTTAATGTTGATGGCTTTTTACCGCCATTTAGTTTGCAACTATTAATTGAAAATGTTGTTAAACATAATATTATAGATTTTAATAAGGTAATGGTAGTAGATGTTTATTTAGAAAGTGATTATATAGTGGTGAAAAATTTGCTTAATCCTAAAGTTGATGATGAGTTAAGTACTGGGTTGGGTAAAAAAAATATAATTGAACGTTATAAATTTATTTCTGATAAGTTGCCCTACTTTGAAATATTGGGAGAATTTTACATAGCTAAAGTACCTTTAATTAAAAACAAAACAGAACATGAATTGCATAATAATTGAAGATGAGCCGCATGTAGCAAAACATTTACTATATTTATTAGGTGATAATAATTTTGATTGTATAGTACTAGCAACGCTTACAAGTATTTCTGAGTCTGTTTTATGGTTGAAAAACAATAAAGTAGATTTAATATTTATGGATATTCAACTGAGCGATGGTATAAGTTTTGAAATTTTTAACCAAATAGAGCTGAATGTGCCCATTATATTTACTACTTCTTACGACAGTTATGCAGTTGAAGCATTTAAAAGGTTTGGGATTGCTTATTTACTAAAACCTATTGATATTGAAGAGTTAAAAACAGCTTTAGATAAATACAAAATATGGTTTGAAAATAAATCAATTAATGAAAGCATTAAAAGTATTGCTTCTTCTTACCAGTCTAGATTTATGGTTAATTCTGGAAACCAAATACATACAGTTTTGGCAAAAGAAATAGCCATTGTATATGTTAAATTTAAACAAGTTTTTTTTACAAGTTTAGAAGGAACAATCTATGCTTTTGACGGTAGTTTGGACAATATAGAGAAAAGACTTAACCCACAGTATTTTTTCAGGATTAATAGGCAGTTTATCATTAACTTTAATGCGATTGAAAAAATGTATAATGAAACGAGGGGAAGAGTAAAAATAGTAACTATACTAAATTTTAATGAGGATTTGGTGGTAAGTATTGATAGGGCTGTGGAGTTTAAGAAATGGTTAAATAGATAAAAACACTTTCAGCGCCATTTTTTGCACTTTCGGTAGTTTATTACCTTAGTAAAATTTTATTACAGTAAAAAACAGATTAATTGCATATAATTAAAAATATATATAATCTGTCAGGAAACTGAATAACAACTAAAATTTTATTAACCTATGAGTATTCTTCGACTTTACGCAATTATTATTAGTTTGGTATATTTATTACCAATCAACTATTTACAATCTCAGTCTATTATCTTTGATAATGTTCCTCCATTATCTGGTGGTGGTAATACTGCTGGTGGACAAGCATTTAACCTTACTGTGCAAAAAAAAGTAATCATTCAAGGAATTAGAGGTTCTTTCTCCACTGTTTCTGGAACAGTTACTCTTTGGTATAATCCAGTAAAAATAAACGGTCAGCCAACGGTTAGTTCAACAACAGGTTGGATAAACTTAGGTAGCACTACTATGACAGGTATTTCTACTAGTAGTACTTCGCCTGTTCCTCAAACAGTACCCATTCCCATTTCATTATTAATGAATCCAGGCGATACATTTGGTTTTATGATTCAGTGGACTGGAAATGTATATCCTACTACCAACACTAACACCCCAACGTTTACTGATGGAAGTGTTACTATAATTGCTGATGCTAGTTGTGCATATACTGGAAACGCTGGAATGACAACTTGGTTTACTCCTAGACAAATTAATGGTGGTGTTATATATAGTTTGGCACAAAAAGGTTATAATGATGCAAGTATTTCAGGATTGGTTTCTTCGCCAAAGTTTTGTGGTAATTCTCAAAATTTATTGGTAAAACTATCAAATATGGGTACAAATGTTATTAGTAATGTAAATGTTAATTGGTCTATAGATGGTGTGTTACAAACCCCCATTTCTTTTTCAACACCACTAGATACAATAAATCATCCTAGTAATATAAGTGATACTGTGTTAAATTTAGGAAGTATTAGTTACACCCCTAATTTAAGTAAAAATATAAAAGTATGGACAAGTAGTCCAAATGGAATGGCAGATACAATTACCAACAATGATTCGTTGTTATTAGTATTAAGTCCAGGTTTATCAGGGGCATATACTATAGGTGGAGTTTCTCCTGATTTTTCATCATTTTCTGAAGCTATTAGTAGAATAGAGTCATTTGGTAAATGTGGGCCTTTGGTTTTTAATGTTAGCAGCGGGTTAACATTTAAAGAGCGTCCTATAAATATTAGAAACTTAGATTCAATAACATTTCAAAAAACCGGATTTGGAAGTAATCCAATAGTTTATGGTATATCTGGCACAGGAACAACTGATGCAGTGTTTGCAATAAAAGGTTCAAAAAATATTGTTTTTGATGGAATTGATGTAACTGATAGTGTGAGTAATTCAACTACAGCACTGCAAATGGAATATGGGTATTCAGTTTTAAATTCAACTGGAATAATTGGCTCTAATAATAATACAATAAAAAATTGTAGAATAACTTTAAATAGGACCAATACAGCAACTATTGGAATATTACAATCTGCAGCTACAACTGGGGGTGGTGTAGCCGCTACTTCATTAACAGGAGCAAACCATAATAATAGATATGAAAATGTAAAAATTCAAAATACTTATAAAGGAATTGGTTTAATTGGAACACCAGGTTTTCCTGATAGTAATTGTGTTGTTACATCAACAGGAACCGATACTACCATTGTTGGTGCTAATACTGCAAATGATATTGGAAATGGAACAGCATTGGTATATGGAATAAGCGCAGCTGATCAAAAAAATGTTGAAATATCGAAATGTTGGGTACGTAATTTAACGCATACAAGCACCTCTACTATTCAAGGAATTTTTATCGATAATGGGTCAACCACATCAGATTATGGAACAGCAAGGGTATGGGGTAATGTTGTTTATAATATTAACAGAATAACTAGTACTTCGGCAACTGGAACTGTTCATGGAATTAGAATTGATGCATCAACAACTTCAAATGCTTTAGTTTATAATAATGTAATATACGCTGTAAATAATACATCAACCATTGCCACTGCTACCGCCAATCAAATGGTAAGAGGAATTTCGTTTGGTACAAGCACAGGCACAGGTACTTCTTCATTTTTTTATAATTCAGTTTCTTTAAATAGTTCAGGATTAAATAATTCAATAGTTGCTTTTTGGAAAGGTGGAGCTGGTAATACTATTGTAAGAAATAATATATTTTCAAATACTTCACCGGCTCAAACAGGTGTTTCAAAACATTACGCTGTTTATGTGAGTGCAGGTACTATTTCATCTTCAAATAATATATTTTGGGCACCAAATGCAAATGGTTTTGTAGGTTATGCTGCTGCATCAGATAGAAGTTCATTACCTTCATTTGCTGCTGCTATAACAACAGTAACACCTGCCGATGGAAACGAACAAGGAAGTGCAAATGCAAACCCTAATTTTGTAAGTGCAACAGATTTAACATTTGCTGCAAATACTCCATCTGTTCAAAGTGGTTTACCTATTACATTGCCCATTGCCATAACAACTGATATAGTAGGAAATGTAAGAAGTAATATTAATGGAACTACTATTGGGGCATACGAATCAGTTCAAACATTGTTTGATAGTGCAGCACCTATTATATCGAACGTGGTAATAGTAAACTCATCTATGCCTACTGTAATGGCTACAATAACAGATAATAGCAACCCAATTATGGCTGGTGATGTTAGACTTTGGTATAGACAAGGTTTAAGTGGAGCATTTACTGGTTTGGCACCTGATAGTGTTCCAAGTTCAGGCATGAATGGAACTTATAAATGGTCAACATCTTTATCTTCATTGTCGTCAGGTTTGTACCAATTTTACATAGCTGCAAGAGATTTTGTAGGAGCAGGAAGTAACATTGCAGTAAATCCAATTCAATCAACTTCATTTACAGGTTTTAGTGCGGTTAACCCAGTAAATTACTTAAATAATCCTGATGCAGGAGTAAACACAAGGACATTTGTTAAAACTAGTTCAATATCAGGTGGAACTTACCAAGTGGGTTCTACTAGTTTTCCATATTTAAAATTAACTGACGTGGCCAATGCGTTAAATTCGGCCGAATTATTAGGAAATGTAGTATTTGAATTACAATCAAATTATGATGGAACTACTGGAGAGATTTTACCTATTACTTTTAATCAGATAAACACAGTAGGAGGCAATTGGACAGTTACAATTCGCCCAGCTACTGGAGTAACAGGTATAGAAACTTCTGGATATCCTGCATCGGCTGCGCCTGTTATTAGTTTAGATGGTGCAGATAGAATTGTGTTTGATGGAAGACCCGGAGGAGTTGGAACCACTAACGAATGGACTATAAAAAGTAAAAGAACAGCAGCTTCTTCAAATTCACCTTGTATTCAATTTATTAATGGAGCACAAAATGATAGTTTACTATATTTAAAATTAGAAAGTGGAAATACAACTACCACAAGTGGAACAATATTTTTCTCAACTACTAATGTATCAGCAGGTAATAGTTTTAATGTAATTAGTAACTGCCAAATTCGAGATAGAAGTGATTCTACAGGAAACCCAGCAGTGGCTATTTATAGTGCTGGAACAGCAGGCTTTACCAACGACAGTATTCGCATTACCAACAATAACATATATAATTGGTTAACTTCAGGTGTTCAGGTAACTGCAACAGGTAATGGAGCTGGTTGGCGAATTAGCAATAATAGTTTTTACATGACTACACCACAAACTACAGCGCAAACATCAATTCGTTTCTTAGCTGCATCTACAAAAAATATAATTGAAAATAATTTTATAGGTGGTTCAACTGTTAATGCTGGAGGCTCTGCTTGGACTAATTCTGGAAATATTGCATGGCGAGGAATAGTAGCCAATACAAGCCAAGTTGACTCATCATTTATACGTAATAATACAATCCAAAATATAGCTTTAACAGGATCAGGTTCTGGAACTTATGGAGGTATTGAGCTAACTGGTGGTTTAAATAGTGTAAATAATAATTTGATTGGACATGCCACAACATTAAACAGTATTCAAAGTTCGTTATTAGGTACACAAATATCGCTTTGGAGTAATGGAACCACTAATATTCCAAACTTTTATAATAATACAGTTGCTAATATTACATCAACGGGTAATACCACGGCAGTAGGACATAACGGAATAAGAATTACTTCATCGTTAACAGCAGGAACATTAACCATCAAAGGAAATACTATTTTTGGCTTATCTGCTGCTAATCCAACAGTATCAATTAGTACAGCATCAATGGTAGGAATTTTAACATTGAGTCCATCAACTTTGCAAACTATAGCTAATAATGTAGTGTATGATTTAATAGCAACTGGAGGGCCTGTAAATAATGCTACAACCTCAATAGGTATTAATATAGATGATGCTGCCTCAGTAGGAAATATTACAGCAAACAGAATTTTTAATATAAAAAATACTAGTACTAATATTGGGGCCAAAGCATTTGGTATTAATTTAACCAATGGTTCTAATTGGACTTTAGCAAACAATATGGTAGGTTTGGGAAGCGATGTAACTAACGATATTGTTATAGCAGGTGTTAATGATAGTATATTAGGAACGCTAAACTTATATAATAACACAGTTTTGATTAGTGGTTTAAACGGAAGCGCTATTGATACTACCTACGCGTTTAGAAGATTCAGAACCTCTAACTTAAATAGTAGAAACAACATTTTAGGAAATGTTAGAAGCAGTTCAAGCATAAATTATGCTTCTGCAATTTATACTCCCGTGCCAGCCAGTGGTTATAATGCTAATTATAATTCATTGTTTACCAGTGGTGTTAATATAGGTTTATGGTTGGGAGTAAATAGAGATTTTACAGACTGGAAATTTGTTACCCAACAAGATACAAATTCAATAAACATTTCAGCAATTTTTGTTTCGAATACCAATTTGCACTTAACAAGTCCAACCATAGGCGATATAAATTTTGCCGGTAGACCATTAGTTGGTGTTACAACCGATTTTGATGGTGAAACTAGAGATTTTAGCAAGCCTTACATGGGAGCTGATGAAATAACATTAAGCCCATTACCAGTTAAACTATTGAGTTTTAATGGTGAAAAAATTGAAAACAATGTAAAAATAAATTGGGCTACTTCAATAGAAATAAATAGTAGTTATTTTGTAATTGAGTTTTCTAATGATGGTAAAAACTTTGTACCAATTGGAAAAGTAAAAGCAAATGGACAAGCCAATACCATTATAAAATATAATCATATACATGATAACGTGAATGAATTTTTAAATAATTCATTATTAGCTTATTATAGATTAAAAATGGTGGATAAAGATGGCACATTCCAAACATCAAATACCATAGTAGTTAGATTTGATAATTTTGCTCAAAAAACTGAAGTGAAATGTTATCCAAATCCTTTTGAAAATGAAATAAATTTAACCATAAATAATAATTCAACTAATAATGGCTTAGCCGAAATTTCAATAGTCGATATTAAAGGTTCAGTATTATTTCAAAAAAATATTTTGGTAACACCAAATCAAAACAATGTTTCAATTAACGAACTAAACTTTTTAAATAAAGGTATTTATTTTGTAAAAGTTAAACTGAATGAAGATGCTCAAATAATAAAATTAATTAAATACTAAGAGTTAAAATATTTAACTAAAACAACCTAAAACGTCATTTATTTATACATAAGTGACGTTTTTTTATATTTTTATATTTCAATAAATTCGAAAATATGAAATTAGTAATAAGAGCTTATGAAACCAGCGACAAACAAGCCTGCTTAAAGGCTTTTGAAAGCAATGTGCCAAAATATTTTACACAAGCAGAAGTTACTGATTTTGATGCTTTTTTAGAGCTGTTTCCTCATAAAGTTCGGGTGAATAAAACTTATTATTATGTAGTAGTTTTTGAAAATGAAGTAATTGGCTGTGGAGGTTTTGGCGATAAGGATAATACTGATATTATTACTTTGGCTTGGGGACTCATTCATCAAAGTTTCCATAAAAGGGGATTTGGTAAAGAGTTGTTAACCTTTCGTTTAGCGCAAATAAAAGAAAAATATCCTAACCATATTATATACATTGACACCACACAATATTCATATGGCTTTTTTGAAAAATATGGTTTTGAAACTACCCAAATTACCAACGATTTTTATGAAAAAGGATTGCATAGATATGATATGCAATTGCTTACTAATAAATAGCTTTAGCTTTTTTGTTTAAAAATAAATACGAGTAAAAGCTAAAATAATCACTAAAAAAATTAATATTGAATCATGAAAATATTGATAACTGGAAGTAACGGTTTACTAGGCCAAAAGCTGATAGATTTATATAAAAACAATGCAGATAATGAGCTTATTGCAACAGCAAGAGGCGAAAACAGATATGGTGATAAAAATGGTTACGTTTACGAAAGTTTAGACGTAACCAACCAACATGAAGTGAATGCAATTGTTGAAAAACATAGGCCTGATGTGGTAATTAATACCGCTGCCATGACCAATGTAGATGCTTGCGAAAGCGATAAGGAAGGATGCGATAAATTAAATATTGATGCAGTTACTTATTTGGTAAATGCTTGTAATGAGCATAATACACATTTGGTTCAGGTTTCAACTGATTTTATTTTTGATGGAACCCATGGCCCGTTGTTGGAAACTGAAAAACCAAATCCATTAAGTTATTATGGTTTATCGAAACAAAAAGGGGAGGAGGTAGTCATCAAGTATTCAAAAAGTTGGGCTATACTACGCACAGTTTTAGTTTATGGAATAGTTAGTGATATGAGCCGAAGCAATATAGTGCTTTGGGCAAAAGGAGCTTTAGAAAGCGGCAAAAGTATCAATGTGGTTTCTGACCAATTTAGAACCCCAACTTTGGCCGAAGATTTGGCTATGGGTTGTAAATTAGCTGCTGATAAAAAAGCACAAGGCATTTATAATATTAGCGGGAGCGATTTTATGAGTGTATTTGATTTGGTTTATAGAGTTGCCGATTTTTGGAAATTAGATAAATCGTTATTAAATATTAGTACCAGCGAGGGAATTAAACAACCTGCTAAACGCCCACCAATTACTGGTTTTATATTAGATAAAGCGCGCAAAGAGTTGGGTTATAATCCGCATAATTTTGAGCAAGGTTTAGCCATTTTAAAACAACAATTAGAACAACATAACACCAGCAATTAATACCAAAAAAATGTTAAATTTATTAATTTTATTACAAGCCGAAGTTCCAAAATTGGCTACCGAACCTGAACAATCAAGCTTTTGGTTTTGGTTTATTTGCGAAGCTTTTGGTGGTGCGTTTGTATTTTTGATGTTGTATATTTTTTTTATAAAAAACCCTAAAATAAATCCGCCACGCCAACGCAGACGAGATGAAGAAAGCTAAGCTTAGATTAGAAAAATTTATAAAAATGTACCTTTATTTTTCGCCTAGTGAAAGAAAAGGTGTTTTGTTATTAACTGCTGTTTTGTTGGTGGTAATGCTGCTGCCAACTATTTACCGATACTTTAAACCAGTTAATGATTTAAATATTGCTATCAGTCAAATGGCTGAATTGGATTCGTTGAGTGTAAAAACTTCATTTTCTGAAATATCTGATAGTGAGCTTTTTGCATTTGATCCGAATACGGCTACCGAGGCAGAGTTAAAGCAGTTGGGTTTTACCGATAGAAACATTGCCACACTTAAAAACTATTTGAGTAAAGGCGGCAAAATAAAATCGGTTGAAGGGTTAAAGAAAATTTATGGTGTAAAGGAGGAATTAGTTGATAAACTAACGCCATACATTCAGCTTGATAACAATGAATTTATTAATAGTAAAACTGCTGCATTTGCTGACACAAGCAAAAATAATAAGCCTAAACAATTTGCACCTTTGGAGTTAAATTCTGCCGACTCGTTACAATTAGTAAAGTTGTATAGAATTGGGCCAAAGTTAGCTAGCAGAATTATAGAACAGCGAACCAAATTAGGTGGCTTTTTAAACCTGAATCAATTAACCGAAATTTGGGGTTTTGATGAAGATATTTTATACGATTTACAAGGTAAAATATATGTAGATGCCAATAAAGCCAAGCGCATTAACCTCAATACTGTAACGGAAGATGAGTTAAAAATGCATCCATACTTTAAATTTAAAGTAGCACGAGTAATAGTTAATTACCGCAATCAGCATGGTAAGTATAAAAACTTTAACGAATTGCTAAACATAAAAATTATTAACGATTCTATTTTGAACCGCATAAAAATTTATGGAGTGTTAGAATAATGGCTTGTGGTACTCCTTTATTTATTTTTCTAAAATAGCCTAATGAATTGGCTGTTTTATAGCATTCATTTTCTGTTTAAGAGACTCATACAATTCTAAGGTTTTATTATCCATTTTACTTTTTGCTGAATCCAAATGTTGCTCCATTGAATTGTATTTATTTAGTAATTGTACTGAATTGTTATTCCAATGGTTTGTGGTATCCAATAAATTAGAGTGTTTTTCAATAATGGTATCAATTACAACCTCAAAAGGTTCGGTTGGTGATTTAGGGACCTCCGTAAAAATGGTATCAACTCCTGCTACATATTCAGTATTTGCTGCTAGTATTGAATCTGCATAGGCTTTAAATGAATTTACTTCATTGGTAATTTCATTCTTTTCGGTTCCACAAGCAACTATTAAAGTAATAGATGTAATAGCTAAAAGATTGGTAATTTTCATGGTTTATAATTTTTTCTTATTACAAATAAAGCAAAATAAACTACTTAGCAAGCAAAAGTTAGCTTCTTTTTTTAATAGTTGTTGGTTATTTTGTTTTATAATTATCTTAAATATTTTTCAGTATAGTCTTTGTTATTAGTTGGTTTAGACAATTTTTTTAATAATACAAAAAGTTAAAATTAGTAAATATAAATTAGCTTTAATTTTTGGGTAAACAAAGCTATTATTGCCAAAACTTAAAAACTAAAAACAAATTCTTACTATGCTTAATTTTGAGCCAACAGAAAATCAAATAATGGTAGCGCAAATGGCGCGCGATTTCGCAGAAAAACACATTCGCCCTTACGTAATGGAATGGGACGAAGCGCAAATTTTCCCTAAAGAAACCATGCAAGAAATGGGTAAATTGGGTTTATTAGGTGTGTTAGTACCTGAAGAATACGGTGGAGCTGGATTAGGTTATTTTGAATACATAACTGCAATAGTTGAAATTACTAAAGTTTGCAGTTCGGTAGGATTAAGTATGGCTGCACATAACAGTTTATGCACTGGCCATATTTTACAATTTGGAAACGAAGAACAAAAAAAGCGTTGGTTGCCTAAATTAGCTACTGGCGAGTGGATTGGTGCTTGGGGTTTAACCGAAGCCAATACTGGAAGTGATGCCATGCGTATGCAATGTGTAGCTAAACAAGATGGTGATTATTGGGTATTAAACGGTTCGAAAAACTGGATTACTCATGGTATTACTGGCGATGTAGCTGTAGTTTTAGCACGTACTGGCGAATTATTAGATTCGCATGGAATTACTGCTTTTGTGGTAGAACGTGGAACTCCGGGCTTTAAAGGCGGTAAAAAAGAAAATAAATTAGGTATGCGCGCAAGCGAAACTGCTGAAATGATTTTTGAAGATTGCCGCATACACAAAGACCAAGTGTTAGGAAATGTAGGCGATGGTTTTAAACAAGCCATGAAAATATTAGATGGTGGTAGAATTTCAATTGCCTCACTAAGTTTAGGAATAGCTAAAGGAAGTTACGAAGCTGCTTTAAAATACTCAAAAGAGCGTCATCAATTTGGTCAACCAATTTCTAATTTCCAAGCCATTGCATTTAAATTAGCCGATATGGCTGTAAAAATTGAAGCAGCTGAGTTATTAACTTTACAAGCTGCCGATTTAAAAATGCGTGGTTTGCCAATGACTAAAGAAAGTGCTATGGCTAAATATTATGCATCGGAAGTATGTGTTTGGGCTGCCACTGAAGCTATTCAAATATTTGGCGGATATGGTTATACCAAAGATTTCCCGGTAGAGAAATTTTACCGCGATTCAAAATTATGTACCATTGGCGAAGGAACTAGCGAAATTCAAAAACTAGTTATTGCCAGAAGTGTATTAAAAGACTAAAATTTAAATTGGTTATAAAATAAAAAAGCTACTTCAATTATTGGAGTAGCTTTTTTTTATGTTTTTAGAAATAACAATAAAAACCTAATTCTTATTCAACCAATTCAATAAATCGTTAATTACTTCTATTGGAATATGTTGTAGAATAGAGTATTCGCTAAAGGTTGATTCACCAACACCTTCGTGCATAATATGGTTCATTTTATCATACATTTTATACGATACATTGGCATTCTTTTTTAGCTTTTTTTGCCACATGGCAAAATTCTTTTTATCTACTTGGTAATCGCGCGCGCCTTGCATTATAAATATAGGCAAAGTAAGTTTTTTGGCAGTTTTTAGTTGATTATAACTATTTATCCATAACCAATAACTTGCTGGCAAATCGTGAGGCAATAGGGTATAAGGTGTATTTTCTTTTACTTTATGTTTTAAAACAATTTTTGCTTTGGAGTTATCTTCATCAAAATGCTCTTTTTTATGGGGCAATATTTTAACCAAATAAGTGTTTTGATCTATCATCATTTCAAGCGGATGATTGGCATTGCCATTCATTAAAATAATGCCTTTTAAAGTTGGATTTTTGCTAGCTACATAGGGTGCTAAATAAGCACCTTCGCCATGCCCTAATAAATAAACACGGTTACTATCAATAGCTGGATTTTTTTTAAGTAAATTTATTACAGCTTGCAAATCATCTAATACATCAATTTCTGGAGTAAAAGGTTTTCCGTTAATTTTATCTTGCGAAAAACTAAAACCATAATTTAAACTACGTTTATTGTATCTAAACACTGCATAACCATTACTAGCCAAACCTGTCGCAATATCTTTATAAGGTTTTGATACATAAATTCCATCAGCATCAGTGGGGCCAGCATCAGGTATAATAATTACCAAAGGCAATTTTTGTTTACTGATTGGTCTATTTAAAAATCCAGTTAACGGATACATGGAATCAGCAGCAAAGGGAATTAATTCTTCTTCGTATTTTTCGGCTTGCGCATAATCAGGAATGGCATAATTTTTAAAGGCCTCTAAAAAACGATATAAAATAAGTTTTTGGTTAAAGCGGTTAAAACCAAACTGAATTAATATATCAATATTGTAGGCTGTTTTAGCCACATATTCTATGTTAATTTGATCGTAATAAGCTTTATAACCGGCAAATCTAAACGATTTTATATTGCCATATTTTTCGGCTACTGGGTTGTAGTTAGATGCTATAGCTGTTGGGCTATGATACATTTTTTGCTCTTCATTAATTAAGTTAGTTACACTATCGTAATTAGCGGTTTGAAAAAAGTATAAAATGCGTTCGCTTTTGGCTTTAAACTGTTCTTGTTCATTTTGAGCAAAGGCATTGCCAATAAACAAAACAGAAATTATAAGTAAGGTAAGGTATGGTTTAACTCTCATTGGTAACAGCAATTTTATGCTTTTTAGCTCAAATCAAAAGCTAAAATTTTATTAATAAATAGCGTTTACCAATAATCAAATCAACTAGTTTTTTGGAATCATAATGCCATCTGTATTTTTGTGTAACTTCATATTTACCAATATTTCATGAAGCGTTTCGGCTGCCAAGCCATGCAAAACCAAACGATATGCTGCACTGTAAGTAGTTTCTGGCACCATTGGATGTTTGTTATTTACCAATCCTAAATGGCCCGGAGTTCCTAAAATTTGCGAGGTATAAATGGCAATGGTTTCATCTAATTGCAACGAGTTTGATGCCCTCACAAAATCGTTTGAGGTTAAAAAGAGTTGGTAAAATGGGGTAAATAATTCAATAGCCGAACGTAAATCTAATACATTGGTAAATTTATTTGGAAACTCAATATGGTTAAATTGGTCAATAGAAATCATACTTAAATCTAAAGGTTTTTTGCCTTTAATGGCTATGCCTTTTTCTTTGAGTTGCTTGTTTAACTTTATTACAAAATTGTATAAGTTTAAATCGTGTTTTAAAAATAAATCATCTTTTATATCTTCAAAATTATAAGGCTTTAATGGCGATGTTTTTATTTCAATTCCATCAATATTGGAAGCTATAAATTCCATTATTTCACTTCCTACATGAAAATGTCTAAAAATCAATAGGTTGGCATCCTTGCTTACAAAGTTTTTTAAACCCCACGAAAGTATTCTATGCAATATTTTTGAAGAGTTAATGAGGTTAGGAAAGAAAAACTTAAATACATGGATAATAAACATCAAAATTTTAGAAACCACTTTAATAATTGGTAACAAAAACTTGGTCGATTTAGAGTCATTATCTCGCATTAAACATAGTTTGGTAGTATCGTTTATTGGAATACTTAAATCAAGGTACATGGCTAACCACGGGTTTGGGTCTCTTTCGTCATGATTGGTAAAAGTATTGTTTTTATCGTTTTCCATATGTTATTGTAAAAGTAAGTTTATGGGTAAAAATTGAGTGTTTTTTCAAAGCTAGTAATTTCCTAGTTCTTCTAATTGCAGTTTATAAAGTTTAGCAGTAGTTTTAGCTGTTTTAGCTATTTTTTTAGCTATTTCCATATTCATACTTGGGTGGTTTAAAGCTTCTTCAAGTTTATGGAAATGGTTTTCATCGGCTACACCATGGTAGGTAAAAAACGAAACTTGCTCATTGGTTAAATTAAGTTGTTCTTTAATCATTAAACCCCAGTAGCTTGCCAAGCGTTTGCCAATTCCTTCAATAATAAACATGGCGCCTAATAAATCAACTGGGTTTGGCTTGCTGGCCTGTTGAAACATAAATGCCGATAACGATAGGCTACCAATATTTTTTTCGTTGGTTTGAATGGCCGAAAGTTCTTCGCCTAAGTTTACAAAGTTTTTTTCCAACATTTGATAATCTTTATGCTCAGCAGCCGTATGTTTAATAAATGCCGAACGTAATTCAAATAACTCAATATCAATATTAGATGCAGCTCTCGAAATCCATTGCGAACCATCAATTACTTGTTGCCTTAAATCGTGCAATAAAAGTTTGTAATCGGCCAAGCTTAGTTTGCCTGCATGTATTTTAGTAACTACAGGTACTTTTAAAAGTTCTGTTTCAAAATCAATCCAAATTTGCGCCAATTGCCTAATGAGCCATTCTGAAGTTTCATTTTTATTCACATTTAGCTCGGGCGTTTCAACTTTTCGGTAAGGAAAACTCATTTCGTTTTTATGCTCAGGTGTTTCCACTTTTAATTGCATAAACGAAGTAATAAATCTGCCACTTTCTGGTACCATGCATAATATGGTATCGCCTTGTTTTAGTTTATTAGAATACATTAACTCCTCAAGCATTATAAATATAGAAGCCGAACCTGTATTACCTTTGGTGGTTAAGTTATTAAACCATTTTTCTTCGGCTATGGCCCCACCGCCTTTTTCCATTAAATCTTGAATAGGTTTTTTAAATACCTCTGACGAGTAATGGCAGCAAAGCCAATTTACTTGGTCTTTTTTTATTTTGCCCTCGTCAATTAATTCAAAATAATGTGCTACTCCAGTTTGCACCACTTTATCTAATAATCTTACATCTTGCTGTAAGTTAATGGCTCCAGCTTTAGATGCTGTTTCATAGTTTGGGTAATCAAGCCAAGTTTGCTCTTTTTCGTTGGTATTATCGGTTTTGCCGGTGTACATACAAACCGGAAATTCGTTGGCATGCGATTTTATTTCAATCCATTCTATTTTTAGCGAAATACTACTTTTACTCTTTTTATTTTCTAATACAAAAGCACCTGCACCATCCGACAGCATCCAACGTAAAAACTCGGTATCAAAAGGCAATGCTTTTACTTGTTGCGCTTCAAAGCGCGATGCTTTAAACATGCGGCTAGCTAGCTCGCTGCCAACACAAACCGCATTTTGTTTTTCGTTACTTTTTATTTGCGAAAAGGCATTTTTTAAAGCCATAACACCACTGGCACACACACTTTGAAAACTGGCTACTTCGCATCTGTTAAAATCGAGGCCTGCATGCACCATACTTGCAAAACCAGGTATTGGTAAATCGCCTTGGGTAGTGCCGGTACACAATAAACTTACTTCTTTTGAGCGCAATTCACTTTTAGCAATGGCTGCTTCAATGGCTTTTACTGCAAGTTCAGCATTAGAAAAATTGCTTTCTTGGTTTTTATTAATGGCATAATACCTTTGTTTAATACCATTTTGCTTTAAAATACGCGCTTTTAAAGAACTATCTTTTCCATACAATCTTCCTAAATAATCTTCCATTTCATCGTTTTGAATTGGGTTATTAGGTAAAAATACACCTGCGCTGGTTATATAAACTTCGTTCATAATAAATATTTATTTTTTAGGGAATTTTGAAATTATATTATCGAAAATTAAGAGCAAAAAGCCGTAATTTTTTTTGTTTTTATAATGATGCTCGTTATGGTTGCTGCCAAAAAGTAGCCATTGGTTAGCTGTTCCATTTCCAAATCGGTAATTGCAATGGCCCGAAAAATTTATCAGTATGCTAGCTAACGGATATAAAACTATGGCTACAAACGAAAATGGAATAAACAAAGCAATGGTTAAAGGCACTGTGCTTAATAATAAAGCTTCAAACCAATGGAAACTATAAACTGAATATACAGTTGGCACTTTTGAATGATGATGGATATAATGAACTTTTTGCATAAAAAAGGGCAAATGCATTATTCTATGAATGATAAAAAAATGCAATTCGTTCCAAATATTTAACACCAATAAACCCCAAATAATATTAAAATAAGTATTGGACAATAAATCAATATGGCCTTGCCTTACCAAATAAATAATTGGAATGATAGATGTTCCAAAAACTAAAATTGATTTCAAAGAGTGTTTTATTTCAAACCATATTTGCTTTTGTGTAACTTGTTTTGCTACTATTTTATGTATCCATTGTTTTTTAGCTAATAGTTTGCAAATGCCATTAAATAAAGGTGCTATACCAAAATATAATGCCAAAAAGTAAATAAAACTTAGCACAAATAAAGTTAGGTAGGAGTAGTGGTAAACGAAATTATTTAACTGTTCTTCAATCACTGTTTTAAAGTTGGTTTTTAAATATTTATCACAACTAATTAAGCTAATTTTTTTGTTTATTTGGTATGCGCACAAATAAATGGTAGAAATACAAACTAGAAAACAAGTTATAACTTGCTTTTTATGGGTTCAACCCAAACTTATGGAGTTAAATCTTTTGCCTTCTTTTTTCTTATAGCTATTAAAAATGTTATTGATAAATAGAGCAACGAACTACTTAAACTCATAATAAAATACTTATCGTGATTGATTTGGGAGTAATCAATAGTTAAAATACCATCATCACATGCTGTGCAATTTAAAACCATTATTTCGCTATCTAATTTGACAGTTAATAAGGTAGTTATAATTAATATGTAAATAATTGATAATGGGTTTATTATAATTTTTTTGTTAGGGGAGTTTTTTATGAATAAATAAACCAATAAACTATAAATACCTGCTGAAAAAATAAAATTATAGCTAGCAAATAAATGGAAGTTTTTACCAATAAAATGTATGTGCTCGCCATTAAAGTATTGTAATAAAAATAATACTGCATTTCTGTAATGGCCATCTAAAAACAATGCACCTAAACAGCCAAAAACAAAAATGCCTAAGGCAATAAACATTGTTTTTACAAAAGGTTTAATAAAAATAGCCATTTAGGTTACCAAGTGCTAAATGGTTTAATACTTAAATTTGAGTTGGCATATTTGGTATCATCGGTTACATTTTTAGTAACCCAATCAGGCTTTTGGTAAAGTTCTTCTTCGCTGTTTAATTCTATTTCGGCTACTATTAGGCCTTGGTTTAAACCATCAAACACATCTACTTCCCAAGTATTATTTTTATAAAAAACATAATGCCTTGTTTTTTCAATAACATTACTACAAAAATTAGCTATCAGCTGGTTGGCATCTGCTAGCGGAATTTCATATTCAAATTCAGGTCTGCTGGCACCTATGTTTTTACCTTTTATTGTAATAAAACCTATTTGTCCTTTTGTTCTTACACGTATGGTTTTATTGGGGTCGGTTAGTAAATATCCTTGCTTTATTTCAACACTTTTATCTGGTACCTCTTGTAACCAAAGTTCGGTATTTACTAAGTATTTGTGTTCTATTTCGGTAGCCATAGGTTATGTAATTGGGTGGTATTAATTTAATAAGAAAATGTAAATAACTGTAATGTTTTAGTGGGTGCTAAAGTTATATTTATGGCTGCTAAATTTTGTTTTTGGCAAAAGGTAAAAGGTTGTAGCTAATAGTCCAAATGTACCCATATAACCCATTCCAATAAATGGATAGATTTCATTATTGCAGCCTCCATTTCCATCGCATACCACCACTGGATAGTTAAATGCGTAAATAGTAAAAACAGCTGCACCCAAACTAATGGCAGTAAAAGTTGCTGCCATTGGATACTTAATATACTCCTTCAGTCCTCTGGTATTTATGGCTTTAATTTCATTGATTAAAATACTGTCTTGGCCTTTGTTGCCATAAAAATAACCGTTGCTAATGCTATCTAATTTAAGCAATATTCTATCTTCATCGTATTTTACAATTCGTAAATTAGCAGGTAGTTTAATGGTATTGTTATAACTTCCTTTTATTTTTTTGATGGTAAGTTGAGTTACATTTTGCGCCCACAAACAAGGTGCTGATACAAAACAGATGGCTAAAAATATGATAAGTTTATAGGTCATTTAGGTTTAGTTAATAAATGGTTACAGAAAGTAAATAAATATAAAATAACTTCTCTTTCTGGCTATGTAAAATTTAAAATACAACAGTAAATATAAATGGCAATTTCATCATTTACTTTGTTTTTTTCTTAGAAGATTTAGCCTTTTTGTTAAAGTCAAGTGCAAGGTTTATCCAATAGTCAAAATCTTGTTGCGATTGCATACCAATTTCATTTACCATTATATATCCATTCATTGGCCTTTTTGTAAAATCCATTACTCTACAACCAATTTTTTCAATACAGTCATTTTGTATTAGAGGGTCAATACGACACATCAACTCATCTTTTATTATGCCAACACACATTTTGTTATTATACATAAAAGTTAAACCTCCCATCATTTTTTTTCTTCAATGTTGGGAAGTTCAGCAAGTTTTTGTCGTATTCTGTTTGCTAATTCAATGCTATACGCCATGTGTAATTATTTCATAGAATGCAGTGCTACTCTATTTCCTTCGGTATCCATAAAATGAGCCATAAATCCATTTCCACCAATTGAAATTTTAGGTATAATAATTTTACCACCTGCTTGTTCTACTCTACTTAAAGCACCATTCAAATCCTCGCCACCATTTAAGTACACAATAGTTCCTTTATCAGAAGGTGTAAATCCATCTCCTTGGGCAAGTCCACCACCTACACCTTCATTCATATCTGCTGGTAACATACCATATCTTCCATCAGGAAATGGCATTTCCATAATTTGCACTTCTAAAATTGTTTCGTAAAATTTTTTTGCTCTTTCGAAATCAGTTACAGGGATTTCAAACCAATTAATTGCATTTTTCATATCTTATTTTATTAATTTTCAATAATATAAAAAATCAATAATATTTAGATATAACTTTCAATTATTTTGATAACTTAATCAAATCAATTTGTTATTAAAACTCAAGAAGGTAATTTGTGTATCACAATTAAATAAAAAACTATAACAATTATTAGTATGTAAAGTCTTTTTTTATGTTACTATTTACTATTTTATTCATTTGTTTCAAGTTAGTTTTGAGCTGTTTGTTAAAAAATCAAATCATTATAAACTTTATTCGAAACTGAAAAGTTTTTGCCACCATGAACGCTTGGTTTTTGGTATTGTATTGTCATGAGCAAGCTTTACCTCCGGAGTTTCTTTCTCATTAACAACATTCCATTGTGTAAAATTTTCATTTTCAATTCCTCTATGTTTGTCAAACAAATTAAATAGTAATTCAATTTTCCTAGTTACTAAATCTCTGTTTACCTCATTATTATTTATAAAGGTATCAAGTTCATTCAATGCAGAACCAATTTTTGTTTCAATTGAATCGTTAGGTTCTTGCATGTTTTTTAGCTCAGCCATCCAATCGTACATTTCAAGTCTATGTGAAGTGAGAGAGTAGTTGCCATTTGGGCCTCCAAAAACTTGTTGTGCATCATGGTTATCTTGTCCGTCATCTTGCCAAAAGCAAAAAGCACAAATGTTCCAACAGCACCTACTGTAAAGAGTCATATAACCACACGATGGACATGAATTGGATAGCACAAAAGAAATATCTTGTCTAAAGTTGAATCCATAAATTGGTGGAAAATGTTTATCGAAATATGCTCTTCTCTTTAAAATCTCCGCTATTTTGTTTTCGTCATTCATTAGTTTTTTAGGTAATATATTTTACTTGAGCTTAGATTATTCTATAATAGGTCATTTTCTTTTACAAACATATTTATTATTAAAACTAAAACAACTTATTTCAACGCTATGATATTCTTTTTTAAAATAACTTTAAATCTCACCGAAGTAAATTCTCGTATGTGACGTAAACTAAATTTTAAAAACATGAAAAGAATCCTACTCAGTGCATTTTCAGCATTAGCTTTATTGCTTGGCCAAAAAGCCAATGCGCAGCAAGCCATTGCTATTACAGACGATAACAAAGTGTTTTCGTTCGATGTTTCAAATCCTGCTATGGCTACTATGCCCATTGCCATAAGCGGTTTGCCTATGGGCACCCAATTAGTAGGTATGGATATTCGTCCTGCTACTGGGCAAGTATATGTTTTAGGGTATAACAGCACCTTACAAACAGGGCAATTATTTACCGTAAATCCAACTACATTAGCAGTAGCTGCTGTTGGAAATCCTATAACTGGCTTCGTGTTAAGCGGGCGTGTGGCATTTGATTTTAACCCCACTGTTGATAGAATACGAGTAGTAACCAGCGATAAACAAAATTATAGATTACACCCAACCACTGGCGCTATTGTAGCTACTGATGGTATGTTAGCTTATAGCGGAACCGATATGTATTTTGGTGTAAAACCAAATATTGGAAGTGCTGCATACACCAATAGTTTTATTGCATCTACAGCAACTACTTTGTACAATATTGATGATTCTTTAAATGTATTAACTGCTCAAAATCCACCTAACAATGGCGTGCAAAATACAATTGGTAATTTAGGTATTCAAATAAATTGGAATAACCCAACCACCGATTTTGATATTTATTTTAACCCAACTACACGTACTAATGATGCATATTTAGTGGCTAATACTGGCTCATCAATGCTTGATAGTGTGTACCGTGTGAACTTAACTACTGGTGCTACCATGGCAGTAGGTGCGCTTAATCAACCGGTAATGGATATTGCTATTTTAATTGATAGAACCATGCCTGCTGTTTCTGGTAACATAATGTATGGTTTAACATCAAATAATAACTTAATTAGCTTTTACAGCAATACACCTTGGTACATAGTTAATGCCATGCCTATAGCAGGTTTACCTGCGGGTTATAATTTAGTAGGTATGGATATGCGTGTGGCTAATCGCCAATATTACGCTTTAGCATACCATTCGGTTAATATGGTAGCTAAAGTATTTATGTTGGATGTAAATACGGCTATGTTAATGCCAGTTAGTGCCGATTCTATCACCAATATTGATTTAAGTGGAACAGTTGGTGTTGATTTTAATCCAGTGGCTGATAGATTACGTGTGGTTACATCAAAAGGAAAAAATTACCGTATCAATCAACTTACTGGTTTATTAGCTGCTACCGATGGCAATTTGGCTTATGGTATGGCCGATGTAAATGTAGGCAAAATGCCAAATATTGCCACTGCTGCATATACCAATAGTTTTGCTGGTACTACTGCCACTACTATGTACACTTACGATGATTCGTTAAATACCTTAAACATGCAAACCCCTCCAAACGATGGTACACAAATTACCGTTGGGGCAAGTGGCATTATGCAAAATTTAATAGATAGAACTACTGATTTAGATATTTACTACAACCATTTAACGCAAACCAATTGGGCATATTTAAGTGCAAACAGCAATAATAATTTTGATAACTTATATGGCATTAATTTAACAACAGGTGCTACTCAAAATATGGGAAGCATTGGTTATGGAGTAGCAGTGGTAGATATTACTGTAATGCAAGATACCATGGTAAAAGTAATGGCACGTTCGCAAACAATTTTAGGATTAACCAATGCAAACGAGTTGGTTATGTTTGATGCTGCTAATCCTGCCATGCACAGTGCACCAATGGCTATTACAGGTGTGGCAAGCTCGCAAGATATTGTAGGTATGGATGTGCGTCCGCTTACTGGCGAAGTGTACCTTTTAGGTTATAACATGAGCATGAACCAAGCACAATTATATAAATTAGATACTGCTTCAAAAATGGCTATGACTGTTGGTAGCTCTATTAACTTAATGTTGAATGGAAAAGTAGGTTTTGATTTTAATCCAACTGTTGATCGTATTCGTGTAATTACAAGTGGCGGACAAAATTATCGTTTACACCCAATTACAGGTGCCTTGGTAGCAACTGATGGTATGTTAATGTATAACACCACCGATGTAAATGCAGGAGCAATGCCAAGAGTAGCAAGTGGTGCTTATACCAATAGCTATCCTGGTGCAACTACCACAGCCTTGTACAATTTTGATGATTCGTTAAATGTAATTACTTTACAAAATCCACCAAATAATGGAGTGCAAAATACCATAGGTAAAACCGGTTTAATGGTAAATGCGATGGATGCAACAAGCGATATGGATATTTACTACAATCCACAAACCATGCAAAACGAAGCCTATTTAGTAGCTAACTCAGGCACTAATACCAACGATGTGTTATATTTGGTAAATTTAACTTCAGGCAAAGTTGGTTTTGTTGGAAACACAGGTTTAGCACTTAAAGATATTGCAGTTCCTATTCAACTTACTAAAAGTGCACCTATGGGTAAAATGGCTTATGCCTTAACCCAAAATAACTATTTGGTTTCGTTTTATACCGGTAATCCAAGTCAAATTCTTACCCATGTTCCTGTAAGTGGTTTAAGCAATGGACAAGTTTTGGTAGGTATGGATGTAAGAGCTACTGATTTAAAAATGTATGGTTTAGGTTATAATGCCAATACCATGGTGGCTCGTGTTTATACCATTAATCCTGTTAGTGGTTTAGCTACTCCAGTTAGTGCCGATTCTATTTCGGGTATCGACTTAAGTGGTAATGTAGGTGTTGATTTTAATCCAGTAGCTGATAGAATGCGCGTGGTTACATCAAACAATAAAAACTACCGCATTAATCAATTAACTGGTATGTTAGCAGCAGTTGACTCAACATTGGCTTTTAACATTAGCGATATGAATGCAGGTGCCAATCCTTATGTGGCTACAGTAGCTTACAGCAATAGCAAAGTAGGAGCCACCACCACTACCATGTATATTTTTGATGATTCGTTAAATGTGTTTGGTACACAAAATCCACCCAATGCTGGTATTTTAAATACCATTGCAGCTTCAAATATTATGGTAAATGCCATGGACAGAACTAGCGACATGGATGTTTATTATAACCATGAAACTGATAGCAACGAAGCATACTTTATAGCCAATACTATGAATAACAACGATATGTTATACATGTTAAACCTAAATAATGGTATGGCAACTCCAATTGGTTCTATTGGTTGGGGAATTGCAATTAAAGATTTTGCTATTCAGTTAGATTCAACTCCAGTAGTTAGTGGTTTAGCTCGTTTAAATGCCAATAACATAACCTTTACAGCTTATCCAAATCCTATTGGAAACGAAGTAACTTTAGCACTTCAATCAAAAGTTTCGGGTAATGCAGCGGTACGCATTATTGATATTACTGGCCGAGAAGTATTACATACCAATACATTGGTAAAACAAGGTTTAAATGAATTAGTAATAAATACAATTGACTTTAAATCAGGTATTTACTTTGTTACTGTAATTTTAAATAACCAACAAACAACCCTTAAACTGATTAAATAAGTTTTTTTGGAAATAAATAATAAAAAAATGCGGCAAGGTTTTCCTTGCCGCATTTTTTGTTTGTAGGTATTTAATATGGTTGTTACTTTATCTTTACAAGTTATAATAGTTCAATGCTTTTTTATTTTTTCATACAAGTTGTCGAATTGCTGTGCAAGGTTTAGAAAATCATTTGCCCAACCATTTGATAAAGAAATTTCTTGATAAGTTGAAGTTGGGGCAAATTCCAGATTCAGTTTATCTAATGTTTCAAAATCACAAAAAGCAATTTTAGTAATATCGTTATGGAGGTCAATTAAAAACGATTTTCCATTGTCATAACCCGCCCAAACTGTATCCGATTCTTCTGTGGTAAAACCTTTAATGGTTTCTAAAATTTGTTTTACTTGTTGAAAGTCTGCATAAAAAGGGATTTTTTTAGTAAACAAATTATAAGTTTCAGTATCTGTTTTTTCTAATAATTCTGTTAAGGTTTGTTTGCAGTATTCAAATGAAGTTTGTTGTTTAGCAATCAGTTCCATGTCGTGTAGTTTGCTAGCTATAAATACCCAAGTATGGTTTAATTGATTACCAAAAACAGCCAATTCCGTTGCATGGTTATTTCTATAAATTGCATCCATATCGCCACCATACAAATGATAAATTTTCAATTGTTCTTTATTTAATTGGTGAATCATAAAGTGAATGTTTGATTGGAAAAATGACTGAAAGGCATGTGATTAATAAGGGCCACATTTTATAAATAGTTTGTTTTTAAAATCAATATTTACAGATAATCTGTTTCTGTCTTAACCTTTTATTTTGTCTCCAGTTTTGTGATTATACTTTTCTTCTCTCTCCATATGTCCAAGGTTATTGTCAACTTGATATTTTAGTTTCTGGTGTCGTGGGTTGTTGGGATTGAAAGCATTATTCGTAATCAAATTAGCCAGGCGTTTTTCCAGCTTGTCTTGCGAACAACAATTACTGCACGAATCACAGATATACCATCCGTTTGGGCAAGTCACAGAAATTCTGCTGTCAACGACATTTAGGCACCTCCAATTAAGACAATGGTTAAGGTATATAACTTCATGTAGCTTGGAACATTCAGGATTTGTGCAATGAAATGTAGTTACTCTATAAAATGCAAACTCGGAAGTTCTTTGGTCTCTCAATAGGTTATTACACGAAGTGCATTTTAGCTTTTTCATCAACCTGTTTGCACGATTAACAATACTTACAAATCTGTAATATTTTTCCTCTTCAAAAGGTAGTTTCAAAATCTTTATGAAATCTCTTAATGAATACTTGCTCCACTCAAGGTGAATATTGTCGGTTTGACAAGGCGAATAACACTTACTATTGCAGCACCAATAAAAATGTCTATTTAATGTTTCATCCAACTGTGATTTTACTGCATCACAAAAAGTAACACCAATTGGTTTATCATATAACTTTCCAAAAATGTTGTTTTCTTTTTTTGACCATCTGAAAGAATAGGTTTCACCTTCAATCTCAACAGTCCTTTTCTCTTTGTCAAATAGGTAGTTTCTGCCGTTTAAAGTAACAGTATCGTTGTCAACATGAAACTCTTTGCCCTCAATATTTAGAAACCAATTCTTTTGTGTTTCATCTCCGACTGTCATCCATGTTCTACCTTTACATTCCTGAAACAAATCATAAACCTGAACCAATTCACTTACATTCTCATTTACATATTGGCAAACTAATTCAGAAATAATATTTTCTCCAATGTAGTTTTGCCGATTGTTAAGTGAGTTGATAACAGTAAGGCAAATTCTAACATCAAGATTAAGTTTCTGATTTGTCGCAAGAGTTGAAAGTTGATCAATGTAACTTTCAATAGTATTAACTTTATTCCTTTGAATTAAAGAGAATAATTTACGTAGCAAATTGGGTTGTTGATTTAATTGAAACTTTTCAAAAACTTCAAGGACTTCATTTAAATCAACTTTTGTACTATAACCTTTAAGCCAGAGGGATACTCTTTCAAACTTGGATGATTGTTCACTAATATGTAAAAAAATTTCTTGACGAAATTTAATGTCAATTTCTATGTTGCTAATAATTTTGATTAACTCGTCTAAACTTATGACATCTTCATTTATAAATTTTGGTATGAAAGATTTACAAAGTGAAACACAATCTTCATTTATAGACTTACTTATAGCAGTTTTGAACAATTCAACCAATTTGGTATTTGAAAATACTTCTGCTTGTGGAAGAAGCTCATGTATTATGTTTTTCCTTTCCTGTTCGCTAAGTTTTAGAAACCCCTCGTTGTTTGAATAGTTGCTTGTCTTAGTCCTATACATTTCTTGGATTTTGCTTGTTAGCTCTGAAGCTATTAGCAAATCATTTAGATTCTCTGTGCTTGATAAATAAGTAATGAAGTTGGCTGGTTGAATCGTAATGTCGGATGTCTCATAATCTGCTTGGTAGTATCTTCCCCAAAAGGTATCTCCTTTAGGAAAGTTTAGCCAATAAGCTAATTGATATTTCAATAAAATTTTTGGAAATATTTCTTGAATAGTTTTGTGAGGAGTTTCAACTACTAGGAATGTCAGAAGACAAAAATTTTCAATAGTTTCAAGTTCATCAATTTTATTCAAATGCTTTGTAAAATATTCTACATGAAATTCATTTGGTGCGTTTAGAAAATCGGAGTATGAGAGTTTGTAAAAGTATTTGTCAAAAAATATTTTTTCGGGTACAAAATATCTTGTTGTCTGCCAAAGTGTAAACTTTACTTCGTCAGAAATATTTTTATTAAACTTTTGAATTGTGTTGTCGTAATTCAGACTGTTCGTTTTGTTTTTAACAATGTCAAGAAAATATTTGAAAGTAGTAATGTCCTCATTTTTTATTTCTATAAAATCACACTTACTTAATAACTCTAAAAGTTTGATTACAAACAATTCCCTAAGTTCACTTACAACATCTGCCTTTATGAGCACTTGAATTGATTTCAGCACTTCGTCTATCGCATTATTGGAAATGGATTCAAGACTAGAGATTTTCTTATTTACAATCTCTTTTACTATTTCAATTCCGTTTGACTGATTCAGTATACGACTCAAATCATACGAGTTAATTTTTGATTGGTTCTTTAAAAATATTTCAGATGGAAAATCAAAGAATGTCTCTTCGTTTGAACCATCCTCAAAAAAGCTGAATGAACTTGAACCAATTTGGTGAGATTTATTCTTCCAAACTTCAAAAAGAGATTCAGGATTCGCTTTTTCAAGAAAGTATGCAATGAGTTTTTGAATTAAAAAATTGTTGGCAGAACTATCAAATAGAAACGATACTACTGATGTCCCACTTTCCTTTCTTTTGACCTTTTTATTTTCAAATTCTTGCAACAAGTAGTCGTTTAATTCAAGCTTGATTCCCTTTATTTTTTCTTTTGTAACTGTAATGTATTTCGTAATAAATTCAGAATCTCCATCTGTATAATGTTCATCAAAATATTTTTTGAACAATTCAAAAATCTCTGTTGCTTGTTTTTTTCGTAATAGTTGACTGATAGAACTCCCTACTAAATAATACGATTCAACTTCACTTTTAGAATATACTGCTCCCCATCTGTTTTTGTATTTTTTTGTTATCTCAATTGGAATTGTTGGATTTTTTTTAAGGTAAGACATTATTATCTTAAAATCATCGTATGTATTTGGCGCAGTTGCATTGGTCGCAGATATTCCCCCAATATCTTTCTTTATTTCAAAAAGTAAAGAAGTTACTTTGAGTATTTTTTCTTTTCTTTCTGCAATATTGTTTTGATGAATGTATACATCTCCATCGTCAGGTGTTCCTATTTTGCCGAATCCTTTTGTCTCATCAAACCATTTTATCAGTCCTATATATTTCATTGTATATTAAATCATTGGGTTTCTGTAAACTCTCAAATAACTCACAAGTTCTATAAAACCCTTCACCAATCTACCCAAAAGTAATTGGCTTTGTGTGTTTTCCTTTACTACAAACTTATTTATTAAAAGCACTATAACAAGCTGAATTTAACAATACATTAATGGTTTTATAGCACCAGTTTTTCGGCCCACTGTAGTGGGCTTGGTAACTCCATATTCGAAATTTCAATATGTATTACCCTTCTTTTTTGTCGGTTGGTTGCCTTGTTTGAACCATGCAGCAGCAAAGGTTTCATAAACATAATGCCTCCTTTGGTTACATTACAAATGGTTTCTTGTTCCATTTTCCAGTCAATGGTTTCGGGCCTGTAAATTCCTTTTAAGTGCGATTTTGGAATAATTTTTAAAGCACCATTTTTTTCGTTGGCATCATCTAAATGAATCCTAATGGTATAAATATTTTGCAATATATTTAGTGGTGGTTGCACTGCATATTGGCCTTGTTTGGTGGTCCATGGTCCAAAGCCTGCTATGTCTTCTTTTTCCTTTACCGATATGGTTAAATCTTGGTGGTAGGCCACAAACCAATTAGAAACCTCGGGTTTATCAAAATAAATAGATTTTACTACAAAATAATCGCTACCAAACATACTGTTAATCAACGATTTGAAATTAAGGTTAAGCACCAATTCTTGTGCAAAAGGAACCTCATTTAAAAATTGCCTAATAGCAAATAAATCAGCTGTTTTTCTAAAAGTAGGTTTGTCAGTATCAGTTTCCTCTATGGCTTCAATGATGGCCGCTATTTCCTTGTTAGAGTATATGTTTTCAATAATAGAAAAACCATTATTATCAAGTCGTGCTTTGTGGTTTAATAAGGTAGGCATAGGCTGGTAAGCTTAGTATTGATTTTTAAAATAGGCTGCTGAAAAAATTAGTTATACTTTTCAAAAATGCCTTTGTCAAACAATGTCCAAATGCAAGCTTTAACTTGAGCAGATTTTAAGGCTTGGTTGGCCCAAGTATTACAAGTATAAAATAGGCTGTAAGTTCCTTTGGCATTGTAAAACAAATCGTTATAACCATAACTAGCACCTTTAATTAATACTGGTAAATTGTTTTGTTTTTCAAAACTGTTGTCTATAAAATCAATAAGCTTAGTATAATTTTCCTTCGATATACAAATTTTTTTGCAATGCGCATCTTCATTCATGCTTGCGTAAAAACTTACATGCATGGCAGTGCTGCTTAAAAAAAATAGGGCATTAAATGCTGTTTTAAATTTTAGGTCGTCCCAACTTGGTGTTTCAATGTAAAATCCTTTATCGCCCCAACCAAACGAAACATATTGGTAATTGGTGTTTTGTAGTTTGGTATCGGCTGGATTTACAAATATGCTCCAATTTTTCAGGTTGTTTTGTATAGGTAAAACCAAATCGGTATGTACACCATTGGTCGAAATATAAATTTCTACCCCATCGGTATTACATTCTTTAAACTCAGTATTTACGGGTATATAGGCAATTATATATGCTGCAAAAGCATAAGTTGCCAATAACAAAATGGTTAATGCTATTGATATTATTGTTTTCTTTATAAATGTAATCCAACTAATGACCATCTTAAAAATAAGTTATTTTAAAGTGGTAACGAAAATGGTGGATTTTTATTTTAATAATTCCTTAAATTCTTAAAATTTTTTCCATTTTACGTCCTTTAGCCAGTTCATCTACCAGTTTATCTAAATACCTAACTTGTTGGGTAAGTTTATTGGTAATTTCTTCTACTCGGTAGCCACAAATTGCTCCAGTTATCAGCGTGGCATTGGCATTTAAGTTAGCCTGCTCAAAAAAAGTTTCAAAGGTTACTTTTTCGGTAATCAGCTCTTGTAGTTTTTGTTCGTTAAAACCAGTTAACCATTCTATTACTTGGTGCAGTTCTGCTTTGGTTCGACCTTTCTTTTCCACTTTTAATACATAATGCGGATAAACCGAAGCAAAGGTCATGGCAGCAATTTTTTCATCGTGGTGAGCAGTATTGTTCATGTTTCAAATAAAATGTTTAATTATGAATTACGGTTGGTAAGCTTGTCGAAGCATGAATGTTGGATTTTAACAATAAAACAATTTAACAATCCAACAATTCAGCAATATAACAATCTAACTCCCGATTTATCGGGACAACAATCCTTTCATAAAAAAAGCAGCCTTTTGAGCTGCTTTTGTAATATATTGATAATTAATTATTTAGCTGCTTTTGGTGCTAAAATAGCATTTACTGTTACATCTAATTCTTCGGCTATTTTGGTAGCTACTAAAGATGGTATTTCTATTTTATGGTCAGCATTTTTAACTTTAAAAGTACTATTAACAGTAATTTTTCCATCGGCTACAGTTATAGTTCCAGTAATGGTTCTTTCTTGTTCTACGCCATGTATGTTTAACTTACCTTTTACTGTTACTTTATAAGTTCCAGCTACTTTTAAGTCTATTTTTTCTTGAATAGTTCCTTTAAAAATACTTAATGGAAATTTTTCACTTTCCATGTATTTTTCGTTAAAGTGTTCTTGCATTAACTTATTAGGAAAATTGAACGAAATGTTTTGAATAACAAAGGCTACTTCTCTGGTTTCTACATTTAATAAAGTAGTAGCAGTGTTCGTTTTTCCATCAATGTTTTCCAAAGGTGTTTTCGAGAAAAAAGCCACTTCGGCATTGCTAGCTTTGTATAATACTTGGGCACTTAAGTTAGTTAATGCTAATGCCGAAATTGTTGCTAAGGTTAAAAATATTTTTTTCATATAGGTGGTTTTAGTGTTTTATTTCAATAATAGTGCCAATAGGAGTGTGGGCGCTTAATTCGTCTATTTCATCATTGGTTATGGCTATGCAGCCTAAGGTCCAATCAAACAAACGGTGCAAACCACCAATAAACCCAAATCCATTTTTTAATCCATGAATTTTTATATCGCCACCTGTAGGTTTGTTAAGCTTTTTACAGCGTTCTATATCAAACTTATTGGGGTACGAAATACCTAGGTTATTGTGGTAACCACTGTCTTTATTTTTACTGCTTATGGTATAAATTCCTTCTGGTGTTTTTTTATCTCCTTCAAATTGTTTGGCATCGTTTCCGCCTCTACCAAAAGCTATTTTGTAAGTTTTTATCAATTTATTGTTCGAAAAAACTTCCATTTTATGGCTCGATTTGGTAACCAAAATTTTATCAATAACTACGTTATTTGGAATGGGAGTATTTTTATTAATGAATATAAACCCAAAGCATACTAAGGCAATTACTAATATGGAAACAAATTTAAGCAATGTACTATGTGTTGATTATCAGTTTATGGTTATTTGTGTTTGGTTTCGTTATCAAACGAAAATGTACGCGATAAGTTAAAGCCTAATCTAACACCAAAATCACTCCATTTTCCTGTGGTTTCTGTTACAAAACCTTGCTCATACATATAAGTTGAGTTACTGAACATTAACTGAAACACGTGTCCACCAGTTTCTATATCAAAACCAATTCCTAAATAATCGTTGTATGCTAATCCACTTTTTGTTGTTAAATCTCTACCATTTAAGCGTGGGTAATATTCAATATTTAAACGAGTACTACGTGTAATTTTAAAAGAGCCTCCTAATCCTAAAGCATAAATATCGTTAGGTGTTGCTACTTTTTCAACCAAGTTTCTATGAACCACAGTTGGGGTAATTTGGAGAGAAACTTTATCATTAAACTTACGAGCCAGAATTAATTGATGGCAAAAGCTCAAGCGCGATGTAAAATAATTATTTCTTGTTAAATCAGGAAAGGTTTTGGTATCAATTCCTACATTTCCATAATAAGAAATAGCAACAGGAAAATTACGTTTTCCACCAGTGGTTTGCTGTGCAATTTTGTACTTTACATTTAAGTCGTATATTTTTATTTGTGCACTTCTGCCTACACCAACCATTAATTTGTCGGTTATACCATAATCAAAAGCCAAGCGCACAGTAGCATTATCAAAACCTAATAAACTGTAATACCAAGCATCGTCTTTTAACTCACCAAAACGGTGCAAAATCAAAAAGTTTAAATGCTTTTTCGAAATATTTTCATTGCTTTGGCCTGTAATAATTCTAGTACCTTTAAAAGTAGCTAATACGGGCGTTGCTTTTTTATTTTCCGAAACCAATTCATCCAATAAATCATCTTGAGCCCAAGCCGTATTTATCAATAAAATAAGTGAGCTGAGTAATAATATTTTTTTCATCATTTATTCAGGCGTACCTGCTTTTATCCAATTATCTAATTTTGTTATATTACAAGCACTCATTCCAGATGGGCCAGGCATATTTTTTACATCAACTGCTCTAAATTTAACGGAAGTAATACTGGCTTTTAATAAAGTATAAGTACTTAAATCGGGCGAAATGCCTCCAGGTTCATGGCAACCACTAGTTGAGCAATTTGAATTTATTAAAGTTTTTATACCAGTATTATAAGTTAAGGGTGCGTTGCAATCCGTATTGTTGGTCGAATTTGGATATAATTCCTCTTCTTTATCGTAATAACATCCAGATAAAACCACAAAACTTAAAAGTATGGTTGCTAAAAGTATTTTTTTCATAATTTATTTTATGTCTATTTGATCAATTAATCCACCATGGCAACTTGAGTTGCTGCAACTCATTCCGCCTTTAAATGCTGATAACATGGCTTTTGTTTTATTGCCATTTTTTATTATAGGATAACAACCCCCATTAAAATTTATAATTTTATTGGTATAAAAATTACCTTTTTTGTCGGAAGTCAAAGTTAATATACGAAAACCCTTTCCATTTGGTTCACTCCAAAGTTCTACAGTTACATTATTTGCGGGTGAATTATCATTATACACAGTACCTGCAACATTCCACCAGCCTTCACTTGCAGCCTCATTACCCGATTTGTTATGACAACTCATACAGTCTTGCCCTGAGTTATGGCTTTCATCATCGCCTGTAGAACTTTCTTTACTGTTTTTTTGTAGTTCATCATAGTGAGAGCATCCAATAATAAGTAAGCTAAATATGGCTGATAAGCAAACAACTAATTTTGTTTTTTTCATGTTTTGTGTTTTTTTATCTTTTCCAAATTTATAATTTTATTGACTAAGTTGAAATAAAATTTATCAATATGACTACAATATAATTATTTTTTGATAATCATTATAATTATCTGATTGTATCCTTACAAAATAAATGCCTTTAGGGTATTGTTGTCTAAATTTAAATTGGAGTTGTTGTGAGCCTGAAAGCTGTGTTTTTTCAAGTAAAGTTTCTTGTGTTTTACCATTTATATCTATCAAGCTTATTTCAAAATAGTTAGTAGAAATGGCATCAAATTGTATTTCAATTTCGTTTTGTGTTGGGTTTGGATAAATGCTTTTCCAATTAATTAATGCTGTGTTTTTTATGCTGGTGTTTAGCAAAGGAAATATGGTTTTGTTAGTAGTATAAGTTATATCTCCAGTAGCATCTTTATCGTTATTGGATGCAATTCCTGCTGTGTAAAAGATTAAGGTATCTAATGTTTCAGGAGCAGTCCATTTAAACAACCAAGTTTTAGAGTTAGTGGCATCAATACTTTTTAACTCATGTGTTACAAAGGTGCCTCGTGCCGAAACTCCTGAATTACTTTCAGAAGTCAAATTGCCAATAGGAGCAAATAAAAATCCTTTCTTTCTAATATTTAACCCAAACCCAAATCGTGTTCTTGCTGGATAATTGAGGGTAACACTCACATCGTATGTTTTACCCGGTTCGTAATAAGTTGGGTTGCCTGCAATTGCAATTGCGATTGCACCTTTGTTATCGTTATTGGCTACACCTTGATGGCAGGCTGTGCAGTTTTCGCCAGGGTTTATGCCTGTAACTTCTAAGGCTCCTGTTGACATAGAATGGATTTTAAAACTCCATACACAAATAAAAAGTAATAAAATACTTAAAGCAGCTAATTTTGTTAAATTCATAATGGTTTTATTTTTTTAACAAAACTAATATTGTAAAAAATAAACCAGTTGTCAATTCTTATTCAAATCTTGTATGTTTTGTATGTCTTTTTTAAAACTCATGGGAGAACTGCCAGTATGCTTTTTAAAAAAATTAGAAAAGTGCGCATAATCGCTAAACCCAAAACCAAAGGCTATTTCTTTTAAATTAGTATCGGTATTAAACAGCAGCCTTTTTATGTTTGATATAAGCAATTCATTTTGCATTTGTATCATTGTTTTGCCAGTAGCTTTTTTAACTTTTACATTAAAGTTAACGGCTGTCATATTAAACATATCGGCATACTGCTCGTTCGATAAACGTTTTTTGTAATTAAGCTCTAAGCTTTTCCTAACCAAACTCGAAAAGGTGTTTTCAATAACAATTTCAGGCTTAATAAATGCAATAAGTTTGAGTAAAATGGCTGCGCAAATATTTTGCAAGTAAGCATCGTTTAAGCTTTCGTTTTGAATTTCATTTACAAAAAAGTGAAAGCTGTTGAAGTGGGCAGCTTCAAGATTAATAATATGCTCTTTATCGAAAAGAGCTCTGTAATTTGATACTTTATCAAAATTACAGAGCTGCTCTATAAAAATACTTTGAATGGCTATGGTAAAACCAATGGTTCCTTGCTCGCGTTGAAATTTATGCGAGAAAAAATTGGGGACAATATGAAAAGAATTGGCTTCAATAGCATGAATTACACCATCTATTTGATGAATGCCCGAACCATTTGTAATTACAAATAATTCATGGTAATCGTGGCAGTGAACTTTTTCTGTTTGGTAAAAATTTGAATAATCCCATGGTAATATATCTACTAACTTTTCTTTACGACCAATGTTTCGAAAGTTAAAAGTTGGAATATTATTCATAGCTAACGCATTTTTACAAAGCTCTGTTCGCTTACTTAATCGATTTGAATAAACGTTTCCATCTTACAGCACTGTTACCAGAATCCCAACTCATCCAAACAAATAGGGCTTTACCTACTATATGTGTTTCAGGCACAAAACCCCAAAAGCGGCTATCAGCTGAATTATCGCGGTTATCACCCATCATAAAGTAATAATTATACTTAAATTGATAAGATTTTATAACTTTTCCATCTAACATGGCTTGTCCGTTTTCCCAAGTTAAAGTTGGGTTGTTTTCGTAATGTTTAATGGCAAATTCGTAAATGTCAAAGTTCTTTTCGTTCATTTCTACTACATCACCTTGTTTAGGAATATAAATAGGGCCAAAATCGTCAATACTCCAGTGGTATTTTTCTTGAAATGCAGTGTAACCATTTATAAATACGGTATCGTTTCTTTCAATAGAAACTACACCTGGCGAATTTTTCAACTTTTCTTTAGCAGGATTGGTTAAGTTTATTAACAAATAACCTTTATCTGTTGCTCCGCCTTCAGTAATATCGTTGTCTTTAATAAACTTTTCGCTAATGCCTTCGGTGGTTGTAACCTTGTAAAAATGTTGCATCAATGCAGGGTTATCAGCAGGTTTATTGTTTACAAATAATTGTTGGTTAACTACTTTTAAACTATCGCCTGCTATGCCTACACAACGCTTAATATAATTTTCTTTTTTATCGGTAGGTTTATCTATTTCAAACGGATAATTAAATACTACTACATCATTGTTTTTTATACTTGAAAATGCAAATAACCTTGTGTAAGGCATTTTCATCCACTCTAAGTACGATTGCGTTTGATTGTCGGTAAATGGTAATTTATTGTGCACAAATGGAAAACTCAATGGAGTTTGAGGCAGTCTATTTCCATAACTGTATTTACTTACAAAAAGAAAATCACCTACCAATAACGATTTTTCCATGGATGAAGTAGGAATAGTATAAGCTTCCATAAAATAACCACGTATAATAGTGGCAGCTATGGTAGCAAAAATCAATGCATCGCTCCATTCGTAAGCAGTTTGAATTTCGTTGGTTTGTTTAAAAACCAATCCTACTATTTTGAAAATAATTATAAAAATAGGTGCTAAAATTAAAGCAAAAATACGTGTAAAATAGCCAAATATAATAACAATACCGTAAATACAATTAACTAAAGCTAAGCCAAAAGAAGCACCGGCAGCCATGTATAATACCATGCATACTATGTTTATTAAAATCCAAATGGTAATAATGGTCCATTGTTTTTTAGTAAACTCTTTAGGGCTTTTATAAAAATAGTTAAACAACTGTGAGAAAAAATTACCCTTAACAGGTTGGTTGTTTTGTTTAATAGTAGTACTCATTTAAATTGGGTTATATAATCTGCATATTTATAAATACAAAACCGTATTAATTGCAGATTTTTTTAAAGTGATTATTTTGAATGTAAGCGGTAAATTCTAAAATTTTAAAATATCATCTAAGGTGTAAATACCTTTTTTGCCTACTATCCATTCGGCAGCCATTAAAGCTCCTTTGGCAAAGCCATAACGGCTTTTTGCGCTGTGTTTTATTTCAATAATATCAATTACGTTTTCATAACGTACTGTGTGGTCGCCCATTACATCGCCTTCGCGCACACTTTCTATTAATAATTCGTTGGGTTTGGTACTTTGTGCAGGTGTTTGATTATCAAACATTAAGCGGTCTTTTATTTTTTCCTTTTTGTCTATTTCATCCATTATTTGTTTAGCCAATGTTAAGGCTGTACCGCTTGGATGATCTTTTTTACCCGTATGGTGCGATTCGTTAATCATCACATCATAATCTTGGCCTTTCATTATTTCGGCCAAAATTTTATTCACTTTAAAAAATATGTTTACCCCAATACTAAAGTTACTGCTGTAAACCATGCTTTGGCCTTCGGCTTCGCATTTTTCTTTTATTACATCAAATTGGTCGTACCAACCTGTAGTACCTACCACTATTGGAACTTTGGCTTCAAAACATTTTAAAATATTATCAACCGCAGCGGTGGGCATGCTAAAATCTATTGCTACATCTACATTTTGTAAACTAAGAGGTAAAAAATCAAAAGCATTGTTTAAATCAACACGATATACAATTTCATGTCCTTTTGCTTCTGCAATTTTTTCAATTGCTTTTCCCATTTTACCATATCCAAGCAGCGCTATTTTCATAAAATATTTTTTGTTTTGAGGGCCTTAAAATTTCAATGCACAATATAAAACTATAATTGTTAAGTAACAAATTATTTATTTTAAGATACCAACATTAATAGCTTTTTCCGTGGGTTAGTGATACCAATTTACTCACTGCAAATGGCATAGGTTTTAACGCTGTAATTAATAAATTAGTAAGTATAGGGTTGCCAAACATTTTTTGAATTTTGCGGCCCACCCAAAGGCGTGTTCCAAACTGTTTTTGCCAGCTATAAGTATATTTTTCTAAAAGTTGGTTTTTATTTATTTCATTTTCAAAATAATAAGGCAATAGGTTGCTTAATATTTTGCTAGCATGCATGGCCATACTCATGCCATTGCCACATAAAGGAGTAATTAATCCGGCAGCATCACCAAGCATTATTATACCATTTTCGCTTTGTGTTTTGTTCGAAAAATTTATCTGTGAAATGGCTAATGGTTCATTGTAAAAACTTTCAAATTGGGTAAAATATTTTTTTAAGAAAACATTTTTATACAAAATATTTTCTTCCATTAGTTTAATATTTCCTTGGTATTGCTTTAAATTTTGGGCAGTGGTAAGGTAACACATACAGTACCTATCGTCTTCTATTTTTGATATGCCGCAGTAGCCATTTTCAAAATTATGTAATTCAATAGCATCTTCAGGTATATTGGCTTTTACGTGGTATTTTATGCCAATATAATTATCAAGTCCTTTGGCTTTGTTTTTAATAAAATCGCGGTTTAGTTTTACATCCAAATTACTGCGTTTACCATAGCTGCCTATTACAGTTTGGGTGGTAAAATTTCCTTGGTCTGTTTGCGCTTCATAAATGGTTGGTGTTTGGTTTATAATATTTTGAACTTTACAGTTCTCTATTAAAATTACACCATTTTTTTTAGCTTCATTAGCCAATAAAAAATCGAGTTTATAGCGTGAAATACCAAAACCACCAGGGTTTAATTGATGCTTTATGTAATTTCCATTTGGAGCTGAAACCGTAAGTTTTTGCAACCTTGGTAAATTTAATTCGGTAAGCGGAATACCACAGCTTTCTAGGTAATTCCACGATTCCATGGCAATGTATTCGCCACAAACTTTATGGTATGGATAACGCTCTTTTTCAAGTAAAGCTACCTGATAACCTTTTTTAGCCAATTGTATAGCAAGGGTAAGTCCACCCAAGCCGCCACCAATTATAATACATTCATAATGTTGCATTTATGGTTTTACCTCATAATGGTTACTGTACCCCTAACTTTGCGTTCTTGGGTTCCTGCTAAATAGTTTTCGTAAATTTTTATGATATAAAAATACGTTCCAGAGGTTACATCTAATCCCGATTTTTGGTCTTTTCCATCCCAATTAATATCTATATTATTGGTTTCAAAAACGATATCGCCCCAACGGTTATAAATCTGTAAATCAATTTTTTCTATAAATCGGTAAGGAAAAGGCTTAAATAACTCATTTAAATTATTAGCATCTTTATTAGGTGTAAATACATTTGGCAATACATAATAAGGGCAATTTTCAATACAAAATGCATTGGCATTTAAGTTACTTTCATTTCCTGTAGAGTCAATTGCAGTTACTGCATAACAGCCAGATATACTGTATTTTAACAGTGAGCTTGTATCGGTATAACTTAGTGTATTTGCATCAGTTATTGCTAGTACCTTCCAATTATCTTTAACTGTTTTTCTATAATATACTTTGTATTGAAATACATCTTTATCACAATCAGCGGGGTTAAACCAGTTTAATATTATATTGTTGGTATTAAATTGATTACAAGGACTTATATAGCTTAGTTTGGGTGCACAAGGAGCAATGGTATCAACTGGAACACCACACATTTCTTGCGAATTATTAAATAGAGTATCTAAGTTATAAATAGGGTTGTAGTTTCCTGCTGAGGTTATGTAATAACAATAAGTTTGACCGTTAATTAAACCAGTATCTTTATAAAATAAATTAGTAGTGGTTCCTAAAAAATCAAAAGCGTTTCCATTGCGCTTGTAAACTTTATATAATTTATTAATCCAAGGAACATCAAACTTAAAGTTAATGGTTACAGAGCGATTGGAGTTATATGGTGTAATGAATACAGAACTTGCAGCTACACTCTGGTCTACATATTTCAAATTACCATTTTTGGTGCTGTAAAACATTACCCTGTAATCATATTGAATGTTTTGTGTATTTAGTAAACTATCAATTAAACTATCGTTTTCTATATCATTAAAAAAAGTATAAACCTTTCCATTGCCTACATTGGTAAAGTTTTGCTTGCCATATTCAGCTCTTTGTAATTGCACGGTGTAAGGTGGTTCGTATTGGCTCGAATCGAGCAAGAGAGGCTTAAGCCATTTTACCAAAATTTTGCCATTAGTGGTATTGGTGGTTAACACGCTTACATTGGTTATAATAGGTTTTGTTCTCAATACCATAGCACAAACTTCTTTGCTTGCAATTCCTTCAGAACTTTCAGCCAAATCTACTATTTGTCCTTCATCGTTTCGGGCTAAATAAAAGGAAGTTATGCGGTAACAATAATTAACCAAAGGCGAAATTCCTTTACCATTATTGTTGTCAAAATAAGTAGTATTATTAACTCCTTGCACAGTATCAAGCAGTACAAAACCTGTTGATGGTGGCACTCCTGTTTGGCAAGTAGATGGATTCCAGAATGAACTATCAATTCGCCTATAAATTCTGTATCCAAAAGCAAAATTACACGAATCTGGACTCCAGTTTAGTTTAAAACCATTGCTATCAATTGTTACAGTTAGATTTTTGGGTGCTGGCCCAATTACCTTAATTTTAAACGATTTCAAATCGACCAATGGAATTGGATAACCATTATCAGTAGCTTTAAAATCTGCTTGAAATTTATCGGCTCTTATAGAAGTACATGCCGGTTTCCAACTAAACAAAAAGCCTGTTGGATTTCCAACTACCGTGTTTGGTGAAGTAACCGCTGGATTGAATTTTTGAACAAACGGTCCGCCAAAGGCAGTTAATGTTACCAATTGGCCATTATCAATATCGTTTGCCACAATATTTTTTTGTAATAAATTTCCCGCAACTATACATTCATCTGTTAATGAGGATATTGTAGGAGGGTAGTTTAAACAGTCAGTTATACGTATTTGCATATCTCTATCTACATATCCTACCAAAATGGGTTTTATTTTACCATTTTTACGGTATTCTTTTACCCTAATAACAATATTGTAAATACCTGTTTCTATGGGTTTAGACCAAGTTAATAATCCAGTATTTTGATTAATTGAAAATGAATCGGAAAAACTTGGAATATTAAACCCTGGTACATCGGTAAAAGGATCTATTTTAGGAGACCTAATTTCATATACTAAACTATCACCATCAGCATCGTAAGCACTAGGATTGTGCACAAAAACTCTGTTTTTACAACCTCTATCTATTGGGCTTGAAAGTAAAACTGGAGATTGATTGGTAAATCCATTATCAATTACTAAAACAGCAGTTACACAAAACGGAACGTTTACCGATTCTCCACCATTAATATTCCTAATACCATCTACTCTGTTTCTATCAAAAATACTTACTGTAAATGAACCACTCCCTGTGTAAGTATGAACAGTTTTATAGGTATTGCGTTTAACGCCATAGCCAGGTTCATTACTTAAAATATCAATAGAAGAACGAGGAACTACTGCACTGGTTCTATCACCAAAATCAATTTGAACAGCACTTGTACTTGGGTCGGCTGCTACTTGTAGTTGATCAGTGTAAGTATAAACCGTAATTTCAAAATTAAACCTCGAAATTTTTCGAAATACTATTTCGCCAGCACGGTAATGCGTAGCTAAAGCTAATTGAGCAATTAAGCTGAATGCAAATAGTAAAATATATTGTTTGAAATAATTTTTAATCACGATTATAGTATAGTTTATTACTACTAAATTTTAATGACAGCAAATTAGTACTTTTTGTTGCATATTATAAAAATAAAAAAATCCATTAACTGTAAAATTACTGTTAATGGATTTTTAGGTAAATATTGCTTTAAAAATTAGCTTCTATCAGAACCTAATTGCGCAGCAAAATACTCACGGTTTAAGCGAGCAATATTGGTTAACGAAATTTCTTTAGGACACTCAGCTGAACAAGCACCAGTGTTGGTACAAGCACCAAAACCTTCTGAATCCATTTGAGCTACCATGTTTAACACACGGCTACTTCTTTCAGGGGCGCCTTGAGGCAATAATGCCAATTGCGAAACTTTGGCTGAAACAAATAACATAGCACTTGAATTTTTACAAGCAGCTACACAAGCACCACAACCAATACAAGCAGCAGCAGCAAAGGCTTCGTCTGCATTGTCTTTTGGAATTGGCAAGCTGTTAGCATCTTGCGCATTACCAGTATTTACCGAAATAAATCCACCTGATGCAATAATTCTATCAAACGCTGATCTATCTACTGCTAAATCTTTTATAACAGGAAATGCCGCAGCTCTCCATGGTTCTACCACAATGGTATCGCCATCTTTAAAGCTACGCATGTGTAATTGGCAAGTAGTTACACCTTGGTTTGGTCCATGCGGACGACCATTGATGTACATACTACACATACCACAAATACCTTCTCTACAATCGTGATCAAAAGCAATAGGCTCATCTTTACCTTCGCTTACTAATCTATCATTTAACACGTCAAACATTTCAAGGAATGACATATCAGGTGATACACCTTCTACTTTGTAATCAACTAATTTACCTTGGCTTTTGCCATTTTTTTGGCGCCAAACTTTTAAGTTGATATTCATATTTCCGCTCATTTTATTTAATTTTATTGGTTGATTATATGGTTATTAGTTCAACTAAATAAACTGCTAACCTTTTAACTTATTAACTCTTATTTGTAGCTACGTTGTGCAATTTTAATGTTTTCGTAAACTAAATCTTCTTTGTGTAACGACCAGTTGCTTAAGTCTTTATATTCCCAAGCAGCCACGTATTTGTAGTTTTCGTCATCGCGTTTTGCTTCACCTTCTTCAGTTTGGTGATCTTCACGGAAGTGACCTCCACAGCTTTCATTACGTTCTAAAGCATCTTTACACATTAGTTCGCCTAATTCAATAAAATCAGCAACGCGACCAGCTTTTTCTAATTCTGGATTAAACTCATTAGCATCGCCTGGTACGCGAACATCGCTCCAGAACTCTTCTCTAATTTTTTGAATTTCAGAAATAGCCCAAGTTAAACCTTCTACATTACGAGCCATACCACATTTATCCCACATAATTTTACCTAAACGTTTGTGGAAATAATCTACAGGTTTGGTTCCTTTTATAGCCAATAATTTGTTCAATCTTTCACTAACTTCGTTTTCTGCTTTAACAAATGCTTCATGATCTGTAGAAATAGCTTTTACACTGATTTCGTTAGCTAAATAAGCACCAATTGTATAAGGAATTACAAAATAACCATCAGCTAAACCTTGCATTAAAGCTGAAGCTCCTAAACGGTTAGCACCATGGTCAGAGAAATTTGCCTCACCTAAAGCATATAAACCAGGAACGGTTGTCATTAAATTATAATCAACCCATAAACCACCCATAGTGTAATGTACCGCAGGGTAAATCATCATTGGGTTTTTGTATGGATCAACACCAGTAATTTGTTTATACATATCAAACAAGTTACCATATTTTTCTTTAATTACTTCGTGGCCAAATGCAGTTAATTGCTCTTCGGTTGGATTAGCAATATGTTTTAAAGTAGCAACTTGTTTACCATATTTATACTTCATGTTGAAAGCAAAATCTAAGTAAACAGCTTCACCAGTTTTATTTACACCAAAACCAGCATCGCAACGCTCTTTAGCAGCACGAGAAGCCACATCTCGAGGTACTAAATTACCAAACGCAGGGTAGCGTCTTTCTAAGTAGTAATCTCTGTCTTCTTCTTTTAAATCGTTAGGATTTAATTTTCCTTCGCGGATAGCAGCTGCATCTTCTTTGCGTTTTGGAACCCAAATACGACCATCGTTACGTAACGATTCACTCATCAAAGTTAATTTTGATTGGTGATCGCCAGAAACTGGAATACAAGTTGGGTGAATTTGAGTGTAGCAAGGGTTGCCAAAAAATGCACCTTTTTTGTGTGCTTTCCAAGCTGCCGTTACGTTACTTCCCATTGCATTGGTTGAAAGGAAAAACACGTTTCCATACCCACCTGTACATAATAATACTGCATGTCCAAAGTGGCGCTCTAATTTACCCGAAACTAAATCGCGAGCTATAATACCACGACATTTGCCATCAATATTAACTACATCTAACATTTCGTGGCGTGAATATAAACGCACGTTACCTAAACCAACTTGGCGTTGTAAACCTGAATATGCACCTAATAATAACTGTTGACCAGTTTGACCAGCAGCATAAAAAGTACGTTGTACTTGCGTTCCACCAAACGAACGGTTACTTAATAACCCTCCGTATTCGCGGGCAAAAGGTACACCACTAGCTACAGATTGGTCAATAATATTACCACTTACTTCAGCTAAACGATGAACGTTTGCTTCGCGAGCACGGTAATCGCCACCTTTAATGGTATCGTAAAATAAACGGTAAACTGAGTCACCATCATTTTGATAATTTTTAGCAGCATTTATACCTCCTTGAGCAGCAATAGAGTGCGCTCTACGAGGAGAATCTTGAAAACAAAAAGCTTTAACTTTATAACCTAACTCGGCTAATGTAGCAGCAGCCGAAGCACCTGCCAAACCTGTTCCAACAACTATAATTTCTAAACTACGTTTGTTAGCAGGATTTACCAATGGAACTGTAGATTTGTACTTAGTCCATTTTGATTCTATTGGGCCTTGAGGAATTTTTGAATCTAACATCTTTATATATTATTAACGGTAAATGTTTATTTAATTATTTGATAAAAAAGTAAAGTGGCATTGCTGCAAATCCAATTGGAATTAATATAGCAAACACGCCAATTCCAATAAAGTTTATAGCACCATTATATTTTTTATGATTTAAACCCATAGTTTGAAAAGCCGATTTAAAACCATGGTATAAATGGAACGATAATGCAGCCATAGCTATAATATACAATGCTACTAACCATAATTCTTTAAAACCTAATTCTACTGAGCGGAATAAGTCTTTTACAATAGTTACTTTCATTAAACCTTCACTTTGCTCTTCCATTTTTGAGTTCATGGTAAAGTTATCAGGCATATAGTCTGATTGAATTTCGCCAGTTTGAATATTTTCGGTATAACGAGTGTAAGGAACATTTCCAAACTTGTACTGCCACCAAAAATTGCTCATGTGAACGGCAATAAAAACTAAAATAATAGTACCTAAAATGCCCATATTGCGGCTGCTCCAATGGCTATTTGCTTTACCATCAAAAGCTTGGTACTTAACCGGACGTGCTTTTTTGTTTTGAAAAACCAAAGCAATACCTTTAAATGCATGAAACAAAATAGCAGCATATAATAAATACGAAGTGGTTTTAATCAATGGATTTGTTGTCATAAATACTGCGTATTTATTAAAAGCTAATCCAGCATCGTGTTTAAATAGCTGTAAATTTCCTACCATGTGTATTATCAGGAATGAACATAAGAACAATCCTGTAAGTGCCATGATTAATTTTTGACCTAGCGAAGAGCTAAACATTTTAGTAATCCAATTCATTTTTAGTTATTGTAAATTTATTTATGACTGCGAATGTAACCGAAGCGTCAGTAAAGGTGTAGCTGATTAAAATCAAAAGCATGTATTTAGACTAAATTTAAATAAGATGCTGAAGGCCAATAAATACTACAGTTTTGGAGCTTGCTTTTAATTACATTTTATCATTTTATACAAATTGATATATAATATAAAATAATTATAGGTTAGGCTTAAATTGGTTAAATAAATCCCATTTTGAGCCTTTTTTGAAACATTTATTTTTTCTAATTTATTAATAATAAGCATATTGTAATTATTGGAATAGTATATGCTTTGGGTTTTGTAACTATGAGACTATTAAAGACAATTTTAGCTGTTATTATTACTGGTTTGGCCATATCTTGCTTAAAAGAGCCAAAACTAATGCCTAAAGATGGAACTAGCAATAATGGAGGTTATGGCGTTCCGCCTATTAATTTTGGTTGGGAAAATTCAAAAACTGTAAAGTTAAATGTGGGCATAACTGCATTTAAAGCCAATACCGAAAAGCATGTTATTGCTGTGTACACTCAAAATCCAAAGTTGGGAGGTAAGCTAATTACCTGCGGAACTGCATCGGCCCTTCATCATTTTGAAACACAATTTTCGTTAGCCAATATTTACGATAAAGTTTTTATACAAGAAATAGTTCCTGGAGTTGGTATTTATAATAAAGAAGTGGCATTAAATAATAGCATCATAACAGTTAAGTTTAATAATGCCAATGCTAGCTTAGGTAAAACTGGAAATATTATTCCTCCGCAAATAGATACGGATAAAGATTTGGTGCCCGATTCGGTTGATCAATATCCTTACGATTCAACTAAGGCTTACAATAATTTTTATCCTTTTGAAAATAGCAAAGCCACTTTGGCTTTTGAAGATTTATGGCCATCGCTTGGCGATTACGATATGAACGATGTGGTAATAGGTTATAAATACAATATTGTAACCAATGCAAGCAATAGGGTAGTGCAAGTTTTGGCAAATTATACATTGCTAGCTACTGGAGGGTCGTTTAAAAACGGTTTTGGAGTGGAGTTCCCAATTAGTAGAAGTCAGATTAACGAACTTTCGGGCGCAGGGTTAGAAAGTGGTCAAAGCAAGGCAGTTATTATTTTATTTAATAATATGCGCAATGAAATGGAAACATATAACACAGTTACCACACAAGCTATTTCTGATTCAATTAATTATAATGTGAGTTTTAATGTAATAAATGGTCCGCTGTTAGCCGATTTTGGTTTGAGTGCTTATAATCCATTTATTTGGAATAATACCAGTGGCTTTGGTAGAGGTTATGAGGTGCATTTACCTAATAACTTACCAACTAATTTAGCCAATGTAAATTTATTTGGAACCCATTTAGATAATTCGAGCTTAACATTTGGTAGGTATTATGTATCAAAAACCAACGAAATGCCATGGGCTTTAAATATTCCAGCTCCGTTTAGTTACCCAAAAGAAAAAAGCAAAATAAACGAGGCCTATTTAAAATTTAACGATTGGGTGCAGTCGTGCGGAGTGCAAAACAACGATTGGTATTTGAATAAAAACGGTTATAGAAATAATGATAAAATTTTTGTAAAACCATAGCTATAATATATTGATTATCAATATTTTATAAGGTTTGTTTTTTAGTAGTCTATAATTTTTTTGATACAGTTTAAAACAATATAGTTTTAAATAATGCTTTGCTTTATTAATAAACTTATTTTATTAAACGAATAGTAAATTTAATTGCATGAACCAGTAATAAAGCAATTAATCCACCTAAAAGTCCTAAACATAATTCCTTAAGAACATTGGGCCAGTTGGGTAAAATATGATGCAAGTAATCAATATTATGTTCAAAAATTCCACCTGAAACCAAAACTAAAGCAATGGTTCCAACTATAGCAAAAAACTTAATAATGAGTGGCAGTGTTTTTACCAAACCAATTCCTATGGTGTTTAATGGTCCTTTTTGATTTGATTTTTTTATTAAACTGTAACCAACATCATCCATTCTTACAATAATACCTACTAGCCCATAAACCCCAATTGTGGCTAGGATAGAAACTACCGAAACCGTAATTATTTGCAGGGTAATATTTTGGTCTAAAACTGTGCTTAAAGCTATAATTACTATTTCTACCGAAAGTATAAAATCGGTGGTAATGGCTGACTTTATTTTAGTTTTCTCTAAATCTAATTCATTGTTTAAAGGTTCTGTAGTGGTAGTTTCTAATACATGGTTTTTATGAAAAAAATATTCAATTATTTTTTCTACCCCTTCGTATGCCAAATAAAATCCTCCTAAGAGTAAAATTACTTTTATAGCTTCGGGTAAAAATAAATTTAAAACCAAGGCTATTGGAACTATAATTAGTTTATTAATAAATGAACCTTTGGTTATTGCCCAAAGAACTGGAATCTCTCGAGATGAAACAAAACCAGTCGATTTTTCAGCGTTTACTGCTAAGTCATCTCCAAGAATTCCAGCTGTTTTTTTTGTGGCTACTTTAGCTGTTAAAGCCACATCGTCCATTAAAGTTGCTATATCGTCTAAAATTGCAAAAATACCTGATGCCATGTATTAAAAATGAGGCGGCAAATTAGTAATAAATATAAGTTGTTCAACCTTTTTTGCTCCTATTTTTCTTATGCTTTAAAAAACACTCAACTCAAAATTTCAGAAATAAGTAAAGAAATTATATTAAATTCCAACTTATGAGTGACTATTTTTAACTGTTTAAGTGAATCTTTTTCAGGCCGAAATAAAATATTAGGGTGCTATTTTGAGAAAAAATGTCCCATATTGATACATGTTTATAAACCTGTATAAAACTAAATACTTAAAAATCATTACTTTGCAATTTAAGCCTAATTATTGTTATAATTAAATCAAACTAAAACACAAAAAATGAAAAAGACTATTTTATCAATCACTGCACTAAGTATTTTATTCTTAGGTGCTTGTACCAAAGATGTTGTTAAAGACACTACCCCGGGTGTAAACAATAACGTTAGCAACATGAATGAATTAGTAGTGCCTGCTAATTTTACCTGGGAAAATTCAAGAGATGTAAATTTAACTATCAATATTACTGATACTCGTTTTCAAGAGGCGGTACATATTGTTTCTGTTTACGATGAAAATCCTTTAGCTGGCGGACAGTTAATAGCTCGCGGAGCTGCTAGTGTAAATGCTGGATTTGTATCGCAAATTAATTTATCAAATACCATTAAACGTGTGTTTGTTTCAAAAGTATCTCCTGATGGTTCTGAAATTAACAAATACATTGATTTAGATTCAAAAAATGTAACTGTTGCGTTGGGTTACACTACCCAAGTTGGCAAAACTGGTTTAGGTAAAACAGGTAGCCCTAATTGCTCAAGTGGTTGTACTCAAACAATTACATCAAGCAATACTAATTTAAATATAAATAATGGTGATGTGGTATGTATTACTGGTAGCAATATTACTATTGGCTTTAATGGCAATGGTGGAACAATTAGAATTTGTGGTAGCAATGTAACGGTTCAAAATGCATCGGTTAATAATAGCTGTGCTTTAATTGTAACTTCTACAGGTTCTGCTACATTCAATAATTTAAATTTAAATGGCTCTAGCTCATCTTTCCAAAATTGGGGAACAGTTACAGTTAGTAATTCATTCTCTCCTGGTGGAACAGTTACCAATAATGGAACTATTATAACTACTGGTGATTTTAATTTAAATAACCAATCCACTACCACCAATAATGGAACCATTACAGTTGGTGAAACTTTAAATGTAAATGGCAATTCTACTTTAACCAATAATTCATCAATCGTTGTTAATAAAGATTGTCAAGTAAATAGTTCTGGTTTATTAATTAACCAATGTTATTTATGGGTAAAAAAGAAATACCAAAATAATGGTAATACAAGAAACTATAGTTACATAAAAGTTAGTGATGAAACTACTATTAATGGTGGTTCTGAAATTGGAATGTACAATGGGGCTATGTTTAAAACTAAAGATGTTCAAATTAATGGAACAATTAAAGGTTATGTAAGTACTTCATTATTTAAAGTAACAGGAGATACAAAAATTAATAGTGGTGGAAGTGTAATTAACTTTATTCAATATTGTGATGCAAATGGAATAGAACAAAATAATGGAACAATTGGTAGTGGTGCAGCATTGGGTTGTGGTTTATACTTACCAGTAACTACTTGTAATCCTGAAGGAAATGGAACTGCACCAGTGCCTGTAAATCCTGATACTGATAACGATGGTGTACCTGATAATAGCGATGCTTATCCTAACGATGCAACCAAAGCATTTAACAATTATTATCCTTCGGCAACTGGCAGAGCTACTGTGGCTTTTGAAGACCAATGGCCAAGTAAAGGTGATTATGATATGAATGATGTAGTAATTTCTTACAGATACAATATTGTTACCAATGCTTCAAATGTAGTTGTTCAAGTAAATGCAGACTATTCATTATTAGCTACTGGTGGTGTTTTTCAAAATGGATTTGGTGTTGAGTTTCCAATTAACCGCGCTAACGCTACAGGTGTAACAGGTGGAACTTTAGAAGCTGGTCAAACCAAAGCAGTAGTTACGTTATTTAACAATACCCGCGCTGCGGTTCAAAACTGGAATACAAAAATTGACGAACCAACTTCTGATTCAGTTAACTATGCAGTTAGCTTTAACGTAACAAGTGGCCCAACTTTAAGTACTTTTGGTTTAGGAATTTACAATCCATTTATTTGGAATAATACAGCAGGTTTTGGTCGTGGATACGAAATTCACTTACCAGGAAAAACGCCAACTACTTTAGCTAACACTGCATTGTTTGGAACAAGCAGCGACAATTCAAGTGTTTCGGCTGGTAGATATTATGTTACTAAACCAAATGGATTACCTTGGGCAATTAATATTCCAGCTAAATTTGACTATCCAGTTGAAAGAGCTGATATAAACACTGCCTTCACTAAATTTGCAACTTGGGTGCAATCAAATGGCGCAACCTATGCCGATTGGTACACTAACCAAGCTGGTTACAGAAATACTAGCAATATTTATGTAAAACCTTAATAAATTTCATGTTTTAAGTTTTATAGTTAAAAGCGCTTACCCAGCAATGGGTAGGCGTTTTTTTTTATTGAAATAATTGATAAATCACAAATCTTTATTTTTTAAAATAGTTGTTTCATTTATACCTCTCTATTTTTATTGATTTCATTGTTTTTTCAAATCGTTCAATAAATCCATCACAATTTTTGGATTTGCAATCAGCAGTGAAATCAATTATGTTGCTATCAATTTCTGAAATTGCATGGACATAATATCGCCAATTCGAATCTGATTCAGTTTCTTTTATTTTATAAGCATCAATTCTTGTTTCAGTGATATTTAGTTTAATATTTTCAATAAATAAAGTATCGGCTTCTGCATACCTATTTTTCAAATCTGTTAAATGATTTTTCCGAATTCTTGGTGAAAGCTCAAAATTGTAAGTTGATTTACATTTAAAATGATCAATGTGTTCTATAATAAGTCTATAAGTACTATCAGCATAATCATTGAATACCCTACCACTAATTTTTTCTATTGGGAATTTTGATTTTGAAAAACAATATTTATTCTCATCATCACAACCATAACAACCTCCTTTATACCAAGAATAAAAAGTATCTAATTCCAATGGTTTGTCGAATGTTATTTTGTAAAGCGAATCTTGTGTAAAAAATACTGTTTCTATGGTATCTTTTTGTTCATTTTTGCAACTAACTAAGTTAAACATTACAAGCATTGAAATAAGAAAATGTGTTACAGTAGCTTTCATGTGTGGTTGTTTTAATATCAAAAGTATATTTAATGTTTTGAAGAAATACATTGTTCAAAAAAAAATTATTTATAAAACTAAGAATATCAATTTTTTCTATGTGTAGTAAACTAATGGTTGTTGGTCATAAGACACAACAACGGACATAAGCTAGAAGCCAGCGGCTAGTTGCAGTCCGCCAATTGCCAATTAACAAAAAATTACTTTCCATTTGCAAAATCAAAAGTGTATCTTGCCCGCCTTTATGATAAATATAACTTTACCAGACGGTTCCGTTCGCTCGTATGAACGGGGAGCAACCGCCTTAGACGTAGCCAAATCAATTAGTGAAGGATTGGCTAGAAATGTATTAGCAGCAAAAGTAAATGGACAAACTGTAGACGCAACGCGCCCAATTAACGATGATGCTTCTTTAACCCTTTTAACTTGGAACGATTTAGAAGGAAAACAAACCATGTGGCACTCATCGGCTCATTTAATGGCTGAAGCCTTAGAAGCCCTTTATCCAGGTGTTAAATTTGGAATTGGTCCTGCTTTAGAAAGTGGTTTTTATTACGATGTTGATTTTAACGGACAATCATTTTCGACCGAAGACCTAAAAAAGGTTGAAGACAAAATGATGGAATTAGCCAAGCAAAGCAGTGTTTATAACCGCCAGGAAGTAAGCAAGGCTGACGCCATTAGCTATTTTACCGAAAAAGGTGATGAGTACAAGCTAGAACTTTTGCAAGATTTAGCTGATGGTACCATTACTTTTTATACACAAGGAAATTTTACCGATTTATGCCGTGGGCCACATATTCCAAACACAGGATTTATCAAGGCTTTAAAACTTACTTCGGTAGCGGGTGCATACTGGCGCGGAAACGAAAAAAATAAACAATTAACTCGTATTTACGGAATTACCTTCCCTAAAAAAGCGGAGTTAGATGCGCATTTGTTAATGCTTGAAGAAGCAAAAAAACGTGATCATAGAAAATTAGGAAAAGAATTAGAACTATTTACTTTTTCTGAAAAAGTAGGTATGGGTTTACCTTTATGGTTGCCTAAAGGTGCTGCTTTGCGCGAGCGTTTGGTTCAATTTTTACAAAAAGCACAAGTAGCAGCTGGTTATTTACCAGTTATTACTCCGCATATTGGAAACAAAAATTTATACATTACATCTGGCCATTACGAAAAATATGGTGCTGATTCGTTTCAGCCAATAGCTACTCCGCGCGAGGGCGAAGAGTTTTTCTTAAAACCAATGAACTGTCCTCATCATTGCGAAATTTATAAAGCATCGCCAAAATCGTACAAAGATTTACCAGTGCGTTATGCAGAGTTTGGAACCGTTTACCGTTATGAACAAGCAGGCGAATTACACGGTTTAACCCGCGTGCGTGGCTTTACGCAAGATGATGCGCATTTATTTTGCCGTCCTGATCAAGTAAAAGAAGAGTTTTGTAAAGTAATTGATTTGGTGCTTTATGTATTTAAAGCTTTAGATTTTCAAGATTTTACTGCTCAAATTTCATTACGCGATCCTGAAAACAAAACCAAATACATTGGCTCTGACGAAAATTGGGCATTGGCCGAAAGTGCCATTATTGAATCGGCAGCCGAAAAAGGTTTAACCACTGTGGTTGAATTAGGCGAAGCTGCTTTTTATGGCCCTAAGTTAGATTTTATGGTAAAAGATGCCATTGGTAGAAAATGGCAATTAGGAACCATTCAGGTAGATTATAACTTACCTGAGCGTTTTGAACTAGAATATACCGGAAGCGATAATTTAAAACACCGCCCAGTTATGATTCACCGTGCACCATTTGGTTCGTTGGAAAGATTTGTGGCTGTGTTAATTGAACATTGTGCAGGAAATTTCCCACTTTGGTTAACTCCTGAGCCATTTGCTTTGTTACCAATTAGTGAAAAGTATCATGACTATGCACAAAAAGTTTTGGATTTGCTAAAAATAAATGATATTCGCGGCTCATTTGACGACAGAAACGAAAAAATAGGAAAGAAAATTCGTGATGCCGAAACCAAAAAAACGCCATTTATGCTAATCATTGGTGAGCAAGAAATGGCCGAAGACAGCGTATCGGTGCGTAAGCACGGAGGCGAAGATTTGGGTAAAATGAAATTGGATGATTTTATAAATTATTTAAAAGAACAACTAACAATAAAAAAATAAAAAAGATTGGCATTACCACCTAAAAAGAAATCAGCATACGTTCCTGGCGGAAGAAGACTTCCAATGAAACCAGGTGAAGGAGAATTTAATATCAACATGCAAATTCGTGCTAAGGAAGTACGTTTAATTGCTGAAGGTATTGAACCAGGCGTATATCCAATTCAGCGTGCATTAGAAATTGCAGATGAACAAGAATTAGATTTGGTTGAAATTTCGCCAAACGCGGAACCGCCTGTTTGTAAAGTAATTGATTATAAAAAGTTTTTGTTTGAGCGCAAAAAGAAAGCCAAAGAAGCAAAAGCCAATCAATTAAAGCAGGATATTAAAGAAATACGCTTTGGACCCAACACTGACGACCATGATTTTGATTTTAAATTAAAACATGCAGAAGAGTTTTTAAAAGAAGGACATAAAGTAAAAGCTTATGTGTTTTTTAAAGGCCGCTCTATTGTGTACAAAGAAAGGGGAGAGGTATTGTTATTACAATTTGCTCAAAAACTTTCTGATTGGGGTAAGGTAGATATGTTGCCAAAATTAGAAGGTAAAAAGATGAATTTAATAATGAGTCCTAAGCCTAAAAAATAGCATCGATAAATTGTAAAGTATAAAAAGAATCGGAGATTAAAATGCCAAAAGTAAAAACAAACAGTGCGGCTAAAAAGCGCTTCAAACCACTTTCGAGCGGTAAAATTAAAAGAGGCTCAGCTTATAAAAGCCACATTTTAACCAAAAAATCAACTAAACGCAAACGTAACTTAACCAAAGGTGGTTACATTAGCACTCCAGATATGGGGTTGATTAAAAATTTATTGGGAATAGGTAAGTAGTTTTTAGTACTTAGTTTTAAGTTAATTAGTTGAAAAAAAATATTTACAACAATTTAGCAATAAAACAGTACAACAATTACCCCCAACCCAACCTCGGTTTAAAAACAAGTATTAACCCGAACAAAAGCCCCAAAGAATCACACTTAACCGAAGTGATCGCTTAGGTTCAAAAAACTAAAATTAAATTATGCCACGTTCAGTCAATTCAGTAGCCTCAAGAAGGCGCAGAAAAAAACTCCTAAAGTTAGCCAAAGGTTACTGGGGAGCTAGAAAAAATGTATTAACAGTCGCCAAACATACGATAGACAAAGGTCTAAACTATGCTTACCGCGATAGAAAAACCAAAAAACGTAATTTCCGTGCACTTTGGATCGTGCGTATTAACGCAGGTGTTCGTCAATATGGTTTAAGCTACAGTCAATTTATTGGTTTAGCAGCTAAAAAAGGTTTAGGATTAAACCGTAAAGTATTAGCTGATTTAGCAATGAATCATCCTGATGCTTTCAAAGCTATTGTTGAAAAAGTAAAATAAATTTTTAACTAACAATACAATTTTTCGATATATAAAGCCCGCTAGCAATAGTGGGCTTTTTTATTTGGTAGTTTTGATTAACTGATATCTGTGGATGCTAGTGCTACTGTAACTTTCACTAGAATCAAGATATTTTTTTAAATATGTTGTAATTTGCGATTTAATTAGTTGTTAAACTATTAAAGAAAATAAGATTATGGACAGAATAGAATTAAATAATGGCATGACTATAAAGTGCCAAATGTTAAATAAAATTGAGTTTTACCAAATTTTAAAAGAAAATAATGGTATTCTTTTAGAAAAGTATAGTATTTCCTTTGAGCAGCTGGAAGTCTATGAATTATCTAATAAAAATGTTCTAGTAAAAGAAGATGATTATTACACTTTATATTATAGCTTGTCAGATTTAGATTCTGTTTTGGCTAATGCTTCAGATTTTGCATCTGGACAAGTAATATTATTGAATAAAAACCCATATGGTAAAGATTTTCCAAATCATACTTCTAAACTTATTCAAGAATTGCTCCAAAATCTAAATATTCCTACTAATTTACCAATTAATAAAGACATATTGAAGTTGGTAGACACTGAAATTTTTAAAATTAATGGTTATCAAAATTTTGAGAGAGACCACTTTATTCATCTTATTGCAATTGTAGGTGAAGTTTTAAAAAATGATTTTAATGCTAATTGGGAAATGAATTTAAGTTCTGACGGGAAAACATGGAATCCTTATTTGAAAATAAAAGGAAATGATTTTGAATTTTTTACATATTTATACGAAGATATTTTCCTGACAGAAAAACGCAAAGAACCAGTTTTATTAGAAACCTATTTAACGGTTAATGCTATCGTAAATTTTAATTAATCTCAGTAACCAGAATAGTCGTAATACTTGTTCAATCATGTTTTTATTGCAGCCTGAGACTGCTCTAAAACATCACTAGTGAGATGCCAGCGAATGCTGAAAAACTGTAAATTTTTATGTTTATTGCTTTGTAAGTAAAAAATATATTTGCCTTAAAGCAGTAAGCAGAGCTATTTAATACCAAATGGCCATCCTTCAAAGCAAAACATGAAAAATATAGATAAACAAAGTTTGGAAAATGCCTATCGTTTGTTTGATAGTGGATATATAAATAATATTGAAATAGGTACAACTTTGGGTTTGCAGCAAATAAATAATTATCTTTTTAATGGCTTATATTCTTTTGCAGGGCAAATACGTACCCAAAATATAAGTAAAGGTGGGTTTAGGTTTGCCAATGCTTTATACCTTGTGGAGGCATTAGCCAAAATAGAACAAATGCCCCAAACTACTTTTGAAGAAATAATAGCCAAATACATAGAAATGAATATAGCCCACCCTTTTTTAGAAGGAAATGGACGTACCACTAGAATATGGCTTGACATGATTTTAAAAAAACAATTGTTACAAGTGGTTAATTGGCAGTATGTTGATAAAACATTGTATATGCAAGCCATGGAACGCAGCCCTATTAATGATTTAGAATTAAAAACGCTTTTAAAAGCTAATTTAACCAACGATATTAATAATAGAGAAGTGATTTTTAAAGGCATTGAACAATCGTATTTTTACGAAGGCTATAAAAAAGAGGATTAATCGTTAAATCATCCTGATGCTTTCAAAGCTATTGTTGAAAAAGTAAAATAAATTTTTAGCTAACAATACAATTTTTCGATATATAAAGCCCGCTAGCAATAGTGGGCTTTTTTATTTGGTAGTTTTAATGTTTTACTGTTGAGTGTTGTTGTTATGTCTAAACTTTAATTAAATACATTTTTAGAAATAACAATAAAGCAATTACAATAGTTTCAAAGAATGAGAGCATTTGAAATTTAAAACATTTTTTTGTGTAAAGATACATTTCCTTAATTCCCACATCTTTAATATTGAGAAAATCCTTTTCTAATTCCTTATTTCCAAATAAAGCAATATTTGCAATGGGAATGGAGTATGTCTTCATGTCTCTTTCAATTTGTTTATGTTTATTATATAGGTCTATATTTACTTGCTTAATATAGTTTGCAAGTTTTTTGGTTGATGAAATATATATTACGGTAAATACAGGATAGCCTGACAACATGAAGAATAAAGGAGCGTAGTTGTCAATTTTTTCATTTCCAAAAAATATCCATAAAATAGAAAGGATAGTTATGGTTAAGAAATAAATATTAAGTTTTTTAGATTTTTCTTTAATGGTCATATTGTTGGCTTTGCGCAAATACTTAGCTTTTTTGTCTATGCAATAATATTCATTTGCTTTTTAAAATATCAAAAGGTGCGGAAAAACTTTGACAAAGTTAAAGCTAATGGAAAGTAATTTGATAATTCAAGGAAGATGCTTACAGCATTAATGAGTGAGGAGTGCGGAACGAATAAATAATAAAGACACTTCGGCCGATAGCTATCGGCCTCCGCTCAGTGACCGATAAACGTCAAACGAGCAACGAACAACGGTCAACGAACAACGACACTTCGACAAGCTCAGTGACCGGTAAACGTTAAACGAGCAACGAACAACAAACAACCATCAACGAACAACTAAATTTTACATTAACAACTCAAAAATTTGACTATATTTGTGTATTATTTACACATACATGTGGCAAGAACAAAAAATTAAAATAGCGGTAGATGCTATTGTGTTTGGATACACCAATAATACTTTGAACGTACTTTTGGTAAAACAAAAGTTTGGTCTGTTAAAAGATACTTGGGTGTTGGTAGGTGGTTTTGTGCAAAATAACGAAGCCTTAAAAGATGCGGTAGCCCGCGAGTTAAAAGAGGAAGCCGGCATAGAAGTAAATTACCTAGAACAACTTTATACCTTTGGCGATGATATAAACCGCGATCCACGTGATCGAGTTATTTCGGTAGCCTATTTTGCTTTGGTTAACTCTACCGAGTTGCATTTAACAGCCGATACCGATGCTGACGATGCTCAATGGTTTCCTATTGATAACATTCCGCAATTGGGTTTTGACCATAATAAAATAATAGAAGTGGCACTTAATCGTTTAAAAAACAAATTGTCGTATCAGCCAATTGGTTTCGATTTATTGCCCGAAGAATTTTTATTTTCGGAGTTAGAAAACTTGTATTGCACTTTATTAAACAAAGAAATTGATAGGCGTAATTTTAGAAAGAAATTTTTAAGTTACAATGTAATAGAAGAAACCAATAAAATGGGTGGCAAAGGCACTGGTCGGCCAGCTAAACTGTTTAAATTTAACAAACAAAAATACCAATTATTAGAAAAAGAAGGCTTTCATTTTGATATAAAATTTGCCTAATTAACAGCACATTCCATGATTTTAAAACCATTTCCGTTTCAAATACAATTACGCGATTTTTTTAAAAAGCAATCCAAAACCTGGAACTGGTTTGCTACCCCAACTGTAATGCACGAGCAAGCCGAGGCTTTTAAAACCGATTTACTTAAAAACGTATACAGGATTGATGCCGCGGCTGAACCTCAAATTTATGAGGTGTTAAATAAAGCCAAAGATAAGTTAGGCATCATTATTCCGGTTACCATTTACCAATCGCAGGCGTACGATGGTAATAATGCTTCCATTGTTTTTTTCGATAATGAGGCGCATATTATTTTGTCGGGCAGTATTTTAAAATTGCTCACCAACGATGAACTATTGGCGCTTTTAGCCCACGAACTATCGCATATTTTATTGTATAACACCGAAAACCGCGAGTTTGAAATTACCAATAATATTATTAACGCCATTGCAAACGATAACCGAAGTGAGCTTTTTTACAATGAAACTGCAAGGCTTTACCAACTTTATACTGAACTGTATTGCGATTTAGGAGCTTTAAAAGTGTGTGAAGATTTACATACTGTTGTGAGTACTTTGGTTAAACTACATACAGGTTTAGATAAAGTATCGGCCGAAAGTTATTTGAAACAAGCCGATGAAATTTTGGAAAGAACCGAAAAAGGTGCCAAAGGCGAAACGCATCCCGAAATTTTTATCAGGGCCAAATCGTTGCAAATGTTTCAAAACGAGCCAACTACTTATTATGAAAAAATAGGTAAATTGGTAATTGGAAAAAATAATTTGCAGCAGTTAAATCTGTTTTCGAAAACCGAAATATATAATTTTACCAAGCAGTTGGTCGATATTGTACTAAAACCAAAATGGACACAATCAGAGTATTGCATAGCTTTATACCGACAGTATTTTACTGATTACCAGGTAAATACTAATATATTGATTACGAGTGAGTTAAAAGAAAGTATTGATAACAGCGAAGAAAACTTAAAAGATTACTTTGCTTATGTAATGCTCGATTTTGCGCTTTGCGATGCCGATTTAAAAGAACCTTTTTTAGGCCTTATTTTAGATTTGGGCGAGCAACTGAACTTAGCCAATAACTTAAAAAATTGCATCAAAAAGGAACTGAAACTAACTGACAAACAGTTTAAAGATAACAGTTTAAAATATGCTGCCGAATTGAATCAAATTTTAGAATCGGAACAAGAAAAAACCTATTAATTTTAACATGAGCATTTCAATTAAAAATTCGGCATTTTATCAATTTTTGACTCAAAATTTTGAAAAAGGAACTTTTTCGAATGATGAAGTAGTGGCGGTAATGATGCCATTGTTAAAAACCGTAGCGCAAATTCATGGCAATGGAAAAGTAGCTGGTTTGCATCAAATAAACGAAATATTTATTGCCGAAGGCAAACTAAATATTAATGATAAACAGCACGCCATTTCCAATAATTTAAAGGCAGTTATAAAACTTTTTCCTAATAAAAGCCATGCTTTTGAAATAACCGAAGAGTATATTCAAAAGGTAAATGTTGGCGAAACTATTAGCAATGAAACTGTAAATTCCAAAGTTGCTTCAGCCATAGAAAATGAAGAGGTTAAACCCGTTTATGAAGCCGATTATGGCTGCTTTGAACTGCGTTTAAACCACCACGATCCACTTACCGATATTTATATTTTGGGAATGATAATGGCGAGTATTGCCTTGCATTTTGATTTTACCAATCAAGATGATTTAACCCAATTTGTAGAGCTGCGCAATAGCATGGTTTTTATTAACCCAACTATCAGTCCGGCCATTGCCAATATTATTTTGGGCATGACCGAGTTAGACAGAGGCAAACGTTGGAAAGATTTAAACGAAATAATTGAAAAGCTAAAAAACTACCGCGATTACAATCCGGAAACGGAATACGATTTGGCGCATTTGGCCGAAAATAAAAAGCAAAACCGCAACCAATTTATTCATGAAAGGTTGCGCAACCGCTTGTTTGATAGCAGCCGCAGAAACCGCTTATTGTATTACCAACCCAATTTAAAGTTTCTGAATTTAACCATTTCGTCAGTTCCGCAAGTACTTAATTATCAAAATATTGACGAAAACAGCATTTTTTATTGGAACAAAGAAGTTTCGCAAAAAATTATCAATGGCAATACCATTTCGCTCAATAAATATTTGCAAATTGAAGATAATCCTTACATTATTCCAACGCTTGATAAAATTAGGTTAGAGGCCAATAAAGACATCAATGAATATGGATTTAGTCAATTAAAATTGGTGCTTTGTTATTTAAATTGGTACAATACCAAAGAAAGTGGAAACGAAAAAATAGTTTCTCCATTGCTTTTGGTATCGGTTAATTTGGTTAAAAAGAAGGGTTTAAAAGACCAATATACGTTGGAATTTAACGATTCGGAAGTTGAAATAAATCCAGTTTTGAGTAATATGCTCAAGGATTTATACAATATTCGTTTGCCCGAAACCATTCAGCTTGCCGAAACTAAAATTGAGGATATTTATGAATTATTGAATCAGCAAATAATTGCCAATAACTCGGGCATAGTGCTTGATTATGTGAATAAACCAAAAATAAAATTGGTGCACTCGCAAGCCAAACAAACTTTGGCTCAATACAATAAACGCAATAAAAAACGCCAAGCTGTGGCCGATTTAAGGAATGTACCATACTCGTATGACCAAACCGATTTTCAGCCTTATGGGTTGGAATTATTTAAAAATTATGTAAAGTTAAACGCTTCATCGTTAGAGTATTTAATCAATTCCGACATCAAACTGAGTCCGCAACATTTCAACGAAAATAAAACCGTAGAACGCGAGTTTTATAATTTGGACGAAGGAAATGTAAATCCGTTTAGGTGGGAATTTGATACTTGTAATTTGGTGCTTGGCAATTTTAATTATAAAAAAATGTCGTTGGTGCGCGATTACAATTTGGTAATTGACGAAAAGGTTGAAAATACTGTTTTTAAAAGTTTGTTCAATGCCCTTGGGCAAAAGGAATTTAAGAACCAACTGAATGCCGAAAATACATTTACCCAAACCTTTAATGTAGTAGCCAGCGACCCTACGCAAAACAAAGCTGTAAAATACTCAGAAGCGGGCGAAAGCTATATTATTCAAGGTCCTCCGGGAACAGGAAAATCGCAAACCATTGCCAATTTGGTAGCCAATTATGTGGCCAATGGAAAAAAAGTACTTTTTGTATGCGAAAAACGTGCAGCTTTGGATGTTGTTTTTTATAGATTGAAAAACCAAGGTTTAGACGATTTGTGCTGCTTGATTCACGATTCGCAAGCCGATAAAAAGGAATTTATACAAAACCTGAAACGTACTTTTAATGATTTTATGGCTTCAAAAAATCATTTTCATGCCATAGAAAATACTAGGAATTTATTGGTAAAAAACATTGAAAACGAAGCAGATAATATTGCAGAATTTCATGGATTTATGAATAACAATATTCCAAATTCAAGCATTACTGTGCAACAAATTTTTGATGTTTTAATTTCAAATCCTTATAAAGTTCAACTAGATAATTTACATATTTTAAACGATAAAGCAGGTTATGTTGATTGGCAACAATTTGAAAATGAATTGGCTAAATTGTATCAAATAAATAACGATACCAACCAATCTATTTACTTTAGTAAGCATCCGTTTAGGTTTTTAAAAATTGATTTTTTTGCTGGCTTTAGCAATTTAGCCGACTTTAAAATGCAATTGGAACAAATGGTTTCAACCCTTGAAAACATTGGCGAAAAGCTTGATTTTATGCACTTGCCAAATAACCTAACTGGGTTTGATTCTATATTTGAGTTTTTAAGAAAAAGTGCTGCTGTTATTCCATTTTACGAAAAAGGAAAACAAGAATTATTGCTTGAAAATGGCGCGTTATTACAGCAACTTGAAAGTGAAATTGAAGAGTTGTTAGATTTAAAAACCAAACTCGAAAACCTACAAAATGTATATCCGCATTGGCAAAATAAATTGGTAGAAACCGATGCTGTTAGCGCTTTGGAGGTAATTATCAAAAGTGAAAATAACTTTTTTAACTTTTTAAATGGCAATTACCGCACTGTAAAAAAACAAGTTTTAGCGGCTTATAATATTAATAACCACGCCATAAAACCTAAGCTGAGCTTGGTTTTGCAAAATTTAATTGAGCAATATCAAACCGAAAAATTATATGCTGAAAAGAAACAAAATTTTGAACGTTTTTATCAGTTAGGAGAGTTGTTTGCTTTAAAACGCCATGTAGCTTTGTTAAAAGCAGATACAAAACAAGGTGTGTATTTGTTTGTAAATGAATTAAATACCAACGAAAGAAAAGAGTTGACAGATTTGTATGCACAAATGCAATCGGTACAACAAGTTTTGCAAAATGTGTTGGATAATTACAAAACACTATCGTTAAGTCAGGTTGAAAATGTATTGCAAAACATTATTAATAAACAGGCGTATTTTCAGTTATATGTTTCTGTTTTTCAAGATTTAAAATTACTCAATCCAAGTGTTTTACAATTGATAAAAACCAAGGAAATCAGCTTGAATGAATTGCAAAATACTTTGGCCGAAAAATCGTTGGAGGTGTATTATGGGCAAAATTACGGACACAAAAAATTCAATATGGATGTATTGCATGCAAGCATTCAAAAAATTAAAAAAATGTATGCCGAATTGCTCGAAACCAATGGAAAATACATTATTGCAAAGCAAAAAAACGATTTAAAACAACTGATTATAAAGTCGGAAATGTCGGTGGCAGGCATGAGCGAGCAAGATAAAACCGATAAAAAAGCCATTGCCGAAGGCCGAAAAATATTAGAAAACGAGTTCAATAAAAATATCCGTTTTAAATCTATTCGTGAATTAGCCACAGCCGAATCAGGACAGATAATTCGTGAAATAAAACCAGTTTGGTTAATGAGTCCGCTGAGTGTTTCTGATACATTGCCAATCAATCAAAATTATTTTGATGTAGTCATTTTTGATGAAGCCAGTCAGATAACTTTAGAAGAAGGTTTACCGCCTATTTATCGTGCGCAGCAAACCATTATAGTAGGCGATGAAATGCAAATGCCTCCAAGTAACTTTTTTGGCAGCTCAGCTAACAATCAAGACGATTTATGGCAAACCGAAACAGATGATGAAGACGAATATTTTTCGTTAGATGCTGATAGTTTTTTATCGCAAGGTGCGCGTAAATTTCCATCCATTATGTTGGGTTGGCATTACCGCAGTAAGCATGAAGCATTGATTGGTTTTTCAAATGCATCGTTTTACGATAACCAATTGTTAACCATTCCTGATGTAAAAGACCATCAACAAATTGGCAATGAAATTATAGTAGAAAATACCGCGGATGCAGTTGAAAACAAGGCTCATGTTCATCAAAAACCAATTTCGTATCATTACATAAAAAATGGCGTTTATGCGGCTCGTTCCAACCAATTGGAGGCGGAATACATAGCCGAAATGGTGAGGGCATTGCTTTTTGAAGGAAGCGGAAATAGCATTGGTATTGTGGCATTTTCAATGGAACAACAAAACGAAATTGAAACAGCCATAGAAGCACTTTGTATAAAAGATAAAAAGTTTGAAAACCTGCTAGAAGAAGAATACAAGCGCATTGAAGACAATCAGTTTGTGGGCCTTTTTGTGAAAAACTTAGAAAATGTGCAAGGCGATGAGCGCGATATTATTATTATGAGTACTTGTTATGGTTATGATGGCAAAGGAAAAATGCTCATGAATTTTGGTCCAATTAATAAACGTGGTGGCGAAAAGCGATTGAATGTAATTTTTTCAAGGGCTAAAAAAAGCATGTGTGTGGTGAGTTCTATAAAGTATTTTGATATAAAAAATGAATACAACGAAGGTGCAAACTATTTTAGAAAATACTTGCAATATGCAGAATTGGTAAGTCTTGGGCAATTGGAAGCAGCCAATAATGTATTGAATGCCATTAACAATAAAAACAATTTTGAACTAAGCTCAGGTGTGGTTAATCATTTAAAAGCCGAAATAGAAAAGTTAGGTTATTATGTAACCAAAAATATTGGACAAAGTAAGTTTAAATGCAACTTGGCAGTTAAGAAAAATGAAGCTGACGAAACGTTTTTACTTGGAATTATTTTAGATGACGATAAGCATTATGCCAATAACGATATTTTGGAACAATACCTTTTAAAACCCGAAATTTTAAAAAGCAATGGTTGGAATATTTGCCAAATTTATAGAAAAGATTGGATTGAAAATAAGGAACGCGTTGTAAAATTGATTCATGCACAACTTAAAAACGAATCTTTTTTTGACGAAATAGAAGTGGAGGTAATAAAGGAAATTCAGGAGTTGGAGCAAAATGCGTTGGAACAAATTAATAGCCACAGCGAGCAACAAAATACCTTTGACCGATACATAAGCACAGCCAATGGCAGCCATAAATTTTGGGAAATTTGTACCGATGGAGCCAATATTATAGTACAATATGGAAAGGTAGGAACCAAAGGCCAACGCATGATTAAAGCATTTGGCAGCGAGGATGAAGCCAAATATGAAATGAACAAATTAATAGCTCAAAAAGTGGCTAAAGATTATGTAAAAGAGACTGAATAAGGAAAAGCTATTTTTAGTGTTTTATAAAAGTATTTTTGATGGTTTCAATAAATAAAAGAATAAAATACATTTGTAAAAAAGGCTTATAGCTATTTGGGTTATCTAACCAATTTGGATGGATGTAACTGATAAAATTAGAGTTATAAATAAGTTATGGCCGATTATGCCGCAGGTTTAGACATCAATTTTATGACAAATGAATAATGATCGACTAAAAATAATTGGATATTGGCACAGCTTGTCTGAACCCGACTTTCCAGACCCCGCTAATTTCATAGATGACCTTTGTGATAAATCTGTTAAAGAACATACTTTGACATATTTAAGAGCTGGTATAAAAACTGATGCTATTTACTTAGGCTCTAGTTGGTGTAGATTTCGCTGTGGAAATCAAAATCTCGGGAGTGCTGAATATACAGACGGCCAATATGTTTGGCCTGAAGGACTTCAACATTATGTTGAACATCATAATTTGAGATTACCACAAATTATGCTAGACAAAATTTTAAATGTTCCTATCCCTAAAACCGTTGACCTCAATAATGATAAATTGTTAGACATAGATTATAATTGGTGGAAACAACAGAATGGATGGAACAATAAAGAAAAATCTTTTCGTGATCTAAATGACATCGGTTTACTAACTGTTAAACAGGTTGACAATTCTAAAGCTGACGCTCAAAAAAATGTTTTGAAGGAGTTTCTATTTAAAGCAAATGGGATTTCTCAAAAACTCAGACAGATTCAAAATATTCTCACTGGCGACAAGGTTATTTTAAAAGGCAGGTTTGTGGACTACGACTCATTCAGCAAAAAGGCTGAAAGTGTTGGTTTACTGACAGAGTTTACCGAACTGACCTATAACCAGTATAACAATCATAACATCACATAATATATAAGAATATAATGACTTAAACGAATTGGAACAGCCATTTCAAGACAATTGCGCGGGATAATGTAGAGACGTAACATGTTACGTCTCTCTAAAAAAGACGTTGCACTGCAACGTCTCTACGAAATTGTAAAAATTGTATTCCGTAAATTTTACTACTCAAAAAACAATTTTATTTGCTTTGTTTTTTATGCTTTTATCCGCATGTTTGAATGTGGTTTGTGAATGGTCTAGATGCATTGGGGACAAATGCTGAGGTCAGCGCACAAGTTTTAAACGATAATGACACAGGAGTATAAACGAGAACTTTTTTTAAATCGAAAATTCGAGGCTAACAAATTCCATGTTGGACAAGTCCGCCTTAACTCATCTGTTACTGACTTAGACCAAACCGAAATCGTTGATATATTTGTTGACCATAAGGGCTATGAAAATTTAAATTTCTCTAGCAGACTAGAATTATTGAAAACAAAATCTGGTTGTGTTCATTATGCAGTAGGTGCGTCATTTGAAATTGACAAGGGTGTGGTTAGACAAATTAGATTGTCGATAAAATATCTTCAAGACAACAAAACATCTAAGAAGGACTTGCTAAATATTTTTGGACAACCAGACACTGAACTTGTAGACGACATTTGCTACTCAGCACTCGACTACAATATTGACGCATATGTTCTGGTTTACCGACAAAGACAGATTTACGCATTTGTTGACCCCAAGACAGAAATTTTAAAAGAACTGCATTTAGGGACACTTGACGAAAAAATATATGGACAGAAAAATAAAAATGTTGGCTAACACATAAAAATTAAACGATTGAAAGAAGTGGATTAGCCATGCGAAGAAGATTGCGCGGGATAACGTAGAGACGTAACATGTTACGTCTTCCTAAAAAAGAATTATGCCCTTGTTGGCATTTTAGCGAACCGACACCTACGGAAACAATAGCACAAAATCAATTTTATTTGCTTTGTTTTTTTATGCATTTATCCGCATGTTTGAATACAGTTTGTGAATAGTGCTAATGCATTAAGATTCATACATTGACGTTAGGCACAATTATAAATATGCAAAAGCAACCATCATTCATAGAATTTATAAAGCAAATTTGTACGACACCAAGTATGTATACTCTTGGTGGTACTTATATTGAGACTGCTGCTTTTATTACTGGCTTTTCATCTGCGAGTGACTCCCCAATCAATGACAGAATTTTTGACCGTTTTGTGTGTCTTAAAAATTCTTTTCCAACAAATTACATTTGGTCTTATGTTATCAAAGAATGTTCTACGAACGACAACGAAGCAATTGCCTTAATGATGAATACAATCCTTGAATTCATTGAATTGAAGAATACGATGACAGAAGATGAAATAATGAGATATGCTATTGAATTTTCAAATAACAGCTTTGAAATTTCAGAATAAATAATTATAAATAAATAAAAATCAAGCAATTGTATTTATTAGTGTAAAAATTACACAAAATATTTGTTTTGTAAATTTATTATTCCTTTGTTTGTGTAACATTTACACAAAAAGGAGGCAATATGCTTTTAAACTTAGATAACAACTTTAAACCATTTTTAAACGATACCGAAATAGCATTTGAAAGTTTTGTATTTGCAGGTGGCGAGCCTCATATAAAAATTACTCCTTTCGATACAAACCAAACTGTAACCATTACACACCGAATCAACTCGTTTAACGATTTGGGCTTACTGCTCATAGCTATTGATGCATTGCAACGCATGAAGGTAAAAACCATCAATGCTTTTATTCCATATTTTCCTGCGGCTAGGCAAGATAGATTAATGCAAACAGGCGAACCACTAACCGTAAAAGTGTATGCACAAATAATTAATGCTTTGCAATTAAATGCCATACAAATTTTTGATGTGCATTCAGAGGTAACACCTGCCTTGTTAAATAATTGCGAAACAATAGATAATAACCAATTTATAGCTAAAGTTGTAAGTCAATTAAACGATAACTTGCTATTGGTTTCGCCTGATGGAGGCGCATTGAAAAAAATATACAAATTGGCGCAAAATTTAGGTGGAAAACAAGTAATAGAATGCAGCAAAAGCCGCGATGTAAAAACAGGAAAACTTTCGGGTTTTAAAGTTTTTGCCGATGATTTACAAGGCAAAGATTGTTTGATAGTAGATGATATTTGCGATGGTGGCGGAACTTTTATTGGCTTAGCGCAAGCTTTAAAAGCTAAAAATGCTGGCAAATTGTATTTGGCAGTAAGTCATGGTATATTTAGCAAAGGAACTGCTGAACTAGCAGCTTATTTTGATGGAATTTTTACCACCAATTCTATTAAAAATATAAGCGATGAAAACATTATTCAAATTGAAATGAGCGAAGTGTTATGAAATATACCGTTGAAAAATTAATTAATGAAAATAGCAATTTAAAGTTTCTTTTCTTTTGGGGTCATCAGCCTTCAAAGGATGGAAGTATTACAAAGGCTTGTTTTAGCCAATGGTACGAAAGTTCATTTACAGTTGATGAAATTACTTATAAAACTGCTGAACATTGGATGATGGCTAAAAAAGCAGCGTTGTTTAACGATTTTATTGCTTTGCAAAAAATAGTAATAGCAAATACAGCAGCCGAAGCCAAAAAGTTAGGAAGAGAAGTTTTAAATTACGATGAATCTACTTGGCTTAAACACAGGTTTGAAATAGTAAAAGAAGGAAATTGGCATAAGTTTAATCAAAATAAAGAGTTAGGTGAGTTTTTATTAAATACTAAAAATAGGGTTTTAGTGGAGGCAAGTCCGGTAGATGCAATTTGGGGAATTGGCATGGCAAGCGACCATGATAATATAAATAATCCAAGTGCTTGGAGAGGCTTAAATTTACTTGGTTTTGCATTGATGGAAGTACGCGATAAATTGGAGCAATAAATATGTTAAAAACACAATTATTATACAGACCCGTTGGTTTAAAAGAAATGGAACTGATTGCAGAATCTGGTTTTAAAAAGTTTCCACCTCGCTTAATGTGGCAGCCCATTTTTTATCCAGTTTTAAACGAACAATACGCTTCGCAAATTGCTTTAGATTGGAATACCACTGATTCATTTTCTGGGTTTTGTGGACTTGTAACAGCGTTTAATGTAAATAAAGATTTTTTGAAAAAATATGAGGTGCAAAATGTGGGAGGTGAAATACATAATGAACTTTGGATTCCTGCTACTGAATTGGATATTTTTAATGAGAATATTGTAGGTAATATAGAGATTGTAAAGGCGTATTTTGGCAAGGGTTACACAGAACCTTTGCATACAGAATTGAATAAAAAATTGAAAGGTTTTTTAAAATGAAAATAGAAGTAATTAAAGGTGATATAACCGAAATAGAAATAGATGCTATTGTAAATGCAGCCAATAATTCATTGCTTGGTGGTGGCGGGGTTGATGGTGCTATTCACAGAAAAGGCGGTAAAGCAATTTTAGACGATTGCATGGCAATACGCAATAAACAAGGTGGTTGTAATACAGGTGAAGCTGTGATTACATCAGCAGGAAATTTATCTGCTAAATTTGTAATTCATACAGTTGGGCCGGTTTGGAATGGCGATAAAGAAGAAAAGAAAATGTTATTAGCCAATTGCTATAAAAACAGTTTAATATTGGCTGAAGCCAATAATATTACAAGCATTGCTTTTCCAAATATCAGTACTGGAATTTACCATTTTCCAAAAGATAAAGCAGCACAAATAGCAGTAGAAACCGTAAAAAGTTTTGAATTTAAATTGATTGAAAATATTGTTTTTGTGTGCTTTGACGATGAAAATTATAAGTTGTACCAAGATTTATTGGCAAACTCATAACATGAACGAGAAAGAAAAGAAACATATTAGTAAGTTTTTAAGCTTGGTTTTGCGCCATCAGCCAGAAATTATTAATTTGGTTTTGAATGAAAACGGTTGGGCTTTGGTTGATGAATTGATTGAAAAAAGTAAAAGTGAAAAAGTTTATTTTGATAAACTGCAATTAGATGAAATTGTATTTACCAACGATAAACAAAGATTTGCATTTAATGATGATAAAACAAAAATAAGAGCAAGTCAAGGGCATTCGGTTCAAGTGGATTTATTATATGAAAATACTTTGCCTCCAACTATTTTGTTTCATGGCACCACTCATGAATTTATAGAAAGTATTAAGCAAAATGGATTGTTGAAAATGGCTAGGCAACATGTACATTTAAGTGCTGAAAAAGATACAGCTATAAAAGTTGGAAGCAGAAAAGGTGAACCGATTATTTTAACCGTGAATGCCTTAGAAATGTACAACAAAGGTTACGAATTTTATTTATCAGAAAATAAGGTTTGGCTTACCAATTTTGTGCCAGTAGAATTTATAAATTTTAACTATGAGTAGAACATTAGTAATAGGCGATATACATGGTGGTTTAAAAGCTTTGGAACAAGTGTTTGAAAGAGCAAAAGTTACCCAAACCGATAAACTGATATTTTTAGGCGATTATGTAGATGGTTGGAGTCAATCGGCTCAATTAATTGATTACCTCATGGCTTTGAGTCAAAAGAACGAATGCGTTTTTATAAAAGGCAATCACGATACTTGGTGCCACGAGTGGTTAATGTATAAAGAAGAAATTCCGTTTAGGTTAAAACACGGAGCGTTGGAAACCATTAATAGCTATCATAATTATACCGCAGAACAGTTAGTGGCTCACTTGCATTTTTTCGAAAACTTAACCAATTATTATATTGACGATAAAAACAGGTTGTTTATTCATGCAGGTTTTTCGTCTATGCATGGTCCTGCAAACGAGCATTACGAAAGTAATTATTCTTGGGATAGAACACTGTGGGAAATGGCCGTTACCATGGATAAACGCATTCAAAAGCAATCGGTTTTGTATCCTAAAAGGTTATTGTTATTTAACGAAATTTACATAGGCCATACCCCTACACTTAATTACAATGAAACTGTTCCAATGCAAGGCTGCAATGTTTGGAATATTGATACTGGAGCAGCATTTTTAGGAAAACTAACTTGTTTGGATATTGAAACAAAACAATTTTGGCAAAGCGATGAAGTCTTTACTTTATATCCAAACGAAAAAGGACGAAATAAATAAAAAACTAAAAGAACAAAACTAAAAACACATGAATCCTTTATTATTAACCGATGGTTATAAAGTTGACCACAGAAGGCAATATCCTGATGGAACAACTTTGGTTTATTCAAATTGGACACCGCGCAAAAGTAGGGTAGAGGGAGTGGATGAAGTAGTGTTTTTTGGGTTGCAGTATTTTATAAAAAAATACATTATAGAAGATTTTGAAACTTACTTTTTTAAGCAACCAAAAGAAAAAGTAGTTAGCCAATACGCTAGAAGAATTAATAATTACTTAGGCGAAAATTTGGTGGGTACAGCTCATATTGAAGCATTGCACGATTTGGGTTATATACCAATGGTTTTTAAAGCATTGGCTGAGGGCGCTTCTGTATCGGTGCGGGTACCAATGTTTACCATGTATAATACCAAGCCTGAATTTTTTTGGTTAACCAATTACTTTGAAACATTGCTTTCGGCTATTATTTGGTTGCCTTGCAATTCGGCTACTATAGCCAAGCAATACCGCAAAATTTTAGATAAAATGGCGAATGAAACTTCTGATAATTTGGATTTTGTAAGTTGGCAAGGTCACGATTTTTCAATGCGAGGCATGGGCGGAATGGAAGCTGCAATTACTTCGGCAGCAGGGCATTTGTTAAGTTTTACTGGAACTGATACCATTCCTGCCATTGACTTTTTAGAAAATTATTACAATGCCAATTCCGATAATGAATTAATTGGCGCATCGGTAGCGGCAACCGAACATTCAGTAATGTGTATGGGCACTACTGATGGTGAGTATGAAACATTTAAACGATTGATTACCCAAATTTATCCTAAAGGAATTGTTTCTATAGTTTCCGACACTTGGGATTTATGGAAAGTGCTAACACAATATTTACCTGCACTTAAAACCGAAATTTTAAACCGCGAAGGTAAAGTAGTTATTCGTCCTGATAGTGGCGATCCGGTTGATATTATTTGTGGAAATGCCAATGGTAAAACCGAAGCTGAACAAAAAGGTGTTATTGAACTGCTTTGGGATGTGTTTGGCGGGCATACCAACTCAAAAGGATATAAGGAGTTAGTTCCGCAAATTGGTGCCATTTATGGCGATAGCATTACTTTAGAAAGAGCGACTCAAATTGGCGAACGCTTAAAACAAAAAGGTTTTGCATCTACCAATATTGTGTTGGGAATTGGCTCATTTACATACCAATACAATACCCGCGATACTTTTGGTTTTGCCATGAAAGCTACTTATGGCGAGGTAAATAATGAAGGTAGAGCTATTTTTAAAAATCCAATTACCGATGATGGAACCAAAAAATCTGCTAAAGGATTGATGAAAATTGAAAAACAAAATGGCAAATATGTATTGATTGACGAAGTAACTTGGGACGAAGAAAAACAAGGCGAACTGAAAGAAGTGTTTAGAGATGGAAAACTACTTGTTGATTATACCTTAGCCCAAGTAAGGGAAAATGTAAGAGGGTAAGAGACAATAATTAATAGTTTGAAATAACAAAATAATTTGCATTAACAATGATACAAACATCAGTAATTGAAAAGTTTGATAATATTATCACTCTTGCTACAACATTAAAGATGAATTGGTTTCGAGGTCATTCTAAAGAGTATGGCGAGTTATGTCCAGGAATTTACCGGAAACCATATTCACATGAACTTTATCAAAGTTTCAGAAAAGGAGTTGAATTTGATTTTGCAGAAAATTTCAAATTAAGAGCCCCTGCTATTGTTAATCAAACACCAAAATCTGATGAACATTTAGAATGGTTATTTCTAATGCAGCACCACGGAGTTCCAACTAGATTATTAGATTGGTCAGAGAATATATTAGTTGCTACTTTCTTCGCGGTTTCATCCGATCATGATTCAGATGGAGAAATATGGACAATGTTACCATGGAAGTTGAATGAAAGTCATGGCTTTTATGGATTACCATTAAGTAGTAATAACAGAATATTGAAATTTCTTGCCCACGAAATTTTTCATAACAATTCAGAAGAATTAAAAGAAGAATATAAATTAGATGAAATTCCAAAGGCTCCATTAGCATTTCTGCCTCCATCAATGCACCCAAGAATGAACTCTCAATTTAGTTGTTTTACAATACATCCTTCCCCTAAAAATGGTTATTTAATTGCTGATATTATGACAGATAGTAAATATTTAATGAAATATATTATTCCAAAGTCATTGAAAAAGGAGTTTAAAAGTAATTTATCTGATTTAGGAGTTGATTATAGAACACTTTTTCCTGATTTGGATGGGCTTGCAAAAACTATTAAAGAAGGAGGAGAGATAGTGGGTTGGAATCAACCGAATCCTTTATTCTTTAGATAATAATTCTTTAAATATTTGTTAAATGATAACCGATGCCATCAATTCAAGCGATGGCATCGGTTGGTGCGGGAACCATTAACCCTTGCGTTTGTGCATAGCACAGCCAAAGAGGTGCCGAATGCTTTCGGCAAGGGGGGTAAAAAATAATTATTCAATCACGATTAATCAGAACATCATCCAAAATCCATCATCCAACATCCAACATCCAACATCCAACATTCAACATTCAACATCCAACATTCAAAATTCAACATTCAAAAATCAAAATTCCATTATTCCTTCTCAGCCAATTCTTTTAGTTTTTGATTCATTTGGTTAAAACCATCAAGCGTATTTACATCTAACATTTTTTTGAAAAGAGGTAGCAAAATGCCTTTAAAATTTTCACTTTGAATAAAAGTGGTAGTGCCATTGCCATTATCAATCAATTCAAATTTATGTTCGCCATCAAATAAACCTGGCATCAAAAAATGCCCTAACCACCTAAATTCTTTATTGGTATCAAAAGCCAAAACTGTTGGTTTAAATGTCATTCCGCTAGCATTGGGTGGTTCTATTCTGGCTTTAATTTTGGAGCCAACCTTGGCTTGGCCTGTAATAGATTTAATAAAAGGATTCCAAGTAGGATAATTGTTAAAGTTGGTTAAAATAGCCCATACTTTAGCTGGAGTAGCATTGATTACAATGCTGGTTTTAATTTCTTTTGCCATAACTGATAAGTTTAAAAAGGTTAATAATACTGTGGTTGTTAAAATTTTCATTTGTACTTTTTGTTTAATAGAACGGTACAAATGTGTGGTGCTAACAGCTTATTCCTCTTGACATTTATCAAGAATTTTATTGCAAACTTTTTTTTCGTATTCGGCTAAATGTTTCGGCTGTCATGCCCAACATGGAAGCTATGTATTGCAGCGGAACTTGGTTAAATAATTCTTTGTTGTTTTCAAAAAAAGTTTCATAGCGTTCCTCAGCCGTCATTGATAAATGGGTAAAAACCCTATCTTCTAAAATGGTAAAACACTTAGCTATAAAAAGTTTTTCTAGGTGATTCCATTGCGGTATTAAATTACCAATTTTATTGTAATCATCTTTATTAATGGTATAAAGTTCAGTATCGGTAAGTGCTTGAATATTCCAACGAGCAGGTTGGTTAAAAATTAAACTTGCCAAATCGGTAACAAAATAGCCTTTGCTCGATATCCATTGAGTTACTTCTTTCTGCTCCGTATTTACATAAATGCGTAGCAAACCCGATTTTATAAAACTCAGTTTATTGCAAGTTTGATTGGTTTTTAAAAAGTAATCGCCTTTATTTAAATGGGTAGGAGTAAATAGCGCTGCTATTTGAGTTAAATCGTTTTGGTTAATACCAAAATAGGCTTGAATATACTGTTCTAATTCGTTCATGGTTTGTAACTAAAAAGTGTATTTTGTATTGCAATAGTACTGTTTTGATATTGCTTTTAGTTAAAACCAATTTAGTTCTTTTAATTAAATAACATTGTTTTCTAATTCCAGTTGTTGGATAAGATTTGTGACTTTTGTTCTGTCAAAGTTGTATTCGTTATTTCTCCTATCAAGAAATAGATCCATCATTTTTGTATTTTGCTTATCAATAAAGTCTATTTCTAAATGTGGAAATGAAAAATCTGAGTTCATCAAAAACGATGAGGTGAAATTTTCTCCACCGTCTTTTATTAGCGTTAAATTTAAATTTCTATATAAATTGAATAGATTAGCATCGCTTGTTAAAAAGTATGGAGAAAAATTTTCACCAAACATTTGAAATAATCTGAAACTATTAGCTGTAGTTTTTGAGTGAAAAATGTCCCAGGCTGATCCAAATAGTTTTTTTTTCACTTCGTTTGTTTTACAATCTAGTCCTATCATTTTTCTATAAACAGAATTCCCTCCAAATATATTTAGTGCCAACTTGTATTCTACCCCACGTATACTGTTTAATTCGTTTGTCATCCAATCAAGAAAAGAATAGATGTTAGTTTCTGCCATGTTTTTTGTTAATCCTCTCTGCGCTATGCTTCGCATTTTTAACAATGCACAATAACTATTTAATAAAGAAGGTTCAATAGCTTTATATGGATTGTGCAGATTTGTAGAAATATCTTTTAAAATAAGATAATCTCTGTTATAGTCAAATTTGAATTTACGAAATTCTTTAATTGGAATTTGTTCAAAAAAATCAATTCTGTGTTTGAAGTCAAGGAATTTATCTTTGTTAAAGTTTCCTTCTTTTAAACTAAGTTCCAAAAGTGCAAAAAATGGACTAATAGTTATTGGACTGTTTTGTAAGTACTCCTTTAATGCTATAATTTTTGAAAAATCAATATTAGTTGCTTTTTTTCCATAATCTACAACTTTTATAATGTGTAAACAGACACAACTATCTATAAATATTTTAGGCTCAACACCAGATTCAATTTTAATTAGTATTTCGTCTGTTTTGGGTAGACATGTTTCACCATTTTCTGAAAAACAACTATATGAATTTTGTGTCTTCAAGCTTTTGAATATTAATTATAATGAGTGATAAAATACTAAAAAATGACTATGTGTAAATTTAAAATTTATAATGTTTATTTTGATTTCTGGCTATTTGAGACACTGACCTTATTAAATAAAAGAAATAAGATAATAATAACTTCAATTGATGTACCAATTATAACACCAGTTTGTAAACTAATATTTATAAATAATTTAGTAAGTATTGGTATGTATAATACAGGTAAAGATATTATACTGCCAATTAAACCAAATATTTGGAGGCTAAAATTAACATCTTCATGTTTTGATTCATCAAAAAATACAACTATGGAACTATTTATTATCCAAGTGGGAATTGTAAGTGACATACTTAATAATATTAATTTTATTGCATCAGTTTTTTCAAATAAATCTTTGCTGTAAATAAAAATAAATAATATGCCTGCACAAAGCGTAGATAAAATAATAAAAATGGCAGTAACAAATGTAACGGGCTTTATTTTATGTAAATCAATATTCATTTTATTGGGCTTAAAATTGCTGTAACTTGTTTGAATTATAATAAAACTATACAATGATAACTAGTGTTTGTTTAGTTTTAAATAGTTAATAAACAGCTATAATTTTTACCAATATATTGTTTGATGTAAATAATAAGCTTTGCTAATTATTAAGTTGTTAATTAACTAGAAATGATTGTTTTTGCTTTAAACTAACTTTTTTGTAATTAATATTTCTTGCTATTTTTATCTATTGTTTTTTCATCATTTGACAATAGACCTATTAAAGCAATCGCTGCAAGGCCACCTAAAATCCAAGCAACAGAATTATCATTTTTAGATTGAATACTTTGTCTTGATAAGCTTATTTTATTTTTAACTAGCTCTATTGAAGGTTCAGGTTTATGCCTATCAAACCTAATTACGTTTTGATGTTGTAAAATTGTCTGGTGTAGGTTTACATTATTTTCAACTAATAATAGAGAAGGAATTTGTTTAGATGTAGCTTGTTGCCACTCACTAAAAACTCTTTCGTTTGCAATACCTGTAAAAGTAATCAAACCTATAAACAAGTTCGATTTATTTAATTGAGTAAATGTATTGGGATCAAGCATGTTATTGAATAAATTGTGGCTAGTTGAAACTATAAAACCTTGCTCCTTAAGTTTACTTGCTAAAACTGTTAGAACAAATTGCTCAGAATCGTTAAGTGAATATGATATGAATGCTCTCATTTGATTTCTTTTATAATTTGGTCTGCTTTAATACTTTCTTGATTGATATATTTAGAATGTTTCGGAAAATAATTTTTAATAATGTTTCCTTTCAGTCGTATTCTATTTAATATTCCTTGGCCGTTCCATATCCAGTAACATCTTTTAAATGGACACTCTTTATTAAACCCTTCAAACATTTTTGAAACAGGGGAAGTGTAATGATTTTTACACACTAACAGATAACCATCAGCACCGTACTCGTGTAATAAGCTTGGAATATTGATGTCGGATAAGTGCCCCTTATTTACATCTTCTTTATAAAATTTACATTGAATAACCCATTTCCTTGTAAATGTCATTATTGAATCATCTACTGTAAACGTTACTAAAATGTCACGGCCCCCATCTGAACCTGTTCCAGTTTGTTGAATTATTACATCATCAACATTGAATTCGTTATCATTCTTTACTTCTCGGAAATAGTCTGCCACAAGGTCTTCAAATTGCTGTCCGTCTCTTATTTCTGTTAGTGAAAGTATTTCCATTAATTATTGCTTAAGCCTTATTAGTAGTATTATAATCTAAAATAACTATTAAAATCCTTTTGTAATAATGCACTTAAAATTTAAAAAAACAAAGTGAAATATTAAGCGCAAGCCTTCTGCAATTAACTTAGTAAAATAGCCAACGACCAGCAAATTCCATTAACTATTAATAAATTAGGAATAATTTTTTTGTGTAATAAATTCAAAATCATACGATATTTTAATAAGCTACGTTAATAGTAAATTTAATATTAACCATGGAAAATAGAAATTATTCTTTTGCAGATGTAGATATGTTAATTGCTGCATCCACTATTATTGAAACGGCTATTGAAAACAAAGATTTTTTAATAACCAAACGCCAAGCTTGGACCGACCCATTTTTTGATGACTTAAAAGCTAAAATCGACACCACCATTAAAAACAGTTTGGGTGTTGATAATGCTAAAGACCTCAGAAAGTTAACATCAAGCATCAAAACTTTACAAAAACAAGCACAAACTGCTTTAGCAGAGTTTAAAGTTCAAATTGATGCTGATTTTAAAAAAGAACCTCTAAAAAGAGATGAAATTATTAATCTCTTGGGTTTTAAAGATTATTTAAAGGCAGTTCAAAAAGGAAACCAAGAAGCCTTAATTAACCTTTTGTATCAGTTTAAAACCAATTTAGATAAAGATTTAAAAAACGATATCAATATAAAAGGCATGAACAAAGATGCGATCGATGTTATTTTAAACTTTGCCGATACCATAAAAGATACCAACGTAAACCAAGAAAAAGCCAAAAGTGGTAAAAAAACTACCACCATTAATTATATTACTGAATTTAATGGCATTTACGATGAAGTAATAGCCATAGCCAAAATAGCCAGTAATTTTTGTAAAGATAACCCTACTTTAAAAGAACAATTTAGCTTTAGCAAAATAGCCAAAGCACTAAGCGCAAGTAAGGCCTCTCCAACCAAAGCAGCTAAACCTGAAACACCTAAAAAATAAACCCAACAAAAAAGCCAACCTAAGTTGGCTTTTTTGTTTAATAACTTTCTATAAAATACTTATCATTTGTTAAATCCTTTAACCAATCATTTATTTGGTCCCATAAATCTGTTTCATTAAGGCTAGCAAAGTTTTCTAATCCTATATTAAATACTGGCTCATTTACCATTACATTCTTTTCGCTATTAAAAGTATTGTAAATAATGGTGCCTACATATATTTGGCTTACATATTTTGAAATAAATAGGCTGTAATTGCCAAATGGAGTTTCTACTTTATACTTTTGGGTGTTAAGTATGTATTTGTTTTTCATTTATTAGTTTATTTTCTAAACCATTTGTTATTGCCATTCTTCCTCCGGAAGCTCTTCTAGCAAATCAGGGGTTATTATGGCGTACTCACTTATTTTAAAATCTAAGAGTTTAATACCATAAACTTTATTATTTTTTTCTATAATTTCATTATCAGTAATTAAACTTTTAGAGGGAAAATCCTCAAAAATGCAGCATTTTGCATTATCTATTATGCCAAATCCTACTTCTGGATATTTTAATAAATATGCCATTTGTTTATAGGCACCTTCTTTTATTTTATATTTATAAATAAGTTTTGTTTTCATTTTTTATTAAAATTTATCTCTACTATTTTATTGGTTTCTGGTTCACCACAAGGCCTTATTTGCTTGTACCTATGTTTAATAAACGCCTCCAAATACTCTATTTCCTCGGCTATATAGTAAGTAATAGTTTCCAAATATACTTCTGTGGTTTTATAAGCAGTAAATTTATAAGTAGTAAACTGTAAACCGCGGGTTATGGTTTTTAAATACTGCTCAAAAGCAATGCTTTCTTCTTTATTTATTTCTATACTATTCCAGTAAAGTGTTTTCATAAGCGGTTTTATAATTTACTAAGAAAACAATTGTTTTAAAACGTCATCAATACCATTCAAACCAATAGTTCTAGGTTCTTTAAAAACATAAACCCATCTTGAAGTACGAATTGCACCTCCTATATGTGGTCTATTTATCATGCCTTTTTCGCTCATAGCTGCTTCTATAATATTGGCATTACTAACTGAACCTGCATCATAACAATGCCAAAAATTAACTAAACCTCTGTAAGCATTATGCTCCGCCTTTCTCCTGTTTACATCATTAGTTATACCACAATACCAATTAGATAATCTAGGATTTTCACTATTCATTGATAATCTAATATGTCTTGTTATAGCGCCTTTTATAGCTCTTATTTTATTAATGTCTTTTTTTGTCATCTGTTTAAGCTAAAATTTATAAGTTCTTTATTTTTTTATTTTTCAACGTTTGCAAATGAATTTGCTACTTTTTTTTCTTTACTTATTATAGTTGTAAAATACCTTTGTTCAATTCCCCATAATAATTTTTTTAGTTGTTCATTGGTCGCAATTTCAAATTTTGAGTTTACTAAATCAAAAGTTAAATCTTCGCAATATTTCAAAATATATTTATTCATGGTTTTCTTTTGAGCGGGCTTTAAATTATTCAATGTTTCCATTGCTTGAGTAATTCTTTTTTTATTAGGAACATTAACATTATCTTTATTGAAATCCCCTTTCAGTTCAATAAAATCATTTTTTAAAAAATCTTCTGTTTCTGCTTCAGTTGCTTCTCTATAAAGTACCATAATACCCTCAAAAATGGTAGTAATTGTATTTAACGATTTAAAGTAAAGTCTATCTTCTGAAACACAATAAATAGCATCAGCCCAATTACTAATAGCAATAACGGGTGCTTTTTCACTAATTGTTAATTTATTAAAATCAATTATCCTTTTAGTTACAAAACTTGCTTTATTCAATTTTTGAAAAAAGTAGTAATCTCCTTCTATTGAACATAAAAACTCTAAATTTCCAAAATCAGTTTTATCTACTTTTGAATAGCTTGTTCCGTTAAAACCATCTTTAATAATATCTATAGCGTATTCTTTTGACTTGAACTCATCCACTGCAAACCATTCTTCTTCGCCTTCACCTGTTTCTAGTTTATAATCACTACTGTATTCTTTGTAATTGACTAAACTAACAGGAACTTCAAACATTGATTTGTCTTCAATTACTATTTTGTAGGTACTTGGCGCTTCCTTAGTCTTTTTAGTTTTTGTTATTAAATAATTCATAGGGCATTAGGTTTCAATATAAGTATAATTATTAATTACTATTATTCTGTCAAATTCTACATTTTTGGGAATTCTTAAATCTTGTTTGGTTATCAAGAATATTCTAACATTATCAGTATTCGTTAAATAGTAAAACTGATAACCAAACAGTAAAAATATAGGGTTAAAATATAAAGTTTGAGATAAAAATGTAAATATTAAAATGATAAAATAAACAAAATAAATTGCTCCATTATCTGGTACATCTAAGGCTACAAAAAAATAACCTAAATAACTAGGCAAAAATGAATCATTTGCATATTCAATATTGGTAATACTTTCTTTTTTTATGTCTGCAACTGCTAAATATTTTCTCAGTACTAAACTCAATCTAGTTAATGATACCATTATTACAATATAAAGTAAATAGGAACAATAGTCAGGCATTTTAATTAAACAATATGGAATATGGTACTCGCATTTAATCCAATAAATGATAAGGATTAAAGACGTTGAATTAAATGCAAGAAAAAACCTAAATAAATTATATACCATAATGTTTATTCCTAATTTGTTAAAGCAAATTAATTAAATTAATATTTATTGCAAATTATTTATGTATCTTTTCCTATAAAAAAAGCCAACTTACGTTGGCTTTTTTATTCTGCTATTTCTTAAAATATTTTAAACTTAGTTTCCATAAAATCAAAATACTGTTTATTTACTTTTAATTACAGTTTTTGTTGCTTCTATTTTTCTATCTGCATAGTTTACTACATCTTTAATTACTAATTTTTGTATTGCATTTATAAATGTTTCCATTAGAGCGTAATTGGGTTGATTATTAATTGTTGGCAAAGAAATATTTAATTCGTCAGCATCTTTTGCATAAAAATTATTTGAGTAACTAAATTTACCTGTATATGAAGATTTGTGTATTGCAGCAGTAACAAATATAGAAGCAAGCCTTTTTAAGTTTTCTGTATGTACAATTGCAACATGGTCATCTCCTCCATATTTGTAATTACGGTATTTTGCAGAGCCAAACATGTCTATAGTTGTTGTGTTCTCTGAAAAAATTGTAACATCATTTCCAATAAATGCTGAAATTCCGTCATTATACTCTCCAGCAGTTACAAATGGTAGTGTTCCTTTAATTCTGTCGGTACTTTTTAAACGTTGACCTCTTGTTGATTTTCCGAATAAACTTTCAAGATTATAGGTTTTCCACTCTAAGTTATCAAAATCTTTAAAAACCTTTTCTTCTTCTTCTGTTAAAGTATAGTCTTTTAGTCCAGAAGCTAATAAGTGAGCTTCCAGCTCAGCTATACGCTGAGCTTCCAGCTCAGCTATAAAACTTTCTATAAACTCAAAATCTATTTTTCCTTTTTTAATTGGGAGTTGGATTTTTTGATTTTCAATTATTTTCACATTAAAACTGGAACTACCCCACGCAAATAAGCTAAAAGATTTATTCATTGATAGAATAAAAAATTGTGCATTATTTTTATTAAATCTTTTATCTTTTGCTTTTACTATTTTAATCTTATCACCTGTGAAATATGGTTTTTCTTGGTAGAACATTGTTGCAGTATCTTGACCAAATGAAATTGTATTTCCTTCATTTAAAAATTGTTCATCTTCATTTATGTATCCTTTAATGCCATTATTTAAACTTGTTCTAACTACGTAAGGAAAATTTCCATTATCCAAAATTTTAACTTTGTTTGCATCGAATCTTTTTTTGGAGGTGCTGATTACAAACAAATCACCGATTTTAAATTCACCCCACTCAACTTTTTGTAATTTTTCGTTGAGCAGGGTATCTACTTTCCCAAGCTTTCGTTTTGGTTTTGTTGTTTAAGAATTTTTGAAACTTCCCAAGTTAAGAACTCGCCAACTGTTTTTTTAAAATCTTGTATTGTAGGTATTGTATCTATTTTTTGGTATTGGTCGTAATTCCAGTCATTACCTTTATCTGTTATTACGCTCATAACTACTTGTTGTTTCACGTTCCAAAGTGTATCTGAAACATTTGCAGTTGTACCATTTTTATATATTTCTATTATATCATTATAACGTTGTACTGGATTATCAATTTCAAGAACTCCTCTTTTAGTACGCTTGTAACCATCATTTCTAAAATCAATAAATTTTACTTGTTTTTTGTAATCATGTGGTTTACCAGTATGCTCAATCACATATATTGATGTTTGAACACCTGCCATTGGTTGGAACAAATCAATAGGCATTTTTATACTCGCCAGCAATTGGTTTTTGGCCAAAATCGCTTTACAACTTTCAACACCTCGGCCATTCCCAGCAGAATCTTGGATAATAATTGCGGCTTTGCCTCCAATTTCCATATTTTCAAGACCAAACAGTATAAATGGCATTCCATTTTCCTTAAAACTAAATGGAGGATTAAGTAATAATTTATCAGCCTTGAATGCTTTATATAAATTGGCAGGTTCTTTAAAAGATGAACCTTTACGAATATTACTCGAACCATCACCTCTTAAAATCATATTAGTTGATGCCAGTGTAAACATTTGGGCGTCTAACTCCACTCCCAGTAGTTGGTGTTTTTTTATTTGCTCTATTTTATCGAGTGCTTTTTTTGTTCTTTTACCGAACTTTTTTTCGGCATATTCAATCATGAGTTGCATTGATGAAATTAGAAAACCTGCCGAACCAGTTGCTAAATCCATTACCTTAGAGTTTTCATCTACTTCTAAAATTTGAGTCATCATTTTGGTAACGTAAGGCGGTGTAAGTACAATACCTATTTCTTTTCCATCACCAAGAGCATATTTTAAAAACTCAGAGTACATTTCTCCCATTATGTCTAAATGCCCACTCATTGAGTCAATGGATAAAAAGATATTTTCGTAGATATATGTAAAAATTTGTTTGTTAACGCTTGCTGCGCCTGGTAGTAATTTACCAATAATAATATCCAAGTCTATTTTTTTGTCTCGGTCAGTATCTTTATTAATTTCCCTAAACGATGCCATCATCAGATTTTTTTTATCTTGTGGTATCTCTTTCAGTGTAAGGTAATTTTCTATTTGATTTACAATAGTATCACCATCTCTTTGATTGTCGAGATTAATACCTTTTAAATCGTCAGGTACTAATCCTTTTTTTATGTCGGCTAGGTCTTGCATTGCCAAAAGCATACCCGAAACATATAATACACGCTGTGGAGCAGTAATGGCATGGTTGTGCATTAGTTTGTTAAGTTTCTTTGCATACTCTTGTAACTTTGCTTGCGAGTCTATTAATATTTTATGTTTTTCGTCCTCGGTAAGCGTTGCTGCTTTATAAAACTCTTCAAATGATTTTTTTGATTCTAAAAAATCTAATGTTGCATAACTATCAACTAGTTTATATGTTTCATCAGTTGCACCAAATACATAATAAACTTTTATAGTTACATTACTTGCATTACTACCTGATATTCCAATGGCTATTGCCTCAGAATATTTTTTACTCATTATAGCGCATTGAGCATAATGAATAGCTCCGTTTACTGCAAAATTTTTGACGGATTTTATATCAGATTTTATTTTATCGCCATTAACTGCTGATAGTTTGTTAACTCCTAATTTGTTTTCAATAAGAACAGGTATTTTTCCATCACCAAATATTTCTAAATGAAAATCAGGTTTCCAAGATTTACCTTTTTCTGTTTCTCCTGCTTCTTCCAGTTCAAGACGTTTTAAAAGTACACCCTTTTGAATTGCATCTTTTAGATATTCAGACATTGCTGATTCTATAGTATATTTAGTTTGTTTAATTCTAGCAAATTCTGATTTTACCCAGTCATTTACATTGTCTTCTAAATTCCAATCTTTCATTGATTTTTGTTTATTCCTATTTCGTTGTAAAGGTAAATCTTAAAACCTTTTTTGTGAAAAAGTAGCTCCCAATTTACTAACAGCAACTTGTAGAGTGTATTTAAAAATTATAGGCAGTTGAAATTAATTTTATTATCACATAGCCTAATTTAGTGAACATAGGTTGTGAAACAGTTATTTAGATTGAAACCTATTAATATGATTTTTAGTTATAAAAAAAATATATTCGCAACGATAATTTTTTACTTTTTAAAATAAAACAAAAGAACTTTTAAAAAAAGCAAGTAAAGAAATAGAAGAAATACTTTTAAATTAAAAACATCAGCAAAATGGAAAGCAGAAAAGAACATTGGGAAAAAGTTTACGCTAGTAAACAACCCCACGAAGTAAGTTGGACACAAGAGTTACCAAAAACATCATTAGACTTTGTGCATAGTTTTAATTTACCCAAAACTGCTAGCATTATAGATATTGGCGGTGGCGATAGCAAATTGGTTGATTACCTTTTAGACGAAGGTTTTGAAAACATTTCGGTGCTCGATATTTCGTCCAATGCCATAGAAAGAGCCAAACAAAGGCTTGGCAACAAGGCCCAAAAAGTAAATTGGATAGTAAGCGATGTAACAGAGTTTCGTCCTTCTTCTACTTACGACTGCTGGCACGATAGAGCAACTTTTCATTTCCTTACCAACACAAACGACATCAACACCTATTTAACAACTGCCAAACAAGCCGTAACTGGTTATATGGCAATTGGTACTTTTAGCGACAAAGGACCAAAAAAATGTTCAATGCTTGATGTTCAGCAATACACCGAAGACGAATTGCAACAACAACTTACTGATGGTTTTGAAAAGCTAAAGTGTGTAACCGAAGACCACGTAACACCATTTAATACCACACAGAATTTTTTATTTTGCAGTTTCAAAAAATGCAATAACTAATTAATACAAACTGTATCATTGCACTGCTTTACCAGTTTGCGGGTAAACTCTAAGAATCCTGTTTAAAGCATAAAGGCAAGTTTAATTACTTGCCTTTTTTTATTTACTAAACTAAGTTGTATTTCAATTATCCCATTAACAGTGAGCGTTGGCCCGACAAAAATGCGGGCCAGCATAGTCCCGAAAGCTTTCGGGATGCGGGCAGAAGCATATTTTTGTCTAGCTTTTTTGTTTCTTTTTCAGCAATGGATAAAGAAAGAGCAAAAAAAATAGACACTTTTCCAATTAACTTACTTTAAAACCCTCCAGCCGTTGCAACCTATCCTCAACTGCAACAATTCCCGCCTCAGTTTATTGAATATACCTAATTAACCACTTATTCAAAAGCCTTAGCAGCACATTTTAAGGTCATAGAAGTTAATTTGTATGTCATAGAAATTGTTTTGCATAACATAGAACTTTTTTTGCATGACATAGAAATTAATTTGAAGGTTCTAGAAGTTGCTTTGCATGCTTTAGAAGTTAGTTTGTATGACATAGAAGCAAATTTTCATGACATAGAAGTTAATTTGTATGACATAGAAGATAATTTGCATATCATAGAAATTGTTTTGTATGCTTTAGAAGTTGTTTTGAATGCTTTAGAAGATGTTTTACATGTTTTAGAAGTCATTTTGCATAACATAGAAGTTGTTTTGTATGCTTTAGAAGTTAATATTAATGTTCGAGAAGATTGTTTGAACGTTTTTGCCCATGGTTGGTGTCTCACCAATCCACTTTTCGATTGGTGAGGACACCAACCGAGGACAAATATATACACAAAAAAAAGCGGCTCAAAGCCGCTTTTTTTTGTGTATCTCAATCAGATTATTTAAACCCCTAATTCTATATGGCCTAAATCTTCTTCTTCTTTCAGTTTCATTATTTGGTCTAATGCATCTGGCACCACATCACTACAAATGGTTATAAAACTGCCTTTTTTAGCATGTTTTATTGCATATTCTATGGCTTCTTTTTCTTTTTTAATAGTAGTAACTTTTTTGTTAGCATCTATTTGGCTAATACCTGTAGTCATTAAATCAATAATTTCTTCTTCGGTGCGTCCACGCAGGTTTTTATCTTGTCTAATAATAATTTCATCAAACATTTTAGCTGCTACTTTTCCTAAGTTAATGGTGTCTTCATCGCGTCTATCGCCAACACCTGCTATTACGCCCACTTTTTCAGTTGCATCTATTTTACTTAGCATTTCTGCAATTGCTTCAAAACCCGCAGTATTGTGTGCGTAGTCAACCATTACATCAAAGTTTTTAAAACGGAAAATATTCATACGTCCAGGAGTTTGTGCCGGTCCAGGAATAAAGGTAGCCAATGCCAAACGCATGTCTTCTATTTTGTAATTGCGTATAAATCCAGCTAAAACTACTGGCAAAATATTGGCAATATTATAAGTAGCTTTTCCTCCAAAAGTTAAAGGTACATTTACAGCTTTTTCAACCCTAATTTTCCAAGTTCCTTTGCAAATAGTTATGAAATCGTTTTCGTAAATAGCGGCTAATCCTCCCGCTGCGGTATGCGCTTTTATTATTGGATTATTTTCGTCCATACTAAAAAATGCATGTTTGCAACGCAAATCTTTGGTCATGGCTGCTGTGTATTTGTTATCTGCATTTAATATGGCATAACCACCCGGCAATACACTTTCAGGTACCACAGCTTTTACTCTTGCTAATTGCTCAATGGTATCAATATCTCCTAATCCTAAATGGTCTTCAGCCACATTCGTTACAATGGCTATATCACAATTATGGAATCCTAAACCTGAACGTAAAATACCACCACGCGCACATTCTAAAACTGCAAAATCAACAGTTGGATCTTTTAACACAAACTCAGCACTAATTGGTCCTGTGCAGTCGCCACGCATCATCAATTGGTTTTGAATATAAACACCATCGGTAGTGGTATAACCTACTTTGTGTCCCATGGTTTTTACCATGTGTGCCATTAAGCGAGTCGTAGTAGTTTTTCCATTGGTTCCCGATACTGCTATAATTGGAATGCGTGCCGAAGTTCCTGGAGGATACAACATATCAATAACAGGTTCTGCTATATTGCGTGGCAATCCTTCTGCTGGATCAATATGCATACGGAAACCTGGTGCAGCATTTACTTCAATTACACCTCCACCTGATTCGCTTACAGGTTCTGAAAGCGTTTTAGCCATAATATCAATACCACAAATATCTAAACCAATAATACGAGCAATGCGTTCACACATAAAAATATTATCAGGATGAACCAAATCGGTTACATCAGTAGCTGTTCCACCTGTAGAAAGGTTAGCAGTTGGCTTTAACCAAAGTTCTTCACCTGCAGGTAAAACAGTATCTAAGGTGTAATTATGTTTTTCTAAAATATCTAATGTAAATTGGTCAATTTTGATACTGGTTAAAGTTTTTTCATGACCATATCCTCTGCGTGGGTCTTGGTTGGTTATATCAATTAACTCTTCAATGGTATGTTTGCCATCGCCAGTTACAGCAGCTGGTTTACGAATAGCCGCAGCCACAAATTTGTAGTTAATAACCAATACACGGTGGTCTAAACCAGTAATAAATTTTTCTACAATAACTCCGCGAGAATATTTTTTGGCTGCTTCCAAACCTTTTACTGCATCTTCCCAATTATTAATATTGGTGGTAGCGCCTTTACCATGGTTACCATCTACAGGTTTGGTAACAATAGGATATTTTATACTTTCAATAGCTGCTTGTAAACCTTCTTCACCATATACAATGCGCCCTTTTGGAACAGGAATTTCGGCAGCGCCTAGTAGGTTTTTAGTCTCTTCTTTATCGCAAGCTATATCTACAGCTATGCTTCCCGTGGTGCTAGCTATGGTTGCTCTTATACGTCTTTGGTTAACACCATAACCCAATTGTACTAGCGAGTGGCGGTTTAACCTAATATATGGAATACCTCTTGCCACTGCTTCATCTACTATACAGCCCGTACTTGGTCCTAGGCGTTCATCTTCGCGTATTTCGCGTAATTCTTGAATATCAGCAGCTAAGTCGTATTCGTTTCCAAGTATCAAAGCCTCGGCTATTCTAACTGCTGCGCGCGCAGCAAATACACCAGCTTTTTCTTCCATGTAGCTAAATACTACATTGTAAATTCCTTCTTTACCTGTAGAACGGGTGCGGCCAAAGCCAGTTTCCATTCCAGCTAATGTTTGAATTTCTAATGCTATATGTTCTATTACATGGCCCATCCAAGTGCCATCTTTAACTCGGCTAAAAAAACCTCCAGGTTGCCCAACTGAGCATCTATGACTAAACATAGTAGGAAACATTTTTTCTAAACGCTCACTAAAACCATCAATTTTATTGGTTGGTTTTTGTTCTAAATCTTCTAAATCTAGGCGCATTTGAATCAGTTTATGCCTGCGAACACTCCAATAATTTGGTCCACGCATAATTTTAATGTCAAGTATCTTCATATAGCTAATTGTATTTTTTTGTAATTATAGTAATTGTTTTTATAAAATGGATAAAAAGATTATTTTTATTGAATCAAAATAAATTGATTTATTTAAAATAAAATATTTTAAGCACTAAACCAAAATAAGAAAATACTTGTCAATGTAATAAATTTCAAATTGAAGCGTTTAAAAAAAATGGAGAGAATTTTTACAGTAATTATTTTAAGTTTTATGTTTTTAAAATTGCAAGCCCAAATGGTTTTGCAATTGAAACAATTGCCGAGCAATACACCTCGCGATGCGCATTTTTCTATTATATGTGAGCAAAACAATTGGAATGCTACCGCTGATAGTGCTTATTATTTTAAAAAAGTAAAAAACAATTGGGTGTTAAATTTACCTGCCATAACCGATACTTTTTATTATAAAATTACAAGATGTTCAAATGTAGGAGTGGAGGCTGATTCAGCCTTTAACGAAATAGAGAATAGAATAATTTATCCAAAACAAGTTGGCAAAATAGACTTAAAAGTAAGTAATTGGATTGACTTTAAAAAAGAACATTCAGCTACCGATAATGTGGAGGTGGTAAAGGATAGTTTTTATTCTAAAAATTTAGGTTACAGCAAAAAAATATGGATTTATTTACCCAACGATTATTACAAAGATAAACTCAAGCGCTTTCCTGTTATTTATGCTTTGCAAGGCCAAAATGCTTTTGATAATTATACTTCCGAAGCCACTGAATGGCGCATAGATGAAACTTTAAGAAGTTTACAGTTTAAAAATGATAATGGTTGCATAGTAGTAGCAATTGAAAATAATAAAAAGTTAGCCGACCGCGAGACCGATTATTTTTATAAAGGTTTTTTAAAAAGCGACACTACCTTAGCCTATGAGTTTGAAAATTTTATTGTTTCTGAATTAAAACACTATATTGATTCGGCTTATAAAACAAAAAAATACCGAGATTATAATGCCATTATTGGAGCGGGTAAATATGCTTCCTTTGCTTTGGCGGTTGGGTTAAGCAATCAATATACCTTTAGTAAAGTGGGCATGTTTTCGCCTGTATTTAATAATAAAGATTCTATGTTTTCGCTTTACCTCCAAGAAAAAAGATTTTATTCCATGAAAGTATTTATTACCGTAGGTAGCAACGATAGTATAGCAAAACCCGAAGTGGTAGATGATTTGGTAAGCCATTTGCTCGAAAAATGTGATTTTTTTGATTCTGAAGTAAATATTGTTCCCAAGGCTAAAGGAAATCATAATGAAACTTTTTGGGCCAGCATGTTTAAACCAGCTTATTTATGGCTTTTTGAAGGGTCAAATAATCCTAAAACCAATAATAGGTTTAATAACACAAGTTATGTAGAACGCGAAATAACAGCAAAGGTCTATCCTAACCCTGCTACTACAGCAATATCAATTGAAACAGATGCTTCAGCTATAAAAATAATTGATGAAAACGGTAACTTTATAAAAGATATTCCTGTTGTTCAATCACCTAGAATAAGTTACTATGGCAGAACCATGGTTTTAAATAAAGTAGAAGTAAAAAAAATAGATTTGAATGTAAGTGACTTAAAAAGAGGGAATTACTATGTTTTGTTTACAGATAATAGTATTAAAAAATCGGTAAGTAGAACTTTAATTGTTCAATAAAATTAATTGTAATTTACCATAATTGGGTTATTTTTGAACTATTGCCCAAACCCTCATTATGGATCAACATTTCGGATTTACAGAACTGGCCAAACAAGCATCGTTACAGCCTAAGGAAGCATTGCTTGAAAAGCATAATCCAAACCATGTTTTATATATTGGTGTGCCTAAAGAAACTACTTTACAAGAAGGTAGAATTCCATTAACACCTTCCTCTATTCAGCTTTTGGTAAACAATGGCAATGAGGTTTGGATAGAAACCGGGGCTGGTAAAAATGCACATTTTACCGATAAAGATTTTAGCGAAGCAGGAGCTAAAATTTGTTTTAGTAAAGAAGAAGTTTTTAAAGCAAATATTATTTTAAAAGTTGAGCCACCTACCGAAGAGGAAATAAAACTACTTACTTCACAACATTTGTTAATTTCGGCTTTACAGCATGCAAGTAAAAGCGATACTTTTATGAAGCAATTGATGCAAAAAAAAGTAACAGCTTTGGCTTACGAAAATTTGAAAGATAGCGATGGCTTATTTCCAGTAATAAGAAGTTTAAGCGAAATAGCAGGTACCACTTCAATAAGTATTGCTGATGAATTATTGAGTTCAACTTATGGTGGAAAAGGCGAAATGTTAGGTGGAACAACTGGTATTCCTCCAACCGAAATTGTAATTATAGGAGCAGGCACAGTAGGGGAGTATGCGGCCAAGTCGGCAATAGGCAAAGGAGCTACCGTTAAAGTATTTGATTATTCATTATCAAAATTACGCAGAATCCAAGATAACTTACGCAGTAGTATTTTTACTAGTTTATTACACCCAAAAATAATTTGCAAAGCATTACAAACTGCTGATGTGGTTATTGGTTGTATGCGAAGTGAAGATGGCAGAAGTCCAATAATAGTTACCGAAGAAATGGTTAGCCATATGAAACCAATGTCGGTTATTATAGATATAAGCATAGACCAAGGTGGTATTTTTGAAACAAGTGAAACGACCACTTTAAAAAATCCAACTTTTATAAAACACGATGTAATACATTATTGTGTTCCAAATATTACCAGTCGTGTTTGCCGCACTGCCAGTTATGCTTTAAGCAACGTATTTACACCATTATTGCTTAAACTAGCCGATGCCAAAGATATTCCTACTTTTTTATACAATAATGCAGGGGTAAGAAATGGAGTTTATGTTTACAGAGGAAATTTAACCAATAAGCATATTGGAAAACGCTTAAATATCTACCATAAAGATATTGATTTATTACTTTCGGCACACATTTAAATGGCTACACAATTTTATAAAATTTACGATTTTAAATTAGATGGCCCAGAACCGCAAGCCATTAATACTGTTAGAACAATTGATATTGAGGGTAAGCGTATTTGTTTAACCCGTTTACACGATGGTTATTTTGCTATGGACGATAAATGTCCTCATGCAGGTGCACCTCTTGGCAGTGGCAAATGCGATGAAAACGAACAAGTAGTTTGCCCAATTCATCGTTATAAATACAATCCGCGTACTGGTAAAGGAAACGGAAATCAAGGAGATTATGTAGAAACATATCCCACAGAATTAAGAAAAGATGGCGTGTATGTTGGTTTAACTGTTAAGTGGTGGAAAAAGTTTATTTAGACTAACAATAATTTAAGTTAAATTTATGTTTCTTATATGTCTTTTCAATCAGTTCGTTTTTTTACAAACTATTTTGTTTTATTTTCGTTTTACTTATTAAACAATTAATTTCTTACAAATATGAAAACAAAAATACGAATTCTTTTATTCTGGTTCGCTTTTATAGCGACCTTTGGTTTAAAAGCTCAAACAACGCTTAACACCACTTTAGCTTCTACCGGTTATACAGGAACCAATTCAAGTGGGACTAACAGTTACATTACTTTTGTTATTAGAAACAATAGTTCAAATGCAATAATCTTGCAAAAAGTTGGAAATTGGACTTCAAGTGTAGATAATACTGCTACATACAGTCTATACCAATCAGCTACATCATTAGGTGGTGCTCCTCCAACTGCTTATCCTGCTGCTGGGTGGAATTTAATTGCATCTGGAAATCCGAGTATTTCCACAGGTACATTATCTGTAAATGACGTTTTGACTAATATTAATTATACTATTCCAGTGGGTGAAGTTCACCGATTTGTTTTATACACAACAGGCACCAATAGGTATAGTGGCACTGGAGTGGGAACATGCACTCCAAATACTTTTACAAGTGCAAGCGGTGTTCAATTACATGTTGGTGATTATCAAATTGGAGGGTTATATGTTGGTTATGGCGGGCCTAATAACCCGAGATTTTTCACTGGTTCAATCACTTTCGATAATGTAAATGCCGGCCCCGCTCAACCGCCCATTGCAAATTTTTACGCACCAGATACGGTTTGGATAAACAGCCC
>CAZGVO010000014.1:0-100579 GCA_964529175.1 uncultured Bifidobacterium sp.
GAGACGAGGCTCGAACCCGCGACCTACAGCTTGGAAGGCTGTCGCTCTACCAACTGAGCTACTCTCGCTTGTAATATTTGTGGGGAGAGAAGGATTCGAACCTTCGTAGATTTCTCAACGGATTTACAGTCCGTCCCATTTGGCCACTCTGGTATCTCCCCTTATTATTGTATTGCTACAATAATAATTGAGCCACTTGCCGGAATCGAACCAGCGACCTACTGATTACAAATCAGTTGCTCTACCAGCTGAGCTAAAGTGGCTTATATTTTTAAATAAAATAATGGTTTATTTTATCCTGATAATCAAATATTACTAATTAAATTAAGAACTCCGTTTTAATTTTTTCGGACTGCAAATGTAGTGGTTTTATTGAGAAATGCAAATAATTTTTTAAAATATTTTTATTTTTTCTCGGTAAGTATTGAATTACAAGCTAATTTGTTTTTCAATATTTCTTTTTCCGTTTTTTTGCGGGTGCAAGATATATTTATTAAACAAAAAAACCAGCGTTTTTAGGTGCTGGTTTTAATTTTTTTTCTATCTAGCTAATTATCTTATACTTTATCTTGAAGTTTTTCTTTATGCTTTTTAACTTGGGCTTTTATTTTATCTATTACTAAATCAACTGCCGCCTCAAAAGTGCTGCTGTGCTCTTTAGCAAATACTTCATGACCCGCCATATTTAATTTTACTTCCACTACTTTATTTTCGCCATGTGCATCTTTTTCTAGTCTTAAATATACCATTGCGTTATCTATACCCTCGTAAAAGGTTTTTGCTTTTTCTACTTTTTTTGTAATGAAATCAAGTAGTTTAATGTCTGCGTCAAAATGGATTGATTGAATGTTAACTTTCATAATTTAGATTGTTTTTTAATTGTTACAATTTATTTTATCTATTTTCTAGGGTGTTTTTTATACACTTCTTTTAGTTGTTGGATACTATTATGCGTATAAACTTGTGTGGCCGCTAAACTAGAGTGGCCCAAAAGTTCTTTTATTGCATTTAAATCGGCTCCTTGGTTTAATAAGTGAGTAGCGTAGGTGTGCCTTAACACATGCGGACTTCTTTTAGACAAGGTGGTTACTTTGCTTAAATATTTTTTAACTGTGTTGTAAATTAATTTAGCGTACAATGGCTCGCCTTTATTAGTTAAAAGCAAATAATTACTTACAAAACCATTTGCTGTTTTTTGGTTATTATATTGTTTTATTAATTCTATTACTTCATTAGTTATTGGTATTATTCGTTCTTTATTTCTTTTTCCTAGTACTTTTATTTGTTTTTTATAAAAATCGACACTCTGATTTTCAATATTTTGTAACTCAGATAAACGAATACCTGTAGCATAAAATAAATTAACCATTAATTTATCTCTTAAACCTTCAAAAGTGTTTTCAAAGTGCTCATCAGTTAGATTTCCATCAAATAAATTTTCTATGGCATTTTGCTCTACAAATTCGGGTAAACGTTTTTCAACTTTTGGTGCCTGCACTTTATTAAGCGGATTGATAGTAACTAATTGCTCGCGCAATAAAAAATTGTAAAACGACTTTAAAGTTGATATTTTACGTGCTACAGAACGATTTTTTAAACCTTCGTTTATTTGGTGTACCAACCAACTTTTTATGTGGTAATGGTTTATTTGTTCAATTTGGTTAATTTGGTAAATTTGGGTAATATAATTTTCAAATTGAGCTAAATCAACACGATAGTTTATAAGTGTATGTTTGGACTGTTTTTTTTCGAACTCCACATACTGCAAATATTGTACTATCGAACCACTCAAAATCATATTAACGAAATTAGTCTTTATGCTTGCAATGTCAAGTAAATATTGAATTTATTTTATACCGATTATATAAAAGTGTATAATTCTGATGCATAAATGTGTTTTGAATGTATGTAATAGATTTCAAAATTTACATTTCAGCTTCTATTTCTTGCTTTAATTTATCGAGGCGTTGGGTTAATTTTCTAAAAAATTGATTCCGCTGCTTCTCTCCCACTCCACTTATTAATATTGACTTTTTAATTAAGTTTTTAAGCCACTGCTCTGCTTCGTGTACAAATTTATCGTTTGTGGTGGTCATCATATTAAAAGTATTGTAACTTACATACGAAATTTTGGTTTGACCAATGGTAGCCACAATGCTATTATTACCAACCATTACCTCGCTGTGATACATGGTAAAATTAGGCTTTCCATTTTCGGTTTTACTGCTATTGGCACAAATTTTCTGCAAGATACTCAATTCGTAATAAATTGAATTACAAATATTTATAGCATCCTGTTTTGATTTAAAGAAACCACTTCCCCAAAAATATTCCACTTGTTTGAGGGTAGAATTAAAGGTATCTTCAGTCCAAATTTCTATAGAAGTAGTTTGGTTATAATAATGGGCTACATCTTTAGCCATTTGCACCAAATCGCTTGGAATTAACTCTGCATCAAAAGTTTTATCTACAAAATCAGGATCGGCCAAAATGGTTTTTAGCCAATAAAATATTTTGAATTTTATTAAATAATCATCGTTAAAGTGGTGCCAAATAGGAACATCATCGGCTGAATAGATAATGGTGTTTTCTGGGCGTGAGCTAATTTGTTTTAAGTTTTCTAAAATACTTTGCAACCATTGTTTAAATTTTTCTTTGCTGTTTTCTAATAAGTTAAAATTAAAATTGGCACCATTGGCCAATGTATTTACCTCATCATCAAATCTAACTTTATAGGTTTTACATAAAATAGCTACTTCGTCAATATCGAACAATTTTTCGCATCTAATACGTCTGTAAGCACTATCTAAGCTTAGGTTTAAAGTGTCAGCAATGCTTTGAACCAGATTTTCGTTTGCAGGAATAGCCGTTTTTAGTTTGCTTATAAATTGTTCTTGAATTGAATTAGTTCCTTCTTTACCCATTATTTTTTTAGTTAAAACAACTTTTTTTGCCATTATTTTTTTGCAAAATATGCAAATACTCAAATTTTTTATTGCAAAATTTACTAAAAATTGTGCAAAAACCTGCTAAAACCTAAATTTTAGGATTTTATACTTCCATTTTCATTTTAAACCCTAGTTATCAATTATTTTTAAAGTAAAAATAGTAAGTGTTTTGTGTTATAAAATAAATACAAAAACTATTATGAAACACTTAATTAACTTGAACAAATTAGCACTTTTATTTTTATTGTTGGGCAATGTAATAATGGCAAATGCACAAAAAGCAAAACCAACAGTTACTATTTTAAATGTAGATAGCAAAGGGCTAGAAACCGATGCCCAGCAATTAGGAAATATACTAAGGACAGAAATTGAAAAACTGGATACTTTTGACGTTACCGACCGCTATGATGTAAATTATTTAATTGAAAAAAATAAACTCAATGTAAATAATTGTTATGGTAAAATGTGTTTGCTTGAAGTAGCAAAAGTTATCCAAACCGACTATATGATAACCGGAAGTGTGGAGCTTATTAATCAAAATATTTTGATAACACTGCGTTTAATTAATATTCAAAAACAAAGCATTGAGAAAACAACCATTGAAGAGTTTAACAACTTACCAAATGAAGTTCAATCAATGATAAAAATTACAGCACGAAAAATGTTTGGACTAACTAATAACGATGAGTTAGTAGCAAAACTTACCAAACGTTTTGATTACGAAAACACCTTAAATAACCCAAATAAAAATAGAATAAACCTCGAAGGTCCACGTTTTGGCTATACTTATTTGGTAGGAAAAGAAAACGAAGTGTTGAGAAAAAGTAAACAAGATGGCGGATATAACGCAAGCCCTGCCATGTTTCAATTTGGGTACCAATTTGAAAAACAATATTTAAATGAGGGTAATTACCAAGCTTTATTTGAGTTTTTACCTATGATTACAGGTGTAGACCAACAATTAATTATTCCAAGCCTAACATTTTTAAATGGTTTTAGAAATAATAAAAATGGCTGGGAAATAGCTTTTGGACCAACAGTAGGAATAGTTAACAAAATGGAAGGGGCTGATTTCAATGGTAAATTTTACAGTAAAAAAGATTTGGATGCTATGAATATAACTGATTATAAACTTGAAAAAAAATTAGACAGCAGGGGCGATTTAGAGCTAACTGGAGCCATAGTAGTGGCTTTTGGTAAAACAGTAAAAAGTGGCAAATTAAATATTCCAATTAATGCTTGGGCAACCATTCCAAACAGCGATGGCTTTAGAATTGGTGTATCGTTTGGTTATAATTCTAAATTGTAAAAATTATCCAAATATCTTTAAAAATAAATGCATAAAGAAGGCTTTTTACAATTTTAAATACAATAAATAAGGTTCAGTTTGGAAAATATTCAAATTTTATTTAAAATTGATTTTAATAACAATCCATTTAAAAAATACTATTTCTTTTTACTGTAAAACTAAAGAATATAAACATATGAAAATCAAACACATCATTTTATTATTTTCTCTTTTCTTTGTATCAAACTTAATTTATGCTAAATCATCTAACCTAAATTATGCTTTTAGCGATTCGACCAATAAAGTAGAGATTACTTTAAAAGATGGAACTGTGTTAAAGGGTGAACTTATAGAATTGAATTTAAACGAGGTAAAGTTAAAAACAGATTTGGCTGGAATTATTACTATTTTACAAGTAAATGTGGTAAGTATAAAAAAAATCTCGAACACCCCAGAAACTGCAAGGCCTGCCGATAAAGTAGGACAAATACCTGAAGAAGAATTTTATGATCCCAAAAACCCAAATGATTTAAATATAGTAAAATTTGGAGGTAATAAATATAGAACTAGAAAGCCTGATTTTATACCCTATTTAGCTTCAAATAAATATGCCTTTAGCAATAACTATAACGGACTAAAGAAAAACGAAATGCTGTTTCAAAATATTTGGGTACTTTATAATGGATTGGATTATGGAATTTCAAATAATTTTTCATTAGGAGGAGGATTACTTTATTTGGTAGTTGGAGGCTTTGCAAATATGCATGTTAGAACTCAATTTGAAATATCTGAAAATATTAAAGTGGGTGCTGCTTATAACATGTTTTTTATATATGGAAGTACTTTAACTAGCAATAGAGGAAGTGAATATTTTGGATTACTAACTGGAGGTGTTACCATTGGAAGTAAAGAAAATAATTTAACAGTAAGTGTGGGACAAGGCGATTACAGACCTTCGAATTTATCAACTAATAACACAAGTAAAAATAATGGTTTAGGCCTTTCAATAAGTGGTATAGCAAAACTAAATTCCAATTTGTACTTAATGACAGATAATTTCTTTTTAAAAGATTCGGACAAACGTTTTTTTAGTTTAAGTTTTAGAATACCTGGTAAAAACAACAGTTTTGATTTTGGACTAATGGGAAATACTTATAAAACATCATACTACGACTACATTGGATCAAACTACGTAGAAAACACAACAGAAGAATTTGTACCCTATCCATTTTTGTGCTATATCCTTAAAATTAAATAATTTTCAATTATAAAAAATTTACCAAATGAAATATTATATATTACTTATTTTTACAATTGGAATGCTGTTTACTTGCAAACAAAGTAATGCCCAAACGAATACCAATAATTCAGATAGCTTAATTGAAGCAACCATTATACTAAACGATGGTACTGTTTTAAAAGGAACTATCATTAGCATGAATTTGGATGAAGTTACTTTGAAAACAAGCTTTACTGGCATAATTGTAATTAAACAAAAAAATATAGCCAATATAACCAATACAAAAAATGAAGTAAAAACTCAAACAACTGGAAAGCCAAATTACTATGAACCTAAACCCACAGATGAAATTGTAAAATATAAGATAAAGCTATCTAATGCTGAAGTACGTCACAAATATTGGTGGAATAATAACTACCAAGGTTTAAAAAAGAACGAGTTATATTATCAAAATATTGGTTTATTATACAATGGGTTAGACTATGGGGTTATTGATAATTTTACAATAGGAGGAGGAGCCTTTTTTTTAGGAATTGTTGGCTTTTTCAACATTCATTTGCGTACTCAGTTTAAAATTACTGATGGTATTTCAATTGGAGCCACTTACAATCATTTTATTGCAGGAGCAGCAACTAGTAGTAGATCAAGCTCAGACAACTCAATTGGCTTATTATCTGGGGGCTTAACATTTGGAAACACCAGTAAAAACTTAACCATAAGCACCGGAAAGTTTACTAATTTAGTAAACAGTGATAAAAAAGACCAAACTGATTTTGGACTTATAGTTTGTGGAAGTATTAAATTATCAAATTCAATGTATTTACTAACCGACAATTATTTTTCTGATAAAAGAACAAATATAAATATGAATTGTGTAGGCTTTAGATCGGTTAAAAACAATACAATTTTTGACTTTGGTTTAATGGTGTTCAACAACCAATCAGGTAATATAGATTCAAAACCAATTGGTATTCCATATTTAGCACTTTCAGTAAAAATACAATAACCAATACAACTATTTGATTATAAATTATTTACATATATTTAGTTTTACCACTTCATGAAGCGGGTGTTTAAACTAACTTTATTTCTCATACTAATTTTTTTGAGTAAGCAAATGTTTGCTCAAAAAAATAGAAATAATGTCGATTCAACTATTTATAAAAATGTAATCATTACTTTTAAAACTGGCTTTTTGCTAAATGGAACCATTTTGTTTCAAAATGATAGCACTATTACATTTTTTGCTAATAACTATAAGCAGCCTACTAAAATTAGTAAAAGTAAAATCGAGAAAATAGTTTACCCACCAATTTTCGATAAAATAGAACCTATTTCATTAACAGAAAGAATTAAAAAAAAGGAGAAATTAGATTTTACCACAACTGGTCTTGCTACCAACCTATCGGCCAACCAAGGCTATTATAAAAACAATTTCGTATTTGTTAATTCAGGTGGATATGCATTTACCAATAATATTTCAATTAATGGCGGATTTGAACTAGTGAGTATTTTTGAAGGTAAACCCAACTTTTTTATTGCACCTCGATTAAAGTTAAACTTACTGCCTAATATAGCTTTAGGTGCGGGTTATTATTTTGTAAAACTTTCTTATTCTGGAGATTTTAATTTTGGTAATCTTAGTGTAATTTACAGCGACATAACTTTAGGTAGTCAAAAAAATTATATCTCATTTGGCTATGGAGTAAATACCAACCCCGATAGAATGACTATTTTCTCCACTCATTTATATTCTAAAATTTATAAAAAATTAGGCTTTTCTACCCAATATTGGTTTTTAGGTGATAGAAAAGAAAAAGATTTATTTGTAATAAACTTAAATATTTCTAATTTATCTAACAAGTTTGATTTTGGCTTTATGGGGGCAAACCATTATATATTTGGAACTTATCCTATTTTGATTCCTTATTTTGGTTATACCTATAAATTTAATCCTTAAAAATCATTCAAACCCTTTATCAATAAAGACTTTTTGGCTTAATTTGATTAGCAAATTGTGCGCTAAAAACCATTATTTAAGTCAAGAATACTTGTTTTTTTATTTTATGTGTCAATAATACTTTATTTTCCCGTTGGAGTAAATTTTGACGACTTACAGAAAAACAAACTATGAATTTAAATAATTTCACAATCAAATCGCAAGAAGCCGTTCAGGAAGCAGTTCAAATTGCTTTAAAAAATGGCCAACAAGCCATTGAACCAGCGCATATTTTAAAAGCATTGATTCAAACCGATGAAAATGTTATCTCCTATTTACTTAAAAAATTAAACATTAACCAAAGCAGAATTGAATCTACCTTAGATGCTGTAATAAAAAGTTATCCAAAGGTAGAAGGTCAAAGCCAATACTTATCGAACGATGCAAACCAAACTTTACTAAAAGCACAAAGCTATTTAGCTGAGTTTGGCGATGAATTTGTATCGGTTGAACATATATTTTTAGCGTTGCTTGATGGAAAAAATACGGTTGCAACTTTGCTTAAAGATGTAGGTGTAACCGAAAAAAACTTAAAAGCCGCCATAAACGAATTACGTGGCGGGCAAAAAGTTACCTCACAAACAGCAGAAAACCAATACAACTCGCTTAACAAATATGCTAAAAACTTAAATGAATTAGCACAAAAAGGTAAGCTTGATCCTGTAATTGGTCGCGATGAAGAGATACGCAGGGTTTTACAAATTTTAAGCCGCAGAACCAAAAATAATCCAGTACTTATTGGCGAACCTGGTGTGGGTAAAACTGCCATTGCCGAAGGCTTAGCACATAGAATTGTGAATGGCGATGTACCTGAAAATTTAAAAACTAAAAAAATTTACTCTTTAGATATGGGCGCTTTAATAGCCGGTGCCAAATACAAAGGTGAGTTTGAAGAACGTTTAAAAGCAGTAGTAAAAGAAGTAATTAGTGCAGATGGTGAAATCATTTTATTTATAGATGAAATTCATACTTTGGTAGGCGCAGGTGGCGGAGGCGAAGGTGCTATGGATGCTGCTAATATTTTAAAACCAGCTTTGGCTCGTGGAGAATTGCGCAGCATTGGTGCAACTACTTTAGCCGAATACCAACGCTATATTGAAAAAGACAAAGCTTTAGAAAGACGTTTTCAAAAAGTATATGTGGAAGAACCTGATACCGAAGATGCCATTTCAATTTTACGTGGTTTAAAGGAGCGTTACGAAGTGCATCATAAAGTGCGCATAAAAGACGATGCCATTATAGCCTCGGTGGAGCTTTCGCAACGTTATATTTCTGATAGATTTTTGCCAGATAAAGCCATTGATTTAATGGATGAAGCCGCTGCAAAATTACGTTTAGAAATAGATTCGGTGCCAGAAGAATTAGATCAATTGGATAGAAGAATTATGCAATTGGAAATTGAAAGAGAAGCTATTAAACGCGAAGGCGATGACGAAAAAGTAAAAAAACTAGCTGAAGAAATTGCTAATTTACAAGAAGATAGAAACGAGCTAAAAGCCAAATGGCAAAGCGAAAAAGTGGTAGTTGAGGGTATTCAATCAACCAAAAAGGAAATTGAAAACCTAAAATACCAAGCTGACCAATTTGAAAGAAATGGCGATTTCGCTAAAGTAGCCGAAATACGTTACGGAAAAATTAAAGAGGCTGAAAAACGTTTAGATGAATTTAAGGCTAAACTAGCCGAAGCTCAAAACCATTCGCCAATGGTAAAAGAGGAAGTTACTGCTGATGATATAGCCGATGTGGTAGCTCGCTGGACAGGCATTCCGGTTACTAGGATGCTACAAAGCGAACGTGAAAAATTATTGCACTTAGAGGAAGAATTACACAAACGTGTGGTTGGACAAGAAGAAGCCATTTCGGCCATTAGTGATGCCATTCGCAGAAGCAGAGCAGGATTAAGCGACCCTAAAAAACCAATTGGCTCATTTATTTTCTTAGGAACTACCGGAGTTGGGAAAACTGAATTAGCCAAAGCCTTAGCCGAATTTTTATTTAACCAAGAAAGTGCTTTGGTTAGAATTGACATGAGCGAATACCAGGAAAAACACACGGTAAGTCGTTTAATTGGAGCGCCTCCAGGATATGTAGGTTACGAAGAAAGCGGACAGTTAACCGAAGCCATTCGCAGAAGACCTTATTCGGTTGTTTTGTTAGATGAAATAGAAAAAGCACATCCTGATGTATTTAATATTTTGTTACAAGTGTTGGACGATGGCCGCTTAACAGATAACAAAGGTAGAACAGCTAATTTTAAAAACACCATTGTTATCATGACTTCAAATATTGGTTCGCACTTAATTCAAGAAAGTTTTGAGCAAATGGACGATATAGATGCTGATAAAGAAGCCATTGCTGCCAAGGCTAAAAACAATGTAATGGAACTTTTGCGTAGGCAAATAAGACCTGAGTTTTTAAACCGAATAGACGATATTATTATGTTTACTCCGCTTAACCGCGATAATGTAAGACAAATAGTAAACCTACAGTTTGAAAGCTTAAAAGGAACTTTATTGCAACAACAAATAGAACTAAATATTACTGATGAAGCCTTAGATTGGTTAGCCCAATTAGGTTACGATCCTCAATATGGTGCAAGACCTTTAAAACGAGTAATGCAACGCAGAATTTTAAACGAATTGTCGAAAGAAATATTAGCTGGAAAAGTTAAAAAAGACTCAAATATATTGATTAGCTTAGACGAGCACCAACAGTTTGTATTCGAAAATAAATAGAATTTGATTGGTGATTTTTGATTTGGAGCTTAACCTTTTCCATAGTCATGCTGCAAGCATCTTCCTTGTTAAAGGAAATTATTAAGCAGTCATCATAGAACATAAAAAACTCCCCGTACTTTTTGCAAAGTGTGGGGAGTTTTTTTGTTTTTTTGGGGGCAGGAAATCATTGATGGAGTCGAGGAAGGTTGCAATTACTGAGAGATTATTAAAATTGTCCTATAACTCAATTTATAAAATAATCACTTAAATTCGATGTAAACTTTATCTTTTATTAAAACAGGTTCTTCTACAGGCCAACTGCCATTAGTAAGGCAAATATTAGTTCTTTCTTCTGTTTGGTCATTTTTAAGTTTAAAAAGCTTTGTGGGATTGTTAATTACACTGGAAGTAGTAACAAAAGAATCACTCAATAATTCATTCTTATCTAAACGTATTATTATGTAAAAGCCACATTTGTCTCCATAATGCTGGGTAATTGTTCCAGTCATAGTTGATTTAATGCCGTTTATTTCAACTTTTTTTGAACTAAAATCATCATATATTCTTACTTTTTGTCCAACCTTTGGTATATAGTCTAATCGCCTGTATATGCTATCTGGAATGAAGGAAATATTAGTAATCAGACCTTTGTTTAACCGAAATTCGGAGTAATGTGCTTTACCATTTCCCATCCTAGAATAGAATCTTAAAATGTTATCATCAACCCAATAATCAAAACTAAGGTTACTTTTTTTATTGAAGTCAAAAATTAGCTTATCATCTATAAGGGTTTTATTTTTTAAGGATCGTATTCTTAATTGAGAGACGAGTGAATCCGAAACGGAAGTTCCATACATAAAATAATTAATGGTGTCTTCACCACTTATTTTTGAAAAGGCACAATTTCTATAATACTTTATTTTAGAATTTGAATCTAATAAAAGAAGGCCTTTAACTTTTGAATTTAGACTTTCTCCAAAATTAAGGTTGCAGTTAGTAAATCTATCATATCTTCCTTTTGAGTTAAAGTAATCGACTAAAACCTGTTTATTTTGGACTTTATTTTCTGATGAATTGCAGCTTAATAGGATTACCAAAAAATAAAATTGGAAAAACTTAATATATTGGTTTGTTCTTAAGGTTTTTATCACTTTTTGGTTTAAATGGGTTTATTTTCTTGGCTGATCTTTTTTATAATACTAACGTTTGCCTTTAATAAAAGTAAATAATTATCTAGGTTATACTTTTATTTAGTTTGGCTGACATAAACCATCAAAGCATTAGTTTTTTATCTAATTCACATAAAAGTGTTTCTGCAAATTGGGAAAAAGGAACTGTATCCTTCAAGTCATTTTCATCATTTTCAATTAATTCAATGCTATCATCGTTTTTAGACAAAGTTTTAATTACGGCATAAATATTTTTGCCTGTTTCTGTTGAATCGTCAATTTCAATTAAATGTTTCATGGAAATAATTTAAAGTCAAATATAATTTTTTTTGATTTAATAATAACGTTACAAATAGTTTTAGTTTTTAACTAACTATTTTGAATTACTTTTATTTCACTTCGGCTTCCTCAGTGACCGCGTTTCGGCAGTGCTTGCGCAAGCGTCCGCTTGTGCTAATCATATTCAAGCGTCCGCTTGCTTTTAAATAAATTTACTAACTAACAGTTTATTTACTGATCAATTAAATAAATTGGTAATAATCCTTTACATCCAGCATAATCAATTGCACTGCTATAAACCCAATCTTCTGGCCTACTTACAAAACCAACTGTTACAGGATTATTATGTATATAATCAAGTTTTTGCTTTATAACCGCATAGGTAAATAATTCATTTGGTCTATTATCTTGTTGCCATAATTGCCAATCATTATTATTACTATTCATTTTTCCAGCCCTTTCCATCATCCAAACAATCCAATCTTTTCTGCTTTCTTGCATATTATTTTTAATTGATTCTTTCAGTTCTCTTGAAGTAAATGATTTAAAATCACGAAGAATGCCTTCCATGTTTTGTTTATGAGTACCAATAATTAAGTGAATATGATTGGTCATTAAACACCAACCAAATATTTCCAAACCTTTATTTTTTTGACAATATTTTAAACTTTCAAGCAGTATTTCTTTGTAAATTTCTCTTGTAAATAAATCAATCCAGTTAACGGTAGCAAATGTTACAAAATAAAATTTACTTTGATCTAATATTTTACATTTTCTACTCATATTTTTTCAATAAAACAAAATTATTTAAAGATTTAGATTATGCAAGTTGTGATTTAAAGCGAACGCTTTATACCTTAAAGTACAAGCGGACGCTTGCACTAGCAGGAAAAACTTCGACAAGCTCAGTGACTGCTTAAGGTAACGAACATCGAATATCGAACACCGAATATCGAACAGTTCAACTATTAAACTAAACTCCAACCTTCTAAACCTTGTAACTTTCTAAACAATTAAACAATTAAACAATTAAACAATTAAACCCAAAACACTTCAACACTCAAAAAGGTTCTTGACTTCATTCATACTTTTTTTATCCGTTTTCATTCCTTAGCTTTACTTACATTTGCCTTTTAAATTTATTACATGAGCAATATAATTTTTGAAGGTGAACATTTATGGATTGGAAATTTAGGCCGCATGGCGGTGGTTTTCAGTTTTATTACATCTATATTATCGGCAGTTAGCTACTACTTTGCCGAAAAAAAGCCGCAAGAAACCCATTGGGCTAAAACAGCTAAATTAAGTTTTTATGTGCATACAATGGCAGTGCTTACCATTATTAGCGCGCTATTTTTTATAATTTACAAACACTATTTTGAATACCATTATGCATGGCAACATAGCAGCCGCGATTTGCCAGTTCATTTCATGATTTCGTGCTTTTGGGAAGGTCAAGAGGGTAGTTTTTTACTTTGGATTTTTTGGCAAATGGTTATTGGTTGGTTAATTTTAGCTACTGCCAAATCTTGGACCAATCCAGTAATGTTTGTAGTTATGCTATCGCAAATAGCTTTAACCAGCATGCTTTTAGGAGTAAAAGTTTGGGGAATAAAATTTGGTAGTACCCCTTTTGAATTATTGCGCAATGCCATGGGCAATGCACCTATTTTTAAACAACCCGATTATTTAAGCAAAATAAAAGATGGCAATGGTTTAAACCCATTATTACAAAACTATTGGATGGTAATTCATCCGCCAACTTTGTTTTTTGGTTTTGCCACTACAGTGGTTCCGTTTGCTTTTGCCATTGCAGCTTTAATGCGTAAACAGTTTAGCGAATGGATAAAACCTGCTTTACCATGGGCATTGGTAAGTGTTATGGTATTAGGAACTGGTATTATTATGGGTGGATTTTGGGCTTACGAAAGTTTAAGTTTTGGTGGCTATTGGGCTTGGGATCCTGTAGAAAATGCATCGCTAGTGCCTTGGTTAACTTTAATTGCAGGTTTGCACTTAATGCTTATTTATAAAGCTACAGGCAACGCTTTGCAAGCTACTTTTGCTTTTATTATTTTAACTTTTATTTTGGTATTGTATGCTACTTTTTTAACCAGAAGTGGTGTATTGGGTAATTCATCTGTTCACTCGTTTACCGATTTAGGTATGAGCGGACAATTATTGCTTTTTGTATTGATGTTTGTTTGGATTGTACCATTGGTTTTAGAGAAAAAACCTTTGATTTTCTGGATAAACTTTGGCGCATTATTACTATTGGTAGTTGGTATTTTACTAAGCGAAAAATTAAATATTAACAAATGGCCTTTAATAATTATTGGCTCATTAGCAGTAATTTCCAATATTTATTATTTGGCTAAATACATTCCATCGAGCAAAAAAGATGATGAAATTTATACCCGCGAGTTTTGGATGTTTATAGGAAGTTTAATGCTAGGTATTTCGGCATTCCAAATTATTTTAACTACTTCAATTCCGGTATTTAACAAAATGTTCGATTTAAAACTGGCCCCTCCTACCGATGTAATAAACCATTACAACAAATGGCAAATGCCTTTGGCCATTATTATTGCTACTTTAACTGCGGTAGCCCATGTTTTAAAATACAAAAAAAATGGTGCTGATGGCATTAAGAAAATCATTACTCACTTTATAATTTCAGGCGTTATAGCATTTATTTTATTCTTTGTATTTAAGCTAGAAAATTATGTATTTATAGCTCTATTATTTGCTGCTGTTTATGCCATAATTGGTAATGGAAGTTTATTAAAACCAATTTTTAAAGGTAAGGTAAAATTAGTAGGTGCATCAGTTGCGCATATTGGTTTTGGCGTTTTATTGGTTGGCGTTTTGGTATCATCGGCTAATAAAAAAGTAATTTCAATAAACGAAAGTGGTAAAGTTTTAAACCCTGAGTTTGATGACAAAAACAATATTGAAAATGTGTATTTAGAAGGTGGTAAACCTTTAAGAATGTCGGATTACGAAATTACTTATGTGGGTGATAGCCAACAATGGGTAAATACTTTTTACCAAGTAAATTATAAAAAACTGAACAAAGAAACAGGCAAAGTTGATTATGAATTTAACTTGTATCCAAATGCTCAAATAAATCCTAAGTTTGGTTTGGTGGCTAACCCTGATACCAAACATTATTTAAGCCACGATGTGTTTACTTACGTAAGTTCAGTGCCTGCCGAAAAGAAAGAAGCTAAATTTGTAAATACTAAAAAACATGAGTTAGCCCAAGGCGATACCATTTATTTGAGCAATGCAATTTGTATTTTAAAAAGCATCAGTTCTAATGTGCAAAAAAGTAATAATGCAAACCAATCAGAGATATTAATTGGCGCAGAAATAGCCATTCATACACTTGATAATGTATATAATATTACGCCACTTTATGGCATAAAAGACAGACAAGTGGCTAGTTTTGATGCATACAGCGAAGAAATAAAAACCAAGTTTAGTTTTAAGGAAGTAAATCCTGAAACTAAAAAAATAACCATTGAAACATCGGAAAAAGACAACACAGGTAATTTTATTATTATGAAAGCCATTGTGTTTCCTTGGATTAACTTGGTTTGGGCTGGAACTATTATTATGATAGTTGGTTTCTTTTTGTCAATTTTAAAACGCGTAAGAACTTCTTAAATTGGTTGCTGCTACTAGCTCCCGAAAGCTTTCGGGATGGCCTCTGGCAGGTTAATCTTATAATTTTGTAACTTTGTAATTTTATAACCTTGTAATTTTGTAATCATTCTAATCTTTTAATTTTGTAATCTTGTAACCTTGTATTAATAAACAATGGCAAAATTTTTAGGTAAATTCAAACTTGATAACGATACTGGTTTTGGTGCTTTGGCCACTAACCAAGCGCAACGTTTAATAAACAAAGATGGAACTTACAATGTTACCCGCACTGGAGTTCCATTTTTTAACAGAATTAACTCTTACCACGATTTAATCTCAATCAGTTGGACCAAATTTATTGTTTTGGTCATCTGTACGTATTTGGCTTCTAATCTGATATTTACATTAATTTATTGGCAAATAGGTGTAAAACATTTGGGCGGATTAATAGCCACAAATCCTTGGGAAGAGTTTATGGAAACTTTCTTTTTTAGTTGCCAAACTTATTCTACTGTTGGTTACGGACGCATCAATCCGCAAGGAAACTTAATGAGTGCAGTTGCGGCACTTGAAAGTTTAATAGGATTAATGAGTTTTGCTATAGTTACTGGTTTAATTTATGGAAGATTTTCAAAACCAAGCATTAAACTCCTAAAAAGCGAAAACGCCATTATAGCTCCTTACCAAAATGGTAAAGCCTTGATGTTTAGAATAGTAAATGCCCGCAAAAATGCATTATTAGATTTAGAAGTAAGTTTAATGGTAACTTTTCTAAATCCAGAAACACGCATGATGCAGTTTTTACCGCTAAAACTTGAGCGAGCTACCATTGCATCATTAGCCTTAAGTTGGACCATAGTTCACCCCATTAACGAAGAATCGCCCTTATTTAACCTTACCGAGAAAGAATTTGAAGAATACGATTTACAATTAATGCTTTCTATTCATGCCTTTGACGAAGGTTATTCGCAAACAGTTCATACACGCGTAGGTTATTTGTATAACGATATACTTTGGGGCAAAAAATTTGTTCCTATGTATGAGCGTTCGTTAGATGGAAGCACTACTTTATTGCATTTAGAAAAACTAAATGAAATGATAGATGCTGCTATTTAATTAAAAAGCTCAATTGGTTCTTCTATTTTGGGAGTTTCATCTATTTCGTGCAATGCATAGGTTTTACCCATTACCAAAGCACCTACTTTACATATAGCCCAAGGGTAGTAAAAACCCAAAGTTACAATTGATAAAAGTACTTGTTTTAAAACAAAAATGTAATCTTTTTTTGCATCTAAATCAAAACCAAAACTATAGTTCCCTTCGCCACTTTGCATTACTGTTCGCACTACAAAGTATTTGTATAAATTAAGTAAAGCCATTGGTATATAAATACCCAAAGTAACTATACTTAAAAACAACTCTTTAAAAATATTACCACAAGCCAACCAAAAATCGGTTTCCCAATTAATAAAGTAGTTTTTATAGGTAAAATTAAATAACCAATTGTAAAACAAATAAGTATAAGGAATAACTACAAAAGCCATAATAATTTGGTAGGTGTAACCAATTCTATTAATCTGCTCTATATTTACTTTACCCGCAGTAAAAAACACATCGCCAGTAAAAAAGTGCATAATTACTAAGGAAACAACAAACACAGGAACCATTAAAGCTAAAATAAATATAAGCAATAAATAGCTGCCTCTTCCCATAAAATTAAAACTACTTCCATTATAACTGATGCTACTTGTAAAAAAACGATGGAAATTTCTAATAGCCCAAGGAGTGTATATACAAAGGGTTACTATCATTAATATTATGTTTGCTAATAACAAACCCATAAACCTTAAAACTGAAGCATCAAACCGAAAATTAGTCCCTTTAATCTCCACATTTTCAATGATTAATTTGGTTACATAAAACAGCAAAACCAGTATTATGAACCAAACCACAATAACAATTGGGAACATCCAACCTGGATCGATATCAAGTGGAGAAATAATTTTAAACTGGTATAAAATGGGTAAATAGCTAGATAAAATAAAAGCCAAATAGCATAACCAAATAGGAAACAAGGCTCCACCTTGTAAATTAAATTTAAAATAACTTTTCATAAATTACAGTTCGTAATTATATGGAAAATTAATAATTATTTTTAACAAGCTCCTTAAAATTAATTATAAAGTAAAAAAGAGTACAAAACAAAAAGCCATCAGTAAACCGATGGCTTTGATATTATTACTACAATATTTTGATTATCAATTACTTGTAATTTCTACCAAATTTTACGTTGTTTGGTAAATAACCCAATGGTTCCAAACACATAAATGTAGATTACAAAAAGTAAATCGAACAAAATAATAAACCACGTAAGGTTTTGATATTTTAGCTTTTTAAAGGCCATAAAATACACTACCGATTGGCTAATTAACTTAAATAAATATGCTCCCAAAGCTATTTGCCAAAAATTTAAATCGAAGGCTAATAAAGCAATTATAGCTACATAAAATAATAAACTAGCTGCATAAAATGTACCTAAAAGGGCTTTATGTTCTGGTTTATAATACTTTCCAGTGGTATTGTGTCTGGTTTTTTGACGACTCCAATCGCCAAAAGTTTTTTTGCTTTCGGTATAAATAAAACTGTCAGGATTTAACTGAATAGCCACATTCATGCTGTTAGCAGCACGGTTTACAAATAAATCATCATCGCCACTCAAAATGTGTTGGTGCCAAGCAAAACCTTTTTGTTTAAAAAACAACTCACGGGTATAAGCTAAATTACGACCAACGCCCATAAAAGTGTTTTTATTAATGGCAGCCGAAAAATAAAACATGCCAGTAATAGCACTTTCAAAACGAGCCATCAAATTTACAAAACCTTTTTGCGCGGTGTATGGCGAAAATCCCAATACAATTTGTTTGTCGTTTTCAAACTTGCTAGCCATTAATTTTAACCATTGGTTGCTAGCAGGCTTACAATCGGCATCGGTAAATAAAAGGTGCTCATTAACAGCTGCTTTTATACCTATGGTTAAAGCAAATTTTTTGCCCGTAGGATATTTTTCTTGCTCTTTAAGTTCGCTTATTTTTAAATGAGGATATACTTCTTGGTAATATTCCAATAGTTTTTGGCTTTCATCCCAACTGCAATCGTTTACCACAATTACCTCAAAATTAGGATAATCCTGCTCTAAAATAGTTTTTAAGTTCTTTTCTAAATTTTTATACTCATTACGTGCAGCTATAATAATAGAAACAGGCGGCTGAAAATTGCTTTCAGTAGTTTTTGGTTTGTAAGTACCTAATTTTAAAAAATAGAAAAAGTAATAGTATAAAAGCACGCAAATGCTTAATGCTAAAACAATTAAAATAGAAATATTGATATAATTGAATGATATAATCATAAAGCACAAAGGTAAACCTTGCTTTAACCTAATTATAGGCTAATTTTTAAACAAAGTGTTGATTGTTCTTTTTTGATTTGTTTTGAAAACAAAAAAACGCCACCTCAAATAAATGAAGTGACGTTTTTTATGTATTAGTTTTACCTGAATTAATCAGGATTATTTATTTTTTAGTAACCAAAAATATCAGTAATACTTACTTCTACCAATTTACCATATTTAGTCAAGTCTTCCATTTTCACTTTGTCTTTTGATGCTACAATGGAGTAAAAATAAGGCTTGCCAGTATAATTATTTTTATAGAAGTTATTGATGCTTTCGAAATTTAAGTTATCAATTTGTTCGTACACATCTTTTCTTAAATCGTGGTGAACTCCCAATTTTTGATTGCTTACATAATTAAAAATAATTGATTCATCGTTGATACGCTCTGTTTCAATGCTGTTTTTAATAGAAGCTTTTGCGTTATCAATATTGGCTTCGTTTTTAGGTAACGAAGTTAACAATTCATTCATAGCAGGAATGGCTTCATTAATTTTATCGGCTTGCGTACCCACATAAGCTATGGTGTAGTAAGGGTCAGTATTTTTACTTGGTGTTTGGTAATACGAGTAAGTTGAATAAGCCAAAGCTTTACTCTCGCGAATGGTTTGAAACACAATACTACTCATACCTCCACCAAAATATTCGTTAAACAATTGCAAAGTTGTAACCAAGGTTGAATCAAAGTTTTTATCCGATTTATTAATCCACGAAACTTCCGCTTGAACCATTTTATAATCAGTAAAATAAACGGTGTTTTCTTTGGTTTCGTTTCTGGTAAATTTAACCGCAGCAGGATATGCTAACTGTTTAGCAGGCAATTTATGAAACTGTGCTAACGATTTTTTGAAATCGGCTACAGGGCGTGGACCAAAGTAATAAATGGTGTGTTTGTATTGGTTAATTTTTTTGATGTAGTTATCAACTAAATCTTTTGCATTTAAAGCACGTAACTCAGCTTCAGTTAAATTATAAGTAGTAGGATTTTTTGCACCATACATGGCATAAGCCATCAATGCACTTCTAATGGCACCTTTGCTTAATTTAGCATCGGCTCTTCCTTTTAAAATACGCTCTACTAAATTGTTCAAAGCTTCAGCATCGGGTTTTGCATTGGCTAATAATGTTTCAAATAATTTTACAGCCGGTTCAAAATTTTCGTTTAATCCGCTCAATGTAACATACACTTGCTCATTACTAGTTGACACGTTAAAATCGCAAGCCAATTTAAAAAACTCTTTGCTTATTTGCTCGCTAGTCATTTTATCAGTTCCTAAATATTGCAATAAATTAAAAGCTAACGGTAATTTTAAATCGTTAAATTTACCCATATCTAATACATAATATAACTGGAACAAATCGTTGTCTTTATTTTGCACGTAATAAATTGGTGCTTTTCCACCAAAATTATCAATAGTTAAATCTCTTTTATAATCAACAAAACGTGGTTTGATATTTTCACTTGGTGTATCTTTAATTTTTGATACAAATGGAGAAACATCATCTCTATTTACATCAACTGGAGTAATGGCAGGTTTTGGAACTTTAGTTATGTTTTTATCCTCCCCTACTTTTTTATTTACCACTACGTAATCGTTGGTAAAATATTTATTGGCAAATGCCACAATTTCGGCTTTGGTAATTTTGTTTAAATCATCCACCATACTAACAGCATTAGCCCAACTGCGGTGTAAGGTAAATGCATCTAACATGGCGTAAGCGCGGCCTTGGTTGCTTTTTTGTTCTTCTATTTTACCAATTTTTAAATTGGCAATAATTGCTTTTAAAATACTTTCGTCAAACTCACCTTTTTTAATAATATCGATTTGATTTAACAATAATTGGCGAACTTCATCTAAAGATTGTCCTTTTTTAGGTTTTCCGGTTAAAAATAAAATGCTGTAATCGTGATTAATCCAAGGGCTTGACGATGCAGCTAACACAGCTTGTTTTTTGATTAAGTTTAAATCAATTAAACCTGCTTTTGAATTAGCCAAAATCATATCGCACATGGTTAACAATTTTTCTTCTTGCGTGCCAGCTCCTGGCAATCTGTAACCAATCATTAAATTTTCGGCATCAGGACCATAAATATCAACCACAGTTGGCTCACTTCTTGGAGCTTCTACCGGACTGTTAAATGTTGGAACTGGTTTGGTTTGCATGTAACTGAATTTTTCGTCAATTAAAGCTATTAACGCATCTGGATCAAAATCGCCACTTAATATAATTGCCATATTATTAGGCACATAGTAAGTATTGTAAAAATTGCGGATTTTAACCAACGAAGGATTTTTTAAATGCTCCACCGTTCCAATGGTAGTTTGTGTTCCGTATGGATGGCTTTTAAATAAATTACTCAATAACGCTTCGTAAACCTTACGACCATCGTTATCCAAACTAATATTTTTTTCTTCATAAACTGCCTCTAACTCAGTATGAAACAAACGTAAAACTGGCGCTCTAAAACGTTCAGCTTCTATGCTTAACCATTTGCCTAATTGGTTTTGCGAAATATCGTTTACATAAACAGTTTGTTCTAAACTGGTAAATGCATTGGTTCCTTGTGCACCAATGGCAGTCATCATTTTATCGTACTCATTAGCAATGGCAAATTTACTAGCTACGCCACTTACCGAATCAATTAAATGGTAAATTTGAGTACGTTTTTTTTCATCTGTCGTTTTATTGTACTGTTCGTACAATGCATCAATTTTATCTAACTGTTCTTTTTCTTTAGCCCAATCTTTGGTGCCATACACATCAGTTCCTTTAAAAAGCATGTGCTCTAAATAATGCGCCAAACCTGTATTATCAGCCGGATCGTTTTTACTACCAGCATTGGTAGCTATAAAAGTTTGAACACGAGGTTCTTTTTTATTTACACTCATCATTACCGTTAAACCATTGTTTAACTTGTAAGTGCGCACACCTAAAGGATCGTTGGTAACAGTGGTGTACTTGTACTTTCCATCGGGCGAGGTATGCTGTTCGGTAACATAAGCTTTGGCAAAACTAGCAGTTGTTTGTTTATTTTGAGCATTGGCTTGCAAAGCAAAAAACAACGAAAGCACTAGGATAAAATTTTTCATTTTTATATTCAATTTCTATTTGGGTTTAAAATGCAATAATATAATTATAAGCCACAATATTGCTATCAATTTTTATAAAAGGCTGTATAGATTTTTAAAAAAATGAGCATCCTAAAATAAAGTTAACCTAAGCATTGAAAATGAATATTTTATTGTAGAAAAATAACGACAAAAGAATGGCAAGAGGAGAATATTAGGAAGAGAATTCACACAAGAAACTATGCGTTTATTTTCTAATAAAATACAATTCAGTTCTTCTACTTAAATTACTTTTAGGCTTATCTTGTATTATTTCTCCTAAACCATTAAAACTAAGTTTTTCTGATGAAACACCTTTGCTTATTAAATAGTCGGCTACCTTTTTAGCACGTTCAAAAGACAAGTTTTTGTTATAATTTTCGTTGCCTGACGAATCTGCATATGACACAATTTTTAACATTGCATTAGGAGAATTAACAATAATTGAGGCTAAACTATCTAAATACGTTTTTGATGTATCATTTAAATAACTTTCATTCGGATTATAATAAATGCTTCTTAAATATGTAGGCTCACTTATTGATAGTTTGGAATTATTATGAATATTATTATTTGAACGATTTTTATTTTCAATTTTCACCTCATCAATAAATACATAAAAGCCTCTATTATTCTTTACTTTCCTATTATAAAGTTCATTTTTAGTTAACTTAAGTTTTTCCTCTATTTGACCAATCACCACAAATTTTTCATTACCAATGGCAATATATTCACCTGTAAATTTTAACCACCCATTCTTAGCTGCTTCCGTTGTTTTTAATACCGAGTAATTAGCACAATTACTAGTAATTTCTGGATTACTATCTGTAAACGAAACGGTTAATTCGCTAAATCTACTTTTTGATTCCTGTGAGAACTTAGCAAATAAATTTATTTCTAAAGTATCGCCTCTTTGAACTATACTATTTAATTTGTTTAAAAGAAACTCTCTACTTCTTACATCTTTAATATTCTCAATGAATATACCAGCAAAACATTCTCCAGAATATGCTGTAGTTTCTGAATTTTTATGATTGCTTAATCCATCAAAGTTGCCATACCAAAAATAGTTAGCTGTGTTCATTTCCATCCAACTTTTTGAATTATACAAAGAAGCTAACTCCTTTTTGATAACAAATGGATTATAATCTCCAATTGTATCTTCAAAACTATAGTTATCAATGAGATTTTGGGCATAATTAGGCTGAAGTATAGCCGCAATACAAACCACCAAACACAAAAATTTAAAGCGCATAAATCTAAAGTAATTCATAATGCATGAATTTGAAAATTATTTTTTGAATTTACAGTGAAACCATACACTTTTAGTTTAAGAATCTTGACTTAATAGTTTTTTATATTTATGATAATTCAAATGCTGTGCATGAACTTTTAAAAGAAAAAACACTGAATTAGAGGTTATTAAATATTAAAAATCAAACCTTAATTACCCTTTTTCCTAACCTTTCCTGGCCAAAACCATCCTATCATTTCCGTTAATATCTTGTAAAAGCTGTATGTCTACAAAGCCTTTTTCTACTAGCATATTTACCGTTTGGTTGCCAAACTGTTGGTTAATTTCAAAAAACAAATAACCGTTGGTTTTTAAATACTTTAGTGCATAATTTGCTATGGCTTCGTAAAATAAAAGTGGTTTATTATTGGCTACAAATAGCGCTTGGTGAGGTTCAAAAGCAAGCACATTTTCATGCATGTTTTCTTGCTCGTTTTCTAAAATATAAGGTGGGTTACTCACCATTATATCAAAAACTTGTGCTGTTTCGGCTTGGTTTATGTTTAAAATATCATCTTCCACAAACTGAATTTCTGCATTTAACTCCTTGGCATTTTGCTCGGCAATGGCTAATGCAGTTCCACTTTTATCAAGCGCCCAAACGTGTGCATGAGGCAAGTTTAATTTTAACGAAATAGCTATACAACCTGAACCTGTTCCTATATCTATAATTTTAGGATTTGAGTTAGCTAAACCCTCATTGTTAGCAACGGTATTTAAAATCAATTCAACCAATTCTTCGGTTTCGCTACGTGGTATTAAAGTATCAGGTGTAACTATGAATTTATTGCCATAAAACCACGCATTTCCTAAAATATACTGCATAGGTTCGTGCTTGAGCAATCGGTTTAAAATATCCATTAAGTTAGCCTCTTCCCCATCAGATAAAGGCTTATTTAACATTTTTATTTGATGCGGTTTTACCAACAACACCTCTTCAAAAACCTGATTGGTTATGGCTTGTGCTTCATCCCAAGCATAAATTGTTTGAAGTTTTTCAAGGTAAAATTGGTAAGCAGTATGCACAATTATTTATTTGGAGATTTAGTGATTGGTTGATTTGGAGATTGTTAATTAAGTGATTGGTTAATTAGGAGATTTGTTGATTTAGGGATTGGTTGATTAGAAATATAATATTTGTAAATGGTATACAGTTTCAGCTATAATTCATTTCAGTGAAATCTGTGTAATCTGTGGCTTATCTATTTAAAAATTACGTCCCAAACTAACTCCAAACCAGTTAATTACCTTATCATCACGGTAATGAGGTGTATAAACTATGCGCAGTAATGTTCCATTATTATCAATTACTCTAAAACCCAAAGCAGCTGTTGGAAAAACCTCACGCTCCAAAAAGTTTTTGGTGGCCAAAGTATAACCTGCCCCAATTTCTAACTTTTCTTTGCGTTTGCCCAATACCAAACTGGTAGTAAACGGCATGGCTACCGAGTTTTTTTCTAAATAAACGCTATTTAATAATCGGTAATCGAGTGGACAAAAACCAAACCCAACTCGTCCAGTCCATGTTAATGTTCTAGCTTGATTTTGGAATAAATATTTTTCGTAATTGGCACTCCAAAGCAATGCTGCGCCACCTAACTCCACGAACCAATTATTGGTTCCTTTGGGTTCCACATAAGGCTCTACAAAATCATCATCGTACTGAGCTTGTAAATTATTTATGCTAATAATAAATAATAAAAAAATTGTGAATTTTAAACGTAACATTTGTGCAAGTATAAATGAAGTTAAGCAGGCTAAAAAAAATAATTTACTTTTTACATTGGGGTAGTTTCGATATTTGCCTTGGCGTAATCAGTGTAATGATCCCGCTTTATTACTTAGCAACTATAAAACCCTCGTTATCATGGTTTTTTATTTTACCAAGCACTGTTTGGCTTATTTATTTTCTTGATCATTTTTTCGATTCCAAAAACAATTTAAACCCAATTAGCAGCAGGCATTTATTTATTCAAAAACATTTGCTCCCATTTAAAATATTGGCAATTACCATAGTTTTAAGCAATGCTTACTTGGTTTTTACCCAATTAAGTTTAACCATTATTATTAAAAGTTTGATTTTAGTAGCCTTATGTATAACTTATTTTTTGCTCAATTATTTTAAAATAAAATGGTTTACCAAAGAGTTTTTTGCCGCATTAATTTATGCCCTGGGAATTGGTATTTATCCTTATTTACTAAATTCAGGAAATGTTATTTCACACTTTTCAATTCAACGTTATTGTATTCAACTATTTACATTGGCTTTTATTAATTTATTACAAATAGCAGTTAGAGAAACCGAGCAAGATAAAATTTCGAAAAGCATCAATATTTCAAATATTATTGGCAGTTCCGCATCGACTATTTTACTAATAACTAGCTATTTAGCAGCAGCAGTTTTATTGTATGTATTCAACTTTCAATTTGCAATAACTTTAGCTTTTACAGTTTGTTATATTATTCATTTACTGCATTTTACCAAAATAACCAACCACTGTTACCGAATTATAACCGAATATAGTTTTATGCTAATTGGTTTGATATATTTAATAGGTGAAATTATTTTTTTAAAATAAAAATGAACCACATAGAACATAGAAAAATAGATTTTTGTGTTCGGGGGAATTTCGCACAACTTATTTATTGTAAAATTATTTTATTGCAGTTTAAAATCTCACTCCAAAAACAAAAGTATTTATTGGATTAAACAATTCAACATAATTAGGATTTAAACTACCATCAAAAATTTGTCTATGATAGCCAATACAAGTTTCGGCACTTAAATAAATATGATTAGTAGGATAATATTTTACTCCAAAACCTATAACATAATTTAAGTAATGATTGGTTAAATCAAAATTGTTAGAAGCTGGCGATTGGTTATTTATTCTTGTATTTACACCTTTATTGTTAAAGCATCTGTAGCCAATATCGATAAAAGCAAATGGTTTAATCTTTTTGCTGCCAAAAACTCTTTCAATTCCAATTTTATAATCTTGCGTTTTAATTATTCCAGATGAATAAAAAGTGCCACTAGCCACTATCCAATCTGCATAACTTTCGCTGTACGATTCGTTTTTGTTATTGAACGAAAAACGTAATAAATAGGTATTATTTAAGTTTCGTTTGTATTGCAGTCCAGTTAGTATAAAATGCTTTAAAGATGATTTATTTGATATTGTTCCAAACTCATATTCATTATTATATAAATTCAATCCAAACTCGTTTTTAGGCAAATTATTTTGAGCAAAAATATTTGATACAAACAAAAGCGCTGCTATTAAATAAATTGATTTCATAATGATTACAAATTGTAAATCGAATTTAAAAATAATTTACCTAATTAAAAATTAATTTATTTGCTCAATGGCAAATTGCTTTTTATTTAATTCAAAAGTATCGCCTGCTTTTTTACCTAACATCAAATTGGCTAATGGCGCCTTTGGAGATAACACTGTTACTTGCATTCCATTAAAATCAATAACGCCAAGGCCTACAGCTATATAAAAAACTTTACCATTAGCCATTACCACACTTCCTTGCACTATGGTTTTATCAGTTTTGGTATTTTCTAGTTTTAGTAAATTGGCTAATTCTTGTTTGTTTTCAAAAACCTGTTTAGCACTCATATCCCTAGCCAATTGGCTCATGGCTCTGCCTGTTTCGTACTTATCGCCCATGCTACTTTTCTCTTCTGAATTGGCAGCTTCTTGTGCATCTAACATAGCCTTTTCACCATCGGCTATACGCTGTAAAAGCATGTTTTTACATGCTTCAAATAATGATTTTTTATCTATCAATTTTTATAAAATTAGAGGTAAATTACTTTTTTAGCAAAAACAAAATTGGAATATGCAATCGCTTGCGCCAAGCTACTTCTGAATGATTTTCGCCTTCAAACTTTTGTGTATTCCAATCATTATTTTTGAAAGAATAAAGTTTGCTTTGCATAATGCTATCAACTTGCAATTGAAATGGTTCATACATTGCATCTAACGTTTCTGTTCCATAATCAAAATATATTTTATGGTTTTTAGCTATGGGCAAATTGACTTTTAAATACGCTTGCATAGCTTTTGGAAATGGATTATCCGCCTTAAAAATTCCAGGCCAATGAGTTGATAAACAAGCAGCACCTCCAAACACATTGGGATACTCACAAAGCGCATAAATAGATATTAAACCACCCATACTTGAACCCGCAACGAAGGTAGCCGCTGGCGTTTGATTGGTACTAAAATTTTTATCAATAAATGGTTTTAACTCATTTACCAAAAACTTTAAATAATTATCTGATTGCACTTTACCACTAAAAACAGAATTTCCATTGAGTCTATTGGCAGCATACATCGAATCTTGCTCTTCTTTGGTTAAAGCTTCGAAAGGTTTTTGAGGAAAATAATCTATATGACGGTTTTTGCCGCTGTTCCAAATTCCAACTACAATACAATCTTTAATTTTATGCTCTTTTATCAGTTGAGTGATGGTTTCATCTACGCCCCACTCCTGCTTATTCCAAGTTTGGGTTGAATCAAAAAGCATTTGCCCATCGTGTATGTAAAGTACAGCGTATTTTTGATTTTTATTGTAATTAGCCGGTAACCAAACATCCACATTTCTTGCATCTACAAAAGCCGATTTAAAATTAGCATACCTAATTACCTTTCCTTCACAAACTTTTGATAATATTTCTTGCTGCGCATTTACAGTTAAAGCTATTAACCAAAAACTTATCAATACTATTTTTTTCATGTTTACTGGCATTTATTCATAAAAAAGAGGCCGCCTTAAGTTAGACAGCCTCTTTTAACCGGATATTGTTTTTAAAAAATTTATTTTAAAATATAGTTGCTAGCATGTACCAAATTATTGTCAATATACAATTCAATGGTGTAAGTTCCACTTTCTAAATTGCGTTCTTCGCCTTCGTAAGCCAAACAAATATTTTGTTTTTCATTTTGGTAATCAATTTTAATGTTTGAAGTACACTCCAAAGTTTCGCCATTAACAGTTACAGTTCCTTTATTGATACCAGGTAATGGTTTGCCACTTGGCGAAAGTATGCGTAAATACACAAATCTATCACCTTTGGTAGCCACTTTATTATCCATTACAGTTAAGCAAGCTTCCACTTTATTGGTTCTTTTTGCCAAAGTTGTTTCAACCAATTTACCACTACTTTTCTTTTTAAATGCCGATACTTTTACGTATTCAACTTTTAAAACACTAGCAGTTTCAACTGTTTTTTCCAATTTGTTTTTTTCTTGACTTAAACCTGTAACAGCCTCAGTTAATTCATTATTTTTAGCTTTTAATGCGCCATTTTCAATCATCAATGCATCAATTTTCTCTAAGTACTCATCGCGCAATGCTTTTAACTCAGCCAACTCTTCTTTTAGTTTTTTGCTCAGTTTAGTAGCGTCTTTTTCGTTTTTAAGCAAATTTCTAATTTTTAGTTCTTGGCTATAAATTTTACCATTTGCATCGGTAAGCAAACTATCTAAATTACCAGCTATACCGCGGTATTTATCCAATTCCATAGAAGTTGAAACAAGCTCTCGCTCTACTTCAATGCGCACATTGGTTAAACTATCTATTTCGTTTCCATGCGAAATAATAGTGGTGGTATGGTTTTTATATTGGTAAACATTAAAACCAATTGAACCTAATAGTAGTAATAACAATAATATCAACCCATTACGGTTATTACTTTTTTCTTCTTGTTGCTTATCCATAACTTTAATATTTAGTACTTTAATTACTTTGCAATGTAATATTTGTTTTGATAATTCACTCAATAAAATTTTAAGTTTTACGGTATAGCTGTCTAAATTTTGAATAAAGCTAGTAAGTTTATATTATTGCAGATAGAATATGCTAAATAACAAAAAAATAGTAGTGGTAATGCCTGCTTATAATGCGGAGCTTACTTTAGAAAAAACCTACAACGAAATTCCTTTTGATATAGTAGATGAAGTAATTTTGGTAGACGATACAAGTAAAGATCAAACAAGTATTTTAGCTAAAAAAATTGGTATTCAACATGTAATTAGACATGAAAGAAATAAGGGATATGGCGGAAACCAAAAAACTTGTTACAACAAAGCCAAAGAAATTGGAGCAGATATAGTAATTATGCTTCATCCTGATTATCAATACACACCAACTTTAATTCATAGCATAGCCTCTATTATAGCATACAATGTTTATCCAGCAGTTTTTGCATCGCGTATTTTGGGCAAAGGCGCTTTAAAAGGCGGTATGCCTTTGTACAAATACTTTTTCAACCGTTGTTTAACTTTGTTCCAAAATATTTTGATGGGTCAAAAACTTTCGGAATACCATACTGGTTATCGTGCATTTAGCATTGATGTATTAAATGCAGTTGATTACAATGTATGTAGCGATGACTTTGTGTTTGACAACCAAATGTGCGCACAAGTATTTTATGCAGGTTTTGAAATAGGCGAAGTAACTTGCCCTACCAAATATTTTGATGAAGCTTCATCAATCAATTTTGCACGCAGTGTAAAATATGGTTTAGGAGTTTTAGCCACTTCGGTTCAATACCGTTTTCAAAAATGGGGAATTATTAATTTAGCCATGTTTAAAAAACTGAACTAAAATTATACAGGTGTATCTAAAAAAGTGTTTTATTTTATGGAAATGGATACACTTAAATGAACACACTACAGTTTAACAACAAACAATAAAAATACAAATATTTAATTGTCAGTATATTAGAAAAACATGTCGCAATATTGATACTTTTGGCACAGTGATTGCTAAATATTAATCAATAATACTTTTTTCTAATTCATATAAAGTAAAAACCCTTGATTATAGCTAATCAAGGGTTTTTCTATTTTAGGGCCATAAAAAAACCTGAACCATTTCTGATTCAGGTTTTATAAAAAGTGTTCTAACTATTAGTCTTGTTTAAAAACTTTTTTAACTACCGTATTTCCATCTTTCGAAATAATTTTAACCAAATATAAGCCGCTGGTGTATTCTGATATGTTTAACTCTGCACTTAGATCATTGTCTTCTATATTTTTGTTAATTAATAATTTACCTGTTACATCAAATATTTGAACTGAGCTAGGTTTTTGACTTAATGATACCCAATCAATTTTAACAATTCCGTTAGTCGGGTTTGGATAAACATTAAATGTGTTAGTTTCTTTTACTGGAGCTTGTTCACTTATTGAAGTACTAACAGTATTTTTTCCAATAATTATTTTTATTCCAGAAACCGTATTTGTTGCATTGCTAATATTAGCCAAAGCAGGAATAGTTTGTTTTCCAGCCATTTCGCCCCAAACTTTATAATTTCCAACTGGTACTTTTCCAAAATCAAATTTACCATCTGTATCAGTGTGCGTGTACGAAACTGCCTTGCCTTTATCATCAATCAAGTAAACCAACATTTTTTCAGCAGGTTTACCAACTTCAATTGGTCCATTTTGATCAACCACACCTGTTCCATATTTAACAAAACCTGAAATGGTTCCAATTCCGGCTGAATCGTAACTGAATTGAATTAAGTCAATATCAACTGAATCTCTATTTGAAGCAATATAAATTACATCTGCAAAATCCCAATTCAATTTATTTTTATAATATGTTGGCAAGTAAAAACCATTATTAAACGGATCGAAAGCAAAATCGGCTTGCACCAAATAAAAACCTTTTTTCAAGCTAATTGAATAATTTCCATTTTCATCGGTGCTGGTATAATTATTTTTGTACAATAATCCTGAAACTGAATCATAACTATAAACGTAAACTCCCGAATAATAAGCAGGTAAGCCTCCTTGTCTAATAGTTCCACTTAAAATATATTCAGGTCCTACGCTTACAATTTTGGTAATTGAATCAATACAGCCTGCAGGATTATTCATTATTAAAGTTACATTGTAGTTTCCTTCGTTGGCATAAGTATGGTTAAACATTCCGCTGTCTATTCCAGAGTAAATAAATCCATCGCCCCATTTTATGGTAATATTTGAAGGCACTGAACTTCCATAGGCTATTGATGAATTATAAACTACTGCATCGAAAGATGAACTATATAAATCAAAATTTGCACTACAAATTGCTGTTAAGCTATCAATTCTGATGTTTTTGCAGCTTATTAATTGAATGCCACATAAATTGATATTAGAATAAACACAAACTCTGTAATTTCCTGTATCGGTATAAATATGCGAGGTAGTGTTTGTTAGCATATACTCTTGGTTTAAATCGCCAAAGTCAATTAAGTATTTTTCAAACAATGGCTCAGTATTACTTGAAGTTACAGTAAATAATACTTTTTGATAATTAATTGCACCATTAAAGTTTACATTACACAAGGCTGTATCGGGCTGATTGATTGTTTTTTGAATGGTATCGCCACAAGTTGGACCGAACATGTATAAGGTTACTTCATAATTTCCGGCTGTAGCATATTTATGTGTTGGATCTTTTAAGTTACTTACATTTGTATTGTCTCCAAAAACCCAAGTAAAGTTAACTGTAGTATCAGGACTTGTACTTAAATTGATAAATTGAAATTTATCATTAATATATTCAAAATTAAAATCGGCAAAACAAGGTGCATTAACTGTTACATTTAAAGTATCATGGTAAATGTCAAAATTATTATTGCTATCTAAAATAGTTAAACTTACCACATACTGACCAGTAGCATGATAATTATGTTTTGCAATTTTATCATTACTTGATACCCCATCGCCCAAATCCCATTGATACATAATAATTGGAAAATTTGTATTGGTACTTGAATCATAAAAATAATACGCACCATTACCTAAATCTTCGTACGAAAATTTGGCATTAACTCCTTTGGTATTGCTTACCACAATGCTATCGCAATACATGGTATTACTAGTGCAAGCGCTATCAATTAAACATACACGGTATTTGCCGGCTTGCGAGTAATTGTGGCTTAATTGAAAATCGCCATTATTTAAAACAGCACTGCCATCGCCAAAATTCCAATAAAAAGTATTGAGACCTAAATGTAAATCTGATTGATTTACAAAAACAACTGTTTTTGCATTTTTATAATAATCAAATTTAGTAGCACATGGCTGCGCCCATAAGGCCATAGCAGAAAGCAGAAAAACTTGCAGTGTTAAAAACACTTTTCGTAAATTCATGGTGTTAAAAATTTTATTTTTCATGTTTATATTGATTATTTGTTTTTTCTTAAAAGGCTTTAATAAATCCTTCTTGTAAAATATCTTTAGCTTCGTCTTCATTTTTAGCAAACCTGATACAAATAGCATACATTTTAGAATAGTATTTATCAAAAAACAATCGCTGAAAACGACTATCTTCTTTAATACACCCTAATATGATTTCTTGCTCAGTAAAATCCTTCATTCCATTTATTGCTAAATAGACTCACTTTAAAAAAAAGGTTGCCTAGCTATTTTTAGTTTTTTTATAAAAAACAACGTTTGCTATAAAAAGATTTGAAAATGAAGCTTTTGTAAAAAAATTTAATTATTTCATTTTGATTTAAATATCAAAAGCCAGCCAATTTTCAATTCGTGAAACAAGATTTATAATTGTTCCACAACTATTTTATTAACTATTAGCACTCTGCAAAACCAAAGCTTAGTTATCAACACCCATGTTGACAAGGAGTGGATATGTTACCTTGCCGATTGGCGTTATTTGGTAAGAAATAAAGCAGTAAAAATATTGGTTTATTAGTTTAAACCGATTAATTAAATAAGTAATATATTTATTTTCAAACAGATATAAAATTAAGTTGAACAAATACTTAGCATGGCAAAAATAATAGCAATAGCAAATCAAAAAGGTGGAGTTGGTAAAACTACAACTGCCATTAATTTATCGGCAAGTTTAGCAGCTTTAGAGTTTAAAACTTTATTGGTAGATGCTGATCCTCAGGCAAATTCGGCTTCAGGAACTGGTTTCGACCCACGTGAGGTAGCAACAGGTTTGTACGAAGTAATGGTAAACGAAACACCAGCAGCTGGTGCCATTGTGCCAACTGAACTTCAATACATGGATTTACTTCCATCAAACATTGACTTAGTTGGTGCTGAAATTGAGTTAGTTAATTTACCTAACAGAGAAAAACTGTTAAAATTTGCATTAGATACCATTAGAAAAGATTACGATTTTATCATTATTGATTGTTCGCCAAGTTTGGGTTTAATTACTACCAACGCTTTGGTAGCTAGCGATAGTGTTATAGTTCCTGTTCAGTGCGAGTATTTTGCATTAGAAGGTTTAGGTAAATTATTAAATACCATCAAAATTGTACAACAAAGTTTAAATACCAATTTACAAATTGAAGGTATACTATTAACCATGTACGATATGCGTTTACGCTTAAGTAACCAAGTGGTTGAAGAAGTTAAAATGCACTTCCAACAATTGGTTTTTGATACCATTATTCAACGTAACACCAAGTTAAGCGAGGCTCCAAGTTTTGGCAAACCTGTAATTTTACACGATGCAGAAAGTCGTGGTTCAATTAATTACATGAATTTAGCTAAAGAACTTTTGGCAAAAAATGGCATGATTGAAGGATTTAACAGTGCCAATAACGATACACAATCGTTAAACTAATAATATACAAACCAACAAAAAAGCAGTAGAAAGATTATAATAAAATGAGTAACCCACGCAGAAACGCATTAGGCCGAGGATTAAGTGCATTGCTTGAAAATGCCGCAACTGATATAACCACCACCGAACCAAAACCGGTTAATTCTATTAGCGAAGTTCCTATTTCGCAAGTAGAAGCTAACCCTTTTCAACCAAGAACCGATTTTAAAGAAGAAGAATTAAACGAATTAGCCGAAAGTATTAAAGTACATGGTGTAATTCAGCCAATTACAGTTCGTAAAATTGGATTTGACAGATACCAATTAATTAGTGGAGAGCGCAGAACACGTGCTTCGCGCATAGCAGGTTTAGAAAAAATTCCTGCATTTATTCGCCTTGCCGATGATCAAGGAATGCTAGAAATGGCATTGATTGAAAACATTCAACGCGAAAATTTAAACGCCATGGAAGTAGCTTTAAGTTACAAACGCTTGATGGACGAATGCAAATTAAACCAAGAAGAGTTAGGCGATAGAGTTGGCAAAAACCGTAGTACTGTAAATAACTACATGCGTTTATTAAAATTGCCCGATAATATTCAAGCAGCTTTAAGAGACGATAAAATTTCGATGGGACACGCACGTGCCATTATAAATATTGACAATGCCGATGAGCAACAATATTTATTTAATGAAATGGTTTTGAAAGATTTATCGGTACGTCAAGTAGAAGCTTTGGTGCGCGAGGCAAGCGAAAGAGCTAAGCAAGACCAAACACTGATTGAAGACGAAAAACCAAAAAGCAAAAAAGCAGCAAAACCAGCTTTAACCGAGGTAGTAGCTGAGTTTCAAAAACTATTAACCGATAAATTTGGTAACAAAGTAAAAATTACCAACGATGAAAAAGGAAAAGGTAGCATTACCATTCCATTTAAATCGGAAAACGATTTGAATAAAATTTTAGATATGTTATCGTAATTATTGATTATAAAAAAAATAGGCTGTCTCAAAAAGACAGCCTATTTTTTTGATCCTCCCTCTTTATAAACAAGTTGATTTAATGTAATCATAAGCTTGTATTAAATCAAAATATAAAATTTATTTTTTTCTGTTCAACATTTGTAAATAAAACCTTGGTTTATTAAATTTACCACTCACTAGTTTTTTGAAATTGACAGAAATGTGTAAAAATATACCCCTATTCAAATTTATTTTAAATATTAATTGGCCCTTTGCACTCGTATTTGCAATTTGTTTTTTTTACATACCAGTATTAGCTCAAAATAAAGTTGATAGCTTACAAAATTTACTCAAATTAGAAACTGACTTATTAAAAAAATCGCAAATATTAAATGAGTTAGCTACTGAAATAAAAACAAAAAGACTTCCTTTAGCTATTGATTATGCCAAACAAGCTTATCAAATTGCAGAATCAAATGGATTTAAAAAAGAAATTGGTACATCGTGCAGTACTTTAGGTTTATTATATTCTTACACTACACTGTTAGATACAGCAGTTTATTGGAATAAAAAGGGAATTGTCTACTTATTACCTACTCTTGATAGCTTTGAAATTTCGAGAAATTACAATCGATTGGGTGTAAATTATATTTTAAAAAAGGACTTTTTCAATGCTTTAAAATACCTTCTGCCAGCATCTACTTGGAGCAATACTGCCAAAATTAAAGCCAATGTTTATAATAACTTAGGCATGATTAGTAAAAAAAATGGCAATTATGCTAAAGCCATTCAATATTATATAACCGCCTTACAAAATTATGAGCTTTGCAATACACCCGTTAGCCAGGCCACAACTTTTAGTAATTTAGGTTCACTTTACATACAAAAGAAAGATTACAAAAGAGCGAGTGAAATGTATAACCAATCGTACAAAATAGCTTTAAATATCAATGATTCCGAAAGTTTAGCTCAATCATTAAATGGATTAGGAATTACCACTAATCGTTTAGGAAACCCTAAAAAAGGAATTGAATTCTTTGAAAATTCAGCTATCATTTTTAAACGATTAGGGTTTACAAATGAATACGCCCAACAAATTATTAATATTTCGGATGTTAAAGGAGAAATTGGACAACTTAAAGATGCTGAATTAGGATATTTTGAGGCAGAGAAAATTTTTCTAATGTCAAAAGACAGTTTAAATTTATCTGCCTTGTACAATAATTTAGGTGACTTATTTTACAAACAAAATATTTTAAAAAAAGCCGGCAGCTATTTTGAAAAATCGTACAAATATTCACAAGGCTTTACCGATGTAAATTACAAAAGATTGATTGTTAAAAATTTAAGTAACATTTATCAAAAACTTGGTCAAGATAAAAAAGCATTGGAATACAGAATAATTTACGAAGAAATGTATGACAAAATGGTTAATGTAGCTGAGGTTGAAAAAATTGTGGAATTAAACCATGCTTACGATACTATAAAAAAAGAGCAACAAATTATTCAAAAAAATGAACAAATAACTGAATTACAGAGTAGTAGAAAAAATATTTATATTATTGTTGGGGTGTTAAGTTTAGTAATAATGCTCATTTTACTTTTATACAGAAGCCGATTAAGAAAACATCATTTGCTTGAAGAAAACATCCAATCAATTGATAAACAGATTGCATCGCTTAAAATTGAAAATACTGATTTAAAAACAAAGCTAATTGAAACAGAGTTAGAGTTAAATAAACTAGAAGTAAAATATAGTAAAGATAAAGATAAGCTACCTGAAACACATACAAACTTATCGAAACGAGAATATGAAGTTCTCTTATTTATGGCCGAAGGTTTAAGTGATAAAGAAATTGCAGACAAAATTTTTGTAAGTGTTACCACAGTTCGCACCCATATTCGAAGAATTTATGACAAGCTTTTAGTTAAAAACAGAACAGAAGCGGTTTTAATGTTAAATAAATTCCAACTGGTCCAAGATCAAATCTAAATTACTATTTTTAAAAAATAAAACTTCCTCCACATCTATTTTATATATCTAAATTTTACCTATTGCAAATCCAATAATTGAATAATTAATCAATTTTTTTGTAGTTATTATTGATTACATAACCAAAATACATCATATTATACTGATAATTAATTATTTAATTTAACAAAAAAAAACAAAAAATCATCAATATTGATGACAAGTAAAGTGGTGTCTAAAAGTAAATTTGTTCAAAAATCATTTACTTATGGACTCAAAAATTTACCTTAAAACGCTGCTAATTGTTTTTTTAAGCACAGTTATCAAATTTTCGTTTGCCCAAACCATTAATGCACCAAATGTGGAAGATATATGGGGAGGCCGAATCAATGCTATTGTGGGTTATTCAAAAACAGCCGACACTAGTGGAATTTACATTGCCACAGAAAGTGCAAATTCCATTTTTTATAGTTCTGTTTACAATCCTGTTGGAGCTGGTTTTACCTTTAGAAAATTTAAAGTTTTACCAACTGCCGATGCCAGCAAAAATTTAGGTTCTGGAATTCAGCTAATAGATGTTCATAAAGCATCAGGAAAGTTATTTTTTGTAAATAATGGACTTTTTAGCACATCCCCAACAGCAACATCATTAACAACTGTAGATGCAGGAAATATTACTGCTTTAAAAATAAAAGATTCAGTACTCATATATATAAAAGGCTCACAATTACATTGGGGAAAAATTAATTCCTCAGGTATTTATACAGCCAATGCATCTTCTCCAATTACCATAACTTCTCCCCCATCTTTACCAGTTATTATAGATATTAATCCAAAAAATTATAAAGTTTATATTGGATTTGGTGGTGCTTCGCCTACAGCTGTTCAATCAAACGATAATTTTTATGATTTGAAGTCAACAACTGTATTTTCTAACCTAACTATGGGAACAATTCCTTCCAATACTTCTTACACAGGTTTTGGCATTAGTCCTTCGGGTAGATTATTTTTTGGTGGACAAAGAACATCTGGATACAATACATTTAAACACTTTTTATATTCTGATGATGGTTTAAGCTGGACCAGTGTGACAACTGCTGTTTCTGGAGTAACAGGCTCCAGCATAGCATTTGCAGGCACCGAAAGTAGTTACGTTACCTATTTTGCTAAGTGCTATTCAAATAATCAAGGTAACTCTTGGGCAGAATTTGGCAATATTAGTTTTCAAACACACCCCAACGATGGTTCAGTACTTACCGATCCTAACGACTCCCTAACTGTATATATGACTAGTGATCAAGGATTAGCATATTCATTAAATGGAGGTTCTGTAATGCATGAAATGGATAGAGGTATTGAAGCAGTTCAAGTAAATGATTTTACAATGACGCCCGACAAAAATACTGCATGGATAGCTTCTAAAGCAGGTGTAAGAAAAGTAAGTAATTACCAATCTTCTAAAACTTGGACCAGGGCTAAATTTCCAAACGGTGACGGTTCGCCATATTTTAGTGCAGAAATGAAACCCGGAGATACCAATACTGTATATGTTGGAAATTTAAGAGTTTATAAAACTACTGATGGTGGAAATAGTTGGACTCAGAAGTTTACACCAGAAAATGCACCTTACAGTTGGCCTCAAACAGCTATAAGATGCGAAGCCATAGAAATTTGTCCTTGGAACAGTAATATTATAATGGCAGGTTATTATATTCAAGATTCAATAAAAGGTGGGCTATTTTATTCGTTAGATGCTGGCCAAACTTGGAGCCAACAGTATTTACATATCTCATCAGGCTCGCATGATGTAAATGTTTGGGATATTGTATTTAACATAGAAGGTACTGATACCATTGCATATATTGGAGTTGAATACGATTTGGCACATCCTACAGGACGAAGTATTTACAAATTAACCAAATCTGGTAGCAGCTGGACAGTTAGCCAAGATATGAATGCGGCTACCACAAGTACAGGTTCCTTAATTGTTGCTACAATAAGAGACTTACATAGAAGTTCTACAGGCGATACAATATATGCTTGCGGAACAGATGCTGGAGTAAATGAACCCGTGGCGTACTACAAACCAATTACCGCTACAGGAAAATGGACGCCTTTCACATATGTTGGTTTACCAATTAGTAGCGGATTACAAGGTTATGCAATTACCAAAGGAGTTGATACCATGTATGTAGCCGTTGAAAATGATGTATATTATTTGCCTTCACCTACTTCAAGTTGGCAATTGGGTTACAGCTACCCCGAAGGAACTGAAATTAACTTTTTATACTACGATGAATTACTGGTAGGAACAGAATCTGGCTTGTATGGTCATCTATTATTTGAAGCACAAGCAAGCTCATTAACACTTACTGCATTTTTAGAAGGATTGTATTTGGGAAGTAACACCATGACTGCCGCACCTTATAATAGTAACCCTGCTTTTTCAGCTTTAATAGCCGATACCATTATTGTAGAATTACACATGGCAGGCTCACCATATACTTTAATAGAAACCGATACTGTTTTATTAAGCACATCAGGTGTTGCTACTTGTAATTTTCCTGCTTACACCAATGGAAATAGTTATTATATAGCTATTAAACATCGAAATTCAATTGAAACTTGGAGTGCTTCGCCAATTATGTTAGGCACAAACGCTTCATACAATTTTAGCACAGCAGCCAATAAAGCATATGGAAATAATTTAAAAAACAGTGGTGGTATTTATGTAATTTACAGTGGAGATATTAACCAAGATGGGGACATTGATTTTAGTGATTATCCTGTTTTAGATATTGGAAGTATTAATGGATTAACTGGATATTTATCAGCCGATTTAAATGGAGATGGAACAATAGATTTTAGTGATTATCCATATATTGATACTAATAGCCTTAATGGAATTTCAATAATCAGACCTTTTTAATTAAATAACAGCTTAAAACCTATACATTATGAAAAAGATAATCATCGCAATTATATCAGTAATTATATTTCAAATTACATTATCAGCTCAAGCTACTTTAAATAACTTTGAGTTACGAATAGAAAACGAACAATTAACAAGTGCAACTACTTATCAAATAGATATTTATTTATACAATAAAACAGTAAGTACTTTTGAATTAAGAGCAGGCACCATGTCGTTTTGGGTAAATCCAACTTGGAGAAATGGGGGCACCATAACTCCATCAATATTGAGTAGTGGTTTGGTAACAGCGCAGCAATCGGGAACTTCGGCTTATACCAATGGAGCTACCGATTTTTTCAGAAGAACCATTGCCAATGTATCGGCTAGTAGTGGCACATTGGTAGCAGCAGGTTCTAAAATAAAACTGTTTACCATGCTTTTAACTAATACAGCAGCGTTTTCTACTTCAGCTACTCCTAATTTTGCATGCAAATTTTCAGGAACCAATACTTGCGGATTTACCTATACTGATACTGTAACCACTGCATCTGCTATTGCTGTTAATAGCACCACTGTAACTAGTACCCAATCCAACTGTTATACACCTATTTATTGGAACGGAATTCAGTGGAATGCTGGTTCTACTTCAGCGGGAGCTGTTTCAACTGTGGCGCCTATTTCAACTAAAGATGCAATAGTTTACAATGGAACTTTAACTGGTGCTGTAACATGCAGAAATTATGAATTAAAATTGGGTACCACACACACTTTAGGCTCTAATACATTAGATGTTGGTTATAATTTAACCAATAATGGAACATTGTTGGCCAATAGCGGAACCATTAATTTAACAGGAACCCAAATTTCACAAACTTCAAATCAAACTGTATCAGGTAATGCTATAACAGTTTCAAATATAGGTTTTGGAACTACTGGCAATGGTGGAACCAAAACATTAACTACCGCAATTTCATTTACAGGAAATTTAACTCAATCAGGAACAGCTGTATTAGCTTCTGGAGGTAATTTAACTTTAAAATCTAGTAATTCGGGAACCGCAAGTATTGGTCAATTAAATTCAGGTTTGGCTATTTCTGGTAATATTACTGTTGAAAGATATATCCCATCAAGTTACAGGCGCTACCGCTTTTTAGCTTCGCCAGTAGTTGGCGGAACTAGTTTACAATGGAGAGATAATGGTGCTACAAATGCTGGAAGAGGTATTCATATTACCAATTTAACTGGAACTGTAGATGCTTCAATTACAAATGCTCCTTCCGCTTTTAAGTACACCGAATCGTTAACTGCTGGAGGAAGTGATATTAATTCGAAATGGGAAGCTATTGATGGAAACACTACATTAAATAATGGACAAGGTTACAGGGTTTATGTTAGAGGCGATAGAACAAAATCATTAACTTCAAATGCCGACACATCGCCAAATGAAACCACTATTTGGGTTACTGGAACCTACCCTATTAGTCCTATTAATATTCCAATTACTTATAACCCCTCATTAGGCAACGGTTGGAATTTAGTTGGTAATCCTTTTCCAAGTTCTATTGATTGGAATGCTTCTTCAGGCTGGACCAAAACCAATATTCAAAACACCATTTGGATTTGGAATCCTGTAAATAACTCATATGGTTCGTTCGATGGAATTACAGCTGTAAATTCAGTTACAAGATATATTTCAAGCGGCCAAGCATTTTTTATTCAAGCCATTGGCACTAGCCCTGTTTTATCTGTTAACGAAAATGTTAAAGTGTTAAACACTCCAGCCAATTTATTTAAAGCACCAGAAACCAACACATTACGTATAAAAATAAAAAACGATACCATTGAAAGTGATGAAACTGTTATTCGTTTTATGGAAAATAAAAATGATGATTTTGTTAACAATGAAGATATTGTAAAAATAATTAATCCAAACTCCAATATAGCTTCGTATATTAATCCAGATAAGTACGCTATGGTCAACTATTTAAATATTAATAGCTTAAATAATAAAACAATTCCTTTAAGCGTTTGGGCTACTTATGAAGGCAATTATCCATTAATATTTAGCCAAATCGAAAATTTTGATGCGGGGGTATTCATTTATTTGAAAGATAATTACAAAAACACACTAACTGATTTAAGAAAAACCAATCAATATATTTTTACCATAGATGGTAATGCAGCTTCAACAGCTAACGGACGATTAGAAGTAATTTTTACCAATAAAAACATGGGCATTAATGACATAAAAAACACCAATCAATTAGTAGTAAATTTATTTCCAAATCCAGTCAATGAAAGTTTAAATATTTTGGTACAAAATGGAACATTTACTCAAGCTGAAATTGCCATTTATACCGTTACGGGAGTTGAAATAGAAAAGCAATTAATGATAGGAAATAGCAAAACTTTTAGTGTTCAAAATCTGAGCAGCGGCACTTATTTCTTAAAAATAAATGATGTAAACGGATTTACTAAAACCATAAAATTTGTAAAATAGTTTTTTGCTTAACAAGTTTAAATACTGTAATAGTAAACTTATTAACCCGATTAGTCATATTAACCCAATTACTTAATAATATGAAAAAAACGATTGTATATATCATAATATTTATAGGCATTATAATAGCTTTAAATGCCCAAAAAGCAAAGAATATTCATTGGGGCGATGAATATGAAGAAGTGCCTATAAATAACAAAACTACCTTACTTACTGCCATTGATACAGTGTATGAATTCAGGTAACTAAAAAATAAATTTCTATAATTATTAAAAAACATCAGTTTGGTATGTTATCGTAATTATTGATTATTAAATAAGAAAAGCCAGCTTTAAAGTTGGCTTTTTTTATTTCGCATCCTTAACTTTGGCTTTTTTGCCAACTAAGTAAACTCCAAGAATGGTGAGCAACATAGCAATTACTACTTTGGCATTAATTTCTTCTTTTAAATATACCACGCCTAATATAACTGCCACAATAGTGTTGATATAAGCATAAGTGGATACCAAAGCTGCCGGTAATGCTTTTATAATGTACATAAAACAGCCGTAAGCCAATAACGAACCAAATAAAATTAAGTAAACCAAAGCCCAAATAGAATTGCTACTTGGGTTAAAATTGTTCCAATCGCCAGTTAAAGTTGAAAAAATTAAGAGAATAACTCCTCCAGGAATCATTTGTAAACCAGCATTATATAAAGCAGGAAAAGGAGAAGTACTAGATTTGGAAAACACGGTTCCAAATGCCCAACAAATATTTGAAAAAATAATGGCAATTAAACCATAAATGTAATTTTTATCGGAAAGAATATTTATTTTATCGTAAAATATAAGGTATTGCGCTAGCAAACAAATAATAAAACCTGCCCACATCACTTTGGTAACCTTTTCGTTACTACCCATTGCTAGGTTTATAAATACTATCCAAAGTGGAGTTAGTGCGCATAAAATAGCAGCCAAACCACTATCCACATATTGCATTCCCCAACTTATTATTCCATTTCCTCCTACCAACATCAATATGCCATTGATGCTAAAATACTTAAATTGTTTAAGCGTAGGTAAAGGCTGTTTTTTGTAAAAAATAAAATAACTACAAATTAAAAGCCCTGCAATGCAATGCCTAAATGCAGCCAATAAAAATGGAGGAAAATGATGTACACCATCAGAATTAATTCCTACACGAATAGCTAGAAAAGTAGTTCCCCAAAAAATTGCTACCGCAATAAATGCTAAATAGGCTTTTAAATTTTTACTCTTTAACACTAAAATTTGTAATAAGGGCTAATCATAGCATAAACTATAACGCCTGTGGTGGTTACATATAACCAAATAGGATAAGTAAAACGTACAATCTTACGGTGTTTTTCTACATTCATTTGCAAGCCATAATAAAAGGCTAACAATACCATAGGTAAAACCAATGCAGCTAAAATTATATGACTAACTAAAATGGTTAAATACAAACCTCTCATTGAATTATCTTCAGGAAAAGTAGTTTCGTTTGCCATCCAATGATACAATATATAACTTACTAAGAATAAAGATGATAAACCAAAAGCTGTTAAATTAATAGCTTTATGAGCAGCAATATTTTTTTGTTTAATAAAATACAATGAAAGCAATAACAAAACAGTGCAAGTAGCATTTATGATAGCATTTAGTTTAGGCAGATACATTACCCAACTTGGCATTATATCGGGCCTTGGCAATATTTTACGATTCAATATTATAACAGCTACAAATACAACTATTGAAACAACAGTTACAATTTTAAAAACTAATTTATCTTGACTATTTTGGTTCGTGGTATTCATATAAAAGTACTTTTAATTCGTCATCTAATCGCTTCATATCGTTTAAATCAAGTCCATTATAAACTCCTCTAATACAGCGCGATTTATCCATTAATATTACTTGTTGGCTGTGGTCAACTGTTTTATCCTCAATCGATACAGGTAACAAAAAACCTTGACCAATTTTGAATAAGTTTTCTTTGTTAGTTCTACAAAAATGCCAAATATTTTTATCGGCTTTAAACCTTGTGGCATAATCAGCTAATACTTTGGTTGAATCGTTATCAGGATCAACTGTAAATGAAACCAACTTAACTTCGCTCCACTCTTTTGCTTTTTCGTAAAATGCCGATAGATTGTGATTCATAGCTGGGCAAACGTCTTTGCAGCTAGCAAAAAAGAAATTAGCTATCACAATATTATTGCTTAGCATTTTTGTATTTAATTCTTTTCCGCTTTGGTCAGTAACCGAAAATTCAGGAACTTGATAAAATATAGTATCCTTAATATCTTTTCCATTAGGCTCAGTATGATAACCTAAATGAGGCAAATGCTTGTAATTTTGTTTACTAGCACGCAATAAAAAAAAGAGAGCAACTGGCACTACTAAAAGGCCAATTGCTACCCAAAATGATTTTCTTTTCATTAATTATATAAAGTAAAAAACTTACTTAAAGTTTTTTATGAAAATGAATATTTTTAAAATAAACGTAATCCAAAAGTATATCCTGCTTCAGTTAAAGCTAACCAAATTAAGAAACATACAAATAGCATTGGAGCTATGATAATCCAAACTAAGAATTTACGTTCAAACTTCATGTGCATAAATACCGAAACGATATAAAATGCTTTTACTATTCCTAAAAATACGAATAGAATATTTTTAGCAATTGAGTGACTTGAAAGCAATACGAAATATAAAGCGATATCGACTAAAGTTAAAGCTAATAAAACCCAAAATGTACGCCAAATTTGGCTTTTCATATTAGCTGGCGATTCGGTGTGTTCTAAATGTTCTACGTGATCCATGATAATTTTTTTATTAATATGTTAAACTATTAAACTCTTTAAAATTTTGAAATTAAATTAAATAGAAGAATGTAAATACAAACACCCAAACTAAATCAACAAAATGCCAATATAAACCTACTTTTTCAACCATTTCGTAATGGCCTCTTTTTTCGTAAGTTCCATTAACTACATTTAAGTAGATTACAATATTTAATATAACTCCTGAAAGTACGTGAGTACCGTGGAAACCTGTAACAATAAAGAACAAAGCAGCAAAAGCTGTTGGTCCAAAAGGATTGCTACTTAAGCTAGCACCTTCAGTAATAAAGTTTGTCCACTCCCAAGCTTGGCAACCTAAGAAAGCAGCACCACCAATAATTGTTAAAATCATGTAGTTCTCTACTTCTTTTTTAGCCATTCTATGTCCAGCTTCAACAGCTAATACCATAGTAACAGAACTGAAAATCAAAATAAAGGTCATTAAACTTACGAACATTAACGGTAAGTGAATACCATGTAAGAAAGGAAAATGATTGAATACTAATTCAGGTGAAGGCCAACGTTCAGTAACAAACATGCCTGCTTTTTGCATTTCTTCAACAAAATTATGCGAAAGATGCGCAAAAGGTTTTACAACTGTGTTCGGTAATGAGCCTGTAAAAGTAAATCTTACAAAACCATACGCAATTAGTAATGATGAAAAAGTAAATGCATCTGAAAGTAGAAAAATCCACATCATTAATTTACCATAACTTACACTAAAAGGTGATTTTCCTCCACCCCATGTTTGTTTGCTGTCGGTAGTTAAAGTAGCTGAGTTTGCCATTATTTATTAATTTATTATTTGTTTCTTAGTTTATTTAATTGTTATCTGTTCAAAAGTAAAAATACATAAAGATAAATCCAAAGTATTCCCACAAAATGCCAATAAGTATTGCACATAGCAATTCCTCTTAAAGCCTTTTTATGCACTTTAAATCTAAAAGTTTGTATTAAAATAGTTACTAAATATAAAATACCAATAATTACATGGGCTAAGTGTAAACCAGTAATTACATATACAAATGAACCGCTTGGGTTAGCAAATCCAAAATAAATTGAATTATAAACCATTTGGCTCCAACCCCAATATTGCATTATACAAAATAAGGTTCCTAATAAAATTGCGATACCAAGGCCAATTTTGGTTTGGTTCAATTCGTCTTTTTTAGCGGCCATGTAAGCCCATTGCATAAATACGCTGCTTAATACCACCACGCCAGTACTTAACATGAACATAACAGGCAATTCAAAAACTACCCATTCACCTTCTCCCCTGCGCACTATATAAGCACTAGTAAAACCAGCAAATAACATAATGCTACTTACTAATAATAACCAAAGCACAAACTTTTTAGGTTCTACTCCCGGCTCACGCTCATCAATTATTTGTTTATTCAAAGTCTGTATCATTATTAAATTTTATCTATCAAGTAAAAAAGTTGAACAATGGGTAGATAGATAATTGCGGCTAACATTAACTTTTTAGCATCAGCTAGTTCGCAACTTTTATATAATTTATAGGCGTAAAAACTAAAATATAAAGCACCAAATACTGCTACAACCGCAGCTACCACTCCTGAAATCCCAAATACAGTTGGTAAAATACCTACTGGAATTAAAATTAAAGCAAATAACAAACATTGAAATGCTGTTTTCTTGGTTCTTCCAGGATTGAAAGGCAACATTTTAAAGCCAGCTTTTTTGTAATCATCTTCCAATAACCAAGCAATGCTCCAAAAATGAGGAAACTGCCAAACAAATTGTACCGTGAATAATACAATAGCAGCTATATCAATTTTTCCGGTGTAAGCTACCCAACCTAACATAGTAGGAAAAGCTCCTGGAAAAGCTCCAACAAAAACCGAAATAGGTGTAACTCGTTTTAAAGGTGTGTACACAAATGCATAACTCAAAAGTGAGATCAATGCTAAAATTCCACTTAACTGATTTAAATAAAATCCAATTAAGAAAACACCAACTAAGCCCATTAAAGTAGAGCTAATTCCTGCTTCTAAAACGCTCATTCGTCCAGTTGAAACTGGTCTGTTAGCAGTTCTAGTCATTAACTTGTCGTAGTCTTTTTCAATTATTTGATTAATCCCATTAGCAGCACCAGTTACCAATAATCCAGCGGCACCTAAAATAAAAACCTCAAACCAAATAATAGTACCACTTGCAGCAGTTAAATAAGTTATAACTGAACTGAAAACAACCAAACTACTCAACCTAATTTTTATAAGTTGCATGTAATCAGCATATTTTTGTTTCCAAAAACTTGTTGTTTCAATTGCAATATGTTGTTCTGTTCTATCCAATTTATATTTTTTTTACTTATAAGCTAACTAATCAGCTAATAAGCTTTGTTTTATTAAAAATCAAAATGGCTACCAAAATTTGTAAGCCAGCAATAATACTTCCTACTGTTAAATGAATGGATGTAACTTCTTTTGGAAAACCTAAATTTACCAAAATACTTCCACTAAGTGCTTGAGAACATAACAGTAAAATAATTCCCAATCCACATTTATAAATCAATGAACTCCTTTCAAACAAGTTTCTATACTTAAATAGCAATAATGTTGAAATAAGTAAACTCAAAATTGACCAACTTCTATGTAGTTTAAAGATTAACTCCTCCATAAAAAATTTAGGCCATTGAGTTCTGTATTGTTCACCAAAAAGATTGGCCACATGGTCAACTTTTTCGCGAACTTGAGTTCCGCTAACTATCTGTATAATACTGATAATCAGTGAGATAATTATTAGTGCTTTTAAAGAACTATCCAACTTATATTGAACAATGCTAAACTCTTGGGAAATAGCCACTGTAAAAATTAACAATGCCACAATCACCAAAGCTATTAACATATGGATGGTTATCATCCAAGTAGCTAAATCTGTTGATACTACTTTAGAACCAATCCAACCTTGAAAACCTACTAATATAAAAGCTAAAAAACTTAACCAAAATATTTTAGGGTTTGATTTTAAATAAGGAAATGCAAAAACTACAGTAAGTAGAATAAAAAAACCAATTACAACACCAACTAGCCTATTTAAATATTCAATCCAAGTTTTGTAAACATCAAAATCAGCAATTTGCTTACCTTGAATAGCAAACTTGGTTTTATAATCAGCAGGCAATTGATTGATATTGGTAGGCGGTACATACTGACCAAAACACTTTGGCCAATCAGGACAACCCAAACCACTTCCAGTACTTCTAACCAATCCTCCTACAAAAATTAGGAAGAAAACTGCAATAATGGTTGCAATTCCAAATCTTCTAAATCTAATTTCGTATTTTTTTGTTTCTAACATTTTTTTGAATGACTATTCATCATTCTATTTATAAAACAACCGCACTCCTTAAAGCGCGGTTGTTTTTATTTTTAATTATTGAGCAAAACCCAACCAACGTTTAACCAATGAAAATAAAACTGCTTCTTCTTTTTCTAGAGTAGGCGTTTTTTTACGTTCAGGAGCAGGAACTGCTTTTGGTTCAGATAATGGATCTAACTGACCTTCATCTGGAGTGGTTTGAGGAATGAAATCACTTTCGTGACCTGGTACGCTATAGTCGTATGGCCAACGGTAAACGTGAGGAATTTCTCCTGGCCAGTTGCCATGCAAATGTTTAACTGGAGTAGTCCACTCTAAAGTGTTACTTTCCCAAGGGTTTTGAACCGCTTTTTTACCTTTAAACATACTATAGAAGAAATTGAATAAGAAGATAAATTGAGCAATACCACCAATGAATGCAGCATAAGTAATGAATTTGTTCATATCAACAAATACATTAAACTGATCATAAGCAGTAAATGCATAATATCTACGAGGTACACCTGCTAAACCCATAAAGTGCATTGGGAAAAATACGCAATAAGCCGAAACTATTGTCATCCAAAAATGGATGTGACCCAAGCTTTCGTTCATTGTTCTTCCAAACATTTTTGGATACCAATGGTAAATACCACATAACATACCAAAAATAGCAGCACTACCCATTACTAAATGGAAGTGAGCAACCACAAAGTATGAGTCGTGTAAGTTAATATCTAAAGAAGCATTTCCTAAGAAAATACCAGTTAAACCACCCGAAATAAAGAATGATACTAAACCAATAGCAAACATCATTTGAGGATTTAAACGCAAGTTACCTTGCCATAATGTACCTAAATAGTTAAATGTTTTTACAGCTGAAGGAACAGCAATAATTAATGTTCCTAACATAAATACCGAACCTAAGAAAGGATTCATACCTGTAATAAACATATGATGTCCCCAAACAATGAATGATAAAATAGCAATGGCCATAATTGAACCAATCATTGCACGGTAACCAAAAATTGGTTTACGAGCATTGGTAGCGATTACCTCAGAAGTAATACCTAAAGCAGGTAATAAAATAATATACACCTCAGGGTGACCTAAGAACCAAAATAAATGTTGGAATAATATTGGAGAACCACCAACTCTTTCAATTCCACCAGCTAAGTCAGCAGGGATTTCATTTAAGTAGAATGATGTTCCAAAACTTCTGTCGAATACTAATAAAAGAGAACCACCAAATAATACAGGGAAAGATAAAATACCTAAAATAGCTGTAAAGGTAAATGCCCAAATTGTTAAAGGCATTCTTGTCATTTTCATACCTTTGGTACGCATGTTAATCACTGTTGCTACATAGTTAATACCACCTAATAACGATGATACAATGAACATAATCATTGATACTAACCATAAAGTCATACCAGTACCAGAACCAGGAATTGCTTTAGGCAATGCTGATAACGGTGGGTAAATAGTCCAACCTGCAGAAGCTGGTCCACCTTGCACAAATAATGAGCAAATCATAATTACCGATGAGGTAAAGAAGAACCAATATGACAACATATTCATGAAAGGCGAAGCCATATCACGAGCACCTACTTGTAATGGAATTAATAAATTACTAAATGTACCACTTAAACCAGCGGTTAATACAAAGAATACCATGATGGTACCGTGAATAGTAATTAAAGCTAAATAGAAATTAGGATCTAATTTTCCACCTTTACCCCACTCGCCTAAAATAGTTTCAAAAATTGGAAACTTAGTTTCAGGATAAGCAAGCTGTAAACGGAAAACTAATGACATTAACATTCCAATTGTACCCATAATGATACCAGTTATTAAAAACTGTTTCGATATCATTTTGTGGTCCATACTAAAAATGTACTTCGAAATGAAGGTCTCTTTGTGATGGCCGTGGTCATCGTGGTGGTGGCCATCGGTGTGCATTGCAACTGCGCTCATATATATCTATTATTTTATTTCTAAGTGTTAAAAAATTAATTTGAAGCTAAAGGGCTATTTTTTATTTTAAAAGAAAAAGCATTGTTAGTTTCAGTACCTTTTGCCGTTAAAGCAGGCTGTTGTTTAATCCATTTGTCAAATTCTTCTTCCGAATCAACAATAACTTTCATTTTCATACGGTAATGCGCACTTCCACAAATTTTATTACATAACAATACGTAATCAAAATTAGGATTATCTAACTTAACACGCATTTCGTTTGTGGTTAAAGTAGGCGTAAAACTGAATTTGGTAGGTAAACCTGGTACTACATTCATTTGAACTCTAAATTGTGGCATGTACGCAGAGTGAATTACGTCTTTTGCTCTAAAATGTAAATAAATATCTCTGTTTACCGGAATATGTAATTCGCTTGTAATGATATCATCACCAGCAAATTCTTTAGTACTATCAACACCTAAAGCATTTACAACACCCATTTGACGGAAATCGTATTTACCTAGTTTATTATCAGCACCACTGTAACGAGCATTCCAAGCAAATTGGTAGCCAAATACTTCTATGTTCATTGCATTTTCTGATTTACTTGAAGTCATATGATTCCAAACAATTAAACCCCTAACAACTAAAATAGTTAGCACAAAAGTTGGAATAATTGTCCAAATTAACTCTAACTTATGATTATCAGGGTAATGTAATGCCTTGCGTTTTAAGTTTTCTTTGTATTTGTAAGTATACCAAAATAATAAAACTTGTGTAATAACAAAAACGATACCTGTTAAAATTAATGTTATCATAAACATATTATCGTATTCATTAGCGTGTGCCGAAGCAGCTGGTAAAGCAAATACAGTTAACTTACCGTGAGCCATAAATTCCCAAACAACCGCAGCCATTCCAACAACAAGGAATACTAATGCAGTATATGCATTTATTTTAGCCCAATTGATTACTGGTTTCTTTTGAACATCGCCAACTTTCGATAGAATATCGAAAACCATTCCGATAATAAAAACTAATAAAATGGCAATGCCAGTAATTAACCAGTTAATATTACTAGCTGTTGATTGAGCTGCGTCTGCTGCTTCCTCGTTCATATCTTGCGCAAATACTGATAAACTACTAAAAAGTAACATAGCTATCATTAATACAAAAGATGCTTTAATTTTCAAATGCTTCATTGGTATAATCCTATTTTTTATTGTGTAAATGTGTTGCAATATAGCAATGGTGTCAAATACTAGTAAAAATAATTTTATCTATTGACAATTATCATCGAAAAGAACTATAAGAAACTTTTTTAAAAATAACATTCACAATGAATTATGAGTTAGTATGGTGTTGAAAAATATTTTTTATCAATTTAATTGCTGCAAAATAATAATTTAACAGTAACGTATTGGTAAAAATTACATATTTGCAAACTGTAAAATATGCAAAAATTAATTAGCGCTAATTTATTTGTATTGTGCTTTTTGTTGTTAAATAAAAATGTACACGCACAAGTAAAAAACGAAGGTAAATATACAACTGCAGCTCGTTTAGGGCTTACAGTTAATAACTCAGGTACAATTGGTAGACCAACTGTAAGAACCAATACAAGTGGTCCTCCTTCAATGGCATATCCAAGGGGTAGCGGAGTTGAGCATTTGTTTGAAGGAGGTATTTGGATTGGAGCTTATGTAAACGGACAAGTTAGGGTTTCTACGTCTTCATCAGAAAGTAGTGCTGGTTATTCTACAGGTGCAGCAAACTTTGAATTTACACCTCTTACCGGAATTTTAGAGCGCTCTAATTTGACTAAAAGTCCCAATTATTCTAATTCGGCAATTTCACATCAAGATTTAGTGATGATTATAACCGATAGTAATGTAATTATTCCGGGAACCACTATTCCTATCAATGCACACGATAATCCACTAAAAGCAGTTGTTAAATTAGAAGTTTTAAACTGGAATTACTCGTATGCTGATTATTTTGTAATTTTAAACTATACCATTACTAATAAAAGTAAACAACGTTGGGACTCAATATACATTGGTAATTTTGCTGATTTAGTAGTTAGAAACGTAAACGTAACAAGAGAAACTGGCTCTTTATTTTTTCAAAGAGGAAGAAATTTTGTTGACAATAAAAACAATGCCATTGTAGCCTATATGGCATCTAAACAAGCTGATGATTATAATTTTATCAGTTCATATGGCGGCATGCAGTTTTTGGGTGTAGATTGGAATGGTTTATTTTTTAATCCTTCAAAACCTGAAATATTTACCAATAAAGGTTTTACTGCTCCAACTTTCAATACCAATTTTTGGACTTTTGGCTCAGTTACTCCACCATACATTAGGCCAGATGATGAACAAACTAGGTATAGCAAACTGGCTGTGGGGATTGATTCAAACGATTTAAATTCTTCATCAGGACCCACTTACGGACCAGCATCTAATTGGTTACAATTAATGAGTGTAGGGCCTTTTCGTTCATTAGAACCCGACTCAAGCATGACTTATACCATGGCTTTTGTTTGCGGAAAACAATTGAGAGAATTTACCCAAAATCAATCACTTACCATATTAAGTACAGAAGCTTCTCAAAAAGAGTTAAGAGACCATTTTACAAGAGCTAGAGCTACCTACTTGGGCGAAGATAATGAAGAAAATGGCGTTTATACAGCAGAAAAAGATGTAAATCAAAATGGAAAGCTAGATAGGTTTGTATTGCCTGAACCTCCTGAAGACCCTAAGGTAAAGATAGTGGCTGGAGATAAAAAAGCAACCATTTATTGGAGCAATAATGCTGAAGCTTCAATAGACCCAATTACCAGAGAAAAGGATTTTGAAGGTTATAAAATTTACTCGAGTAAAATTGGCGATGATTTAAAACCAAATTTTACAGATGCCCGCAACTTAATTGGACAATGGGATAGCACCGGAAACGATGTTGGTTTTAATAATGGTTTCGACTTAATTAGATTAGCACAACCAAAAGTATTTGAAGGTGATACTACCAAATATCATTACGCTTACACTATGAATAATTTAAGTAATGGGTGGCAGTATTTATTTATAGTTACAGCCTTTGATAAAGGAAATAAAAACTTGAATTTAGAACCATTAGAATCATCGTTTAGTGGCAATGATTTTAGGGTTTTTAGTGGTAGCGATATCAATAATTTTAGCAAAGAAGACCAAAATACAAAAGTAGGAATTTACCCAAATCCTTACAGCACTAGCGCAGCTTGGGATGGAACCACTTCTAGAACCAAAAAACTGTATTTTTACAACTTACCACAAAGCTGCGAAATTACCATTTACACCACTAGTGGTGATGTTATAGCTAATTTTAAACACGATGCAAGTACCTATAGTGGAGAAGGTAATGCTTGGTTTGATAGATTAAGCGATAGAGAAAAATTAGTAATGACAGGTGGAGAGCACGCATGGGATTTATTAAGCGATTCAAAAAATCAAATTACCCAAGGAATATATATGTACAGCGTAAAAGATTTACAAAGTGGTATTGTACAAACTGGTAACTTTGCAGTAATTAAATAATTATTTGTCCTATTGTTATCGGACAAGCTTGGTAAAAAAATTAAACAAATAATAAACTAAATAAACAAATAATAAAATGAAAAAGACAATTCTACTAATCACCACCATATTGGGAGGACTAATTGCCAATGCGCAAAATCCTTATCCAATTATTCCGTTAGATTCTGTGCAATTTACATCAGCATCTAAATTGTTAGCAAACCCTGTAGTTGATACATGCGACTATCTTTCGCCTATGAAAAACCTTACTTACAGAGACACTGTAAGATTTGATGGGTACGTATTATTTGACCCGAAAAAATACGGATTAAGTGCTACTTCAAGAAAATCAACTTATTTATCAATGGATACTATTGCAAAACCTTGGGGTGGAGTTGAAGTTTTATGTGAACCTGCAATTGTTGGTGGAGGCGCAAATGGTGCTGCAAACCTGGCTGCATTGGTAAGCCAAAGTAAGTTTTATGATAATTTAAAACCTGGCATGAAAGTGAGAGTTACCGCTATTTTAAAACCTGCTTTTTTTAGTGGAACCAATCAATACAATACACAAACTTATGTTTTAAAAGCTAACCAAAATTGGGATAATTCAATTGAAATTTTAGATTTTGGTCCTTACAATATTAAACCAGCTCCTATTACAATTAAAGAATTACAAACAGGTAACTCTAACGCTACTTACTCTATGCAAAAAGCAACTGGTGAAAAATGGGAAGGTGTTTATGTTGAGTTGAAAGATGTAACTGTTTTAACAAGAACATACAATACAGGGACTAGTAGATGGACTTGGTCAGTATCTGATGACGAAGGAAATGGATTAGAAATTAGAGATTACTCAGGTCATTTCAGAAATGATAATAACTCAGTAGATACATTACCTGCAAACAGATTTACACCCCCATCAATTGGTTCAAGAATTTCTTATATTAGAGGTGCTATAACAGAATACAATGGAGGAACACCAGTAGTAACAGGTAGATACGGAATTTGCCCGTTAACCCCAAGCGATTTAGGATCAGTAACTTTTTCACCGCCTTTGGTTGCCTCAGTAGATAGAAATCCAAAAATTGCAACAAGCAACGATTCAGTTGCCATAACCGCAAAAATTCAACAAATTACAACTGCTAGTACTGGCCAAGTTAGATTATATTACACAACTGGTGTAAATAGCACAACTTACGATTCGATTTCATTGGTAAAAAATGCTTTGCCTTTAGATACTTCAAGCTGGACTGGAAAAATTCCTACATTTGCAGATAACACAATTGTAAAATTTAGAGTTAGACCATTTGATATTAACAACGTATCTTCTTTAAGCAGCGAATATTTTTATGTGGTTAAAAATGCTGGTGTATCTAATATTAGCGATTTACAGTATAGTGTTGTTCCAAATAATACAACAATTTGGAATGGTGACTCATTATTAAACATCAATGTACGCGGTGTTGTAACAGGTAAAGGATTAGGAAATTTAATTTCTATTCAAGATGGTAGAGGACCAAACTCAGCTATTTTCATTTCAAGAAACTCAGGAGCAGATAGTACCGCAAAATGGAATGTGGGTGATTCAGTATTAATTACTAGAGCAACCGTAAGAGAAAACTTTAATGTAACTACTTTATACAATGTTTTAAGTTCAGTTGTATCAACTGGCAGAACTTTACCTCCGTTTGAAACTGGATTATCAATTGATTCATTTGCACTTGGCAATGTTGCTTATAGCAGAAAATGGGAAGGTGTTTTAGTTAAATTTGATAGTTTAGAAATATCAAGCGTTAACCCTGATGCACCGAGTAATTTCAATGAATTTTCAGTTAATAAATCTCAAAATCAATTAGGATTAAGAGTAGATGATTTAAGTGCAAATTTTAAAAACTACAGTTCCTTAGTTTATAAAGGAATGAAACTAAATTATATTCAAGGTCCTATGTATTTTGCGAATGGAAACTTTAAATTGATTCCTCGCGATGCTAATGATGCAGACTTTAGTAATATTGATACTATTAAACCAATAATTACAATTACTGGTGCAAATCCAATCAATGTAAAAAAAGACAGTGTTTATGCTGATTTAGGTGCTACAGCAACTGATAATAAAGATGGTAATATTACCGCAAATATTAGAACAAGTGGCACAGTAAATACTAGTATTATTGGAACATATTATATTTCTTATGCAGTAAACGATAAAGCAGGTAATATGGATTCAGTTACAAGAACTATTAATGTTGTTGGACTAGATGTTACTAAACCTGTTATTTCTATTACAGGTAAAATACAAGATACTTTGATGCAAGGAAAATCGTATGTAGATGCAGGTGCTACCGCATTAGATAATATTGATGGAAACATTACGGGTAAAATTACTAAAGTTAGCACTTTAGATTCAAGCAAATTGGGTACTTACACCATTACTTACAGTGTATCTGATTTAGCTAATAATACAGCTTCAGCAGTAAGAACTATAGTAGTAGTTAAAAACACCAGTGTTAATAATGTTAATGCTATTAGCAGCAGCGTTAAGGTTTATCCTTCGCCAGCTTATGCTGAGTTAAATGTTAGCATTGAAAATATCAATCAATTACCTGCTCAATTAGTAATAGTTGATATGTTAGGTAGAGAAGTTTTAAAACAAACCATTAATACTAAAAACTTTAATGAGCAAATAAACATTAGCCAATTAAACAATGGCGTTTATTTCTTAAACATTAGCAATACCAATGGTATGCAAACTGTTAAATTTATGGTTTCTGGTAAATAATTAATTCTCAACATTATTAATTCCCACCCCCTTCAGCAAAACTGAAGGGGGTTTTTTATAATATGACACAAGAGATATTTAATAAGTTATTTCAATTTAATATTTTATGGATTCCCAACAAAAGTGAGTACATAAAAATTTTTCAGCATGACATAATCTATATAGAAGCTGATGGAAATTATTGTAAAGTTAATACTATAAAAAAAACATATAATAATATGATTTTTACAATTCAAATTGGCAAGATTGAATCTCAATTAAACAAGTCAATATTTATACGAATTCACAGATCATATATTATAAATATCGTACAAATTGAATCAGTTTCATTAGTAAATTTAACTTGTAAATTACATAACAGCGAAAAACTCATACCAATAGGAAAAGAATATGAAGTTTATTTCAGAAACTACTTTAAGGCTATTTCAAGTAACATTAATTCATAAGTAAATTATCGCATTTTATACAAAAAATTAAGACTTTCATACAGTTTAAATAAAATTGATTTTTCTTTTTTTTTCATTCGTAAAAAAAACTTTATGAAAAAAATCTTAATCTTAATTCTTAGTTTAATCGCTGTAAACGTTTCTGCGCAAATTTCAACATCTTCATTTGGTTCTAAAATAGATTTAATTACATCTCCCCCCTATTGGGGAGATATGCCTTTATACATTAATTCTGCGGACTTTAATGAAGATAATATTAACGATATTATTTATTTTAAAAATCCAGCATCTAATACTTTTTATATTTCAATTTTAAAAAATACATCATCTATAAACAACCCAAATTCAAGCTCATTTGCAAATCAAGATATTCAATTAATAGGTTTACCCTCAAGCGCTAAAATTGCTGATATTAATAATGACTCAAAATTAGATATTATTATCAGTTATGCTGGAAGTCTTAATATTTCAATTTTAAAAAATATTTCAACTACTAACTCCATTATTTTTGCTCCAAGAATTGATATTGCAACAACAACACCTCCACCAACTTACGATGTTGCGCACGGATCAGTGGATGTTGCAGATTTGGATGGAGATAATTTAAAAGAAATAGTTATAACAAATTCAGATTTGGATGCTCCATTTAACATTACAATATTTAGAAATACTTCAATAAACTCCTCTATAAGTTTTGCAAGTCCAATTGACTTTTCAATAACTCGAAATAATGTATTATCGTTTTCTTATTCATTAATACTCTCCGACTTAAATAATGATTCAAAACCTGATATTATTATTCAAAATCCTGATGCATATTCTATTGACAATGCACTTATTATTGCTAAAAACACCAGTACTGTTGGTAATATTAGTTTTGGAACCCAAACTGTAATCACTAATTCTGTGCCATTTGGGAATTTAAAGGTTGGCGATTTTGACAATGATTCAAAAACGGATATTTCAGTTCAGAGCAACAGCAATACCATCACAATTTTCAAGAACACAACTACATCAACTAATACCTCCATAAGTTTTGCTTCAGGAATTAACGTAATAGTAGGTCCTTCATCTAACTATTTTATGCAAGATTATATAGTATATGATATTAATGATGACAACAAATTAGATATTTGTACAATAAACTTTTCTAGTAGTACATCAAATATTAATTTATCTGTCTTACAAAATAACTCAACAGGAAGTTCGATTGCCTTCGGTAGTAATATTAATATTTACAGCACCTTCAGTGCTTATTCAACTTTTAGAAGTGCATTTGCATTTTCTGATATTGACCAAAACAATTCACCTGATTTAATTACTAATCTGCAATATAGCTCTAGCAGTAGTAGTGGTAGTTTAAGTATTTCAGTATTTCAAAATCTAATAACCGAAAGATATTTAAAAATAAATCTTGATAAAGTTCATGGGTTATATCCATATTATACAAATAATGGTCAATGTACTCCTAAGAAATTATTTGATGAGCAGAATATTGAAACACCTGTTACTTTTATTAATGATCCAAATGGTGCTTATTCAGCCCCCCTGCCTGCAGATATTTTGGATAATTACAGCATAGTAGTTGAACTTGATGGTTATTATCAAATAACTTCAACAGATTTCTTTAATTCCAATAATTTTGGAGGTGGCTTGTTAGAAATTGAAATTGGCGATCCGCAAGGTTGGGTATCATTAACCAATACTGGTAATGGTATTAACACTAAAAATTATAGTATGTATTCTGTAAGTCCAGCTAGACCTGCATTTTATGAAGGATATATAAATTTTCCAACTCCAACCAATAATTCAACTTATTCTACAAAATATATTAGGATAACATTTAGAAACTCAATTGACCCAACATTTGGCTATAAAACCTTTACTCTAATAAAAGAGATAAAATTCAAAGGAATAAAAATAGGAATACCCCTTCAACAAATAAATTCACCTTCAGTCACTTTTAACCCAAAATTTGGAGACTATTTAGGTGTTACAGGAACTCATGGAATAAATGTTAAATCATTAGAATGTGCTACATCAATTAGAAATTTCCAAAGTTGGTATTGGAATGACGGTGGAGCTTCTACAAGCGCACCTTGGTTCTTCCCAATAAGTTCATCATACAACCGAAATAATAACATTTATAAATTTCAACCTGATTATGGAAACAGAAATATGGATGATGATTATATAGCCAAAACAAATGCTGGAATTTCTGTTGTACCTGTTCTTCAAGAATCTGCTTTATATATGGATTCAGGTAAACATCCAAAAAGGAAACCACTTGGTGACATTTTAAATGATAATCCTGAAGAAAAATCAAGTTATTATAAACATGCTGAATTCATGTATCAATTTGCAGCAAGATATGGAAGTACCTCCGTTCCAATAATAAACTTAAATGCTATAAATCCATTATCAGGATTAAATAAAGTTAAGTATATTGAAAATTGGAATGAACCAAATGACTGGTATACAGAATATGGCCCACAAGTTTATAAACCAATATACTTTAATCCCTTTGAGTTTGCTGCAATGTGTGCAGCAGATTATGACTACGGTGATAATTTAACGTTAAATCCTGGCACTTTGGGTATGAAGGCTGCAGACCCTAACGTTAAAATGGCTATGGGTGGTCTAGTTACACTAGACTTAAATTATATTAAAGCCATGAAGCTTTGGGCTGATAATTTGCGAGTAGGCGCAAATAGTAATGAAAAATTTCCTGCTGATGTATTAAATTTTCATAGTTATAGCAACGCAACTGGTATAGACCAAACAATTGGAATAAGTCCAGAAGCTGATGGATTAAAATTAAAGTTAAAAGAAATTGTTGATTACAGAAATAAAAATTTACCAAGTAAAGAAATTTGGTTATCGGAATTTGGATATGATACAGATCCTTCATCAGTTCAAAAAACACCTATTATTACAGGAAATGGAAAAACAACTGATTCGAAAGAAACACAAGGTAGATGGATTGTTAGAAGTATATTAGAAATTGCTGCTTCTAAAATAGATAAGGCATATTGCTATACTATACAAGATGAATATAATACTAACGGAGGTAAACATATGTCAAGCGGACTTTTAGAAAATGATGCCAATTTTAATGCGCCAAAGCCTTCTTGGTTTTACATGCGCCTAATGAAATCATTATTAAAAGATTATGTTTTTGAAGAGGAAATTCAATCAAGTAACCCTATCATAAATACACTATTTAAATCATATGTATCTAATGGTACTGTAAGTGTGTACAGTTTTAAAAATCCTCAAACAAATGAAAAAACATATGCAATATGGTGTAGAACTTCAAATAATTCTGAAGTTCAAAATTTTAGACTAGATGGCATTGTAGGAGTTAATCAATTTGCAACAATAGTTACGCCTAATTTAGGTTATGGAAAGAGAGTATCTTGCATTAACGGCAGCTTTTTAACACTGACTGTTAGTGAATTACCTCAATTTGTTGAAATTAAAAACAACAATAACTTTACAACTCCAGTTTATACCAATAATGCTGCTACAATAAATAATCAAACTGCTAACATTCCGAATAATTTAACAATTTCGGCTAATCAAACATTAACAATCAATGATTCAAAATTAGTTATGAGTTCCAACAATGAAATAATTGTTTATGGAAATCTAATAATTAATAATTCAGTAATTTCAGGTTGTCCTAATTGGAAAGGTATTATTGTTAAAAGTAGTGGAAAAATAGAAATAAAAAATAACTCTACAATTAGAGATGCAAGTGTGGGATGCTATTTCGAAAGTGCAGATGATATTGTTATCAATAAATCAAAATTTATCAATAATAATGTATCATTAGTTTTAGAAAAATCCAATTCGATTAACAATAATAACATAGTAATACAAGAAAATAATTTCTCAGATTTAAACTTTAATATTACTTCAAATTTTGCTTCAAATGATCCAAGAAGTAATTTTCAAACGCTTAATAGTTATATAATTACCACTAATTCAATACCTTCTATTGTAATCGATGATAATACCTTTTATGGTTTTGATAATTGTATAGGATGTTCAAAACCAAATATAACCTCTATTTATTTGTTAAATACTAGTAATGTTGAAATTAAAAATAATCGTTTTATTGCAGGTGAAAAAAATATTATAGATTATGCTATTTATTTAAATGGCGATCAAAATACAATAGATGCTCAAAATGTAAAAATTTCAGATAATCAATTTACTAGAACGCTTGTTGGTGTGTATATAAATAGTTATAAAAAGTTTTGGGTGTTTCGCAATACGTTTTTTCAAAATAACAAATCAGTAGAAATTTACAATTCAGATTATACAAATAATTATCAATTTAATGGTAGTGATGGGTTCTATAGTCCAGTTCAAATAATAACCTTAAACAAATTTATTAGCTGTGAAAAAGGAATAATCTTAGCACCAAAAATGGATCCATTTAACCCATCTGCAAATAAAACCAATAATTTTTTACGACCAGGGCAATCACATTTTTTAACTATAAGTTGCAACAAATTTCAAAATGTTGTTTATGGTATAACAGGAGTAGGAGATTTAAATAATCAATTACATCAAGATTTGACATCTGCAAATCCTGCTGGTATAGCTTATACAACTTCTAATGAATTCATTCATAGTGAAAATATTGTAAAATGGGATATAATTTGGAACGATAATGGGTCAAGTAATATATGGAGATATAATCTAAAAAAAATAAATCCAAATCATATTAATGGCGATAATATTTATTTTCCAAACACACCAGCCTTAACCCCGCAAAGCAGTTCAGTAACTTATTTAACAAATTATCCAATATTGGCAACACCAACAGTAATTAATGGTGTAACTATCGATAACTCAAATATTAACCAACAATTCGATTTTAATCGTGGTGCTGATAAAGGTGACTTATGTTATTATGACCCTTTCTCTATTTACTTGGATGGTGGAGAATTTAGACAATTATTATCCTCAAAACAAAAAAATATTTTCGAAAGCGAATTTATAGTTTATCCTAATCCAACAAGCGATAAAATATACATAGCTAATATTTATGATAATATAAACTACCAGATTATTGATATTAATGGAAAAATATTAAATAATGGAATATTAAATCAAGAAAACAATTTTATATCTTTAGAGGAGTTGAATGATGGTATATACTTCATAAATGTAACATTGAAGAATGGGATAAATTTCAAAAAGAAAATAGTTAAGATAACTCAATAGTTTCTTAAACCAAATCATTTAAAGCCCTTTTGACTAAGTCAAGAGGGCTTTTTTATTGCTAAAAAACTACTTTTTTTTGTTTTAAATTTTTTGCTTATTGCATTTAATAAAAAACAAAAACATGAAAAAGATTTTAATTACCTTATTTAGCTTATTATCAATTTTATACAATTGTAATGCTCAACAAAATGCCGATGATATTTTAGGGGTTTGGGAAACAGGAAACGGTAAAGCTAGGGTTAAAATTACCAAAGTAGGTAACTTTTATTTTGGCAGAATTGTATGGTTAAAAGAACCTTTAAATACAGAAGGAAAACCAAAATTAGACGTAAATAATGAAGATCCTGCAAAACAAAGCAAACCTATTTTAGGATTGCAATTAGTTGGAGGTTTTGAATACAAAGGCGATAATTTATGGGAAGAAGGAACCATTTATGACCCAGAAAGTGGCAAAACTTATAAGTGTAAAATAAATTTAGCTGATAAAAACACCATGGAAATTAGAGGCTTTATCGGTGTTAGCATGTTTGGCAGAACTGATACTTGGAAAAGACTAGAACTGAAAAAGTAGCACACAGTTTTTAGTTCTTTCACGCCTTGCGTGATTTAGTTCTTAGTTGTCAGTTGATAGTTTTTTAAATTCATGCTTTGTACAACAGCTATCGAACTTTGCTCAGCAACTATAATTTGAAATTCGTAATTCGTGATTAACAATTCATAACTCGTAACTCATAACTCGTAATTCACAATTCGTAATTTACAATTCATGCACAAAACATTAACCATAATTATTCCATGTTATAACGAAGAATTATTGATAGAGAAAACCTATCAAAGGGTTAATAATGTGCTTCAAAAGCTTACTAATTATGAATCGAGTATAATTTTTATAAATGATGGTAGCAAGGATAAAACAGCTGACAAACTGAATATAATTGCTAGTCAAAACTCTAATATAAAAGTAATTCATTTTTCTAGAAATTTTGGCCATCAGGCTGCGGTAACTGCAGGTATAAATAATACAGATAGCGATTTGGCAATCATAATTGATGCCGATTTGCAAGATCCACCTGAACTATTTAGCGAAATGTTGGATTTATACAAATCATCAAACTGCAATGCTATTTATTGCGTGAGAAAAACACGCAAAGGCGAGACTTTATTTAAAAAAATTACAGCCAAATATTTTTATAAATTAATGGATAAATTAAGCGAAGTACCTATCCCACTTGATACAGGCGACTTTAGGTTAATTGACAAAAACATTATTAACGAGTTTAAGAAATTAGGCGAAAAAAATAAATTTGTAAGGGGATTAATTAGTTGGATTGGTTTTGTGCAAATTCCATTTTACTATGAACGAGATGAACGCCTAGAAGGTGAAACCAAATATCCATTGAAAAAAATGATTCGTTTTGCCTTAAATGGCATTATGTATTTTTCAAAAAAACCTTTGAAATTGGCTATTCAAATTGGTTTTATAAGTACAATTATTGCTTTAGGATTGTTAATTTATATTCTTTATGGATATTTTTTTAGCAATAAAGCCGTAGCAGGTTGGGCAAGTACACTTACCATTGTAATATTTTTTGGCGGTATCCAATTGTTAACCATTGGTTTAGTAGCCCAATATATAGCCAATATTTTTGATGAAGTAAAAGGAAGACCCGATTATATAATTGCGCATAAAGTAAATTTTTAAATTGTTTTAAAATGTTATTTTGCGGCTGATTTTAGAAACACATTTTTTCAATAACATAATTATAAAATAATAATATGAGCGACCCACGTTTAAAACCAGTATTAGATAATTTAAAGCAAATGATGGATGCTGCAATTGACCATGCAACAAGCGAGTTTACAAAAATTCGTGCAGGAAAATCGCACCCGAGTATGATAGATGCAGTAAAAGTGGAGTATTATGGTTCGTTAGTGCCTGTAAGCCAAGTGGCAAATATTAGTACCCCTGATGCTAAAACAATTACCATTCAACCTTGGGAAAAAAACATGTTCCAAGCCATTGAAAAAGGAATTATTATTTCAAACTTGGGCTTTAACCCAACTAATGATGGAACTATTATACGTATAACTTTACCGCCTTTAACCGAAGAAAGAAGAAGAGAAATAGCTAAAAAAGCAAAAGGCGAATCGGAAAATGCTAAAGTAGCTGTTAGAAATATTAGAAAAGAAACCAACGAAAACATTAAAAAATTACAAAAAGACGGTTTACCTGAAGACGAAGCAAAAACTGCTGAAGCAAGTGTTCAAAAAACAACTGACGCTTACATCAAAAAAATTGACGAGCTTTTAGCTATTAAAGAAGCTGAAATTATGCACGTTTAATAATAGTTTTTATACCTTATTTTTATTTAGCAATGATTCAAAATACATAGAATCATTGCTATTTTTCATTTTAGCCTTTTAGCATATTATCAACCCCAGTGCAAGTTAAAAATATCAAAATAAAAGCATTTTTAAAACCATTTCTTAAAATAGTTGGTGCGCTATTCATTATAGTTATTGCAGCATTTTTTTTGTTGCGTGGCTATTTTTTAAATAAAGCGATTAATAAGGTTTCGGCTAAATTTAAAACCGAATACAATACCGATTTAAAAATTGAAAATGCATCGTTTAAAGGCATAAGCGGTATTGAATTATTGAAAATAACCTTGGTGCCGCAAAGTGGCGATACCTTGGTTAGCATTGATTATTTTACTGCCAGTGTTAGGTTTTGGTATTTACTTGTAGCCGATGTTAGGATTAAAGATATTGGTTTAAAACAAGGTTTTATTCAATTTGTAAAACAAGGTGATTATAAAAACTTTCAAGATTTTTTAAGTAAAAAAGACAGTACTTTACAAGATACAATAGAGCAAATTGAAAAACCAAAAACAGATATAAACTATGCTAAAGTGGTTTATAAATTAATGTCGAGGTTATTTGCACAAGTGCCCAGCGAAGTATTAATTGAAAACTTTGACTTACGCATAAAAGATGATGATAAAAATGTATCGTTCAATTTAACAAAACTATCACTAAACAAACAAGTTTTTGATAGTTATATTACCGTAAATAGCAATAATGCCATTCAGCAATGGCAAATTAATGGAACAGCCAATCCTAAAAAACGCCAGGCCGATTTAAACTTTACTCGTACCGATTCGGTTACTGTTCAAATTCCATATTTATACGAAAAAATTGGTTTAAAAACTGGCTTTAACTCCATTAGGTTTCAGCTTGATGGATTTGATTTTGATGATGACATGTTAAATATTACTGGCGCAGCTTCTATTGATAGTTTTATGCTAAACCATACTCGCATAGCCAAAACCGATGTAATAATTAACCATGCTGATGCCAAGTATAAATTTTTATTTGGACCCAATTTTATTTCGCTTGATAGCTCTACAGTGGTTACATTTAACCAAACTAAGTTCCACCCCTACTTTAGGCTAAGCGAACGCACCGAAGAGCAAAATACCGAAAAACGTGCACCACGTAATAAAGACAATAGTTTTTATAAATTCTTTAACAAATACATTGTTACCATGAGCGTGCAAACCGATAAAACACCTGCTCAAGATTTTATAAACTCATTGCCAGCCGCTTTATTTAGTCATATTCAAGGAATGGAAGCAAGCGGAAGTTTTACTTATAGATTAGACTTTAACTTGGATATTCATAAACCAGACGAAATGGTTTTTGAAAGTAATATTGATAAAGATAACCTGCATATAACCAAATATGGAGCGGCTAATTTGGCCAAACTAAACGAAAGTTTTATGCATACACCTTACGAAAAAGGTAGGGCTATGCGCTCATTTATTGTTGGGCCTGAAAATCCTAATTATGTGAGTTACGAAAACATTTCGCCATTTGTAAAAAAAGCCATTTTAACTACCGAAGATCCTTCGTTTATGTATCATAGAGGTTTTGTAAATGAGGCCTTCCGCCAATCGATTGCTAAAAATATTAGAACTGGAAAATTTGCCAGAGGTGCAAGCACCATTAGCATGCAATTGGTTAAAAATGTGTTTCTTACACGCGAAAAAACCATGGCGCGAAAGTTGGAAGAGATTTTATTGGTTTATATGTTAGAGAACAATTACATAGTTTCGAAAGAACGTATGTTTGAGGTATATTTAAACCTAATAGAATGGGGACCAAACGTATATGGAATTGGTGAAGCCTCAAGATTTTATTTCCAAAAATCGCCAGCCGAACTTAGCCTTAATGAAGCTTTATACTTGGCAAGTATAGTACCTAGTCCTAAAGGATTTATGTACAAATTTGAAAAAGATGGCAGCATGCGCGCTTACATGGAACGTTCATTTAAGTTTATTACCAATAAAATGGTGGCGCGAAGCCTAATTTTACCTGAAGATACTATTGGCTTAACTTATAAAATAAATATTACAGGCCCAGCTAAAACTTATATCATTAAAAATGATTCTATTATAAGTGATAGCATTATTATTGATGAAACAGGTATTTTAGAAACACCTAACCAAGGAGATGAAGAATAGTATATGAATAAAAAAAATTGGTATTTATTTATAGCCTTTTTATTGGAAATATTATTCATTTTTTATGTAAAAAATGTTTTTGAATTTGTGGTTAGTCCACTAATCATTATAGGTTCTGGGCTATTTTTAGCAATTTATCCTTATTTTTTACTACAAGAAAATAAAGAATTTTTTTTAGAGGAAAACACTGCAAATGCTCTGACTTCAAATGGCAATTTGAAACCAGTTTTAGCGTTGTTTTCAACATTCACTATTGTCACGATTTTCATCGTAAATTATTCAATCAATAACTATCCAATCAATGTAAATGAGTCAGATATTATTCCGTTTATAGATGAAATTTTTGTAAAACGGTTTATGAATAATGAGGTGGTTTATGCACCATATACTGGATTTAATTATGGAACATTTACTCCAGGATATTTGCCCTTGCATTGGTTTCCTTTTGTAATTAGTAATGTTTTAAACATAAATTATCAATGGATGGTGGTAATAGTGTTTTTATTGGCTTGCGCTTTATATACTTGGGTCTTATTTAAGAATATTCAACAAAAAAAATGGTTATTAATAAACTGTGCTTTACCCTTTGTTTTGTTATTTACCATTTATTATAAAAATGGAAAAACAGCTGTTCAGTGCATCGAAATAATGATAATGGGTTACTATCTAATTTTAGCAACTTTATTATTTTCATCCAATAGTATTGTAAAATCAATTGGATTAATCCTCCCATTTTTATCAAGGTATTCATTTCTTTTTTGGTTACCGGTTTATTTTTACAATTTATTAAGAAGTAATTTTAAAAAATTTTTACTGGTTTCTATCTTCTTGGGCATAATGATATTATTATTTTTCATTATTCCATTTGTATTACCAATACCTGAAATGCTAAAAACTTTCAATGCAAATTATACTACATCAATTTTAGGTGAATGGAAAGGCCAAAGTTGGCAAGCACCAACCGATAGGCCATTTCAACTATTTCAGGGAATTGGACTAGCTAGTTGGTTTTATCAATTTGGTTCGGGTACATTAATTGAAAGAATTGAATTAAATAAAAATGCACTCTTTTTATTTAGCATTACTGCAAGTTTACTAATCATTCTTTTTCGGTCAAAAATTAGAAAAACAGTTGGTTCAAACCTGTTTTCATTATTAGCATTGAAATTTATGCTTACCATTTTTTATGCATTTATTATGGTTCCCTACGATTATCTAAATTGGGTTCCTTTAGTAATTTCCATTGTTATTTTATCAAGAATAAATCATCAATTTATTACACCAAAACAACATTAATTTTATGCATATTTCTGTAGTGAGTCCTGTATATAAAGCTGAAAATATTGTACCTGAATTGGTAAATAGGTTAAAGGTAGAGTTATCTAAAATTACACAAGATTTTGAAATCATTTTAGTGGAAGATTGTGGTCGTGATAACTCGTGGGAAAAAGTAAAAACTGAGACCTTAAATGATCAAAGAGTTAAGGGAATTAAACTGAGTAGAAACTTTGGTCAGCATCATGCTATTACAGCAGGTTTAGATGCAAGCAAGGGAGACTGGGTAGTGGTAATGGATTGCGATTTGCAAGATAGACCAGAAGAAATTCCTAATTTATACAATGAGGCACAAAAAGGATTTGATATTGTTTTTGCAAGAAGAGTAGAACGCCAAGATAAATTTATAAAAACTTTTACTTCTAGGTTATTTTATAAAGGTTTTACCTATTTATCAGGAATTGAACAAGATGGAACCATAGCTAACTTTGGAATTTATAGCCGAAAAGTTATCAATTCAATTAATTCAATGCGAGAGTCAATGCGCGCATTTTCGCCAATGGCGCGTTGGGTTGGTTTTAAAAAATCGGCAATAGATGTAACTCATGCTGAAAGATTTGAAGGAAAAACATCATACAGCTGGGGCAAGTTAATTAACTTAGCTTTAGATATTGCCATAGCGTATTCTGATAAACCTTTAAAAATGGCTATTAAACTTGGTTTTTCTATCACTATTATTTCACTTTTGTATGCCATTTATAATGTATTTGCTTACCTCTCAGGAATAATAACCGTCACAGGTTACGCAAGCATTATTATTTCCATCTGGTTTCTTTCAGGACTCATTATTTTTATTTTAGGAATTGTTGGTCTTTATATTGGAAAAACATTTGAAGGTATGAAACAAAGGCCACTTTATTTAATTGATGAGAAAACATTTTGATGGAAATTAATACGTTAGATTGGGACACCGAATGCTTTGAATACAAGGTGGGGAAAGTGGCACTTACTGATAATTTAATTGATAAAAACTTGTTATTGAACAATGATTACAGGTTGATTTATCTTTATAGTAAAATACCACTTTCGGAAGAATTGATAAAGAATCTCAATCTTTTTTTAGCTGACGAAAAAGTGGAGTTAAGTATACAAGTATCAGATTTAACTATTAATAAATTACCAAATGAAAACTTAGTTGAAGTAACTGAACTTGATGATGATTTATTAAATTTAACTTATCAAAGTGGACATTTTTCTAGGTTTAAAATTGATACAAACTTTAAAAACAACGAGTTTGAAAAACTGTATGCTGCATGGATTGAGCAATCAGTAACACATAAAAGTGCAGAAAAAGTTATTGGTTATTTGGTAAATAATAATTTGGTTGGGTTTGTTACAATTGGTTTTAAAAACAATGCTTACGATATTGGTTTAATTGCTGTAGATGAAGCTTTTAGAAATTTTAAAATTGGAAAACAGTTACTCAATTATGTTTTAGATTACGCCATATTAAAGAAAATAAATAAGGTAACTGTTACCACCCAAAATCAAAATCAAGGAGCCATGAAATTTTATTTGAATAATGGCTTTTTAATAGACAAAACCACTTACATTTATCATTTATGGAAGTAAAACACATTCCTTTTAATAAACCTTACCTTACGGGCAAGGAAAATCATTATATCTATCAAGCAGTGGCTTCTGGTAAAATTTCGGGTGATGGTACATTTACCAAGCATTGCCATGAATTTTTTCAGAAAAAATTCGGCTTCAAAAAATGTTTGTTAACCACATCGTGCACCGATGCTTTAGAAATGGCTGCAATATTAATTAATATTGAGGCTGGCGATGAAGTAATTATGCCATCATATACTTTTGTATCAACATCAAACGCATTTGTATTAAGAGGTGCAAAAATTGTTTTTGCTGATAGCAATACCCAAAATCCAAATTTGGATGTAACAAAATTAGAAGCTTTAATAACAAATAAAACCAAAGCCATAGTTCCTGTTCATTATGCAGGTATTGCTTGTGACATGGATGCCATTATGAACTTGGCCAATAAGTATAATTTGTTTGTAATAGAAGATGCAGCACAAGCTATTGATAGTTATTATACCAATAAAGATGGCATTACCAAACCATTAGGAAGCATTGGTCATTTATCGGCTTTCTCGTTTCACGAAACCAAAAATATTATGGCTGGTGAGGGTGGAATGTTGGTTATTAACGATGAACAATTTATTGCTCGAGCAGAAATTATTCGAGAAAAAGGAACCAATCGTTCAGCTTTTTTTAGAGGCGAAATTGATAAATACGGCTGGGTTGATATGGGTAGCTCGTTTTTACCGTCCGATATTATTGCAGCATTTCTTTTTGCACAATTAGAAAACTTAGAAAACATACAAAACAAACGCAAAGAAATTTGGAACTATTATTATAAAGTTTTAAAAAGTTTAGAAGAAAAAGGCTACATTAAATTACCATACTTGCCTAGTTATGGTAGCAATAATGCCCACATGTTTTATATTATTTGCAAAAATTTAGATGAAAGACAAGGTTTAATTAATGCCTTAAAAAAGAATAATGTTTTGTCGGTTTTCCATTATTTATCGCTTCATAAATCGCCATATTATGCAAGCAAACACGATGGGAGAGAATTAACAAATGCTGACTTTTACAGCGATAGTTTATTAAGGTTACCAATGTATTATGAGTTGACAAACGAAGATTTGATTTTGATAACAAAAACCATTTTTGAGTATTATTATGCTTAATATTAGTTCAAATAATTTTTTTCTAATTTAAGTAATATATTAGGCCATGACCCCAGAATATTATAAAGAATATTACGAACTAGAACGCAGCAATTGGTGGTTTACAGCGCGCTTAGAAATACTTAAAACCCAAATAAAAAAGCAGTTTAACAACAGAACTGATTTAAAAATTTTAAATATTGGTGTGGCTACAGGTGCTACCTCCATTATGCTAGAACAATTTGGTAAAGTTAAATCAATTGAGTACGATGAAGTTTGCTATAATTTTGTGAAACAAAAATTGGCCATTGATATCGAACAAGGTAGTATTTTGGATTTACAATTTGCCGATAATAGTTTTGATTTAGTTTGTGCCTTTGATGTAGTAGAGCATGTAGAAAACGACCAATTGGCAGTAAACGAAATGATTAGGGTTTGCAAAAGTACCGGAACAGTATTTGTAACGGTGCCAGCTTTTATGGATTTATGGAGCCAACACGATGAAATAAACTATCACTTTAAACGCTATACCAATAAAACACTGTTACCACTTTTTGATAAAACTAAAGGACAAATAATTTATCGTACCTATTTCAATACTATTTTATTTATGCCCATTTACGCTGTTAGGTGGCTAAGCAATAAATTTCCCAATTTATTTAAACGAGATGGCAGCGGCTCTGACCATAGTATATTTGAATTAGGGTTTTTGAATAAAGTATTATATGGAATATTTATTGCCGAAAATACAATACTTAAACCAAGGATAAAACTACCATTTGGCGTTTCATTACTGGTAGTTTTTAATAAAAAATAGTAATTACTTTTTGCTAAAAATAGCATATTCAGTTACTCGTCCTTGTTTACTTGTAATACTAAAAATAGTATCCATTTTTAAATTATTACATTGGTTTAACTTTTCTAAGTTTAAACCAAATTCCATTACCGAAAGCCATGAATCCCATACTATTAAAGCATTTGTATCAATGGCATTAAAATCCTTTATATCATAAAGCATTTTTACTTTCGACTTGTCAAAAGGATCCAAATTCTTAAATAATGGTATTGAAATATCAGCCATTATTATGGTTTTGTTAGGTTTATGAGCATTTAGGTATGGCACCACACTGTTTTTTATTAGTAACTGTGAAGGTTCTAATTCAAAATCATCAGGAAGTCGATAAGAAGTTGGTGTTGACAGAAATGGAAATATAGCTAACATAACAATCAAAATATATTTTATGTAGGCAGCAATTTGAACATTTTTTGTAATGATTAAATTTTCAATGGTGTTTAAACCATCAAGAACAATAATGGCCAATAATGGCATAACACTAACAAATACACGTGATAAACCCATTGAGTTAAAAATACCCAATGCCCAAAAGGAAGTATGAGCCATAAAAAAAGCAAAAAAACAACCGTATATTAACCATAGTTTTTCGTTTAAAAAAGGCATTTTACTTTTTAACTTTATCAAACCTATTAACATGGCTATACTACCAATTATAAAAAGTACGTATTCTATTAACCCAATTTGAAAATACAACTGAATTATAAAATGTGACCAAGTACCAATACCATAAACACTACTTACATGAGCATAAGGAATTTTGTTGAACACCCACAACAAATCGTGGTAATAAAAACTACCAATTACCGACATCACCACATGACCTGATATTAACCAAGGACTCCACTTGAGCTTCTTAGATATAATTAAATAAACAAAAATAACTCCTAATATTATTAATCCTTCTGACCTAATAAAAGGTAAAAATGAAATAATAAATAAACCCAGAATAGTTTTATTTTTAACTAAAAAGTAAAGAGAAACCATTAACAATGCCGCAGAAAAAGGCTCCGTTAACCCAGAAATGGTTACATTAACAAAGAGGGTAATAGAAAAGAGAATTATGCCAATAAAATGCGCATTTGTAGTTTTAAAGTATTCTAAAATCTTAAAAGTAAAATAAACTGAAATAAGGCTCATTAGTACATTGAAAACTTTTATGCCAATAAAACCAAATTGAGCAAAAGGAGATGCAAAAATGGTATACATAGGCTTTGCCCAATGATTAAAAAAGTTTTCAGGGTGTTGCCCGGCAAACCTTGCATATTGAAAATGATATACACTATCGCCTCCTCCTCCTGTACCATCAAAATAGAAACAAACTATTAAGAGTATTAAGGCAATAACCGCCAAAGAGTAATAAAAAAAACCCGCAGATTTTATAAAATTCATTATGTTATTTACTAAACAATTCTACTTTAGCTTGATGGTTTTCAAATCGTTTTACCAAGTGAATTTTATTATTAACTATCATGCTATCAAGTTCTTTACAAGTTTCATTCGATGTATTGATATAATAAACATTTGAAGTATCGAGCAAATTAGGATTAATATTTTTCAAACTTTTTTGCACAAAACCAGCATAAGGATTAGTTAAATTAGTGTATGCCAAAAAAGGTGCATAAATACTTTCATTATGCTCCGTACTTTCCATATAATTACAAAATTCAACTTGAGCCTTTAACATTCTAGTATAATTTAATTCTACATCTGCAAAATATGGATGTTCAATACTATTATTAATATTTACCAACCCAATAACAGCAAACAATGGAATTACAATATACTGGAAAACAGATTTTTGCACAGAAGTTATCAAAAGAGAGCAGCCTATCATTAATAATGGAAATACTGCAAATAAATACCTTGTTGAAAAAAAGTTTATGGAAGCAAAAAGCATAAAACCAATGGTAATTACTAAAAATGCCAATAACTTTATTTGATGGTTTTTAGTCAATTTATTTTTAAAAAAACCAAAACTTATAATTGATACCACTAAGGATACTAAGTAAATCAAATTTCGTCCTTGTGAAACAAAAATGATTAAGACAGAACCCTCCATTTTATCAAAAAAATCGGCCATAGTAATCCAATTGGCATGGCGAGGAAAAAATAACCAACCCAGTTTTACTTTTTGTATGATGAAAAAGCTAAAACCAATTGAAAATAAAACAACTACACCTAATGCTATTTTTACAAAAACTTTAGGCGTTATGGTTTTGTATAATAGTTCAATAATTGCGGTTAGTATAAAAGCAGGAACTAAGCAAAAAGCACTTTCTTTACTCCATAAAGCAAGTACAACAGCTATTGAAAAACCCCACCAATTGCGGTTAAAGTAAAAATAAAACGACCATAAAAATAATAATGAAAGCCAAACTTCAATTAATAAAAAGGTGCTTTGTGCTAAAAATATGGGTTGAATAGCTAATAATAAAACCGATAAAAATGCAGTAAACCAACTATTTGTCCATTTAAAAACAACAAAATAAATACTTAATAAAAGAGTAATGGAAATAAGTAATGGAAATAAATGCACTTTAAATAAACTATAACCAAAAACTTTTATCCAAATGGAGGCTAAGCAATAAAATAAAAGTGGGTGGCCAGTATATAAATCAGGATCGATACTTGCAGGCATAATACTAGGCCCTTTTTCTGCCATGGTTCTGATGGCAGGCATATAAACCCAAGCTTCATCCCAAAAAAAAGGCAAACCAAGTGCTTCCCATTTAAAGGCAACTATACAGCAAATTAGTGCAGAAACTAACCAATGATATGGATTCTTAAAATTGAATGATTTTATCATAACTACAAACTATAAAATTAGGCCCTAAATAAACCATATTTTAAAATACAAAAAATGGCTCTAAAACCATCTTTCCAGTTTATTTTTTTACCTTCAGCATAAGTTCTACCATAGTACGAAATACCTACTTCATAAATTCTTATGTTTTCAATTCGGCTAATTTTAGCAGTAACTTCAGGCTCAAAACCAAATCTATTTTCTTTAAATTCTATACCTTTTATAATATCAGCTTTAAATAATTTATAGCAAGTTTCCATATCGGTAAGGTTTAAATTGGTAAACATATTGCTCATAAATGTAAGTACCGCATTACCAATTGAATGCCAAAAGAATAAAATTCTATGTGGTTTTCCACCCATAAAGCGAGAGCCATAAACTACATCGGCAAAACCATCAACAATGGGTTTTAACAGAATATTATACTCATTTGGATCATACTCTAAATCAGCATCTTGTACAATAATATAATCACCACTTGCTTCTTTAATTCCAGTATGAATAGCTGCGCCTTTTCCTTTATTTACAGTATGTTCTACAAATTTTATGTAATCGTACTTTTCGTTTTTAAGTGCAATAATTTTAGCTGCGGTATTATCTTTTGAGCAATCGTTAACTATAATTACTTCCTTTTCAATATTTTCAATTAATTTCACTTGATGCACTTTTTCAAGTATTTTATGAATTGTTGCTTCTTCGTTATAAGCAGGAATTATAATAGATAGTTTGGCCATAAAAATATTTTAACTCGCGATAATAAGCTTGTAAATTGATTTAAACAAACCAGCCAAGTCTAGCAAAAGGTGTTTTTGAAAATTTGTTTTAATAAAAACTAATCAAATTTTGGAGTGGGGCAAACCGGACTTCTTCTGTTTTGTAATTTATAGGTTAAACGAAAATCAGTAAAATTGGCTTTTTGGTTATTAGCTAATAATGATATACCAATGCTCCAACTTTTGGTCAACTTGTAAGTTACTGTATGTCTGTGATATATATTATCCATTTCAGGAATTTCTTTAAATAAATAATAGCCTAAATATTGCCCCCAAGTAAATTGATGAAACAAAAATTCGTGGCCAACCGTAACTCCCACGCGTTGATTACTTAAATTTAATTTTCCTCCATAACGCAATAATTCTGAAATGGCCCTATCTTCTAACCACTCTGCTCCTATTGCCAAACTATGGCCTTTTTTTATACCAAATGGCAAATTATAACTTGCAGCCAATCCATTTATTAAATAAAACTTTTCCGTATTAACTGTAGATGATTTATAAGTGGCAAAAGCAGTAAACTGCAAATTAGGCCTTCCCTCAAATGGCTTTAGTCTGCGTTTTAAATTTAATGGACGCTTTACATTATCAGCAATTTTAAATTGATAACTAAGCGCACCTGTAAAAAAATTAACTCCTAAATTAGGGTCTTTAATGGCTCCGTTCGAAAAATGATTAAAAGCTAATCTTGCACCAATTGATTGATTATTATTGAATTGATAATTAACCACTAAGCCCAGTGCTAAAAAAGCATTTACATAACTGCTGTACGACCAATTGATTTGGTTGTTTATTGAATCGTAAGGACTTGAAATAAAGTTTAAACCACCACAAGCTTTAATTGCCAAATTTACTTTTTGTGTTTTTAAAATGTTTGATTCAATGGTATAAAATGCATTAACATTATTTTTTACCACAGGATTATTAATATTGAAAAAATTGAGTCCAAAACCTGTTACAAAACCTTTTGGGTTATAATGTGAATCTAAATTATCTAACCTTTGGCGCAGTAATTCTATTTCAAAACCCCAAACTGGCGCATTGGCCGAATATTCAACTCGCTTTGAGTGTGCCCAAATAGAACCATTATGCAAACTTGCACGCAAAAAATAACTGGTTCGTTTGTACGACAAACTATCGTTATTGGCTTTTGTATTACCAACTAAAAAAAACAATATGATTGCAGGTAAGAATTTATGCATTTTTAGGTTTTACAAAATAAAAAATAGGTACACCAAGTAAAACCAAACACAAGCCAGTAAAGGCAAAAGCGGTTTTAAAAACAAGTAAGCTAATACAAATACTTAACGCCATAACTATATACAAAATAGGTAAAAATGGATAAGCAATTACTTTATAAGGTCTATCGGCATTGGGTTGTTTTTTACGTAAAATAAATACAGCGCCAACTGTTAAAATATAAAAAATCAAAACTGCAAACACCACATAATCAAGCAAATCGTTATAAGTACCCGAAAGCACTAGTAAACCAGCCCAAATGGCTTGATAGGTTAACGATTTTTGAGGTGATTGGTGTTTGTTTAATTGCGCTGCTTGTTTAAAAAATAAACCTTCATCAGCCATTACTTTATAAACCCTTGAACCACTTAATATAATTCCATTTACACAACCAAAAGTACTTACCATAATTAAAGCAGCCATTATTATTGCACCATTGGTTCCAAATACTTTTTGCAATAAAAGTGTTCCTACCCTATCTTGTTGCGCATTTTGTATTTCGCTGATTGAAAGCGCATTGATATAAATAAAATTAATCAAAACATACAAGAACAACACGCTGCCTGTGCCAATTAATAAAGATAAAGGTAAGTTTCGTTTAGGATTTTCCATTTCGCCTGCAGTAAAAGTAATATTGTTCCAAGCATCGGCACTAAATATGGAACCTACTAAAGCTGCTGCAAAAATTCCTATGTTTAAGTTTGGTAAGTCTAAAGGAGTTGACTCAGTTAATTGAGTTGATAAGTCGGTTGAGCTTTGATTAGTTAAAATAAAGTACAATCCTGCAAAAATGATGAATAACAATGAGCCAATTTTACCAATGGTAAAAATATTTTGAAGCAAAGCTGCATTTTTTACTTTGCCAAAGTTAAACACTGTTAATGAGGCAATTAATCCAATACCTAGTAATTGCGCAGCACTGATATTTAAAGTAAAACTGCTTGTAAATTCTAAAGAGAATAAAATATTTTTTTCGCTAAAAACTGGAAAAATTACACCTGTAAATTTAGCAAAACCAACAGCCACAGCCGCAATGGTTCCTGTTTGAATAATGGTAAATAAAGTCCAGCCATATAAAAAACCAAACAAAGGTGAATAAGCTTCTTTTAAATAAACATATTGTCCGCCCGCTTTGGGCATTAAAGCTGCTAATTCGCCATAACTTAATGCTGCCATTAAAGTTAAAGCTGCCGTAACTAACCAAGCTAAAATTAGCATAGTTGGACTTCCTAACTCGCGCAGCATGCCAGCCGAAACTATAAAAATACCTGAGCCAATCATACTGCCCATAATGAGCATAATGCTATCTAATAAATTGAGTTTTTTGTTCATTAATAAATTGACTAAAATAAGTAGTCAATTATAATTAAAAGAATTGAATTTCAATGATAAGTTTAAGAGATATGAGCACTACGTAGCTTTTTTAGTTTAACCCAATTACTTCTCCTTTATGTTTGAACTCAGGTATTAAATTAATCAGTATAGTAACTCCAATTCTAATATCATTGGTTTTTATATTGTGCCTAAAAGTTGAATCATAATCCGAGTTATCACCCCAATAATCTGCGGTATAACCAGTATACCTGTAAGAGCCATGTATTTTAAGCCAATAGTTAGGTTTTTTACCTATTAAAAAACCTAATTCTGGATAAACTTGTCCTCCAAAAATTGATAATGTTTCTGATTTTCCATTAATTTTAGGTGTAACATGTTGCCAATCAAACATGGAAACACCTCCACCTATATAAGGCTTAATTTTACCTTTATTTGTTAAAATATAATTTGCCCAAAAAGTAGCCGAAATAATAACCGATTTTTGTGGGACAACAATTTCATTATTATAGTAAATTAAAAAGTTGGGATTGGTAGTGTTTGGTCCTGCGCCAAGTGAAATACCTGTCGTCATTTTGGGTTCTATAATTTCAATTCCAAGATACTCGTAAACTATGGCATTGCCAATTTGTGCATTGATGGAATAACTTGTATTCAAATGTAAAAATAAGTGTTTGGCATTATTTAACTTTTCCTTACTTGTTAAATAACTTAAATACGTTTTTGATGTACTATTGTAATTGTTTAATACTTTTAATTCTTCGAAGAATGAGTTGTTTTTATTGAGCAAAGTGCCCACAAGACTTTGCTGTTTGGTTCCAATTGATAAGGTTTTGTAAAAAGATGTTAAATATGTTTGCACAGCTTGCTGCAAATCATTAAAAGTAGGCATTATATAATAATCATAATAAATAGTATCTTTAGGTTGATATTTGAACTGATTGTATCTTACGCAGTAGGTATAATCAATAATAAAATCCATTTCGTTTTCATTCAAATAATCAATTTTTTCAGGATACTTAACACAAACCAAAAACAAATTAATAAGTTGATTCCAACCTTGTTCTTCACACATTTTAGGCATGTTATTAAAGAGCATTTCAACTGAATCAATTCGATTATTTGAAATAAAATTAACCATAATGGATGTATATTTTATTTCATTGTGATAACATTGTTTGGTTATGGAATCAACTTCAAAACTATAAACATTTGAATTATTGGCAATAAGACAAATCAACAACAGAAGTTTTATGTATTTATTCTTCATGATTTGTAAAACACAAAAATTCAAGAAATTGTTTTAAAAACTGACGCATTCGATTAAAGCAAAGGCATCAATAAAAAACTTACACCAAAACACCAGCAATAGCTTTAGCACAATTTTCGCCATCCATAGCTGCACTTACAATTCCGCCTGCGTAGCCTGCACCTTCGGCACATGGATACAAACCTTTTATTTGAATATGCTCAAAAGTTTCTTTGTTTCTAGGTATGCGCACTGGTGATGAAGTGCGGCTTTCGGTAGCTAACAAAATGGCTTCATTGGTTAAATAACCATGCATTTTTTTTCCAAATGCTTTCATGGCACCTTGCAAACTTTTAGCCACATAATTGGGTAAAATTTCGCTTAAATTTCGGCTCACCGTTCCTGGTAAATAACTGCTATCAGGCAAAATATTACTTGTTTTATTGTTTACAAAATCTAACATACGCTGTGCTGGTGCTTGCAATGTTTTATTGCCTTGCTCAAAGCAATTTTTTTCTACCATGCTTTGAAAATACATGCCGGCTAAAGGACCATATTTTTCAAAAGCTTTAAAATCTTCAGCATTAATTGATACCACCATACCCGAATTGGCAAAAGGATTATTACGCTTTGATGGACTCCAACCATTTACCACAATTTCGCCAGGAGCAGTCATGGCAGGCGCTATAATTCCACCCGGACACATACAAAAACTAAATACTCCTCTCCCATTTACTTGTTCTACCAAACTATAGCTAGCTGCTGGCAAATATGGATTGCGCTCAGCACCACATTTATACTGAATGCTATCAATCAATGCTTGCGGATGTTCAATGCGAACACCTAAAGCAAAAGGTTTAGCTTCAATAGTAATTTTTTTGCGGTGCAATAATTCAAAAATATCACGAGCAGAATGACCGGTAGCGAGTATTAAAGTTCGGAGTTCGAAGTTCGAAGTTGATTGAACCAAATTTCCCTGCGTTTCGACTTCGCTCAACGACCGAAAATTTGGTTGCTGAGCGGAGTCGAAGCAATTTGAAGTTATTTCAATTGATTTGATTTTATCGCCATCTAAGGTTATATCGGTCAATTTGGAATTGAAGTGAATTTCGCCACCACAACTTAAAATGGTTTCACGAATTTTTTTAATAATATGAGGCAATTTATTGGTACCAATATGAGGATGACTTTCGTATAAAATATTTTCGTCAGCACCATGGTAAACCAACAGTTTCAAAATCCTATTTACATCGCCACGTTTAGAAGAACGGGTATATAATTTTCCATCGCTATATGTTCCAGCACCACCTTCACCAAAACAGTAGTTACTTTCTGGATTTACTGTATTATTTTTGGTAATATTGGCTAAATCGCGTCTGCGTTCGCGCACATTTTTACCACGTTCAAAAATGACTGGTTTTAAACCTAATTCTATTAATTGCAAAGCAGCAAATAATCCTGCTGGACCCGCACCAATAATGGCTACTTCTTTGGCATTGGTTACATTTTTAAAATCAAATTGAATGGTTTCCTTTACTGGATTTTCTTTTACAAAAACATTTAAGGTAAGGTTAACCCTCACTGGTTTTTTGCGCGCATCAATCGATTTTTTCAGGTAAGTAAATCCATTAATTTCATTAACTGGAATGCCAAAATTTTTACTGATTTCGCGCTTTACGTCCGCGTCAGATTTTAGTTGCTCAGGAAGAGCAGTAAGTTCAAGTGTTCGTTTCATAGTTAGGTTTTTATCCTAAAATTTAGGTTTATTTGATGGTATTTAATATTTCAAGCAATTCGTTATCGCTTAAACTTTCTTGTTCTGATTTATCGAAAATAGTTAGTAAAAAAACGGTATTTTCAATTATTTTAAGATGACTAATAACCCTTGCACCACCAGATTTTCCTTTACCTTTTGAAGCAATTGCTAACCTTATTTTATAGCAATTATTGCCTAATGAAATTCCTTGTGTTGGATTTTCTTTCAATTCACTCACTAGCTCTATAAATTCCTTTTTAAGAGATGGGAATTTTTTAACTAAACGTTTCAAGTCTTTCTCAAAACGAGGAAGCACTTCAACATTATAACTCATTAAACAAATCTTCGGCTTTACGGGCTTTTAGCTTTCCTTCACTTACTAAGTTTAATTCTGTTACAGCTTCGTTCAAATTTTCCAAAACTTCAGCTTTGTAAGGAGAAATGGGTTTAGCTTTTATAAAAGAAAAATTCTTTAAAAGCTCCATTACAAAAGGAACTTTGGCATCTTTTACATCTAAAATCAACTTCATGTACTTTAATTTTTTTACAAATATATAGCTATTTGTAAGTATATGCCTTTATAGTTTAGGTTTTTATACTAAAAATTAGGTTTGCAATGATAAAGAATAGTTTCAGTTATGGTAAAGAGCTATTCCATATTAACTATTTTCCAATTGAGTACTTAAACCCTAGCGAAAAATTATAACCATAGTTGGTAATTTCGCCACCCATAAAATAATTGCTGTTACTAACTGCATTTAAACTTTGAAATTTAAGTACAGAAGCGTACAAATGATAGTTTTTATAAAGTTCCAAACCAACACCTAGCCCTATTAGTGCGCTTAACTCAAGTTTGTTTAAATTATTGTTATACAAAACATTATCAGAGCCATCAGAATAAGTTTTAGCACTTACTAAGTAGCTTTTAGCTAAACCCACTGTTGTAAATAGATAATATTTTTTACCAATTTTATATGAAAGGCTAATTGGTATGGTAATATAATCGTACTGAAAATAAATTAGGTTTCCATTATCTGTATTTGTTCCACTTCCTCCTGATATTGGATCCAAAACATCTCCTAAAGTATAATAATTGCCGAAACCTTTTTGCGAATACAAAAAATCAGCACCTACAAAAAGTTTTTCTTAAAATTATACTCGTAGCTAATACCAGCCGAAAAACCATTTTTACCTATTTTGTCTTCAAAAATATTTTTATCGGTAACATTGGTATTGTTCACTCCAAACTGAACTCCAATTAAATGGTTTTGAGCATTTAAAACCCAATTGAATAATATAAAAATTAGTGCTAAAACTGATTTTGGCATGTTCAAATTTATAAATTTTGATAAACTTGACAAGTTGTTAAATACAGATGTTTAATTGATTATAAATTCTTATAAATTACGCTTCACTAAACTAAAAGAGCAAAAATATTTGCCCAATTTTTTTATTAGAAAACATGTAATTTTGATACTTAAAATTAGTTTAATTTATTAAGAATTAGAAATTAAACATAAAAAGGAAAAAACCCAGAGAATAACAGATTTATTCTTGAATTTAAGAAATACAATGAAAATAAAAAAATTGTACATAGAGAATTTTAAAGCAATTTCTAAACTAACTTTAGATAACTTATCCAACACAGTTCTAATTACAGGAGCGAATGGAGTTGGAAAATCTTGTATATTACATGCATTAAGACTTTTAAAGTCTAGTTATGGAGGTTATATTGCCAATGAATATCAAAATTGGTTTAATGAATTTGGCATAAATAATTATTTATTGAGAAATAACTATTCAGAAATTGCAAGAGATATAAAATTACCAATAATAATTGAAGCTGAAATTACTTTTAATGAAGAAGAAAAGGAATTTATCAAAACAAATTGTAAAAACTTGTTAAAACCTTTAATTTGGTCACAATACATTGGAGAAGATTTAATAAGAAATAGAAACTATTCATCATTATTTGAGAGTAAACAATATTCGAGTCAGGTAAATAAACAAATAAATAATTCAAGTAGTAAAATAAAACAAGAAATAAAAAATGAATTCCATAAAATAAGAATTGAATTACTCCATGAACAAGAACCCACTATTCTTGAAAATGATTTAATAGAATTAGTGTTCAGTATCTATGACCCAAATAATCTGGGCATCATTGATTATCATGGACCAAACAGATCCTATGAGAATTCTAATTCACAAAACTTGAACATCAACTTGCAAGAAACTAACATTGAGACATCTAAAAACAGCTCCTTATATAATTATAACAATAAATATAATAATATTAAAGCTGAAATGGTAAAATCATATGTTAAAGCATTGGTCTCAAGAGAAAGTAACAAGAATAGTGAAATCGATCCTATTAAAGATTTAAATGAATCATTTCACAACCTATTTAATGTGTTTTTTGAAAACAAAAAATTCAAAGGTTTATTGCCTAATAATGATGGTACGATTAGTTTTCCAGTTGTAACACAGGACGGTTATGAACATGACATAAATGATCTTTCTTCAGGAGAAAAGGAATTACTTTTGGGTTACGTAAGGTTACTAAATAATGCCCCAAAAAATTCAATTATTATAATAGATGAGCCTGAATTACATTTAAATCCTAAAATGGCTAAACGTCTTCCAACTTTTTACAATGAAAAAATAGGACTAAATTTCAATAATCAAATTTGGTTAGTAACACATTCTGAAAGCTTGATAAGCGAGGTATTAGGTGAAAAAGACTTTTCAGTTTTTAGAATTGTTTCGTCAAATCATAATATAGAAGAACAAGCTATACCACTTCTGTCAGATGGTGATTTTGAATCTACTCTTATTGATTTAGTGGGCAATATAAGTGAATATCACCCAGGAGGTAATATTATAGTTTTAGAAGGACAAAATACGGAATTTGATAAGTCCATGGTTAAAACTCTTTTTTCAGAGACAACGAAAACAATAAATTTTATTTCGGCAGGGAGTAAGAACCATGTAATAAATGTGTATGATGCATTAAACAAGCTCAAAAATTCAGGTATAATAAGAAAAAATATTTATAGAATTACAGATAAGGATAATGATTCAGAAGAAGTAACAGATGTTAAATTTACAACCAAATTTAAATGGGACTGTTATCATATTGAAAATTATTTATTGGAAGAATTATACATATTAAAAGTATTAGATGACTTATTGATTCAAGATAATAGAATTAACAATGAAAAAAAGGTTCTTGCTGCGCTAAAAAAAATTGCATTAGATGACATTGAATTTCATGTCAAAGATATTTTACAAAGACAAGTTAATTTAGAAATACAGAATATAATTAGTTATAAAAGTACTAACCAAAATATTTCAAAAGGACTATCTGAATCCATAGAAAATATTACACAAAAACTATTAGAAAAATCTAGTAATCTGTATTCCGAAGATTTAATTAAAAAAAGAGAAATTAAAATTAGAAAGGAGCTAGAAAATCATTTTGAAGATGAAAAATGGAAAAAAAGTTGTCGAGGAAGAGAGGTTTTGAAAAAATTCATTCAAATTTATTGTAAAAATCAAATTGAATATAATCCATTTGTGAATCTAATAATTAGTTCGATGAAAAAAGATAACTTTAAACCTGTTGGCATGCAAAAAATACTATCAAAAATTGTGCGAAATTCGAATTAGTTAATACCATGTTCTAGTTATCTAAAAACTAAGAATATTTCATACTTTTTTTCATATTCTCATTTTGTTGCTATAATGAACTCTCCACTTCTAACTAAACAAATTAAACACCAAAAAGCTACTGCCATAAGCCAAAGCAGTTAAATATAAAAACTGAATGATAGGCCATTTAATATGATCGGTTTCTTTTTTAACAATGGCTATGGTACTCATACATTGCATGGCAAAAGCATAAAAAATCATGAGCGATAAAAAAGTAGCGGTGCTATAACTTGGTTTGCCAGTTCTCGGATTTATTTCAGCCATCATTTTGGTTTTTATGTGTCCAAAACTATTATCTCCATCATCGTTAACACTGTAAATGGTGTTCATGGTTCCCACAAAAACCTCTCGTGCAGCCAGCGAAGTAAGTAATGCAATGCCTATTTTCCAATCGAAACCCAAAGGACGAATAGCTGGTTCAATTAACTTTCCAAACTCACCTGCATAACTAGCTTCTAATTTTTGAGCGTTCATTTGTAAAGTAATTTCTTTTTTAGCAGCTTCGGTTAAAGTATCGTTTTGTAAAATTACACTGTATTTATTTTCAACCATTTGCATATTGGCATGAGGGCCAGTAGATGCCAAAACCCACAGAATAACCGAAACTGCAATGATTATTTTACCAGCTCCAAATACAAAAGCACTTCCTTTTTCATAAATGGTAATTAACAAATTAGAAAACACAGGAACCTTATAACCAGGCAATTCTAAAATAAAATACGTTTTCTCTTTTTGTTTAATAAATAGTTTAAAGACCCAAGCACTTAGAATAGCTGCTCCAAAACCAATTAAATACATGAGCATCAATACCAAACCATGCACGTTAAAAGGGCCCCATTTAGCCGTATCCTCTAGCATCATACCAATTAGCAATGTGTAAACTGGCAAACGAGCAGAACAACTCATTAATGGTGTAACCAAAATGGTAATTAAGCGTTCTTTTTTATTTTCTATGCTTCGGGTAGCCATAATACTTGGAACAGCGCAAGCCATTCCACCAATTAATGGTACAATAGACTTTCCATTCATACCAAACGGACGCATAATTCTATCCATTATAAAGCCCACACGAGCCATGTAGCCCACATCTTCTAAAATGGCAATGAATAAAAATAATAAAATAATTTGTGGCAAAAACACCATTACGCCTGTTAAACCTGCCAATACACCATGTACAATTAAATCGTTTAAAACACCTGCCGGCAATGTTTTTTCAACATAATCGGTAAAGGCGCCCAAGCCAGCTTCTAACCAATCTTTAGGATACTCGCTCCAGCTAAACATGGCTTGAAAAACCAAAAGCAATAACACTAGAAATATACCAATTCCATAGTAACGATGGGTTAAAACTTTATCAACTTTAGCGGTAACGGAAGCTTTAAGTTGAGAAGTATTTTTTAAACGCGCATACTTAACTGTTTCGTCAATAATTTTATAACGCGTAAGGACTTCATCCTCTTGGAAACTAATTATATCAAACTCGTAATGTTTAAAAACTTCGGTTAACCTTTTGGCTTTTTCACTTATTAAACTCGATGCATTTATAGCGTATTGCAAAGCAGCATATTTATTACGCTTATCGGTAATTTTGCTTAAATCGAGTAACATTTGTTGGTTAACTCTTTCAAGGCTAAAATATTTAGCAGTTACACGCAGTTTTTCATCTAATAGAACTTCTTTTAGCTTATCAATTCCTTCTTTTTTTCGAGCATTGATGCTAATAATTGGCACTTGTAGTTTTTCTTCTAACTTGGCTAAATCGTATTTAATACCTCTACGTTCGGCTACATCAAGCATGTTTAAAACCAAAACTATAGGAACCTTTAAATCAGCCACTTGGGTAAAAAGCAATAAATTGCGTTTTAAGTTACTTGCATCGGCTATAAATACCACTAAATCAGGGTAATTGGTTTCGGCTTTATTACGCAGTATTTCGTAAGTAACCAACTCGTCAGCACTTTTAGGGTAAAGGCTGTAAGTTCCCGGTAAATCTATGATATGAGCGTTTTTTTCAGGACTCAATTTAAATGAGCCTGTTTTTTTCTCTACTGTTGTTCCTGGAAAATTTGAAACTTTATGGTTTAAGCCCGTTAAGGCATTAAACAAACTGGTTTTACCACAATTAGGATTACCAACTAGTGCAACGGTTATTTCTTTCTGTTCCAAATTAGTCAATCAGTTTAATTTCTACACAACTAGCATCTTGCATGCGCAAACACACTTTACTTTCGCTCAAATTAATAGCTATTGGATCGCCAAAAGGCGCTACATTTTCTAACTCCACTTCTTCGCCAGGTAATATACCCATTTCAAATAGCTTAAGTGCCAATATTTGTCCGTTTACTTTTGTAATAACGGCTTTTTTACCATAACCTAGTTGCGTAAGATTCATAATCGAGGTGCAATTTAGAATAAATCTACATAAGATTTTGAATAGTGATAAATGTTTTCGAAATTTATGAATTAAAAAAATATAATTATCATTGATTAGTTAGCTAAGTTATTCATTTAAAATAGAATACTTAAAATTATATACCTTTCTAGCAATTTAATAACATTATAAAACAATACATAAAACCTAATAAACACTATATTAGCAGCTAAATAATAAAAAAGTAAAAAGTATTAGTAAAAAGTGTTAATGAAGGATTCTAACAAGGCGTATATTCAATTTGCATATTCTGGCTTACGCCCCATTTCGTCAAGTTTTGTAGGAATGTACTTGGTGTATGGAATTTCGCATTATTTTTTATTGCAGGGCCCAAACAAACCTTTAATGATGATTTGTGCATTTGCATCGGCTTTATTTTATGGATTATTTAGGATAACACTATTAAAAAAAGACATTTATAAGGAACATACTTTGCTGTTCTCGTTCTTGTTATTGCTTGTTCCGTATATAAATACTTTTGTACACATGTGGCTGTATAAGGATGCGTTACAAACTTCACTTCTGATGTTGTTATTTGTAGGTTCAGGCATTATTTTAAGTTCTAAAAAATTACTTTATTTTATTATAACTATTGCTACAGCTATTTGGATATTAATAGCCAATAATCAAAACTTTAGTAATAATTGGGTGCATTTTGGTTTTGCATTAATACCTGCTATAGTTTTAAGTGTGGTGGCTAATTATACCATCAATTTAAATTTTGCTAGGCTTGAAATTGCCAAAGCACAAGAAGAAATAAAAAACAAAGAACTGGCTTTAGCGCAACGTATTTTAGAAAACCAAAGTGAGCAATTAAAAAACAATATAGCCCACTTAAAACAAGCCAAACAAGATGCTGAAGATGCCAATAGAGCAAAATCGGAGTTTTTGGCCAATATGAGCCACGAAATAAGAACACCTTTAAACGGAGTAATTGGATTTAGCGATATACTAATGCAAACCAATTTAGATGATACGCAAAAGGAATACATGAGCACGGTTTATACTTCAGGAAAAACCTTGCTTGATATAGTGAACGATATTTTAGATTTTTCGAAAATAGAAGCTGGAAAACTGGAATTAGACATTGATAAATTTAATATTTTTACACTTACTAAGCAGGTAACCGAAGCTATAAAATACCAAGCTCAACAAAAAAAGTTAGAATTGGTTGTAAATCTTTCGAAAGATATTCCAGAATACTTGCATGGCGATATAGTTAGGTTAAGACAAATATTGGTAAACTTGCTTGGCAATGCAGTAAAGTTTACTCCAAAAGGAAAAGTAGAGCTAAACATAGATCCTATTGACAATAAAGAAGATAGCTCAGACACAATACAATTGCGTTTTTCGGTAGCAGATACTGGAATTGGAATTGACAATAAAAATCAAAAACGCATTTTTGAAGCATTTACTCAAGAAGACTCAACCACCACACGTAAATTTGGTGGCACAGGTTTAGGTTTAACCATTTCGAACAAAATTTTAGGTTTAATGAAAAGTAAACTAAACCTTATAAGTTCGGTGGGCAAAGGCAGTACTTTTTATTTTGATGTAAATTTTAAAAAGGCAAAATTCCCTTTTGCAGAAAGTAATGCACACAAAATAGCTGACGATGTAAACCAGGCATCGGCCAAGGCAGAAAAAGTGTTACAAGAAAAAAAGGCCCACATTTTAATAGTGGATGATAATTCAGTAAACATTTTTTTATCTAAAATAATGGTAAAAAAAATAATGCCACATGCCATTATTATAGAAGCCAATGACGGAATTGAAGCCATTGAACAATTTAAAGCTCATCAGCCCGATTTAATTTTAATGGATGTGCAAATGCCTATGATGAATGGATACGAAGCCACTGAAGCCATTAGACAATTAGAAACATCGAGCAAAACGCCAATTATAGGACTTACCGCAGGAGTAATGCCGGGCGAAAAAGAAAAATGCTTAAACGCTGGTATGAATGAATACATGAGCAAGCCTGTGGTAAAAGAAACTATTGAAAAAATGATTGCAAAATGGCTAGTTTTGCCAAATTAGTACTTTTACATAAAGCACTAAATACTAAATAATTACCTATATTTTGAAAATAGCTGTTAATACTCGTTTTTTACTTAAAAATAAGCTGGAAGGTTTTGGGCATTTTACCAACGAAACACTTAAACGCATAGTTTTAAATAACCCTACTGTGCAGTTTTACTTTTTGTTTGATAGACCTTTTGATAAAAGCTATATTTTCGCTAGTAATGTTACTCCAGTGGTAATTCCGCCACCAGCAAGGCATCCAGTTTTATGGTATATTTGGTTTGATATTTCAATAGCCATTTGGCTAAAAAAAAATAAGCCCGATTTATTTTTAAGCCCTGATGGATATGCTTGTTTAAATACTCAAGTTAAGCAATTATGTGTTTTTCACGATTTGGCTTTTGAGCATTTTGAAGATGGAATTTCGAAAATACAGCTAAAATACATGCGCAAATACACCCCCAAATTTGCCAAAAAAGTAAATAGATTAGCTACAGTAAGCCAATATTCTAAAAACGATATTGTTCAAAAATATGGCATTGACCCCAATAAAATTGATGTAGTTTATAATGGTGCAAATGAGCTTTTTAAACCTTTAAATACTGAAGAAAAAGCTGCTGTAAAAAACAAATACAGCCAAGGGTTTGATTACTTTTTATATGTGGGTTCCATTCACCCACGCAAAAATGTAGCTACTTTATTACAAGCTTTTGATAGTTTTAAAAAACAAACCAATAGTAACTATAAATTGGTTCTAACTGGCCGAATGGCTTGGAAAACCGATAAAGTAAATGCCATTTACCAGCAAATGGAATTTAAAAACGATGTGCTTTTTACTGGCTATTTAAGCAATGAAGATTTAGCAAAAGTTACTGCTTCAGCATTTGCTTTATGTTATGTATCGCTCTTCGAAGGTTTTGGAATTCCAATAATTGAAGCCATGCAAAGCGGTGTTCCAGTAATTTGCAGCAATACTTCATCAATGAAAGAAATAGGCGAAGCTGCTACTATACAAATAAATCCAAGCAGCATTGAAAGTATTTGCCATGCCATGAAAATGCTTTATACCGATACTAATTTGCAACAAACTTTAATTAGCAAAGGTTTTGAGCGCCAAGCGCTTTTTAGTTGGAACAAAACAGCTGATTTACTTTGGCAAAGTTGTTTGAAAACTATTAATGTTTAGTTGTAGAACAAATCATATTTTTTAAACTTTAGTTAATAATTTGTTGGTTTTTTTGTAATTATTTGTAAAATTTACAACTATTTTGGAAACAAATAAATTTCAATTAATCTTTATAAATCAATAATTAGTACTCAATAGTATAAAAACTAAGGGTTTAATTGTTTTTGAATTTTAAATTAGAAAATATGAAAATATTTGCTCCTATATTCATTTTGTTTACTATGCTTTGGGGTATTGCATGCAATAATGCCTATAAAGGTAAATTTAACAAAGAAGGATGGTGCAGGACGGAAGATTTACAGGTTCACCCGCAAAGGGCTAATATGCTAGATGATTTATTAAAAAACAATACTTTAAAAGGTTTAACAGTTTCGCAATTAATTGATAAACTAGGAAATCCTGATTTTAATACTCCTCCCGATTCTAATAAAATTTATTACAATATAATTACCGAATATGGTTTAGATATAGATCCTGTTTATAGCAAAAACCTAATTTTCACTTACAGTCCCGATAGTATTATTACCAATTTTATTATTGACGAACCACTTTCAAACTAATTTAAATAAAAAAGCTACCTAAGGTATTCTTTTGATTATCAATTGATTATATTATTTTTTCTTTTTCAAAAAATCTAAAGCAGCACCGTTAACACAATAGCGTAAACCTGTTGGTTTTGGTCCATCGTCAAATACATGACCTAAATGTCCACCACATTTGGCACACATAATTTCAATACGCTGCATACCGTGGCTTTTGTCAACCTCGGTTTTAATTTTAGTGCTATCTAAAGCTTCGTAAAAACTTGGCCAGCCGCAGCCAGCATCAAATTTGCTATCACTTTTAAACAGTTCGTTTCCACAACCTGCACAAGTATATGTTCCACCATCGTAATGGTCTTCAAACTTACTGGTAAATGGACGTTCGGTTCCTTTTTGACGTAATACATAATACTGTTCCGGAGTTAATTGGGCTTTCCATTCCGAATCAGTTTTGTTTACTATTGTTGAATCATCGTTTGTCATAAAATTAGTATTTAATGATACGTTTTTGCTCTGTGTGGTTTCCGCATTGTAACTGCACGAAGTAAATGCCAGCTGGCAATATATCGAGCTGGTTAACAACAACAACATGTTGCCCTTGATAAATGTTTTGAGATAATTTAAATACATCATTGCCTAAAGTGTTTTTAATGGTTATGTGAATTTGATTTTGTGAGAACAAATTTACTGATATACGCAGTTGGTTGGTAAAAGGATTTGGCTGCAAATGCCATTCGGCTGACATTTGGCTTGCATTTTTTACGGCAGTGTGATCCATTATGATGCTTTTAGTTGGGCTATAAGTGTATTTAGTACTATCTAAATCAACTTGCTTTAAGCGGTAATAAACTATTTGTTTAATATTACCAATAACAGGCAATGAATCGGTATGGCTATAAAATGTAGGCACTACACTGTTTCCAACGCTTTTTACTTGCGCTCTGTTTTCCCAATTAGCAGTATCGAGCGAACGTTCAATGATGAATTTATCGTTATTGCGTTCAAAATTGGTTTTCCATTCTAATAAAGCAGTTTTATCGGTAGCTAATTGCGCAGTAAAATTTACCAATCCAACCGATACAGTAGAAAAACTGCCAAAGCTAGCATTGGCTAAATATTGTGTAGTTTTTCCAACTCCATTGTATTCAAAAATGGCATAATAATAAGTAATACCCGTTTCGCAATTGCTAATATCTACAGTACTTCCCATGCCATTGTAAACTATAAAATTACCATCGCCTAAATCATCGCCATTACCAAAATTGGCATTTGCTAAATAATCAAAACTGTCAGCAGGAACTTGGCTAACGGGTTCGTTGGCTTTTACCACCACTACTCGTTTACTTCCATCGCCACTTTGCCATTTTAAGTTAAAAATATTAGGGTTTGTACTGGTTAAATCTACTTGCACTTTACTAGCAGCTATGGTTGGTTTATTAGCGCTTGCGCCTCCCCAAATTCTATTTACAAACTGCGGACTATCAATATATGGATTGCGGTTTTGTTGGTAACCAAAAATAGCATTGTTTCTGTTAATTTCTTTAGCACTTACAGGGTCTTGGTTATGCCATTTTACAAATAAATCTATTACCCATTGGTCAAAAACGGGGAAAGCATTTCCATTTAAAACCTCGTTGGCATTGCCATTATTTTGCCAATTAGCAATTAAATTTTCATAACGAGTAGCCATGTAAAAATAACCTCTAGCCAAGTCGCCTTTGTATTCATCAATAGGTTCAAATACTGTTCCGCTATAACCCGGAAATACACATGGCCCCAGCTTACCGCCTTGTTGCGATATATAGGTTGGCGCAGAAACTTCGCCATAAGGATAATTATCGCGCATTCCATTTACTTTTCCATCGGTTGGTAAAACATGGAACATATCGCTAACCATTGGAGTGGCGCTGCCAAACCAACTTTGAGGAAAACTATGTTCGCGGTTATAACAATCGCCTTCTTTGCTATAACTGCCGCATTGATTGGTTCCAAAAGTAAACTCGTATGGCGAGGTGCCACAAATATTGGTAGAATAAATATCCCACACTTTTCCGTTTACATAAGCATCGGTAGTACTGTAAGTTCCCCATAAACCTGAGTACGATATAACTGAATGATTGGTAATTTTATTGTACAAAGCAGTTTTTAAACTTGCACCGCTTAAACCCGTGGTGGAGCTGTAATACCCACCGCTAGTAGTTGGAATATTATAATTAACACCAGCACCTAATATACTTATTGATAACGAATTGGCATTATTGCTATTTACAGTTATACTTCCATTTGTAGCACCCATAGCCGTAGGAGAAAGGCGCACATAAATAACTGTGTTAGGCACATTACCATCTTGAGGAGTTAACACCAACGGAACACTGCTAAATTGATTGACACAATTGGTTGAAATTTCGAAGTTGGGTGATGCTGTAATAGTAACAACATCAGTTAAATTATTACCCGAAACGGTAAACTTTTGAGCAGCACTGGCCAAATTAACCAAACAATTATTAAAACTTGGCAATGAGGTAACATTGCTACTTAAAGTTTGGGCAAACAAAGGTGCCTGCAAAGCAAGGCAAAGAAGTAAAAGTAGTTTTTTCAAAATAAAAAAAATTGAACGACAAAGGTAATAGGTTTATGTGCTAATTGTTTCAATGAAAGATTAAGTATAAAGATTGAAACAAAAATAAGACAATAAACCGTTTTTTAATTTATTAAAAATGAAATATTATTGTTGATACAATAACCATGGAAAGAAAAGTAATTTTATACATAGCCACTAGTTTAGATGGATTTATAGCCAAACCAAACAATGACTTAAGCTTTTTAAATAGGGTAGCCAAAGAAGGCGAAGATTATGGTTATACCCAATTTACTGAATCAATAGATACCGTAATAATGGGTCGCAAAACCTACGATTGGGTTATGACACAAGTAGATACTTTTCCGCATAATGATAAAAATACTTTTATTATAACCCGAACCACCAAACCCAACATAGGGAATATTCAGTTTTACACCCAAAGTTTAAAAGATTTGGTTTTAAAACTTAAGAGCGAAAATGGAAAACATATTTTTATAGATGGTGGTGCTGAAATAGTAAACCAACTTTTAAAAGATAACCTAATTGATGAATTCATTATTTCTATTATCCCTATTTTGGTAGGTAGCGGAACCAGACTTTTTAACAACAATAACCCTGAAATAAGTTTAAAACTTATTGATAGCAAACACTTTGAAAAAGGTTTAGTTCAATTGCATTATGTTAAAAACTAAAATACAACTAAATAATAATGAATAAATTAGCAAAAGAAGGAAAACAAAAAACCATGCAAACTTTTGGTTTATTAATAGTTATTTCCATCATAGTTTCAATTGAGTATCATCTTGCATTTGGGCAGATAAATTCGTTTAAATTATTCCAACAAATAATTAGGCTGGTTTTTACAGTTTTACTCATGTATTTTATTCTTGAAGGAAAAGATTGGGCAAGGTATTTATATTTAATTTTTATGGTTTTGTCTCTTCTATTTTTGCTAGCCATGCTATTTTCTGATAATTTACCGTTAGATGCTAAAATATTTATGGGTTTTATGGGAATAACTTATGGATTAAACATTTACCAATTGGCTTTTGCCGAAAATTTTAAAGAATACTTAAAATATAAAAAAGCAGAGGAAGAAACTCTTTTGTAGGTTTTGTAAAAATAACTTTGTTGTTCAAATGAAAAAATCGAAATTAACACAAGCCTTAACATTAACCATTTTTGTAACGCTAATTGGCTTATTTGTAATGTATAAAAGTGGTTACTTTGAAAGTGAGACCGAAATAGAACAAACTACCTTACAAACAAGTGCTAATGGCGGTTCATTAACCAATTCGGTGCAAAAAGATAGTTTTGTAAAAAAAGTGGATGACAATAACTTACTTTTACTATCATCCTCAAAATCAGTTATTATTACAAAATATAAAAAACAATTAATTGACACGCTAGTAAAAAAACCAGAACAAAAAAAGGAGTTAGAAATAATGAGTAGCACCAAATCGACTAGCAATATTTTCAAACCCAATATTTTTATTTTTGATAGCTTAAAATTCAATAAAAATAAATAATCAATTAGCTATGCAATTTGTTAACATGCTATTAGCTACAGGTAGCAGTCTATTATTTTTGGCTTTGGTTTTTATACCAATGGAAAAAGTTTTTCCAGCTAAGGCTAATCAAAAAATATTTAGGAAAAATTGGCTGTTAGATTTTAGTTATTTTTTAGGTCAATATTTAATTTGGAATGGCCTGGTGCTTAAATTACTAACCTATTTTAACAATTGGCTAAACCAGCAATCTTTCTTATCAGATAGAAGTTTTATTTACCTACAACCTACTTGGTTGCAAGCCGTGGAAGTGCTTTTATTGAGCGATTTTATAATTTATTGGGCTCATAGATTACAACATAAAAATGAATTTTTATGGCAGTTTCATAAAGTGCATCATAGTGCCGAAAAGTTAGATTGGCTTGCTGCCCACCGCGAACATCCGCTTGATTCCGTTTACACTGTTGGATTGATTAATTTACCAGCATTTATTTTGGGTTTTAATATTGAAGCCATTTCTGCAATTGTTGCATTTAGAGGCATTTGGGCTATTTATATTCATAGCAATGTTAGGCTACCAATAGGTCAATTAAAAAAACTTATTGGCGCACCAGAACTTCATCATTGGCACCACGATATAGAAAGAGACAGAGGTAATTACGCCAATATTTCACCTATAATGGATATTTTATGTGGAACATACGTTTGTCCAAATCATGAGCCAGAAGCATTTGGAATTAAAGAACAATTTCCACAAAATTACTTTGCTCAAATTATTTACCCCCTATTGCCTAAAAAAGTTTTATTCTACATAAAATCAATGGTTAAAAAGGAATAAGCAATGAGCAATTGACAATAAGCAATCCGATTTAATGAATACCTATTAAACCTCTAAACTTTCTAAACCCTCTAAACTTCCTAAACAATTCATCAATTAACCAATTAAACCCTCTAAACCTTCTAAACCTCCCAAACGATTAAACAATTAAACCTCCTAAACAATTTAACCCTCTAAACCCTCTAACCAATTAACCAACAAATACACTTTACTAATCAATTCACATTTTTGGTATTATAAGTGGCTATTGTAAAATTAATTAAGATGTATAGTTTGCGCAGTATAATTTTTACCCATAACCCAATACCATGAAAAGCATCAATCCTATAGTTTTACTATTTTTATTACTAAACTTTCAAAAGTGCACATTTGGAAATAGTAACTTAGAAGATGGTGGCACTTATGGGCCTGTAAACAATACCGTTTACTCAGATACACGCGCTACCGACAAGCAAATTATGTTAAATCCAAGCATGGTTTATTCTAATTGTGGTTGTTTTGGGTCAAGTCCATTTAGTACTTTGGTTGATGAACAAAATTTACAAGTAGCCCGCAGTGAGTTTTTATTGCCTGGCGACCAACGTTATAACAAAGCACAATTTATTTTTGATTTACAAGGTCAATACCAATTAAGTGGTATTTCGTTTTTTGAATTAGCTGGCGGTTGGCGAGGTAAAGATTCCATTTTTATTTACACAGGAAATCCCAGTAAATGGCGACCAAAAGGTTATATAACCACCAAACGTAACCGCGACCAATGGGATAATTTAACCCTAAACGATAGTAGCCGCTATGTAATGATAGAGTTTAATATTAAAGTAAAAGACATAGCCGAAGTGGTTCTTTTTGGTAGTAAAATAGTTGATTACAAAACACATGTAAATCAAATAAATACCGAAAGGAAATTACCAACTATGGATAAGCTAATGGGTGCTACAGGAGGATTATGGGAAAACGAAAAACTGGTAATTGGTAGTGTTAGTGCCTTACGCGAGTTCCATACTTGGAACTGGAACGATGCTGGTTATGACCAAAATAACCACAACTACCCTTTGGCAGGTTACAAACCTTATCCTGATAATTTTTACAACTTTAGTCCTGATTTTGGTTTACGCCATACCGATGAAGATTACAAACGTTTAACAGGCGCAGGAATTGAGTTAAATCCATGTTTACAAACATCGGCTTTGTATTTTATAAATGGAGATAATGAAAATAACAAACCCGTTTTTAAGGGACAAAATCCTAATAATCCTGCATCGTATAAAGCACATGCCGATTATTTGTTCCAATATGCAGCGCGCTATGGCAGCAATGCAGTTGATAAGAGTTTACTTAAATTGGATAAAAATAAATTTGGCCCAAATAACGAGTTACAACCCATAGTTTCTGGTTTAAATGTGGTAAAATCAATCGAAAACTGGAACGAACCCGATAAATGGTGGCATCCTGCTGCATCGTATTTTAGTCCATTTCAGTTTGCGGCTATGTGCAGTGCCGATTACGATGCACACGAAGGCACTTTGGGTAAAAATGTAGGTGTAAAAAATGCTGACCCAAATATGAAATTTGTAATGGGAGGTTTGGCTGCTTTAAACATTGAATTTATAAAAGGTATGAAACTTTGGAGCGATTATAACCGAACCAAAACTCAAAAATTCCCAGCCGATGTGCTTAATTTTCATCATTATTGTAATTCAAACGAAGGAAAAGGTCAACCTGTTTTGGGCATTAGCCCTGAGCAAGATGGACTAAAAAATAAGTTGAAAGAAGTTGTAGCTTATCGAAATGCACATTTACCCAACCTTGAAATTTGGCTTACCGAATTTGGGTACGATACCCACGAAGGTTCAACACAAGCAGCACCAGCTATTGGCAATACAAGCAGTTTTGAAGTACAAGGCCGTTGGTTATTGCGTAGCTTTTTAGAAATAGCTGCCTCAGGAATTGACCGCGCATTTTTATACAACTTTGAAGATTATGGATTTGAAACCAGCAATCAATACATGACAAGTGGCATAGTAAAAGGTGCACCAGGAAATGAAAAGAAAATTTCGTGGTATTATATGGCTTGTTTAAAAAATGTACTGAAAGGTTATTCGTTCTTGAAAGAAATTCCTTCAGGGCAGGCAGATGTAAATCTATATTGCTTTAAATCAAGCACTAGCAATAAATTAATTTATGCTGTTTGGTGCAATACATCAACCAACAAAGAAATATTTAACTTTAACCTTAACGTAAAAGGCAATAAAACTGCTACAGTTTATATGCCAATTGCCAGCGATAATTTGTTCAGCACCCAAATTATTCAAAAAGAAAATAATGGCTTTTACATAGATAAAGTTACCGAATTACCTCAATTTATTGAAGTTAACAACTAAGCATTTGGCCTAAAATAAAGTTATAACAGCCTTTTATAAAACCAAAACTAGGTTTCATAAAAGGCATAAAGTTGTTAGTTAAATTTAGTTGATTATTGTATTTATCAATCAAATACAATATGTCAATTAGTCTTTTTGGCTTAAATAACTCAGAAAAGAAAAAACCTAAAGTAAACTGCAAAAGTAAATTCGATATTGAAAAGCTTACTGTAAAAACAAACAAGGATTTAAAGCAAAACATTACTGAGTTGTTTTTTTCTTTTCAATTAAGTTTTAAAAGGGGACAAATTGCTTTTTCAATCATTGAAGCCAATTTAATAGATAAAAGTTACAATTATAAACGCGTTTTTATATATCCAACTTTTAACGAAAAAACCAAAAGTTTTATTGGCTCACATACCCTTACTCATGCAGAAACCGATGACCTTAAGCTGAATGAGATTCAAATAAAAATTGTTAATTTATGTAACGATACTGCTTCATTTAAAAGCAAAGCCGAAAATTATATTGCATTAACTTCAGAGGAAGTATCAATTGAAATTGAAAAATTAACTTTAAGTATCTAGAACAAAAAGCCCAAAAAAACAGCCATTCAACTTTAAGTTAAATGGCTGTTTTAGTTTTATTTACAAAATACCAAATTATTCAAATTCAGCTTGTAATATACGTTTTACTTCAGCTACAGTTTCTTCCTCTAATTCAGTTCTGCGAACTAAATCTTCGTTGCTAATTTCTAATACTGCTTTAGCTGTATCTAAACCAATGTTTTTCAACTCGTCAATAATCCAAGTATCAATTTCATCTGTAAATTCATCTAAATCAATATCGTCACCTTCGCTTTCACCATCGCGGTAAACATCAATTTCGTAACCAACCATTTTACCAGCTAGTTTAATATTATTACCACCGTTTCCAATAGCTAAACTTACTTGATCTGGTTTTAAGAAAACAGATACACGTTTTTCGGCTTCTTCTACTTTTATGCTAGTAATTTTTGCAGGGCTTAAAGCACGTGTTACTAATAATTGTAAGTTATTGGTATAATTTATTACATCAATATTTTCGTTACGTAATTCGCGTACAATACCGTGAATACGGCTACCTTTCATACCTACACAAGCTCCAACAGGATCAATTCTATCATCGTAACTTTCAACTGCAACTTTAGCACGTTTACCTGGCTCACGAACAATTTTCTTGATATTGATTAACCCATCAATAATTTCTGGAACTTCTAATTCGAATAAACGCTCTAAGAACATTGGAGAAGTTCTAGAAAGAATAATTCTTGGGCTACCATTGTGCATTTCTACACGTAACACAATTGCTTTAATAGGCTCACCTTTTTTATAGTGGTCAGCAGGAATCATTTCAGTTTTTGGAAGTAATAATTCGTTGCCTTCTTCATCAAGCACCATAATTTCTTTTTTCCAAATTTGATAAACTTCGCCACTAACAATTTCGCCAACTTTATCTTTGTATTTTTTGTAAAGTTCGTCTTTTTCTAACTCTAAAACTTTACCTAATAAAGTTTGACGAGCAGATAAAATAGCTCTTCTGCCAAATACAGCCATTCCAACCTCTTCGGTTACATCTTCACCAATTTCAAAATCAGGTTCAATTTTTATGGCATCGCTGTAAGCAATTTGAGTTCTTGGGTTTTCAACTTCTCCATCGTGAACAATGTTTCTGTTTTGCCAAATTTCTAAGTCACCACTTTTATCATTGATAATCACATCAAAGTTATCATCAGTAATAAATTTTTTGCGCAACATGGTTCTAAACACATCTTCTAACACACGTTGAAGTGTGGCTCTGTCAATGTTTTTAAATTCTTTAAACTCGCCAAACGAGTCTATCAGTCCTGCACTATGCATAATTTATATTTTCTATTTAATTATTTTACAACATATTGATTACCATTAAGTTATTTAAAACTTAATTGAACCACACTCTCCTTAATATCGCTAAAATTAATTTCTTTCAAAATAGTTTCTTTAGCTTTATAGTCTTTCTTTTTATCTTTTAAATGTAAGGTAATAACTTCTCCTTCAATACTTTCTAATCTTCCTAACAATTCAGTATTTTGGTTTAAGGTTACCTTTAATTCTCTGCCTATATGTTTAGTGTATTGTCTAAAAAGCTTTAATGGGTTTTCTGCTCCTGGCGATGATACTTCTAAAATATAAGGCTCATCTCCATATTCCATTTCATCTAAATGGCCAGATAAATGCTTACTTAACAATCTACATTCATCAATACTTACACCATTATCACCATCCACAAAAACACTTATTTTTCTGCTTCCCACTTTTTGTTCAATACCAACTAAAAAAAGGTGCGAAGCTAAATACTCATTTGTCCAAGTTGTTAATTTTTCTACTATATCCATTTTAAAATAAAAGAGGGGACTTTTGTCCCCTCTTCAATGTTACTAATACAGTTTCAAAAGTAAGATTTAATTTTAAAAATACAAATTTAAAATATCCAACTCTTTAAAACTTATGTTTTCTGTTCGAATTATCTTAATAAAGTAACAGAACCAGAGTATTGGTATTTTTTACCACTAAAACTTG
>CAZGVO010000015.1:0-87876 GCA_964529175.1 uncultured Bifidobacterium sp.
ATTAGCCAAGGAAGGTGTTCTTTTTGATAAATGTTTTGCAACTGGTGATAGAACAGAGCAAGGTATGTTGGCTATTTTAAGTGGTTATCCTGCGCAACCTGTAAGCTCTATTATAAAAGAATTTGGTAAGTTTGATAAATTACCAAATTTGTATAAGGTAATGAATGAGCAAAATTATCATACCTCGTATTACAGTGGAGGTAGATTACAGTTTGATAATATTGAAGCTTATTTAAGAGCTGCAGGGGTTAAAAAAATGGTTGGTGAAGATGATTTTAAAATAAACAAACGAACTAATTGGGGCGCCTATGATGAAGAAACATTCGCATTGCACATGGATGAGTTAAAAAAAGCACCACAACCATTTTTTAGTGTTTTGAGTACTATGACTACTCATGAATGGTTTGAAGCCAATATACCTCAAATATTTAATTCAGATGCTGATAAGGTAAATGATGGTTACAGAAATACAATGCATTATGCTGATTCGTGTTTATTTGCCTATATAAATAGTTTAAAGAAGGAGCCTTTTTATAATAACACCATTTTTATTTTGGTAGCTGATCATGCTTGTAAGTTCCCAAAATCGAGAGATATACATGAAGTTGAACGCCATAGAATTCCAATGTTGATGGTAGGGGGAGCACTTAAACCTGAATACAAAGGTAAAACTATTAGTAGGGTAGCTTCTCACACCGATATTGCTGCAACTATTTTAGCTCAATTGGCTATTCCAAATCAGCATTTTGCAAGAAGTAAAAATTTATTTGCTCCTCAAGTACCTCATTTTGCTTATTATGCTTTTGATAATGGCTTTGGAATTGTGACCAATGAAACGGAGTTAGTTTATGATCATAACCAACAAAAAATTATTCATACTAATAGTACTGATTCTACGCTTAACCACAAATGGCTTGAATATGGTAAAGCATATTTGCAAACCAATTTTCAAGACAATGTAAACTATGCAACTGTAAAAAAATAGTTTAGCCCTATGAATAAGTTTATTTGTTTATTAAGGGGAATCAATGTTTCAGGTAAAAATATAATAAAAATGGATGCCTTAAAGCAGGCATTTATTGATTTAGATTTTGATAACGTAAAGACATATATCTAAAGTGGTAATATAATTTTCACATCAAAATTATCTAATGAATGTGATTTGGAGATTTTGATTAATAAAAAAATTAGCCAAGAGTTTAACTTAAATATTCCAGTTTTGGTTATTACTGAAAATACCCTTAAAGAAGTAATTCAGGAAAATTGTTATATTAAAGATGCTTCACTCGAAACAAGTAAACTGCATGTTACCTTTATGTCGCAAAAGCCTAGAAGTACTAATATAGCTGCATTAAACTTACTTGATTTTGGAAATGATCAATTCAAAATAACCCAAAATGTTATTTACCTATATTGTATAAACGGATATGGTAATACTAAGTTAACTAATACTTTTTTTGAGAAAAAACTTAAAGTTAATTGTACTACAAGAAATTGGAATACTACTGTAAAATTAGGAGAAATGGTACGTGAATTGTCATAATTTTACATAAAATTAAGTTAATCTTTTTTGTATAGTTAAATTTCTTATTATTGTTTCATCAAATTATTAAAAATGAAAAAACAAATTTTATTAGGTGCAGTAGCACTATCTTTATTTTTCTCTAATTGTTCAAAAGAGGAGTCTAAATCAAGCACAGTAATTGCTGATAACAGCTTAAAAGTTGAACAAAAAAACACCTCATTAATCAATAAATTTACAGGTACAAACTGTTACTATTGTGGCGACTGGGGTTGGACTTTAATGGAAGACTTAATTACAAATCATGCTAGTGATGCAGTGGTAGTTGGTACTTACAGTCAAAATAGTTTTGCAAAATTATTCGTATCTCAAATTGCAACAGATTGGGACAGAAATATTCCTGTAACTCAAGGGTACCCAACTTTTTCAGCTAATTTAGTTGATAGTTGGTTATTACCAGAAGCTGATCAAGTCGATAATAATATTGAAGTTGGGGTTACTGCTCATAATCAGGCACCAGTTCAAGCAAATACTGCTCATACTTCAAAAATTGAAGGAACAAATATGGTAGTTAATACAACAACACAATTTTTTGCTGATGCAACTGGTGAATATCAAATTGGTGTTTATGTAATGGAAAATGGTGTAATTGGAAACCAAAGCGGCCCTAAAGGTGGCGCTAATGCTTCTCATCATAATGTATTAAGAGCGGGAAATGGTTCATGGGGTGAAGCTTTAGCAAATGGTACAATAGTAAAAGATACTAAAATTTCAAAAACTACAACCATTGCGCTTGATCCTTCATGGAAAACAGCTGATTTATCAGTATTTACTGTTATCTGGAAGAAAAATGGAACCAAATGGGCTTTTGTAAATGCTCATAAATAATCAATAATAACCTACTTAAAAAGGGCAAATGTTTTATATATTTGCCCTTTTTTATTGCAAAAAATTTAACAAAAAATATATGGCACTACCCAACATTTATGAACAAGAAACTACTGATACTATTTTAGCTAGATTAGAAAAGTTAACACCACAAACTGCACCTCAATGGGGTAAAATGAATGCACCGCAAATGTTAGCGCATTTAAATGTGGCTTACGATATTGATAATGGGAAAATGGAGGCTAAAACCCCTGCATTGGTTAAATTTATGTTGAGGTTGTTTTTAAAACCAGTTTTAGTTAATGAAAAACCATATAAAACTAATTCGAGAACTGCACCAGCTTTTATAATTAGTTCTGAAAAAGATTTTGAAATAGAAAAACAAAAGTTAATTGCCAATATAAAAGAAACCCAAGCAAAAGGACCTTCTTTTTATGAAGGAAGAGAAAGTGCCTCGGTAGGTAAATTAACTGCTATTGAGTGGAATAATATGTATTACAAGCACTTAAATCATCATTTTACACAATTTGGTATTTAATTGGTAGTCAAATAGTTAATGAGTGAATCGTTTGCCACATTTGTTGATGTAATTTTACCTTTGTACGTTCCTAAGCTATACACATACCGTGTAGCAGAAGATATGACTGGGCAAATTACATTGGGTAAACGTGTGTCGGTTCAATTTGGAAAAAGCAAAGTATATGCAGCTATAATTGCAAATATTCATAGTACTCCTCCAAAAGATTATGTGGCTAAATACATCCTTTCTGTTTTAGATGATGAGGCCATTATTTACCCACAACAATTAAAATTTTGGCAATGGATTAGTGATTATTATTTATGCAATATGGGCGATGTAATGCAAGCTGCATTGCCATCTATGCTAAAACTGCAAAGTGCCAGTAAAATAATTACTAATCCTGAATTTGATAACAATATAGAACTTGATGATAGAGAGTTCTTGATTATGGAGGCATTGGCCGTTCAGCATGAGCTTACCATTGATAATATACAGCAAATATTAAATGTAAAAAATGCTTTACCTATTATAAAAAGTTTAGTAATTAAAGAAGCCATTATTATAAATGAAGATTTAAAAACTAAGTATAAAGAAAAATTGGTAAGTTGCTTAAAGCTTACTCCAGCTTATCAAAACGATGAAGATAACTTAAGAATACTGTTTGATTTACTTGCAAAAAAAGAAAAACAACTCAATGTATTGATGTTGTATTTGCATTTAAAACAAAATAAGCCACATGTATTAAAAGCTGAATTATTAAAGCATCCTGAAAGCAGTGCTTCTGCCATACAAACACTCATTAAAAATGGTGTTTTTGAAGAGTTTGAACTAGCAGTTGATAGGCTTCAGTTTGATGAACATCAAGTTGAAACTTTTGCTTTAAATGAATATCAAGAAAAGGCTTTAAACCAAATAAACGAACAGTTTTTAACCAAAGATGTAGTGCTGTTAAAAGGAGTTACTTCAAGCGGAAAAACGCATGTTTACGTTCGGTTAATTGAGCAAACATTGAATCAAGGAAAGCAGGTTTTATACCTACTGCCCGAAATTGCTATTACTTCTCAAATCATTCACCGGATTAGAAAATATTTTGGTGAAAAATGTGTGGCTTTTCATAATAAAATTGGAGATAACGAGCGTGTTGAAATTTGGAATAAAGTTAAAAGTGGCGAAATAAAAATAGTGATTGGTGCCAGAAGTGCTATATTTTTACCTTTTGCCAATTTAGGTTTAACCATTGTAGATGAAGAACACGAAACTACTTTTAAACAAAGTGAACCCGCACCTAGGTATCATGCACGCGATTCGGCTGTGGTATTGAATAAAATTTACAATGCTAAGTTAATATTAGGAAGTGCAACGCCTAGTTTTGAAAGTTACTTTAATGCCAAACAAGGTAGGTTTGGTTTGGTAAGTTTAGATAAACGCCATGGCGAAATAGAATTGCCACAAATTATTACCGCAAATATTGCTGACGAACGTAAAACCAAGGTTATTCAAGGCAATTTTACTACCATTTTGGTAAATGAAATAAAGCAAACATTGGCTAAAAACGAACAAGTTATTTTGTTTCAAAACCGCAGAGGTTATAGCCCTGTTTATGAATGCGACAACTGCCAATGGGTTCCTAAATGTCAAAATTGTGATATCAGTTTAACTTACCATAAATTTATTGATTCTTTAAAATGCCATTATTGTGGGTTTACTCAAAAGTTGCCAGATACTTGTTCGGCTTGTGGCAGCCATACCTTAAGTTTTAAAGGTTTTGGTACCGAAAAAATAGAAGATGAATTGGCTATTTTGTTTCCAACTGCTCGTGTATCAAGGTTTGACCAAGATAGTACCAAAGGTAAAAATGGTCATGAAAGCATTATAAAAGATTTTGCAGAACATAAGTTCGATATCATGGTTGGAACTCAAATGGTTACCAAAGGACTTGATTTTGAAAATGTAACCTTGGTTGGAGTTATTAATGCCGATCAGTTATTGTTTTTCCCTGATTTTAGGGCCAACGAAAGGGCTTTTCAATTAATAGAACAAGTTAGTGGCAGGGGAGGCCGAAGACAAAAGCAGGGGAGGGTAGTTATTCAAAGTAGTTCTCCTAACCATCCAGTTATTTTATCGGTTATTAACCACGATTTTGAATTGTTGTATAACCGCGAGATACAAGACAGGGCGCAGTTTTTATTTCCACCGTTTCAGCGCATTATAAAAATAAGTTTACGCCATAAAGATTATAAGGTAAGTGAAGATGCGGCAAATCAATTGCATTTATTAATGTACACCACTTTTGGCGATAACTTGTTGGGGCCTGCCAATCCTTACGTAAGCCGAATTAGGAATTATTATATCAAAGAGTTTTTGGTTAAAATAGATAGAAACGATAGCCGATTGGCATCGCTCAAAAAATTTATAAAACAACAAATTGCTAAACTTTACGAGAACAAATTGTACAGTCAATTAATTGTACAAATAGATGTAGATGCACTTTAATGCTAAAAATTAGCTGTTTATTGCTTAAAACTAACAACTATCAACAAACTACTACTTACAATTGAAATACATTTGTGGTATGAAAAATAAAGTAATAGTAGCACTCATTGCCATCTTTGGTTTTATTGTTTCATTGCCATACACAGTAGATGCGCAATGCCCTATGTGTAAGCAATCATTAGCATCGGCCAGAGCTGATGGAGATACCAATGTTGGTAACACTTTAAATAATGGAATTATTTATTTATTCGTATTTCCTTATATTTTAGCAATGGTATTTTTGTTTTTATATATAAAAAATGTTCGTGCTAAAAAGAAATTAGCAGCTAATTCAAAATAAACTTATGTGTAACAAATTTGAACCTAATAAAGGGTTATCTATTATAAAAGCAAAATGTCCTCAATGCCAAAGTGGAAAAATGTATCAATACAGTGCATTTAAACTAAATGGCTTTACTCAAATGTTTGATACTTGCCCAATATGCAATTTAACTTTTGAGGTAGAACCTGGATTTTTTTGGGGAGCCATGTATGTAAGTTATGCTATAACTACAGGAATGATGCTAGTTGTGGGCGCCTTGGTTTATATTTTAAGTGGCCATGATGCTGGTTTTTGGGGTTATATCATTCCTATTTTCTTAGCTATGTTTTTGTCTATTCCATTTACTTACAGATATGCACGTGTGCTAATGCTTTATTTATTTTCGCCTATAAAGTTTAATAAAGATTTGGCTAATAAAGATTTGGCTAATAAAGCCTAATAATGGAGCAATATCAATCCATAGTTTTTTTTGATGGAGTTTGTAATTTGTGCAATGGATTTGTTCAGTTTGTACTCACGCACGAAAAAAAGCAAACTTTTCAATTCTGCAGTTTACAATCAGATTTTGCAATAGATTTTTTTAAGCAACATCAATTTGAAACACTCAATATTGATTCAGTGATAGTTTATAAAAACCAACAGTTTTATATACAATCTGAAGCAGCTTTTGAGGTAATTGATGAGTTAAAATTGCCTTATAGATTGATTTCTGTTTTTAAGTTTTTTCCTACTGTATTAAATAATTTTATTTACAAAACCATTGCTAAGCATAGGTATAAAATTTGGGGGAAAACAGATACTTGTTGGGTTATGAAGCCTGCACATAAACAACGATTTTTATAAATAGAAAAGCCTATCCAAATTTATTTGGATAGGCTTTTTGCTTACTATATGCTATTTATTTTTGAACCAACTATTTAATAGCTACAGCCATTTTTTCTGTTTTGTTTTCTACTTTTTTGAGTTCAATGGTTAAAATACCATCTTCCATTTTAGCATCAATTTGGTTTTTATCAATGCTTTCGTTTAAGTGGAAACTACGTTTAAACTTACCTTCAAACGACTCAATGGTGTGGAATTTTCGAGTGTCGTTTTCTTTTCTAAAACTGCGTTCACCACTAATTACAAGGGTGTTTTTTACTACCTCTACATTCACATTTTCTTTTTTTACACCAGGCAATTGCACATGTAAAGTAAAGTTGTGCTCATCTTCGGTTATGTCAACTCTTGGAGTAAAGTGAACATCGCGCTCAAACTTACCTAGGTTGTGATTAAAAATGGTATCAACAGTGTTGAAAAATTGAGTTGGTACTGAGTTTTCAATAAAGAACTCGCGAGCTGGATTTAATTTTAAAAATTTCATATTGTTTGTTGTTTAATTGTTTTTTTGATTGATGTTTTCTATTAATCAAAAAGTTTTCCAACTGAATTTTAAAGACAATATGGCTTAATATTTGTGTTTTGTTATAAAAAAGATAGAAACTATATGACATTGTGGCTTTTATTTCTTGTTTTGTAATGTCAAATTGCAGTAGAGGTTAATTTATAGTCTTTGAGTTTGTCGAAACGAAAACGAAAAACACACGAAATTTATTATTGAAATGTATTTGTTGTTACTTCATTGGAGTGGAAGATTCTTTTTTGTAAAAAGGGAAAAGTGGGCAAATAATACCTGCTGAATATAATCCAAATTTACCTTCATAATTATCACTACTTAATGGGTAATTGTATGCGTAATGAATTGTAAGTGAATTCCGAAAAGTATAGCCCAAAACTGGAGCAATTCTTATATCGTTATTATTATTGAAAATAATATCACTTATCCTTGCGCCTAATATTATGCAGCTTGAACTTGATTTACCAAAATAATTAAAAAAGTTATAGGTGAAGCTTGGAATTACATAATCAATATTGTTTTGAGCTGAATAGCCAATTTCAAAATAATAACTTTTATAATTCAAACCCAAGTTGTTTTGCTTGTATTTTGTGTATCCAATATTGTAAATAGGGTTGCTCTTTTCAAATGCAGAAAATTGAAATATGATTCCACTGTTAAGTGTTTTTATTTGCGAATAACACTTTGAAAGTGAGAATGATAAGATAATGATTGCAGTAAAGGTTTTAGTTTTCATATTACACTAGTTCTCCTAGAGGTAATATTACTTCAAATACTGTTCCTTCATTTTCTTTGCTGGTAAAGCTTATTTTACCACCTGCTGCTTCAATCATATTTTTTACCATTGGTAAACCTAAGCCCATACCGTAAATTTTGGTACTGAAATAAGGGGTAAATATTTTATCAGCATCGGCTTTGCTTATGCCTTTTCCGTTATCGCTTATGTGTATTTTTACTTGTGCTCCATCTATGGTGGCACTGATATCAATTAAGCCTTTTTTATCTTCGGGAATGGCTTGGGAAGCATTTTTTATTAAGTTGGTAAAAGTTCTGTTTAAATAATTATTGTCAAAATGAACATAAAGGTCTTCTGGTATTTGATTGATGATTTTAATATTATCATCGTTCTGGTGGAGGTCAATAATGGGTTGTAAAGCATCTTTTAAAAGTATGTTTTCAAACTCAGGAGTTGGCATTTTTGCGTAATTGCTAAACTCGCTTGCCAAATCGTTTAATACATCAATTTGAGTAATAATGGTTTTACTTACCTTGTGAAAAGTTTCTTCTAATTTTGGGTGTTGATCTTTCCAAGCTCGCTGCAAATGTTGCACACTTAGCTTCATGGGCGTAAGCGGATTTTTTATTTCATGTGCTATTTGTCTTGCAATATCTCTCCAAGCGCCTTCGCGTTCACTTTGTGCAAGTTTATTGGCACTTTCCTCAAGCTTATCAATCATTAGATTATATTGCTTCACTAGGTCGCCTATTTCGTCTTTTCTATTCCATAAAATAGGTTCGTTTTTCTTTCCTAAGTTGGTAGTACTTAATTGCTTTTGGATTAAAATAAGCGGATAAGAAATATTATGCGATATGATGTAAGCAATGATTCCAATTACAATAAAAAGCAATGCATATAAGTTGATAAACCCAACCACAATGCTAGAAATTTCGCTCAATAAATCGGCACGTTTGCTAAAGTAAGGCAATTGCGCATAACCTATTAAATCGTTTTCGTTTTTATAAATAGGAACATAAGCTGCTATGTAACTAAAATCGGCAATACGTTCTGCTTGGCTAAACTGCGATTCTTTCAACGAATACAAATGGTAATAAGCAGTTGGGTTAATCAAATCGGCTATAACACCTTCGTCAAAAACCTTGCTAATACTACTAGCTACCAATTTTCCATTTAAGTTATAAATACTAATATCGGTGTCGTAAAAATCGGCTAATTGGTTTAAGTAAGCTTTGGTTTCGTTTTGCTTATTTTTTATGATATAATCGCTTGCTTCGCCTTGAAGCGTGTTAACCACACTGCGTATTTTTCGACTTAGTTTTTCGTTTTGTTTGGTGTTGTATTCCGATTGAATAAAACTTATGGTTACATAAGCTGTAATGCTTAAAGTAATAAATACAATTAAAATAATAGATACTTGAATTCGGGTTCTAATCAAAACTACATCAGGGTCTTTGATAAATAAAAACCTATTGATAAAATGTTTTACAAAACGGTAAGCCTTTGATTTAATTAACTTGTAACCCTTTAAAAATCTTGAATTTACCAATGCATAAATTGATAAAGAGAAAATAAGTAATAAGGTAAAAAAAGTAAAAATAAGCGAAAATAAACCCAATGGTTCGTAAAAGGTATCATCTTTTTTACTCACTATAACCGTTAGTTGGTTATCGTTTTTATATTGTAAATGCTCAAATCCATTTTCAATAAAGTGAGTAAACTGTTCTTGTTCTGTGGTTTTGCTATTGATGGTTCGATAAGGATAGTTTCCGCTTTGACTAACTAGGGCATTATTTTTATAGATGGCATAACTGTAATCAAATTTTTTAAAGCCAATGGTATTGCTGGTTCCTTCTATTTGTAGTTCCTCAAATCGGTTTTCATCTTGTATCAGTTTTGGCTGTAATTGAATAAATACATAGCCCAATTTTTCATTTCCATTTTTAACTAAAAACTTAGATAAGTAGCCTTTTAAAAAGCTGTTTGTTTTTAAGTATTTAAAGTTTTTATCAATGGTTTCAATTGATTGGTTATAGTAAATTTCGTTGAGTTGGTTAAACGAAATATTGTTACGCTCGTTCAAATGATTTCCTGCCGAATCAAAATCGTAAATGGCTACTTCGTATTTGCTTAAATAGCCTGTAAAGTAAAGCTGGCGCAGTGTTTTTTTAAACTGCGACTTAGATGCCATTTCGTTTAAAAAGTAATATTTTACTTGTTTATCGTTCGAAATTTTCTTTTCAATATCGCGTAAAAAATATTCGGTATTGATATCGTTTTGAGAGATTAATTTACCGGCATACAGTTTTCTGTTTTCAATATCTTTTAAGCTTGAAAAGTAATTAACCGAATAACTGGTAGCAAATGAAATTAAGATAACTAAAATAAAAAAATGTTGGAAGCGATTGGCTTTGGAAACAAAATAGTTAAAGGCTACAAAAGCTAAAATTAAACATGATGAACCTAAGTAAAAAATATGTTGTCGTCCAAAAACAAGATTGATAATAAGCGGATGGATTACAAAGTATATTAGTAGTAAAATACCCAATAAAACCCATTTGTTGAAAGCATTTTGCCTAATGTATAAATAGGTGTTTTTTATTGAAATATGAATAACTACAAATAAAATTACACCAATTAACAATCCATAAAAACTAAATTGACTTAACAGGTACACATTTTTTAAACTGAAGGAAATTTGTGAATCGAACACCAAGCTTTTAATACTGTCAATGCCTGAATCTATTGAAATAATGGTAATAAGTAATAAGAAAACCAGTTTGAAATATTTGAGGTAAATATTGTTTTCTGATTTATTTAAAATGCGTTTGGTATCGATTAGAACCACAAACCATAAAGCCATTAGTGCCACAATTAAAAAATCGCCAAGCGAAGGAATTATATCGCTTGATGCATAAATAATGGGGCTGAAAAGCGGTTTGCTATATAAGTATGAAGGTAATTGGTAAATGAGCAACAGTTTTTTAGCTGCAAACATTACAGTAAAATAAAATACTGTTCCAAGTGCTATGTTTAACTGCAATAAGTAATTGCAAAGCAAATGAAAACAAATACAAAAAGCAGTTATGGCTGAAATAGAGAGCAGTATAAGCCACACATTATCAAGCCAATCTTTGCTAAATATTTCGACTGAAAAAAGGTATTTACCGCTTACATCCTTTATATCAAAAAAACCTTTTAGTGGCAATGGACTTATAATTCCATTATCTAAAAAGGCTAATTCTTCGTTAAATTTATTGCTTAAATACTGATTTTTATAATTGTAACCCTCGTAAATATTATAAAAGATAATGAAATGAAAACTACCACTAATTTTACTGTAAGCTAAATACGAACCATTGTTATTTACTATAAAACTGATTCCATCTTTAAACTTATAATTGAATTTTTGTGCATTGATTAAATTACTAGTCCAAGTTAAAAGCGTGTCGTTTTTAAACAATTGGATTATGCAATTTTCTTTTTGTGCAAGTGAGTTTATATTGAGCCAATTTTTTTCATAATTGGTGGTATCAAGCAGCAGTTGTTGAAAGGTTTTAACAAACGATAACTCTTTGTTTCGAATAATTTCTTGAACACGGTTATAATTATCGAGTTGCTGCTGTGGCGTGTTTTTTAAATAGCGTTGTTCAGCTAAAAAAGTAAGCTGCATCAATACAATCGATACTAAAAATCGAACAATGTGTTTACGCAACTTTGGATCTCTTAACATGCCTTTTTGAATGTTGAATTATGAATGTTGAATTATGAATGTTGAATTATGAAAATAACTATTACTAAACTGAAAATTGAAAACTAAGAACTAAATCACGCAAGGCGTGAATTAATAATAAAAATAACTAGGAATCAAGTACTAAGAACTAAGTACTAAGAACTAAAAACTAAAAAGCTATTCAAATTTTCCGGTTTGTAAATAATTGGTTACATAGTCTTTTACCGCATCTTCTATAGGAGTAAATGGTTTGTTATAACCTATGGCTTTTAGCTTACTCATATTGGCTTCGGTAAAATATTGGTATTTGTCTCTAATATCTTCAGGAATAGGAATGTATTCAATATTAGGTTCTAATTGCAAAGCACTAAAAATAGCTTTAGCCAAATCGTTCCAAGTTCTAGCTTGGCCAGTTCCTAAATTGTAAAGGCCACTATTTTTACGTGTTTCCATTAAAAATAAACATACATCGCATAAATCTTTTACATAAATAAAATCGCGCATTTGCTCACCATCTTTATAATCGGGCCTGTGCGATTTAAAAAGTTTAACTTTTCCATGTTCTTTTATTTGGTTAAAAGCATGAAATATTACCGATGCCATGCGCCCTTTATGGTATTCGTTTGGCCCATATACGTTAAAAAACTTGAGTCCAGCCCAGAAGTATGGTTGCTTTGGCTGTGCAATAGCCCATTTGTCAAAATCGTTTTTCGATTTGCCATATAAGTTTAACGGATTCAAATTATCAAGTTTGGTAATATCATCATCGTAACCATTTTCGCCTTCGCCATAAGTGGCTGCGCTCGATGCGTAAACCAAACCAATACCTTCGGCCACACAAATATTCCATAGCTGTTGGCTAAAATCGTAGTTTAATTCTTTAAAAATGGCGGCATCAGTTTCAGTAGTATCGGTTCTAGCACCTATATGAAACACAAATTGCACTTGATTGGCATTTTGCATTAACCATTCAAAAAAATCTATTCTATTAACCTTAGCTGCGTATTTTTTACCAACTAAATTAGCTGCACGGTTGGGCCATGAGTCAAAATCGTCAACCAATACTAAATCGTTGTAATTATGTTGGTTAAGTTTTGCTACTAAACATGAGCCAATAAATCCTTCTGCACCTGTTATTACTATCATTTAAATTATTTTATTTATTAGTTTTATTAAAAATATAACCCCCTTTGGTATTTCCACAAATGTAATTTCCTAGCGAATCATATCCTGAATTCCACCAATTTATTTCATTGCTATTTAAGTTTACATAAAAAGTTTCGTAAGAGGCTCCATTACGAGCACTTCCGCAGTCAGTTGAATGAGTTTGTCCTTTGTAGTTTCCATTTAAGTCTTTCATAAAAAATATGGCACAGCCAATTTTCTGGTTTAGTTGATGGTTAGCCATTTGGTCAAAATTGTTTTTTTCAAAAATGAATTTATTGAAATTAGCAGGAAGTTCATATTCTTGAAAAATTAGCAACGAATCGTTGGCCATAAATACTTGAAACAAATGTTTAAAACAGCTATCAAACTTAGTACTTTTAGTTTTTATTTCAACATAAATCCATTCACTATTTTGATTAGAAGGCCAAACGGAAATAATACTTAAGTTTGCTAGTTGGTAATTACTATCAGCTTCAGTTTGATTGATATTGGTGTAATTTCCTTTTAAGTTTTTTACTAATTTTACTATCTCTATTTTTTTTAACGCTTCAATTTTCGATTTTTTTTGAGCATGGATGTTAATTTGCGCATGTAGGTTGATATGAATAAATAACCCAATAATTATTGAAAAAACATACCCAAGTTTCGTATTCATTTTGCAGGATTTTTTTGCAAATAACCTCATAGAATTGATAAATTCAAATCAAATGTTTTTATTGTGGCCTTTCAAATTGATAATTAAATGAAAAATTACACCATAAGTTGGCGTTATACCAGTATTATAATAGGAGTTTTATTGCTTTTTGCGGTATATAAAATTGCAGCCGATTTATTTTTAAACAATGTGAATCCTACCAATGGAAAGGCTTGTTATATTTATATCAAATCTAACCAAAGTTTTGATAGATTGATGTTTAACTTACAAAAAGACGATTTGCTAAAAAATAGTGAGTCGTTTGAAAGGGTAGCCAAGCTACTTAGTTTAGATGAAAAAATAAAACCTGGAAGGTATAAAATTGCCGAAGGTTTAAGCAATATAGAATTAATTAGAATACTAAAAGCCGGAAGACAAGAGCCCGTAAATTTGGTAATAAAATATGCCAAACGTAAAGAAAATTTAGCCCTTTCGCTTTCAAAACAGTTAGAATTAGATAGCAATGCCATTTTATTATTACTAAACGATAGTGCTACTTTAAACAAAGCCAATATGGATAGCAATAATATTATTAGCTTATTTGTACCAAATACTTATAATATGTATTGGAATATTACTGGTAATGCATTGGTTGAGCGTATGCTTAAAGAGTACAATACCTTTTGGAATAGCGAGCGCACTACTAAATGTATTTTACTTAAAATGACTCCGCAACAAGTAGCTACTTTGGCCTCGATAGTAATGAGCGAAACCAACAAAGCCGATGAAATGCCCATTGTAGCCCGTGCATACATGAACAGAATGCAAATTGGAATGCCGTTACAAGCCGACCCCACAGTGCTATTTGCTTTAAACGATACCAGTGTAAGACGCGTTTTAAGTATTCATACAGCTTTGGAATCTCCTTATAATACCTATATTAATAAAGGCTTGCCGCCAGGCCCTATTTGTTTGGCATCGCCTACGGCTATTGATGCTGTGTTAAATGCGCCATTGCATAAATACATTTATTTTTGTGCCAAAGAAGACTTTAGTGGATACCATAATTTTGCTGAAACATTTGCCCAACATCAGGTTAATGCGCGTAAATACCAACAGGAGTTAAATAGGAGAGGTTACTAGTTGTTTAAAGTTGATAGTTGACAATTGTTCGTCATACTGAGCAAAGCGAATTATCTTTTGGCGTTACCGAAAATTGTATAACGAACACCGATTAATCAATATGGTTTTAGACAAATACTATATTCAAATATTTAAAAAATGATTGAGGTATTAAAACAACATATAATAAAAAGATTAGGCAATAACATTGCTAATTTAGATACTGTTTTAGCTAAGTTTAAACAGATAAAAACAAAAAGAAATGAACAGCTTTTGCAGCAATGCAATGTTTGTAAATATGTTTATTTTGTGGCTAAAGGCTGTTTACAGGTTTATGTTTACGATAAAAACATGAATGAAACCACTCGCGATATTATAATTGAAGATAATTGGTGTTCTGAATTACAAAGTTTTGGAAGTGGTAAACCAGCTACCGAAAATATTAGAACCATTGAACCTTGTGAGCTTTTGGCTATTGATAGAGAATCGTTTCAGGCATTAATGGAAACTGTTCCGCAGTTTGATATGGTTTATAAGCAAATACTAGAAGCATCGTATGCCAATTCGGTTTATAGAATAAATACTTTTGTTTCGCTAACAGCATTGGAGCGCATTCAGTGGCTTATGGAATATAGGCCAATGCTCATGACAAGGCTTTCGAGCAAACTCATAGCATCTTATTTAGGTATCAATAAAGATGTATTTAGTAGGTTAAAAGCCAAGCTGTAAAATATCGACTTTTGTCATCGTTACATAAATATTAATTGGTGAGTTTTGCTTCATTATTAACCAATTAAACAAAAATAACATGACAGAGTACTTATTATTATTTCGCAATGCAAGTGCCAACGATGGGTACTTATCAACCTCGCAAGACATGGCCGAAGATATGCCCAAGTGGCAATCGTGGATTGGCAATATAGCCATGCAAGGTAAGTTAATTCATACCGCGCCTATGCGTTACGACTCCACCATTATTAGCAATGAAGGAACAACCACTGGCCCACATAAAGAAAGTAATTCGGTTTTGGTATCAGGATTTTTAATTTGTAAATCAGATAACCTAGCAGAAGTGCAGGAGTGGAGTAAAACTTGCCCCATTCTTAAATACCCAAATAGTTCGGTAGAAATCAGACCACTTATTCCTTTTCCAACCAACTAAATCAATATTATGATGGACAGAATTTTAAATTTAGGGAAATACATATTTCCACTTTCATTTTTGCTTTATGTGGGTTTGCATCTTGGTAAGCCCGATGTAGGTGCTTCGTTTGTGCCTGACTATATTCCGTTTCCATACTTTTGGAACTATTTTACCCTTGTTTGTATAGTGCTATTTATAATAAGTGCGCTTATAGGCAAATACGATAAGTTAGCTTATACACTTATGGCATTGTATGTAATTTTAATGGCTGTGTTGGTTCATTTGCCAAGGGCAATGGGACATGAATTAGGTACTGAAAACATGACTGCTGATTTAATGAGAGAAAAAGAGCTAGAAATGGTTAATTTTTTTAGAAACATAATGGTAACGGGCGCATTACTAGGTTTTGCCAAATTTGTAGCTAAAGACAAAAGCATTATCAAATAAATTGATTTAGTAAAAGTTATTCCATTTTGCCAAAGTGTAAAAAACAATCCCAAGCTAGCAGATACGCTGCATAGCTTGGGATTTTTTTTGTGTAATAGATTGATAATAAGATTGTTGTATTTAATAGTTAAAGTTTCAGCATATCACTGCATCATGATGTAACGTATGTATGAACGTTCATTATGTCAATGCATCATGGTGTAACTTATGTATGAACGTTCATGATGTCATTGCATTACGATGTAACGTATGTCTGAACGTTCATGATATCATTGCATCATGGTGTAACGTATGTATGAAAGTTCATGATGTCATTACGTTATTATGTAACTTATAAATGAAAAACTAAATATAATTTAAAACAATATGGTTTAGTTTAAATAAAAATTAAATTTAACTTGTAAAAGTGGTGGTATTAAATATGTTTGTATTTGAAAAAAGTCTTTTTATGAGACCTATCTGACCCAATAGAGGAGATTGTTCTTATAAAATGAGACATATATTTAATTTATAGCCAATTGTAAAACGACATCCCAACCGAACAGACAAATTGAACTTGATAGACAAAATGAAAGAGATGACAACTAAGCAGGACAAATCACCCGAACTGAAAAAAGGAGAGATAAAACAAATTCTCATTCAGGCGGCATGTGAAATTTTGCCTGACTTTGAATTTTTAGAATATAAAAATAGTTGCTACACATTTCAACGAATAAGACAGGTAAACAATTTCACAGTTTATGAAAAACTTCATATAATCTTTACTCTTAAGGACAAATATTTTGCATGCTCAATTGTTTCAAGAATAAATCCAGAATACATTTTTTCAAACCAATACAACAATGGACTTCTAAATCCCCATAATGACTTGAAAGTATTGCGACATAATTCTGGTGTATTAAAAATTGAAGACGCATACTATTTCCACAACGGACAAGTTGAAACGACAACAAAAACTGTGAAGGAAATTTTTAGCGACTTTAAAAAATATGGACTTCCATTCCTTGACAAGCAATTTGAAAGACTAAAATCAAATTCAATTGTAAAACGGGGCTTTGACTACATAGACGACTTACAAACTGACAAGCATAAACTGAAAACCGAAATAACGGAAGAACTCAACAAAGGAGGACTTTTACTTTCGAGTATGAAACACCCAATTTATGTTGACCTTAAAGAAAAATTGCAATCAGTAAGCGGACAAAGTAAAGAGGACAGACAACTTATTCCAAAGACAGCACACGAATTTTTAGAAATTTATTGGACAAGATGAAAAGAACAAATGGCTATAACAGCACCTACAAGAAATTGGCGGTTCAGTGGTTAAATAAAGCTTTGTGCTTTGTATCAAGTTTAGTGGTGGCAGACAGTTTTCGTCTCCGAAATCGGCAACATCTTGTAGCTGCAAAACGTTATGTGCAAATTTTAGACGACATGAAACAAATAATACTTTCGACAATGGCAATTCTAATTTTGACTTCAATGACATTTAAATATGACAAAATGAATTTTTATTTTGAGTCATTAGAAAAATTAGAGACAAAAATATCGACAACTTCAGAATTTGACGATAGAATCATATTTGAACAAGAATATGAAAATAAAGCAAAGGACATCACTATAAATTTTCGAATAATTGATTTTTCGAAACAAGAAAAAATTAAAAATCCAAATGTCAATGACGATAAAGTTTTGGAAATAGCAAATGAGTATTTGAATGATATCAAAATGACTGGGGCTGTTGAAAATTTTGAGATGCCAATCAAGACACAAGTAAATTGGATTTATTATTCAGCAGTTGCAAAATTATCAAAGGACCAAAAATCAGTGAACGTTTACTATTTAAAACGTTTTGACAACTTAATTCTAATAGTTTCTATTGGCTCTATCAAAACTAAAATTGAGGACTTAAAAATGTTGGGACAAAAAATATCAACGACATTTAAAATTGCTGACAAATAAATCTGCACATAACAGCACATTTGCAAAAGGCGGTTTAATGATTAAATCATCCCGAAAGCTTTTAGCATTGTGCTTAGAAACTTACACTTTGGCCAAGAACCAACATATTATTAAGAATTAAAAACAACATGATGAAAAAAGCAATATTAACATTTTTAGGACTTTGTCTGACGGTTTTAACCTTTGGACAAACTAACAACAACGCAAAATTTATTGAACTTGGCAGAACTTACAAAGACTTTATGTTTCGTAACGAGCCAACCAAAGAAGATTTAAAAGAAATAGAAGCCACCATTCCAGAAGACTTAAAAGGCGCTACGGAATTTATTGTTCAAACAATTACTATAAAAAACAAATTGCTAACGCCTCAGTTTTTAGCCCGACCTGACGATAAAATTTTAAAACAAATTTTTATAATCAGAGCGGTAAGTAATAACCTGCGAGAAGAAAATCAAATTGATAACAACAAGCTTATTGATAGTTTGATGGCTGTAAATATTCCTACTTATGAATTAGTGGACAATTATTATGGAATGTTGTTTACAGCAGTTGGAAACAAAAACCAGCCATTTAATTTTTCAAAAGTTGATTTTAAACTAAAAGACTACAACTTTAAAGACGAAACAGAAAAAGGCATTTTCTTTTTGCGTTGTATGAGAAGTTGTAACAGTGTAATTTGGGGATATATGAATGTGGTAAAACCTGCAAACACAAAAAAAGCATACGATAATATAAAGAAGTATCCTAAATTTAATGGGCGTGCTTATTATCAATATACCGATTTGTACTTTACCGATTTTGAAATGAATATAATAAAAGATAAAGGCATTCAGAGTTACAAAAGTTATTACCTTGACAAGTATTATGAAACACTTTTGTTCCATTTAGTTTGCTTAAATAAAGAAAACAGAAGCGATAAAGAGAAAAATGATTTATTGCTTGGCTCCATTTTAAAAGACAATAACCTTTATAAATACACCAATTATAAAGAAACATTAGAAGAAATTTTTAAAGAGCAAAAAAGAGATTAACTATTATTAGTTTGATCTTGTGTAACACGCTTTGAAGTGTAAACATGAAGCTTCAACCATTTAATAACAATATGATATTTTTTAATTCGAAAAAAAGAAAACAAGCCGTAAAAGACTTTTTTGAGTATGTAAAATCCGAAGTTTTACCTAGCGAAAAAGAAACTGAAATAGTAAATGGAATAACTAAACAAATCGAATCGAGACTTGAGTTAATTGACAATAATGAATGGGGAATAGCATTTGAAAATTTGGGCAATGAATTGTTTGAACATTATATTATTATTGATAGAAAAGGAATAGAGTTAGTTAAAAAAATAATTGAGCTATGTAAACTTGACAAAAAATGGGAATTTGATTTGCGAGGAATCAATTCTTTAGGTTATAAAATGGGAAGTTGGAAACTAACAGATGCTGAAAAATTAGCACAAGAAAACAAATACACTTTTTATAAACCAAGTAAAGAAATAACGAAAAAACTTAGTGTTGGTAATTTAGTAAAACTTACATTTAAGTTTGATTCCTCTAATTCAGAACACCCATCAGCAGAGAGGATGTGGGTTGAGATTATAGAAATAAATGGAGAAAAGTTCAAAGGAAAATTAGACAATCATCCATATTATTTACATGAACTTTATTTAGGAGATGAAATACTTTTTGAGCATAAACATATCATCGATCACGATTTGGAATTATCTGAACCCAATTTGGTAGATAAATATTACGATAGATGTTTTGTTACAAATAAAATTCTTTATGAAGAGGCACCAATAAATTACATTTATAGAGAAACACCAATGGAAAAAGACGAAAACCGAGATTATGTTGATACCGGTTGGAGAGTTCTAACAGGAGACGAATCAGAAGAATATATGGATGACTCAAAAAATATAAGTTTAGTTTCTCTTGGAGCTGTTTTATCAATAGATGATTCCTTTATAGATTTATTAGAATCTGAAGTCGGTTCAAGTTTTGAACGAAATGAAAAAGGTATTTTCGAAAAAATTAATGAATAAAAACAACTAAGGTTAACAAGGTTTTTTGAAAGAATGATGTTTCGTAATCCAAGTATGCTTTTGTCGTTAAACAAATATTAGTTTTTTGAATCAAGTTTTATTGTAAAAATTCCGCCTTTTATGCAACTGCAATCCCATGACAGACCTTAATAATAATAAAGACAGAAATTTTGATAAAGAGGTTGATACACTTTTTGACTTCTTAAATCAGAACAATACTTCGGACATACTTATACCAAAAGTTTGTCCTTCGAATATTCCTCCTGAAATTGGTGAAAAAATTGATACAATAAATTGGGCTGAATTTGAAACAGCTTATGGAAATGCAGAAAAGACTATTCCTTTCTATCTTAAAAATTTATTTTGTATTGATATTGAAATTGCATTGGATGCAACACACCAACTGTGGTGTTCTTTATGTCATCAACAGGTGTCTATTTCTACAGCAGCGTTGCCGTCTTATGAAATTTTAAAAATTGGACTTTTGCAACTTGATGATAAAATAAAAATTGAACTATTAGATATATTTCAAGGATTTAGTGAGTGCACTAGTGACAAGTATTTTACATCAATAAAAATAGAAATAAGTGATTGGGAAGTAAAGATAAAGCAAAAATTGTTTAGAGACATAAAAATGTTTGAAGAATTAACACTGCATTCTGACGAAGTAATTTCAAGTATCGCAACCAATATTTTTGACAGTTTGATTAATACAAATAAAATTTTGTAGTAAAATTTATTTGGCAATCTGTTTGTTGTAGTAATTTAAGCAACTAGTTTAACCCAACACTAGATGCTAAAAAATACAATTATCTTGGACATGAAGCATATGTTTGGAAATGGTTAAACAGCAGGGTTTATAAATATGACAACTGAAAGAAAAACTAATAAAATAATGGTAATTTTTTAAAAGAATAATAATGGGACAAGATTTAGATTTATTTGTTGCTGATGATAGCATAAAAAGCCCCTATCTATCTAGAAGTTTCAAAGATGAAATTATTTTTGAGCGGTATATACGTTTTAGTGATTTTTTTACCCAAGATGAAGTAAATATTATAACACCGAATACAAGTGGTGAAATAGTGCTTGGCAAAAAGCGTGATGCAACCATGTTAGAAAAGGCAAAATTGCCAATAGTATTGTATAAAGCGCTGAATGGTAAAATTACATTAGAAGAAATAAATAAAATGAGGGATAAATTGGTAATCAGAAGCCAAGAAATAAAAGACAGAGAAAGAGAGCCTGAGCGTTTGAAAAATGCACTTATGCAGGTTGAAAAATATTTATATGATAAATGTACTGAATTGCCTTTAGTTCATTATGCATATGCTGATTCAGGGCTGAAATATGAAATAGGCTACACAAAAATTAATGGCATTAAAGCTCGCCTAGAGGGTGATTTATTTTATTATGATAATTATGAGAAGGTCAGAAATAAAATTAATGTAAAAAGTTATTTTAAAGATTATGGCAAGGTTGACTTTTTTGTAGAAGTAAAACCCGAAATAGAAATTGCAGGTAAACGTTATTTTACCAAATCAATAACCAAAGCCGAGCATTTCAAAGATGAATTTGAAGCATGTTACAGCTTTCTTGACTTAGCTATTAAAGCTGGAAAAAGAGTTTTATGGGAATTTGGATAGAGAGATAAATAATTGCATATTACCAGCACTTAAACTTTACTTACTATTATAAAACCAAAAACACACAATGACCGAGGAAGAAATATTAAATACGCTTGATCATTCAAATGATGGATATTATTGTTCGTTTGTAGAACTTGAACATGGTTACTCTTATCTAATTGATTCAAGGATAAATGTATTTTGTGATAATAATAACCGTTGGGCAATAGCCATTGAAAGACTTGGCTATAATCCAAGAGCAGGAGCAATAATGCTTGATATCAATTATTATGGAAATTGTTTAACAAACTTAGAATTTTATAACCAACGACCTACTAATAATTATAGTGTATATCCAATTGATTTTGATAGCTTTAATGAAACTATTGATGGTGAAAGTTTATTGCCGAATGCTAAATTTTGGATAGTTAGAGGTCAGCAGGTTGCAATAAGTAATAATAAACAAGATTATACTGATGCTGGTATTGAACTAGTAGAGTGTGAGCCTAACGCAATTAGAGTTGAAGAGGTGGGTAGGTTAATGGTATTACAGAATAGTGATTTGTTTAGAGCGACAGACATTGAACTGTATAAATCGATTCCAACTGATTTGAAAAAAATATTGGTTATTGATGAGTGGTTTCATAAAGACTTTCAATTGCTAATTTCACCTACTATGACTGATGAACACCTAAGGCAAACTTATGAGTTCAACAAAAACTTGACTGGATTAAATGGAACTACTTTTGAAAGTTTTGCGCAAGCATTTAGGCAACAGGAGATTTTGAATAATAGTTTTAATAGAGAAATTTGGGAAAATAACAGACCAAGTACATATGAAACTTGGCAGTTAATAGCTAAAGTTATTGTAACAAATGACGCCAATTATTATAAACCAACTTTGCCACCTAATTCACATTGGTCTAACTGGCCCGAGTCTGGCAACATGTAAGTAATAGCAAAGTATTAAATAAAAAAATGAAACCTGAATTTCCAATTATTACAATTTATAAATTGCAAGGACTAGATATAATTGATGATGATATTGCACTTCGTAATGTATCAACTCTTTCATTTTTAAATCAAAGCAAAGCCGAATATAAAATTTATGACTCCAACGGAAAAAGATGGACTTTAGAATTCATAAATAACCATATCAAAACCAACTTTATAACTCGCTTTTTAGCTAATACTTTTTATAATCCAATTGTTAAAGTTGACTTGGAATGGGAAGAAGAAGGAGTTTATAGCTTAAATGAGCTTAAAAATGATATTTCCTTATGTATTGATAAAGATGATGATATATTAACCCAATATGAAGAAGCAAGTGTTATAAAAAATGCCATAAGTAATGGCAATACTTTCGATGATATTCTCTTTACACTTAATAAATATGTTTTTGATGTAAATGAAGAAGAACTTTGGAAGTATTAAGAGAAAGTTTAGCAGCATATAAACCCCCAAAAGATAAATGTACACAAAGGAATTTACATATTATTACTTGTGTATCTTTAAGAATAGATAGCAATTTTATAAATATGTGTAAATTACTATATGAAATAAAAGAGTAGTATGTAACTTTTTAAAGCTAAAATAGTCCAATTGATTTTTAGTAAATAAATAACCTAAAATATATAAATATGTATAAATTAGAAATGCTCGTAATAATTGTGTTGGTTTCTGTTTTTTGTTCATGGAAAGTAGCTGTAATTAAACCAAAAAATGCCAATTCGTGGCATTTAAGTATAGGTAAAGTTGCGCACTGGGGTTCATCAAAAAACAATAACATGGGCGATACGCTTAGCCTAGAAAAGAGTAAATTAAAGTTAACTGATACTTTGTTTGCTAAGCGATTTATTTGTGGTGCTGATGGTGAAAATTTTATTACTACTTTAACCATAAAGAATAATAAAGATGAAATGATTAGCACTTTGTCGAATTACCACAATAATTTTATGTTTGAAGCTTCGGTTCCTTTGGAGGGAATTCTAAAGTTAAAACAAGTAAAAGGCCGTCAACTATTTAATATTTATTTTACCATTAAACACAAAAAACAAGGCCAAGAAGAAACAGTATTATTGGCTCGTTTATTACTAAAACAATAAAATAGTATCATACAAATGATTACACTGATAAGAACCAATTCAAATAACAATGATTTTCAAAGTTTGGTATTGGAATTAGATAAAGATTTAGCCATTCGTAATGGCGATACCAACGATTTTTTTGCTCAGTATAATAAAATAGATCTTATAAATAATGTAGTGGTGGCTTATGTTAATAACGAAGCTGTGGGTTGCGGTGCCATAAAATTTTATGATAACCAAACCATGGAAATAAAAAGAATGTTTGTACCAAAATACCAACGAGGAAAAGGCGTAGCGGTATTAGTTTTGCAAAATTTAGAACTTTGGGCCAAAGAGTTGGGTTATAAAAAGTGCATTTTAGAAACTGGCGATAAAATGCATGAAGCCATTGGTTTGTATAAAAAATGCCATTTTAAAGTTATTCCAAACTATGGTCAATATAAAAATGTAAGCAGCAGTATTTGCTTTGAAAAGATTTTGTAATCTGGAAAATACAGCTAAAGATTATTTAAAATATAGAACATGGGCAGGGCAAATTTTACCAATGAAAAATTATTGTTTAGAATATTAAATAATAAAAATTATTACGCCAGTTTTGAAAATATTATTGAATTAAGGAAACGCCCAAGTATTGAATTATTTAAAACTTGTGTAGAGTTAATCCAATCGCCCAATGATAGGTTTAGAAAAGCAGGAATACACATATTGTCGCAGTTAGGTAATCCTCCAAGACCTTTTGTAAATGAGACCATAGCTTTGTTTTTTAATAGATTGGCAATTGAAAACAATGACGATATAATTGTTGACTTTCTATACGCCATTGGACATAATAACGATGATTTGAATACTGACCAAGTAGTTAAGTTAAGCGTATTTAAAAACAATGCCAATCATTTTATAAGAGAAGCCTTGGTTTTTGCATTGTTAAGAGTTAATAATTTAAAAGCAATTCAAATTTTAATACATCTTTCTAACGATAAATATAGCATTATTAGGAATTGGGCAACTTTTGGAATAGCTAATCAAAACGAAAGAAACAATAAACAAATTAGAGCTGCATTATGGCAAAGAGTTACAGATAAACACGAAGAAACTCATTTTGAAGCTATAGTAGGTTTAGCTACCAGAAGAGTAATGGGTATTGAAAAAGTTATAGCCAATGAATTGCTGAATGATAATTTTGGTTCTTTATTATTTGAAGCCATATTGGCTATGCCCAATAAACAGTATTTGCCAAGGCTTAAAGTTATTTTGTATGAAACAGAAAACGACAATGACATCTGTAAATATTGGTTCGATGATTTAAAAGCCTGCATTGAAGCATTGGAAGGCATGGAGTAAAATTTTAGTTATTTAGTTATTTCTTTATCCCACGACCTAAAGGTCGTGGCAATTGATCGTGGTTATACAATCGGTCGAGGTAATTAATCATTCAAATAGTTTTTACAAATGATTAAGAAATTTGATTGAATAGGTAACAAAAACTAATTATTATAAAGATTATTAATATAGAAATGTATTATTTGAATGCTTCCTTTGCCACGCCCTTTAGGGCGTGGAACAATAGTAAAACACAATTTAGGCTTTAGCCAAAACTTATCCAGCCATTTGTTTCAATCAAGAAGAGTTTGGCTAAAGCCATTGGTTTGTAATCTTTTTATCCCACAACCTAAAGGTCGTGGCAATTGAATCAGTCGTGGCAATTGAATCAGTCACGCGGTGATTAATCGTGGCAGTTTGTACTTTCTGCAAGGTTTAAAAGTATTGATTTTAAGATAGTTTGTTAGTTATGTAACAAAAGTAGCTGTATGCTAAAATAAGCATCCTCACCTTCGCACCACAATAAACATCAAACTTTTAGCTAGGCATCTAGCAATCAATATGAAAAAAAAATATTTATTAACCTTAGTTAGTACGGCTGTTTTATACTCCAATGTATTTGGACAAGACACCGTACTCATTTCAAAAAATCAGCTACTTACCCAAGTAGCGCAAAAAAATCTTCAAGTAAAAATTGCTGAAAACAACTATCAATCAGCCAAAGCTGATTACCAGCAATCCAATTCACTTTTTTTACCTAACATCAATGTTTCGCACACAGGTATTACCACTACTAATCCTTTAATGGCATTTGGTTCAAAGCTAAATCAAGCCATTTTAACTCCAGCCGATTTTAACCCAACATTATTAAATAACCCTGAAAGAACTCAAAATTTTGCTACATTAATTGAAGTTCAGCTGCCTTTAATTAATATAGATGGAATTTATGGTTGGCAGGCTGCTAAAAGTAAAATGCAAGCTTATCAACTTCAAACGGAGCGTACCAAAGAATATTTGGCATTAGAGGTAACTAAGGCATACATGCAGCTACAATTGGCTTATAAAGCCTTAAAAGTATTTGAAAATGCCACTGCTACAGGTAAAGCCAATTTAAAATTAGTTGAAAACTATTATAAGCAAGGCTTATTACAAAAAACCGATTTGCTGAATGTGCAGGTAAGTGTTAATGAAATTGAAAATCAATGGCAATACGCCAAAAGCAATGTTCAAAATGCATCGGATTACCTAGCATTTTTACTGAACGAAGATGCCAAAGGCAAAACTTATAAACCTACCGAAGCATTAGAAACAAATATTCTAATAGAACCAGCAAACGCATTTGTATTGGCTAATAGAAAAGATATTAAGGCTGCTGAAAAATCGACCGAAGCTTATAGTAAAATGGTTACCTTAAGTAAAATGAGTTTTTTGCCGAGGTTAAATGCTTTTGGCAATTATCAAATGTACGATAAAACCATTTTTGGAACATCAGCAACAGGTTATTTGCTTGGTGCTCAACTTTCGTGGAATGTATTTGATGGTTATAAATCAATAGCTAAAGTAAGTAAAGCTAAAGCCGATTTTGAAAAAGCATCAACCGAAGTTGACTTATATAAAAAACAAAGTGAGTTAGAGTTGAATAAAACCAATCGCCAATTAAAAGATGCTGAAAATAAAGTGTTTTTATCTCAATTGGCCTTTGAGCAATCGCAAGAAGTATATAGAATTAGGCAAAATAGATTTAACCAAGGGCTAGAAAAAACTACCGATTTACTGCAAGCCGAAACCCAATTGCTGCAAAAGGAATTGTTTCATTTACAGGCCATTTTTGAATACAATTTTACCAAACAATTCCAACAGTTTTTAACAAAATAAAGTATTGAATAATCAATTTAAATTTAGAAATAATAAAATGAAAAATATAAATAAAGTAGTATTTGTTTTAGTAGCCTTATTAGGCATGAGTGCTTGTAGCAACGATAAAAAAGTAATTGAAAATAATGAAGACGCTATAGTAGTTAAAACTAGCACCTCAGCCAATAATAATATTGAAAAAGCTATAGCCGCAAGTGGAAAAATAGAAGCTGAAAACAGTGCTAACATAAGCACCCGAATGATGGGTTATGTTACCAAATTGAATGTAAAAGTTGGCCAAAAGGTAAGTGCAGGTCAACAATTAGTAACCATTAATAATGCTGATTTACAAGCTAAAAAAGCTCAAGTAGAAGCTTCTATTCAACAAGCCACTGCAGGTTATAACAATGCTAAGAAAGATTATGACCGTTTTGTAGCTTTATTTAACCAACAAAGTGCATCGCAAAAGGAATTAGATGATATGACCACAAGGTATGAAATGGCAAAAGCGGGTCTTGAGGCTGCCAAGCAAATGCGTAATGAAGTGATGGCTCAGTTTAATTATACTTCTATTTCAGCTCCTTTTGCTGGGGTAATTACTAATACTTTTATAAAAGAAGGCGATATGGCAAATCCCGCAATGCCATTGTTAAGTATAGAAGGCGAGGCTCACTTACAAGTTACAGCCATGGTTTCTGAAACCGATATTACCAATATTGAAAATGGAATGCCTGTTTCTGTTTTGGTTAAATCAATTAATCAAACGGTATTGGGTAAAGTGGTAGAAGTAAGTGCTTCGGCTAAAAATACTGGTGGACAATATTTGGTTAAAATTGGATTGGTAAACCCAAGCAATAAAGTTTTATCGGGCATGTTTGTAAATGTGTTATTTAAAACCACTACAAAAGCTGAAAGTAACGAGTTAGTAAATAAAATTTTAGTTCCTTTAAGTGCATTGGTAAAACAAGGACAGTTAACAGGTATTTATACAATCGGTAATGATGGAATAGCCATTTTAAGATGGGTTAGAACAGGAAAGATTTACGATAATCAAGTAGAAATATTATCGGGTTTGGCAGCTAATGAACAATACATTATTTCAAGCGAAGGTAAATTATACAATGGTGCTAAAGTTAGTGTGAAATAAATTACATCAATTAATCAAAAATAAGATAATCAAAAAATAAAATGCAAGAAGGTATTTCAGGTAAAATTGCCCATTTTTTTATCAATTCAAAGTTAACTATTTTGTTAATGGTTGGGTTGATGGTAATAGGCGTATATAGTTCGTTTTTAATTCCGCGCGAAGAAGAACCGCAAATTAATGTTCCAATGGCCGATGTAATGGTAGGTTATCCTGGAGCAAATCCAACTGAGGTTGAAAACAGAGTAGTTAAACCATTAGAAAAAATTATTTCAAATATAAAAGGAGTGGAGCATGTGCACAGTATGGCTATGAATGGTCAAGCCATGCTAATTGTTCAGTTTTATGTTGGTCAAGATGTGGAGCGTTCGTACGTAAAACTATATGATGAATTAGCAAAACACGAAAACATGTTTCAAGCTGGAATTTATAAGCCAGTTGTTAAAACCCGCTCTATTGACGATGTGCCTATGCTAGGGTTAACACTTTGGAGTGAAAAATTAAACGATTTTGAAATAAAACAAATAGCCGAGGAAGTAACCTCAGAAATTGAAAAAATAAAAGATGTAGCTATTACAAAAGAAATTGGTGGACGCAGCCGCCAACTAAAAGTAATATTAGATAAAGATAAATTAGCTGAAAACGGTATAGATGCCTTAAATATCATGCAAATGATACAAGCTAATAATGGTAGTTCTCAGTCGGGCAGTATAGTAAATAACGATAAAGAATATTTGATAACAACAGGTAAATTTTTAAAAACTGTAGAGGATATTGAAAATTTAGTAGTGGGTGTTAATGCAAATTTACCTGTTTATTTAAAACAAGTTGCTACCATTGAAGATGGTCCAGCTACCAATAGTAGCTATGTTTCGTTTGGATATGGAAAAGCTAACGAAAAATATAAAGCGGCTAACTCCGAATATCCTGCAGTAACTATTTCTATTGGTAAGGTTAAAGGTGCTGATGCAATGAAAATTTCTGAAAAAATTTTAGAAAAAGTAGCACATCTAAAGAAAACAATTATTACCAACGATGTACATGTAGAAGTTACACGTAATTATGGCGAAACTGCTTCGGATAAAGTAGGGGAGTTATTACTACATTTAGGAATAGCCATTATAGCGGTAACGTTTTTAGTAATATTAGCCATGGGTTGGCGAGGTGGTTTAGTGGTTTTCTTTTCGGTGCCATTAACTTTTGCTTTAACATTATTTGCTTATTATTTATTAGGTTATACCTTAAATAGAATTACACTTTTTGCTTTGGTATTTGTGGTTGGAATTGTGGTTGATGATAGTATTATAATAGCCGAAAATATGCATCGACATTTTAAAATGAAACGATTGCCATTTAAACAAGCAGCTATTTATGCCATTAACGAAGTAGGTAATCCTACCATTTTGGCCACATTTACAGTAATAGCGGCTATTTTACCTATGGCTTTTGTTTCAGGAATGATGGGTCCGTATATGAGTCCAATGCCTATTGGTGCATCTATAGCTATGTTGCTTTCGCTTTTTGTGGCACTAACGGTAACGCCATATTTAGGTTATCATTTATTGCAAGAAAAAGAAGAACAAAAACACAAAGAAGAGCAAGGTTTAGAAACCAATTGGATATATAAGATTTACAATAAACTAGAAAGACCATTGCTTGAAAGCAGCAAAAAAAGAAGACTTTTAGTAGGCGGAACTGTAGTACTTTTAATTGGTTCTGTATTGATGTTTTTTAACAAATCGGTAGTAGTTAAAATGTTGCCTTTCGATAATAAAAATGAGTTTCAAGTAGTAATTGATATGCCCGAGGGAACCACTTTAGAAAGAACTGCTGCTGTAACCAAAGAAATAGCTCAATATCTTTCAACTGTTCCAGAAGTAGTTAATTATCAAAATTATATAGGAGCTTCAGCACCAATTACATTTAATGGTTTGGTTCGTCATTACGATTTGCGTGGTGGAAGTAATATGGCCGATATTCAGGTAAATTTATTACATAAAGAAGAACGAAATTTACAAAGCCATCATATAGCCAAAGAGGTGAGGCCAATGATTCAAAAAATAGCCAAGAAATATGGTGCTAATGTTAAAATTATTGAAGTTCCACCCGGCCCACCGGTGCTTTCAACTTTAGTTGCCGAAATTTATGGTCCTGATTACAAAGAGCAAATTAAAGTAGCTAATCAAGTAAAAACCATTTTAGAAACCACTAGCGATATAGTAGATGTAGATTGGATGACAGAAGATAATCAAACAGAATATAAGCTAGAAATTGATAAAGAAAAAGCCATGTTAAATGGAATTGCTCCGCAGCAAGTAGTTGGAAATTTAACTTATCTTTTAAAAGAATATCCTATTTCTAATTTATACGATGAAAACTCAAATAATAGTGTTGGTATTGTTTTATCGCTTGACGATAAAGATAAAACAAGTTTACAAGACATTGGAAATATAAAAATAAAAGGAAGTAGGGGTAATGTAGTTCCTATAAGCGATTTAGTGAAAATTGTTAATGATTCGCTTCAAAAAACCATTTACCGAAAAGACCAAAAACGTGTGGTTTATGTAACAGCCGATATGGCTGGAGCTTTAGAAAGTCCGGTATATGCCATATTAGGAATGAACGAAAAATTACAAAAAATGCAATTGCCAAAAGGCTATAAAGTAAATGAACTTTATATGGAACAACCATCAGATGAAAGCGATTTTACAGTAAAGTGGGATGGCGAATGGCAAATTACGTTAGAGGTGTTCAGAGATTTAGGAGCTGCATTTTTAATTGTTATAGTAATCATTTATATGCTAATAGTTGGTTGGTTTCAAAATTTTAAAACTCCAATGGTAATGATGATGGCAATTCCTCTTTCATTAATTGGAATTGTATTTGGACATTGGGCTTTGGGCGCATTTTTTACAGCTACTTCATTTATTGGAATGATTGCTTTAGCTGGAGTAATGGTTCGAAACTCTGTTTTACTAATTGATTTTATTGAAATTAGGTTACACGAAGGAGTGGCTTTAAAGCAGGCAATTATTGAAGCAGGTGCAGTTAGAACAACACCAATTTTATTAACAACGGGAGCGGTAGTTATTGGCGCATCTATTATTTTATTCGATCCTATTTTTCAAGGATTAGCCATTTCCTTGGTTTTTGGAGCCATTGTTTCAACCATTTTAACTCTTTTGGTAGTACCAATTATTTATTATGTAACCGAAAGAAAAAAATGGGAAAAACCAACAATTGAAAGTAATAACAAAACAAGTAACTAAATACTATGAAACTATTAATTATAACTTCGGTAGCCGAGTTTGGTAAGGAAGTAAAACAAATTTTAAAGCAAGCACAAGTAAAAACATATTCTTACAGCAATTTAGTTGGCTATAGAAATGCCATGCAAGATGCTTTAGCTACCAATTGGTTTGGAACTGAAATGAATGAAAACGAGTCAATACTATTTTATGCATTTGTTCCAACTGAAAATGTAGAAACTGTTTGCGATGCCGTAAATGTTTTTAATAACCAACAAGAAACCCTTTCGCATATACATGTTGCGGTTCTTAACATTGAAAAATTTAACTAAATACTAAGAAAATGAAAAGCAGAATAATAACCGCAATAGCAGGTAGTTTTATAATAATTAGTGTTTTACTTTCAATTTTTGTCAATCAAAATTGGTTGTGGTTTACCTTATTTGTTGGGGCTAACTTGCTTCAATCATCTATAACCAAATGGTGTTTAATGGATGATATATTGACTAAGTTAGGAGTAAAAAACTAGAACAAAAAAGCCTTTATTACAACTAGTAATCAAGGCTTTTTTATGATAATAGAACTTCTAAACTAAACCTTTTTCGGCTTTTTGTTCTTGTTCATACACATGGTCAATCATCAGGTTAGCTCTATCATCTGCAGCTGCTGTGGCTAGTTGGTCGCAGCGTTCATTCCCCGGATGTCCGGCATGGCCTTTTACCCAATGCATTTTTACTTGGTGTTGAGCATAAATTTTCAAAAACTCATTCCATAAATCACCATTTTTTTTACCAGCAAAGTTTTTTTGTTTCCATCCAAAAACCCATTTTTTTTCTATGGCATCGCATACATATTTACTATCAGTATAAATGTTAACTTGTGTGTTCGGTTTTTTTAGTTGTTGCAATGCTACAATAACCGCCAATAATTCCATTCGGTTATTAGTAGTTAATCGGTAGCCAGCCGAAAGTTCTTTTCTAAATTGTCCGCTGGTTAATACTATTCCATAACCACCATTTCCGGGGTTTCCTCTTGCCGAACCATCGGTATATATATTTACAATCATTTATGATACTAACTTATTTATTGCTTCTTGGTTTAATCGGTAAACTGTCCATTCGTTCATGGGTGTAGCGCCCAAGCTTTCATAAAAATCAATGGCAGGTTTATTCCAGTTTAATACACTCCATTCTACTCTGCCGCAGTTGCGCTCTTGCGCTATTTTTACTAGGCTTAACAGTAGTTTTTTGCCATAACCTTTTCCCCTGTATTTTTCTTTAACAAATAAATCTTCCAAGTAAATACCGGGCTTGCTTACAAAGGTACTGTAGTTATGAAAAAACAAGGCAAAACCAATTGGTACATGGTTTTCAAAACCAATCAAACATTCGGCAAAAGCTTTTTCTTCGAATAAATATTTCACAATACTTTCTTCTGTTGCTTCTACTTGGTCCGATAATTTTTCGTATTCGGCAATATCTTTTATTAATTCTAAAATGATTCCTGCATCATTTTTGGTAGCAGGTTTTATTTCAAAAATATCAGTCATTATTTTTAGCTATTTTGTAAGTTAAGGTGTATGCTTTTTTTACCACTAAATTAGAGTTACGAGCTATATAGCTAAATTTAACTTTTACTTTCCAAGTAGTTTTGTTAACTTTTCTACCTATAAATGTTCCGTTTTTTATTTTATAGGTTCCTGCATCGCGGCAAAAACAACTTTGAGTATATAATATAGGTATGTTTTTTAAGTTAGATGATTTAAAGTAAAAACTTTTTACTTTTGGGTTAATGGTAAAAATTAACCTTTCTACTATTTCATCATCGGCTATTTGAAGGTATTCTTTGCTTCTAAACTCGTATTCAAATAATAGGTTATTACCAGCTTTTAATTCATAATCAGGATTTATGCTATCGTTTGAGTTAAATTGAATGGCTTTTTGGGTAAATATTTTAGCCGATTTTTTTTCTGGCGTAAAAGCATTCATTAACGAATCTTCATTGTTTTGCGAAAAGCCAATAATATTAAATACCAAAATAAAGGCAATGGTTGAAAATAGTTTCATGTTTTTATTTATTTTGGAGCAATAATAATCAATACAATTATTGTTTAAACATTTTGAGCATAATATTGTAGAAATAAAACAAACCCATTTTATGAAAAAGCAAGAACGATTTGAGCAAATTATAAACTATTTTAAAACTAATCAGCCAATTGCAGAAACGGAACTGCATTATGAAAATCCTTTTCAACTTTTAATAGCAGTTATACTTTCGGCCCAATGCACCGATAAACGTATTAATATGATTACGCCAGCATTGTTTAAAGCTTTTCCAACGCCACAAAAATTAGCCGAAGCTGAGTTTGATGAAGTTTTTCACTATATAAAATCAGTTAGTTATCCAAGTAATAAAAGCAAACACTTAATTGGTATGGCTCAAATGTTGGTAAACGATTTTAATGGAAAAGTTCCAGAAACAACAGAAAATCTTACAAAACTTCCGGGTGTTGGCCGTAAAACTGCTAATGTAATTACTTCGGTAGTTTATAACCAACCCAGCATGGCAGTTGATACCCATGTGTTTAGAGTAAGTAATCGCCTCGGGTTAACTACCAATTCAAAAACACCACTACAAACCGAAAAAGAGCTAATTAAATATATACCAGAGGAATACGTAGCTGTAGCCCATCATTGGTTAATTTTGCACGGAAGATATACTTGCACAGCAAGATCACCCAAGTGTGATGAGTGTAAACTAACTGAGTTTTGTAAATCGTATCCTAAGTGGCAAAAAGGGCAAGTTGTATAATCATTTAGCTATTTACTAATAAATTAGTTTAATTTGTTGCATTATTATTAAATTGCGACAATTACCATTAGGTTATTTATGAAAAAAATAATTTTTATTCTACTTAGTACACTAGTTTTTCAAGGTGCTTTTGCCCAAAAGCAATTAACAGAACCTCAATTAATTCTGCCTGGTCATAACAACGATTTAAATGCATTGGCTTTTTCATTAAAGTTCAATGTTTTAGCATCGGCAGGTTGGGATAATTCAATAAATATTTACAGTGGCGATACCACTTTTAAGTTAATAAAAACAATTCCAAATGCGCATAGAGCACAAATAAATGCTTTAAAATTTAACAAGCAAGGCAATTTGTTGGTAAGTGCTTCTAACGATTTTGTGGTAAATGTGTATGATAGTACTTTTAAGAAAACCAAAATGTTAGTAGCGGCTGATGGTCATACTTCAAACATCAATGCAGTAATCTTTGATAATAGTGGTAAAGTTGTTTTTAGTGGTGATGATGCAGGCCGTATTATTATTTGGAGTTTAGAAACACAAAAAAAATTAAGAGAATTAAATAATGGTGTGGCTATTAATGCCATTGCTATGAGCAACGACCCTAGAACACTTTTTGTAGCTGGTCAAGAACCTTTTGTAAAGGTAATAAATGCTGCAAATGGACAAACTCAACGCACATTTGTGGGTCATACTGATGCTATTAATGCATTAGAAATCAGCCCTAACCAAATGTATTTATTAACAGGTAGCAACGATAAAAGTGCAAGAATTTGGGATTTAAAAACTGGTAAAGAGTTGCGTAAATTAGCCGTTGATTGCTGGAAAGTTACAGCAGTGGCTTTTAGTTTCGATAGCAAATACTGTGCAACTGGTTGTAATGATGGAAGCATAAAAATTTGGGAAGTGGAAACCGGAAAATTAATTGAAAGCATTACTCCACAAGGATTTAATACACGCGATTTAGTGTTTTTTAAACGTTATCGCCAAATAGCTGCGGCACCTATGCTAAAAGGAAGTTCAAACTATGGTGTTCGAATTTATCCTACCGATTTGGTTGACCCAATTACTGTAAGTGAAAATAAAGCCAACGCGTTACTAGTTAGTAAATTTCAAAATTCTATTGATAGTGTAATGAAAATTAGAACTTTAACTAAACAAGATAGCATAAAATATCAATTAATGAAATCCAAGGTGGATATAAAAGCTATGGAGGTAAAAAATAAAGTAGATTCAGTTAGAATTTACAAAACGCCTTCATTAAAAAAATAGTTGAGTTTAAATTACCTAGTTTTATGTTAATCAACCTTTCTGAAAATAACTCCATTGTACAGCATTTTTTAGCTCAAATTAGAGATAAAGAAGTACAAAAAGATGCGCTTAGGTTCAGAAAAAATTTATTTAGAATAGCTCAAATATTGGCTTACGAAGTAAGTAAGCAATTGGATTACGAAACCAAAACTATTACTACTCCATTAGCAGATACGGAGGTTAGTGTAATCAATAATCAACCTGTAGTTTGTAGTATTTTACGTGCTGGATTGATTATGCACGAAGGTTTTTTAGATTTTTTCGATCAATCAGACTCTGCATTTGTTTCGGCATATAGAAAGCACAGCGCTCCTGGTGAATTCGAAATTGTAGTAGAATACATGGCTTCGCCTAATTTGCAAGATAAAACGGTCATATTAATTGACCCAATGTTGGCTACAGGCCGAAGTATGTATTTGGCGTATCAAGCAATTTGTAAACATGGAGTTCCTGCTAAAGTTATAATAGCTAGTTTAATTGCAAGTGAGCAGGGTTTGGTTTATGTAAACCGATTTATGCCTAAAGCAAGTATTATTACAGCTGCAATTGATAAAGATTTAAATGAAAATAGTTATATAGTTCCTGGTTTGGGCGATGCAGGCGATTTAGCTTATGGTATAAAATTATAACTATTTACTACTTTTATTGTTTTTAGAAAGGTAAATTTTACAATTAACATAAATATTATTCACAAAATTGATACAAAAGGTGTTAAAAGTAATAGTGCTGAAAATCAATTTATTGTAACTAAAATATTAAAAAAACACAATATAATAAAAACAAAAATCAACCGCAAAACGAGCTGTAGTAATTACTGAAATAGATAAAAATTTATTTTTTTAATAAAAACTGCTTTATTTGCACCCACATCTAAAAATTTAAACAATACAAAAATGTCAGAAATTAAAGGAAAAGTAAAAACCATCATCATGGACAAACTTGGTGTTGAAGAAGCTGAGATTACAGACGAAGCAAGTTTTACAAACGATTTAGGCGCAGATTCATTAGATACTGTAGAGCTTATTATGGAATTTGAAAAAGAATTTAATATTGCAATTCCTGATGATCAAGCTGAAAAAATTGGTACAGTTGGACAAGCTGTAAGTTACATTGAACAAAATGTAAAACCATAATCAGCTAATTTTACAAAAAAAATTAAAACAAACATCTCCCAAAACTAATCTTACATGCATAAACGCAGAGTAGTAATTACTGGCCTTGGGGCTATCACTCCAATAGGTAACAGTTTGCAGGAGTATTGGAATGGATTATCAAATGGGGTAAGTGGCAGTGCGCCTATTACCCAATTTGATACCACCCATTTCAAAACAAAATTTGCTTGCGAAGTAAAAAACTTTGATCCAAACCAGTATCTTGATAAAAAAGATGCTAGAAGAATGGACAGATTCACTCAATTTGCTATGGTAACTTCTGATGAAGCCGTTAAAGACAGCGGACTTGATTTAGAAACAGTTAACAAAGATAGAGTTGGTGTAATTTGGGCTTCTGGAATTGGTGGATTAAAAACTTTCTTAGACGAAGTTACTTCGTTTGCTAAAGGCGATGGAACCCCTCGCTTTAGCCCTTTCTTCATTCCTATGATGATTGCTGATATTGCAGCGGGCTTAATTTCAATAAAATACGGATTTAGAGGTCCAAACTTTGCAGTTGTTTCTGCTTGTGCTTCAAGTACCAACGCCATTGGAGATGCATTTATGTATATTCAATCAAATAGAGCCGATATGGTTTTAACTGGTGGTTCTGAAGCTGTAGTAAACGAAGCTGCAATGGGTGGTTTTAACTCAATGAAAGCACTTTCTGAAAGAAACGATAGTCCAGAAACTGCCTCACGTCCATTCGATTTAGATAGAGATGGATTTGTTTTGGGTGAAGGTGCTGGTGCATTAATGCTTGAAGAATTAGAGCATGCCAAAGCTCGTGGTGCTAAAATTTATGGCGAAATAGTAGGTTACGGTGCTACTGCCGATGCTTATCACATGACTGCTCCACATCCAGAAGGAATTGGTGCGGCTAATGTTATGAAAGCTGCATTATTAGATGCTGGTATGCAGCCAACCGAAATTGATTACGTGAATGTGCACGGAACATCTACTCCACTTGGTGATCCGCAGGAAATAAAAGCTATTCAAGCTGTTTTTGGTGAACATGCCTTCAATATTAATATTAGTTCTACTAAGTCAATGACAGGTCATTTACTTGGAGGAGCTGGTGCTATTGAGGCAATTGCTAGTTTGTTAGCTATTAATAAAGGTATCATTCCTCCAACTATCAATCACTTTACTGATGACCCTGCATTTGATCCAAAATTAAACTTAACTTTTAACAAAGCTCAACACCGCGAGGTAAAAGCAGTTTTAAGTAATACATTTGGTTTTGGTGGCCACAATGCTTCGATTATTATAAAGAAATTTGAGGAATAATTTGATTACCTTTTTTTTTTATTTTAAATACTATTTTTCTAAAGATCGTGTTTTATTTACAAGAATAAAACAGATTACAGGTATTACACCTTTAAACTTAAGTTGCTACAAGCAGTCGTTGAGACATCATTCTATTGCTAGTAAAATTCATAATAGTGGTAGTAAAGATAGCAATGAAAGACTAGAATTTTTGGGCGATGCCATATTAAACTCAGTAATTGCTGAATATTTATTTAAAAAATATCCATACAAAGACGAGGGTTTTTTAACAGAGTTACGCTCAAAAATTGTTAGTCGAGTTAGTTTAAACGATTTGGCTCTTAAAATTGGTTTGAGCGAATTGGTTGAATACGATAGAAAAAGCATGCAAAACATCAATGTTAGAAATAGCATTTTTGGCAATGCTTTAGAGGCGTTTATTGGTGCTATATTTTTGGATAAAGGATTTAAAAAATCAAAATACTTTATTATTGAAAAGTTGCTTCGTTTGCATATTGATGTAGATAAATTGCAACAAACCGAAAAGAACTTTAAAGGTAGGTTAATTGAATACACTCAAAAATCGGGTATGAACTTGGATTTTAAAGTGGATGAATTGACTCACGGTAAACAAAAAATATTTAAGGTTTCGGTAATTGTAAATAAAAAAGTGTTTGGCGAAGCAGAACATACTAATAAAAAACAAGCTGAACAGCAGGCTTCTGAAAAAGCACTTGAATTACTTAGAAATACACCTAAAGACTTTTTTACCCATCAAGAAAAGATTGATAATAGGGAAGAAGAGTTTTTGGTTGATGAAGTAAATGAAGAAACGTTATCTGATACTGATAGTGAAAGTGCTGATATTCAAGAAGATGTAAAGTTGGTAGATAATTTACCTGAAGAAACAGCAACTGAAGACTTAGTTGTTGAACCTGAAGTGAACTTAGAAATAGATGCGGAAAGCATTCATTCAAACAAGGTTTTAGATGACCAAACGGAAGAGGTTAAAACCAATAATTAATAAAAAAACTCATGAACGAAAGTTTTGCATTTTTCCTAGATTTTTTAAAATACTTATTGCCTGCTTTGGTAATATTTTTAGTGGTTTACTATCAACAAAAAGCTTTTTTTGATGATAAGTACCAAAAGCGAATGATTGACTTAAGAAAAGAGCAAGAAAAAACTTTGTTGCCTTTAAAATTACAAGCTTATGAACGTATGATTTTGTTTATTGAGCGCATAAGTCCTGAAAGCTTGGTAATGCGTATTCATCAACCGGGCATTAGTGCATCGCAATTAAAAATGGATTTGATAGCAAGCATAAACCAAGAATTTAATCACAATATTTCGCAACAATTATACGTTTCGAGCCAATGCTGGCAAATGATTAGGGTAGTAAAAGAAGAGATGATTAATTTAATCAATACTTCTTATTCTAACCTTGGTCCAAATTGTGTAGGAATTGATTTAAGTAGAGCCATTTTTGAAGAAATTATTAAAATGAATGAAACCCCAACTCACAAAGCGCTGATTTTTGTGAAACAAGAGTTTGATTTGATGTTTTAAGAACATAAAAATAGTAGAAAAAAGCTATCTCATTTGAGATAGCTTTTTTTTCTTTAGCAATATTTTTATGATTCCAATTGATTAAAATTGCTTAAGCAAAGATATTTTATGGTGGCATAATACCATCCAAGATTTACGAGAAATAGATTAGCTTAATTTGTAAATCAAAATGGTATTATTTTTTAAATAAGTAGCCATTTTCAAAACATAAAAGAGTATTATTGTGCTCTCAAATTTACTATAAATATATGAAAGCTATAATTGCCACCAATTTCTTTTTTCCTAAACAAAAAAACTTTTATAGAGGCAAAGTTCGCGATGTTTACAATATAAATGATGATGTTTTAGTTATGGTTGCTACTGACCGAATTTCGGCATTTGATGTAGTGATGACTAAGGCAATTCCTTACAAAGGACAAGTACTTAACCAAACTGCGGCATTCTTTTTTGATTTAACAAAACACATAGTTCCTAACTGGATTATTTCATCGCCACATACCAATGTAACTATTGGACATAAATGTGTTCCTTACCAAGTTGAAATAGTAATTCGTGGTTATTTAACTGGTCATGCTTGGCGCGAATACAAAAGTGGAAAACGCACTATTTGTGGCGTTCCAATGCCTGAAGGAATGCGCGAAAATGACAAATTCCCTGAACCAATTATAACCCCAACAATTAAAGCTACCAGCGGACACGATACAGATATTAGCAAAGAGGAAATTATAGCTCAAGGATTGGTAAGTGCTGAAGATTTTGCTCAAATTGAAAAATATACCCGCGAATTATATGCATTTGGAACTGAATTTGCTTTAAAGCAAGGCTTAATTTTAGTAGATACCAAATATGAATTTGGCAATAAAGATGGTGTAATTATGCTGATGGATGAAGTGCATACTCCTGATTCATCGCGTTATTTTTATGCCGATACTTATGATGAAATTCAAGCTAAAGACCAACAACAACGCCAATTATCGAAAGAGTTCGTGCGTCAATGGTTAATTAGCCAAGGTTTTCAAGGTCAAGAAGGAGCTACAGCACCAACTTTTCCTGACGATTTGATTGATAGCATAACCAACAGATATGTAGAACTATACCAAAACATTACTGGTTTGGAGTTTGTTAAAAATGGTTACGAAAACTTTGAAGATAAAATGGAAAAAGCTATTTTAGCCGAATTAGAAAAACTTGCTAAGTAATTATGTATTACAATGCAGAACACCTAAAGTTGCTTAAAAGCGCTGAAGGAAAAATACTTAACAAAGTTTTGTACCACTTTTGGGTAAATAAAGCCAATCCACAAGATATTTTCAGTTTTGTGGAGTTCATGGAGTTACAATTTATTGACAACAGCAAGTTGATTTTGCAAAAAGCAGAAGAGATTAGTGAAATGATTTTGCCATTAGCAGAGTTGGATATTGATTTATTGAATCACAATTTGCAAGTTGAATTTACTGGAAGTTTGCAATATCAAACGCGTGATGCAAGCAATACCAAAGCTTGGAAAAACTTAATCAATCACACAATTGATGATGTGCTTGTAGAGGAAGAAGATGGCTTATTTATAGCTGAAGCATTGATAGTAGGTACACATACGCATCAAACTATTATAAGACTTGAAAACGATGGCTTGGAGGCCGATGAATACATTTTAGAATAACAAAAAAGCTGCTTTATGCAGCTTTTTTTATTACTAACTAGTGTTGTTTTGTAAATTAAGCTAATTTTACGGCTTAAAAACCACTAAAAATGGAACTTACCATTAATACACCAGCATTATTATTTCCAGCTATAACCTTGTTAATGTTAGCTTTTACCAACCGTTTTTTAGCATTGGCAAGCTTAATTAGGAACCTTCACACCAAGTTTAAGCAAAATAGCGATGATAAGAAAATGGTAATAGCTCAACTTAAAAATCTTAGAAAGCGCATCAAACTAATTAAATACATGCAAGCTTTTGGCGTGTTGAGTTTTTTTATGTGTGTATTAACCATGTTTTTTCTTTACATAAATTACATGATTTGGGCGCAAACTTTATTTGGTTTAAGTTTGTTAGTTTTACTATTATCGTTGGCCATTTCGTTAATTGAAATAAACATTTCTACCAATGCTTTAGAGCTTGAGTTAAGCGATATGGAAGAGTAATTTAAACAAATAACTATATACTTAAGCCACAAAATCTTTACAAACCATTGAACTATCTTTCTCATTATTATATTGATTATAAGCAAAATAACTATTACTACAATGGTGCTTTGTTTTTACCTGATTTTGCAAGAAATGTGGCTAGAGGTTTTGATGGTGAAGTTCATGATTTAACACCACCTGAAATCCAGTTACAATTAGGCTGTAAAGCGCATTTGCAAGCCGATAAGTTGTTTCATCCGTCAACTTTTTTTAAAAAGTATAGCGATATAATTAATCTCGAATTGCAGCAATTTGAACCATTGGCACATATCAATAGGAAATGGTTTTTAGCTCATATTTTAATGGAAATGATGATAGATAGGCTTTTGGTAAAGTTTTTTCCTAATGTTTGCCATTCATTTTACCATGATTTAAACCAAATTGATACTAAAATATTATATCAATTCGTTTTACGTTTTTCAAATAAAAGTATTGAATCATTTATTAAACAATTTGACCATTTTTGTGAAGTACGATACTTGTTTGGATATGCTGTTGATGATAGTTTTGTGTATTCAGTAGCAAGGGTTTTTAAATATGGTTCGGGTATTGAAATGACCATGAGTGATAAGTTATTTTTAAAAAAATTGGTAAATAATTTAGAACAAATTCATTTTAATGACCCAATGATTATATTAGCAGAATTAAAACAAGTGTTTAGTGAATAGATAATAGTGAGATGTGAATTGTAAAAAGTAAAATGTGATAAGCTATTTATTCAACTTTCTTTTACCTTATTTACGCTCAATTATTAATTTTAAAAGATTGAACTTATAACTGTAAAATAAGAACTAAATCACGCAAGGCGTGAAAGAACTATAAATAACAAATGAAAAAAATAATATATTTAATAATTACTTTAGTTTTTTGTGAAGCTAGTTTTGCGCAGTTAAAATATAGTAATGAGTTTTTAAACATTGGAGTTGGTGCTCGTAATTTAGGTTTGGCTGGCGCTTCAGTTGCAGCTGTTAGCGATGTTACAGCTGGTTATTACAATCCTGCTGCTTTGTTAAACATGAAAGATAAATTTCAATTAATTGGAATGCGCAATAGCCAATTTGCAGGTATTTTAACCCACGATTATTTGGCAGGTGCTTTTAGGTTAAGTGAAAAATCGGTTGCTGCTATTTCTATCATTCGCTCTGGAGTTGATAATATTCCTAATACTTTGTATTTGGTAAATAGCAATGGACAAGTTGATTATACTAAAATATCGAGCTTTTCGGCTGTTGATTACGCTTTTATTGGTAGTTATGCCACTGAAACTAAATTTATTGAGCATTTGCAATTAGGTGGTAATGTTAAGATTATACGTAGGGTTATTGGTGAATTTGCCAATGCTTGGGGCTTTGGGATTGATGCAAGTGCCATGTATAAGTTAAAACGTTTTAGGTTTGGAGTTATGTTGCGCGATGTTACCACTACATTTAATGCATGGAATTATACATTTAGCGAAGCCGATAAAGCTCAATTATTGAGCACAGGCAATGCATTACCAACTAATAATTTAGAATTAACTTTACCTAAATTAACTGTAGGAACAAGCTATAGTTATGTAAAAAATTGGTTTTCGGTATTAGGCAGTGTGGAATTTGATGTAAATACAGATGGACAAAGAAATACCTTTATTTCCAGCAAATATTTAAACCTCGATCCACGTTTTGGAACAGAGTTAGGCTATAAGCAAGTAATTTTTGTAAGAGGTGGTTTAAACAATTTTCAAAAAGTGAAAAATGTAGATGGAAGCAATTCTTATAATATGTCGCCAGCATTAGGTGTTGGTTTAAAATTGAATAAAATACAAATTGATTATGCCTTAGGCAATGCATTTAACTCAGGACTTATTGGTGCCAGCAATATAGTTTCGCTTAAGTTAATGATTAGATAAAAATACTATATGAAAATACGTAATAGCAGGAAACCTAAGCTAATAGAACGCAATGCTGAAAAAAGCGATTTTGACGAAATCATTGCGCTATCAAAAATATGTTTTCCTGATAACGATCCATGGTCGTATGAAATGCTAGAAAGTCAATACAAAATTTTTCCAGAAGGCATGCAAGTAATTACTTTTGAAGGAAAAATAGTTGGTTCGGCAACTAGTTTAATAGTAAGTTGGGATGAATACGATGACGACCATGCTTGGAAGGAAATTTGTGACAATGGTTTTATAACCAATCACGATGAAGAAGGCGATACCCTTTATGGAATTGAGGTAATGGTTCATCCAAACTACCAAGGTTTAAAAATTGGTAGAAGGCTTTATGAAATGCGCAGAAATTTATGTGAAGATAAAAACCTGATGCGCATATTGATAGGAGGTAGGGTTCCTAATTACCACAAGCACTCAGAAGAATTTGGTATAAGAGCGTACGTAAAGCGTGTAGTTGAAAAGAAAATTAAAGACCCTGTAGTAACTTTTCAGTTAGCACAAGGTTATACCATTCAGCGCATTATTAAGGATTATTTACCCGAAGATAAAGAAAGCGAAGGATACGGACTTTTATTAGAATGGGTAAATTTAGATTATCAAGCCGAAACACGCGAGCGAAGTGTATTGATGAAAAAAGTGCGCATTTGCTGCATTCAATACGAATTGCGTAAAATAACTTCGTTTAAGCAATTTGCGCAGCAATGCGAATATTTTACCGATGTGGCAAGTAATTATAAATCGGATTTTGCATTGTTTCCTGAGCTATTTACCACACAACTTTTATCGTTACACGAGTATAAAAGTATGAGTCCGGAAGATAGTATTAGAAAGCTAGATGATTATACCGAAGATTATATAAACCTATTTTCACGCTTGGCTTTAGAGTATAATATCAACATCATAGCAGGTACACATTTACAAGTAGAAAACGACCATTTATACAATATTTCGTACTTGTTTAAGCGTGATGGAACTTACGAAAAACAGTACAAAATTCACATTACTTCAAACGAAGCTAAGTGGTGGGGTGTTAGACCAGGTAATGAAATAAAAGTATTTAATACCGATTGTGGTAAAGTAGCAATTAATGTTTGTTACGATGTGGAGTTTCCTGAAATGGCGCGCATAGCTTGTAATAAAGGAGCTAAAATACTTTTTGTACCTTTTAGTACCGATGAAAAACATGGCCATTTGCGTGTAAAATTATGTGCGCAAGCACGTGCTATTGAAAATCAAATTATAGTGGCTACAGCAGGAACTGTGGGAAATATTCCTTCGGTTGATAATATGGATATTAATTATGCACAATCGGGTATTTATACGCCAAGCGATTTTGCTTTTCCGCCTGATGCCATAGCAGGTGAGGCAAGCACCAATATTGAAACGGTTGTTATAGCCGATTTGGATTTGGCTGCCATAGAACGTGCTAGAAACACAGGAACAGTGCTAAATTGGAAAGATAGGCGATTGGATATGTACGAAGTGTTAGAAAAATAAAAGTAGATCATTTGCAAGTGCGGTTTTATGTCATCGGTTGGTGACCTCACCAACCGTATATATCATTCATACATTTTATTCCTATAATTTTCCTTTATTTAAAGCAGGAAAGTGGTTTGGTGGGGACACCAACCACGGACCCAAAAGGTAGATTGCTAAAGTTAGTAATCTGCCTTTTTGGTAATTTTACAATGTATAAATATTAATATGGAGTTTTATTGATATGTTTGTTAAACAGTTAATGATAAGATTATGAAACCATTTAAAAGCACTCCTTACAAAATAGTATTGCTATTATTATTTGCCAATAATTTACCATTGTTAGCTGCAAGGCCTAGCGCTTTTAATTCTGATCTTCCAATACTTTATGCAGCCATTGCAGGGTTGTTATTTCTAATTGTAGAGTTTAGAAAAGTAATGAACATATTGAAAAACTTTACATACAGAATAGTGAATTTAGTAAAAAAATAATCTAGTTGAAAGGTTAAATCACATTTCATGTGATGCATTTTATTATATAAATTGTATGTAATAAACTCAAAGCTAACTTTTTGAGAATTAAAGCCTCGTAGAGGCGAAACTATGGTAACAAAAAAACAACCCAACCCCACACAAAGTCCCATAGGGACGAGCATAACAAAATAAACATAACCATAAGGCCGCCCTTATTAGGTTTGTGTTGAATGCAACTTATTTTGCTACCATAAGTATATCCTTACGGGATAAATGCTTTTATTGCATTTAAAAACTTGCTATTATTTTCCTTTATTTGAAATAAGAAAGAGTGGGTGGTGGGACAGCAACCACGGACAAAAACTATCTTATTCCACCAAACTTATTTGACCATTATCTTCTTTGAGTAATTTAAATGGTTCGTTTTCTATTAGCAAATAACCATCTAAATCGGCAAAGTTGGTAAGCCCGGTAAATGCATAAGCACCGCTCATTCCAAGGGTGGTTTCTACCATACATCCCACCATGGTTTTAAAGCCATTTTTCTTAGCTTCGTGTATCAGTCGCAATCCATTTAAATAGCCGCCAGCCTTCATTAATTTCATGTTTACTGCATCAAATTGTTGTTTCAAATCGTTAAAGTCAACATGGGCACAAAAGCTTTCATCGGCCATAAGCGGTAGGGCAACTCTGGGCTTTACATATTTATATTCATTCACCATACTGCTATGCATTGGTTGCTCTATCATGGCTATATTGTAACCTTTTAAGTTATCAATAAAGTTAATCAATGCATCGGCATCTTTCCATGCTTCGTTAGCATCAATGAGTATGGGTTTATTATAAATAGAAGCCAAGGTTTTTATTTCATCTAAAGCACCATCTACACTAATTTTTATTTTAAGATAAGCAAAGCGGTTTAAGTTATTTTGATTAAAAAAGATAACTATTTCGCTTGGACTCATAATAGGCAAAGTATAGCAAGTATTAGCTTTTTGAGGTTTATCTATTTTTAAAAATTGGTAAATATCTAAACTCGCTTTATGGCATAAATAATGAATATAAGCTTGTTCAATTCCAAATCGTAATGCGTTTGGTGCATTTATTTGGTTTAGTATAATGGTGAGTTCATCAGCATTTTTTATATTGTTGGCACCTGCCACAATAAATTGTTCAAACACTTGAAGCATTAACTCCGGTGTTTCGTTATACCTTATATTAGGAGCAGCTTCACCTTTTCCTTTATGGTTATTATCAAAACAAGTTATAATGCTGTTTATTTTAAAATCGGTTGAGTTACGCGATATTTTCCAAGTATATTTTAAGTTAAGCTGTAGCTGTTCTATATTCCAATTAAGCATAGTTTCGTTTTTGATGGCAATTTATTAATTACTATAAGTTTAATTAAATTATTTAGTAACAACATAACTTATAATGTATAGGTGAGCATTTTGCAGCATACTAATAATTAACAGGAATTTTTATAAAAATAATTAATTGATAATAAGCGAATTATAGTTTATGTTTAATTTGAACACGTGTTTATTTCAAAATAAAAATCCAAGCTCAATTTTATTACGTAAGTGTGACAAACAAATAAGTAATAAAATGAAAAATAGAAAATTTTTAAAAGTGCTAGCTTGGTTAGGTTCTGTAGTAGCTGTATTATTTGTAGTATTAGTTGTACATATTTATTTGGTTACACGTCATCCAAAACCAACCAATCAAATTCAACTAAGCAGAATTGATTTTAAGCAAAATATAAACGAAGTGGAAGGCAAAAAAATAAAGGATTTTGTTAACAGCTTGCCAGATGTTAAAGGTGCTTACTTTAACGATAAAGACAACATATTGGTGTACATCTATAAAATTGGAAATCAAAATTCATTCAATGTATACAATAAGGTAAAAAGCCTTGGTAATTATAAAGCTGAAAGATACGTAGTAACTGAAGCAGCCGCTAACACTGGATGCCCAATTGGTAAAGACCAAACAACCTTTACAGGTATGTTATCAGCTTATATTTCTAAATTTTAAACAACAGTCAATTAAATAAATAAAAAACATGAAAAAAAGTGTATTAACATTAACTGCATGCTTATCATTAGCAGTATTTATGTACTCTTCTTGTTCAAAAGAAGAAACGAAAACAGTTACACCAACTACGCCAACTTTGTATAGCAGAGTAGGAGGTAGCACTATGGTGAACGATCCTAACAATGCAGGCCAAATGATAGAGGCTGGCAGATTAACTTTAAGAGCTGTAGTTGATAGTTCTATTTTAGTTATAGCTGGCGATCCTCAAATGGCTAAATATTTCCCAGTATTATTTGCCGAATTAGGCGCAGGTAATACAAGTGGACTTGTAGCTTTAAGCAAAAGCTTTACCGATTTTATGTGTACTGCTACAGGTTGCACAAATTCAGCTTATGCTTACACTGGTAAAAACATGAAAGCAGCTCACGATCCTGCACAAAATAACAGAATGGCTGTGAAAGCAGATAAAGCTGATTTTGATAAATTTGTTGGTGATATTGGAACTGGTTTAGCACAAAACGGTGTTACCTCGGCTAACAACAAACAACTAGTTGATGATTTAGTAGCGTTACTTTACACTACTCAAGCTGATATAGTTCAAAAATAAAAAGCAATTTTTTCATTTGTCTTAATGTTCGAATAAATGCCGTTGTGAATAAAATTACAGCGGCTTTATTTTTTAAATAGTTTGTCTTTGCACTAAAACAAACATAGGTTCTTTTGAAGTGACAATGGCTTTGTGGGCTATATTGGGTTCAATACTTATTATATCACCGGCTTTATAACTTTTCACTTCAGCACCAAAATACATATTACATGAGCCTTCTATAATTACTAGGTGTTCATTATAATTAAAGTGTATTTCTTCATCATGCCCTAATTTTACCCAAGCTAAAAAATTTTCAACAAATTGGTCACTAGGTAAAGGATGCGCAGTTTGATTTTCGTTTAAAATTGGTGTAATAACCTTTTGCTCATCAAGCCAATTTTTTATTTCAATAAATGGAGTTCTGGCTTCAATTAAAGGAGGAAATAATTTCCCTTTTCCAGCATCTAGTTTATAAATATCATTAAATACCTTTACTTTATTTTTCGATAGTGGTTCGTTTTGAACTGGACTCACATAAAGTTCTAACGATTCAAAAATTCGAGTAATTTCTTGATTAACTTCCTCGTATTGAATAGCCATTTGATCAACTGCTATCATATCTTCATTGCTTAATTGGCCTAGGCAATAAGCTTCTAAAATGCCTGATGATATATATTGTTGAATGTTCAAATAGTTATGTTAAAAAATGTTTCGCAATATAATTACTTTGTTTGAGTGCAATGAAAAATAAATTTCCAATACGCTACAAAATACCTATCTTTTTATACGTTTAAATAAGTAAATAAAAGTCCCTTGAAATCATAAAATTTGTTTAATAAAATTGCTTGTTTGCTTTTTTACTAAAATTTACTTTATACTTGTAATCGATTTGAGAAAAACACTTTACATATTATTTGCACTGTTTTATTTAACTTTGTCGAGTAAAGTAAATGCTTCAATTCACTTTTGTGGAGGCAGTATTACTGATATTAGTTTTTTTGAACATGGAAATGATGATGCCTGCGATTGCGGTAAATTAGCCGATAATTCTTGCTGTAAAGACTTTACTATTAAATGCCAAGTTAATGATGACCAATCAAATTTGGTTAAAACCATTAACTTAAATAATAGCAGTTATAAATTGCTAGGTATTGTTTGGCAAAAAGTATCATTTAACATCCTCTCTTATAAATTTAACAAAAATACCTTTACAGAAAAAGACGGTTTTATACCGCCTCTCATTCTTGCTGTATTAAGTGGTATTTTTCTTCGCATTTAGGATTATTGTATTTTGCTGATTTTGCCTATTAGGCTTATGCTTAATTGGCTGTTTTTTATTTTGACTAATATTTTCTATTAGTCTGTTAATCAATTAAATACAATGAAAAAAATAATCTTAAATTTAATAATCATATCGAGCACTTTGTTAGTTTCGTGCGCTAAAGAAGAAACTAAACCAACCACAGTTGCTACTAGTAGCTTGAATATAGTATTTAACAATACTGTTTCAGGAACTCCAATTCAATTAATAGATACGCAGTTTACCAATGCTGCCAATAATAAATATACTGTTACCTTATTAAAGTATTATGTTACCAATATTTCATTGATTGACGAAAATAACAATGAATGGTTTGCCAAAAACTATAACTTAATTGATATAGCAGAACCATTACAAAATACCATTGCTTTAAAAAATGTTCCTAATGGAAAATATACTAAAATGAAGTTTATTTTAGGAGTTGATTCTATTCGAAATACCAGTGGATTACAAGATGGATTTTTAGACCCAAGTTATGGTATGATATGGACTTGGAATACAGGCTATATCTTTTTTAAACATGAAGGAAAATACACCAGTTCGTTTAATGGTGTAAAGCCTTTAAGATTGCATTTGGGAACAAATCCTGCTAGGGGTTATGTTACATTATCGTTGCCAGCCATAAATGTTGGAACTGTAGGAAACTTTACTGTTGATTTTGATTTAAATAAAGCTTATTCAGCTCAAAATATCATTGATTTTAACATAGATAATGACCGCCAGTCGAGCGATGCAGCAGATGATGTTTGGATTGCCAATATGAAAAATAATTTGGAAAAATCGTTCACTTTTGGAAAGGTTCAGTAGTATGAAAAAGTACATTATTTTATTAACGGTAACTTTGGTTGTGCTTGTTTTTTCATGTACAAAAGACGATAAAGTAACTCCAACCAATACCAACTCAATTGATACACCTGCTACACCTTTTTCTTTGGCTACGCCTTTTGGTTTTCCACCAATAGTTATCCCTGCAAATAATCCATTAACAGTGGAGGGAATTGCTTTAGGAAGAAAATTATTTTACGATCCAATGTTATCGTTAAATAACACACAGGCTTGTGGAAGTTGTCATAACCAAAACTATGCATTTACCGACAGTACTTTGCGCTTTAGCAAAGGAATTACGGGTGAGTTTGGAACGCGTAATGCCATGCCAATAATGAATTTAGCTTGGGAGAAAAAGTTTTTTTGGGATGGAGGTGCTGCAACAATGGAAGACCAAGTTATTGGCCCAATTGAAAATCCTTTAGAAATGCACGAAACATTAACCAATGTTCTATATAAACTGAATAAACATGCTGAATATCCCAAATTGTTTAAAAGAGCTTTTGGAACTGATAGCATCACTTCACAATTATTAATGAAAGCAGTGGCTCAATTTGAAAGAACCATGATTTCGGCAAATAGCAAATATGATAAATTTTTAAGAGGAGAAGCAGAGTTAACACAAGATGAATTAAAAGGTAAAGAGTTATACGAAAATCAAGATAAAGGCGATTGTACCCATTGTCACACTATAGGAAGTACTTTTACCGATTTTGAGTTTAGGAATAATGGCCTTGATTCAGTGTTTACCGATTTGGGAAGAGAAAGAGTTACCAAATCTATTTTAGATAGAGGGAAGTTTAAAACGCCTTCGCTTCGCAATATTGAATTAACAGCACCATATATGCACGATGGCAGATTTGCAACTTTAGAGCAAGTTTTAGAACATTACAATACAGGTTTTGTTGAATCACCAACATTAGATGTAAACATTTCTTTAGCCAAAAAAGGCAGGCTGAATGAAACTGAAAAGCAACAAATTATTGCCTTTTTAAAAACACTTACAGATTACGAATTTATTAACAACCCAAATTTTAAAAAACCATAAGTTATGAAAAATATTATTGTATTATTATTAGCCATTTTTAGTTTAATGGCATTTAGCAGCGCTAAAAAACCAGTTACAGTTAAGTTTAAAGTTTTTGGCAATTGCCCTCAATGTAAAGAAAGAATTGAAGCAGCATTGGATGTAAAAGGTGTAAAATCGGCAGATTGGAATGTAGATACCAAAATAATAGAAGTGGTGTATTCGCCTGATAAAATTACCATTGAAAAAATTCATCAATTAATAGCTGATTGCGGACATGACACTGAAAAAACCAAAGCTCCAGATAAAGTTTATTTAAAACTTCCTGACTGTTGCATGTATCGCGATAATGACAACACTCACCACGATTAGTTTTAACTAACAAACTAATTGAACTTATGATAATATTTAAAGGATGGCAATGTCAATTTGCTATCCTTTAATTCACCTATTATTTTATTACCAATGAAAAAATTCATAGCAATTTTAGCCATTTTATTTATGGCAGGGTATGTCCATGCGCAAACTACCAACGATTTTTTAAAAGGAATTGTAGTTGATGTGGACTTGAAAGGAAATATAACGCCTATACAAGGTGCATATATAAAGTGGTTAAACGAAAATAAAATTGAAATATCAGATAGCAATGGTGTTTTTAAAATTCCCTTTTCACCCAATACTAAAAACTTAGTTGTATCCTATGTTGGCTATAAAACTGATACCATTTTTGTAGCAGAAAAAAAGTTTGTAAAGGTTTTGCTTATAACTAAAAATAAGCTGAAAGATGTAAACATTACTGTTGAACGCAAAACTTCAGAAGTAAGTTTTATTGACCCTTGGAAAACCACCATTATGAACGAAAAAGAGTTGTTTAAGGCAGCTTGTTGTAACTTAAGTGAGAGTTTCGAAACCAATCCATCGGTTGATGTAAATTTAACTGATGCGGTAACAGGAACCAAACAAATTCAAATGCTCGGTTTAGCAAGTCAATATGCTCAATTAACGCAAGAAAATATGCCAGGAGCTAGAGGTTTAGCTGTTAATTATGGTAATACTTATACACCAGGAACTTGGATTAATAATATTCAAGTTACAAAGGGAATAGGTTCAGTGGTAAATGGTTTTGAAAGTATTGCAGGGCAAATAAATACTGAACTTCACAAACCTGACGTAAAAGAAAAAATTTATTTTAACGCTTATGCTAGCGAGGGTGGGAGGTATGAAACAAATTTAATTGTAGCTAATAAATTAAACAGTTCATTTAGTCAATCTGTATTGTTGCATGGTAGTATGTTATCTTTAAAAATGGATAACAACAATGATGGTTATTTAGATAATCCATTAGGCTATCAAGTAAACTTGATGTATAGATTTAAATTTGACAAAGGCAAAGGTTTTATTATGCAAGGGGGGACTAGTTTTTTAAGCGATGATAAAACTGGAGGGCAAATAAATTTTGATGAAAGTAAACGAAGTTTGTTTACCCAATATGGCACCAATATTAAGGCAGAAAAAAAAGATGGTTGGCTTAAATTTGGTTATGTTTTTCCAAAGAAAATTTATAAAAGTTTAGGATTACAATTATCAGCATTGAGTCAAAATTTCAATACTTATTTTGGTAGAAATAATTATAGTGGTTTGCAAGAATCATTTTATGCCAACTTTATTTACCAATCGTTAATTAATACCAGCGATCATAAGTTTAGAACAGGCCTTAGTTTAATGCTTGATAATTATAATGAGCATTTTGATAATTATAATAATGCCTTTAATACCAATACGCATTATCATTTTAAACGAAATGAAAATGTGGTTGGAAGCTTTTTTGAATATACATATAGCTATTTAAATAAGTTTAGTTTAGTGTTTGGCCAACGCCTTGATTATAATAATTTGTATGGCTTGTTTTATACGCCACGTTTGCATACACGTTTAACTATTGATAAACAAACTGTTTTAAGAGCAAGTGTTGGCAGAGGGCAACGAACAGCTAATATTATTGCCGAAAATACTGGGTTATTGGTTAGTTCAAGACAATTTGTATTTAATACCAACTATAATAAAAATGCATATGGTTTGCAGCCTGAAGTGGCTTGGAACTTTGGATTATCATTAACTAAAGATTTTAAATTGAATTACAGAAAAGGAACCATTAGTTTAGATTATTATTATACTTATTTCCAAAACCAAGTAGTGGTTGATAGAGATATCAATGTAAATGAAGTACGATTTTATAACTTAAATGGTAAATCATATTCAAATAGTTTTCAGGTACAATTAGATTACGAACCTATCAAAAGATTAGATGTAAGATTGGCTTATAGATTATATGATGTGCAAACACATTACGATTCTATTGGTGAAAAAGAAGTGCCTTTAATAGCGGCCCACAGAGCATTTTTGAATATTGGTTATACCACTAAAAACAAATGGAGTTTTGATTTAACTTGTCAATGGATTGGGCCTAAAAGATTGCCTAGTACATTACAAAATAGTAGCGATAAACAATTGCCTAATTTCTCGGATAGCTACTATTTGTTTAACTCACAAGTAAGCAAAAGTTTATTCAATAAAAAGTTAGATGTGTATATTGGAGTTGAAAATATTTTAAACTTTAAACAAAACAATCCAATAATAGATGCACAAAATCCATTTGGTAGTAACTTTGATGCAAGCATGGTTTGGGGACCTGTATTTGGCCAAATGTATTATGGAGGTTTAAGGTATAAATTATAATAACTAGTTTTCTTGTAACAACATTTTTCTTAACATGTCGAGCGACATTAGACAAGTCCTTAAAATGGTTCTTTCTCTATTGTCGCCCATGTTAAATTTTTGCGCTATAACTCCATTTTTATTGGCTATAGCAATCCAAACAGTACCTACAGGTTTTTCATCAGTGCCTCCATCAGGTCCAGCAATTCCACTAGTTGCAATGGCGTAATCAACATCAAATTTTTTCAATACTTCGGTTGCCATTTGTTTAACACAAGCTTCGCTAACAGCACCTACAGTTTTTAAAATTTCATCACTTACATTTAGTTCTAATTGTTTTATGCTGTTATCATAACTAACAATACTTCCTTTAAAATATTTTGAACTACCAGCAATTGAAGTTATTTGATGTGCAATAAAACCACCAGTACAACTTTCGGCAGTAGCCATAGTTTTATTTTTTCCTTTAAGTAAAACACCAATTACTTCATTCAATGAATCGTTGCCTTCACCATAAATATATTCGCCAATTCTTTCATAAAATTGATTGCAAATTTGAGCAACTTCAGTTTCCAATTGTTTTTTATTGTTTCCATAAGCACTTAGCCTTAGCCTTACAGCACCAACCGAAGGCAAATATGCTAACTTAATATAAGTTGGTAATTTTTCTTCTATATCTTTTATTTTATTAGCTAAAAAACTTTCTCCTATTGAACAAGTTTGAAGTGTTCTATGGTATATGAAAGGAAGTTCAAATTTTTGTTTTAATAAAGGTATTGCTTCTTCTTCAAAAATTACTTTCATTTCAAATGGAACACCAGGCAATGAAATATAAATTTTATTGTTTACATCAAACCACATTCCTGGTGCAGTGCCACTTCTATTCCATAAAGTTTTACTATTAGCAGGAACCATTGCTTGTTGTAAATTTATATCAAGCATTGGCATTTTACGCATACTAAATATTTGAGTTACCCACGCTAAAACTTTTTCATCAGTTACCAATGTTGTATCAAAATATTCGCATAAAGTTTTTTTAGTTATATCATCTTTTGTTGGGCCTAAACCACCAGTAATAATTATGGTATCACTCCTTAATGAAGCATCATGTAAGCATGATAATATTTGTTCTCTACTATCGCCACAAGCAGTACGTTGGTATAGCGTAATACCCAATGAACTCAACTGTTGGCCAAGCCATACACTGTTTGTATCTATAACTTGACCAATCAATAATTCATCGCCAATTGTTATTATTTCTGCCTTCATAAGTAGTAGTTAAAATAGTTTTGTTTAGTATTTATTTATTGCAACAACATTACTAATAATTTATTTTATAATAATGTTTCATTTTATAAAAAATATTAAACTCATAAAACAATAAATGTATAATTTATGCTACTATATTTTATAAAATGATAAAGTAATTTATAGTATTTAATTTTTATAAAATTTAAAATTAAGAAGTAAGTTTTTATAATGAATATAATTCTATAAACCTTGTAAAGTATAGTGAAATCAGGCTTCTTGAAGGGTTGTGTAATAATATATAAGTATAATTTAATAGTAAGTAATACAAAATATGTAACACATTGTTTATAATAAGTTTATAATTTTTTTACAAGTTAATAACAAGAATGTTAAAAATTTAAAACGCTCGCACATTCAGTAAATAAAGGCATCTTCAATGATTACATGTTACTTGTTAACAGTAATTCATAACTAAATTTTATAAAAAATATTTTATAAAAAACATAAATGCTTGACTTTTAAATCATCTATCATAACTTTGTTAGTGTAATCAAATTAAATATTTAACTAATTATGGCAACAGCTAAAAAAACAACTAAAGCAGCTCCTAAAAAAGCAGCAGCTCCTAAGAAGGCAGCAGCAAAGAAAGTAGCAGTAAAAAAAGCAGCGGCTCCTAAAAAAGCAGCAGCAAAAAAAGCAGCTCCTAAAAAAGTTGCAGCTAAGAAAGTAGCAGTAAAAAAAGTAGCAGCTAAAAAGGCAGCTCCTAAAAAAGCAGCAGCAAAAAAAGCGGCTCCTAAAAAGGCAGCAGCTCCTAAAAAAGCGGCAGTTAAAAAGGCAGCTCCTAAAAAAGCAGCAGCAAAAAAAGTAGCTAAAAAGAAATAAATTTTTAACTTTTTACTATAAAAAGCCTTATCAATTAAAAATGATGAGGCTTTTTTATTTATATTGATTATATTGTATAAAAAAATATTATGATAATATCATTGCATCCAAAAAATCCCAATGTTCGTGATTTAAAAAAAGTAGTTGATATACTTAACGATAATGGAGTTGTTATAATCCCAACGGATACTATTTATGCTATGGCTTGCAAACTCGATAGTAAAAAAGCCATTGAACGCATGTGTAAAATAGTTGGTAAAAAACCTGAGAAAGTAAATTTTTCATTGTTATGTTCTAGCTTAAGTCATCTTAGTGATTTTACAACAGCTTTAGATAAATCTGTTTTTAGGTTAATGAAAAATAATTTACCTGGTGCATTTACTTTTATTTTAAAAGCTACAAATAATGTAACTAAATATTTTGAAGGCAATAAAAAAACTATTGGTATTAGGGTACCTGATAATATTATAGCACAATTATTGGTTAATGAAGTTGGAACTCCATTGGTAGTTACATCTATCCATCATGATGATGAGATAATAGAATACATGACCGATCCTGAAGAAATAAACGACAAATTTCAACATTTAGTTGATGCCATTATAGATGGTGGAAATGGAGGAAATATTCCATCAACCATAATAGATTGTACAACAAACGAAATAGTTTTGGTAAGAGAAGGAAAAGGTGTAATAAACGAATAATTATTATACTCACAATTTATACCATTGCTATTTTAGCCAATTCATTTTATTATTTTTGTGAAATATAATTGCTTTAGCAAAGCAAATTTTAAATTGTTTTACCTGTACTGCTATTTAATAGCAGTATTTATATTTTATAAATGATAAAAAGAGTTTTTTTAGTTTTAATATTTAGTTCTGGTTTTTTTATTTCAAATTATGTTAAAGCTCAAGTAGAAATAATCTCGCCCGATACTACAGAGGTTATTGAAAACGATGAAGAAGAGGAAGAGGATGAAGAATCTACTGAATATGATAGCGTTATTGTAGAATCAAATGGGCCTTATTGGGATTTTTTAAGGCCTCGTAACTTTGTTTTTGACACCAGTAACGCACCTGCAAATCAATATTACAATTTTTGGGACACGGTAGTTATTAATCCTTACAAAAAGGATTTAAAACTGATGGAGGATACCATTGTACTTCCTTTGGTAACCGATGGTTGCGGTTTTCATCCACCTGCAATTGGCGATTTAAGTTCTACTTTTGGATTTAGAAGATGGGGGAGAAGAGCCAAATTTCATTTTGGGGTTGATGTAAGAATGGATGTTGGAGATCCAGTTTATGCTGCATTTGCTGGTGTTGTGAGGATTGCTAAACGGAGTGCCGATTATGGCTATATGGTGCTTATTAGACACGATAATGGCTTAGAGACACTTTATGCTCATTTTTCACAGTTATTATGTTATGTGGGTCAAAATGTTAATGCTGGAGATATTATTGGATTAGCAGGAAGTACTGGCCGTTCAACGGGGCCTCATTTGCATTTTGAAGTACGTTTTAAGGGGGAAAAAATTAATCCCAACAAAGTAGTTTATTTCCCGTCAGGATCTCTCTTATCTGATTCTCTTCAGATAGATAAAAGCTGTTTTAAACATTTGTATGAAGTAAAAGCTGCTAAGCTTAAAATAAAGACACCTAAGTATATTAAAGCTCGTAAAGGTGATACTTTGTACCGAATTTCGAGAGAATATGGCATTTCTGTTAAACGTTTAGCTCGTTTGAACAAAATATCTACTAAAACAAAAATAAGAAGGGGTAGAAAAATTAGACTTAGATAAGCACTAGCCTTACGATTTAATTAAAACGTGAGATCTAAGGTTTTTCTTTAAAGTTTCAATGTAATCGGTGTGGTAAAATTCGTATTTATCTCTACATTTTTTAGAGCAAAAACGCTCAGATCTTAAAAATCCTAAAAAACCTTTTGGTTTATAATAAACAAATCTACTTGGTACTAATTTATCAGTACAATGGCTGCAAAATGTTTTATCCATAAATTTTTTTTAAAAGTATTTACGGATTAATTTGAAATTTGGATTTGCAGAATAAATAAAATTTATAAATTGTTTATATTCAGAATATTATGTATAAATTAATGTAAATCCATTTCAAATTGTTTTGCAATTTCTTGTTTCAGTATTTTACTTACTTCGTTAAAATCAACCTCGTGGCCAACTTCACGTGCTATACTGGTTACATCTTTATCGTCAATTCCGCAAGGAACAATATTTTTGAAATAGCCCAAATTTGTGTTTACGTTTAATGCTATTCCATGCATGGTTATCCATCGGCTACAACGCACACCCATCGCACAAATTTTTCGAGCAGATGGTTTATCTGCTTCTATCCAAACGCCAGTATAACCTTCGTAGCGGCCACCTTTAATTCCATAATGAGCAATTGTATTTATTACAGCCTCTTCTAAATATCTTAAGTATTTATGAATATCGGTAAAAAATTGTTCTAAATCAATGATTGGGTAAGCCACCAATTGTCCTGGGCCGTGGTAAGTAATATCACCACCTCTATTTATTTTATAAAATGTAGCTTCGGCTTGTTGTAAACCAGTTTCATCTAATAATAAATTATCAAGAGAACCACTTTTTCCTAAGGTATAAACGTGAGGATGTTGGCAAAAAATCAATTCATTACTGATAGTAGTTTTTTCATTATCAGGCACATCTCTTTCGGCAAGTTTTATATCTACTTTATGTTTAAGTAAAATTTCTTGCTTATCCCAAGCCTCTTGGTAATCAATTAAGCCCCAATCTATAAAATTTGTTTTTACCATGTTTTTGGTTAATAGTTTGCAGTTGAAAGTAAAAAAATCATAGTCGTCCATAAACTATCAACCATCAACTATTAATTAATCAAGTTTCAAAACGGCCATAAATGCTGATTGTGGAATTTCAACACTACCAACTTGGCGCATACGTTTTTTACCTTCTTTTTGTTTTTCTAATAATTTACGTTTACGCGAAATATCACCACCATAACACTTGGCAGTTACATCTTTACGCAATGCCTTAATGGTTTCACGGGCAATTACTTTTGCGCCAATACTTGCTTGTACCGGAATTTCAAATTGGTGACGCGGAATCAATTCTTTTAATTTTTCACAAATCTTTTTACCCCAATCGTAAGCTCTATCTCTATGAATAATAGCAGAAAGAGCATCTACATTATCTTTATTTAATAAAATATCTAGTTTTACTAAATCACTTTGTACATAACCAATTGGATGGTAATCGAATGAGGCATAACCTTTTGAAATGGTTTTTAATTTATCAAAGAAATCAAAAACTACTTCAGCTAAAGGCATATCAAATTTCATTTCAACCCTATCCATAGTTAAATAAACTTGACTTTTTAACATGCCTCGTTTACCCAAACACAAACTCATAATTGGGCCAACAAATTCTGCACTACTAATAATAGTTGCAGCAATAAATGGTTCTTCTACGTATTCAATATGATTTGGATCTGGCAAATCACTTGGATTATTTACCACAATCATATCGCCTTTTTTAGTATAAGCATGATAACTTACGTTTGGGACTGTTGTAATAACAGTCATTTTAAACTCGCGCTCCAAACGTTCTTGAATAATTTCCATGTGTAGCATTCCCAAGAAACCACAACGGAATCCAAAACCTAAAGCAGCTGAACTTTCAGGTTCAAAAGTTAATGAAGCATCGTTTAATTGAAGCTTATACATACTTTCACGTAACTCTTCAAAATCTTCCGTATCAACTGGATAAATACCAGCAAAAACCATTGGTTTTACATCTTCAAAACCATGAATAATTTCTGCAGTAGGGTTTACTACAGTAGTTAAGGTATCACCTACTTTTACTTCACGGGCTTCTTTAATTCCAGAAATAATGTAGCCCACATCTCCAGCTCTTACTTCTGCTCTTGGTTCCATATCTAAACCCAAAACACCTACCTCATCGGCAAAATATTCTTTGCCAGTAGCCATAAATTTAACCTTATCGCCTTTTTTAATTACGCCATCTAAAATTCTAAAATAAGCTATAATTCCGCGGAATGAGTTAAAAACTGAATCAAAAATCAAAGCTTTTAATGGTGCCGTTTCATCACCTTTTGGAGGCGGAACGCGCTGAACTATGGCTTTTAAAATATCGTGAACACCTTGGCCTGTTTTACCACTCGCCCTTAAAATATCTTCGTAATCGCAACCAATTAAATCAATAATTTGATCACTTACCTCTTCAGGCATTGAGCTAGGTAAATCTATTTTATTTAAAATTGGAATAATTTCCAATCCTTGTTCAATAGCCAAGTATAAATTGGAAATGGTTTGAGCCTGAATACCTTGACTTGAATCTACAATTAATAAAGCGCCATCACATGCTGCAATAGAACGCGATACTTCGTAGCTAAAATCTACGTGTCCTGGAGTATCAATTAAATTTAATATGTATTTTTTACCATCTTGTTCATATTTCATTTGAATGGCGTGACTTTTAATGGTTATCCCTCTTTCACGCTCTAAATCCATATTATCTAACAACTGAGCCTGCATATCTCTTTGGCTGGTTGTTTTGGTATATTCTAAAAGTCTGTCTGCTAATGTGCTCTTACCGTGGTCAATATGAGCTATAATACAAAAATTACGTATGTTTTCCATTCACTGCAATATTAGTGATTTGTGTTTGATTTTTTAAAAGGAAAAAACTTAGTTTTAAATTTAAGTTGTTGGTAAGTATTTTTTATTTAGTTTGAATAAATTTACAACTAATATTATGACCATCAAAAATAATTATATCACTTTAAATAAAGCTGCTTGGAATGCAAGAACAGAATTTCATGTTGATTCTGATTTTTATAATTGGAATGAATTTGTTAAAACAAAATCATCGTTAAAAGAGATAGAAACAAATCTTTTGCCTAAAGATATTAAAGGAAAAACAGTTTTGCATTTACAATGTCATTTTGGACAAGATACACTTTCTCTGGCTCATTTAGGAGCAAAGGTAACAGGTGTCGACTTATCTGATAAAGCTATTGAAACAGCCAACAAATTAGCACTTGAAACCCAATTGGAAGCTAAATTTATTTGTTGCGATGTTTATGATTTACCAAACCATTTAAGTGAAAAATTTGATATCGTATTTACAACCTACGGCACAATTGGCTGGCTTCCTGATTTAAATAAATGGGCCAATGTGGTTCAACACTTTTTAAAACCTGGTGGTGAATTGATTTTTGCCGAATTTCATCCTGTAGTTTGGATGTTTGATTATGATTTTAGAAATATTGAATATAGCTATTTTAACTTTGGTCCAATAGTTGAAACTGTTGGTGGAACGTATGCAAAACCTGATTCAAACATTGAATTACAAGATGTTTCTTGGAATCATGCTTTAAGTGAGGTGTTTACCAGTTTATTAAACAATAATATGCAAATAGTTAGCTTTAATGAATTTGATTATTCGCCACACAATTGCTTTAAAAATACTGTTGAGTTTGAAAAAGATAAATTTAAGATTGCCCACTTAACTAACTCTATACCAATGGTATATTCAATTAAAGCAATTAAAGTGTAGGTTTTAAAATACATTGATTATCATAAAGTTATAAATATTTTAGTTTTATGTTACCTAATTGTTAAATTATTTTTATATTTGTGGGTAGCCTGATAATCAATATTGAAAAACAAAGTTTACATATTATTTGCCATTGCGCTAATTGTTCTATTTAAAAAAGAAACAATAGGTCAAGTAAAAAACTTAAATCAATTAAAGTTTGAGTTTTATGGTGATACTGTTACTTTTAATTTTGAAAATAAACAAACTACTTTTGGTAAAATTGATGTTGCTAATGAGTCGGTTTTAGCATTCTATAATCAAATAAATGAAGGTACATACCAGCATGTAATTGATAATTTGATTACTTATAAAAAAGAAAAAAACTTAAACGATTGGGTTTATTATCAACTTGTTAGAAGAACTGCTAACAGCATTTGTACTAAAGTAAGTAATTACAATGCTTACACCATTTTTAAATGGTATTTTATGGCTAAATCTGGTTTTGATGTACAGTTAATTACCAGTAAAAAAGGTTTATTGTTATATATAAATTCAGATGAAAATGTATACGACATTCCTTATTTTGTGAAAAATAGCAAACAATATGTATGCTTAAATTACCACGATTTTGGTAAAATAAATTTCGAAAAAGAGCATGTAAAAACAATTGATATTCATGTAAAAGAAGCTGTTAATTCATTTTCTTATAAAGTAACACAATTGCCTAGTTTTGCTGCAAACACTTATTCTGAAAAACAAATTAGTTTTGAATACAAACAAAAAACCTATCAATTTAAAGTTAAACTGAATAATCAGGTTCAGCAAATTTTTAAAAATTATCCAGTTGTTGATTTTGAGTCGTATTTCAATATCCCATTAAGCAAAGAAACTTACAGTTCATTGATTCCTTTTTTAAGTGAAAATATAAAAACCTTGAATCAAAAGGAAGGAATTGATTACTTAATGAACTTTACTCGTTATGCTTTTTTATATGAAAACGATATAGATAATTTTGGTAAAGAAAAACGCTTAACCCCAGAACAAACCTTACTTTATGAGCATAGCGACTGTGATGATAGAGCAGCATTATTTTTTTATTTGGTAAAAGAAATTTACAATTTGCCAATGATTGCCGTGTTGTATCCAACTCATATTACTATAGCAGTACAATTTGATAGTCCGGAAGGAACACCAATTGTTTATAATGGAAGAAATTATTCCATTTGCGACCCTACTCCTCAATCAGAAAATTTGTTAATTGGCCAAATTTCTTCTGAACTTTCAAAAACACCTTTTCAGGTAGTTTATGAATACTTGCCTATAAATAAATAATACATTAACTTATTGTTATTGTATTATTTAGCCAAACAATTAAGTACTTTTTTTAGTTTATTTGTTAAAAATAGCAATTATGGAATGGCGTAAATTAAATGGTGAAAAAATTAATATTCCTATTCTTGAGGAAGTAGAACGCATTATTGTATTAGAAACAGAAGCTGGCAATAAACTAAAAGTTTGTATTGGTACCGATAGTCAGGTTAACCATAACATTACTGAATTTGCTACAGTTGTAGTTTTTGTTAGAGAGGAGCGTGGTGGATTTATGCTAATAAACTCTGAAAAAACAAAACAAGTTTTTGGCATTAAAGAACGTATGCTAAATGAAGTTTCTCGTTCTATTGCCATTGCATACGAAATTTGTCCATTGTTAGAACTTTATGATGTTGATATGGAAGTGCATGCCGATATTAATACTAACCCACAATTTAAATCAAATTCTGCACTGAGTGAGGCCATGGGCTATATAATTGGTATGGGCTTTAAGTTTCAAGCTAAACCCAATGCATTTGCAAGTAGTTATTGTGCTAACAAAATTGTGCATTAATTATTTAAAAGGTACATGAATTAAAATGAATTAACTTAAATTAGCAAACTTTATTTAAGTTAATTCATGAAAAAATATTTTTATTCTTCTGTTTTATTGGCTCTTATAGCCTGTGGCAGTGAACCTAAAACTGAAACCAAAAATGATGTAGTGGCTTCAAACGTTGATACATCTATTCGTCCTCAAGACGATTTTTTTGCATTTGCCAATGGCCTTTGGATTAAAAACAATCCAATTCCTGCAGAAGAAAGTGGATGGGGAATTGGCAATTTGGTATACAAAGAAAATTATGAGCGTTTAAGAAAAATAAATGAAGACGCAGCTAAAGAAAAGGCAGAAAAAGGCAGTGTTTCTCAAAAAATTGGAAGTTTTTGGCGCACAGCAATGGATACTGTAGCTATTGAAAAAGCGGGTATTGAGTCCATAAAACCGTTATTGGATTCAATTAATGCTATTAAAACAAATACTGATTTGGTTAGTTGTATGGCTTTATTAAGTAAAAGTGGTATCAATCAATTTATTGGCAGTTATGTAGGTCAAGATGATAAAAACAGTAGCTTAGTTTTGTTAAAGTTTTGGCAAGCGGGTCTTAATTTGCCTGAGCGTGAGTATTATTTAAACTCAGATAAAGAAAACGAAAAAATTAGAACAGCTTATATTAATTACATCAACCAATTGTTCAAATTGATTAATTATTCGGGAGATGCATCAAAAATATTAGCTTTAGAAACTCAAATAGCTAAAACGCATAGAACACTTGCTGCCACCCGCGATTCGGAAAAAAATTATTATAAAATGAGTTTAAGTCAATTTGCTAAATATTCAAAAAGTATTGATTTAAAAGCTTTTGTAAATAAAATAAATGCTAAAAATATTGATTCAGTGATATTAGGGCAGCCTGAATATTACCAATCGTTTGATAAAATTTTTACAGATCAGAACTTACCAACTATTAAAGCAATCCTTACTTTTAATTTAGTAAGCGATATGGCTGATTATTTACCAAGTAGTTTTGTAAATGCAAGTTTTGAATTTAATAAAGTATTTAGTGGCGCAAGCGAGCAAAAACCACGTTGGAAAAGGGTTTTAGCCGAAGAAGAAAGTGTTATGGGAGAGCTTTTGGGTCAACTTTATGTAAAGGAATATTTTAATGACAAAGCAAAAAAACGTTATTCTGATTTGGTAGATGCGATTAAAGCTTCGCTTGAAAATAGGATAAAAAACTTAGCATGGATGAGTGCTGAAACTAAAGTTAAAGCCATTGATAAATTAGCAGCCATCAATAAAAAAGTGGGTTATCCTGATAAATGGAAAGATTTAAGCACATTAGAAATTCAAGATGACGGTTATGCCCAAAACATGCTAAGAACCAGCCAATGGTGGCATAATTACGAAATGAACAAAATAGGCAAACCAGTTGACAAAGAAACTTGGGATATGACCCCACAAACATATAATGCTTATTATAATCCTAGTTTAAATGAAATAGTTTTACCTGCAGCCATTTTTGCCATACCAGGTTTTAAAGATGAGGATGTTGATGATGCAGTAGTTTATGGATATGCTGGAGCTACTACTATTGGACATGAAATTACACATGGTTTTGATGATGAAGGACGTAAATTTGATAAATTTGGAAATTTAACCAATTGGTGGTCGGCCGAAGATGGTAAAAAGTTTACTGAACGTGCTCAAAAAATGATCAATCAATTCAATCAATTCAACCCTATTGATAATTTACATATTAACGGAGAGGCTACTTTAGGCGAAAACATAGCAGATTTAGGTGGAGCTGTTTTAGCTTGGGATGCTTTTATTAAAACCGATTGTTATAAACAAAACAAAACCATTAATGGATATACTCCTGCTCAACGCTTCTTTATGGGATATGCATTAGGCTGGTTGGGTCACCAACGTTCAGAACAATTAAGAAACAGATTAATGACTGATGTTCATTCTCCTGCTAAATATAGGGTGAATGGTGTGTTTCAAAGTGTACCATCATTTTATGAGGTTTGGAATATTAAACCAACTGATAAAATGTATTTACCAGATAGCTTACGTGTAAATATTTGGTAATTAAATAATTATATTTATAATTAAAGGGGTTTTATAAAATGAAACCCCTTTTTTGTGAACCCAATTCTTTCGTAAAAAATATGAGCTTGTGTGTTTTCTAAATAAGCATCAAGCATGGCTGTTTTACAATTATTTTGCTTTGCAATTTCGAGTACATAATCGCACAGTAATTGACCAATATTTTTACTTCTAAAATTTATATCAACTACTACATTATCAAGTTCAATATATTTGCCTGAGTATATTTTGGTGTTAATCCAAAAACCGCAAACACCAACAGGTTTTTCATTACTATAAACAACGGCTTGCTTATAGTTTAATGTAACCATATCTTTTATCATTAGCATGTAATCTTGTAAAGTTACATTAGGGCTAAGTTGCGTAATTAGCTCATATTGATCCATCATTTCGCTAGCAGAGTCAATGGTTTTTATTACTATTTCATCCATTATTTTAAAAAATAATCAATAGCTAAATCATAACTTTTAAGGCCAAAACCAATAATGGAGCCCACACAATTTTTGCTAAGAAATGAAACATGGCGATATTCTTCTCTGGCAAAAATGTTACTTATGTGAACCTCTACTACCTTTGTTTCAATGGCTGCAATTGCATCAGCAATGGCTATAGATGTGTGTGTATAAGCACCTGCATTTAAAATAATTCCGTCAAATTTTGGTTTATTTTTATCATTTATTTCGTGAAGCTTATTAATAATTTCACCCTCTACATTGCTTTGATAATAAGCAAGCTCAACACTTGATTTATAAGTACTTTGGAGTATTTCTAAGTAAGTTTCAAAACTCGTAGAACCATATGTATTTGGCTCACGAGTGCCCAATAAATTTAAATTTGGACCATTAATGATAATAAGTTTCACGGTTTTAAGTTTATTTTTAAAAATATTTTATATACTTTTGCAGCAACAATATACATAAATACACAAATATGAAAAAAATTTTTACTATAATATTAACTGTTTTAGTTTTATCGAACTTTGTTTCAGCGCAGAGTTTTTCAATAGCTCCAAAGGTAGGAAAAGGACAGGCTTCAACTCTAAAAGATAAAATTGAAGTTAAATTCAATTTTACAAATACTTCATTGGATGCAACTGATACTGTATTTAATTGGGAGTTGATTGAAGTTGTTATGCCATCTACTTGGACAGCGCAAATTTGTGATCCATTTGCTTGCTTAGAAGGAAGTGGTACTTTAGGCTTTAAAAGTAGCTATTCATTAGGCAATGGAATTGGTAATAATACTGGAGTTTTTATGTTAGATTTCTTTTCTAATGGAAATCCAGGGTCGGGTGTTATGAAAGTGGCAATTAAAAGTGCTAAAACAGGATATACTGATACTATTACTGCCGAAGGAAAAGTTTGGAATGTAGCTGTTAAAGAAACAGTAAAACAAAGTAAAGAATTCTCTTTTTATCCAAATCCAGCTAAAGATGAGTTAGTTTTAAAATATAATTCAAAAGAAAATATTCAAGTTGAGATTTTCAATATTTTAGGCAGTAAAGTAAAAACTTTCTATTTATATGGTGGCCAAACTACTGTTAATATTGAAGAGTTAGAAAACGGTATTTATTTCTTACGTTTTAAAGATGATGGTAAAACCATTTCTAAAACATTTACTAAAAACTAATTTTTAAAAAAATATTTAGAAGAACCGAACCTTTATAGGTTTGGTTTTTTTTTGTCTTTTTTTACCTCAAAATCAAACAAAATTTGTACTATTTTGTATATAATTAAAAATGAACTATTTAGAGTATAAAACCTTATTAAACAATTTGATGGCGGAAGGTAAAACTACTGGAAGCGATCAATCGGAAGCAATGATTCATTATGCAGAGTTGAATATTCAGCGAATGAAAAGATTAGATAAAACCACAGTACTTTTAGGTGAATGGGAACAATTTCTTGATAAAATGAAAGGGAATTTAAAATGGGTAGTTTTAACCGAAGGTTGGTGTGGCGATGCCGCTCAAATAGTTCCTGTTATTAATAAAATTGTTGAAGCTTCAAATGGGAAAATTAGCCTAGAATTACTGCTAAGAGATGAAAATTTGGTGTTAATGGACAAATATTTGACCAATGGAGGAAGGGCCATTCCTAAATTAATTTGTTATGACGAAAATAACAATGAATTATGGAATTGGGGGCCAAGGCCTAAAGGAGCTCAAGATTTTATTAACCAATTAAAAGCAGAAGGTGCAGATTTGATGAAAATAAAAACTGATTTGCATTTATGGTACACTAAAAATAAAACCATTGATACCCAAAATGAAATTATGAGCATGTTTTCGATGGCTCAAAATTAATTCATAAATTTACTAAAACTTATATTTAAATGGCTGTATTATTGCAGCCATTTTTAGTTTAAAACAACTTATATGAAATTATTATTAAGCTACCTTGGTAGGTATAAAAAATTGGTTATAATATCTATATTATTTGCCATTGTTAATCAAGTTTTCTCTTTGTTAGACCCCATTATTTTTGGTAAATTAATTGGTAATTATGCTGCTAATCCGCATGATTATACTTTTGATAGTTTTATTCAAGGTGTAGGGTTATTGATTTTAGGTGCTATAAGTGTAGCCATGGTAAGTCGAATTGCTAAGGCATTTCAAGATTACTTTGTGAGTTTGGTTATTCAAAGTTTAGGAGCCGATATGTACACAGATGGTTTAAAACATACGTTACAAGTATCGTTTAGCCAATTTGAAGACCAACGTAGTGGTGAAACTTTAAATATTTTACAAAAAGTAAGAACAGATGTAGAAAAATTTATTTCTATTTTTATCAATGTGCTTTTCTTTTCGGTGGTAGGCATTGTATTTGTTATTATTTATGCAATTCAGGTAAATTCAATGCTTATTATTGTTTACCTAGTATCAAGTGGGATTTTGGCTGTAATTACTAACTATTTATCGAAAAAAATAAAGAAAGTGCAAACTACCATAGTTGCTGAAACCAAGCAGTTGGCAGGAACTACTACTGAGAGTTTACGCAATATTGAATTGGTAAAAAGTTTAGGATTAACCACTCAGGAAACGCATCGTTTGCATATTTCTACCAAAAAGATTTTGCAATTGGAATTAAAAAAAGTTCGAAGCATTCGCAGTATTTCGTTTGTGCAGGGTACGTTTGTTAACTTTTTGCGCCAATCAATTATGTTTTTTTTATTGTATTTGGTATTTAAAGGCGAGTTAGTTGTTGCTCAAATAATTACTTTACAGTTTTTCTCTTTCTTTATATTCAATCCATTACAAGAAATGGGAAATGTAATTTTAAGTTACCGTGAGGCTGAAGCATCTTTGAATAATTTTAAGAAAATATTGGAAACTCCAGTTGAAGTTAAACCAACTAATCCTATCCTTTTGAACGATATTGAAACGCTACGTTTTGAAAATGTGTCTTTTCAGCATAGATCAGCATCTTACAAAGCATTGAGTAATATTTCGTTTGCAGTAAATAGGGGTGAAACTATTGCGTTTGTTGGCCCAAGTGGAAGTGGTAAAAGTACTTTGGTAAAACTATTAGTTGGACTTTATACACCATTAGAAGGCAATGTTATTTACAATAATATAAGCTATAACGAAATTGAAATTGATGAATTACGCGCGCAACTTGGATTTGTAACTCAAGATACACAACTTTTTAGTGGCACTATTAAAGAAAACTTATTGTTTGTTAAACCAAACGCTACCGATGAGCAAATAAATGAAGCGTTAGAAAGAGCTAGCTGTAATAATTTATTAGAGCGAAGCGAAAATGGTTTGCATACTGTAATTGGTGAAGGTGGAATGAAATTAAGTGGTGGTGAAAAGCAACGATTATCAATAGCTAGGGCATTGTTACGTAAACCAAAATTGTTAGTTTTTGATGAGGCAACATCAGCTTTAGACTCTATAACCGAAGAAGAAATTACCAATACCATTCAACAAATTGGAACTAGAAAAGAACAAATAACTGTGTTAATTGCACATAGATTATCAACCATAATGCATGCAGACAAAATATTTGTACTTGAAAAAGGCGAAATTATTGAAACTGGCAAACATGAAGAATTATTAGCTGAAAAAGGCTTGTATTATGCCATGTGGCGTCAGCAAATTGGCGAACGTAAGCAGGTTTAGTTGGTTTTGTTAATTAAGTTAATTACAAGAAAACAACAGATATATTAATATATTAATACATTAATACATTAATACATTAACACATAAACACTCCAAAACATCAACATTTTAACACCCCCAAAACTTAAACATATAAAAAATGAATAACACCGTTAGAGAACAAGATCCAATTGAATTATGGAACAATTTTGCAGATTTAAATGCAGTTCCGCGCGCTTCAAAAAAGGAAGAACGTGTAATTGAGTTCATGATAAATTTTGGCAAAAAACTAGGTTTGGAAACTTATAAAGATGAGGTTGGGAATGTAATTATTAAAAAGCCCGCTTCAGCCGGAATGGAAAATAGAGTAGTAGTGGCTTTGCAAAGTCATTTGGATATGGTTCATCAAAAAAATGCCAGTACCAATTTCGATTTTGATACACAAGGAATTGACATGTATGTAGAAGGCGATTGGATAAAAGCCAATGGTACCACTTTGGGCGCTGATAATGGAATTGGTGTAGCTTCCATTATGACAATTTTAGCTTCTAAAACGATTGCTCATCCGCCAATTGAAGCATTGTTTACCATTGATGAAGAAACCGGAATGACAGGTGCTTTAGGTTTAAAAGGTGGTTTATTAGATGCTGAAATTATGTTGAACCTTGATACTGAAGATGACAACGAATTAACCATTGGATGCGCTGGAGGGGTTGATGTTACTGCCACTGGAAATTATAATGAAGTAGGTGTTGGAAGCAATTTTATAGCTAAAAAAATTAGTGTGAAAGGCTTAATTGGCGGACATTCAGGAATGGATATTCACAGAGGTAGGGGCAATGCTAATAAATTAATGAACAGAATTTTATGGCAAGCAGCTCATCAGTTCGGAGTTCAAATTAACAGCATTGATGGTGGTAGTTTGCGCAATGCCATTCCTCGCGAATCGGTTGCAACCATTGTATTACCAGCAGATAACCAACTTAATTTTGAAGCTTTTATTAACGAACAAGAACAAATTTTTAAAGCCGAACATCATTTAACTGATCCTAATTTGGTAATTGGAATTGAAAATACCGAAATGCCAAATCAAGTATTGAATGGTGAATTTCAAACCAAGTTATTAAGTAGTTTGTATAGTTGTGTAAATGGCATTTACCGCATGAGTTCAAGCATAGAAGGATTGGTGCAAACCAGTAATAATTTGGCTAGGGTTTTAGTAAAAAATGGAACTTACAGCATTCAGTGTTTAACCAGAAGTTCGGTAGATACCGAAAAAATGGATTTAGCTGCTAGCCTCCAAGCATGTTTTGAATTAATGGGAGCTAGTATAGCTTTTAGTGGTTCGTACCCGGGTTGGACACCTAATAAAGATGCTGCCATTGTTAAATTAATGAGTGAATTATATTTTGAAAGATATAACGAACATGCTTTGGTAAGTGCTTGTCATGCTGGTTTGGAGTGTGGTATTTTAGGAACCAATTACCCTCATATTCAAATGATTTCTTTTGGGCCAAATATAAAAGGAGCACATTCACCAGATGAAAGAGTACAAATAAGTTCAGTTCAAAAATATTGGGCGTTTTTATTGGAAACCTTGGTGAGAATTCCTGTTAAAATTTAGCGATTTATTGATTTAAAAATTGATAAAATAAAAATGTAATGGATAAAAAAATGGGATATATTCTAATATTAGTTGGCATTGTTTTTCTATTATTTGGTGTATTTGTAATTGTTAAATCAAATAAAAGAAGGAATAAAAATGATACAAATGAATTGCCAAATAAACCCAAACAAGAAAACAACAGCAAGGATGAAATAGCTGAAAATAAAGCAAAGGGTGATAGTTTTGAAAAGTTTGTAGTTAAACAATTTGATAAAAGATATTTTACCCTAAATGAATGGAGAAGCGATAAATATGTTGAAGGTATTTATGCTGTTTCAAACCATTTTCCTGATTTAGAAATAGAGTTTAATTTAAAAACAAAAGAAGTTTCCGATAAATTTGCCATTGAATGTAAATGGCGTAAAAACTACTATCAGGGTGGTATTGAATGGGCTAATGATTATCAAATAGACAACTATAAGAAGTATGCTGAAACTTTAAAAATTCCTGTTTTTGTGGTAATTGGTGTGGGCGGGGAGCCTGAAAATCCGAATGAATTATTTATTATTCCTTTAGGTCAAGTTACTAGTAATATATTATCAAAAGAGACTTTACTAAAATATAAAAAAATATCAAGTGATAAGGGTTTCTTTTGGGATTTTGAGAATAAAGAATTGAAGTAAGCCAATATTCAATATTTGAATAATGAAACCTAGATATTTAATAACTCCTCTTTTACTGTCTACTCAAATAATTGGAATAACTGCTGCAACTTTTTGGAATGAAATAGAAATTTTAATATTTTCTTCTGGCTTGAGTTCTATATTCATATTTTTAAATTATAAAATATTTCGTGATGAGATAGAAGTTTTTGGCTCATTTGTTGTTTTGTTTACAGCAGTGTTGGTAGCCATTTACAGTAATTATTTTGTATTAATAACCTCTTGGCCATTAGGTTATTTGTTATTAGTTTTTATAGCTAGGCGAGTATATATAATGATATATAATAAAGAACCAGAAACAGGAAAATATTTGTTTTGGCAACGTGATAGAATATATACATTGATATTATTTAATGTATTCATGTTGTTAATGTACTTTTTTATTCTTCAGCCTTGGCAAAGTGGACGAGAGAGAATCATTTGGCTTCCAATTCTTTTTGTTGCAGTTCAATTACCATTATTGTTTATTGGTTGGTTAATAAAATGGTACCTAAATAAAAAGAGAAAAAATAGAAGAAAAAATTCGGATTTGAAGGTTTAGTTTTTAAATAATATACCTGAATAATAATTTGATAATGAACAAGATCAAATTATTATTCAGCTTGATAAAACTATAACAAAAAAACGACTTTACTTTATGTAAAGGCGTTTTTTATGATTATAAGTGAAAACTTTAACCAGCAAACTCGTTTATCCACGCTACTAATTGAGTGGCATGCTCTCCATATAACATGGTATGGTGATTACCATTACTTACTTTAAGCGTTCCTTTTTTTAACAATCGCATGGCTTTTTGGGCTAAATAAGTAGGCAAAATGGGTTCGTGTAAATTGTATTCACCATCGGCACTTATAAGCATGGTTTCTTGTTTTATGCTATTAAAATATAAGGCAAAAGGTTCTTTACTTACATGAGTCGCAATTTGAATAATCTGCGCCAAATCTGACTTTGACTCCACTGTGCCATTATCATTTATGTCTATATCAGCATCGTAATATGTCTGCATGTCATCGTCCCAAAAATCCATATAAGGAGCTTGTTTTATTTGCTCAAAATACTCCTCTTTGGTGTTAAATTTTTTATCTAACCTGCTCATAGATGTTTGTAACATCAATGGTGTTTTAGGATTCATTTCGGGAGCCGCATCTAAAAATATTACCTTTTTAAAATACTTAGGATGATAATAACATAAGTAAGACGACAGCAATCCACCGAATGAGTGACCAACTAAAATAATTTCGCGGTTAGCAAACGGTTTTATTAAGCCAATTATATCATCGGCATGTTGTTTAAAACTATAACCAAATGCTGGGTGACTGCTTAAGCCGCGACCACGTAAATCAGGTATCAACAGTTCGAAATTATCAGCCAAGCCTTTACTTAACAAACCCTCAAAGGCATGGCAATTGGCTGTAAGGCCATGCAACATTAATAAGATAGGCTTGCTTCCATTTGGATAATGCAAAAAATGTAACGTAATATTATTTACGTCTAAAAAAATACTTTTATAGTTGCTCATATTACTGTGCTGTCCAACCTCCATCTACAGGTATTGCAGTTCCAGTAATGGTTGCTGCTTCGTCAGAAATTAAGAAAGCTGCCATTTGTACAATACTATCAATTGATATAAACGATTTGATAGCTTGTTTGCTTAACATTACTTTTTGAATTACTTCTTCGCGTGTTAAATGGTGTGCTTTCATTTGATCGCCAATTTGGTTTTCAACTATAGGTGTATGCACATAACCTGGGCAAATGGCATTACAAGTAATATTATGAGGTGCACCTTCTAAAGCTATGGTTTTAGTAAAACCAACCACACCATGTTTTGAAGCTATATAAGCCGATTTGTATTCGCTTGCCACCAAGCCGTGTGCTGATGCAATATTTACAATGCGGCCAAATTTTTGAGACAACATACTTGGGAAACAAAATTTGGTTAAAATAAAAGTAGCCGTTAAGTTAATGGCAATAATTTGATTCCATTTTTCTAAAGGAAAATCTTGCACGGGCGATACAAATTGAATACCGGCATTGTTTACCAAAACATCAATTTTACCAAACTTTGCTAAAGCCTCACTAGCCATGGTTTCTATTTGCTCAGGATACAATAAATTGCATGGTGAAAATAAATAATCAATACCATGTTTTTGTGCTACTTCTGCTGCAATTTCGGCACCGTTTGCTTCTAATCCATTAAATACTATATTGTATCCTTTTGATGCTAAATTATTGGCTATAGCCAATCCAATTCCACTTGTACTTCCTGTTATTAATGCAGTTTTTTTCATTACCTAAAATTTAGAAAGCAAGAATAGTAGTTTTTTTCGAAAAGTTGTATGTGTGTTAAGGTGGTTTAGTGTGAAAGTGTTTAAGTTGTTGGACGGGCTCACGTTGGGTGATTGATGAATTGCTAGATTGTCTATTGTCTATTTCTCATTTTTGTCACTTCGTACTTTGCACTATTCGAATTTAAAAAACCATTGTTCTGAAAGTTAAGTTAATACGTGGAGTAGAAACTTTAGTGGTAGGAGGTAGGCGGTGGAGCCAATGGGTTTGGGTTTCGTCTTTCATAACCAATACGCTGCCATGTTCTAAATTTAATGCTACAGTTTGTTTGTTGGTTTTGTGTTTAAATGCAAATTTGCGCTCTGCACCAAAAGTAACTGAGGCTATGGCACCATTTTTAAGCAATTCTTTTTCATCATCGCTGTGCCATGCCATGCCCTCATTGCCATTATGATACAAGTTTAACAAACACGAGTTATAAGTTTGGCCTGTAATTTTTTCTATAATTTGCTTTAAATTAGAAAGTTCTGGAGTAAATAAATGCGAGTAACGGGTGATTTTAGAATAGGTATAACTGATTTCTTTTTCTGAGTACCAAGCTACTTTGCGGGCAGTGGTTATGTGTTTTCCAAAAATAATAGCCTCATCATTTTTCCATAATACATTGTTTAACAAATAATTATAGTAATAGTCGGCTTCAGCTTTTGAAAATACAGTACCATAATAATTTACAGTTCCTTGGCAAGGAAGTAAGTTTTGGTGTTTGTCAAAATTAAATAGCTGCATCATTTTGTAAACCACTATTATGTGTAAATTGTTTGGCTGCTTCCCAACCTAAAATAGCAGCTTTGCGCTCGCTACCCCAACGGTATTGACCAAATTTACCCGATGATTGAATAACCCGATGGCATGGAATTATAAAGGCAATTGGATTACTTCCAATGGCAGTTCCAACTGCACGGCTTGCATTGGCATTCCCAATATTTTGAGCCAATTTACCATAAGTAGTAAAATTGCCCTTAGGAATTTTAAGCAATGCTTCCCACACTTTTATTTGAAAATCGGTTCCTTTTAAGTGTAAGTTTAAAGGTTGGTTAGCCAAGTTTTTATTATTTAAAACCAAAGCTGCGGTTTGATGGATAGGTATTTGATTTTGTATAAAATTGGCTTTCGGAAACTGAAGTCGCAGTTCGGTTAGAGCCTCGTTATTATTGCTGTTAAACATTAAAAAACAAATGCCTTTTGTAGTTGCTCCAATAAGGTATTTTCCAAAAATACTTTCTTCAAAATGGTAATAAATGGATAGATTTTCTCCTTCGTTTTTATATTCAGCCGGAGTCATTCCTTCTATATTTATGAATAAATCGTGGAGGCGGCTGGTGCTTGAAAGGCCCATTTCAATAGCAGTATTAAATAATGTTTGTTGCTCATTTCTAAGCATTTGTTTGGCATAATTAATATTTAAAAACTGCAAGAATTTTTTAGGACTAACACCTGCCCAATCAGAAAAAAGCCTTTGGAAATGAAAAGGGCTCATATTTAAATGATTAGCTATTTGCTCTAAACTTGGCTGTATTTTAAAATTGGATTCTAAAAACTTTAAAGCTTGCGCAATTTGCTCATAATAATAGCTATTAGTGTTTTCCATATTGGTTTTACACTTGCGAAACTACTTTAAAATGGTGTAATAATAAATCCGAAAATTGCTATTTTATTATAGATAAGGTGATTGCAAAAAACAGGGTGGTTTGATTGTTGAAATTATTAATAAATTATTTACTAACCATTTAATTAATTTATATACTTTTGCAGCCAATAAATTTTATAGAATGAAAAAAATATTACTAAGTTTTTTTACAATCGCTTGTACAGTAAGTGGTTTTGCACAAACTACTATTGAAAATTTTACTTACACAACAACAGGAGTAACAGCAAATGATACATTAACAAACCCAAGTTTGGCAGGAGCTATTTGGAAACGACACAGTGGTACTGGAGGCCCATTAACTTACAATCCAACTGGCTTAACTTATACTGGTTATGTTGGAAGTGGAATTGGTAGCGCAGTAAATTTCTCGCACATTACATCAACATCAAGAGAGGATGCAAATGCGGCTCTAACTTCTAGTTATACAAGTGGATCAGTTTATTTCTCTGCTCTAATAAGAATATCTGCAGTTCCTGCATCTTCTAACGATTATCATCTTCATTTGGGAGGAACAGCAGGAACTACTGTAACTGGCTTTTTTGCTAGGACTTTTATAAAAGAAGGCTCGATTCCTGGGACTAATTTTAAGATAGGAATTTCCAAAAATAGCACTAGCACCATATCATACACAACCACTGACTTTTCATTGAACACAACTTATTTGGTAGTTGCTAAATATACATTCAATAGTGTTTCTACTACTGATGATGTTGTTTCATTGTACGTATTTTCTAGTGGAGTTCCTTCTACCGAACCAACAACTCCAAGTGCGGTTTCAACTGATGCAACTGGAGATGCAACTGCGTTAGGAAGCATTTGTTTAAGACAAGGAACTGGTTCATCTGGTTTAAATGGTATAATTGATGGTATTAGAGTTTCTAATTCATGGTTAACAAGTGTTCTACCTGTAAAATTAGTCAATTTCTCAGCAAATTTAAGTAATAACCAAACAGAATTAAATTGGAGTACAGCAAGCGAAACCAACAACAAAGGTTTTGAGATAGAAAGAAGTAATGATGGTAAAAACTTTACTACTATTGCTTTTGTACAAGGTGCTGGTAATTCAAACCGTTTATTAAGTTATAGCTTTATTGACGATAATAAAGCAACAGCATACTATCGCTTAAAACAAATTGATTTTGATGGTAAATTTGAATATTCAAACTTGGTTAAAGTTAATAGTGATGAGCTTTTAATTGATTTAAATCCAAATCCATTTAATGATAACATTGTAATTAGCAGTGCTAATAAAATAGTGAATGCTGAAATTATTGACATAAACGGTAAAACTAAAATAATGGAAATTATTAACAACAATAAAGCTACTATCAATACTTCTTCTTTAAGCAGTGGCGTTTACTTTGTTAGAGTTAATGATGGTGTAAAAGTTATTACCAAACGCATTATTAAAAACTAAGTTTATAAACTTAAACTTATTTATGAAAAGGCCGCATTCTATTTGAATGTGGCCTTTTTTGTTTTATTAAATTACTTAATGTTTACTTTATATAGGGTTAACAATTGCTTTTGATTGACTAGCTAAGTTTGCGGCACAATTCAAAAACACATGAAAAAAACAATACTTATTTTAATAGTAAGCTTTTTAAGCAATTTTTTATTTGGTCAAAATTTAGTTCAATCTAATTTTATTAGCCAGGTAATTCCACAATACATGGGTTCTGGCTCATCGTCAAGGTTACCAGTAGTTTTTAGAGCTTCCTTAACCGGATTAGCACCCAATACCACTTACAGGTATTTTTGTAATTTAGCTTTACGTACCGATTTTGGCACCACCAATAGCGGTGCTGGAAATCCATTGTTTTTAAGAAATGGAAATTTTGGATACTCAACAAGTGCATCATTAGCTAATAATGGAAATTTTGATTCGTTAGTTACTGATGTTTCTGGCAATTATACTGGTTGGTTTGCAGTGGTAAATACTGGAAATGCTCGTTTTACAGCAGGCAATTATGTTTTTCCAAGTATTGTTTTGGATAGCGCAGGTGCAAAACGTGGCGTAGCCAATTCTAGGTTTTGTTTAAATGATTCAATAGCAGTTTTAGGTTTTGCAACCACTGCGGGTGCTTCAAATGGTTCGTTTATTAGAGGCTTATCAGCCGGAACGCCTAAAAATTTGGTTTTGTTATTTGCAGATACAGCTAGTACCAATAAGCCATTATCCATAGCCATAATCGAATCGATGGGAGCCACCATAGCAAGTATTGTTCCAGATTATGCTACCAATGTGCAAGCAGTTAGCGGAGCTTGGGGAGCAATTGTTCCAAACACATTGCCAAACGGTGTTAAAAGAATTGAGCAAAGATTATTAAGCAATGGTAATTATGTAAATGGCTCAAAATCAACAGATGGCATTTGGGGTTCAGTAAGCACTTTAAGCCCAACTAATGGGTTAACAGGTTTAGTAATTAATGCTACAGCTGCGCCACTTCCAGTAAAATTGATTAGTTTTAACGTAAATCATCATAACGAAAATGTATTATTAACTTGGGCTACCAGCAGCGAGTTTAATAACAAAGGTTTTGAAGTAGAAAGAAGTTTTGATGGTAAAAATTTTACTGCTATTGGTTTTGTAAAAGGTGCAGGCAATGCTAACAGAATGATAAACTATACTTTTACCGATAATAATAACCAAACTGCTTATTACCGTTTAAAGCAAGTAGATTTTGATGGTAAATTTGACTATTCAAAAACATTGATTTTGAATAAAATAGAAAATTTAAGCTTAGAGTTAAGCCCAAATCCATTTGGAAATAATTTAACCTTGGTAAGTAGTAAACAAATTACCAAAATTGAAATTATTGATATGACAGGCAAAGTAAAATTAGTGGAATTAATAAATAGCAATAAAGCCGAAATCAATACTTCGGAATTAAATAATGGCGTTTATTTTATAAGAATAAATAATGGCGAAACCATTGTTACTAAAAGAATTGTAAAAAATTAATTGTCAATTATATACAATAAAAAAAAGCTACTCCAAAAAGAGTAGCTTTTTTTATGTTTTGCAGCTAAATATTAAGCATTATTTGATTCATCTAAGTGGAATTGAATTAAATCTTCCATTGGCGATTTAATTACTTTACCAATTTTCATGTCGTAACTTAATGCTACTTCTTCTAAAATTTCTCTGAACACAAAACCTACAGAACCAACGCAGTTAAACGAATATTCTTTATAGTTTGGATATTTTACCACTAGGTTTTTAAAGAAATCTCTAAAACCATCGCGCACTTTATTTTTTATATAAGGATGCGAAACATACTCATCGGCAAATTTGCAAAAGCTTGCTAAATAGCGGTTTGGAAACTGTGTATTGTATAAAGTGGTAAAAATTTGTTCATTATCTTCAATTTGAAAACGCTCTTTGAACCTAGCTTGTAATTCGGGTTGTAAATTACCACGCATGTAATCGCGCAATATTTTTTTACCAATATAACTTCCGCTTCCTTCATCGCCCATTAAATAACCAAGCGAATCAATGTTATGGAACACATCAAAACCATCGTATAAACACGAGTTGGTTCCTGTACCCAAAATAGCCGCAAAGCCTTTGTTTTTTCCTAATAAAGCTCTTGCCGATGCTAATAAATCGTGCCCAACAAAAATGTTGGGTACATTAGGAAAACTTCTGGTCAAAGCCTTTCTTACAATGTCTTTCTTCTCTGGTGTAGAGCAGCCAGCACCATAAAAATAAACTTCCGAAATAGATGTACCATCTAAATCTTTTAATAAATTTTCGCTTAATGAATAGTAAATTGCCTCACTATCAATAAAATATGGATTATATCCAATGGTGTGAAAAGTCATGCGGTAACTATTGTCTTTATTAATAATTACCCAATCTGTTTTAGTAGAACCACTATCTGCAATAAGTATCATTTGATTTAATTTCTTTTTGGCAAATTAATAAATCAAACTATAAACTGTATATTTTTTATTTAAAATAATATTATTGGTAATGTTTTGATAAATAAATATTTAAAAAGGCTATTAATACTTAATAAATAAAATAGCGGCACAAAAACCTTTTAAATGGCAAAATAAATTGATACTATGTATTGCATAGTACCTAATTATATTTAGTTTTGTGAGGTAATTTTTAGTAAATGGATATTGAAAATAGTAAAGCACAAATGAAAAAAGGAATACTTGAACTTTGTATTCTTTCCATAATAAGTAGGGGTGAGGTATATGCTAGCGATATTTTGGCAGAACTAAAAAAGGCCAATTTAATAGTGGTAGAAGGCACTTTGTATCCACTACTTACCAGGCTAAAAAACGAGGAATTGCTTACTTATAATTGGTTTGAAAGTAACAGTGGCCCGCCTCGAAAATATTATCAGTTAACAGCACATGGCCAAAAATTTTTGGACGAAATTAACCAATCGTGGAGCGATTTAGTAAACTCAGTAAATACCATTATTAAAAACTAAAATTATTGCATTATGATTCAATCAATCAAAATAAATTTAAACAAAACTACTTTTACTTTAAGCAATGAAGCATACGAAAAATTGAATGCTTATGTATTGGCTTTAAAAAATAGTTTTAAAAACGATTCTGAAATTTTATTTGATATAGAAGCTAGAATTGCTGAGTTATTAACCATTCAGTTGGCTGCTACAAATGCCGATGTGGTAACTGCTTTTCATGTAGAGGAGGTAATTAAAACCATTGGTACAATTGAAGAATTAACCAATAGCAAAAACGAAAATAAGCAACAAAATAGGGTAGAAGAACCTGTTATAAATAATGCTTATAATCAATCAATTGCTAAAAAGTTAAGACGTAATTCATTTAATCAAAGCTTAAGTGGTGTTTGCAGTGGATTAGGTTATTATTTAAATATTGATACCAGTTTGATACGTTTGGCTTTTGTGTTTTCAGTATTCTTTTTTGGTACTGGAGTGTTGCTGTATTTAATTTTATGGATTGCAGTTCCTAAAGCAGTAGGAATGGAAGCCGAAGCTATTAAAAACTTTGAATTAAATAATCCAAACAAATTATTTAGAACCAAGGAAACCAAGGCTATTGGTGGTGTTTGTAGCGGTTTGGCTATTCATTTAGGAATTGAAATTTGGGTAGTTAGATTGGTGTTTTTTGTAGGCATTTTTGTATTTGGCTTTTCTATTATTGGTTACTTTTTAGCTTGGTTGGTTATACCCATGGCCTATACCGATTTTCAAAAAACTAAGATAAATAACAATACACAATATGTGGCTCAAAATAACGAGCAATTAGGTGCCATTAGAAGTATTTTTAAGATTATTATTGCTGGAATTGCCTTGGTTTTAATAGGTATTTTAGTGATTTCGTTCTTTTTTACAGCAGGTTTGTTTAATCTGTTTACAGGCTCAACCGTTTATGATTTTTTGGTAGATACTTTCCCATTTGATGAAAACTTGAGCTTAATGGTAACAGGTGTTTTATTGGTTATATTTTCACCTATTTTATTTTTATTGGTAATTATTGCAAGGTTTGCTTTTAAAGCCAATATTCATGTTAAGTACGCTGGTTCAGGTTTAGTTTTTACCTTTTTTTTAGGTATAGGGTTATTGGTTTATAGTGGCTTAACTGCTATTCCTAACTATTATAAATTATTAGATAGTACTGATAACAGTATTGATTTTTTACCAACAAACGATTCTTTAAAAATTATTATAAATGAAGTAAATACAGGCCGCAACGTTGATTTTTTTAGTCAAAACGATTTTAAAATTCAATTATGCGACAGCGGAATGTTTATTCCTATTGATTACCAAATAGAAAGAACATTGGAAGATAAAGCAACTTATGAAATAATACGTAAGTTTAAAGGTGGTATTAGTAAAGATAGTTCTAGCCCAAGCCCAATTCAAATTGACTATAAAATTAACAATGATTCTATCATTTTTCCTAGTCATTATTTTATTGCAAAGCCTTATAAGTTCAAGTTTCAAAGGGCTAAAGTTAAGTTTTACTTAAAGCCTAACACTACATTTTACGCTAATAAAACTGCCCAGCAAGTATTTGGATTTATAGACAAACATGAGGGTACCAATAATTTTTGGTTTAATACTGATGAGCTAAATGATTATGAAAATAGCCACAATAGCAAACAAAGAAAACTGGAGCAAAGACTGGAACAAAAAGAACGCGAAATGGAAGAGAAAAACGAAAAGCTAGAGCGTGACCTAGAGCAGAAAGAGCTTGAAATGGAGCGCAAAGCTGAGGAATTAGAACATAAGTTAGAGCAAAAAGAAAGAGAAAATGAAAAGAATTTATAGCTATTCTTTTAAAATGCAGCAGCAGCCCAAAACAATATTTTTATTAAAACAATACTAGCCAATAAGCTAAAAATACCAATTATTATATTGATAACCAATGCTTTGATATTTGGTGTTTTGATTTTCAAAGTGTTTAGTCTTATTGGTTGATTGGCTATAACTGTTTGTTTAGTTAAATACATAATCATTATGTCGTTTTATTGATGCGTTTTAAAGCAAATGGTTTAATAACATGCAATAAAAAACAATATTGTTTTCATAAAATTACGGTAATGATAAGATTATGTTAACTAAAGGATTGTAATTTATTAATCAAGGTTTAGATGTTTTTATTTTTGCTACTTAGTAAATTTATTATACAATATAGATAATACAATTATGTTATTATTTTTGTTTTATTTGACCAATTATAAATTAAGGTTATCATAAGCATGAAAAAGTTTCTTCTCGTATTATTACTTACACCCATTATTGCCCAAAGCCAATACCGCTTTGCGTTTAAGGTGGCCAATATTTATTCAACTGCTTATTTTGAAAGTAATAATAATACTAGTTATTTAGATGCTGATCCTGCAACTAGGGGAGATATTTGGCAAGCATACAGAATTAAATCGCAAAACACCTTGGATTGGCCAGAAGCTGCAAGTTCAAGTTTTTTAACAGATATTGGTAGGCGCTATTCATTGGAATTAAGTATTGAAAGAAAAATGAGTAAAAACTTTTATTTGTCTACTGGTTTTGAAGTTGGAGGTAGGTTTTTTTCAGTAGAAAGTAAATACTTTTATCAAACAAACGATAATAACGATAGTTACAAACCAATGATTTACCGTAGTTATCGAAATTTTTCTATTCCAGTTTCAGCAGCCTATAATTTAAAACTAAACAATCGTTTTTCATTTAAGCCCAATGCTGGATTTTCTATTAATATGCCTGAATCGTTTAGTCAAGAAACATTTCCTGGGATTTATTTTGTTAAAGCTTTTAGCCCCATTTATTTTATGCTTACCATAGGTGCTGAAATAAATTATAACTTCAAAAAAGGAAATGCAATTGCCCTAACAGCCACTTATAGCCAAGGATTTACTAATATCATAAATGACTATTTACCAGACCAAAGAGCAATTAACGATTCAATATGGGATGTGAGTGTTGGAGGTGATAGTGTAAAGATAAGATTTGATAAAAGTTATGATAATAAGGTTGTGTTAGTAAGTAATGGCTCTAATTTTAGTGTTGGCATTAAATACTATTTTTTGCCTTTCAGTTCTAGCGCTAATAAATTGAACAATAAAATTGATTTCTCGAAAATTGATTTTACTAAAAGGCAATTGAATAGCATGATTGATATGAAACTTGATACCAATTATATTAAAGTGTGTGTGTGGGACGATCAAAGAATTGATGGAGATTCAGTGGCAGTGGAGTATAAAGACAGTTTAATTTTAAACAATGTAAGACTTGAAAAAACGCCCCAATGCGCTTGGATAAAAATAGAACCCAATCAATCGAATTACTTGTTGATACATGCGCTAAACGAAGGTAGGATAAAACCTAACACCATAAAACTATTGGTTTATAATAAAGATAAAACCATAGAACAAACCATAAAAACCGACTTGCAAAAATCGGGAATTATTAATTTTGTAATTGAATAACAAAGTTATTGGGTTCATAATAAATAACCCCAACTTACCCCTAATTATTTATAATTTATACTTCAACATTCATACTTCTCATTTCATAATTTATTCTTAAACATTTGCTTTTTAAGCTACTGAATAGTTGTTTTTTAAAATAAAATATACTTTTGCCACAAGCAATGGGAGGGCTGGGCCTATTGTTTAGCAATAAATAAATTTAAAAATGGATAAGAAAAGACTACTAGTAATTGGGCTAGAAGCAAGTGAAATTGAAAAGATTAAAGCAAGTTTAGGATTTAACTATTTAGTGGTGCATTACGATATGTTGCCTAAAGTTAAATTAGTTCAAGGTAATTTATGGGTTGAAAGTACTACCGTTCCCGACAAATACCTTTTGGTAGATATAGTTATTTTTCATGGTATTTTTGAACATGATTTTGACTTTATCACTTTACTTTCGTTATGGAATGGACCATGCCTACCAAACGCACAAGGCATGATGGATTTAAGACAAAGAATTCCGGGTTTAGCAAGGGCTTTAAAGGTTTCTAAATTTAATACTTTAAACCGCAGTATGGTTCTGGATGTTACTGAATTTACAAGCGAAAATGAGGTAGTGGCTAAATGGGGAATTTGGCATTGTGGTGAAGATAAGCACAAATTTAATGGCACTTGGACAAGTAACGAAACTTCTGTTATTGAAGATTTTATTGATGGTATGGCTGTAAGAATTATGTTGATGGGGGATATACATTGGCAAATTAAACTTACTGGCGATACTTGGCTAAAATCAATACATAACGAAGGTTCGTGGCAAATGGAAGTGGATGAAGAATTATTAAGCGATACCAAAAACATAGCTGCGCATTTTAATTTACCAATGGTGGGAGTTGACTACATGGTGGGTAAAGATGGCAGAAAACACTTATTAGAGGTTAATCATATTCCTAATGTTACTGTTTTTCCTTTTATTAATGAGGCTTTTGTAAATTTTATTCCTAATTGGGTAAATGCTTTAGGGATTTAATTTTTATAAAACACATCCAAATCATTTTCTAGATTTTTTAGAATCAAACTTTTTATCTTTAGCTTTTATAATACACAAAACCTTTAAAATATTATGCTACTAGCCTTAGACGTGCATTATAGAGAAAATACAACCAAAGCGGTGGGTGTATTGTTTAATTGGGAAGATACAGAGCCAACGGAAATTGTTACGGTTTTTATAGATGATGTGGCAGAGTATGTTCCTGGCGAGTTTTACAAACGAGAGTTGCCGTGCCTGTTAAAGGTTATTGAAAATATAGACTTAACTAAACTAGAAGCCATTATTATAGATGGTTATGTGTATATTGATAATGACAAAAACTATGGTTTGGGTGGTGTACTTTGGGAAACTTTAAATAAACAAGTTCCTATTATTGGTGTAGCCAAAACCTCTTTTTTAAAAAACAAAGAAACGGTAATTGATGTATTTAGAGGCGAAAGCATCAAACCTTTATTTGTATCTGCAATAGGATTTGATTTAAACTTAGCAGCTTTAAAAATTAAACAAATGCATGGCAGTTACAGAATGCCACATATTTTAAAACAATTAGATACGGAAACAAAAGCTTAAATTTACCAAACACTAAAAACAAAATACATGAAAAGTACACACATCTTAATGGTCGGGTTATTAATAGTAGCAGGCTGTAACACCAAATCAGAAAAAATAAAGCTTGCGCTTAACCTTCCTGTAGGTTATAAGCAAACTTTAGTTAACGAGCAAATTACCCAAACCAGTACTTTAGGAAGTGTGAACCAATTGGAAGAAGTAACTTATAAGTTAGATTCGATTATAGGAGACAGTTTATATGCTATGACAGGGACCATGATTAGAGTTAAAAGTCAGTCAAATTTTGGTGGTGAAACAGAAGATTTTGATAGCAATAAAAAAGAATCGGAAATGACTGCAAGCGAAAAAGAAATGCTCATGGAATTTAAGTCTGTACTAAATACCGATTTTAATTTTGTACTTAATAAAAGAGGTGAAATTGTGCAACATGGTGTTATTAATAATGGTTTAGACCAATCCTTATCATCTATTAATCATTACAAAAACTTACCGCTTGTATATCCTATTAACGAACTTGAAATAGGGCAAGAATGGAAAGAAGATACTGAAAGAAAAGAACTTATTGAAGTAAAAACCCACTCCACCTATAAAATAACAAAAATAGAAGGAGATAAGGTGTTTATAGCAGTGGCGCAAAAAATTGAAAAAATTGGTAATTTATTAGGCGAAAACACCACAAAAGGAGAATGTATTGTAGATAAAAAAACAGGCATTCTTATTAAATACGTAAACGAAATGCAAATGCAAGTAGGCGGAGGAACTTTGGTTATAACCACCTATCCAAAAGATTAATGCCTTTGGTTTGTGTTTTGTTTTAACAAAATAACAAACAACAAAAATGAAAACAACAAATAAAATATTAGTGGTAGATTTAGAAGCTACCTGCTGGGAAGAGGATGGAGAATATCAAAAAACTCACAGCGAAATTATAGAAATTGGTATTTGTGTATTGAACACTGCCAATGGCGAAATAACACAAAAACAAGGCATTTTGGTAAAACCCCAACGCTCTAAAGTAAGCGAGTTTTGTACCAAATTAACTACCATAACTCCGGAGTTATTAGACCAAAAAGGAATATTACTAGCCGATGCGTGCGAGTTAATAATGGACGAATACCAAAGCGAAGACTATACTTGGGCCAGTTATGGCAATTACGATAAGTCGTTTTTTATGGCTCAGTGCAAACGTTTTGGGGTTATTTACCCTATGTCGAACGACCATATAAATGTAAAGTTAGCCCTTTCTGATAAGCTAAAACTTGATAGAGGAATGGGAATGGAACGTGCGCTTAAACATTTAAAAATACCTATGGATGGCACACACCACAGAGGTGTGGACGATGCTTACAATACTGCTAAAATTTTAAATTGGATATTGAAGCATTAATTTTTAAAAACAATAATTATAAAACTTATGGCAAAAAAATTAGATAAAATTATAATAGTAGATATAGAAGCTACTTGCTGGGAAGGTGCTTTACCCGAGGGTATGGCTAACGATATTATAGAAATAGGAATTTGTTTATTGGATATAAATACTGGTGAAATTACAGATAATAGAGGCATTTTAGTAAAGCCAGAAAGATCGGTAGTAAGTGATTTTTGTACTGAACTAACAACCATTACACAAGATATGTTGGATAAAGAAGGTATTAGTTTTAAAGATGCCTGCAAAATTTTAAAAACAGAATACGAAAGTCAAAGCAGGGCATGGGCTAGTTTTGGCGCTTACGATTTAAACCAATTTAAAAGACAATGCACAGATTTGGGAATTGGATATCCTTTTGGCCCTTCGCATATCAATGTAAAAACTTTGTTTGCGTTAAAAAAGAAACTAGGCCATGAACAAGGTATGGCAGGCGCATTGGCTCTTTTAGAAATTCCTTTAGAAGGTACACACCACAGAGGAGTAGATGATGCCAAAAACATAGCTAAAATAATGAATTGGATTTTGAATAATTAAAAATATACCAGTTCCGCACTCGCTAGCATCTTGCTAATGAGTGAATATTGCAGCCTCTGGCTGATTCTTCTAAATTAAGTTTTCGCCCTCGGTTGAATTCTATGACAAAAGCAAATAATTTTTGTAAGGTTCGTTATTTTGA
>CAZGVO010000016.1:0-63826 GCA_964529175.1 uncultured Bifidobacterium sp.
TACAAATATCAAGAGGTTTCAAGGTTTCAAGGAACTATTTTGTCCATTAACCCTGAAATTAAGACACTTACTAGTCCAGCAGAAACAGCAACAATTGTCTTTACCCAGTTGCTAAATAAGTCGTGCGATTTATCCTCCACACTTTTATACTTATCAAATATTTCTTGTGTTTGTCTGTCTAAATTCATAGTGTCTTATACTATTAGTTATAATTTGTTTAAAAAGGAAGTTTTTTCCTTAAACGTTCCTATATTAGCCGATTTTGAGTTTTTTAGGAAGGTGGATAATTTTGCCGCTGTTGGTGTTTAGCGAAGCGTCACCAACCGCAACCTGATTTATAATTCCATTTAACAAACATATTGTTTTTAACATTTATTTTAATAGGTTAAAAATAATTAGCTATTTACTTGAAAAATAAATTAATTGCATTCATAATTACTTTAACTATGAAATTTTTAAACACACTATTTTGCTTCTTATTAATAAGTATTTCGGTTTATGGTCAAACTGAAAAACAAAAGCCTAATTACTCCGAAATTGAAAAGAATATAAAGGATAAAAAATCGGGTTTTTTTTATGAAAAATTGTTTGAAAAATTTTTAACTGGCGATACCAGTTTTACCTTAAATGAAAAGCAACATTTGTATTATGGCTATCAGTTTCAAAAAAACTATTCGCCTTATGGTAGCAGCGAGTTTAGCGATAGTTTGAAAAAAGTACTCAATAAAGAGGAACTTGATAGCAATGATGTAATTTTAGGAATAAAATATGGTAATAATATATTGGAAAAATTTCCTTTCGACTTAAGGACTTTAAATATTTTATCAAGGCTATATTCAAAAAATGGTGATGAGTTAAACAGTGCTAAAATAAAAAATAGAAGAGAAAATATTATTTCGGCCATATTAAGCACCGGTGATGGACTTACCGATAAAACAGCTTTGTACATATTAAGTGTTTCTGATGAATATGATATGTTACGAATTTTAGGTTTAAAATTTGGTGGCAGTCAATCGTTAATTGGTGGTAACGATTATTTAAAAGTAACCAAAAACGAATACGGAATAGAAGGAATGTATTTTGATGTATCTGCTCCATTTGGCAGCATGAGCCGTTTGTTTAAAAAATAAAAAGCATTGCTTAGTCTTCAAGCAATGCTTTTTAAACAATTTTATTTAAAAACTAATTTTCAGGAATACCAATTAATGGCGTTTTACCATCGGTAATAATAACTTTGGCATTGTTTGAACCTGAAAGCGATTTAAAGGCTTCAATTTGTTTTGCTTTTAACACTTGCGGAGTTAAGCTGCTATTTAACATTTGGTTGGCCTTCATTTGAGCTTCGGCTTCAGTTTTAAGTGCATTGGCTTTACCTTCAGCTTCTATTTCAGTAATTCTTTTTTGGGCTTCGGCAGCTATAATTCTACTTTGTTTTTCACCTTCGGCTTGTAATATTTTTCTTTCTGCTTCTCGTTTTTCGCGTTCTTTTAAAAATTCCATTCTTTGCGCTTCTTGTTCCGATTGCATTTTTTCTTCAATGGTTTTTGCTAATCCAGGAGGTAAACTAATGCTTTTCATAAGCACAGACTCAATAATAAAACCTTTAGATTCGGCTACTTCCATCATTCGTTCTTTAATTTCTTTTTCAATAACGCTGCGTTTATTGCTGTGCATATCCTTAGCTTCGTATTTGGCGCAAATATCGGCTGCAGCTGATCTAAATACTGGAAGTATTACCACATCTTGAAAGTTTAGCCCAGTATTTTTTAAAATATTAGGCAATTCGGCTGTTTTTATTTTATAAAGAATAGAAATTTCAGATTGAATAGTCAAGCCTTCTTTGCTAGGTAATGAGGCATTAATAGCCAAATTGATGGTTCTAATTGGAACTTTTATTACTGTTGAAAGAAATGGATTGAATACTACCGCACCAGGGTAATGAATTTTTTCGTTAACCCTTCCAAGGGTTCTTTTTACACCTATTTCATCTTGAAGTACAATTGCACATGAACTAAAAAGCACACTAACCATGGTTAGTAAAAGAAATTGTTTTTTCATAATATTTATTTGTTTTGGGTTTACCCACTAAACAACGCTAAGTTTTATTTAGTTTTTTCTAAAATCTAGATAATTAGATTTAATGCTAATGAAAGTAAATATATTGCCAAAAACTGACAATGAGATTAAAAATTAAATTGATAAGCATGTTTTTTTATGTTGTATTCACTAATTTACTTTTGGTAAAACATGTAATTGGAAGTGGAAATATTATAACCATTAAAAGTTACTTCAAATTTTTTGTAAAATAAAATTAAGCAATGCTATAAAGATGAAGTGAGGTTTTCCAGCCATGTCTAATAGTTTCCTCCCAAAATCTTTCGTGATGGTGTCGCTTCGCTTAAATACAACCAATGCCAGAAAAGGTAATGGAAAATTATTTGTCAGCAAAGGAAGATGCCTATGGCATGACAATTTGGGGAATAACGAATATCGAACATCGAACAACGACACTTCGGCTTCGCTCAGTGACCATAAACAATTAAGCAATTCAACTCCCGATTTATCGGGACAACAATTCAACAATCTCCAAATCTTTAAATCAAAAATCAACAAGTCGAAAATCAACAACAGCCTACTTAACTTCTCTCACTTCAATTAAATAATTATCAATATCTACTTTAAAGTTTTCTTTGGTGGCATATTGAAGTTCTACTATTTTCCAATGGCTAGCAGGAATAATGTATTCAAATTTGTTTTTACCTAACATTACTTTTATAGGCATTTCTAGTCCGCTTACATCGGTTTTTAGGCGGTATTTTAGTTCTAGTTTATCACCTTTTTCTATAAACTGATATTCAAATATAGGTAATGCAGTTTTGCGTAAGTATTGGTTAAAAAATGGAGCAAAATTATACCTTGTGCGTTTACTGATATAGTTTTCTACATCAGCACTGGTAAGGGTTTGGTGCTTTAGGTCATCGTTTAACTCATATAACATGTTAAACCAACAAGTATCGCTGTTAAGCATATTGCGCATGGTATGTAGCATCCAAGTTCCTTTGTAATACACATCGTTATCGGTTCTACCATGAAAATATACATCGCGCGGACCTATAATTGGTTCTAAGTTTTTTATATGATGTCTTTGGCTATTTAAGTACTTTACTGCTTTATCATAACCTTGCTTAAACTCTACAAAAACTGCTTCGCTGTAAGTAGTAAAGCTTTCATGAATCCACATATCAGCATGGTCTTTCATGCTTAAGTTATTGCCAAACCATTCGTGGCCACTTTCATGTATTATTATAAAATCAAAACCCCATTGGTTGTTTTTATAATCGTTTCCATAAGCCACACAGCTTTGGTGTTCCATGCCCCAATAAGGAGTTTCAACCAGTTTATAACCATCGTTCCAAAAGGGATAAGGTGTAAAAAAACGTTCAAAACAAGCCATCATATCTTTAACTTGCTTAAAATGAATTTTGGCTTTTTGTTCGTTTTCGCGCAATACATAATAATTCAAAACCAAAATTCCGTTTAGTGGGCTGCGGTAATCATCTTGTATTTGCACATAATCGGCTATGTTAATGGTTATGTTATAGTTGTTTATGGGGTAACTTGTTTTCCAATCAAATTGTATGTAGCCTTCGGGCAGGGGAGTTCGGCCAATTAGCTTGCCATTGCTTACACCTGTTAAACCATTTGGAACTTGTAAGTGCATGATCATGGTTTCGGCCTCATCGCTTAAATGGTCTTTACATGGAAGCCAACTGTATGCGCCCAAACCCTCGCAAGCCAAGCCAACCCATGGTTTATTGGCACTATCTTTACTAAACACAAATCCGCCATCCCATGGTGCATTTTTTGCTACGGGCGGGTTTCCTTTAAAGTAAACCGTTACGGTAGCTTTGCTTCCTTTTTTTATAGTGGTGGGGAATTTTATAAAATAAACATTGCTATCTTGCTCATATAAAAGTGGTGTATTATCCATTTCCACTTTTTCTATTTGCATAGGTAATTTTAAATCAATTTGTATTTTGTTTAAATCGTTTAGCGCCAAAAAAGTAATATTGTTTTTGCCCAAAATGTACTTTTGGTCAATATTAACTTTTACAGTTATTTCATACATTTTTACATCAAAACTGCTGCGCAATTTGGTTAGTTTTCCGTGCAGGTAATCTTGTTTTGAAAATGGTTGACTATAAACTATTTTAAAAATAGTAAGAAGAAAAAAACTTATTAAAACTCTTTTTGGCAACATGTTGAATTTATTCAGTGGTTATTGATTTTAGAACATAACTAATAACGTATTTGTTAAGCTTAGGTTCAAACAATTCCATTTGGGTATAAGTAATTTTAACAAATATACCTTTTGATTTTAAGATAGAAATATTGTTTTCAGCTACTTCGGTTAGCCATAAAAACTCTTTGATTTTATTGTTTTCGTTTTCAATTGTAATAGATACAAATTGGTTTTGTTTGATTTCTTTTACCACACCCGAAAATTCATAAACTGTTTCACCTTCTTTTTTCTGAATTTGGTTATTAATTTCAGTTTGCATTAAAGTTTTAAAGGCAGGGCAATTACCTACTAATTTTAAAGCAACCAATCGACCTAATTTTTCGCCAGTTTCCTTATTTAGCACGTTTAAGTCCACATTGTAATCCTTTTTAAGTTCCTTTTTGTAGGGTTCAGCCATTTTTATCATACAAATACCAAATTCTGCAAGTGCTTCATTTCTATTCATTTTAGGAGTTGTTTTTGCTTCAATACATTCACATGTTTTAGTGGCTATAGAATCTAAAATGTCTTGAGAATAAGCGTTTTGGAAGGCAATAATAATAAGAAATAGGAGGGTGAATTTTTTAATCATATTTCAAATTAAAGATAATTTTTCGATACTGAAATATTATTTTATAATAAACGTAAAAAAACATAAACTTGCGCTATTAAACAAAAAATCTAATAAACTAAATGAATAATTTACTTAAAGGAAAAAAAGGTATCATTTTTGGTGCTTTAAACGATAAATCAATTGCATGGCAAGTAGCTTTAAAATGTCATGAGCAAGGTGCTGAATTTGTGTTAACTAACGCGCCAATTGCTATGCGTATGGGCGAAATAAATAATTTAGCAGCTGCTTGCGGAAATGCTCAAATTATTCCTTGTGATGTAACTAAAAATGACGAGATGGAAAATTTAATCGATAAGTCGATGGAAATTTTAGGTGGTAAGTTAGATTTTATTTTACACTCAGTTGGTATGAGTATGAATATTAGAAAAGGTAATGTTTATACCAATTTGGATTATAAATTTATGCACGATACTTTAGATATTTCGGCTATGAGTTTTCATCGTTTATTAGCTACTTGTTATAAAAAAGATGCTATTAACGATTGGGGTTCGGTAGTGGCCTTAACTTATATAGCAGCACAACGTATTTTCCCTGATTACAGCGAAATGGCCGATGCAAAATCATTATTAGAAAGCATAGCACGTAGTTTTGGTTACCAATATGGTAAACATAAAAAAGTGCGTATCAATACCATTTCTCAAAGCCCAACTAAAACTACTGCGGGTAGCGGTGTAAAAGGTTTTGGTGATTTCTTTGATTACGCTGAAGCATTGAGTCCATTAGGAAATGCCAATGCTGAACAATGTGCTGAATATTGTGTAGCTATGTTTAGCGATTTTACCAGAATGGTAACCATGCAAAACCTTTTCCACGATGGTGGATTTAGCTTTACAGGCTTTAGCCCCGATGTATTTAATGTGGGTAAAGACGCAGAATAATTTTAAAATTATAAATTTAATTAGAAAGGCAGCTTAAATTTTAAGCTGCCTTTTTTGTTTACAGTAAATTATTAAATTTGATAAACTGATTATGAAAAAATAGGAATAATACTTTGGCATAACTATTGGTAATCAAAAACTAAAGTTATACCAAATGAAAGTTATTGTAAATGTATCTATTTTATTATTTATAGCATGCTTGCTTCATTCCTGCTCTCCAAAACTAAACCAGAACCTAAGCAGAAGTGCAATAATAAATGTAAACATTGTTCCTGTTTTTAAAAACCAAATAGAGGTAAGTAACTGTTTTTATTTAGGGTTAATAGTGAAACAAAATAATGGTAAAGTTAAGAGGAAATTTATTGAAGTAGATGAAGCTGATTATTCAGAAACAGATATTAATTACTATGATAAAAATAGTTATTGGAATAATTTTAACATAACTACTTACAATTGCATATTCAATAATGGTAAAATTTCTTTTGATAGAAATTACAATATTCCAGCTTTTGTAGCTATAAAAATAAGTTCAAAAAATGGTATCACTTCCGATTCATTTGGAATACAAATACCTAAAATAAATGCTGTAAAAATTGAATACAAAACCAATACAACCTTATCTCCTTCTTTTAAGGTTCCTTTTAATTTAGTAGCTTATTTCAATAACGATAAAAAAATAGTAATTAGTAATAACAATGGTTTTGATGGTTTTGCAGGAAACTATAAAGTAAAAATTCAAAACAACTATATCAGTTATCCTTATCTGTATCAAATACCAACAGAAGTGGATTTTAAAACCAGTTTTACTGTTATTTGTAACCATGTTTCTGATTCTATTCTTCACGATTCATTAAACATTCCTTTAAAATATGATGGACATTACAGCTTTAATTATAAAGGAGTAAATGGACAAAATGGAGCTACTGGCTCTGATGCTTACAGAAGACTTAGAAATGGAAACGGAGAAAATGGTCAAAGAGGACAACAAGGACAAAATGGAGGTACAGGGCCTAAAGTGAATTTAATTTTAAAAAGTTTTTTTGTTGATTCCATTTTATATATCAAAGCTATTTCCTACTCAAATGAAGAAGTTAATACTTGTATTATAAATCCACAATTGGGTAAGTTAACCGTTTTAAACACTGGTGGAAGCGGTGGTTCTGGAGGCCAAGGTGGAGGAGGTGCAAATGGTGAAGACCAAACAGAAAAAACTTCAGCTGGAATTGGTGGAAGCGGAGGCGAGGGTGGTGATGGAGGCGAAGGAGGCAAAGGCGGAAGTTTTAAAGTTTTTGCCGATTCTGCTGCTTCTTTTTACTTTGATAGAATTGAATTAATTAATAATGGTGGTTCTGGAGGCCAAGGTGGCCGAGGTGGTAAAAATGGATTATCTGGCAATGAAAAAGCATCAGGAGCTGGCTCCTACTTATTACAATCTTTGGTTAAATTAGTTTTTCCAGGGAGAGGGCCAACTGGAATGTCTGGTTATAATGGCGAAAAAGGCGAAGACCCAATATTTGAAATTATTAGTAAAAAGTCCATTGAACAAATGGAACAGCGAGTAAGAAAAAGATAAGGGAACTTAATTTTAAAAGAAAGGTCGGCTTTTGATAAAAATCCGTAAATGAATAGGATTTAGCCTCCACAGGAGCCGCAACCTTCTAACGTCTTTAATAACAAGTTACTAAAAATCCCACTAGGGTAAAAAAGCCTGGTTTTGGCAAAGCGGTTCAGCTGTAATAAAATTAGTATTAATTTTTTTCAAATATTACACCGACCTTTCAAGGGCAAATGTATGGTATTTTATGGCTAATATAAAATAGATACCTATAGTTTTTTAGAAGTTAGGCATTAATCATTTCTAGTAAAGTGCTAATTTTTTCGCCAGATACACCTATTTGAATGTTTTTATTTACTACTAAATAACCGCCATCCGACTTAATATATTCTGTTATGTAATTGGTATTAACAATATACGATTTATGGCACCTAAAAAACATTAAATGATTAGCTAACACATCTTCAAAATATTTTAAATTTCTACTTGCTAAAATTTGAGAACCATCTTTTAAATATATTTCGGTATAGGCTCTATCTCCTTTAAAATAAATAACTTCAGCAGGTTCTAAAAACCTAATGCCATTCATTTGCGGAATACCAATTTTTTTTGCACCCTCTTTGCTTAGTTGATGTTTTAGTAATTGATAGGTATAATTATTTTTTTCTTGCTTACTTTTTGCTCTGTTTACAGCATCAATTAAGTGCTGAAACATAATGGGTTTTAATAGATAATCAACTGCTTGTAACTTAAAGGCATCAATGGCATATTGATTATAAGCAGTAGTGAAAATTATATCAAAGTTTATTTCATCTGCCTCAAAAAAATCAATTAGTTCTAATCCACTATGTCCAGGCATTTCTATATCTAAAAACACCAATTCTGGTTGGTATTTTTTTATGGCTTTTACACCATTAGGCAAATCATCGCAAACAGCCAAAATTTCTACATCTGCGCAGTAATTAGCAAGCATAGCTGTTAGCAATTGTCTTGCTTTGTTTTCATCATCAATTATTATGGCTTTCATTAGGTTTCAAATATAAAATCAAAGTATATTAAAATTTAGGCATGTTTTACTTAAGTGTTTTTTGATTTTACAAAACAGCTAATGGTATTTTTAAAATAACTAAAGTACCTTCTGCAATGCCATTTTTATCGAACTTATCAATGGTGTTTACCCCAATTTCGGTAGTTTGTTTATTGAGTAAAGTTAATCGTTTTTGGTTGGCCTCTGTTGAAAAGGAATTGAATTTATGGTCTTTAATGGAGTTAAGCTCATTGGCTTTTTTTCGCCCTACACCATTATCATCAACTTTTATTATTAAAAATTGGGAATCTTGTTCAAACACAATACTTAAGGTTCTATTTGTTTTTTTATGCAGTAATCCATGTTTTAAAGCATTTTCTACATAAGGTTGAATTAACATGGATGGAATTTTCACATCGTTAACTTTTAAGTTTGGTGCAATGGTTATTTCATAATTTAAACTGTCTTCAAAACGCATTTTTTCGAGCGATAAATAAAGTTGAAGTGTTTCAATTTCATCTGTTAAAGCTACTGTTTCGTTATTGCTCATATCCAATATTTTGCGTGTTAACATGGAGAATTGAGCCAGATAATTAGAAGCATTTTCTTTATCGTTTAGGTAAATATATGATTGGATTGTATTTAGAGCATTGAATATAAAATGAGGATTCATTTGTGATTTGATAGAAGACAACATTGATTTTTGTAAATCTGTTTCTAATTTATTTTTTTCAATTAACAGTTTACTTTGTTTATTGATAAGCTTTAAACGGTATTTATAAATAGCAAAAAATAAAGCAGCTAATAATAAAAACACAATGATTAAAAACCATACTTGCTGCCAAATAGGATACGAAATATGGAAGGATACATGGGCAATAGGTGAGAAATATTGACCATCAATACAAGTTTTAAACTGTATAAAATAGTTGCCTGGCGATAATGATGAAAGTGACAGCATGCGTGCACCTTTTTCAAATATTTGCCATTCACTATTATTAATTTTATACAATATTTGGAGTCTGTTTTCGCTCGAAAACCAAGGCGTAGCAAAGTTTATGGTGATATTGTTTTGGTTGTATTTTAAATCATTCAATACATTTTGAGTCAGTATTTTATCGTTAACTTTTACACTTTCAATAAATAAGCTTGGTACTTTAGGTATGGTAAGTTCTTGGTTAATGGGCGATTGTATAACACCTTCATTACTGGCAACGTATAAAAAACCGTTATTAAAGGCTATATCATTTAATTCATTGTAAAAAAACGAATTGGATTTGAAATGATTTTTAAGTTCAAAATTCGAGAGGTTAATGGTATATAAATTGTTATCGCTTATTAGCCATAATTTACCTTGCCAATACCTTATTTTACTAATAGTTTGGTTAATAATGCTATTACTTTTATCCCAAATCTTTACTACTTTATTATTTACAATCATTAACACACCTTGGTTATAAGTGCTTGCGTATAAAGTATCTTTGTGAATAAATAAATCGCTTGCAGCTATAGATGCACTATTTAACTGTATTTCTAAAATTTTATTTTGTGTTATACTTACCAAGCCCTTGGCACTGGCAGCGTATAAGATTGAAAAATCAGTTGATGTTTCAATGGCTTTTGTGCGAGAAGAAAACTCTTTTAAATCAAAAATATTACAACAAAATGAATTGCTTTTATTTTCATTGCTATAAAAACTACTCCAATTACTTTGCTGTTTATACTTAATAATATTAGCTAACGAAGAGGATGCTGCCAATAAATATTCATTATGCTTACCCAAACAAATATCTTTAGCAGCTAAGTTAAAATTGAATTCCTTTTTTTTATTACTCAATCCATATACCTTATCTGCTCCAATTATATAACGATTGTTAGTTGAATCGAATTTTAAAAAATTTACTCTGTGTAAAATATCTGTTTTAAATATTTGCGTAAATTCGTTGTGACTTGAATTCAGTTGACCAACTTCTCCTGAACTTGTTCCGGCAACAATTTGATGGTTTATATTATTAATAGCAGTAATGTTTTCATTATTAAAGTTAATTTGTTTGCTATGTAAATCTTCAATAATATAAATACCATTATTGGTGGTGCTAATCCAATAGGCGCCATTCCTATCTTTAATAACTGCCGATATGCTATTGTTTTTAAATAATGGTTGTTCAAATTGCATGGGTTTTAACTGGAAATTATAAATATAACAGCCAGCAGTAGTATTAATCCAAAGTAATGAATCATTAGTAATATTCAAGGTTTGAATAAGAGCTGTTTGTTTGAATAATTTTGTTTCAGAATAGGTTGGAAATAGTTTAATTAAAGTTGCTTCTGCACTTGATTTATTAATAAAAAAAGCATGGGTTTTATTAATGGCAAATACAGCTCCTGACTTACTATTTTTATTATCAAAAGTATTTTTTAATGTTTTTTTTCCATTAATTATTTTACTTAATTTATTGTTTTCAATTATGTAATAGTTATTTTTATATAAGAATGAATTTACAAAATCTGTTATACCAATACTATCTTTTAAAATAAGCTGTTTATTATATATATATAGCATGATATTTGAAATAATAAAAATGTCGTTTTGGTTATTTATATAAGTTATGTTAAAAGTTCCAGTATTTTTTAATTCAGGATAAAACATAGAATCGTTTAAAACATAAAAATGTTGTCCAGTAAAATTTTGACACCAAATACGTCCAATACCATCAATTATAATATTAGAAACTGCTGTTCCGTTCATTTTGGCATGGGTATAAACTACCGTGTTTTTTCCATCAAAACGTACCAAACCCTTTTCGGTTCCTAACCAAATAAATCCATTTTTATCTTCTTTCATATCGTAAATGGTATTTGAAGGAAGGCCATTGTATTTGTTTATATGCCTAAAAACGGGTTGCTGTGCAAAGTTTATCTTAACTAATAAACCAAATGCCAAAAGTAAGTGAAGCTTTATTCTCATTAATATTTCAAAAGTACAATTTGTTAGCTATTACCATAATATTTGGTAAAACGAAAAGGCACTTTAGTAAAATGTAACGTTTATAAAGGTCTTTGATTATTTGTAAAATACTTTCTGTTTTTATTTTTTAATAAATTGATTATCATAACAATATATGTGTATTCTTTTCGTTTATTTTTTTTAAAATCTCAAAAGGGTTTTGTCAAATCAAAAAAGGCGTAAGTAAATTGTATAAAAATGGAGACGGGCTTTTGTGCCAACTTTGCTGCATTCAATAACAGAAAAATGAAAAAAATAATTACAACAGTATTTGCAATTTGTGCATCAGCAAGCCTTTTTGGGCAATCAGTTCCAACCAATGGTTTAAAAGCCCGTTATTCATTCGATGATTCTAAGTACAATGACATATCTGGAAATAATAACAACTTAAAGGAATCTGCAAACAAAGATTCAGTAAATCTTCACACTTATACTCTAACTGAAGGTAAAGTTGGTAAATGTTTAAACGCAACTGGTACGTTGGAATCGGGTTTATCAGAATCTGATTCAATTGGGAATTTAAAATTTAGTTCAGCACTTTCTATTAGTGCTTGGGTATTTGTTGACTTCGAATCAATAAACGGCAATGGATTTATTGTTTCAAATAGATGCGATGCAACACAAGAAACTCCTGTTAAAAAGTATATTTACAATAACTATACATTATGGATTTCAAAAGCAGCTAAGAATATACAATTTACTGTTAATGATGTTGTACTAAAAACTTCGGAAATTTCAGATACTACATGGCATCATATAGTTGTAACTTATACTTCAGGCACAGCAAAAATTTATGTAGATGGTATTTTAAATGCAACAAGTACTGAGTTTCCTACTGCAATAAATACCTATAAATTAGCAAGTTTGAATCCATTAAGTGGTCGTTTACAAATAGGTTCTTTGCACGCAACTGGTGCTTCTCAATCAAATGCTTTAATAGATGAAGTATATTTATATGATAGAGCTATCAATTTAGCTGAAATAACACAAATTTATAATTATGATGGTAAAAGTTCTAACATAGCTTCAAATACAATTAAGCAATTAGAAATGTTTCCAAACCCAACAAATAATATTTTATATTTAAACGCTGATTTAAAATTAAAAACCGTTTCTGTAATTAATACTATTGGACAAATTAGCGTACTTGAAATACATAACAATACTATTGATGTAAGTATGCTTTTGAGTGGAGTTTATGTAATTCAAATTAAAGATGAAAAAGGAAATTTATACACCAATAAATTTATAAAAGAGTAAAAGTTAGTAGTTCGTTTTCATATAGAAGGCTCAACCGAAAGGTTGGGCTTTTTTTGTTTTTATTATTAGTATAGTTGCTTGTATGTATTTGCGTTATGCATTGGTTTTATTGCTAGTTAGTATTTGTAAAACTTAAAAATTAGGTTTTTGTCAAATCAAAAATGGAGTTAGTATAAACTACTAATAAATAAATGAGCTAACCATAAATATTTGTGCAGTAATACAAATATTATGAACAATATAAACAGAACAAATTTTAAACTAAAAATAAAGTATGAAGCCATAAAAGTTGCCTTTATACTTTATGCTATTTTTAACTTTAATGGTTTAATAGCACAAACAAAAACGCCTCAGCATGCGTGGAGTTTTGGTCTTACAAATGCCTTAAACAAAGGAGTAAAAACCGATAGTTTAGGTAATCTTTATTTAGTTGGGCAAACAGGTGGCAATGCCGATTTTGATCCAAGTGCAGCAACTTCAACCACTCCAATAGGAATTTACATTGCTAAATATACTCCTAATAAAGAATTGGTTTGGGTTACTTCTATTTCAGCAGGAACATGTAATTTTTTTGATGTATCAGCGGGAGGAAAAGTAGTGTTAGTCGGAGGCTATGCTAGTAGTACTTTATTTGCTGGTTCGGGTGGGGGTTATATGGCAACTATTAACAACAACGGTACTTTACTAGGTGCTTATAGTTTACCAAACGATGGAAATAATGGAGGTTCGGTAGCTAACGATATGCTAAGTTGCGTGTTTGATAAAAATGAAAACGTGGTTGTTCGTGGTCGTTTTGGTGTAACCGGTTCTATTTTACGTAGCATTGATTTAGACCCTGCAACAGGTTTTCAAGCGCCAACTACCTATAGTTCGGCAAGTGGAACTACCGATTATTTGGTTAGACTAACGGCTAATTTAACTTACCTAAACCACAGATTCATAGGTGGAGGTTTAATTGGAAGCTCATGGGATATGAAAATGCGTAATGATACTTTATATTGGGCTGTTGATTTAAATGGTGCAACAAACTTTAACCAAGGTAATAGCACTGCATTTAGCGAAACTGGTCCACAATGTATAGTAGCATATAATGCTACAAACTTTAACGTATTATGGACATGTCCACTTGCAGTGGGAACTACTAATTCTAATATGCGTTTAGCATTTAACAATAATAATGAGCTGGCTGTAGCTTATCAATCTAATTGGGCTACCAATGTTGATTTAGACCCTCATCCACTTGGTGCTTATAGTTTTATTTCAAAACGTTTACCTACCGGTTTGTATAGTGTGTATTTAGCTCATTATAATGCAACAAATGGTACTTTAATTGCCGGCAATAAGCAGCCTAGAATGGTTATTGATACCATTGATGGTTATCCTAATATTTATGTAAATGGTTTTTATATTGATAAAAAGAATGGTTATTATTTTTCTGGTGCAGCCAATGGAACTTTTGATTTTGATAGAAATCCAACTTCAACCTATATTCGTGTTGCAACTACCTTTGATTCATACTTTGCAAAATATAACACTGATTTAAATTTAGAATATGCAGGTATCTTTCAGAATACGGCTAACAGCAGTGATGGTTTTACAGGAATTGTGTCAACTGATTCAACATCTGTTTATGTTGCTGGAACTTATGTTAGCACTCATAATGTGGATAGCACAAAATTGAGTCCTAATTTACCTTTATTAAATGCCACTGCTACCAATACTGTATTGGCTAAATATATTGGTGAGCCATGTGTTATTAACTTAAACATTAACAGTGCTGATAATATTGAAAGCTGTAAAATAAATGTAACTGCGGTAGCTACATCGTTAACCATGCCTTTAAAATACCAATGGTATAGAAATGGGGTGTTGCTGGCAGCTGATACTTTTGCCAATATAATTAACACTACAGCCGGAATTTACCAATGTAAGGTTTCAAATAGTTGTGGTGAAAAATGGTCAAAGAAAATAACTTTAACCACTTTAACTAGTTTTACTGCAAACTATAGTTATCTATTAGATGGTAATGCTTTAAATGAACTTGGAACTACCCAAAATGGGGTGGCTACCGCTATTACTTACGGAAAAGACAGATATGGGGTGAATAACAAAGCGGCTGTTTTTAATGGTACATCATCAGTTATAGATGTTACAGGAAGTATGATCTCTGGTAATAATAATGGTGTTTCGGTTTGGTTTAAAAGAGCTAATTTAAATCGCAAAGCCATGAGCTTAATTGGTTTTCAAATAGCAAGTCCAGGTTCGTGGAATCCGATTTTATACTTGGATTCAACAGGTCGTTTATCGGGTTATGTTTATCCAGGAAGTGGCTCTCCAATTTATTCATCGGGCATTGTTATGGATACCAATTGGCATCATGCTGCTTGGACATATAGCGCAGCATTAGGTAAACAAATTATTTACCTTGATGGTGTAGAAGTGGGAAGTATGACCTCAGCAGCATTACAAATAGGTACATCTAATATATTTAAAATTGGAAATGGTTATTTGAATACAACTTTGCCTAACGTAAATACTACCGGAAACAATCAGTTTTTTGAAGGCTTGATAGATGATGTTAAAATTACTTCAACTTTAAAAACGGGTAATGTTATTCAATTATTCAACGATATAAAAATATATGGTCAAACCCCAGCTTCACTTAATGTTGGCTCTAACATTATACCAGTTCCTATATGTGCTGGTACTTCAGCTACTACGCAAGTGTTGGTAGGCAATAGTGGTTTAAATTATCAATGGTTTAGCGAAGTTACAAAAGGTACATTCAGCCCTTTAGCAAATGGAGCCAATTACTCGGGTGTTAAAACCAATGCTTTAACTATAAACTCTATGCCTTCAACCGATTTATATTTACGTAATTCCATTTCAGATAACTTTTGTAATGCCATTGATTATAATATTTACTTGATTGGTATTGTTAATTCAACAATTGACCGCCAACCAGCCAATCAAACTGGATGTGTAGGAGGAACAGCAATGTTTAATGTGAGTGCTGCTGGAGGACAAAGTTATGTTTGGAAAAAAAATGGAGTAGCTATTCCTAATTCAAATAACGATACTTTGATTTTAACAAATTTAACCAGTACCGATTTTACAAGCTACACTTGTGAAGTTACCGGTTGTAACAGTGTTATAATTAATTCAAATGCAGCAACATTAACAGCGGCACCAGCCTCTATTGTTACCAATACCACGGTTTCTAATAGTTTGGTTTGTTTGGGTAGCAGTGTTTATTTTTTTGTAGGTGCTCAAAATGCTGCATCATACCAATGGAAAAAGAACAATGTAAATATTCCAAATACCAATAACGATACTTTAATGATTAATGCTGTTCAAAGCAGCGATGCAGGCAATTATACTTGCGAAATTACAGGTTGTTCAAACAATGTACTTGTAAGTAGTACTGCTACTTTTAGCATTACATCCAATTTTGCTACCAATAATTTAATTAGCTATTGGAAGTTTGATAATAATTTAACACCTACAGTTGGTACTAACACTTTTACACCAACAAATACCAGTTATGTATTTACTACCGATAGGGCAAGTGTTGCTAATAAAGCGGTTATGTTGACCGCAACAAATAATGCCTTGGCTTTAACTAATCCCGTAGCTACTGATAATATTTCCGTTTCATTATGGTATAAACGTATTGCAAATACTGCTGGTGAAGCCATCATTGGAAGTAATGGTGCAAATTATGGAGATATGCTATTTATAAATGCTTTTGGTGTTTTGGGATACCAAGTTGGAGGATCTGGTTTTCAATCTTTAGGAGTTACTATTACCAATGGTTGGCATCATTTTGTAGTAACCAAAGCAGGAACTACTACCAAAATTTATGTTGATGGAAATAATATTACGATTCCAACTACTATAGTAGCACCACCTGTTATGGGAAGTGGCGCTAGTAATACTCAAATCAATCGTTTTGGAAATACTGCTCCTATTTACAATACCAATGGTGCTAAAGGAACTTTTGATGAAATACGTATTTACAGTTCAGTTTTAACAGCCACTCAAGTAAGTGCTTTATTCCAAATGGCTGAATTTAATAGTATTTCGGGTTTTGGTGCAGTGTGTTTAGGAAGCACAGCTTCAGCTACAGTTAATGTAACTGCTGGACCAAATGTAACTTACCAATGGCTAAAAAATGGTAGTCCAATTCAAGGTGCAAATGCTGCTACATATACCGTTAATAATGTACAAGCCACTGATACCGGAAGTTACTCATGTTTAATTGGTTTGTCTACAGCTTGTGCAGGTGTATATTCTACCAATATTAATCTAAGTATAATTCAGAATAATTTAGCTATTACCTCGCATCCTACCAATCAAAACATTTGCCCACTTCAAGAAAATAAATTTATTACATTTCAAGTAACTGCCACTGGTTCAAATTTAACTTACCAATGGAAAAAAAATGGAATAAATATACCAAATGCTATTGCCTCAATATATAGTGTAAATATTGCTAATGTGGTCAATAATGATTCATTCACAGTGATGGTTTCAAATGGTTGTTCTAATATATTGTCAAACATTGGTTTGGTTCAGATTGTAGATGCCTTGCAAATTATAAATCAACCTACTAATCTAAATGTATGTGCCAATACAAATGCCCTATTTGTAATAAAAACAGTAGGACAAAATGTAAATTATGTTTGGCAAAAAAATGAGGTAAGCATTCCCAATAGCAACAATGATTCTTTGTTCTTAACCAATGTTACTGCTGCCGATGTTGCTAATTATAGGGTGATGATATCTTATGTATGTGGAAATGTTATCTCTAATACAGCAACTTTAACACTTAGCACTCCTACACAAATTACCTCACAACCCTTAGCTCAATCAGTATGCACAAGCCAAGGTTTTAATTTTAGTGTAACCGCAACAGGTAATAATTTACAATACCAATGGAAATTAAATGGCAATAATATTACCGGAGCAAACAGTAGTACTTTTAGTAAAACTTTAGTTAGTCCTTCCGATTCAGGCATTTACACAGTTTCAATTTCTGGTACTTGTGGTAATGTAAATTCTAATCCGGCTTCATTAAGTATTGTAAATGGCATTAGCATTACCAATCAACCTAATGCTGTCAACTTGTGTCAAGGTTCTGCCTCGTACTTAAGTTTGGTAGCTACCGGTAGTAACAATACTTACGCTTGGTTTAAAAATGGAACTGCAATTGCAAATTCAAATAATGATACTTTGTATTTCAATAGTCTATCAAGCAGCGATGCTGGAAATTATAAGTGCGAAGTTACATCAAGTTGTGGTATAATAAACTCTACTATTGTAGCCGTTTTGGTTAAAGCAAAATCAGTTTTTACCTTTAATAAAACCATTTGTAATGGCGAAACATTTACCTTTAAAGGCAATGCTTTAACTCAATCAGGAACATATTATGATACCACAAGTAATGCAGTGGGATGTGATTCTATCATCACTTTAAACTTAACAGTAAATGCACCATTAACGGTTACTATTAGTAATAATCAAAATGTATTAACAGCAACTGCCGGTTTGAGTTCTTACCAATGGTATTTAAATAATACTATTATTGCTGGAGCTACTAATGCAACTCATACTGCTGTAGCCAATGGCGATTATACAGTAAAAGTAAAAGATGCTACCAATTGCGAAGCAACCAGTAATACCTTGGTAATTCAAAATGTAGGTTTAGAAACAATTAATCCATTAACATTTACTATTTATCCTAATCCAGCTACCAAAACTTTAAGTATTGAAAGCAATACAGATATTATTGATATTCAAATATTTGCACTTTCTGGTGCTTTGGTTAAAAATGCGGTATTAACCAATAATACAATAGCAATTGATGATTTAACTAGTGGAATTTACTTAATAAAAGTAACTGATAGTAAAGGTTATTCTTTAACTAGAAAGTTTGTTAAGCAATAAGTATTTAAAGTGTTAGTAAACAAAAAAGCCATTTCAAAATAATTTTGAAATGGCTTTTTTTATAGAGCAATTAAATAAAGTACTAAGGTAAACTAGCTTTAAATGCCATGTATTGTGCGTCAAAAGTTTGACCAACTTTACTTCCATAACATTCCCAAACTGCTGTAATATCAGCTACACGAGTATCAGGATTTGGATGTGTGCTTAAAAATGCAGGAGTTCCTCCACCTTGTCCGCTTGCAATTAATTTTTCAAAAAAGTATTTAGCACCACGAGCATCGTAGCTGGTTCCATTTAAATATTTAACCGAAAATTTATCAGCTTCAGTTTCGTCAGAACGGCTAAACGATAAGCCAATTAAATTAGTAGCTAAAGTAGTTAACGCACCTTGGTCGCCACCAGTTAAAACAGAAACTAACGAACTTAAACCATATTGTTTTACCATTTGGTTAGCACTGTGGCGTTTGTCAGCATGGGCAATTTCATGACCCATTACACCAGCTAATTGTGTTTCGTTATCCAAATATTTAATTAAACCCGTGTACACATAAATGTATCCACCTGGAGTACAAAATGCATTTAATACATCATCTTTTTTAATAATGCGCACTCTCCAAGCAAATTCATCTTTGTAATAAACTCCACCACTATCTAAAATATTTTTAGTTATTCTGTAAATATTTCTGTAAGCCACTGGATATGAGGCCGAATCTAAAATAGGATATTCAGTTGGATTTTTTTCAATTTCAGCTACTGTGGCTAAACCCATCTGTTTATCTTGGTCAAGGCTAATTAATAAATTAGTTACCGTACTTGGTGCATATTTGCCTGCACATTTGTCTTCCGTTGGTCCTGATTCCTTGCTACACGAAGCTGTAATCAATAAAATGGAAAATAGGGAGATTGTTATTTTGTTCATTTATTTGAATTTAAGTGTTGCAATTTAAACTTTTCAATTCTATTTTTATATGGAGTTAAATTAAATTTTGATTTGAGCAGTTATTGTACTCTTTTTACTATTATATATCTTATCTATATCATGTTTTATATTGATTTGATAGACTTTTGCATAATTTAAAAATCATCTTTAATTCTGACCATAGAATTCTGTTTGGAATGATATTTCTATGAAATTCGTAGTAGTAATTCTACATAATCGCATGGCTTTTATAACTGAAGTATGGTGGTTTTTAGAGTTAAAATTTATGAAAAACAACAAAATTTTAGCCCAATTTATTTTAACTTTTCTTAGTGCAATATTCTTATTATTCTATTTTTCAGGTTGTAGTAATAATAAAAATAAATACGAACCGACAGTGAGTGTAAAAACAGATTCTGTTTTTATTTATCCTGCTAAAAATAAGACTTTTAACATTAATAAATTTACCACTACTGGAAAATATTATTACTTATGTAAAGTTTGGGGAGTTTTAAATTACCATCCATTACCTGAAAATAAAAATATTGATTTATCTAATTTACAAAATCTTGCAGGTCTTGATAATAAGTCATTTAAGCAATATTTGACCAATTTATTAAAGCCCATTACTGTAAGTAGTAATGCCATTCAGTTATTAGCCAAAAGTGCTGATTCATTAAATAATATTTATACTTTATTGAATAACAATTGGTTAGATGATACAATTTATATAAACAAAGAAATTGGACTTAAGTTAAAGTATTTGGTTTTAGGAATTGATGGCAGAGAAATAAAGCCTGATGTATTGAACCAAAGTAATGATGGAGTTATAGAATACAATAATCCGCATAATGACTTTGATGTAGTGTTTCCAGATGATAATTTACGCTTACTTGGCTTATTTCATTATTGGAATTTAATCAATTATTTTTATCCGTATAAAAACTTAATGGATGTTAGTTGGGATGAGGTTTTGTATTTTTCAATAAACGATTTTTTATTAGCTAAATCGCAAATTGATTATGATAAAGCTATTTTAAAATTAATAGCTAACTTAAATGACGGAAATTCTAAAATAAAGGAAACCATTGTGTTAACTAGGGTTTATGGTAACTTTGTTCCAAATTTTAGAATGAAAAAAGTGAGCAATAGTTACTTTATAAGTGCAATTCGTTCATTCGATTTGGATAATTATGGGCTAAAAATTGGAGATAAAATACTAGCAATTAATGGTATATCTTTAGGTGATTTAGATAATGCAATAGCACCTTATGTAGCTGGTGGAAATGTTAATTCAAAACAACGAGAAATAAATAAGCTTATTTTAGTAAGTAAATATGAATACAACGATTTGAAAATTGAACGCAATAAAACTGTTTTTACCAAGCATGTTCAATATTACGATTATGGAATATTAGCCGAGTTTGGTCGAATGCAAGAAAAGGAATGGGAGAATAAATTAAGTGTAGTTTGGTATCCTAACAATGTGGCATATTTAAATATGAATCACTTGTTTGATGACAATTTTTTGCCAAATATGCATGAGGTAATGAAAAGTAGTGCTTTGATTTTAGATTTGAGGGGTTTTCATAATGCGGTGGTTGAATCAAAGTTGCTAAACTATATTGTTGAAACGGAAAATAGCGCTGTAAGTTCAATATATCCAGATATTTATAATCCTGGAATGTTAAGATTTACTAAAGATAAAGTGCATGAATTGGTTATTGATGGAAAAAAATATGAAAATGAAATAGTAATTATTGTGGATGAAAGTACACAAGGTTTGGGTGAATATATTGTAAAAACTTTGCAGTTTAATAATAATGTAAAAGTAATAGGTTCCACCACCGCGGGAACAGATGGAAAGGTGTCGTATTTTGTTTTTCCTGGCAATATAACTGTTGAGTTTAATTCAACTGGAGTTTGTTATTATAATTTTGAACAAACCCAGCGACTAGGAGTTAAGTTAGATAAATTGCTTACTTATCAAATTGATACAACTGGAAAAGGAGAAGATTTATTTTTAAACGAAGCCTTACAAATGTTGAAAGTAAAACCATAAAAGTGCAAAGCCTTTTAATGAAAAATGGTAACATTGCGCAAGCATGTTAACCAAAACCAAAGCCATTGTTATAAAAACCATCGATTACAGCGAAAATAGTGTAATCTTAAAGTGTTTTACAGAGCAATTTGGCTTGCAATCATATCTGATTAATGGTGTAAAAAATAAAAAAGGAGCTATTAAACCATCGCATTTGCTGCCTTTAAATTTATTAGATTTAGATGTTTACCATCAATTAAATAAAAACCTACAACGTATAAAAGAACTTAAATGCCAGCCAATTATAAATAATATTCATTACGATTTATTAAAAAGCAGTATTGGTATTTTTATGGGCGAAGTGTTAAACAAAACCATTCAGGCCGAAAACCAAGCCGATAAAAACCTGTTTGAGTTTTTGTTTACATTTATTCAATATTTGGATTTAACACAGCAAAGTTTGGCCAATTTTCCGGTGTATTTTATGTTGCAATTAAGTCAATATTTAGGCTTTAACCCAAAGCTTAATTACAGTGCCGAAAACAATAGTTTTGATTTGGAAGAAGGCGTATTTAAACCAAGCGAAATAGGCGATATAAAAGTGGTTGAACCTCATTTATCCGAATATTGGTATAAGCTGTGCACCATACATTTAGATGCATTTAGCACGTTAGAAATTAATAAAACTTACCGAAACGAATTGCTTAATCATGTAATGCTTTATTTTAAAATTCATTCTGATGGATTCAATGAATTGAAATCGAACAAAGTGCTTATGGAAGTGCTTGCGTAAATAATAATGACAAATTCGAAAATTTAAATTCTAAATACGAAACGGCATTGAATAAATAACCAATTAAGTTTATCTAGCGTTTTTATACTTTTTGATAATCCTTTCGTTCGATAAATTTCGGATAAACTCAATATACACGGTCGTTGAGCGAAGTCGAAACGAATATTAATATAAATAAAATGTTTAAACAAACAACACAGAATAGATAATTTTAAAGTTTGTAAAAATCTTTCTTTTTTGATAAATATATTTTAGATAATAAAAAATTTCAACTTAATATTACAGCAACAAAACAATAACATTTTTTTAAGCTACACACTTGCAGACAAATTATATAAAAAACATATTTTATTTATGTTTAAGTTTGGTAGTTATTTTACTTATTATTAGTCAATTACAATTTTTAAATTTAGAAAAATTTGGACTAAAAAAAGTAGATATACTAGCCGATATTAGGAAAGACACTACTCATAAAATTACTCAAAAAGTAAAAGTTAAAAAACACAAAGACAGCACCATAGTTGATGATTTTATTGGTTTTGAAGATTTTTCGGAAGATAAAAGTGGCATAAAAGCATTTGCCTTGGCTCTCAAAAAAATAAAAACCGATAAACAAAAAGTCCGTATCGGCTTTTTTGGCGATTCGTTTATTGAAGGTGATATGCTTACAAGCGATATTAGAGATAGTTTGCAATATTTATATGGCGGAAGTGGGGTAGGTTTTGTGCCAATTACTTCTACTGTAGCGGGTTTTAGAGGAACCGTTTTACACGAATTTGAAAATTTTGAAACGTATTCAATAGTAGGTAAACGTGCTGCAAATATTACTCTTGGAATTTCAGGAACTTGTGATATTCCACTGGCAGACAATAAATTACATTATACTTTGCCTTATCGCAATAAAGCTTACGATCATTTTTCGCAAGCCACTTTGTTTTATAATAACAAATCGGCTGATAGTTTAAGTTGTAAATACCAAGTTAACGACTCGAATGTAAGAATAAAGCTAATTCCAAATTCTGGAGTGGCAACAGCTGTTATTAAAAGTAATTATGCACGCAATTTAACAATTGAATTTGCACCCAGCAGCCAACTGCAACTTTATGGGGTAAGTTTTGAAAATAAAGAAGGCATTTACTTAGATAATTTTGGGATGCGCGGTAATTCGGGTGTTGGGTTAGGTTATGTAAATACCAGTGTTTACAGTGCATTTAATAAAATTCAAGATTACAAATTGATTGTGCTTCAATATGGTTTAAATGCTTTAAGCGAAAAAGATACAGGAACTGCTTGGTACGAACGTAGCATGAATGTTACCATTAAAAATTTAAAACAAGCTTTTCCCAATGCTACTATTTTATTGGTAAGTGTGAGCGATAGAAGCACTAAAATTAATGGCAAATTTGTAACCATTCCTAATTTACCCAATTTTGTAAACATGCAGCGCAAGTTGGCTATTCAAAATAAAATATTATTCTGGAATATGTTTGAGGCAATGGGAGGCGAAGGAACCATGGTAGAATGGGCGCAAAGCAAAAAACCATTAGCCAATAAAGATTATACGCATTTAACATTTAGAGGTGGTAAACAGCTTGCAACCTTGTTTTGCAAAGCACTAATCAGCGAGGTAAATAAAAATGGAAAGAAAAAGTAAGGCGCTGTTTGTTTTTGTTTTGCTTGTAATGGCTGTTCATAATTTAATGGCTCAAAGTGTGGTTCCATTTGTGAACGATGAAAAAAATATTATTGGCAATGCCCAGTATTTGCAATCGTTTTATAAAAAAATGGCTTTAGTGGATGATAGCAATGCACAAGTTCATATTCTGCATATTGGCGATTCGCACTTGCAAGCCGATTTTTTAACTGAGCAAACACGTAAATTATTTAACTCTGAAGCTGCTCGTGGATTATTGGTGCCTTATAAAGTGGCCAAAACCAACTCGAGTTACATGTACACCTCTAAAACCTTTAGCGATTGGGCTGGAAAACGTTGTACTAAACTAGAAAATCCATTGCCTATAGGAATTGGAGGGATAACCGTACAAACCACTGATGATAGCGCCCGAATAATTATTACCACCAAAGACGAAAAAGGATTCAATTGCTTTAAAATATTTCATCAAAACGATGAAACTGCTTTTGATTTTGATTTGTTTGATAATACCGGAAACTCCTTATTGCCGCAGGCTTATATTCAAAATAAAAAATACTTTGAAACGGTTTTTTACTCAAACGAATTGCTTTATTCGGTTACTGTAAAAAACAAGAAAACCAATAATTCACAATGGCAAAGTTTAATTTATGGTTTTTATGCAAGCAATGGTAAAAAAGGCGTAGTTTACAATAGCCTTGGTGTTAATGGTGCAGAATACAGGCATTATAACGAAGCACAATATTTTGCCGAACAAAGCCAAGCTTTAACGCCTGATTTGATCATTATCTCGCTTGGAACAAACGAAGCCGCTAATTCAAAATTTGATGAAAATATATTTTATAATCAAATTGATAAATTGGTAAACGATTTGCAAAATTATAATCCCAATGCCATTATTTTACTAACTACTCCAGCTGATAATTACCGAAAACGAAGGTACCCAAATACCATTATAAAACGAGTAAGTGAAACCATTGTAACTTATTGCATAGAACATAATATGCCTTATTGGGATTTATATAAAATAAGTGGTGGTTATAAATCGGCTAAGTATTGGAAAAAGCATCGGTTATTTGCCAAAGATTTTTTGCATTACAGCCGCCAAGGCTACGAAGTACAAGGAACTTTATTGTATAACGCATTAATGAATAATAGGAAATAGTCAATTAGTAAAAATCCATTACCGTTTGGCTTTAGCCAACGGAAATTAACAATTATAGCAATTTAACAATACAACAATTTAACCATCCAACAAGTGTTCGACATTTCAAAAATATTACAACAGTTTGTTTACAACCCACAAGAACCCATTTTATTCAATACTGGTTTTTTCTTGTTTTTGTTTACAGGATTTATGGCGGTGTATGCATTATTGCATAAAACCCATAGAGCTAAAATTACTTTTGTAACGCTGTTCTCATTGTATTTTTATTACAAATCTAGTGGTATTTATTTTTTAATATTAATAGCCTCCACAGTGGTTGATTATACGTTGGCTAATTTTATTTATAATGGTAAAAATCCAGCACAAAAAAAGTTTTGGTTGGTGGTGAGTTTGGTGGTTAATCTTGGGCTTTTGGGTTATTTTAAATATACCAATTTTATACTCTCCGTATTTTATGATTTAGCTAATAACGAGTTTGAACCATTGGATATTTTTCTTCCAGTTGGTGTTTCATTTTTTACCTTTCAATCGTTAAGTTATACGCTAGATATTTACCGTGGAACACTAAAACCTGTTAAAAATATTTTTGATTATGCATTCTTTGTTTCGTTTTTTCCTCAGTTAGTGGCAGGGCCAATTGTTCGTGCGCACGATTTTATTCCCCAACTGTATAAACCCACTTTTGTAAGTAAAGAAATGTTTGGAAGAGCTTTGTTTTTAATCAGTTGTGGTTTATTTAAAAAAGCAGTTATCAGCGATTATATCAGTGTAAATTTTATTGATAGAATTTTTGATAATCCAACTTTATACAGCGGCTTTGAAAACTTAATTGGCGTATATGCTTATGCATTACAAATTTATTGCGATTTTAGCGGTTATAGCGATATGGCTATAGGGATTGCTTTGCTTTTGGGCTTTGAGTTTTGTTTAAATTTCGATTCACCTTATCAGTCAAAAAGCATTACTGAATTTTGGCGCAAATGGCACATGTCGTTAAGCAGTTGGTTGCGCGATTACTTGTACATTTCGCTTGGTGGAAATCGTGGAGGTAAAATCAGAACGTATATAAATTTGTTTATTACCATGTTGTTGGGTGGCTTGTGGCATGGTGCTAGTTTTAATTTTATATTTTGGGGAGCCATGCATGGCGCAGGTTTAGCAGCACATAAATATTATTTAGAAATAAAAAACAAAGCAGCCAATGTGTTTACCAAATTTTTTGACAATGCGTGGGTTTCAACCATTATTACCTTTCATTTTGTATGCTTTTGTTGGATATTTTTCAGAGCGCCCAATTTTGATATTGCCAAACAATTATTAAATCAAATATTTACTCAATTTAATGGAAGCATAGCTTATACATTTGTTACTTCGTATCATAAAATAGTATTGGTTATTTTATTAGGATATTCCTTACATTTTATACCTAAAAAGTACGAAACAGCCACCTTAGCGTGGTTTACCAATGCTTCATTTGCAGTAAAATTTGTTTGTATGCTTGCTGTCATAATTATTTTTATCCAAGTAAAATCAGCCGAAATACAACCGTTTATTTATTTCCAGTTTTAAAAGTTAAATATGAAAAATACAATTTATCATTATTGCAGTCTTCAATCTTTTGAAAGTATTATCAAAAATAAAACTCTAAGATTATCAAATTGTTTCAAAACAAACGATTCGTTAGAAATGAACTGGATTTTCTCATTATTGGAAGATTCTGGTTGTCTAGATTCTAATCTTTTAGCAGTATTGAAGACTGCCTATAATATCCGATTGGAAACATATTTTAGACCTCACATGATTTGTTTTTCTCGAGAATCTGATTTGTTAAGTCAATGGCGAGGTTACGCTAATGACGGTAAAGGTGTTTGTATAGGTTTTAATTTGGACTATTTTAAGAAGTCCAAACTTCTTGATGAGAATCGAGATTTCGAAATTTATAAAGTTAAATATGCTAATATGTTGGATTCAGAGTTAAACTTTCTGTATGAATATTCTTCAGATCTTTTATTATCAGAACTTGAAGTTAAGAAGGATCCACAAATAATTTATGAATTAGTAAAGAAAATATATGATTTAGGTGTTTTTTATAAAAATCCAGCTTTTAAAGAAGAAAAGGAAATTCGTTTTGTACATGGATATCCCGAAATGGCAGCAGAACCCGATATGTTTAATTTTGTATTTAATGAGGATAACATGAAATCTTATATTGATATTTCGTTGAATTTTAAGGAATTATTTCCTGTTATTGATGAAATAATTATCGGCCCCAAATGCAAAATCTTGAGTGAAGATTTAAATCAATTTGTAAAATTAAATATTGAACAATTCGATATTACATATAAAAAATCAAGTTGTTCTTTTATTTAAAATATCTTTTAATCAACTAACTTTATTTATTATTGGCATATTGTAAAATACTACCAATCTTGTGTTAGTCTTTTATTTTTTTACGTAATAAAAAATGAGAAGACAAAGCGGTGTGGGTGGTTGTCCACTAAATGTACGGAATTTTGATTTTTTGGCCCAAGTGGCGTTAGCCTTGTGCGATAAAAAAATTGAAATTTGGATTTAGTGGTGGGCTTTTTGCTTTACTGAAGCTCGCATTGAGCGAAGTCGAAGTGCCCAAACAAAAAGTAAAAAAAATTTAGCTTACATCAACCAAATTTGAACATTTTTTATTAAGAAAAGCTTTTAGCTTTATTACTTGTTTGACAAAAATTGTTGTTGGTGACGCTTTGCTAAACACCAACAACTGCATGAAAAGTTAAACCGCAAACATCTAAACAAATTTTGAACCACATAGGCATATAGAAAACATAGTTTTTAGCAAATTTTACTCTTAAAAAATAATTTATTTCCCATCTCTCATTTTCCCTTTTCCCTTTCAAAAATCCTAAATCAAATCTCACAAATCAAATCTTATTCCCCCTCAAAAACTCATCTACTTTCATACGTTTTTTGCCTTCAAGCTGAATTTGCAGAAGGTTTATATAACCATCTTGGCAAGCTACTTTTAAAAAGGTTTTATTATCACTCATCATTTTACCAATTGGTTCTTGGTGATTTGTTGCTTCGAATGTAGATTCATATACTTTCAAAATTTTATTATCAAAATGTGTAAATGCGGCAGGATACGGACTTAAACCTCTGATTAAATTATAAATATTTTGTCCGCTTTGGTTAAAGTTAATGAGGCAATGTTCCTTGAAAATTTTAGGTGCCATTTTGTTATTGTCATCGCCTTGTGGTGTACCTTTGGTATTACCATTTTCAATTAATGCTAATGATTTTACGACAGTTTCTGCGCCAACTTGCATTAATAAATCATGCAATTCACCTGCATTCATGGTGGGTGTAATTGCTACTTCTTTGGTTAACAATACATCGCCTGTATCAATTTCGTGTTTTAAGAAAAAAGTACTCACACCCGTTTTGGTTTCTCCATTGATGATGGCCCAATTAATTGGTGCTGCACCGCGATAATCAGGAAGTAAAGAGGCATGTAAATTTAATGTACCAAACTTGGGCATTTGCCAAACTATTTGAGGTAACATTCTAAAAGCAATAACCACTTGCAAATCGGCATTTAATGATTGCAGTTCAGCTATAAATTCAGGGTCTTTTAACTTGACAGGTTGTAAAACTTTTATGTTATTTTCAACCGCATATTTTTTTACTGCACTTTGTTGCAATTGCATGCCGCGTCCTGCAGGTTTATCGGGCATGGTAACTACTGCCACTACTTCGTGTCCGGCTTTTACTATAGCATCAAGCGATGGAACCGAAAAATCGGGAGTTCCTAAAAATATAATTCTCATTTTTTAATTAAATCAGTAATAATTTGAGCTGCATTATTGCTTGCTCCTTGTTTGTTAAGTTCTGTTGCTAAAGTTGCATAATCTTGCATTAAAGCCTCGTGTTTACTGCCCGTTGGTAACACAGCTTCAAACTCTTGCTTTAGTCTTTGTAAGGTATAATCGTTTTGAATTAATTCGGTAATGGCAGGTTTATCCAAATTTAAATTAACCAACGATATGTATTTTATTTTTACAAATTGCTTGGCTATAACATACGAAATTTGATTAGCCACATAAGCACAAACCTGAGGTACTTTAAACAAAGCTGTTTCTAAAGTAGCCGTTCCACTACAAACTATGGCAGCCTTGGCTAAATGCAAAACTTCGTAAGTTTTATTGTAAATAATTTTGGTGTTTGGTCCTATAAAAGTTTGGTAAAACTCAGGCTTTATGGATGGCGCTGCACAAATTACAAATTCATAATCTTTGTATTCATTAGCAAGCAACATCATATTGGGTAGGGTAGTGCTAATTTCTTGTTTGCGGCTACCGGGCAATAAAGCTATAATTGGTTTTTGTAGCGATAAATTATTTTTAGTTTTAAAATCAGGGTCGGGAACAAAAGCATTTATTTCATCAAGCAATGGATTGCCAATATAAGTTGCTTTTACTTTCCATTTTTTAAAATACGATACCTCAAAAGGAAAAATGAGCAATAATTCATCTACAAATTTCTCTAATTTTTTGGCTCTGTTTTCTTTCCAAGCCCATACTTTTGGGGCTATATAATATACAGTTTTAATATTTTGTTGCTTGGCAAATTCAGCTATTCTAAGGTTAAAGCCAGGGTAATCAATTAAAATAACCACATCGGGTTTAAATGCAGTAATTTGTTTTTTACATAAAGTTAAAAAGCCTAAGATGGTTCTTATTTTAAGCAAAACCTCCACAAAACCCATGATAGCTGTTTGGTTATAATGTATGAGTAAACCATGGGTTTGTGCCTGCATTAAATCGCCACCCAAAAACTGAAATTCAGCTTGAGCATCCTTTTGTTTAATGGCTTTTATTAAATTGGCACCATGCAAATCGCCACTTGCTTCGCCTGCCACAATAAAATATTTCATTGCCGCGAAAGTAATGCGGAATTTTGAATTTTGGATGTTGAATGGTTGATTAAGTTAATTGAGTTAAATGGTTGATAGGTTGTCTCGATAAATCTGGAGTTAAATTGTTGAATTGTTAATAGGTTAATAAGTTGATTTTAGAATTAGGTTTAAAGAAAATTCGTTTTGCCTATTGCTCAACCAGCCGTTGTTAGGTGTTTAAGCATAGCTGCACCAACAACTTATTTCTAATTCAAAGCCTTTACCAGTAGTTTCTACCAACCAATTTAGTTAATAAGGTTGATAGTTAATTTGTATATTCGGTTTAAAAGAATCGCTTTGTCCATTGCCTCATTCTAAAAGCTAAAGATGATAAATTACAAAAGCAAACATCTATGGTCCATCGTCTATCAACTGATGTCCACCAAAAACCTTTTCACAATCCAAGTACTCACTTTTTTGCCGTTATATGCATGAAAACTGTGGTGGCTTTGCATTTGCTTAATTAAATGCCTTTGTTTTTTAAAACTATAAATGTGGCAAGACAGCTCATTGAATTTTCTTTCATAAAGCAAAATATTTTGAATTGATTGCTTAAAAGCACTAAATATTTAAGGGCGTTGGGACTCGAACCCACAACATCAAATTAGCAATTTGCCGTTTTACCCATGTTATAACTACATCCCTTTTGTAACAAATGTAAGTTTTGCTTTACGAATTGCAACAAATTAATAGAATAATTCTTTATTTGCTTTTAATATTAGAAACTTTATGAATATAACAATTACCGTTAAGGATGAAACATTTTCAGGGAAAATACTGAATGAAGTTTTGCTTCATTTTAAAACCGAAAAGGTATTAGTAAAAGACATTATTAAAGAACGTGTGTTGAAAGAAGTTGAAAATTATAACAATAAATTGCCACAATATTTTAATGGATTGGTAGAACCTAGTGATGCAGAAAAAACATTGAATGGTTATAAGCTTAAGCCTAAAAAACTAATAGATGGCGAAAAGCAAGTATATGTGGCTTTAGATGCTTTTTTGAAAAATGGATATTTTTTATTGATAGATGATATTCAAGCGGAAAACTTGGAAGATGAAGTGTTAATAAGCAATGACACCAAAATTAGTTTTATTAAATTAACGCCTTTAGTTGGAGGGTAAGTATGGGTATTTTAGACAAATTGTTAAATTTTTCAGGTAAATCAAATTACGATAAACTGATTGACGATTCAATAGCCGAAGTAAAAAAAACAAACAATTATTTTTACGTAGCTAATGTGAAAAATTTAGAAAGTTATGTGAACACCGTTAGTCAATTTACTGATGATGTGAAAATAGATTTTGTGCTTGATTGTATTCATAAAATATACACGATTGAACCGCCAAAAAATTACTATCCAAACGAAAATAGGGTAATCAGGGAAGCATATATTAACCAAATTTTTAAATCGAAAATTCAAATTAGTTTTGATCAATTTGACGCCATGGTAAATGCCATTTGTAGTCCTAAAAATTGTTACGATTTTGATTTAAGTACATTTTCTGTTTCGGGAATTTTAAATCAGGTCGAAAAACAATTTTCAGCCAAAACCTTACCAGAATCAACGCTCAAAAGTTTTGAAATATTGAAAAATTATATTTCAAAAAACAATGTTTATACATCGGATAAAGACAGGTTGAAGTTAATTTCAAAAATTGATAGCATTGTTTTTTCAAATGCGAATACAGATAAAATTAAACCCACTTATTTTATGGGTCAGGACGATTTTACAGCGTTTGCAAATAATATTATTCAGCAAAAAAAAGAAGACGAAAAAGAACTTTGGTTTTTGTTAATTGACAAGGCAAGTAAGGCTACAGGATCTAAACCATCTGATAAATATTTAAAAGATAGCAAAAAAATTATTGATGAAATGGGTAGTGATAAATTTAAAAAAACTACCCACGAATGGTTTCAGTTTATTATTGATTTAAAAGAAAAATTGACTACCCAAACCCACACATATGGAACTGAAACTTATAATATCATTACGTCAGAGTTTTTAAGTGCCATCAATATTGAAACCATAAAAGGTTTTATTTGGATGTGTTCGCATTTTTATGACAACCAAACCATTCAATTATTATCAAAATTAGCAGAAAGATGTTATAAGAAAATTCCACAAAAAGGTCCTGCTGCCGCTGCTATTGGTAATGCTTGTCTGTTTTCGCTTTATAGCTCCAATGGTTTGGACGGAATTGGACAATTATCGAGATTGAAGCTTCGAATTAAACAAACCAATACACAAACTATTATTGAAAAGTACATCAATAGTGCTGCGCAAAAATTGGGAATTAGCACTCACGAAATTGAAGATTTAGCAGTTGAAGATTTTGGTATGGTTAACAATGAAAGAACTAATAATCTTGAAAATTTTCATTGTAGCATCCAAATTACTGGTGTTGGAAAATCGACTTTACGTTGGTTTAAAGCTGATAACACCGAGCAAAAAACTGTTCCAGTAATAGTTAAAGAAAAATATGCAGCCAAGCTCAAAAAAATAAAAGATACTCAAAAACAAATTGACCAAACTACTGCTGCTCAAAGAGACAGAATAGACAGAATGTTGCGAAGCAATAGGATAATGTCTTTAGATTATTTTATAAAAAACTATTTTCAACATGCTTTACTTTCGTTTTTAAGCAAAAAAATAATTTGGAATTTTATTGGTGAAAACCAGTCATGTACTGCCATTTTTAAAGAAGAGGCTTGGGTTGATTTTAATAATAATACATTGAATATCAATGACTTTGATAATGTTTCACTTTGGCATCCCGTAACGGCTAAAACCAATGAGGTAAAAGCATGGAGAAACTTTTTAATTGAAAACAAAATTCAGCAACCTTTAAAACAAGCTTTTAGGGAAATCTATATCCTTACCGATGCAGAAATAAATACACGCAATTACAGCAATAGAATGGCTGCGCATGTTTTAAAACAACATCAATATGTAACTTTAGCAAAGGGAAGAAGTTGGAACGCAAGGCTTATTGGTGCTTGGGATGGTGGTGATCAAGATACTGCTTTTTTGAGTTTACCTGAATACAATTTAAGAGTAGAATATTGGGTAAATGCGCTTAATGCTGATAATGAATTTAATGATACTGGTATTTGGAATTATATAACTACTGATCAAATTAGATTTATAAATACTACTAACAATAGTGTGGTAGATTTAATTGATATTCCACCAATAGCTTTTTCAGAGGCATTAAGAGATGTAGATTTATTTGTAGGTGTAGCAAGCGTTGGTAACGATGCTACTTGGCAAGATTCAGGTGGATTACCTGCTTACAGAGATTATTGGCAATCATATTCTTTTGGCGATTTATCGGAAACGGCAAAAAATAGAAAAGAAATACTGAGTGGATTAATTCCAAGACTAAAAATAGCAAACGTAAGTACCATAGTTGATAAATTTTTGGTGGTAAAAGGTAAACTCAGAACGTATAAAATTCATATTGGAAGTACCAATATATTGATGGAACCTAACGATCAATACTTATGTATTGTAGCCGATAGAAGTCAAAAAAGTGTAACTGAAAATTTGTTCATTCCATTTGAAGGAGATAGCGGATTGTCGATTATTTTATCAAAGGCATTTTTATTGGCCAATGATGATAAAATAACAGATCCCACAATTACATCGCAAATAAATAGAAGCTAATTGAATGGATTATTCGCAACAAATATTGGTAAATGAAATTGGGCAAAAAGGGCAAAAAGAAATCAATAATGCCAAAGTACTAATAATTGGAGTTGGCGGATTAGGAACACCTTTAGCTACTTATTTAACTAGCATGGGAATTGGTAAAATTGGAGTAATGGATGGAGATAAAATTGCTGCAACCAATTTACACCGACAGTTTTTATACCAACCAATTCATGTTGGAGATAAGAAAGTAATTATTTTAAAACAATGTTTATCAGCAATCAATCCTACCATAAATATTGATGCATATGATTTTATGTTTGAAAATAATGAAGCATGTAATTTTATTATGAATCAATACCAAATCATTTGTGATTGTAGTGATAACTCAGCTACTAGGATTTTGATAAATAATAAATGTTTTGAAAATAATAAAATACTGGTTTATGGCGCTGTGAAAAATTGGGAAGGTTATGTTACCATTTTAAATGGACAAAAGGGAATTGGTTTAAATCAAATATTTAGCGAAGAATTACTCGCATTTGAAAATAACAATAATTGTAATGTATCAGGAATCATAAGCAGTGTTTGTGGTATAATAGGCAGCATAATGGCTACAGAAGTAATAAAAATTGTTACTCAGCAACCAACAGCTTTGGATGGTTCTGTTTTATGTTTTGATGCGTTAAATAATGTTTCTAAATTGTTTAAGTTGAGATCATGAATGTAAATTTGGATAATTTAAATCTAAAACCAATATATTTACAATTGTCTATCATCCATAAACTCTCCCCCAAAATTCAACATCCAACATTCAAAATTTAAACTTACATTTGCGGCCTTTAAAAAGTAAAAAATAAATGATTTCAGTAGCTAATTTAAGCTTGCGATATGGTAAGCGTGTGTTGTTTGAGGATGTTAATGTAAAGTTTAGTCCAGGTAACTGTTATGGTGTAATTGGTGCTAATGGCGCTGGAAAATCTACTTTTTTAAAAATTCTTTCTGGCGAAATTGACCCAAGTACAGGCCATGTTTCTATGACTCCAGGCGAGCGTATGAGTGTTTTAAAACAAAATCACTTTGAGTTTGACGAATTTCCTGTATTACAAACAGTTATAATGGGAAACAAAAAGTTATGGCAAATTATGGAAGAAAAAGATGCCATTTACTTAAAACCCGATTTTAGCGATGCTGATGGTTTGCGTGCAGCCGAATTAGAAGGTCAGTTTGCCGACATGGAAGGCTGGAATGCCGATAGCGATGCTGCCAGTTTATTGAACGATTTGGGTATTAAAGAAGATTTACATACCAAATTGGTGAAAGAATTAAATGGTAAAGAAAAAGTACGTGTGCTTTTAGCCCAAGCATTATTTGGTAATCCTGATATTTTATTATTAGATGAGCCTACCAATGATTTGGACGTAGAAACAGTAACTTGGTTAGAGAATTTTTTAGCCGATTTTCAAAATACGGTAATTGTAGTTAGTCACGATAGACATTTTTTAGATGCAGTATGTACGCATATTGCCGATATTGATTTTGCTAAAGTTTCGCTTTACACAGGTAACTACTCGTTTTGGTACCAAAGTAGCCAATTGGCATTGCGCCAAAAAAGCGACCAAAACAAAAAAATGGAAGATAAACGTAAGGAATTGCAAGAGTTTATCGAACGTTTTAGTGCCAATGCTTCTAAAAGTAGACAAGCTACCAGCCGTAAAAAATTATTGGAAAAATTGGTGGTTGACGAAATTCAGCCTTCTACGCGTAAATATCCTGGAATTATTTTTAGACCAGATAGAGAGTGTGGCGATCAAATTTTACGTATTGAAAACCTAAGTAAAAAAAATAACGAAGGCGAAGTGTTGTTTAAAAACATTTCGTTTAATTTAGATAAAGGCGATAAAGTGGTAATTTTATCGAAAAACCACATGGCTATTTCGGCTTTTTTCGAAATAATTATGGGTAACCAAACACCCGATGGTGGTGAGTTTGTGTGGGGACAAACCATTACAACTTCTTATTTACCAAACGATAATAGCAGTTATTTTAGTGCTGATTATAATTTAATTGATTGGTTACGCCAATATTCAGAAGAAAAAGACGAAACTTATATCCGAGGATTTTTAGGAAAAATGTTGTTCAGTGGCGAAGAAGTTTTCAAAAAATCGAATGTGTTAAGTGGTGGCGAAAAAGTGCGTTGTATGGTTTCGCGTATGATGTTAACCAATGCCAATTGTTTGGTGTTAGATGAGCCAACCAATCACTTAGATTTGGAATCGATTACTGCTTTTAATAATGCTTTGATGGACTGGAAACACAATGCCATTTTTACCAGTCATGACCACGAGTTTGTACAAACCATTGCCAACCGTGTAATTGAAATTACCCCAACTGGTGCCATTGATAAACGCATGACTTACGATGAATACATTAGTAGCGCTGAAATTAAAGAACAACGCGAAAAAATGTATGGTTCAGTTGCTAAAAAATAAACAATAAAATAATTATTTATAAAATCCTGATAATGTAAAAGTTATCAGGATTTTTTATATTATAAATTACCTAATTTAGCCAAAACCAATCGTCTATTAGCTGGTCTTAAATACCACGAAGCCACAGTTAAACACATAAATACAAAAACAGGTAATGTTTGCAAAAAGCCATCGCCACTAGCCAAATGAGCTACAACTCCACCTGATAATAAAAAGAACAAACCAGCATAAGCCCATTCTTTAACCAAATTATATTTTGGAACTAAAATGGCTATTACAGCTAAAAATTTCCAAGTGCCAAATAACGGTAATACATAGGTTGGAAAACCAATATGGGCAAATCCTTCCACGTTAGGTTTCATCATAAATAGTTGGCCCGAACCACCCAGAATCATGCCAAAGCATAATAAACCAGTTACTATCCAATAAGCTATATTTTTCGATTTTTGATTAGTCCTTTTTATATTTAATTATTGGTTAAAATTTCTTGTAATCTATTGTGGGCCATGTTAATTCCGTAAGCAAAAGGTAGTTTCATTTGCTCCGCTCTATGCTGCTCCGATTGATAAATTATTTGTATAGTTAATTTACTGGTTTCATCACTCAATTTTTCAAAAGTTAAAAACTCCAATTGAACGCCAATGGGCATATTTTCCATTTCAAAAGTGCGGACTATTTTTTCGTTTGTTATTACTGAATGAATAGTTCCATGGGCTTTAAATACTACATTGCCATTATGCGATGTTTCAATTTTAAAACTACCATGGTTATTGTTTTTAAGTTCAATTACTTTAGTTCCCATCCACTGTTCCAAAAGTTCGGCTTCGGTGTAGGCTTTATAAAGTAAGTTTACTGCTAAGTCAAATTCTCGTGTAATAAACAGTTCTTGCTTACCCTCAGGGGCATTTATTTTAGTTTTTTGTTCCATATTTTATTTAGTTTCTTCTTTATAATTTTTCATAACAGCTTCTAGTTTATTAAATCTTTCATCCCACATTTGTCTAAATGGTTCAATAAAATCGGCAATGGCTTTCATTTTTTGAGGATTGAAATGGTAATAAATTTCGCGCCCTTGTTGTTCAGGTTTTACCAATTCGCATTCAGTTAATATTTGTAAATGCTTTGATACTGTGGGTCTTGCAGTGTCAAAATTAGAGGCTATGGCGCCTGCTGTCATTGATTGCGAAGCCAATAATAAAAGGATAGCTCTTCTGGTTGGGTCCGCTATAGCCTGAAATACGTCTCGTCTTAAATTCATTATGAAGTTATTTGACTACAAATATATATGTAGCTATTTAGCTACGCAAGTTTTTTTGTTAAAATATTTTTGTGGTCAATAAATATTTTTTCATGAGAGAATAGCTTGTTTTGTTAGCATCAAGCTATAAAACTATAACAGTTAAGTTTGTTAATTTTTTTTGCTAAGTAATTGATATTGATTATTTAAAATTAAATAGTATATATTCGAATTAACAAATTACTTCAATTATGCTTAAAACTTTTACTCTTAAAAACTGTGTTTCGTTTTGTTTTTTGTTTCTAGGCATTTTCTCGCTAAAAGCGCAGAATTTACTATCCACTCCTGTATCTATTGTAAATAATTTAACTCCCCCTCAAATGGTTTTTACCAAGGCTTCAAAGGGTTTGGGTAAAACCAGCACTTGCGGTTACGACACTGTTTATTATCCTTACAATAAAACTTCCGCCTTTAATGCCATATCGCTTAATGCAAGTACAAGTGGAAACTCATTTGCGCAATGGTATCCAGCACCACAGGCTATTACAGTTTCTGGTTTCGATTTTTATGCATGGCAAAGCGCAGCAAGTAGTGCTGTGGTATCATTAACTTGTCGTATGTATGCAGCCGGAACCGATTCCATGCCAACAGGTTTGCCATTAGCTAGCGTTGTTGTAAATGTTGATTCAAGTTTTGGAGGAGGTTTACTTTCTGTATTGCGTAAATCAGCTGTATTTACTAATCCTGTAACCACAACTTCACCTTATGTAATTACTGTTGAAACTTCTAGTTCAGTAAATGTTTCTGTTATTTCTAACAATTGGTCAGCAACACCAGCCAACGGACAAAGCCAATGGTTAAGTTCGGTTAAAATAGGTACTAATTTTATTCGTAGTTATAATATAAATGTAGGTGGTATTCCGTTTAATGCTGATTTTATATTTTTACCTTATGTATCGTATTCACTTACAGCTAATTTTAGTCGTTCTGCATGTATAACTGGCAGTAATACCATTACATTTACCAATACATCAAGCAATGTTTTATTCAATCCTTTTTATAGTGTAAGGGTTTTTCAAAATATTCCACAGCTTTGTTGCCTTTGGGATTATGGCGATACTTCGGGGCTTTGGTATACTGTAAATGGCTTACGTTTATATAATTACCGTATTCCATATACCGTAACTTTAAAAGATACCTTAATTGGCTGGCGCAATGGCTGTGTTGATAATATTTCAATGCAAATTCCCGCAGCGCCACCTTTGCCAAATGCTAACAATAATAGTCCGTTATGCAGTGGAGCAACATTGCGTTTAACAGCAGATACCATTCCTGGTGCTACTTATTATTGGACTGGTCCAAATGGTTTTACATCTACTTTACAAAATCCAACTATTAATAATGCCAACTTAGCCATTGTTGGCACTTACATGGTAACGGCCATCATTGGTCAGTGTTCATCGGCTGTAGCTACTACTAATGTTTCAATTATTACCACACCAACCGCTTCAAGTAATAGCCCTCGTTGCGAAGGACAAAGTTTAAATTTATCGGTTACTGCTATTACTGGAGCTTCTTATAGTTGGACAGGTCCAAATGGTTTTACCTCTACACTTCAAAATCCATTTATTACTAGCACAACCATGGCCGATTCAGGAACTTATTATGTTTCAGTTTCAGTTGCAGGTTGTGGTTTGCTTGGGCCTTTTGCTGCCTCTGGCACGGTTAATAGAATTCCGGCTACGCCTACAGTTACTGGTAATTCACCTTTATGCGTTGGCGATAATTTGAATTTAACGTCAAGTAGTTTTATTGGTGGAACTTATTATTGGAGTGGTCCAAATGGTTTTTCTTCGGTACAGCAAAACCCAACACGACCAAATATGCAGCCATCTTTTGCTGGTACTTATTCGGTTTCTATTGCTAATAATAACTGTCAATCGTTGCCAGCTTCGGTAACTATTATTGTAAACAATGTGCCTACTGCACCAACGGCTAGTAATAATGGTCCTTTATGTGTTGGGCAAGCTTTAAGTTTAAGTGCTACCAGTATTGCTGGTGCTTCATATAGTTGGAGTGGTCCCAATGGTTTTACATCTAGTTTGCAAAATCCAATTAGAACTAGCCTTTCGCTTTTAGATGCTGGCAATTACAGCGTTATAGCTACAGTTAATGGTTGTGCTTCGTTAGCTAATACTACCAATGTGGCTATAACAACTTTAACTCCAACTCCCGTAGCTACTACTAATGGGCCTTTGTGTCCTGGGCAAAACTTGCAACTTTCAGCCTCTAATATTTTAAATGCTAGTTATAGTTGGACAGGCCCCAATTCATTTACATCCACCCAACAAAATCCATTTATAAATGGAGTAAGTACTTTAAATGCTGGAATTTATAGTGTTACTGCCACAACAGCAGGTTGCGGTGCTTCTTTGCAAGGCAACGTTTCGTTAGCAGTAAATAGTTTACCAGCTTCCCCAATTGTGGGAAATAATGGTCCTGTTTGCGAAGGTCAAAGTATTAATTTAACAGCTTCTACCATTTCGGGAGCTACATATAATTGGAGTGGTCCAAATGGTTTTTCATCAAACGATCAAAATCCAATTATAACCAATGCCACAAGTAGCAAAAGTGGCCAATACAGTGTGTATGTTTCGGTTTCGGGTTGTGGTGTATCAAGCACCTCAAATACACAAGTTATTACACATGTGGTTCCGGTAGCACCATTGGCTTCAAGTGGAGGAGCAGCTTGTATTGGCGATAGTATAAAACTGTTTGCTACTGCTACATCAGTTGGGCCAAATGCAACTTATACATGGAGTGGTCCAAATAATTTTTACACTGTATTTAAAGATCCTTTTATAGTAAATGCCAATAGTTTAAACGCAGGTTTTTACAATGTTTTTGTAACCGATTCAGGTTGTGCATCGCCAGCTGCAAGTACTTTTGTAGGTATAAAAACCATTCCTGCAGCACCCATTGCTGCAAGCAATTCGCCTATTTGCGAAGGTTCAAAGCTATTATTAACTGCTACCAATATTAACGGTGCTACTTATAAATGGATTGGCCCAAGTTTTTTATCTACAGCTCAAAATCCAATTGCCAATAATACATTAAGCAGTCAATCTGGAACTTACAGTGTATATGCTATTGTTAATGGTTGTATTTCGTTACCATCAAATACCAATGTGGTAATTAATTCAACACCTGATATGCCAACAGCTACCAATTCTGGGCCAAAATGTATTGGCGAAAATATTACGCTATTTGCCTCAAATGTTCCGGGTGCAACTTACAGTTGGAGTGGTCCAAATAACTTTAACTCTACATTGCAAAATCCTGTTTTAAATAATGTTACACTTAATCAGTCAGGCGATTACAGTGTAATAGCTATTTCATCATCGTGTGTTTCGGCTCCTGCCACTACTACTTTGCAGGTAAGTACTATTCCAACTCCTCCTATATTAAGCAGTAATCCTGTAAATGGTATAGCATGTTCGGGCGATAGTATTCAACTGTATGCATCGTTTACCAATGGAGCAAAATACGAGTGGACAGGTCCTGCGGGTTTTAATTCTACTTTACAAAGTCCATTGCTACGCAATATAAACGCAGCCATGACAGGAGTTTACAGCGCAACTATTAACAAAGATGGATGCTATTCAGCCCCAGCAAACTATAATATTACCGTGAACGATGCGCCAACCACAAGCGATATTTCAGGATTGAACGATGTGAAAAATTATGAAACTACTACTTATACTGTTTCAGGTTCTAGTGGTTCTACTTATTTATGGATAGCTTATGGAGGCGGAACAATTACTGCGGGTGCAAATACCAATACTGCTACAGTAAAATGGGGTGCTGCCAATGCCAATGCAGTAATTAGAGTTCGCGAAACCAATTCATCTAATTGCAAAGGAGCCGTAAAAGAGTTGTTTGTAAATGTTAAATCAACAGTAGGAGTGAGTAATACCAATAACTTGTTGCAAAACATCAGTATTTACCCGAATCCTACCAGTAAATTGTTAAACATTAAGTACGATTTGCCTCAAAATGAGTATATTAAATGTGAAATTATTGATGTTTTAGGTAAAACACATTATTCTGATAATCAATTAATTGTAAAGGGTTCTGAAATTACCATAGATGTATCTAAACTTAAAGCAGGCATTTATTTTGTAAACTTTAGTTCAGCTCAAAATAAAAAAGTAATGCGTTTGGTTATTGAGTAAGTTATTAGCATATAACAATTTAGCAACAAACCAATATTTTCTAACAAACATCATAAGTAAGCTTCATGAATAAGTTTAATTTTGCTAGCATAAATTTTACAATAAAAATAACTTTATGAAATACGATATAACCATTATTGGTTCTGGTCCTGGAGGATATGTTGCTGCTATTCGTTGTGCGCAATTAGGTTTTAAAACAGCCATTATTGAAAAATACAGTACCCTTGGCGGAACTTGTTTAAATGTAGGTTGTATTCCATCAAAAGCCTTATTAGACTCAAGTGAACATTACCATAATGCTACCCATACTTTTGCTACCCATGGTATTGATGTAAAAGATGTAAAAGTAAATTTAAAACAAATGATTGAACGCAAAGCAGGTGTGGTTAAAACTACTTGCGAAGGCATTGATTATTTGATGAAAAAAAATAAAATAGATGTTTATAAAGGCATTGGCTCATTTGTAACTAAAAACCAAATAAAAATTACTGGCGAAACCGAACAAGTAATTGATACCGATAAAGTAATTATAGCTACAGGTTCAAAACCAGCAAGTTTGCCAGGTTTAGAAATTGATAAAAAACGCATTATTACCAGTACCGAAGCTTTGAATATGACCGAAGTGCCAAAGCATTTAGTAATTATTGGTGGTGGAGTAATTGGTTTAGAATTAGGTTCGGTTTACGCACGTTTAGGTGCTAAGGTTTCGGTAATTGAATATACCAATGCCATTATCCCTACTATGGACGGAACTTTGGGTAAAGAATTACAACGCAGCTTACGCAAATTAGGCTTTGAGTTTTTCTTTAGCCATAAAGTAAAATCGGCTAAAGCCAAAGGCAAAGAAGTTACCATTATAGCCGATAATGAAAAAGGCGAAGAGGTAACATTTACTGGCGATTATTGCTTGGTTTCTGTAGGCCGTAAAGCTTATACCGAAGGTTTAGGTTTAGAAAATATTGGTTTAAAAACCGATGAACGCGGACGTATAGAAACTGATGCGCATTTAGAAACCGCTATTAAAGGAATTTACGCAATTGGCGATGTGGTAAAAGGTGCTATGTTAGCTCATAAAGCCGAAGAAGAAGGTGTATTTGTGGCTGAAACCATTGCAGGTCAAAAACCACATATCAATTATAATTTAATTCCAGGTGTGGTTTATACTTGGCCCGAAGTAGCTGGTGTAGGTGCTACCGAAGAAGAATTGAAAAAAGCAGGTACTAAATACAAAGTGGGAAGTTTCCCAATGCGTGCTTTAGGCCGTGCTAGAGCAAGTATGGACATTGATGGATTGGTAAAAGTATTAGCCGATGCCACCACCGATGAAATATTAGGAATGCACATGATTGGTCCACGTGTGGCCGATTTAATAGCCGAAGCCGTAGTAGCTATGGAATTTAGAGCAAGTGCAGAAGATGTGGCAAGAATGAGCCATGCGCACCCAACCTATGCAGAAGCAGTGAAAGAAGCTTGTTTGGCCGCTACTGAAAACAGAGCAATGCACGTGTAAGAAATTATGAATGATGCCCTTCGACTTCGCTCAGGGTCCGCGGTCGTTGAGCGTAGCCGAAACGAAAAATCCGTTGCAGTTTGTAACGGATTTTTTTGTTTATAGATTTTTATACAGACCGTTGGGGCAGACCGACCGTTGGGGCAGACCTACGTGTCAGCCCTGAATAATAAATGATAGAATTTTTTTATGTTTGATAGAATTAATTTTTTAAAATAAACGTTTACCAATCAATGAAAAATTTTGTATTCTGTTTAATTAGCTTTATTGTATTCGTTAATAACGCAAATGGACAAACAAGAAGCGTTGTTGATACTACAATATTAGATACTTCTCTAACTAAAGATGGTTGTTATTTTAATGATATTGGCTATAAGTTTTATGGAAAATATAAAATAGACACTTCACATTTCGATGGAGGACCAATAAGATGTTATAATCCTGCATCAGAATTCAGCAATAAAATACTATTAGGAAAGTGCATATTTTATTATCCACCCAAGACAATAAATAATGGGAAAATTCAATATAACGATACTACAAAAATTAGAATGATTATTTATTTTGATAACAATGGTAATCAATTGAAATCAATTTACTTAAATAGCGATGGGTCAATTCAATATTTATATATCAAAAAAGAAGAAGATTAAGCAATCTCCTTTATGTCAGGAGTATTTATAATATATTTAGCCTAAACGAAAAATCCGTTACAGTTTGTAGCGGATTTTTTGTTTAGGGATTTTTAAAATTCAGTTTTTAAGTTCTATAAACCAAGGTGCCATTTTAAAAACAGTATCTAATAATATATTTCCCGTTGAATCATACATTATGTATTTACCATTTAAATTAGAGGTTCCAACAACTCTTCCATATTCATCAATTTTTTTTCTTACTTTCCAATTCTCAATTGTTTTAAGCTGTCCGTTTTTATAATAGCTTTTGAGTTCTCCTGTTGGTAAATCATTACAATTATCACTCACATGAATATAAGAACCTTCAATCCAAATTCTACCATTTTCGTGTGGAATTTTAACATAAGTACTATCTTCATGTATTGATATTCCTTTTAATGCAAAGACATGAGTGAACTTAAGTGTTGTTTTTTCAAAGTAGTTTGGCATTATAGACCATTTTAATTTATTTTTGGAATAAAATGATACTCCTGAAAGTAAGTGTTTTGGCCACTCTTCATAATTTTTTGCAACACCTTCTAATGTATCATTTTTATAGGTTCTTACTTTAGTAAAATTATAAATCGTATCTTTTATAATCCATAAACCTTGTTTAAGTCCATTCTTATCAGTAAAATTAGTATCTACTATCTTTTCAACATTTACAGAAAGACTTTTTACTCTTAAACTATCATTTGTTTCATTGTTTAATTTTATGTCGGAATTTGTACACGCAACACAAACTAAAATAAAAAAATAAAGGTACCTCATTTCAAAATAATTATTACCTCAAATAAACGTTTTAATATTTAAATATATTATCAAATCAATGCTTAAAACTATTATTTAGTTGTATTATGTAAAATATCTTCATTTTAATTAGTACAATTTTTTTATGTTTGATAGCATTAAATTTTTAAAATGAACGTTTATTTATCAATGAAAAATTTTGTATTCACTATTTTTACAATGCTTTTTACAGTTTTTGTAGCTAATGGGCAAAATAACTATAAATGTAATTGTAAATTGGTTTATGGAAATAAAATGAGACCAATTAGAATTACATATTTTAATGATTCGTTGGTAATGAATGAGTTGGGTTATGGAGCAAAAGATTCAACCATAAAGCTGTTGTTTAATCCATCAGGGAAACTGGAGGAGCTTTATTTTAAAGTTAATTACCGTTGGAGAGAAGCTGATACTTTTTTGATTTTGAATAATGTGATTGGTAGTAGAATTGGTAACTTCTTTTATCCTTATTTTCCACCCGATTCAATGAAAAAGGGTGAAAAATTTGTTCAGTTTTCAAAATTTTATAGTCATCAATTTCATTCAGATCAAATAAATTCATGTATATATTATAAAATTGGTGATACAATTTATAATGGGCTACAAGTTTCGTATTTTGACAAGGAATATTGGCCAATGATAAATAGGAGTCCTATGGACGAAGTAATAAAAAAGAACTTAAATAATTTTCCTTTTGTTAAACCTGATTCTGCTAGAAAAAATAACTTAATAGACTATTTTATAGAACAAGAAATTTGTTCCAATCCAGATCCAAATAATCCCAATTGCTATTTTTGTGATTTTTCACTTTTCAAAAAAGGAGAAACTCTATTCGAAAAAGAGAAAGAATATGAAGTAATTTTTTTAGAAGGGGATTGTGAAAATTTTTTAAAAAACAAACCAACTTTTTTAAAAGAGTTAAACTAAATGAAGTTAAAAGCACTAAAATTTTTTATCCTTTTCCTCATCTTTATTTGGGGTTGCAATAATGCTAAACCAAAACTACCAAATGATGCTTTGGTGAGCGAAATAATCAGCGTTTGCCAAGATTCTGTTTTAACACGCGAGGTAGATGGGAAATATTACCGAAAAATTATTGTAAAATTTAAAGTAACCAATCATAGTAAACTTATCTATTATACTCGTTTATTTGATAGTAAAATTAGTGCAGATAAGGTTACAGAATATTTTATTACCAACGACTCCATATCGTACACAAATATGCATTGTTTTGATCATGAAAAAGATTCTATTTTGCCAAACAGTAGCCAAATTTTTGTAAATACTATAACACCTTTTAAATTGAGGAAATGGATTAAAAATTCTTTTTTCTTCTATGCTAACGATTCGGGGTCTGTTGAAAAAAGCAAAGAGATTGTTATTTCATTCAATCCTATTAAAATGATCAATTGTAAATAGAGTATGAAATGTAAAATTTTAATTTTGAGTATTTTATTTTTTGTAAAATTCAATTTATTCGGTCAAAACATTCAACTTTATATTGTAACACCTAATGATACGTTAGCAGTTAAGAATGGAGACTCCATTAGCATTTCAACTTTTAAAGAAAAACGATTAAAACTTATTGCAATTGACCTTAACAATAATTTTAACTATAAAATAAGTAAAGGGAGTTTGTGGTTATATTCAATAGAAAATAATCAAGAATTATTAACAGTAAGCGAATACGATTTTTGCTTTTCCGAATTAGATAAATCAAGAGTTTTGAATAAATCGATTCATAAAATATTTCTCGCATCTACAATACAAAAATTACAACAATCAAAATTCATTGAAGGTATTCCTTTTAAAATAGAGCTATTTATTAAAATATAGTATTTATTATTGGAAATGGAAGCTGAATATTCAATTTAACCAATCTTTTAATTTTGTAATCATGCAATCTTTCAATTTTCAATTCTCAATATAAAAAAGCATCTTTGCCGTTAATAGAAAATACACATGTTACAGATTAATTTTATACGCGAAAATGCTGATACCGTAAAGGCGGGATTGGCTAAAAAACATTTTAAAAACATAGTTGCAGTTGATGAATTATTGCAATTAGACGAAGAAAAACGCAAAGCACAAGTAGAAACTGAAAATAATGCAGCTGAAAGCAATCAATTGGCTAAAAAAATTGGCGAATTGATGAAAGCTGGCAATAAAACTGAAGCTGAGTCAATTAAAGCACGTACTGTTGAATTAAAAGAAAATGCCAAGCAATTAGAAGAGCGCTTAAAACAATTAGAAACCGAAATTTTTAACATATTGGTTACTTTTCCTAACCTGCCTAGCAGCGTAGTTCCCGAAGGAAAAACTCCTGAAGAAAATGTAACGGTATTTACCAAAGGTGAGGTTCCTGTTTTGCACGAAGGAGCTATGCCTCATTGGGAATTAGCTGCCAAATACAATATCATTGATTTTGAATTAGGTAATAAAATTACTGGTGCAGGTTTTCCGGTTTATAAAGGCAAAGGTGCTAGGTTACAACGTGCTTTAATCAATTTCTTTTTAGATGAAGCTACCAAAGCGGGTTATCACGAGGTAATGCCACCTTTAATGATTAATGCTGATAGTGGTTTTGGAACTGGTCAATTACCTGACAAAGAAGGACAAATGTACCATGTAACTGTTGACGATTTGTATTTAATTCCTACTGCCGAAGTGCCTATAACCAACTTATACCGTGATGTAATTTTAAAAGAAGAAGAATTACCCATAAAAAATGTGGGTTATACACCTTGTTTTAGACGCGAAGCTGGAAGTTATGGTGCGCATGTGCGTGGTTTAAATCGTTTGCATCAGTTTGATAAAGTAGAGATTGTACAAATAGCACATCCCAATCAATCAGCAGCTATTTTAGACGAAATGGTAATGCATGTGCAAGGATTATTGGAAAAATTAGAATTACCATACCGAATTTTATGTTTATGTGGTGGCGATATGGGCTTTACAGCTGCCATTACTTACGATTTTGAAACTTATAGCGCAGCGCAAGACAGATGGTTAGAAGTAAGCAGTACTTCAAACTTTGAAACTTTCCAAGCCAATCGTTTAAAATGCCGTTTTAAAGGTGCTGATGGAAAAAATCAATTGGTACATACTTTAAATGGAAGTGCTTTGGCATTGCCACGTATAGTTGCTACTTTGTTAGAAAACCACCAAACTCCAGAAGGAATTAAAATACCAAAAGCCTTGGTTCCTTACACTGGCTTCGATATGATTAATTAATGTCAGCCAGAAAAATCTGATTCCTTTGTTAGACTTAATCTAAAATAGTCAAATAATATAAGCTGAAATTTTCAGAAATATAAATCGCATTCCATTATCGATGTGCGTTGGGCTGGCAAAAAAGCGGGCCAGCCTTGGCCATGCGCTTGGAAGCATTTTTTTGCCTTGTCCCGCTTTGCGGGATTGTTTCTTTTTCATCTAAGGAAAAAGAAAGAAGAAGATTTTTGGATGATTAGTTATTTTAAATTATAAATCAATGAATTCCATTACTTGGGCCGATTTTGAAAAAGTAGCCATGTATGTTGGCACAATTATTAAAGTAGAAGATTTTGCCGAAGCTAAAAAACCTGCCTATAAAATTTGGGTAGATTTTGGCGAAGCAATAGGCGTTAAAAAAACTTCGGCCCAAGTAACTTTTCATTATACAAAGCAAGATTTATTAGGCTTGCAAATAGTGGGTGTAATAAACTTTGAGCCCAAACAAATTGCCAATTTTATTAGCGAATTCCTACTCACAGGTTTTGCTGACGAAAATGGAAATATTATAATTACCACCGTTCAGAAACCAACTCCAAACGGAAGTAGGTTGATGTAAAAATACCTGAATATAATAAATTAATCTGCCATTTTAGGATTCTTAAATATTTTATCAATATATAATTTTAATAATATATTTGAATAATGAAATTAATTCAAGGTGTATTTTTGATTCTAATACCAATAATGCTTCAATCTTGTTATAGTGGCTCTGGTGGTTGTGAAATGATGTATTCAAATTCGGAATTTATTGGAACACTTTATTTAACTAAAGAAAGTGAGAACTGGGTGCCCGAAAAAGGTTTAGACTCGGTTTTATTTGCAAATAATAAAGGAGCAAAGTTCTTTTTTAAAATTACGAAATACTTAAACTCAAATAACAAGTTTGATTTATATTTAAATCAAAACATGAAAAATGAAACTTGTACAACAAAAGACTATAACTATGTAATGGGTAACTATGAATATTATAGGTTAATAAATGAAAATGTTCCTTTTTCAATTAATATTACTAGGTGGTACAATTTTAATGAAAGGAAAGTTAGTGATTCTATTAAATTAAGTGATTTAATAAATTTATCTGATAGAGTTGACAATAATATAGCTTACAGCACAGCTTCTTTTTCACTAATAGATTCGTTGAAATACACTAAAAGTGATCGTATTTTTTTTGATTCATTATACAAAGAAGTGTATGAACTTCCTTGCAAAGCAGATTTATGGTATGGAGATGCTTTAAAATTTATGTATATTCAAAAAGGAAAAGGATTAATTGGTTTTCAGTTTTCAAATAACGATTTATGGGTAAGAAAAGCATATTAATTTATTGTGTATGGATATTTGGCATTTATTCTTGCGAATGCCCTAAAAAGTATGAAAACATTAACTTGCTTACGAATAGTGAAAAGGAATGGTTTTCAGAATGTTCTAATCAGGATACATCAATTGTTGTAAATTCTGAAAATGGACTGAGCGATTTTCTAATTTTTTCTAAAAAACCACTCACTAAATATGAGAATGAGATTAATAACGGAAGTGGAAAATGCAAAGTATATGAAATGAATGAAAGATATAGTGTAAATTATTTTTCTTCTTTAGCTAGCACAAATTGGACTTTCGTATTAACAACTCAAAATGGTTCTCATGATTTTATGGTGCATTTCAATAAAGTTGCTGGTCAATATACCTCTTGTTATTTTACATTAAGCTTGGAAAACATAAATTCCGTAAAAAACTTTAGTTACTACCCTTTCGAAATAGAACAAACTAATGGCTTTCAATTGATAGGAGATACAACTATAAATGCAAAAAATTACAATGATATTTATGAAATGGTAATACAATTACCTGAAGATGTTAAGCCGTTAGAAATAAGTAAAATTTATCTTTCAAAGAAAAAGGGTTTGATAGCCTACCAAACTTTTAATAAAGTAAACTGGTATTTGAATTAACGCAAAAAAAGCCAATCAAATTAATGATTGGCTTTTATTTTGGGGTTGAGGTATAACTTATTTTTTCAATTTAAGTTCTTCTAATCTTTTTATGTTATTAATGGTTTTTATTACCATAAAAAGTACAAATGCTATGATTATAAAGTTAAAACTGGTTTGAATGAAATTACCATATTTAATTTCGGCTTCGCCAATTTTATACGATAATTTACTAAAATCATAACCACCAATTAAAATACCTACAATTGGCATAATAATATCGTTAACCAATGAGTCAACAATTTTACCAAATGCTGCTCCAATAACCACACCAACCGCTAAGTCGATAACGCTGCCCTTCATGGCAAACTCTCTAAATTCTGATCCTAAACTCATACTGCTTATTTATTTTGTTAATTCAAATAAATTAAAATGTTCGGTTAATTCCTAATTGCCATCTAAATTTAATGTTTTCTTCATCAACATAAGGAGCATTGCTTAAAAATACTGGCATATCAAACCTAATGGTAAGTGGTTTAATACCATCAAAATAGCTCCAACGTTTAATAGTTAATGCAAAACCTGGTCCTGCACTGGCTAATAATGGTGTAGTAGTTTTTTGTGTACTTGTTGCGGTTGTAGTTTCTAAAATATTAGGATTATTGGCTTGTAAAATACCTGCATCTAAAAATAAGTAGCTATCTAAATGTAAGTTTTTAACCAAACCTCGTGGTGGAATTTTAAAGTATTTATCGTAATCTAATTCCAAACTAACCGAAGCACCCGAGTTGCCTTTGTATAAAAAATATTGGTCTAAATTATTGGTAACAGGCATTAAATAACCTGCAAAACCTCTAATATTTAAGCCTCCACCCATTTGAAAATTATTAGTATTGGCACCATAATTAAACCATTCTGCTTGTAAAATTCCCGCTGAACGAGTAAACTTATTTTCGGCCATTTCCTCAGGATTAGCGCCTGCTAAATACAATTGCGCTTCAGGTGCAGCATTATTTCCTGTCATGTATTGAGCTAACAAACGCGTTCTCAACTCAAATTTATGTAAGGTATTATTTTGAACAATATTTAAATACATGGTGGCATAATCAAAATCACTAAAAATAGCCGATGTGCGCAAGCCTGCAATTAATTTTCCTGAACCAATTCCTTTGTTGTAATTATGTTCTAGTTCAAGGTTTAAAGTATTACTCCATTGGTCGTAACTGGTAATATTTGGATAAAAATCTAAACCATTAATAGACACATTAGCAAAAGCAGGTAAATAATATTTTTGAACCCTACGCATGCTTTTAAAATTAACCTTGTAAATAGTATTATGTATGGTTTTATTAAAGCCAATTTTATTTAAAACCAAACCATCTAATACGCGCGATTGCAAATCAAAATCTAATTGTTTTGCTAAACGATGGCGGTAACTTAAATTGTAGTGGATTGGATAAATATTGCTGCTTTGTCGATATGTTTCTGTATTGTAATTAGTTGCAATAGCGGTATTATACCAAGTAGTAAAACTAAATACATGTTTCTGATTCATGTAATTGCCATTAAAGTGCAAGCCAATTTTTATACCATCGTAATTATTATACCAAACATCGGGTCTCCATTTTAAAATATAATGTTTTCTATCCATTGGGTTATTCAACTGATGATCAAAAGTGAATAGAATGGGGCATTTTAAACTATTATCCAATTGGTTAATATCGGCTAGTTTATAAGTTGGGTCTATTTGAATATTGATAATTTTACTGCCAGCTGGCAACGATATTTTTGCATTATAAGTTTGATTCAATAAGCCCCAACCTTTCCAAGTTGGTAATACCGTAGCCGAAGTTTGTTTAACAAAATAGGTATTAGGAATTACAAATTGATAATTTGAATCTTTTGTGTAAACAGTAAAATCAATTGGCATTTGCATTTGTCCTTTGCGTTCAAATTGTATTTCAAAATCAGTTACTCCATTTACTTTATCAACTCCATCAACCTTTTTAACCTTACCAACCGAATAATCAATCTTCTTAGTTGTCTCAAGCCATTGGTCAAAAAACCAGTTTAAATCGGTTTTGGTATATTGAATGATACTTGCTCTAAAATCTTCAAAATACGGATGCGCCATTTTCCATTGGTTAAAATAATGTTGCATGGCTTTTTGAAACATTTCTTCTCCCAACACATATTGCAAATTATAAAGCATGGTTGCAGTTTTATAATACACATTTCCATATCCACCACCATGATTTAAAGCTCCGTTAAAATCATCGCTATGTGTGTTTAGTGCAGGATCATCATCGTTCATTGCATCCCGTATATAACCATAGTACACATTTTGATCAAGCAATGGCATTGGTCTGTAATACTTTTTAATGTATTTGTTGCTAGTGTTTACAGTTGGATTTTCTTGCGTTAAACGACTCATACACCAATGTGTTAAAAATTGGGTAAAACCTTCATCTAAACTGGCTCTGTAAGTTTCGTTATTTCCTACCATTCCAAAAAACCAATTATGGCCAATTTCGTGTGCAAATAATCCATAATAGCCAGGGCTACGACCGCCATCTAAGGTAATCATTGGGTATTCCATTCCATCGGCAGCATCGGCTACAATCATTTTAGGGTAGGCATAAACTCCAATATCTTTACTGTAAATATCAATAACTCTAGCGCAAAATAAAGCTGCATCTTGCCATCCACTTGCATGACTTTCTTGCACCAATGCGATGCAACGAACAATGCGGTTATTATCGTTTGGCAATTTTAATTGCACTTCGCCAATGCGGTAAGTAGGAGAGGTGGTCCAAGCAAAATCGTGTGTATTAACCGAGCGGAAAATCCAATTTTTGGTTCCATTTCTTGGAATTAAAGTAGTATCAGGTGCCGATTCCCAAGGTTTTTTCTCAAAGTTTTTTAAATCTAATTTGGCTCTTAGTGCCGGTGGCAATACTTCTGTTTCGTTTTGTAATTCACCCGTGCCATCCATAATATAATTATTTGGCAATGTCATTTCTACTTCATACTGACCAAAATCTCCATAAAATTCTTTGCCTAAATGTTGATCGGTTTCCCAACCGAACTTTCTATCGTAAACGCAAATACGCGGATACCAATGCACCCCGTTAAAATGTTTATTTCCCCAACGGTCTTTGTATGTTTTCATACGTCTACGTTGGTTTCCACCTCCATCAAAGTACGTTTTAAATTTAATGTTAAATGTTATTTGTGAGTTAGGTAAAATAGGCTCGTTTAAAAATACTTTTAAAATAGAATTATCCAATGCAGTTTTAACAGCTTTACCATTAACAGCAATATTTTCAACCTCAGTGCCTTTTCCTACTGCTTCATACTTACCAAACTTTTGTTTAAAATTATTGGCAAGGTTTAAATTTTCTAAATAAGCACCTTTAATAAAAGCATTTTGATATAAATGAAAATATACAAAACTCAATGTGTCGGGTGAGTTATTATAATAAGTCAACTCCTCGTTTGCATCAATAATTTCGGTTTCATCGTTTAAACTGGCTTTTATTTTATAATGCACATCTTGTTGCCAATAGGCGGCATTAGGCATGCGGTTTTTCCAATAATATGGATTTTGAGCACTTCGGTATTCGTAACTTTGTGCCAATAATACATTCGTAATTAAGCTAATAGCAAGTAGTAAAACTATTCTTTTCATGAAGGCAAGTATAACAATTTTTTAGTTGATTGCATGATAAGGTTAACCAATAGAAAAATCATTAATTATATAATCTTCCAAATTTTTTCAATCTTTGTAATCTTTCAATTTCTAAATCAATGAAACAAAAACTAGTGGTATTAAGTGGTGCTGGCATTAGTGCCGAAAGTGGTTTAAAAACTTTTAGAGATAGCGATGGCCTTTGGGAAGGATATCGGGTAGAAGATGTGGCTACTTTAGCGGCTTGGCAAGCCGATATGCCTTTGGTTCTCGATTTTTACAACATGCGCAGAAAAAACGTGTTGGAATCCGAGCCAAACAAAGCCCATATTTTATTAAAGCAGTTAGAAGAAGTGTTTGATATTCAAGTAATTACACAAAATGTTGATAATCTGCACGAAAGAGCTGGCAGCAGTAAAATATTGCATTTGCATGGTATTATTACTCAGGCCAAAAGCACTTATGACGATAACCTAATTTATGAAATAAATGGTTGGGAAATGAAAATGGGCGACAGGTGTGAATATGGCTCGCAATTGAGGCCTAATATTGTATGGTTTGGAGAGGCTGTGCCGAATATTGAACCAGCTATAAAATTAGTAGAAGAAGCCGATTTAATGTTGGTTATTGGCACTAGTTTGCAGGTTTATCCTGCTGCAGGATTGATTCAATATTTTAGCAATAACAAACCTTTATATGTTATTGACCCTAAAAAAGTTCCTGTATCGCGTCAGCAGAATATACATTTTATAGAAGCAAAAGCCAGCGATGGCATGGAGCAATTGGTTCAAATGTTAACCAAATAGCAGTTTAGAAGCTTGGAGTTATGCTAGTAGGTTTTTTCCGTTTAAGTTTATCGGTTTGTTTGTAAAATTTATAGGTCAAACCTAGGTTAAAGTTAAGCATACCAAGTGTTTGCTCATTAATTTTATTGGTAGGAATAGTGCGTGTTTGTCCTGCTACATTAGCAATTCTTATATTCCCAAAATCTACTTTTGAGTAAAAATACTCTGCATAACCAATTACCGAAACTTCAGCCGAAAGTGCATATTCAACTCCAGCTCCTATACCCCAATAAATACTGGTAGCATCGTTGCTAAGTACTTTTACATATTCTAAACTATCTGTTTTACTGTACTCTGGCGAATTTACAAAAAGTTGTCCTAAAGTAAATTTTGAAAACCCCCTTATTTTGCTTTCTAAAGGTGTAAAATAATATAAAACGCTTGCTCCAAAGCCGTAACCTTTGTATGGTTTTAGGCTAGTAAAAACCGAATTTTGAGAGTAAACTGTATTGTTTTGTTTTTGAATATTTTCTACATCAAAAGGATTGGTAAAATAAACAAAACCCAAGCTAAAATTTAGGGTATTTTGTTTTAAAATAATATAGTCAAGTTTAATATTATAACCATTAAGTGCATGGCCATTGGTATTATCTAAAATATCTTGCGCTGAAAATGGACTTAAAGGCATGGAAATCCCTCCTGAAAGCATTACTTCTTGTGTAAAAGCAATGTTGCCAAGTGTTAATAACCAAACCAAAAGTAATAATCTCTTCATAATTAAATTACTTATTTTACTAATTGTCAAATAAAACAAAAAATTAGTTGCTTTCTAGTAGTTTCAAGTAATTTATTGGTTAATCATTTTATCGCAAATAATGGCTGTAGCAATGGCTGCATTCAAACTTTCGGCTTCGCCAAAACGTTTTATACTTATTTTTTTAGTAATAAATGGATGTAAGTTTGGGTTAACTCCTTTACCCTCATTGCCAATAACAAGTAGAGCAGGTTTTTCAATTTTGGCGGTGGTTAGGTTTTCGCCCTCCATAAATGCGCCATACACAGGTAGTTTATTATTTTCTAAAAATGTTATCAAATCGCTATAAATTACTTGTACTCGTGCTAGGCTCCCCATGGTAGCTTGTATGCATTTGTTATTATAACAATCGGCTGTGTTAAGTGAGCATACTATATTTTTTATTCCATACCAATCGGCTATTCTTATAATGGTTCCTAGGTTTCCAGGGTCTTGTATTTCATCTAAAACTATGGTCAAATTACTATCTAAGTTGTTGTTTTCTAGTGGTTTATTTTTTATTTCTACCTGTAAAACCACATCGCGCGTGCTTTTTAGAGAACTTATTTGTTCAATTTCTTTTTGAGTACAAATAACAAGTTTGGAACTGTTTTTGTACTTTGGGAACAAATTGCACCAATCAGTAGTAGCATATATGGCTTCTATGTGTAAATTTGATGCAAGTATTTCAACAGCAGTTTTACTACCTTCGGCCAAAAAATAGCCTTCGGTATAACGAGTGCTTTTGTCTTTTAAACTTTTTAAAAACTGAATAGTACGTTTGTTAAGCATAAATAAATATATAATACCAATAGCAATATTTGTTAGCGCAGTGCTATTAAATGCTTGCAATATAAGTAGAATTCACAAACGTGAAGGTGCTAAATTGGTTAAAAATAAAATTGAAATTTTTGAAAAGAAAAAAAGCCGCTTTTATGAATCTGATTTAGAAAGTCAAACTAAGCAAAAACCTGGAGTTAAATTTTTAGGTTTGGTGAGGTTAAATGTATTTTTTTATCGCCTGGGCGATGCCTCAAAAGGCGATAACCATTTAAAGCGTTTTTTGCGCGATAATTTGGGTAAAGTGCCTGTTATAGTTGATACTACTATGATAGAAACCAGTGTACGCGCTATGCGCAATTACTTAAAATCTCAGGGTTATTATTATTCCGAAATTTCATATACGGTAAATGATACCAAGTTTTTAAAAGAACGAAAAATTGTAACTTATAACGTTAAACTTAATAACCAATTTAAATATGGCAAGCTTCACGTTAATTGTCCTGATAAAAAAATTTACCGATTGGTGCAAGCTTCGTTAGAAGAAAGTGTTATAAAAATGGGTAAATCGCTTAAGCGCGAAAATTTATTAGATGAACAAAACCGAATTTTGAATTTATTGCGTAACAATGGTTATTATACTTTTGCTAAGGAATACATTGATTTTAATGTAGATACCAATTATCAAAGCGATTATGTGGCCATAGAAATAAATATAAAAAATCAAGAAGATTTAAAACCATTTAAAACTTACACCATTCGTAATTTAGTTATTGAAGTGGAGCCAAGTAATAAACCATTGGTTAGCTCTCACGATACTGTTTTTACAAGTAATTTTAAATATTTGGCCAATGGCAGCAAAATAAATCCAAGTATTATAGCTAAAATGAACTTTTTGATGAAAGGTGAACTTTTTCAGCAAAACAATTTAACCAAAACATATAGCAGGCTAAATGATTTACAGTTGTTTAGATTAGTAAATATTACACCAACTATTATTGAAAACGATAGCGAAAACGTAATAGATTTTTACTTTAACTTAAAGCAAAATAAAAAATACGATATTGTTTTAGAACCACAGGCTATTACAAGCGATCAGGCCAATTTGGTAAACATAGCCTCGTACCGAAATTATGGTTTGGCGGCTGTGGTGCAGCTTACCGATAGAAATATTTTTCATAATGGCGAAATTTTACAACTTCGTTTCCGTTCAAGCTTTGAAGCACAACGTGGCGAAAATATTGACCCAAAACCATTTTTTAATAGTAGCGAACAATCGTTTTCGGCAAGCATTACCATTCCCCAATTGTTATTTTTGAATAAAATTGATAGACAAATTAATAATGCCAATACCAAAACCATTGTAAACAGTTCTATTATTTATGAAAAAAATGTGCAATACGAACGTAGGGTATTTACTTTGGGTTCTTCTTATCAAATTAACAGAAAACTAGTTAGTTATTATGTTGCTTTCCCTGAGTTTAGTTTTGTACGAACTAATTTTACCAATGACGAATTAGAAGAGAAAAGTAAAACAGATATTTTCTTACAAAATGTATTTGCTAATAATTTGATAGTAAATGATATACGACTTGGACTTACTTACAGCACACAGGCCATAAGCAAGGGTAGAAGTTATGTATTTTTACGTTGGGATGCGTTGGAACTTGCCGGTAATATGGTTTCTGCATTTAATTTTTTACTTGATGCACGTAAAGTTACCGATACTACACGTAACATTAAGAATCAATATGAATTATTTGGTCTCAATTACTTTCAATACGTTAAAACCTATGCCGATTTTAGGTACAATCATTGGTTAGATATGAATAATACCGTGGTGTATCGTGTGGCTTTGGGTTATGCTTTGCCTTATGGAAACTCTCCTGATTATATACCTTTTGAAAAACGTTTTTTTACAGGAGGTGCCAATAGTTTAAGAGCTTTCAGGCCTAGGTCAATTGGTCCAGGTGTTTATTCTACTACTAACCAAATTGATAAATCGGGTGATATAAAAATTGAACTAAACATGGAATACCGCTTTAATATTTACAAACATTTGTTTGAAGGAGCTGTGTTTACCGATGCTGGAAATATTTGGGCCTCTAAGCAAGACAGTAGGCTAGGGGCTGATTTTGATATTCAAAATTTTTATAATGAAATGGCTTTGGGTTCTGGTTTAGGTATTAGATTAAACTTAGGTATTTTTATTTTTAGGCTCGATGGTGCTGTTCCTCTGCACGACCCAAGTAAAGAGTTTGGGAAGCGTTGGGTTATTAATAATGCCAAAGACTTTTCGTGGTATTGGGATAACAGTATATTTAATTTTGGTATAGGCTATCCGTTTTAGTTTGTTATTACTATATGTTATTCAATTCATTACATTTTTTATATTTTTTTCCAATAGTTACACTGCTATTTTATGTATTACCTCATAAATGGCGTTGGGTATTACTTTTTTTAGCAAGCACTTATTTTTATGCTGCATTTTTCCTTCCTTATATTTTAATTTTATATGCCATCATCATTATAGACTATGTGTGTGGTTTATTAATTGAAAAATTTACAGGTAAAACCAAGCTTTTATGGCTACTATTCAGTATTATAAGCAATATTGGATTACTTACTTATTTTAAATACTATAATTTTTTCATAGATATTTTTGAAACAATGGGTCTTAAAAGTTTTAAGCATATTGAAATACTTTTGCCTATAGGTTTATCGTTCCATACTTTCCAATCGTTAAGTTATACAATCGAGGTTTATAAAGGCAATCAAAAGGCCGAAACCCATTTAGGTTATTTTGCCAATTATGTGTTGTTTTTCCCTCAAATGGTGGCTGGCCCAATTGAAAAATATGCAACTTTAGGTACAGAGTTAAGACAAGAGCATGCTTTTAAGTACGAAAATATTAGCAATGGACTAAGGTTAATACTTTATGGTTTATTTGTAAAAATGTGTATTGCCGATAATTTAGCACCTTTGGTAAATGAATTTTATACTAATCCCGCTGATTATCAAATAGCATCAGTTTGGTTGGCTTTGGTAGCTTTTTCTATTCAAATTTATGCCGATTTTTATGGCTACTCAACCATTGCTATTGGTGCTGCAAGGTTACTAGGAATTGATTTAATTGATAATTTTAAACAACCTTATTTTGCTACCAGTTTTTATCAGTTTTGGCAAAAATGGCATATTTCACTAACCACTTGGTTTCGTAATTATGTTTTTTTTCCGCTTGGTGGTAGTTATGTAAATGCGCTTAGATGGATTTTTAACATTTTATTGGTATTTTCATTAAGTGGTTTTTGGCATGGAGCCAATTATACTTTCATTATTTGGGGGTTTTTACACGGGTTATTTTATTTGTTAGAAAAAGGATTAGTTAAATTTTATCCCGAAACCCTAAAGCAGCATATAGTTTTTAAGTTTTTAGGAGCCAATATTACTTTTATTTTAGTCACCTTAATTTGGATATTTTTTAGAGCCGAAAATTTTGATAAAGCTATTTTAGTACTTAAGCAATGTGTTAATTTACAGTCAACTGCTGTGAAAGAACTCGTTTTTAACTACGAAACTTTAGCCATGTTGGTTTTGTTTGTAATTTTTGAAACAGCAATTTTTAAAACCAGGTTTGATAAGTTTTTGCAAGGCAATAAAATAGCAATAAGATGGTTTGTTTATATTGTATTGATAATGAGTATTTTGTTATTTAGTGGTATTCAAAGTTTTCAGTTTATTTATTTTCAATTTTAAGCATGAAAAAATTAGTTATTAAACTTGGTGTTACATTATTGGTTGGTATTATTATTTTATTCATAACCAATTCATTATATGTAAAATATTATTATTGGGCCAATGCTGAAGCTATTGATGCCAAATTATTATTTACCCAAGATAGCTTAGAAAATTGCAGCGATGTGTTGTATTATGCCGAATCAAGCAATGCCACAGCTGCCAATACCGATACTTGTTTGCAATCTATTTCCCAAATGATTGATTCTTTATCGCCTTTAAAAGTTAATTCAGTCGATCATGGTGCCATTCATGCGCATACATTTTTACAGTTGATAAAAAATTTAAAGACTGATTCCAAAGTAAAAACCATTATAGTTACACTTAATTCGCGCTCGTTTGGTTCTCCATGGATAAACTCACATTTAGAAACCAATATTGCACAAGCTAATGTAATGTATGAGCCAATTTTGCCAATTTTTAAACGTATAAAACTGTCGTTTAATGGTTACGATAATAAATCAATCCCTTTGCGCGATCATGATGTAGAAAAAGATTGGTCAACAGTTAAGCTAAATGTCCCAGAAAATTTTCCATATAAAACGGTGCGTCAATGGGATAATGCAATGGCAAACGGAACTTATTTATTACCCAATGGCGATTGGGATATGCCTAAAATTACATTGGCTTGTCATTATATAAAAACATACGCTTTTCCAATTGATGTAAACACTAATCCAAGAATCAAAGATTTTGACGAAATAGTAAACATTGCAAAGCAAAAGAACATAAAATTAATTTTCCATCTATTGGCCGAAAATGTGCAGTATGCTGATAGTTTGGTAGGGAAGGAGTTGGTGAACATAATGCACCGAAACAAGCAACTATTGATTGATAGATACCATAAAGATGGAGTTACTGTAGTGAATAGTTTTGAATTGGTTAATGGCCTTGATTTTATTGATCAAGACTGGACTACAGAACATTACAACCAAACGGGAAGATTGGCTTTGGCTAAAAATGTGCTAAAAAATTTGCAATAAAAATTATTTAAATACTAAAATATTTCTATTTTCGTTTTACCTATATTTAAATTTAACTATATGCAACAAAACTACTCCGAAGACGATTTACTCAATTACATTTACAAGGAAACTACTCCAACTGAGACTTTGGCCATAGAAAATGCCATTGCTCAAAACGAGTCCTTAAAATCAATGTATTTAGAGCTTTTAGAAGGTATTGATTTATTAAATAAAACATACTTCCGACCGAGTGAAATAACTTTAGATAATATTTTGAAAAAGGCCAAAGACGGATTACAACAAAATGTAGATTAATAAAAAAAAGCCCTGTAAAACTTAGTTTTACAGGGCTTTTTTATGTACTTACTTCAATTAGATTATTTAAATTTATTGATAATATCGTTACCAAATATCAAAACCATTAGGGTTAATAATATAATGGTTCCCACAGTTTGAACACGTTCTTGCGTTTTAATACTGATTGGTTTTTTAGTAATCATTTCAATAATAAGTAATACTACGTGTCCGCCATCTAAAGCTGGAATAGGTAAAAAATTCATAAACGCTAAACCCATCGATATTAAAGCAGTTAACATCCAAAAGTTTAACCAATCCCAAGTTGGTCCAAAATAATCAGCTATGCCAATTGGGCCTTGCACTGCTTTATTTAAAGGAATATCACCTTTAAAAATTTTACCCCAACCAGCTACTTGGTTAGCTATGGTTTCGTAAGCTTGGTTAATTCCTGCAGGAATAGAAGATAGTAAACTGTAAGATACGGTATCAAATTTCCAATTTAAATCGGTAGGCATAAATCCTAATTTACCATCAGTACCAATTAAAGCAGTTAAAGCTAAGGTGTCGTTATTTCTAACTACGGTAAGTTTGGTACTTTTTCCCTTGTATGCCATTAACAATGGTTGAAATTCTTCAAACAATATTATTTTGTTCGTATCCACTCCAATAATTTTATCTTTAGGTTGTAAGCCAGCTTTTTCTGCTGCTGAGCCACTGTTTACCTTTTGAACATAAAGTTCCATTCTTGGCGTAAAAAAAGCTCCTTTGGTTTTTTTTGTAAGTTTTTTCAAAAAATCATCAGGCAATTTAACTTCTATAATAGAGTCATTTCTCTTTACAGTGTAGTAAGGCTTTTCACTCATTAATATCTCTGAGTTTAATGCATCATCTAAATGAATAATTGTTTTACCATTAACAGCTTCTATTTTGTCACCTAATTTAAAGCCCATCTCTTGCGCTAATTCGCTAGGTGCTATACCATGTTTAACGGTGCTGTTAATCAGCATTTTTTCGCCATAATAGTATTTAATACCAGCAAAAATAATGATGCCTAGTATTACATTAAATATAATACCACCAAGCATTACCACCATTCGTTGCCAAGCTGGTTTGCTTCTAAATTCCCATGGTTCTGCAGGTTTGGTTAAATCTTGGTTACCCATGTTTTCATCTACCATTCCGTTAATTTGCACATAACCACCCATTGGAAACCAACCTAAACCATATTCTGTATCACCTTTTTTAAATTTAAATAAGGCAAAGTTTAAAACACTTGGCATTGGAAATAAAAAATCAAAGAATAAGTAAAACTTATCTACTTTAATTTTAAATAATTTAGCCGCTAAAAAATGTCCTAATTCGTGTATTAATACTAAAATTGAAAGAGCCGCAATTACTTGCGCTATCATCGTGAATGTTTGCATTTATATATTGTATCTTTTTAAGTTAACTATTTGTATAGTTTTAAGGGCTGCAAAAGTAAAAAACTATTTGATATTATCTTATCAAACTTTTGGCCACTAATCTGGCTTCGGTATCAGTGTTAATATAGTCTTCTAAAGTTGGCTGTTTGATGAAATGGACCTTGTTCATACAAGTTTCATTTATTTCTGAAATTTGTAAGAATTTTATTTTGTCATTTAAAAATGCTTCCACAGCTATTTCATTGGCAGCATTTAATATACATGCCTTATTACCACCTATTTCCATAGCTTCATATGCCAATCCTAAGTTTCTAAATGTTTGTTTATCAGGCTCTTCAAAAGTCAATGTGTTCATTTCTTTAAATGAAAGTCGTTTAAAATTGGTTTTAGTTCTTTCTGGATAAAAAAATGCATAATGAATAGGTAGTTTCATATCTGGCAATCCCATTTGGGCTTTTATGCTGCCATCATTAAATTCCACCATACTATGTATAATTGATTGCGGATGAACAACCACATCTATTTGATTATTTTCTAATCCAAATAACCATTTTGCCTCAATCACTTCCAATCCTTTGTTCATTAAACTAGCTGAATCAATGGTAATTTTTGCGCCCATTGTCCAATTCGGGTGTTTAAGAGCTTCTTTTTTAGTAATTTCAAGTAATTCATTTGTTTTTTTTCCTCTAAATGGTCCGCCTGAAGCCGTTAAAATAATTTTATCAATGGTATTTAGGTCTTCCCCCACCAAACATTGAAAAATTGCCGAATGTTCCGAATCAACAGGTATTAAATTTACTCTGTGCTCAGCACATAAACTAGTAATTAACTCTCCAGCAACTACTAATGTTTCTTTGTTTGCTAGCGCAATTTTCTTTTTATTTTCAATTGCTTTAATAGTTGGCAAAAGTCCACTATAACCAACCATAGCTGTTAAAACTATTTCAGCCGAGGTTATCTCCATTAAGTCAGCAATCGCTTTATTACCCGAAAATACCTTAATATCATGTTTATCTAAAGCATCTTTTACTATTTGGTATTTGCTATCATCAGCTATAACCACATGGTTTGGCTTAAACTCAATTGCCTGCTTAATTAATAAATCGGCATTACTGTTTGCAGTTAATACCTCTATTTCAATTTTATCACTTTGTTCTCTGGCTATTTCTAGCGCTTGAGTTCCAATACTACCAGTACTACCTAAAATAGCAATTTTCTTTTTCTCTAATTCTTTACTCATTATATATTTAATAATGTATGCAGCAATAATATAATATTTTCAATTATGTTATTTAACAAATATTCAAATTATTGGTTTCGGGATATAAGAGTAATATATAAGAGTAATATATAAGAGTAATATATAAGAGTAATATATAAGAGTAATATA
>CAZGVO010000016.1:63926-64042 GCA_964529175.1 uncultured Bifidobacterium sp.
TCAAATTACTTGTGTCTAGTAATAGAAACAAGACAACAATTTATATAAAACTACTGGTTTCAAAAAATAAGTCCTTGAGAATAAGTATATTTAAAGATAAGATAAAGAAATAAGTT
>CAZGVO010000017.1:0-51625 GCA_964529175.1 uncultured Bifidobacterium sp.
TTCTCACTGCAAGTCTAAAGGGTGTCCTCACCAATCGAATAAGGTGCGGTGAGGATACCGACCTTGGACAAAAAAAATTTGTTGCCTAAACAAATGAGATGCGCTTCAAGACGATTTTTGTTGCAAACCAAAAATTGTAGGAATAAAATATAGCCAGAGGCTGCATTATAACCTCACTAGCGAGTCCGATAGCTATCGGACGCTTGCGAGTACGTTATGCTGTTTTCTAAGCTTTTTCTTCATCTGTTTTTTTTACAGTTCCATCGTCAAATAACATGCGAACAGAAGGGGTATAATCATCGTCAATCTGACCATTTTTTACCATCCAAATAAATGCAATTAAAAAGCCAATGGCTAATACAAAACTGCTTCCTATTAATATAAACATTATTTTCATAGTTTCTTTTTTTAGTTTATAGCAGATAGACCATGGACCATAGAAAATTTCACTTTGTTCTATCTTCCATCAGCTATGGTCCATTAACCATGGTCTATTTGCTATCGTCTATGGTCCTTATTTCATTTTCTTTGCCAACAAATACGTACTTATACTGGTAAATCCAATTACGGTTACTGAGCTTATGGGCATTAATATGGCTGCTATTACTGGCGATAAAGTGCCACTCACAGCATAGCTTAAACCAATAATATTGTACAACAGCGATAAGCAAAAACTTACATAAATTACTTTCATGGTGTTTTTGCAGTATTGTAAGTATTTTGGTAATAGTTCAAAATTAGCTGCATCCATTATTACATCGCTACTTGGCGAAAAGCTCGAAGTATCTTCGCTTAAACTTATTCCTACATTGGCCGTTTTTAAAGCACCTGCATCGTTCAATCCATCACCCACCATAATTACTTTTTGTTGGTTGCCTTGCAATGTATTGATGTACATTAACTTATCTGCTGGGTTTTGTTTGAACAATAATTCAGATGAAGCAGGAAAAACAGTTTGTAAAAAGGTTTTTTCTTGCTCATTATCTCCTGAAAGCAAATGCAATTTAAATTGGTTTGCCAATTGATTAATTACTTGTTTTAAACCTGTTCTGTAAGCATGTTTTATTACAAAAAAACCAACAATTTCACCATTTATTTTTATGTAAATGCGGGTGTTTAACGCATTGCTTTCATTTTCGGTAATATTTAAAAATTTAGCAGAACCTACCTCCACATCATTACCGCCAACATTGGCCTTGATGCCTTTTCCAGTAATTTCGTCAAAGCTGTTTAAAATAATAGCCGAACTAATATTTAAATGCTGCGCAATTTGTTTACTTAATGGGTGAATAGAGTTTTGGGTAACTGAAAAAATCAGCTCTTTTTGTAATTGCGTTAATGGATTACCCATAAACTCAATTTGCGATTCGTTACTTTGAGTAATGGTACCCGTTTTGTCAAAAACTATGGTATCCATATTGGCAATATTTTCAACCACATTAGCCGATTTTAAATAGAATTTTTTTCTGCCCAAATTACGCATGGCATTGCCTAAAGCAAACGGACTTGATAAAGCCAAAGCACAAGGACAAGCTATGATTAACACAGCAGTAAAGGCTCCCATTATTTTTGAACTATCGTACACTGCCCAATAAATGGCCGATGAAATGGCAATGGCTAATAATGCCACAGTAAAATATTTGCTTACTTTGGTTTGAAAGGTTTCAACTTTGCTGGCATTGTCTTTTGCAAAAATATCGTTGTTCCAAAGTTGGGTTAAATAACTTTGTTCTGTTAGTTTTTTTACTTCTAATTCAATATTTCCGCTAGTTTGTTTGCCTCCTGCAAAAATAATTTCGCCTAACTCTTTGGCTATTGGTTCTTTTTCGCCCGATACAAAACTAAAATCAATATTGGCTTTGCCTTTTAATAAAATACTGTCGGCAGGAATAATTTCATTGTTTCTAATTAAAATTCTATCTCCAATTTTTAGTTTATCAATGGCTACAGTTGTAGTTTGATTATCAGCATTAATTTTTATAACCGATATAGGAAAATACGATTTGTAATCGCGCTCAAACGAAAGTGAATCGTATGTTTTTTGTTGGAACCATTTACCTATTAATAAAAAGAAAACCAAACCAGCTAAAGTATCGCAGTAACCAAGTCCTGTATGGGTTAATATTTCGTAAAAATTACGCACAAATAAAACCACTAAACCCAAGGCCAAAGGCACATCTATGGTAATTAGTTTTTTGCGTAAACCTTTGTATGCCGATATTAAATAATCTTGTCCGCTATAAAAAAATACGGGGATAGAAAGTGCTAAGTTAATATAACCAAATGCCGATGATAAGTAATGTCTAGTAGTATTATCTAACCCAAAATATTCAGGAAAGCTTATCATCATAATATTGCCAAAACAAAAGCCTGCTACTCCTATTTGAAACAATAATTTACGATTGATATTTTTAGGTTTTTCTTGGTTAATATCGTTCATGGTAAACGATGGTTCATAGCCAATGCTTGCTAATAACTCCACCAATTGGCGCAACGATATTTTATTTACATCGTAAACAATATTGGCCGTTTTCTTTAAAAAATTAACGCGTACACCTACTACCGCATTGTTTATTTTGTATAAATTTTCCAATAAATAAATGCAACTGCTGCAATGTATATTAGGAATTTGAAATTGTAAACGCGCTACTTTATGGTCAATATAACTAATGAGTTTTGATTGAATATTGGTATCATCTAAGTAAGCATACTTATTGCCAATGCTTTGTCTAAGAGACTTACCAGGATTTTTTTCTATGCTGTAATACGATGTTAAGTTGTTTTCAGAAAGCAACATAAATACATTTTTACAGCCGTTGCAGCAAAAATTTTTATCATTTAAAACAAGTGTTTCCTCCGCGCAAAAATCGCCACAGTGGTAACAAGTAGTTTTGGTATTTTTATTTAAAGTTTCAATCATTGGGTAAGCTTATTATATCATAAAAACACTTCTGTTGCCTTGCATAAAATACGATTCTTCTTTTTTTAATAAATCGCTTATAACATCGTTTCTATTGCTGCCAGCTACCAATAAAAAATTATCAAATTGGTTTAACATTTTAAATAATTCTTCTTCGTAATAGTCAGGATCAATGCGGGTTACCGAAAAGTTTAATCGGTAGGTTTTTATATAGTTTATCAATAAACGCTCTTCTTTGGTAGCTTCGGGCGTGGTTTTAATAATTAATTGTACGTTGGCATCTTTGGTTTGATTGCTAATTAAATAAGTAAAAAGTTTAATGGCCTCAAACGATTCGGCTGTTCCATCAAATAATAAAATGATGTTTTTTAAATCAAATTTTTTAGATGGAAGAATTAAAAGCGGGCATTTGCTATCAATCAATAAGTTTTCAATTTTAGAAATACCATCTTCGGTTTTAAAGTTTTTTTCAATGGCTTCTTTACCAATTATGAATAAATCGTTGTACTTCGATTTATGTTCAAATGAGTTGCTATTAATGATATCTTGGTTAAAAATAACATCAATTTTTAGGTTTAATTCCGTACATTTATGAATGATGCTGTCCACTATTTTGTCATCATTTAGTGGATTATCACGCATTACTTTTTCTATAATTTCCGAGTACTCTAAGTTTTCTAATTCGTGGTTTTCGTTTAAAAATAATTTGTCAATTCCATTATGACTAATGCCATCAATAAATGCACCGGTTGATGTTTTTAAAAATTGGGTATCAACAATGGTTTTACTTTGTTCTATCAATGCTTCAGCATTGGTGTTGTCTTCTAAAAGAATAAGCAAATTTTTTGACATAACTACTTGAAATTGAAACTTGAAATATGAATATTTTGTACACTTCAAATTTATTTTGAATGTCAAGGCGTGCCAATGACTGCACTCAATCCAAAAACTGACAATAGTTTTTATTTATATAGACTTAGGTTTGTTTTTAGGGAAGTGTGAGATGTGAAATGTGATTTGTGAATTGAGAGATGAGATTTGAGAAACATGATATAGGAAATTTGTTCGGGAAAAATTCGCCCTTGAGCGATGGGGGGCTATGGGGACGTTTTTTTGAAAAATGCGCAATAAGCAAGTTGAGATTGGAATAGTTTAAACTGCTAATCAGAAATCCGCAACTCGTAAATCCGCAACCCTCCAACCAAAAAAACAATTCAACAATCTAACAATTCAACAACAAAAAAATCCCTTCTTTTTACTATTATGCGCTTGGTTTTAAACTGAATTTTTAAATGAACAAAAAGGTTAATTTTTTAATAATTGTAGCTGCACTTGGCTACTTTGTAGATATATATGATTTGATTGTGTTCAATGTAGTAAAACAAGAGAGTTTGCTCGATTTTATAACAGCTGATCAAATGGATAAAACCGATACTTTTTTGTTTAACTGTCAAATGACAGGAATGCTTTTGGGTGGAATTATTTGGGGTGTATTAGGTGATAAAAAGGGTAGGGTTTCGGTACTTTTTGGTTCTATTATTTTGTATTCGTTGGCTAATTTAGCAAATGCTTTTGTTACCGATATTCCTAGTTATGCTGTAGCCAGATTTTTAGCGGGCATTGGTTTGGCTGGTGAATTAGGGGCTGGTATTACTTTGGTTAGCGAAACCATGGAAAAATCAAAACGTGGAATTGGTACTATGATAATAGTTTCAGTTGGTGCTTTAGGTGCCATAGCTGCGGCTATTGTTGGGAAAAATGGCCATCATTTGGTTTCGTTTTTAGATTCAGCTTTTGCTATTTCATTAAAAAACTGGCAAGTAACTTATATTGTTGGTGGTGTTTTAGGGTTAATGCTTTTACTACTTCGTGCTGGTACATACGAAAGTGGTATGTATAAATCGGTTGAAATCAATAAAACTGTTAAAAAGGGCAATTTGTTAAACTTACTGAGCAATAAAAATAACCTGATAAAATATTTGGCTTGTATAGCCATTGGCCTACCCATTTGGTTTACTATTGGGGTTTTGGTCAATAAATCGCATTTGTTTGCACGCAGTCTAGGGGTAGAAATAAAAGTGGCTGATAGTGTCATGTTTGCATATATTGGTCTTTCCTTTGGCGATTTGCTAAGTGGTTTGTTCAGCCAATGGTTTAAAAGTCGTAAAAAGGTAATTTTTGCTTACTTAGGATTAAGTTTGGTATTGTATTTTATTTACTTGTTTAACAATCAAGTTTCAGTTAGTTATTTTAAATGGATGTGTTTTTTATTAGGCACTGCCACAGGCTATTGGGCGCTTTTTGTTACTGTAGCTTGCGAGCAGTTTGGTACCAATATTCGCTCAACCGTTACCAACACAGTTCCTAATTTTGTTCGTGGAGCTGTGGTTCCTATTACCTTAGGTTTTGCTGCTTTGCAAAGCAATATCGGTTTAAATATTACCTCATCGGCTTTAGTAGTAGGGCTAATTTGTTTGGTTTTGGCCATTGTTTCCACCGCCTTTATTTCCGAAAGTTTCCATAAAGATTTAGATTATTTGGAGGAGTAGTATAATAAGCAATTGATAAATTGTTATTTAATTTTAATTCTTGAACAACGTTTCGTAAGTTATTACCTTATCTTTTTTAAACGAAGGCCCAGGTTTTTTCATAAAATCGGTTCTTCAGAATCAAACATAGATAAATTATTATTTAATTCTATATAATATGTAAAATGTTGAATTACAGTATTTAATTTGTTTGTATGAAAGTAAAAGTAATTTAAAATAATTACTATTTTTGTTCTATGATTATTAAAACTTTGGAAATTGATACGGAAGAGCACGCTAAAGAATTAGAAGAAATTTTAAGTAAACTAACTTATGTGAAAATTGCTAGTACAATATGTGTTAAAGACTTTGCCTTAGGTCAAGTAAATGAACCAACCGATAATCAATTAACCCAATTTTTTACCGAAGATAGTGAAGACGAAGTCCTCATTCCAAGTAGCGAAGTGTTTAGAAAATTCAAGAATTAAGGTAAAGTTACTCAGAATAAATATATTTTTCCTTAGTTGTTTCATTTTCAAACTTAAGTATGCCATACTTTGAATTAAAATAAATCTTACTATCAGGATAATTTTTTAAATAAAAACTCTTACCATAGTTTTTGCCATTTATAATAATGCTGTCAATTTCTTTATAAAAACTCCCTTCAACAAGTGCTAAGCCAAATCCATAAAAAGTAAAATTTTTACTATTGAATTTTAAGTCTAATGCAGTGTTATCTGTATCATAAGTATATTTACCTTTTGCGTAATCACCTACATATTTAATAACGATACCTTTGTTTAAATCGCTATCACAAGTAATATTCATTACATAAGTTTCAGTTGTGTCATAACTTGTGCAGCCATCATATAACCATTTTTTATTTATTGACATTAAAAATAAGGGGGCATTAACAGTGTAATAAACATCTTCTATAAATGCAGTATCTTGATATTTTTTTAATAAAAGTTTTTGACCAGCCTTGTATGGAAAATAATTTTGAACAGCTGGAAGAACTATACTTCTAAAATTTCTTGCTGTACATCTCTCTTCTTCTTTATGGCAACAAAGAGATACAGACACAAGAAATATTAATAAAATGTTTTTTGTCATTGAAATAAATTATGTAACAATATTAATCAATTATAGTAAGAGTCATTATAAAAAATAATTTTTAGAATCTTAATCTTAAAACAATCACCTAAAAAAACATGTTTTAAATAAACAGATAATATTACTTTTGCGGCTCGTTTTTTAAAAGCAAATATTTTTTATGAATCAACCTCGCAGCATGCAAAATGCTTTAATTTCAGTTTTTTACAAAGATGGTTTAGATGTTTTAGCAAAAGCCTTAAACCAATTAGGTGTTAATATTTATAGTACTGGCGGTACTCAAGATTATATTGAGCAGTTAGGTATTAAGGTTAATAGAGTGGAGGATTTAACTGATTACCCAAGTATTTTAGGTGGAAGGGTTAAAACGTTGCATCCAAAAGTGTTTGGTGGAATTTTAGCACGCAGAGCCAATGAGCAGGACCAAAAAGAAATGGCAGAGTTTAATATGCCTTATTTTGATTTGGTAGTGGTTGATTTATACCCATTTGAAGAAACTTTAGCTAGTACTAACGATGAAAGTAAAATTATTGAGAAAATTGATATTGGTGGTGTTTCGTTAATTAGAGCCGGTGCAAAAAACCATAACGATACTTGCATTATTTGTAACAAAAATGATTATGCACCTTTGGCTGAAACTTTGTTGGCTCAAAATGGTAGTACCAGCATTGAACAACGCAGAATGTATGCAGCAAAAGCTTTTGCCACTACTGCTGCTTACGATACCATTATTCAAAATTATTTTAACCAAACTCAGTTTGCAGCTTTAAGCAATATGCCTGCGCAAACGTTGCGTTATGGCGAAAATCCTCATCAGCAAGGTGTTTTTTATGGTGATTTAAATGGTATGTTTACTCAATTGCACGGTAAAGAGCTGTCGTACAATAATTTACTTGATGTAGATGCTGCAACACATTTAATTGAAGATTTTGAAGAACCAACTGTTGCAGTAATTAAACATAACAATCCATGCGGATTAGCAAGCAGAACAACCATTGCTCAAGCTTGGGCCGATGCTTTAGCAGGCGATCCTGTTTCAGCTTTTGGTGGTGTTATTGTGGCTAATAGAAATATTGATGCAGAAACTGCTACTGCTATGGATAAAATTTTCTTGGAGGTATTAATTGCTCCAAGTTATGATGAAGCTGCATTGCAAATTTTAAAAAGTAAAAAGAATAGAATTATTTTAGAGAAAAAAGGCACTTTACCAAAAGGTAAAACCATGCGTACAGTGTTAAATGGCCATTTAGAGCAAGATAAAGACAGTGTAATTTTAACAGCAGATAACTTAACTTTGGTTACTGAACAAGGTGCTGATAATAATGTGATTGCTGATTTATTATTCGCTGATAAAATTGTAAAACATGCCAAATCAAATACCATTGTTTTGGCTAAAAACAAGCAGTTATTAGGAATTGGATGCGGACAAACTTCGCGAGTGGATGCTTTAAAACAAGCTATTGGCAAAGCCAAAGCCTTTGAATTTGATTTAAACAATTCGGTTATGAGTAGTGATGCATTTTTCCCGTTTCCTGATTGTGTAGAAATAGCTGGAAACGAAGGAATAAAAACAGTTATTCAGCCAGGTGGCTCGGTAAAAGACGATGCCTCGGTTCAATACTGCAACCAACATAAAATAGCTATGTATTTTACAGGCATTCGTCATTTTAAACACTAGTTTGGTTGATAGGGTTAATTGGTTAGAAAGTAATAAAAGTTTAAAATAAGATATGAAGCCATTGATATTGAAATGTTTGAAACAAGCGAATGAAAACAATAAATTAGTTTCGATAAGAACAAATAGCGATGAAGCTAGTAAATTTAGTGTTGGATATGTTTTAGGCTTAAATGATGATCAAGTATCAATAAAATCTATAAGTCCACAAGGCATGCCAGATGGTGTTTTTACTGTAAAAACAGCTGATATTTATGGTATAGATATGAACGACAACTATATCCGAAAATTGGAACTTAAAATGTTAAATTTAAAAACAATTTTTGCAGATACACCTAGTCCATCGTTTTACTCTGACCCTATTATTGACTATAGAAAAATTTTATTAAATGCAAAAAGTTCATTGCAGTTAATACATGTCAATTTTTATAGAGATCTTGGTTTATATGGATTTATTAAAGAGGTAGGAGACGAAGAATTTATTATGGATGTTTTTACCTCTGATGGGATTTATGATGGCGTTTCTGTTTATTTAATTGAAGATATTAAAAATATTCATTGGGATGATGAAGATATTAGGGTCGTGAATTTATTAATTGAGAAGAAGTAAAATACCTAATTACAAATTTGTAGTAAATAACATAAAAACAATATGCCAAGATTATTAGCAATAGATTATGGAACAAAAAGAGTTGGTTTAGCAGTAACCGACCCTTTGCAAATTATTGCCAGTTCGCTTGGTACAGTGCATAGCAAAGATGTAATTCAATATTTAAAAGATTACATCGCTAAAGAAGATGTTGGCAGTTTTGTGGTGGGCAAACCTACTCGTCATAATGGCGATGATACCGATGCAACGCCACATATCGAAAAATTTATATCTTTGCTTAGTAAAACTTTTCCAAATATTAAAATTGAACGTGCCGATGAACGTTTTACTTCGGTAATAGCTAGGCGCAGTTTAACTGAAATGGGTTTGAAGAAGAAAGACAGAGAAAAAAAGGAAAATGTGGATCAAGTGAGCGCAGTTTTGATATTGCAAACTTATATGACAACTTTGTAAATATTGAATTTTGAGTTTTGAATGATTTGTCGATTGTTTGTGATTGGTGGGGACACCAACCAAGGACAGCCAATTTGGCTTTAGCCAATAAAAAATAATAATTGCCATTAAATCAATTGCCTGTTTCCCGAAAGCTTTCGGGATTAGTCAACGGAAAAGGAAAAAAAACAATAAATAGAAGTTCCAATACAGAAGTATTCACTTCGAATTTGGCATTTCGTCCTGCTATAGCGGGATCTAATTTTATAAATAAATGATATTACCAATAGTAGCTTACGGAGATACCGTATTACGTAAAGTAGGCGATAATATTTCGGCCGATTATGAAGGATTAAAAGACTTAGTTGCCAATATGTGGGAAACCATGTATAGTGCGCAAGGTGTAGGTTTAGCTGCTCCACAAGTAGGTAAAGCTATTAACCTTTTTATTATTGATACATCGGGTTTTGAAGATGAGGATTATCCTGATTTAAAACGTGTTTTTATCAATGCTGAAATTATTGAAGAATGGGGCGAAGAGTGGGCTTTTGAAGAAGGCTGCCTGAGCATTCCGCATATTAGAGAAGATGTTTACCGTTGGAGCGATATTGCCATTAGGTACCAAGATGAAAATTTTGAATGGCATGAAGAAGAATTTGACGGAATTGCAGCACGCGTTATTCAGCACGAGTACGACCATGTAAAAGGAAAATTATTTGTTGATTATTTAAGTCCACTAAAAAAACGTTTATTGAAAAATAAACTGGTAAACATTAGCAAAGGTGGCGCAAATACTAAATACAGAATGCGTATTCCTAAAAAATAAATTGATAATTAATGGAACAAAATTTACCTAAAAATGTAGCTGTAATTGGCGGTGGAAGTTGGGCTACTGCTATAGTAAAAATGCTTATAGAGCACAAGGAATTACCTGAACCAACTTTAAACAAGTTGCAATGGTGGGTTCGTTCTGAAGAAAAAGCAAATTTTATAAGAGAAAAGCATTACAATCCTGATTATTTAAGTATGGTTGAAATTCATCCTCAATCAATCGAGGTGAGTAGTAATTTAAAAGAAATAATTAAAACCAGCGATTTATTGGTAATTGCTATTCCTTCGGCATTTTTATTAAATAGTTTAGAAGGCATTACCGCTGAGGATTTAAAAGGTAAAACCATTGTATCGGCAGTAAAAGGTTTGGTGCCTCATACCAAACAAATTGTAGGCGATTTTTTTGTAAACGATTTTCAAATTCCTGAAGACCAAATAGTGGTTATTTCAGGTCCTTGTCATGCAGAGGAAGTAGCTTCTGAAAAATTATCATACTTAACCATTGCTAGCTCAAACCAAACTATGGCAAGGCATTTTGCAGGTATGGTGGCCAATAAAAATATTAGAACCGTAATTTCGAAAGATGTTCGCGGAACTGAGTATGGTGCTGTTCTAAAAAATATTTATGCGGTTGCAGCAGGAATGTGTCATGGCTTGGGTTATGGCGATAATTTTCAAGCAGTATTAATGAGCAATGCCATTAGAGAAATGAAACGTTTTTTGCGCACTATAACTGATGCTGATAGAAAAATAAATCACTCGGCATACCTTGGCGATTTATTGGTAACAGGTTATTCGCAACACAGTCGTAACCGTACTTTTGGAAACATGATTGGTAAAGGTTATTCAGTAAAATCGGCACAGTTAGAAATGAAAATGATTGCCGAAGGCTATTATGCTACTAAAACTGTGTATGAACTAAACCAAACCATGAACATAAAAATGCCAATTATGGATGCCATGTATAATATTATTTACCGCAACCTGCCGGCAAAATTTGAAATAGAAAAACTAAGCGAAAAATTAGTATAGAATTTTATAAAACTAAATGCAAAAAAGTAAACCAAGCGCGTTTGAAAGCAATATTTTAAAACGACTTTTTAAGTTATCAGGTCCACATGCTAAATTGTTTTGGTTTACCTTTTTATTTACCATCCTTTTTGCGCTATTATCTACCATTAGGCCATATATTATTCAATACATCATTGATAATTTTATTCCTAAAGGCGATTTTAAAAACATTTATTTATACTCTGCCATTGTATTTGGCATGCTTATTTTATCAACTGTTTTTCAGTTGTTATCAAGTTATTTAGGTGCCCTTTTGGGGCAATTAATTATTAAAGATTTAAGGGCAAAAGTATTTTCTCATTTAAGTAAACTACGTTTAAAGTTTTTTGATAATACACCTGTGGGAACTTTGGTAACACGCTGCATTAGCGATATTGAAACCATTACCGAAGTATTTAGCGAAGGCTTCATCAGTATTATGGGAGATTTGCTGCAAATAATATTTATTCTGGGGTTGATGTTTTTTGCAAGCTGGAAACTTACCTTGGTTAGTCTTTCAGTATTGCCTTTTTTATTGGTTGCAGCTTATTGGTTTAAAGAAAGTGTTAGGGTATCGTTTGAGGAAGTTAGAAACAAAGTTTCTGAGTTAAATACATTTGTACAAGAGCATTTAATTGGCATGCAAATAGTTCAAATTTTTAACAAGCAAGATGAAGAATTAGAAAAATTTAAAGCCATCAATAAAGACCATAGAGATGCCAATATCAGAGGAGTTTTTTATTACTCTGTTTTTTTTCCAATTGTAGAAATTATTTCAAGTATAGCCATTGGTTTGGTAGTTTGGTATGGTGCTAAAGAAACCATTAATGGACAAGCATCTGCGGGTGTTATTGTAGCGTTTATTATGTACATATCTATGATTTTTAGGCCAATCCGTCAAATTGCAGATAAGTTCAATACTTTGCAAATGGGCATGGTGGCTAGTAAACGTATTTTTGCTTTGGTTGATGATGAAACTTATATTGAACCAACCGGAAATATTCCATTTGAAACACTAAAAAGCGAAATTGAGTTTAAAAATGTGGGCTTTGCTTATATTGATGAAGATTATGTTTTAAAAGATATTTCGTTCAATTTAACTAAAGGCAAAAACATGGCTTTAGTTGGAGCAACAGGAGCTGGAAAATCATCTATCATTAATTTATTAAGTAGGTTTTACGATTATCAAAAAGGACAAATTTTGATAGATGGCGTTGAGCTTAAACAATACCAAACAGATACTTTACGCAAACATATTGCGGTGGTTTTGCAAGATGTATTTTTATTCAGCGGTTCTATTTATGACAATATAACGCTTTACAATAAGGAAATAACCATGGAGCAAGTAATTGCTACCTCAAAACTATTAGGTGCTCATGAGTTTATTAGCAGGTTGCCAAATGGTTATAATCAATCGGTACAAGAACGTGGCTTAACTTTAAGTATGGGACAAAGGCAATTGATTTCGTTTGTTAGAGCCATGGTGGTTAATCCTACAGTTTTGGTTTTAGATGAAGCAACCTCTAGCATTGACCAAGAAACAGAAGATATTATTCAATATGCCATTGCTAAAATGATGGAAGGTCGCACCAGTATTGTAATTGCACACAGGCTTTCAACCATTCAAAAAGCAAACGAAATTTTGGTATTAGACAAAGGCGAAATAAAAGAGCGCGGCACCCACGAAAGTTTACTACAAATAAAAGACGGTTTTTATACCAGCCTTTACGAAACACAGTTTAATAAAAAGTAGGGTTATTTGCCCAAATAATACTTTAACCCTGCAGAATAATTTAGCCTAAATAAATCATAACCATTTCCATCTAATGTGTAGGTAGTTTTTGTTCCATTTTTATTACTATTTATTTCTTTAATAAAACCAGCTTCAAACAATAAACCTAAACCTACTGCAATATTTTTATGAAATCTAAAATCATAATTAAAACCACCAAAAGGTGAGTAAGTACTACTTGTGTAAAGCGTATAAAAATTAGTAGCGTATAACTCCTCTCTATAAAAAGTTTTATTTAAACCTAGGATAATAAAAAGGTTATTGTATGCCCTTTTTGACTGAAATAAATACATCCCTTTAACCCCTAAACTACTAATTTGGTTACTTGCATCATATTGTTGAATTGGGGCATTTGGCAAACCTGCAATTTTATAATTTTTAATTTCATTAGTTAAATTACTTACAATAACACCTAAAAACAAGTTCTTATCCTTGTTTATTGATAAGGAGAATTCTAGTTGGTAACCTTGTAATTCAGTAAACTGTTCTTTATCTTTATCTACAACTTTTGTTTTGCCATTATAAATTAACAAAGAAGGCTCCCTTACTCTTGCCGAGTATATATAATCAAGTGATATTCGATTATTAATATCCTTAAAGAAAGATTTTTCTTTTAATTTTTGAAAGTATTTGATGTTCTGAATGTTAATGATTGAATCAACCTTGTTTTGAGATTTAACCAAATAAAAATTGGGAATTACTTTTAAAAAACTATTCAAACTTAATTTTTCAGTTTTTTTAATTCCCCCTTTGAAGTAAATGTATTCTATGCTATCATTTTGATTAATTTCAATAATTTTACATTGAATGCTGTCATTATTAGTTGTTAATAATAAGTCCTGAGCAGAGGCTCTAATTGTTGTTAATATTAATAGTGTAAAAATAAGTTTATGTATAGTATTTAATTTCATTGCTGCAATCATAATTTAATTTACTAACTTATAAAATTAAAATTACAGTATGGCTTTGAGTTTGTATTACTAACAATTCATTAGGGTTTTAAATAAAAAAACGCCACTAGTTTTTTATAACTAGTAGCGTTTCTATATCTAAGTTTATTAATTAATTTTTTATCAACTTAAATACTTTTTCCTCAATAGTATTTTTTACTTTTAAGAAATATATACCTGTTTTTATGTTTTCTGGTAATATTATTTCTAGAGAACCGTCCGCTAAAACTTCTGTTTTGTAAATAGATTTGCCATTTAAATCAAAAAGTTCAATTATATCACTTGAGTTAATATTATTGACTACCACATTGTTTTTAAATGGATTAGGTCCAACAGTAATTTCATTTCTGCTCATATTAGCGTTTAATTTCACTACTCTCGAATATTCAAATTCTCCATTTAAATCAATCATTTTTAAACGATAGTAAACAGTTTTATTGGTAGCAAAAACATTCTCATCAATTGAACTGTAATTTACTAGTGAATTTGAGTTTCCTTTGGCTCTTATAGTACTTATTTTAGTAAAAGTTCTTGAATCAAAACTTCTTTCTAAATCAAAATTACTTGAGTTTACTTCACTTGCGGTAGCCCAATTCAAAACTGCAGAATTGTTGCGTGCAATACCGTTAAAGTTGGTTAATTTTACAGGAAGAGAATTGAAATCATCTGTACCTGTGAATACATTATATGAGTTAATCATATTAACCGATATGGTATTAGCTAGGGTATCTACTGTACTTCCTGTGCTTATGTATGAAAACCACGGTAAAACACTGTCTTTTTGTGCGAAGCGTAAATCTAATTCTGTAGGTACAGTTCCTAACCATTCTTTTTTATAAAATAGTTTTACATTACCATTATAGAATCCACTTGGAGCATCGGCTTTAACATACATTTTCATGTAATTAGCTGTAAAATTAGTGTTTGGTGGCTTAACACCTGTATATTGGCGTACATTCAAAAAGCTTGGAGGCGTTGAAAATGCATCGTGCAATACTGTTAATACCGTATCTCCAGCTAGCATAAATATCTGGTAACCACCTGCTACTGGAACTGAAGGGGAAGCAACACATAATGGCGGAAGTGATGTAGGTGTAAATTCATAAGCACCAATATCAGTTGGACCATTAGTTACTAGAGTGCTTCTTAGTTGGTTATTAATATCGTTGCTTACACCAACAAACTCAGCTCTGCCTTGTAACGACCATACTGCTGTATCTGATAAATTTGGAGCTAGGTTATTATTACTTGTAAAACCTGGGCGGAACTGAATAGAATTGGTTTCATAATTATTACCAAAACCTGTTCTAGCTAATGCTAAAGTGGTATAAGTTGCCGCTGGTGTACCTCTTTGAGCTAGTGTAGTGCCATTTGTAAATAAGTTATTATAATTACTATTTCCATATAATGGGTTGTAGAAATAAACAGAATATCCAGCACCTAAATTTGCAAAAACGTTGTTTCGAATTACATTATTGCTAGAAATACTTCCACTGTAATAAAAATAACCTGCATAACTTGTTGTACTGGTAGATAAAACACCAATTGTGTTATGGAAGATTTTCATATTACTTGAATATTGATCACGAATTCCATAACTAGCTGTAGTTGTATTTGAGCCAATTCTTATTACGTTATTAACAAAATAGCCCGTTTTGCTACCAAAACCATCGCAATAGTAAGTGTTTATTCCATATCCATTTGCTGTGGTTGTGCTTATATTGTTATTTATAATTTCGAAAGTACTGTCGACATAATAAGCATAAATAGCATAGAAAGAAGTATAAGCACTTGTTGTAGTTAAGGTATTATTTCTTATACGTTGATTTGCATTGTAGTAGAAATAAATACCCATGTAATATGGATTGATTATTGTATTACTATCAATGTTAATATTGTTTAATAAATTGGTAGTGCTGGTTCCTCGTAAATACATTGAAATAGAGCCCCCAGTTATTCTATTGTTTACAATATTTATATTACCTACAGTGTTGTTATTGCTGTTTATAATATAAGCAGATGCTGCGGTGGTAGTAGTTGTTGGTGCATTTAATTTGCAATTTTGTATGGTTAAGTAACCGGAGTTAGGTGCTAGTTCAAATATTTTTGAATTTGTACTGTTTTGTGTGGTAAAAGTTATTCTGTTAAATATAACATTTTTTGCACCATTCATTGTAATAATAAAGTTATTTGATGAAGTAGTATTATTTCTTACAATGGTTACAGAATCAACATGATTGGCTACAGAAGTAAAAGTTACTAAATTGGTTTCTGATGAACCCATTATTGGAGAAATAGTAATTTGTTCATTATAAGTACCTGTTTTAATTCTAAAGTTAACTGCACTATCTATACCTCTTATTCTTAGGTTATTGACAGCGGTATTTAAATTTATAAAATCAGATGGTGCACTACCTATTAAATAGTTTCCTCTTAAAGGAGTTCCTAATTGAATAGTTAAAGTGTCATTTAATGGGTCAGAATCTGTAGTTGCATTGGGGTTGCTTGTAAATATTTTTATTGTATTGGTAACTCCTTGAACAATATTAATTTGTTCAGCCCCTGTTAAAGTTAATGATGCTGTATCGCATGATGCTAATCCTGTACCAAACCAAGTAGCTATTTTTGGAGTTCCGCCATTATGTATATAGCCAACATTTAAACTACTTATGGTGTTTGAACCACCGTTTCTAAATTTTATAGTAATGTCTTGTAAGCCACTAGTAATTGGAAATATTGGAGAGTTTATTCCTTCAACTGCCGCGTTATCTGTTAATGATGGTACTTCATAAGCCCCAATATCAGGAATAAGTGAACGCGTATTATTTGAAATATCTACGGTAACCGAACTAATGGTATCCCCATTTAAACAGCCATTGTTTGTTACTAAATTGGTGTCGTTTACAAAATTTGGATTAATGCCAATTGAGTTTGTATTGTAACTTGAGCTACCTCTAAAATTACCATAAGTCAACCATCCTCCTACATAAATATAATTAGATGTGTTTGTATCTGGTTTGTAATAATTATTGTAATTTAACTCAGTATTGTTTGAAACAACTGCTCCGCTTGATAAATAGCAAGGTGTGGCTAATGATGATGGATTAGAAACAACAAAATGATTGTTTCTGATTTTGTTATTGCTTCCAGATGATAAGTAAAATGCCCCAGAAGTATTTGATGTTGAAACATCATCCACTAAAATAGAGTTATGGAAAATATCAATATTTGTTAAATTATAAGCATTCACTCCATATGAACCAGCATAGCTAAAACCTCCTGCAATCAAATTATTAATAATTCTTCCTCTTTTAGCTGGTATACAGGTTATATTGTATTGATATAGTCCTATATAACCACTATTATAAAGTTTATTACCATATATTGAGTATTCGTAATTGGCAGATGGTAAAGATACATTTTGAACATAAATTGCATATGGAGATGTTCCAGATGCTTTCATCATAGAAACAACATTATTATTTATCACTAATCCTTTTAAGCCTGCTGCGAATATTCCATAGTAATATGTGTTTCTGATATTGTTATTTCTTATAAAGATTCTTTCTGACTGTGCTCCATAAGTATAATAATATGAATAGAAGTATGAGTATTGGAATATTCCAAAATATCCATTTGTAATGTTATTTGAGTCTATTTCAATGCTATCTAGAACAAAAACATCATAATATTGAATACTTGTATTTGACCCCGACATTACAATACCTCCAAAATAGTCACTTGTGCCGGCTATGGCATTGCTACTAGTTAGAGTAATATCGCAGTTTTTTATTTTTACATTAGAGGTGTTGTTTTTGCTAATATGAACACCCCAGGCGTAGTCGTTTGAATTTGAACGGATAGTAAAGTTTCTGAATGTGATATTGCTTTGTCCAATTCTAATTACATGTCTTGCTGAATTACTTGTGGTGTTAAATTCTACTATAGTAGTTGATTTATTTACACCTTCAAAAACAATATTATTGCTAGATGATACACCTAAAATTGGATTGTCAAAAGTTAGTTGGCCAACATACACCCCTGGTCGTACCGAAAAGGTTACAGGTCCAGTTATACCACCCGTATACAAAGCTGCAACTGCACTTGTTAAGTTTGGAAAATCGGGAGTGGTACCGCCTATGGTGTAAAGTCCTGAAAGAGGCAGGTAATACTCTGCTCTGATAGTATCGTTTTTTCTATTTGGATCTAATGAACTATTTGGGCCATCAATATAGGTTAGAATACTATTTGTATTACCAATATTGATTTGATTTGCGCCTGTAAAGTTAACAGTAACAGTGTCACATGGTGCTAAGCTTCCCGACCATGTTGAGGTAATGGGTGTTCCACTATTGTGTTGATAGGTATAATTAAATGAGGTGACTGTATTATTACCATTATTTCTTACAAAAAGGTTTAAATCAGTATATCCTGATGTTAATGGTGGGACTGGTGATGAAATTTTAACTAAATGTAAATTATTAGCAACAGGGGTTACTTCGTAGGCACCAATAGTAGGGCTTGTTACTGAACGTAGATTGCCATTGTAATCTGTTGTAACTATAGCAGGAACGGGAATGCCTGAGAAACAAGCATTATCTATTACTAGGTTGGTATCGTTAACAAACTGAGGATTAGCAACAATTGAATTTAAGTTTTGAGAGTTAGCTCCAATTAAAGATGTTGGGCTTATATTACTTCCAATGTAGGCAATTACTCCATTAGAAGTATCTGCTCTATAGTAAACGTTATAATTTAAGGTGTCGAATACTGATGATGCAGATGCATATAACGACAATCCTTGGCCTGGTTTCGACTCACTAAAAATGTTATTATAAACAGCATTGCCACTACCACCTGAGAAAAATGCTGCACTATATGAATTATTATATCCTGCTAAATCATGGTTTACGCTATTATTAACAACTGTCCATTGACTTGAGCTAGAAAAGTATAAAGGAGATCCATAATCGTATTTAACTAAACCACCAATAACATTATTATAAATTAAACCTTTATTTCCTACTGGGTTGTTAGATGAACTAACTTGAAGGCCTTGGTAGCCAAAATTAATGATTCTATTATTGTTAATTAATGCCCTGTTTCCAGCTGTAGAAGTAGAGTTTAATAAGTAAATTCCATAGTTGTATAAATAAGAAGTACGTAAGTTTAAAAAGTTATTACTTACTGTAACACCATTTTGATAGTTTAAATAACACCCATAAACACCAGAACCCAAAATCTGATTATTTCTTATTTTGGTGTTCAATTGTAAGTTTCCACTTAAACCTGCAGCTGCAATACCATAATAGCCTGTGTTAGATATAGTATTTGAATCTATTTCAGTACCATCTATCCTTATACCTGTGGTAGCTGAAGTAGTACTTCCACTTATCACAATACCTGCAAAATTAGTTGACGTGCTATTAGCACCAGTGCCTGTTAATTCTATTTGGCAGTTTTTTATTTTATTAAAATTGGTATTGGTTCCTGTTAAATGAAAAACCCAACCATAAGTTCCGCCTGTTCCTCTTACCGTCATGTCGCGGAAGGTAACATAGGTACATAAGTTTAATAAAATAGTGTGACGTGCTGTGTTAGAAGTAGCTGCAAATGTTACAATGGTAGAAGTTCTACTTGCTCCCTTAAAAGTTATGGTGTTAGTTGCAGAAGCCCCAGTAATAGCAGGTACAGTGAACTGACCAGTAAAAGTGGCTGCTGATACATTAAATGTTACTGCACCATTTACTCCAAATGGCGTTGCGTTTACAGGTCCTCCATCTGTTCTGGTTGAAGCACTTGTTAAATAAGTAATAGCTGAAGCAAAATTTTGAAAATTTGTTGCACTAGCTGCTAAACTTGGATTAATAGTATAGTTGCCACTTAGCTGAACAGCATAAGTTTCGTTTACGCAACCAATAAGAACCATTAATAGAAGATAATTGTAGATTTTTTTCATGCTTTCTTTAATTTGTTATTCAAAAGAATAAAAACTAAATCAAAAAACCAAATTATTGCAAATTATGACATTGTATATCAGTATGGTTAGGCCGTATTTTTCTAGTTTATTTCGTAATATTTTTCACTTTTTAGGCCTATAACTTTTGTTGAAAATGCGTTTGAAGGCCTAATAAATTTACTTCTTTGCCCAGATTTTAACTTTATTTTTTCTTGACTTAATATATTGCCATTTTTGTCTAATGTTTGTATTAAGTAGCTTTCACTTTCGCTGCCAATATTAACAATTTGATAATATATCTTTGTTTTTTGTTCTAATTTGTCAACTATAAAATGATAAGGATAAAGTGAACTGTAGTAATTTACTCTGTAGCTTACAGAAGGTTTCCAGTTTCGTCCCTTTTCATTCCATTTTAGATTTTGATAGGTGTAAAGTTGCCAATTTAGTTTTTTAGTTTTTAAATTTAACTCAAATAAGTGCCCAGCATTTCCTAAACCAACTAAAATATTATGCTTATCAATACACTGTACCGATCCCATTTGTGGGGTGTAATAGTCTTTTTTTAAAATGTCTTTGAAAAATACCGAGCGTACTATTTCATTTTCTGGACTTAAATTTTCTTTAGTGTTTAGTTCTACTACTCCTGAACCAGTTTTTTCGTTTCCATTGTTTAAAATTAAAATATTGCCATTTGGCATAAAAACAGGGCAATGTTGTTGCTCAAAGTCAGTAGAATTTTGCAATGAGTCGTTAAAGTTTATTTTTTTATTGCCATACATGTACAAAATATTTTTAGTTTCTTTCTCTATTTTAAAAACGGAACTAAATGTTTTAAAACTTGCATAAACAAACTTGTTCTTATCATCATAAGCTAAGCCGTTTAAGTGGCCAAGTCTATCAGGATTAAACATTTGTGTGGTTGGTGATATGTTAAACTGTCTTTTTAATTCTGGTAACAAATTAAAACGCCAAACTTCATTTTTATCTTGATCAAACTCTATTATTGTTTCACAAATTGTTTGTCCTGAAATATTGCTAAAATCAAAGTTGGTTTCTATATTTTCTAGTCTTCGTTTTCCTGCTACTAAATAGGAAACTGTGCTAAGTTTTTCAAATTCATGGTGAAATTTATCTCCTTTTTGAAACTCGCCATCGCTTCTTTCTGGTCCTAGCCAAAGCATTTCGCCCTTTAACGAAATTTCTTTTATTTCTCCAAGTCTGTTATCAACCAATGTTATACTGCCTTGTTTTGTAATGTTAATGTCTCTTATGGTATGGTCAAATTGGTAGTTAAGGTAGAATACTGGTTTACCTTTCATATTAATGGCTAGTTTTAATCCATCAATTAACAAAATACCATTTTTTCGTTTAGGCATTTTTCCTCTCCATTCCCATCTTTGCAAAGTGGTGTCTAGCAATGAACTATTTCCTGTTTGAAAGCTAATTTCTGGAGATTTATAAAGTAATTTTCTATTATTAAATGCACTAAAACTCCATTTATAGTTTTTGTTGAAATCAAATAAATTGGTTATGATAATTGCTCTGTTTTTACTTTTAACTTGTTTTATTTCTATACATTTTTCCCCTCTTTGGTTGCATTCCCAAAAGCTGTAAACATACTTTGTAGCTGATTTAATTTGATTTACTTCAAATAAAATATCAGTATAATTTAAAAATTCACCTTCTTGCGGACTAATAAACTGTGCTTCAACGGAGCAAACCCATAATACAAAAATAGCTGATAGTATTTTTTTCATTTTGAAAATTTTGAAGTAACGAATTAATTAAAAAAAGTTAATAGTGCAAAAGTTACTTTCCAATTGCATTAGATAAGTTGCTACTAATTAATAAAGGTACTGTTTATTAGCAATTTATAGGCTAGTTTTAATATTTTTAACTGCCTGATTATCATATTTTTGTGGGTAATGCAAAATTTCGCTGTAAAACCTAACATCGATCTTATTTCCTAAATAATTTTATATTCGTAATCTTATAAATAAATACTCAAATATGAAATTCATCAAATGGTTTTTTATAGTAATAATTGGCTTATTGGTTATTGGCGAAGCTGCCATATTAATCAGCGGCAAAACATTTTTAAATCGTGTTTTTGCCATGACTATTTTTAGTGGTAAATTAAGTCCTGATATTGATGAACTTCATTTATTTCCTTACCGAGAAATGGCTGCTATCAAACCACAACCTTGGGCTATTTCGGTAAATTATAACAAAGCTAAAATTGATGCAAGCCTGATGCAAAAAATGGAATCGTTTAAAACAACTTCATTTTTGGTGATTAAAAACGATTCGATTATTTACGAAAACTATTGGGAACAGTACAACGATAAAAGTGTAACCAACTCGTTCAGTATGGCTAAAAGCTTTACTGCTGCTTTAATTGGAATTGCCATTAAACAAGGTTTGATGAAAAGTGTGGATGAGCCAGTTGGCAATTATATTGATAGTTATAAAGAAGGCGATAAAGCCCAAATTACAATCAAACATTTGCTTACCATGAGTAGCGGAATTGATTTTGACGAAACTTATTCAAGTCCTTGGGCATGGCCAAGCGAAGCTTATTATGGTGATGATGTAAATGCCTTAACTTTAAAGTCAGGAGTTAAAGAAGCGCCCGGTATTACTTGGAAATACAAAGGTGGTGATACGCAATTGCTCGGTATGATATTGAAAAAAGTTTTGGGTAATAAAACTGTTTCGCAGTTTGCGGCTGAAAATTTATGGCAAAAAATGGGCGCAGAACAACCTGCTTTTTGGAGTTTAGATAAAGCTGACGGAATGGAAAAAGTAAGTTGCTGTTGGTATGCTACAGCCCGCGATTTTGCACGTTTTGCTAAACTTTACATGAACAAAGGCAATTGGAATGGTGAGCAAATATTAGATTCTTCATACATTCAAGAATCAATTCAATTAGCTAATTTAAAAGATATTGATGGAAAGCAAAACGATAAATATGGTTACCAGTGGTGGATTATGAAACACAAAGGTCACGATATATTTTATTGCAGAGGAATTAGAGGGCAATACATTTTTGCAGTACCTGATAGCAATTTAATTGCGGTAAGAACCGGCCATAAACGTGCTACTAAAAAGGGTGATGAATTACCAGACGATATTTTTGTATACTTAGATATTGCCTTAGCCTTATAAAATAAAATGTTTAATAAAGATAAAATGAAACTTACTTTAACCAAGCCAATTGTTAAAGGTAATGAAGTATTTATAGCACCAAATGCTTCAGTTATAGGCAATGTAAATTTAGGCAATGAGGTTTCCATTTGGTTTGGTGCTGTTTTGCGTGCCGATGGTGATGAAATAATTATTGGCGACAGAAGTAATATTCAAGACAATGCAGTGGTACATGTAGATCCAAACTGCCCAACTCATATTGGACATGATTGTATCGTTGGTCATTCGGCCATAGTGCATGGTGCTAAAATTGGGAACCATGTTTTAATTGGCATGCACTCCACTATTTTAAACAATGCTGTTATTGGCGATTTTAGCATTGTTGGTGCAAATGCTTTGGTAACAGATGGTACGCAAATTCCACCCTATTCATTGGTATTGGGTTCACCTGCTAAAGTGGTTAAACAAATTACACCTGAACAAGTAGAAAAGATAAAACGCAATGCCCAAAGTTATGTGGATTTAAGCAAAGCATATTTGGAGGTATTTAGAGAAAAATAAAAATTATGTATTTCAACGCTATTAAATCAATTGTTTTTATTTGCTTGTTAGTAATGCTTAATGCTTGCGGAATTGGGCGTTACCATAGTTTAAACTTAGTTAGGCCAGATAAAAATACCTCTGCCACATTAGTAAAATCAAAGCTTAAAACTAGTAATGTAACTGAAGTAATTAAAGCAGATTCTGTAATTGCTCAAATAAAAGAAGAAGATGGTTTAACTGAAAAGGCAAATATTGTTTTTGAAAAAAGAGCTAATAATTTAGAAACAACTCTAATAAAAAAGACTACTAAATACAATGAAAAGGAAAAATCATTAAAAAAATACATTAAGTTTAAACATTCAATAAATAGGTTTAGTTCTAAAATTGAATCTCTTCCAAAACCTAATCATGGTTTTAATTACCTGCTGTTTTTCATCTCCTTGTTTTGTGCCACAATTATAGTAGGATTGATTGTTTTGTTCTTTAATTTGCAACTAGGGTTATGGCTAATATTAACGCCAATTGCAATTTTAATAGCATTGTGTATTCTATTTATTATTTTTGATTTAATTATAGGATATTTATAAGTGATAAAGTAAATTTAAACTTTTTCAAAACTAAATATTGTTTAATTCTAATTCCATCGGTCTGATAATTTAAAATATAAAATAATGCATTTCAACTTTACTATATCAATTATTTTTATTTGCTTGCTCGTAATACTTAATGCTTGCGGAATTGGGCATTACCATAACTTAAACTTAGTTAGGCCAGATAAAAAAACTTCTACCACATTAGTAAAACCAAAACATAAAACTAATAAGGTAACTGAAGTAATCAAAGAAGATTCAGCTATCGCTCAAATAAATGAAGAAAGTGGTTTAATCAAAACCGCAAATATTGTTTCTGAGAGAAAAGAAACTTTAATAATTCCTTTTCTTAAAAAACCTTCCACAAAAGCTACGAAAGTAAAGATTGGATTGAAAGAAAAACTGGTGTTGTGTTTATTGAACAATAAGGTTGAAAGAATAAATGAGAAGTATAAAATAAATACATCAAATAAAAATCTACTAAAACCATATTCACCAAATAAACCTGATTTGAAGTCTTGGTTTTTGTATTTCTTAATTATTGTTGCATTTCTTTTATCATTAATAATTGGAATAGTATTATTGTCTATTGATTTAAATTCAGCTTTACGATTTCTAGCAATTGCTTTAGTCCTTTTCATCATTATTCTCCTAGTTGACCCTCCACATTGGCATTTTGGCTGAAATTTTTATTTTGTGTCTAAATTAAACTCAATGCCCAAAATTATGTTGATTTAATTAAAGCGTATTGGAAGTATTTGAAGAAAAATAAAAAGTTTTCAATTCATAAAATCGTCCTACTTCCGTCAGACAATTCTGAGCTAGGCTTTGCGTGGCAAGGCGTCAGACGGATATTTAAAATTATAATATAAAAAATTATGAATTTCAATGCTATTAAATCAATTGTTTTTATTTGCTTGCTACTATTGCTTAATGCTTGCGGGATTGGGCGTTACCATAGTTTAAACTTGGTTAGACCAGATAAAAATACCTCTGCCACATTAGTAAAACCAAAACATAAAATCAATAAAGTAACTGATGTAACCAATGTAGATTCTGCTATTGCTCTAATAAATGAAGAAGATGGTTTAACTAAAACTGCAAATAATTTTTCTGAAAAAACAGAAATTTCAACAATTCCTTTTCTTAAAAAATCTTCCACAAATGCTAAAAAAGTAAAGATTGAATTGAAGGAAAAAGTGGTATTTAATTTATTGAGTAATAAAATTGGTTTTTCAGATGTCAAGCATTATAAAGGGCAAAACAAATGGAAACCTAATTATGATTTTGATCCCTTCGCTTTTGATTTTGAAATATTGCTTATAATTTTATTGTTGAGTTCTTTTATAGTCGGATTGTTTACACTACCGTTTAATATTGTTGTTGGGTTATGGATAATTGGTGTTGTGCTAGCCATTGTATTCTTAATTGCGGTTATAAAAAGACTTACATCAATGATATGATTTAAAGTACAATTTATTGGATTGTAGGAGTTATATACAATGTCTATTGAGTAAACTTATTTTGAGGTTTATAAGAAAAATAAATACTACAAATTTCTTTTGGCTTGCGCTAAATGACGTTCGTTATGAGTTAATAAAAATAGCAAAGTGTCATATAAATTAATCTTTATGAAAGGAGCTATTGAAATACCTATTTTACCTTGATTTCCGTTTACTGACTTCAAGTTTTCAGCTAAACTTAAAAACGCTTCACTATGCTGAATAAAAGTGGCCACTTGTTCATTCGCATTAAGGTTTAGTGCTGGTTGATGTTGTTTTGCGGCTTTATATTTTTTTGTTTTTCCACTAGCCCGCATCATATTTATAAAATAATTACCTAACCAAGTATGTTTAACTTCATATGCATTTAAATCATTAGGCAATTGATTAATAGCTGCTTTAACCTTGGGTAAATAATAATCGTAATAACTATTTAAATGAGCCAAGCATTGGGTTGTACTCCAACCTCCTGTTATGGAAGGCTTATTTAAAATAGGTTCTGGTAAGTTTTGAAGCTGCCCTATAACCAGTTGCAGCTGCTTTTCTAACTTTCCATTTATCTCTTCTAAAAACAGTTCTTTAGTTTGCATATTGTTTGGCTTCGGTATATATAAATAATACAAATGCAATAATAAAAAATATACTTTCTGTAATTATCCATTGTGTTCCAAAACTGCCAAGTGGCCCTTCTACTAAAATAGTTATAGCTCTGCTAATGGCATACAATCCCCAGAGCATACAAAGTAAACCTAAAGCCAATTTTATATTGTTGATTAATAGGTAAATAAGATGAATTGTTATGCATAAGCCAACACCACCATAAACTCCTCTAATGCTGCTATAAGCATCTGTATTATTAAGTTTAACTAATACCAAATCCATAACAGATTGAGGATTGAAAAAAGCCATTACACTTACATATAATAAACTAAGTGCTGAAAATCCGGTAAATATTTTACCAATAGTTTGAATTGTTTTTTGTTTCATCATTTTTAATAAATTTTATGCAAAAATGATGAATGTAAAAAACCTAATAATTGGTAAAAACCAACTTTTTAAATTTTAGTTTTATTGAGTAATTTACTAAAATTAGTGGCATCAATACCAATATAGTTGGCCAAATATTTATGAGGAACTAATTGCAAAATATGAGGACTTCTGTTTAAAAGCTGTTTAAACTTTTGCTCTGATTTAAAGCACTGTAATTCCATAATTCGTTCTAATACACCACTTAATGCCATGGAGACTCCCTTTTTTATAAGTATTTCTATATCAGGATGTTGCAAAGAAACTCTATTGATGTCGTTTTCGGAAGCTATTAAGAATTTTGAAGGAGTAAGTGTTTCGTAATAATACTTTGACGGTTGTTGCAACATAAATGAGTCTATAACTCCACCAAAAGATGGAGCATAAGTAAAAACAATGGTTGCTTCGCGTCCATCATCGTCAATATAATAAACCCTTTGAACACCTTCGTAAACAAAATACAAGTACTTTTCAGTATTTCCTGCTTGTGTTAATTGTTCTTTTCGTTTGCTAGTTAATGGTTTCCAAATTGCGCTAAAACTAGCCCACTCATCTTGGCTTAGCTGGTTAATAGCAAAGCTAGTTTGTTTAAGTAATTCTAACGCATTTTCCATTTTTTATTTCACTACACTACCTACTTCTATGTCTTTTTCAGGACCTACACTGTAAAGTTTCCCAAAATCGTTACCTGCCATTAAAAGCATACCTTGGCTTTCAATTCCACGTATTTTTCTAGGAGCTAAATTGGCCACCACTGTAACTAATTTTCCTACTAATTCTTCGGGTTGATAGTATTCAGCAATGCCGCTTAAAATAGTTCTTTTCTCAAACCCTAAATCTACAATTAGTTTTAATAATTTATCGGCTTTTGGCACTTTTTCGGCTTCTAAAACTTTACCCACTCTTAAGTCTAATTTTTCAAAATCTTCGTAAGTAATATCGGGTTTCAGTTCAGCTAAAGTTTGAGTTTTTACTGGCTGTTCACTATTCGCTTTTTTTATTTCTTCCAAACGAGTTAGTTGCTTTTGAATTTCTTCATCTTCAACTTGTTTGTATAAAATTTCAGCAGTTCCTAATTGATGATTTTCCATTAAAATATTTTCGTTGAATAACGAACTCCAATGCAAATCATTAGCAGCTAACATGGCTTTTAATTTAGTAGCAGTATGAGGTAAAAATGGTTCTGCAGCAATAGCTAATTTGGCGCAAATTTGTAATGCATCAAACATAATTTGTTTAACACTTTCAGCATCTGTTTTTATAAGTTTCCATGGTTCAGTATCGGCCAAATATTTATTTCCCGCTCTGGCTACGTTTATAAATTCAGCTTGTGCATCGCGCAATTTTACTGCATCTAAATCTTCGCGCATAGCATGTAAACTTTGAGCAATGCTATCTAAACAAGTTTGGCGGCAAGCCAATAATCTTTCATCAGATAAAGCGCTATTTACCGCAGGAATTTTACCTTCATAAAACTTATTGCTTAGCACCAAAACACGGTTTACAAAATTACCAAAAATACTTACCAATTCGCTATTTACACGAGTTTGGTAATCTTTCCAAGTAAACTCACTGTCTTTGGTTTCAGGTGCGATACTTGTTAAAACATAACGCAACTCATCTTGACGGTTAGGGAAGTCAACTAAGTATTCATGTAACCAAACTGCCCAATTACGACTGGTCGAAATTTTATCTCCTTCTAAGTTTAAAAATTCATTGGCAGGCACATTGGTTGGTAAAATATACTTGCCATGTGTCATCAACATCATTGGGAAAATAATGGCATGAAACACAATATTATCTTTACCAATAAAATGAATCAATGCGGTTTCTTCATTTTGCCACCAGTCTTCAAAGTTCGAATCCCGATAGCCATCGGGACGAAGTTCGGAGTTCGAAGCTGCTAGTTGCAAATATTCTTTAGTAGCGCTTATGTATCCAATTGGGGCATCAAACCAAACGTATAATACTTTTCCATCGGCACCTTCTATTGGAACTGGAACACCCCAATCCAAATCGCGGGTCATGGCGCGAGGCTGCAAACCTTCGGTTAACCAACTATTACATTGCCCTTTTATATTACTTTTCCAGCCTTCAAAACGTTTTATATATTCCTGAAATTCATCACTTTGTTGGATATCACCCATTGGTAAAAACCAATTTTTAGTTTCTTTTAAAACAGGAGTTGCACCACTCAATGCCGATTTTGGATTAATTAGATCTGTAGGGCTTAAAGTAGTTCCACATTTTTCGCATTGATCGCCATAAGCACTAGGGTTTCCGCAACGTGGGCAAGTGCCAGTTATGTATCTATCGGCTAAAAATTGTTTAGCTTCTTCATCGTAATATTGTTTGGTAATTTCTTCTTTAAAAATACCTTTATCATATAAAGTTCTGAAAAATTCTTGAGCAGTATCGTGGTGTGTTTTTGATGAAGTACGTCCGTAATACGAAAAATCTATTCCAAAATCTTTGAAAGCATTTTTCATAATGCCATCGTATTTATCAACCACTTGTTGAGGTGTAATGCCTTCTTTTTTAGCCTTAATGGTAATGGGTACTCCATGCTCATCGCTACCGCAAATAAAAAGCACTTCTTTACCTTGCGCTTTTAAATAACGTACATAAATATCGGCAGGAAGGTAACAGCCAGCTAAATGGCCAATATGAACAGGTCCGTTTGCATAAGGCAAAGCAGCTGTTACTAAATATCTTTTTGGTTCAGAATTATTCATAAAAACAGCCGCAAATTAAGCTAAATTTACTTAAAATACTTTTGAATTGTTTATAGGTTTTTTCTGTTTTAAAATGATTGAATAGAACAACATTAAATAAATCAATTGCTTGCAATATGTTGATTGGTATGGTATTAACTTATGAAGTTGTTTTAGTAAATACTTTAATAGTTTGCCTAATAAATTCTTGCTTATAAAAACTAGCAGTAAAAAATTATTATTGTAGCAAATTATTAAACAAAATGAACGAATTTATTGAAACCCAAAAAGTGAAGCAAGCTTGGGTAATAGTATTAATGATAACTGTAACCATTTTTGCGGCTATTAATTATGTACAAATGTCGGCTTCATTTGCTTCTATTTCGCCTTTGGTGGTTACTTTTTTGGCCGATTTAATTTTAATAGCCTTAAGGTTAAATACTAAAATAAATAAAGAGGGTGTTTATTTTCAGTTATTCCCTTTTCAGTTTAAGGGAAGGTTAATTACTTGGAGCGAAGTGGCTTCCATTGAGGTTAGAAAATATTCACCCATAAAGGAATATGGAGGTTGGGGATACAGATATGGTTTTAAAAATGGTAAAGCCTATAATGTGTCGGGAAATATGGGTTTGCAGTTGGTTTTAAAAAATGGAGATAGAATTCTAATTGGAACCCAAAAACCTGAAGAGTTAGAAACCTATTTGAAAAATAACTAATACAATTGCACTAAATATTTTAAAATTAATTACCAAAAAAACTTGAAGCAAACAGCTTAAAATAAACCACCCAATAAGATGAATAAAGTAGAAGAATTTAACACTTACCGCGAAAAAATGAATGAAAAAATACTAGGTTCAGAAAACTTGGTATTGAAACGTTTATTTAATTTAGATAGCAATACTTATGCTGATGGTGCATTGAGCAGTCAGGTAAAAGAAATGTTAGGCTTGGTAGCTAGCATGGTTTTGCGTTGCGATGATTGTATAAAATACCATTTGGGTAAATGCCATGAAGCAGGAGTTACTACCGAACAAATGTTTGAAATATTTGCAGTAGCCAATATTGTTGGTGGAACTATTGTAATACCGCATACCCGCAGAGCAGTTGAATATTTGGAAGAGTTAGTAGGGTAGAGGATTTAAGTTAATAAAGGTTGTTATACTAAATAATATATACAAAAAAGAGCTTGTTCAACTTTGAACAAGCTTTTTTTATTGTTTTCATTTATTAAAATTAATTCCAACCGCCACCTAATGCGCGATAAATATTTACCATGGCATTCATTTGTTGTTTCTTGGTGTCAATTAAATCAAACTTAGCTTCCAATGCATCGCGTTGCGTTAATAAAACCTCCATATAATCTGCTCTTGCCGATTTAAATAAATTATTAGAAATATCTACTGATTGATTTAAGGCTTCCACTTCTTGCAGTTTCAAATCGTAAGTTTTGTTTAAATTGTTGATGTTCGAAAGTTGATTAACTACCTCAATATAGGCCTTTAAAACAATTTTTTCATAATTATAAACAGCTTGTATTTGTTTGGCATTGACATTTAAATAGGCCGCTTTAATGGCATTTCTATTAACCAATGGAGCTGTAATATCGCCTGCTAACGAGTACAAAACAGACTCAGGAGCTTTAATCAAATAGCCTGCATCAAATGCTTGAAAGCCAACTCCTGCTGTAATTCCTAATGAAGGATAGAATCTAGCTTTAGCCGACTTCACATCTAGCTTAGCAGCAATTAAAGCCAGTTCTGCTTGTTTTACATCAGGACGGTTATCTAACAACTGAGTAGGTATACCTGCTTGAATTGTGTTGGGAACTAAATTGCTAAAAGCACTTGAATTTCTTTCAACTGTTTGAGGCGAACGACCTGTTAAAAAATTAATGCGGTTTTCGGTTTCAGTAATTTTTTGTTGAATATCAAACTGAAGGCTTTTGGTATTTAATACTTGCGCTTCAAACCTACGTACCGCCAATTCAGTAACGCGTCCAGCGGTTTTTTGTAACCTAACAATTTCTAATGCATTGCTTTGAATATCAATATTTTGCTTAATTATATTTAATTGATTATCAAGTGATAATAGCTCGTAATACGAGTTGGCAATTTCAGCAATTAAATTAGTTACTAAAAAATTTTTACCGCTAGCAGTTGCCATGTATCTGTTAAATGCAGCTTTCTTAGCATTGCGTAGTTTGCTCCAAATATCAACTTCCCAATTAGCATAAGCTCCTAACATATAGTTTGGCAATGGGTCAGGTGTTGGTATCCCAGGTTTTATCTCAGTATTAGCTTCGCTAGCACCTCTGCTTGTGTATCTCCCTGTTTTATCAACTGCTGCCCCTGCTCCTAAACCAATACTTGGCAAATATTCGCCTTTTCTTGCTCTTACTTCGTTTCTAGCTATTTCTATTTCTTGTAAAGTAATGTTTAGTTCCTGATTATTTCTTAACGCAGAGTCTATAAGTGAGTTAAGGAAAGGGTCGGTAAAATATTTTTGCCATTTTACCTTTGCCGTATTTGTGCTATCCAGAGAGTTGGAGTAACTCTCTGGTAGTCTTCTGTTTTCTGTTTTTTGCAATATTGATGGAATAGTACAAGCAGAAAATATCAATAAAATAAGTAAAGCACTTATTGATTTAAAATTTAGTTTATTCATTTTCGTCCTCCTCAGTTATTGGGAAATTATCAACTCTATGAACAAAATCTTCGGTTAATGAATTTTCATCTTCGTGTTTTATTAGTTTTCTACCTTCGGCTAATTTGCCAAAAATAAAGTACAATCCAGGGACGATGATTACCCCGAAAATGGTTCCGAAAAGCATACCTCCTAAAGCCGATGAGCCAATGGTTCTATTACCAATTGCACCTGCTCCGTGAGCAATTACCAATGGAATTAACCCGGCTATAAAAGCAAATGAGGTCATTAAAATAGGACGGAAACGTACTTTAGCTCCTTCAATGGCAGCCTCTAATACAGTAGCACCTTCACGCTGTTTCTGCATAGCAAACTCCACAATCAAAACTGCATTTTTACCTAATAAACCAACCAACATCACCAGGCCAACCTGTGCATAAATATCATTAGCCAGCCCCATTACTTTGAGTAATACAAATGAACCAAAAACACCCGCAGGTAATGAGAATACCACTGCCAGAGGGATAATGAAACTTTCATACTGGGCAGCCAATACAAAATACACAAATACCAACACCACTAGGAAAATATAAAGTGCTTCGTTTCCGCGCCTTACCTCATCATACGAAAGTGCTGCCCAGTCAATATCAAAGCCATGAGGCAATGTTTTAGCAGCCACTTCCTGTACCGCTTTTATAGCTTCACCACTGCTGTATCCTTTAGCTGGGGCGCCCCTGATACCGGCAGTATTGTACATATTATACCTGTTTATTTCGTTAGCACCCTGTTTCTTTACAATTTTCATAAAGGCAGAAAATGGAACCATTTCCCCACGATCATTTTTTACGTAAAGTTTCATTACATCAGAAGGTAACCTCCTATATTCAGGTGCTGCCTGTACAAATACTTTAAAGAAGCGTTGAAATTTAATAAAGCCAAGCTCATATGTACTTCCAACAAAAATGGATAAAGTGTTCATGGCATTGCCAATAGAAACGCCTTTTTGCATGGCTAGTTTATTATCTATTTCTATTTCGTATTGTGGATAGTTGGCACTGAAAAAAGTAAATAAACCTGTTAGTTCTTTGCGTTTGGCAAGTTCCTTCATAAAGTCGTTTTTTACTTTTTCCAACTGGTTGTAATCGCCTGAATTGGTTTTATCTAATAATTGCAATGCAAAACCTCCTGCTGCACCATAACCTGGTACTGCTGGTGGGTCAAAAAACTCAATGGTTGCGCCCGGGATGGCTTTTGCTTTCTCTTCTAACTCATAAATAATTTCGTTCACATTATGCTTACGTTCGTTCCAGGGTTTTAAATTGATTAAACAAGTTCCAGCATTTGAACCGCGTCCCTCGGTTAATACCTCGTAACCAGCAATTGAAGAAATAGATTGTACACCTTCTACCTTTTGAACAATTTTTTGCAATTGACTGGATACATCATTGGTTCTTTCTAAAGTAGAACCGGGAGGGGTTTGAATAATAGCATAAATCATTCCCTGGTCTTCACTAGGGATAAATCCAGAAGGAAGCGTTCGGCTAATGCCCAATATACCCAAGCCAAAAGCCAGTAATATACCAAAAGTAACAACCCTTCTTTTTACTATTAATTTCAGTAAGCCAACATACTTACCGGTTAGTTTATCAAAACCACGGTTAAAGCTATCCAAAAATCTGTTCAGCCATGTTTTCTTTTTAGGTTTGCCATGGTTGTTTTTCAAAATCATGGCACAAAGCACAGGAGTGAGCGTAAGCGCCACAAAGCCTGAAATAACAATAGAAGTAGCCATGGTAATGGCAAACTGCCGGTAAAAAATACCTACAGGTCCGGTCATAAATGCTACCGGTACAAACACTGCAGTCATTAATAATGTAATGGCTATTACCGCTCCGCTAATTTCCCTGATTACTTTTTGTACTGCCTGATAAGGCGATAAATGAGGTTCTTCTTCCATTTTGGCATGCACGGCTTCCACCACCACAATCGCATCATCTACAACAATACCAATAGCTAATACCAAAGCAAAAAGCGTAATCATATTAATGGTTAACCCAAAGAGCTGCATAAACATAAAAGCACCAATTAACGACACTGGAACTGCCAATGTAGGAATTAAAGTAGAACGCCAATCACCTAAAAACAGGAAAACTACCAATGCCACCAAAATAAACGCATCGCGTAGAGTATGAATTACATTTTCAGTTGATGCATCCAAGAAATTAGAAACGTCATAACTGATTTCATAATCCATGCCTGGAGGGAATGTTTTTTTCAGTTCTTCCAATTTGGTTTTTACTTGTTCAATTACATCACTGGCATTACTACCATAAGTTTGCTTTAATACAATAGCTGCAGACGGGCTTCCGTTTAGGTTAGAATAAATATCGTAATACTCACTACCCAATACCACTTTGGCCATATCCTTTAATCGCAAAATTTCACCATTTGGATTGGCTCTGATAATTACATCTTCATATTGTTTAGGATCGTTAAAACGATCAGAGTAAGCCAATACATATTCCAATGCTTCAGCCCTGCTTCCATCGCCTCTACCAATTCTGCCCGGTTTACCAATAATACTTTGGTCGCTCAGTGCAGTCATTACTTCATCAGGCGATACATTATAGGCCCTCATCCTGTCTGGGTTTAACCAAATACGCATGGCATATTGCCTACTACCTAAAATTTTAGCTTGGCCAATACCATTTAAGCGTTGCAATTCTGGAATCATATTAACGCCTGCGTAGTTAAACAAGAACTTCATGTTAGCATTTGGATCTTTGCTGTATAGATTTACATACATTAACATACTTGGCATAATTGGAGTTACTACTACTCCTTCTCTTTGCACTAAAGTTGGTAACCTATTCAATACTTGTTGTACCCTATTAGAAACTTGAACAAGTGCTTGGTCTGGGTCGGTTCCTAAATTAAATACAATTTGAATATTGGCTTCGCCCGCACTTGTGGCATCAGAAGTCATATATTTCATTCCCCAGGCACCATTCAGTGCTTGCTCTAAAGGAATAATAACAGATTCGGCCAACGACTTTGCACTGGCACCTGGGTACGATGCAGTTACCATTACCATTGGCGGTGCAATAGAAGGGAATTGCGATGTTGGTAAAGTTTTGATAGCCAACACCCCCATGAAAATTATTACTAACGATAATACTATAGCAAGTACTGGTCGTTTTAGAAATTTATTGAACATTTTTTTATATATTTAAATTATTCAACATAAACTTTTAAATGAGAAATTACTTTTTGAGGTTCTTCGTATTCGTACTCTATTTTTTGATTATCGTTTACTTTGCGAATACCTTCCAATAAAATTTTTTCATTTTCTTTCAGTCCTGATTTTACAATGTATAAATCAGGTAGTTCAGCTTCAATGTTAATCTCTCGTTGGTGTACTGTATTGTCTTTATCAACTACAAAAACATACCGTTTTTCTAGTATTTCAAAAGTTGATTTTTGAGGAATAATAATGGCATTTTTTAATGGTACTGACATTTGAACATTGCCAGTTTCACCATGTCGTAATAAACTTTTTGGATTAGGAAAAGTGGCTCTAAAAGCAATGTTTCCAGTTTCATTATTAAAGTCGGCTTCAATAGTTTTAACCTCACCGGGATAATCAAAAACTTGACCGTTTGCCATTAATAAATTTACCTTTACTAAATTTTCGGTTGTTATATTACTTTTATAGTTTAAATATTCAGTCTCAGGTACATTAAAGTAAACCCACATTTGGCTATTGTCCGATAAAGTGGTAAGTAAATCGCCTTCGTTTACCAAACTACCTAATCTTACCATAAAATGATCCATAATACCATCAAATGGAGCTTTTATTTCGGTAAACTGTAAATGCGTTTGGGCAAGTGAAACCTCAGCTTTGGCTTTATCTAATTTTGCTTTTGCTAAAGCCAATTCGTTAGGAGAAACTACATTGCTTTCGGTTAACTTTTTGGTATTTAGGAACTCAATTTCAGCATATTGAGCTTCAGCTTTAGCCTTTTGTAATTCGGCTTGGTAGAGTAAGGGCATTATTCTAAACATCAATTGCCCTTTTTTTACATGTTGTCCTTCGTCTACATAAATATCTTGTATATACCCTTTTTCTAATGCACGTAATTCTATATGGCTAATTGCATGAATTTGGGATACATAATCTCTTGTAATTAAGGTGTCTTTTTTTAGTGGACTAGTTACTAAAAATTTGCTTTCTTCTTCTTTTTCTTCTGTTTTTAAATTACAGCTTGTTTGGCTTAATAAGGCGCACAAAGCTGTAAAAATGAGAATCTTCCTCATAATTTTACTATGTTTAAATAAATAATTGTGTGATAAAAATGAATAATAACGTGGGTGTAAATGTTACACCAAAGCAAAATGGAAATCCTAAATTCTAAATATGCCTAAAGCAATATGAATTGGAACGTTATTGAAAAGATTTTTAGAAGCACTTTTATATTTAGAAGAAACTAAAAGTAAGTTATTTAACTTTGACTTGAATAAGTCGAAATTAATATTAAGTATTGATTGTAAGCTGTTTTCAGGAGAGTCCTCGTTGTAGTCTTCTTCTACTTCATTAATGCAATCAATCCCTTTTATTGCGCTTAGCAACTTACTTTTGCTTACAGTTTGATCAGCATGAAATTTGGAAGATTTGCCAAGTTGAATAAAAGTTATTTGGAACAAGCTATTGAATAATAGCAATGCTATTATTACAAAAATGCCATATGAATATTTTTTATTCATTATTAGTTGTTGCTTGTTTTGATTAACTGATTTTAACGCTGCAAAACTAGTACCAACTTATATAAATTTTCATTTATTATTTTAATGGTTAGTATAAAATATTTTTATGATAATATTTATTAATCTAACTAGATGATCCTCCTTGTTACTAAATAAAATTCTTGTAAAACTAGTGTTTCAAAAAAATCTTAAAATTTTGTTGTATCATTTTTTTAAATTAATAAATAGGTAGTAAGGTAGTAATAAAACAACACCAATTAAACCTAATAGGCTTATGGTACTATTATAGTTATTGTTAAAAAACCATAGCGTTATATATTTTATAGCTATAAGCAAATAGCCAATAAAACTTATATAAAGTATAATTTTTTTGGTTAATTCTTTATTACAAACAGATACAATTTCATCAATATTTTTCTTTTCACTTTGCGTTGGATTGTATTTTTTAAAATATACCAATGCAAGCCAGTAATTTTTCAAAGCATAATACGATTGAGCTATACAAAAGAAAAGATTATTTGTGTCTGTCGTTGCTGTTAAATAAGGTTTAATTTTACCATATAAAAACAAGGCTTCTTTATGCTTGGCTTCAAATGAATTGGCGCAAATAATCTCCATTAATATTTTTAAGGAAACTTCTTTTTCATAACTTTTACTTTCAAGTCCTTTCAACAATGCTGTTTTATGTTGTTGGTAAAACTCTGAAAGTACTGAATAATCCAAAGGTTCTATCTTTAAAAATTCACTTTCTATTTCCTCAAAAGCTATCATTATTTTTTTCTTCTTACTAAAAGTGCAGGAAGATTAAATAATAAATAAAATGCAGCCATATATGCAATATAATCACCATACTTGGTGTAAAAAGTAATTTCATAATTTACTTTTACAGCTCCGTTTATTGCAGTGGCTTCGTTCCATTTGGTTTTTTGAATGGTGTTTCCTTCGTCATCTATAAATCCCGAAATGCCAGTATTGGCAGATCTTGCCACATATCTTCTATTTTCAATTGCACGTAATTTGGCATACTCAAAATGCTGCTTATAACCAGCAGTATTTCCCCACCATGCATCGTTGGTTATTATACAAATAATATTTGCACCTTTTTTTACATAATCTGTTACATATTCACCAAACACACTTTCGTAACAAATTACAGGCGCATATTGTACTTTATTTATATCGGTAAAGTTGCTAGGTTCCTTGTCTTTTCCTAGGCCACCGCTTGTACCACCAAGATTTATAACAAACTTTTTAAGGAAACTAAACACATTTACATAAGGCATGTTTTCAACCCCTGGAACCAATTTACTTTTATGGTAAACTTGCCAATTTGATTGGCTGTTTTTAAAAACTGCTGTGTTGTAATAATCGTAGTAAATATTATCTTGATAAAACCTTGCAGTAGGGGTTACTTCATTCTTATCGAAATAAAATTTGAAAGTACTTGCACCACTTAAAATACTTAATCCAGCATGGTTATTAATAAAGGTATCTACTAAATTTATAGAGTTGTTTTGGTTAAAATTTCGTTCATCTATATTTTCAGTAATGGCAGTTTCGGGCATTAATGCCACATGCGTTGTTGGGTTTAACTTGCTAGCAGTTAAATTTAAAATTTTTTGCATTTGCACCAAAGGTGGTATTTCTCCAAACTTTTCATAAGGGTCAAAGTTTGGTTGAACAATGGTAATTTCGGCTTTTTTTGATTTATCGGCAGTTGCATTATTTTTATGGCGTCCATTTAATATGTAAAACGATAAAAACAGTGGTGCCAAAACATAAATAAACAATTGATTGAATATTTTTTTAGTTGGAATTGAGCCAAATTCATTTTTAAAATTGTAAAGTTTTAAACCTGCTACACCAACTAAAAGAACCCATAAACTACCACCAAAAACACCTGTGTATTCATACCATTGAATTATTTGTGGCCATGCTGAAAATACATTTCCTAAGGTTAACCAAGGGTAAGCAAATTGCCAACGTGTATGCAATAATTCAACTCCAATCCATATAGCAATAAAAAACCAATAGTTAGTGCGTTGTTGTTTTTTATTGATAACATAAAAAATCCACCAAGGTATGGTCATTAAAAAAGTATCGAAAAGCCAAGCAAATACGCCACCTCCAGGACTAGCATTCCAAATCCAATAAGTGGTAAATAAATTTAAACATAAGTTGCTAAAAACTATTACGGTAACAAAAATTCCTGTATGAATTTTTTGCAAACGCATTTCTTGCTCTAATAATAAAAGCAAAAAGAAACTCACAAAAATTAAAGGAGTAATATTAAAAGGAACCCAAGCTAGTCCAAAACTTATGGCTGCCCCAAGGCCATACAACAGCCACCTTAATGTGTTATTTTTTACCATCTATAACTATTACAAATTCACCTTTTACAGTGTTATTTTCAAAATGATTTAATACTTCTTGCACTGTTCCATTAACAGTTTCCTCAAAGGTTTTGGTTAACTCTCGACTTACACTTATTTGTCTTTCTGCGCCAAAATATTCTATAAATTGTTTTAGTGTTTTTACAATTCTATGCGGACTTTCATACAAAATAATGGTACGTTCTTCCTCGCAAAGTTTCTTTAACATGGTTTGTCGGCCTTTTTTTTCAGGTAAAAATCCTTCAAAACAAAAGCTATCTGCTGGTAAACCACTTTTAACCAATGCAGGCACAAATGCAGTAGCTCCCGGTAAACAATCAACCTTAATGCTGTTTTTTAAACTTTCGCGCACCAATAAAAAACCAGGATCGCTAATGGCTGGAGTGCCTGCATCGCTAATTAATGCAATGTTTTTTCCATCCAATAATTCATTTACATAATGTTGCAACACCTTATGTTCGTTATGCATGTGGTAACTTTGTAAAGGCTTTTTTATTTCGTAGTGATTTAATAATTTAATGCTTTGTCTGGTATCTTCAGCTATTATTAAATCCACTTCTTTTAAGATACGAAGGGCTCGAAGCGTAATATCTTCTAAATTTCCAATGGGCGTTGGAACAATAAAAAGGGTACCGATTTGCATATTGGGCAAATGTATAAAAAAGAGTTGTAAACCAAATTGGCAAAAAAGGGTTTACAACTTAACCCAATTAACTAATCAACCATTTTCTTTTTAGTAAGCGATTTAATAACAGGAATGCTTGTTACCACAATAAACCCAATAATGATATAATTTAAATAATCAATAGCTTGCGGAAAAACTTGGCCAACATAAAAACCTGCACCGCAAACAACTACAGGCCATAAAAAGGCACCTACTACAGTATAAATAAAGAAAATGAAAGGATTTACCCGAACTATGCCCGCTAAAATAGGAGCAAATGTTCTTACTATAGGCAAAAATCTACCTAAAATTAAGGCTATTCCACCATATTTTTTGTAAAACTCTTGGGCTGTTTCTATGTATTTCTTTTTGAAAAAAATACTTTCTTTTCGTTTATAAATATTATCGCCTGTTTTCCAGCCAAACCAATAACCAAAATAATAGCCCGCAATGGCTGCTAAGGCAATTCCAATAATAAGTTTAGTTAGGGTGATTTTTAAAATAGTAGTGCAAAGTAAACCTGCAGTAAATAACAATGAATCGCCAGGAAGAAAGAAGCCAAAGAAAACGCCATTTTCTAAAAATATAATGACAAGCACCAAGGCAAATCCTCCGAACTCTATTAACTCTTGCGGCTTAAATAAATCCCAAAAACTATTCACTATTTTAAAAATTAATTTTTTACGAATTAAGCCTTTTTATGCATTAATGCAACAGTTTACCTTGTTTAGAAACAGTCAAAGTGCTAAAAGAACATAATTTCTTCGAATGCATTGGTTAAAAATGATTCACTTTGTAAAGCATAATATTCGCTAAATGCTTCTTTATCAAACACATTGAAATCAAGCCGTTCTAGTCTTAAAAATTCCAGTGCATTTACACTTTCCTCCATTTTACCATTTACGCTTAAGCCAATTTTAAACTTTTTAACAGTATCGCCTACACAAAAATCTTTATTGGCTAAAATTGGTTTTTGGTAATAGGCTGCTTTAGTTAGTAAATTATTAGAAGATACATAATTGTAAAAATACAAATAGCTGATATCTATCTCTTTATAAATTTGATTAATTTCCTCTTCACTTAATGGTTGTAAAATGAAAAGAATATTGGGAGCATGGTCGTTCATAAACAATTCCACTTCTTGGCGCTGTTTATCATCCATTATTTTAAAATCGAGTTTACCTGCAAATACAAAAAAGTATTTATCGGTATCTACTTTTTTAATTAATCTGATTAAAGCCGTAATTCCTTCATTTTGTTCCACACCAAGCAAGCCAACTACCACACGGCTTTTGGCCATTTCCTTAATTTGTTTGCTATAAACCGATTCCTTTTTTTGAATACTTACATTACTTATTTCGGGGAAAACCACTACTTTTTTATAAACCCTACTTTTTAATGGTTCGGTTATAAATCTATCTAAAACACAAACGCCCACACAATTTTTTGATCTAAACAGATAATCTGGCTCCAAAAATTTAGGATCCACATTCAATTTTAGTTGTTTTAGTCTGTAAGGTTTTGGGTTAAAATAAATGCCACTCCATTTATAGTTGAATACAAAATCTAACAAAAAAAGATTAACCGATTCACGAATAAATGGGTCAATAGGAGAGAAGAAGGCAAAATCAACCTCGGCTTTTACCACTTTTTCAGCTTGTTTAATTTTACTATTAATGGCATTCCAGCGGCCTAAAAGTTCAAAATAATTAGGGCGGTTATCACTAAATATTTTCTCATCTAGGGGTAAAGCCGTAAAATTATCTAAATAGCGGGGTACTTTTAGTTTAATGTATTCGGCTATTTCAAAAAATTCTGGACTAATTACTATTACCTTTTTACCTTTTTTAAGTAAATTTTCGGCATAATAATTTAAATAGGTGGCAAATCTATTTCCAGAATAAGGTGAAATAAGCGCTATGGTTAGTATATTGTTCAATTTAAAGTAATTATTATTACAACTACAAAAGTTCTATTATTATTGCAGTGTTTAGCAACAATATTTGCACAGCCGTAAAATTTTTTATACGCTGGTTTTTATTTAGTTGCTTTTTATCAATAAATTTTTTTTAGAAAATGCTTTACAATTTGTAAAAAGATTTTACATTTGCACTCCTCAAATCGAGAGAAATGAGAAATTGTCTGATGGTGTAACTGGCAACACAACTGATTTTGGTTCAGTAGAGTCTAGGTTCGAGCCCTAGTCGGACAACAATTTAGTTTTTAAAAATAGTTAGCTTACTTAACGGTGTTTAGGTAAGCTAATTGTTTACTTAAGGGTTTCATACATTAAAAATCATGGCAAATAATAATCAGGTTAAGCTATTTTCAGGTACAAATTCACGTTATTTAGCTGAAAAAATTGCTGCCGCTTTTGGTCAACCGCTTGGAGATTGTACTACTGCCCGTTTTAGTGATGGCGAATTTCAGCCAAGTTTTAATGAAAGTGTTCGTGGTTGCGATGTGTTTTTAATCCAATCAACTTTTGCCAATTCTGATAATTTAATGGAACTATTGTTAATGATTGATGCAGCAAAACGTGCATCGGCTCATTATATTACTGCTGTTATTCCATATTTTGGTATGGCTCGTCAGGATAGAAAAGATAAACCCCGTGTTGCCATTGGTTCAAAAGTGGTTGCTGATATGCTTACTGCTGTTGGTGCAAGCCGCGTAATGACAATGGATTTACACGCTCCTCAAATTCAAGGATTTTTCGAAATTCCGGTAGATCACATGGATCCATCGGTTATATTCTTACCATATATTAAAAATTTAGCCAATATTGGTAATTTAATTATTGCATCGCCCGATATGGGTTCAACTACCAGAGCAAGAACTTATGCAAAAGCATTAGGCATTGACATGGTAATTTGTGATAAAGAAAGAAGAAGAGCTAACGAAATAGCAGCAATGACCTTAATTGGTGATGTTAGTGGAAAGCATGTAGTAATGGTTGATGATATTATTGATACCGGAAGTACATTAGCTAAAGCTGCCCAATTAATGAAAGATAAAGGTGCTTTGAGTGTGAGAGCTTTCTGTACTCACCCAGTTTTATCGGGAAAAGCTTACGAAACCATTGAAAATTCGGTTATTGACGAATTAGTGGTTACCGACACCATTCCTTTAAAACAAGAAAGTGCAAAAATTAAAGTTTTAACAGCAGCTGATTTATTTGCAGAAGCTATTAGAAATGTAAATGAACATGGTAGCATCAGTTCATTATTCGATTTGAAAAAATAAAATAAATTATAAACCAAAAAGCAAAATTAGTATTGGGATTCCAAAATGGGTTTTGCCAAATTTTTTAAAAAGTAAAAAGGAGAAAACAAAGAATGAAAACAGTAGCAATGTTTGGTTACAAACGTAACGATTTAGGAAAAGCAGCAACAAAATTAGTTAGAGCTGCAGGTCAAGTACCATGTGTATTATATGGTGGTAAAGAGCATATTCACTTCACTATGTATGAAGCTGATTTCAAACTTTTAGTTTACACTCCAAATACTTATAAAGTGCAATTAGATATTGATGGTTCAGTATTTAAAGCAGTTTTAAAAGATATTCAGTATCACCCAGTTAACGATTCTATTATCCATGCTGATTTTATGGAATTAGATGAAACTAAAGCAATTGATATTTTAATTCCTGTAAAATGTGTTGGAAACTCAGTTGGTGTTCGTCAAGGGGGTAAATTGATGGTTAAACAACAAAAATTAAGAGTAAAAGGTTTACCAGCTAATTTACCAGAATCTATTGAAGTAAATATCGAAACTTTAGAAATTGGTAAATCAATTAAAGTTGGCGATATTACAGTTACTAACATTACCTTAATGGATTCACCTAACAATCCTGTGGTAACTGTTAAAACTACAAGAGCAGCAGTTTCAGCAGCTACAGAAGAAGCTAAAGGAAAGAAAAAATAATCTTAGATCATATAATACTAAAAAACCCAAGTTTAAAAACTTGGGTTTTTTTATGGAATAAAGTTTTTATGAAACTTTTTTCAAAAGTAATAAGGCTAAAATTATTCTCCCTCGTAAAAATCTATCAATTCGGCAAAGTAAGCGTAGTCCCAACCTTCGCAAATATCATCATAAGCTTCATCAGGAATATTGGTGTGTCGTAATTCTGCCGAAGTTCCTTGTTTATGGGCATGCAGCTTTATAGTAACTATTGATGGTTCGGTTTCATTTTCGCCAAAATACCACTGTTGAACTATTTTTTTGCCTGGTTCTAATTCCAAATTTTTACCTATAATGCTACCATCCCACATACTAAATTCTGTTCCAGGTTCAGCTACCATTTCGGCTTTATCGCCAGTCCAAAGCATAATAGTGGCTTCGGTAGTTAATGCCAAATATACTTCTTCGGGTGGGGCTGGTATGATATAATATTTTTTATAATCTTTCATATTTTACTGATAATCAAATGATTTTGTGGTTAATGCAAGCCCTATAAAATACAAAAGCGGACGCTCTTGCACGCGCCCGCATTTTGTGTAATCAATTAAATCTTTTCTCCCACTTGCAATAAGAGAATCACTTAAATGTTTATGACAACAACTACAGTTTCTTAACTAGTTGTTACTGTTATTTAAGTCGAATGAAAGAGTAGCATTATTTTCTTCTGCTACTACTGCTGGTGTTGGGTCTAGCACTAATTCGTCAATTAAACTTGGAGCTGCAGGAGTAGCTACAGTTTCCTTTGTTTCCGATTTTTTAGAAGTACTAGCCGCTGGTGCTGGTGCTTTTGGTTTTACCAATTCGCCCATACCGTAAAGTTCTAATTTGTTTTCGCGCACAAAAATACCTAAAGCAATAGCGCCTTTTATGCTGCTAATATTCAATTCTATTTCCCACTCATCAATACTGATGGCGCGTGGACTTGCATTGAAACTAATTTTTTGCTCTAAACAATAATCAATTACAGTTTGAATATTTTTGCGTTTAGTTAAAATTATTGGTTTATCGTCTGTTTTATTCATCTTATTTGTGCTTTTTTCGAGGGTGCAAATTAGGTGTAATCCTAGTTTTTATAAAACAAAATGGTGTTAAATTTTTAGCATTTGGCCGTGTATTGCTAACAATCAGGCTAATAAAGTTTATAACTTGTGGAAAAGCCCGCTATTGCTAACATCTGCACAGTTGATATATATAATTATCTGAAATTGAGTAAATTAAATGTTCATTTTGTGTTATTTTAGGATCTATTTTAATTAAGTTGTTAATGATTTTATATTAAATTAAACATTGAGTTGCCTAAAAAGTTTCTTTTTTTTCTTAAAAAAGGGGCATGACATTTTAATTGGGGCTTCGATTTTTTTTGTCATTAATTTTATAAGAATATTTTATGAAAAACGTTTTTAAATTCTACTATTTTCGCAATTGAATAATTATGGCAAATTGGTTTAAAATAAGTTTGATTTTAGCGTTTACTCTTTTAGTAAACTTTGCTGCTTTGGCTCAAGTTGATGAGGTAATTGATTCAACTTTAGAAGAAGACGAGGTAAGACCTGTAAAAGCCTTGCCCGATGATATTTATAAATTTGGAATAAAACTAGGTTGTCAGTTTAGTACTGTAACAGGTACCGAAAATGCTGAAAACACCTTTAGATTTGGCATAAATGGCGGTGTGTACATGCGCAAAAAGTTTAAAAGTCAAAAATGGGGCTACCAAATTGAATTAAATGGAAGCATAAGAGGCAGTAGTTTTAATGCTGTTAAAGATGACGATTATTCTGCCTTAAGATTGGTTTATTTAGATGTGCCAACTTACTTATTTGTAAATTTAACCAAAGACGAAAATCAAAAAATATTATTTGGTCCTCAGTTCAGCTATTTGCTTTCAAGCACGCTCTATAAAGGTAGTTCAGGTATGGCATACGATAAAACACCAAGAGTTAACGACTTAGATTTTTTAGCCTGTGTAGGTTACCACCACCGCTTAGGACATATAAGTATTCAAACCGTTTGTAAATATGGTTTTTTAAATGTCAATAACGGATTAATTGATGAAGCTTTGCCTAAAAATAAAGGTGGAAGCATGAATAATTTAGTATTTGAATTGAATTTAGTATTTTAAAATTTTTTATACCCCACACAATAACAGTGACGAAACAAGAACTAATTGACCAAATTAAATTTAAAAAGAGTTTTTTATGTATAGGTTTAGATACCGATTTAACAAAAATTCCTAAACATTTACTTAACTCCGAAGATCCAGTTTTTGAGTTCAACAAAGCAATTATTGAAGCTACCAAAGATTATTGTGTAAGTTATAAAATAAATACCGCTTTTTACGAGGCTGAAGGTATTTCTGGCTGGCAAAGCATGGCCAAAACTTTAGCTTTAATTCCTAATAACATATTAACCATAGCCGATGCCAAACGTGGCGATATTGGTAATACCAGTAATATGTATGCGAAAGCATTTTTCGAAAAAATGAATTTTGATGCCATTACCCTTGCGCCATATATGGGCAACGATAGTTTAGCACCTTTTTTTGAATATAAAAACAAATGGGGAATTGTATTGGCATTAACAAGTAATGCTGGTAGTGCAGATTATGAGCAACAAATGGTTGGAAATGAGTTTTTATACGAACGTGTAATTAGCAATACTTGCAAATTAGCTACCGATGAACAATTGATGTTTGTAGTAGGAGCTACTAAGCCGCAAGATTTTGTTACCATTCGTAAGCATGCACCTAATCATTTTTTATTAGTACCTGGCGTTGGGGCTCAAGGTGGCAGCTTGGCCGAGGTTGTAAAATATGGTAAAACCAACGATATTGGATTGCTTATAAATGCTTCACGTAGTGTTATTTATGCAAGCAATGGATTAGATTTTGCAGAAGCTGCACAAGCTGAAGCAAAAAAGCTAAGTTTAGAAATGAGTGCTTATTTGTAGGTTATTTCTTAACCGTAATTACCCAATTATCCGAAATTTTATATTTTGGATTTTCGGGTAAGATAAATGCGTTTAAACTTGTTGTTACTACTCCTAATCCTATTGATATAAAAATATATTCCAATTCCGTTAAACCCGAATTACGTAATAGGTTAAATGAAGTAATATAAGTTCCAAGGGAGATGGAAGTAGTAATCAAACTTTTTCCTAGTGTTCTGCCTGCTGTTATTCTTCTAAATGATATGATGTCTTTTGTATTGATAGTTCTATAATTGGGTTCAAACTTTTTACTTAGTTTTTGTGCCCAAACTGGCAATTCATTACTTGGATAACCTAATACAATGTTGCTATCGTTAATTTCGGTAACAGTGTTTTTATAGTAATATATTTCGTTATTATAACCTTTATATTGGATAGATAAGGTTTGGCCTAGCGTTACTTCTATGGTTGTATTGGTTTTGGTATTTAAAAAAAGCAAACTGTTTTGGCTAAATATGTTTCCGTAAATAGCTATAATACAGATAATTGTAAGTAATATTTTTTTCATTAAAAGTTAGTTTTGGTTAAGTACATGAAAGCCAATTTCGCAGCTTAAACATTTTTTATGGGTGCAATATTCATTTTTTAATTGCAATAATGCTTGTGTTTGCATAGCATTTTCCACATTTATGTTTAATGTTTTCCAAAAATCAATAATACTGTTTTTTTCGGCATTTATTTGTTCTAGCCAATTAATGGCCTTATTGCTTTTATCTTCATCAAACCTGAGTTTGCCATATAAAAAAACAATAGGAACTACTGTATTTATAATTATGGTATTAATAGCCGCACTACCTAAATCGGCTTTTAAGGCATTGAACTGATGGCTACTTAATTCGCTTAAATTAATTAAGTGAATGTGTTGTAGTTTGTATAGTTTTTGGAGGTTACTCACGTTATCGCATTCAAGCACTTTTGAGAATAAATGACTGCTTTGATACAACATAGCCGCAAATTGCATGAGCCTAATAGTTGGAAAATTACTTTGGCGCATGCGTCCAAATTTCCAAACGCTTTTATCCAAATGTGTTAAACCATATTTTTTTTGAAGGTATAAATATTCTTTTTGTAAAAATACCAAGTATTCATCGGTAAGTTTTTGATTTAAAAAACCAGCAGTACCTAATACCAAAGCCTCTATTTGGCTAAGTTTATCTTTATGCTTTGCAATAATTTGCATGGGTAAATTTTGTGCCAACCATTCAAACGCTTGTGCATTGGTTTTTTGCCCAAAATATTGAGCAGTTAATACATAAAAAGTTTGTTCCCAATTATTGTTATTGGCTTTTAAAATGCCTTCTATACGCTCACATTTTTTTTCTAAACGTTCAATAACCAATCGGTTAAGCCAATTGTTTAACTTAAATTCATTGGGTAAACTAAAAATTGGTTGGCAAGGAATTTCGTTTTTTTGCTCTTGTAATGTTTTGTATTTTACTAATAACGAGCTTGGTAGATAGTTTTTTAGTTCTAGTGTTAAATAAGGATTTGAATGTTTATCAAAAATAGGTTTATCATTTTCAAAAACTACATGCAAAATTACATTATCGTAAGCTTTATCTTGCTGGTGCTTGTGGTTAAGCCAATCGCTAGCCTTAATATGTATTTCAATATTGCCTGCTAAAACTTCATTTTCTAGTTTAATTTTTGCATTGAAAAAATCGGGTCCAGCATCTTTATTTAAAGTGCCTATATGTATAATCTCTATTGGTTGATTATTGGTTAAAATAAGGTTTTGTTTGAGCAATATTTTGCTTTGCCAAATAAAATGTAGTAGTTCTTCCTTCATATCAGTGCTATTGCAATATATAAAAATATTAATGTATAATAAATGGTAACTATTTATTTACAAAGCTGTAGCAAAAAAATGCTAGTAAAAGTTTTACATTGCGAAGCTTTTTAATTGGCAAAATATGTTAAAAAAAATTATACTAAACATTGGCTTTTGTGTGGCAGCTGTTGCCTCACAAGCGCAAGCATTACTTCCAACAAGCTGGAATTTTTCAACTCCTTCCATTTCTTCACCTCCAGCAGGCTGGACTTTAGGCCTTGGTACTAACGGAAATTTAACTTACGCATTTGGAATTGGTGATGCTCTTTCATGCAGATTAGACGCAACTGGCGAATTTGTAACAATCAATATTACCGATAAACCAGGCGAGTTAAGCTATTATTTAAGTCCGCAAAATGCTGGTGCTGCTTGGGGTGGTCAATTTGACATTCAAGAAAGCGATAATGGCACAACTTGGTCAACCTTACGTTCTATTACTACCAAGTCATCTACTAGCACCAATTTTACTGGGGGTAAATACACAGAAACAAATTTAAAGACAACGACTCGTTTTGTTCGTTTTTTTTATACCACTAAACTTCCGGGAGGTCAAACGGCACCAGGTGGAAACATGGCTTTGGATAGTGTATTAATTAAAGCAGCTCCAATAGCATCAACACCAACTATTCAAGTTTCAAGAAATAGTCAAATTATTGCTAATAACTCACAAAATGTAGTTGGCAATAATTCAACATTTACATTTAAAGTAAAAAATGCAGGTTTGTCAGATACATTAAGTATTGATAGTATTAATTTTACAGGCTCAAGCGCTGGTTTATATAGTGTAAGTAATACTTTTCCAATTAAAGTGGCTGCAAACGACTCAACTACTATTAATTGTACACTAAATACTGCCGGAAATGGAAGCAGATTGGCAACTATCAATATTTATAATAACGATATTGATAAATCTAAGTTTACTGTTAACTTATATGGAATAGCAGGAAACTTAGCTACCGAACCGTTGTTTAAACCATTGTCGTTAAACGCCAGTAATATAACGGCTTACAGTATGAATATAACGTTAGCTGATACTAGTACCCTAACTGAAAATTATATTGTTTTACGTAAAATAGGCACCATTACCGAAACTCCAGTTGATGGACAAACTTACCGTAGAGGTGATTATATTGGTGAAGCTCAAGTGGCTTATATCGGAAAAATAGGTTCATTCAGACCTGCTTATATTTTAGCTAATACCAATTATTCGTTTGCAGCATTTGCATTTAATGGACCTGCTACTTACGAAAACTATTTAACTTCTACTTCTACTAACACCTCAGTTTCATCATTGGATGGCAATCCTGGTGCATATTACAGTTCTGTTTCGGCTCCTGGTTCTCCTGATTTTTTAACTACTTTATCGGCTAAGGTTAATCCACACGATACCATTTTTTATAGCAATTATATCCCAACTGTTATCAATAACTTTTTGACGAGAGATACAACTGCTGGTAAAAAAGTGGTTAATTGTGTTTACACTGGAATTCCTTATATTTACGATGAGCCTTTTGTTTGGAATGCAAGCTCTGGAACAGGTATTTTAACTCGTGAGCACACTCGTGCTCAAAGTACCATGCCAAGTAATGTTGCAAGTCAAAATCCTAATTGGCCAAATGCAGGTAGCACCACCAGAGAGTTACCAGAGTATAACGATTTACATAATTTATTCCCTGCTCACCAAACGCTTGCAAATGCACCACGTTCTAATAATCCTTTTGCAGAGTGTGTAACTGTTACTTCTACTTCTCCTTCTGGTTTTGGTAAATTAGGAAAAGATGGTTTAGGTAAAACTGTATACGAACCAAAAGATTCACAAAAAGGTGATTTAGCACGTGCCATGTTTTATATGTGTATATCTTACAATGGAATAAATGGAAACAATTGGTCATTACCTGCCGATCAAGATTTAGCAGTATTAATGAAATGGCACCAACAAGATCCACCAAGTGCAGAAGAAATTGCTCGTCATGAATACATAGCAGCTACTCAAAAAAATAGAAATCCGTTTATTGATAACCCTAGTTGGGCAAGTTTGATAAATTTTAAAAACATGACTTTAAACCAAGGTGCTGTTTTAACTGTAAGTACGCCTAATGGTGGCGAAAATTTAGTGGCTGGCAAAAATACCAATATTACTTGGGTAGCTTCAAATATTACTGGAAAAGTTAAATTAGAATACACCACAAATGGTATTGATTTTATTTTTATTGATTCTGTAAATGTATCTCCTGCTTCTTACACTTGGACAGTTCCTTCAGTAGCTTCTAACACAGCTAAAGTTAGAATTTCAACTACTAATAATTCAATAACTGATTTAAGCAATGCTAATTTTACCATAAATATTCCAAGTTTAAGTTTAGTTAAACCAGTTGCAACTGGATTTTGGACTGGAAGGCAAATAGTAAATATCTCTTGGAAAAGTGCTTTTATAGATTCTGTTTCAATTGTTTTAAATAATAATGGTAATATATTATGGTCTAGCAATGTACTTGCAAATAAAGATAGTATTTCTATTACAGTTCCATGGGGTATAATGACTACAAATGCAAAAGTTTATATTTCAGAAGTTGGTGGAAATTTAAAAGATAGTAGTGAGAATATTCGTATTACTTTCGAGTCAATTAACGAAGCGGCTAACTTTAACTTTACAGTATATCCTAATCCATCAAACGGAACCATTTACTTTAATTCAAACATTAATTTACAAAACTCAACTTTTGAAATTTATGATATTACTGGTAAATTATATGTAAGTGACTCGTTTAGCAAAACCAATATGGTTACAATAGCTAATAAAGGTGTTTATATTTTGAAAGCCAATATCAATGGAAAAACATTGGTTAAAAAAGTAATTGTTGAATAATTATTTGATAATCTGATAAAATTGATAATAAACTTTTATAAAAGGCTGTCCATAAAAGGGCAGCCTTTTGTGTTTTGAGGAGTAATAGACAAAATAGTTCCTATTTTTTAGATGTTTTGCTCAAGTGGACAA
>CAZGVO010000018.1:0-43359 GCA_964529175.1 uncultured Bifidobacterium sp.
CTGTTATTCAAAATAACGAACCTTACAAAAATTATTTGCTTTTGTCATAGAATTCGACCTTGGACAAATACTCAAAAAAAACGTCATTTCGAGGAACGAAGCAATCTAAAAATGGGAGATTGCTTCGTTCCTCGCAATGACGGTGGCATTGTGGCAAGTAATTACCTTAAAAGTAACCTAGTTAAGGTTTTTCTGTATTATTAGTACTTTTATTTTTACGCTTTAAAAATCGAACAGCCATTTCGTTATAAGCTTCTTGCGCACCAGGTGTATTGTTTCTAACAGCCATTTTTAATGCAGCATATATTAATAAACTTGCTTCTAACGATTCGCTTCCTGTTATCATTCCAGTATCTTCTGTACTTCTTTTTAAAGTTCCTAAACGGTTGTTTAGTTTATTAAAAAAAACAGTAGCATCAGCATCTTTTTTAAACTCTGCCAAATCAACAAAAGGTTCCGAAATATTTTTAAACTGACCATTGCCATACTCATTGGCTTTGGTAACAAAAGCTACTGATTTATCAGAAAGTTTAAGCATATTGCTTCTTTCTTCGTCAGTTAAAGCTTGTACATAAGGAGCTAAAGCTGTTTCAATAACATCTAAAGCATCAAAAACTGTTTTTTCAACAGTTGGCGGAATAATAATTGAAATTTTGTTTGTCATTCTATTAATTGATTAAAAATTGCAATTAATAAAACCATTTTGCTGGTGGTGTTATAGAAATAATAAATTATTATTAATTTATTATATTCTTTTTGCTCAATAATTTAAATATAAATCTAACTAACCGATAGGGTTTGAATTTATACTCCAAATAATAAAATAAATTGTACATACTTTTATCGCTTTTAGTTATATAATTTAAGCAGGCTTTATTAGCTATAATGTATTTTTGGTAATTAGCCTTTATGCTACTTTCTATTTGCTCCCAAAGTTCTAAACTACATTGGTATAGTTGCATACTATCTAAACTAAAATTATTGGTATGTATATTGGCTATATAATAGCAAGTATCTGAATAATAAGTATTTATATTGTTGTTATTATTAAATAATTCAATCCAAAAAAATCGGTCATCGCAGCCTCTCTGGCATTTGGCTGTTCTAAAAAACACTCCATTTAAAATACTTTTTTTAAATAATACTTGCCCTGGAGAACGAATAAAATCATCTAAAATGAAGTTTTTTAAATTAATAGTTGGTTTTAAGTAATAAATTTTATGGGTATAATTCTGGGGTTCGTATTTAAATAAACCATTTACCAATATAAATTCGGCATTATTAGTTTCATTATCTTTTATAAGTCTATAAAAATCTGAGTTAAATTCATCATCTTGGTCTACAATATGGAGCCAATTTCCATTAGAAGCTTTAATACCTATATTTCTTGAATCTGCCACACCTAAATTAGTAGCATTTTTGATAAAATGAATATGTTTTAACAAATCAAATTCAATAGCTTCATGGATTGATTGTTCAAGTTCGGTTATTTCATTTTCTATTGAGTCAATAACAATGATTATTTCAAAGTTTAATAATCCTTTTTTGATGGTTTCTTGATTATAAATATTGCTAAGCAACCTTATTAAATAATGGGTATGCTTATAAAAGGGGATAATTATAGAAATATCCATTAAGTTTTCGATTTTTTGGTGATTATAAAATAAATTAATAAGACAAGAGCAGTAATAGTAGGTGTTACCACCAATAAATTATCAAAATAAGAAACCCCTAAAATAGGATCTGTATCTAATGATGAAGCTACTTTAATGTATAGATAACTAAGAATACACATGGTTAAAAAGTTTTTGGGTAATAAAATTGGAAGTACATTTCGCATAAAACCTACTAAAGAACCTAGTATAAATGAAAACAATATAGAACCGCTGAAACCAAAATACATGAGTCCAAATACATTATGCCTTGCATTAGGACCCGAAGTAGCATTTGAAACATGGTGAAAATTAAACAAATCAATACCAAAATGGCCATTAAGATTATCCCAACTTTCTAACCTGAATAACCCCAAAAAATCGGTAAATAAGGCTTTTATACCATTATAGTTATAAAATCCAATTATTACATCGTTAGGGTAAGCATACCAATACACATCTCCAGCAAAAATAAAACGCGTACCCAAAATTTCGATTGGGTTTAAATTTAAGGTGCTATCTGTTTGAAGAATTACCACGGTTAAGCCAATAAATACAACAAATGAAAAAATAGCTATTTTATATTTTTTAATAAATGATGCTACTATTTTATTTATTGAGATATCAAAAGAGAAAACCCAAGCTGTAAATGAAGTATAAAGTACTGTTAAAATGCCACTTTTACTCCCATTTAATATAGCAAACAAAACTAATAATAAGGCAAAAAAGCCTAAGTATATTTTGAATAATAGGCCTGATTTAATTTCTTTATTAATTATTATATAAAACAGTATGGTATTTGAAAAAATTTGCGTTACATCAATAAATCGGCTTAATAAACCAAAGCCAGAACCTCCACTAAATGTATCTAACCTAGAGCTTGCAAAAATTGGAATACCTGCTACTAAATAAACTTGTAATTGTAATAATATAAAAATAATAGATGTTACTATAAAGAATAGTTTTAATAAAAAATTGGAATTGGCTATAACCAAGGTTTTTATTTGGTATGAGTTCTTTATTGAATTAAATGGTTTAAACAAATAAATACCAAGAATAAATGCCAATTGAGTTAAGAAGTAACTGGCTAAATAGTAAAGTTTTATAGAGCCTGTAAAGTACATGAACAGCACAACTGAAGCTCCAAACGATGTAATTATTGCTGAAAATAGTAATGGATCTAAAACATTAATAATGTATGGTTTATACAAAAGCAAAAATACAGTAACACACAAGGCAAAAGAAAACCAAAATAATAGTTGTTGATTATAAAATAAGAAGAAAAAATCAAAATTATTCATTGATCAATTTGGTTACTTTTTTAAAGTTTGTGCTAACAAACTTCTTAGGTTACAATAGTAATAAATAATATAATTAAAATGTTGTTTTATAAAAGGAAGCCTGTCATTATTAAACTCATGGTCAATTGCTGAGCTGCTTGTTCCCCCTGCGCTAAATTGTGCAATAGTAATTGGTATATATTTAAATTCAATATCTTTATCTACAAAACATTGTAGGTTTAAATAATGATCAGCTCTAATTTTATACTTTAAATTGTAAGTATATTTTTCGAAAACTGCTTTTGGGTATAAAATTGCCTGATGACAAATATTTTTTATTACAATTTTTTTTGAGTTAAAAGGACCATCGTAAATGGTTCTATCTTTTTCAAAATATACATTGCCATAGTACAAACAGTTTAAGTTACTAATACTTTGCACTACTTTATGCAAGGTATTATATAAAATGTCATCTGCTCCTAAAAAGAGGTAAAAATCGCCATTGCAATGTTTTACAGCCTTGTTCATGGCATCATAAATTCCATTATCTTTTTCCGATTTCCAAAATGTTATATTTTTTTCATTGTGTTTAATTATATCAACAGTTCCATCAGTTGATTGACCATCTATTATTATTAATTCGATGTTTTTATAAGTTTGGTTTACTACACTATCAATTGCATTTTGAATGTAATTGGCGGCATTGTAAGTAACTATAATAATACTAATAATTGGCTGCATAATGTAAATAATTTATTAAAAAGCTACAATCAATGCTTATGAATTTAATACTTTCTGATTGTTTAAATTTAGATAAAAGTATTTTAAAGTATTTCACTTTGGCCAGTTATTACATTAATCACTTCTAAGCCTTTAATTGCTTCTAATCTATTTTTTCCATGTAAAAAAGAAGGTGTATTGTCCATATTTTTACTTTCTCTGAATTTACTCTCTTTAAAAGCCTCTTTAACGCTAACAGGTTTAATTTTATCGTTCAACAAATCATTTCTAACAAAATAGGCATTATTTCCAGCATTGTTAGAACAAACCAATGAGTAACCTTTGTTATTTGCCTCAAAATTAAACGCAGCTAATGATGCTCCCATGAACAAATTACTGTAATGAGCCTCAGTTCTATAAAAAGTTTTATTGTATGGAACAGAAATGGGTCTTTCTATCCCAAATACACCATTATATTCAGTAATAATTATTGAAGGATTTAATTTTTCTAAATTAATTTCTTTAAAAACATGGTAATCATTTCCATCTATATCGATGTTTAAAATTCCAATATTGCTTAAGCCACTTTCGTTAAGTAATGCATTTATATTATCTTTATCAATAAAAACAGCTTTATGTGTTAAGCAAAATTTCCAATACCACTCTCGACTTTTTAAACTATTAATTGACTCTTCTGATCCATCAATAACAAAACCCGACCAGTTATTATTCATCATTAAAAACCTAGTGTTTGATTCTAAATAATCTTCTACACCAAATTCTATAAAAGTTTCATTTTCTATTTTGATATTCTTAATCAAATATTGAATGATTCCATCATCGCCAAATTGACTAAAAACTTTAAATTCATAATCGTTTATATTATTTGAAAAATTGGAATATTGTTGTTTTGATAACATAGACCCAATGGCTAGTAATACTGGTTCGTTCTTCGAACTGTTTGTGGGTTTTATATAATCAATAATTGAATGTATAATTTTTCTTATTATTTGTTTCATACCGCGTTTTATAAAGTAAGGTTAATTAATTATTGGAGTTATCAGCTTCAAAATTTCAATTTTTGTTTGGTTTAACTAGCTAATAGCCATAACTATTGCCTTATGTAATGCTTCGCCAAGTTTATTTTGGTTAAGTTCTGCATTTTTTGAAATGTCATTATAGCTCAATTTTTTAAAGCTTAAAATTTGTTCCATTTTTAATGCTAAATCATTTTCATTTCCTGCATCAAAAAATAATAGATTTTCTTCATTTAGCTCTTTATTAATAGGAATATTACTAGCAATGGCTGGCATACCATAGGCCACAGCCTCGTAAATGGAACCTCCACCTGGCCCACCTTCAAAAAGAGTTGGTTGAATTACAGCTAGTGAATGAAGCATTAGTTGTAATTGAAATTGTTTTTCAACGTAACCTAGTATATGCACTTTTTCGGTGATGTTTAGCCTTTGTATTAAATTTTGTAATTCAGCAAAATAATTAGGATCTCTTGGATCTTGGGTACCTCCAGTACAAATTAATTGAATATTTTTATCTCCACCATTTTGGTAAAATTTGGCTAGAGCCATGAATGCTGTTTTATGGTCTTTATGTTTCCAAAATTGATTAGAAATGATAAAGTACTTTTGCGGAAGTTCTTTATTATTGGTAATTTCAACAGTTTTAATCTCGGAGTTATAAAGTGGACAAAATGGAAGTGCCACTACTTTGTCTGCTTTGTGGTAATATTTATCAATATCGTTTTTTACGGCAAGGCCATTAACAATAACAGCTTTGGCATTATCTAAAATTTGGTTAAATGATAAATTTCTACTCTCAATATCTTTAGTGGTAAAAAAATGAGGGTAATATTTATGTTGTAAATCGTATATATATCCTACCCAAGGAAAAGGAAATTGTTTACCTAAATTACTAAAAGAGGGTATTACTACATCAATTTGATGTTTTCTTAGTTCATTGATGAAATTGCTTTCAGCATGTTTAAATATTACAAACTTAACATCAGCCTCTTTTGATAAAATATTTTTTATATGTTCTAAATTGAATTGATGATTGGCTATATGGTACTTTTTAGAACCTAAAATGGTATTTACAAGTTTTTTTATTGCAATTTTAAAAATTGAAAATGTGGAGTTGGATTTAATTGGAATAAATACAACAAGTTCGTAATTGTATTTATTGCTTACTTTATTTAATCCCTTTAAAATTATGCGCAAAAAATCAATTCCGCCTCCCCAATCCATAAAGTATTCGGCATATATTCCAATTTTCATTTTTACTAATTAATTTTTTTTGCAGGTGTACCTACATAAGTCCCTGATTCTGTTATTGATTTTATTACTGCTGCGCCTGCACCAATTATGGTGTGGTCTGCTATGCTAATTCTTTCAACTGTAACTGCTCCTGTTCCAAAATAAACCGTTTTACCAATTTTTACATTACCTGAAATGTGGCACCCTGGAGAAATGGTAGTAAAACTATCAATGTAAGTATCGTGTCCCACGCTGCAATCAAGGTATAAAAGTACAAAATTGTTTATAGTAATATGAGATGTTAATACACTACTGGGAAAAAAAATATTACCAAAGCCCATTTTAATCATTCCTTCTCTTTTATCCATAATTGCGTTTGGGTGTATTAAGTTGGGAAAGTTTAAATTATTGTATTTAAGTAAGTTGTTATATATTTTTTCTTTTATCAAGGGGCTTCCTACACCTAAAAACACGTTTATTTTTGTACCCAATTCGGCTAAGGCAAAAAACTCCTCTTCAGATATAATTTTTTTACCATTTAAAGTTTGCCCAATATCTGTTTTACTTACAAAATAATCTGGAGTAAAGTTATCATTGGTTTTTTCTGCTATTTCATAAATTAACCAATCTACCTCCTTTGCAAAACCTGCCGAACCAAATATTACGTTCATTTATTTAAAACTATTTATTATATCACAAATACTAGCAACCTGATTTTCTGTTAAACCTGGATAACTTGGTAAATTTAAACCTCTCCAACCTAAATTTTCGGCTACAGGATGCTTTTGAAATTTTAAACTGTACATTGGCATAGTGTGTACGGGATAAAATAATGGACGAGTTTCAATTCCTTCATTTGCTAACGCTTCTCTTAGGGGATCGCGTTTTGATGGGTCATTTACCAAAATGGAACACATCCAGTAGGAATGATAAACATCTTCGTGTTGTTTATGGAATTCAACGTTTGGGTTGGTAATTTTTTCTTTATACCATTGTGCTACTTGACGTTTTTGAGATAAGAACGAATCAATTTGCTCTAATTGCGCCAATCCAATTGCAGCACAAATATTAGTCATACGGTAATTATAACCAATCACATCATGCCAATATTGGCGGTGTTTGGCTAGCCCTTGACCTTTAAAATGAACAGCTCTATCCATCAATGTTTCATCATTGGTAACAACCATACCTCCTTCGCCAGTTGTAATGGTCTTATTTCCAAAAAAACTAAAAGTTGAAATATCGCCAAAAGTGCCTACATGCTTACCTTTATAGGTTGAACCAATAGCCTCTGCGCAATCTTCAATCAAAAACAAGTTGTTTTCTTTACAAATAGTTTGAAGTGCATCCATATTACAAGCATGTCCATATAAATGAACTGCCATAATAGCTTTGGTTTTTGAAGTGATTTTGCGTTTCACATCTTCAGTATCAAGTTGCCAAGTGCTTTGTAAGCTATCCACAAAAACGGGTGTGGCTCCTGTGTAAGCAATAGCATTAACTGATGCTATGTAGGTAAGAGTTGGCACTATTACCTCATCTCCAGGGCCAATTCCAAGAGCAATTAGGGCTAAATGTATTGCTACAGTTCCATTACTAACTGCTGTAGCATGTTTTATATTGATGTATGAAGCAAATTGTTCTTCAAACTGACCTAAAAATTTACCTTTTGAAGAAATCCATGTAGAATCTAAACATTCATTTACATATTTTTTTTCATTTCCATTTAAAGATGGTTGGTAAACAGGAATTTTTATACTCATAAAATATTTTTGTAATGCAATTATAGCTTATTTCAGCCAAATTCCTTCAGCCTTTTTGTTAATAATTAAATAGTATTGATATGGACTTAATATACTGCTTGGTAGCAAACAAATGCATGAGGAAAGCATAATACCCTCTATACCCAAATTACAATATTTGCATAAGAATAAAGATAATGGCACATTAATAAATACCAATAAGATGGCTCCTAAAAACTGAACCCTAATTTTATCAACTGCATTAATAAAATTAGAAAAAATGCTTCCCCAGCCATTCATTAATACAAATAACGCTGAGTACCAAATAAGAGCTTGATTGTATTCAAGTTTTCGTTTTATCCAAATATCTAAAACAAAAGGTAAAATTAAAACCATAACAATTAAACAGACAGCAAGTGCTAACCAAATGTACAATAGTTTTTTTACCATATTTTTTACCCATTTAAAATCGTTTTTAAAATAAGCATCAGCAAAACTTGCCCAAAATGGCATTATAATTATTCCAAAACCCATAAGAGGAATGGAGAAATATTTGTTGATAATACTGAATGGTGTAACTTGCTCTGGGCCGAATAATTGAGATATGATTAAATTATTTGAAGTAAACATAAACATTACGGCCAATTGTATTAAAAAAAACTGTATTCCCTTACTGAATAAAAAACGAGAAAGCTTAAAGTCTATGTATAAAAATGAAGGTTTATATTGCTTTAATATTGAGTTGTAAAATAAAAAGGAACCTATTATTAATAATAAAACAGGGGTAACACTGTTTATTATTCCTATCAAAATAATATTGCTATCAGTAGTTTTACTAATAAGAAAAGTAATGAATAAAATAAGTAAAGATCCAATGAATTCTATGGTATTGCTTATTGCCACTTTATGATAAGCTGCTAAAGTGGTAGTTAAAATTGATAAAATCATTTTACCACACAGCATAATGAAAGTAATTTGAATTAGAAACTGAATTGTACCCAAGTTCATATTGGTATTTAATATACTATTCCAGTTCAGAAAATAATTTATGATTTCGAAAACGGCTATTAAACTTCCACATATAATACAAATTATAGCGTAGGTAGTACTTAAATATTTTCTAGCTAATAAGTGATCCTCAATTGCCACTGCTTGAGTAAATTTATTCCTAAACCCATTTGCTAGCCCAATATCAAAAAAATAAAACCAAGTAGTAATGGAAGAAAGCGTAAGCCAAACACCGTAATCTTGAGTTTCTAGGTAGTTTAAATTAATAGGTACTAATAATAAGCCACTAGCCGCAACACCAAATTTTAAAAAAAACGAATAAAATATGTTTAAGAACACCTCTATGCTTCGCTGTTGGGTGTTGGGTAGAAATTTATAAACTATCTTCTTTATCACTATTGCTTTTCCTGAAAAATTCAATAATATACAATAAATACTATATTTCAAATTGTTGTATAATGTACCCGCATAATTGGTTTAATATCATTTAATTAAGTCAAATTGTTTGCTGTTGTTTATGAATATCATTTACTTAATCCAATTTCAGTGCCTCAAAAATGACTAGACAATACGAAGAAAAGTACCTTTTATTTTCAAAACAAACTGCTCTCCCAAAATAGACAATCCACAATTATTGCATATAAATTGATTTTTAAGATTAATACTTTGTGATAATTAGCTGTATTTTTGATACAAAATAAATTTAGGTAAAATGAAACATTTACTATCGCTTTGTATTGCAGTATATTTTATAATTAATTCGGTTTTTGCGCAGCAAAAAGATGAGTTAGTAATAAGAACTATTAAAGGAAAAGAATATATAATTTACAAAGTAAAGCCAGGTGATACTTGGGAGTCTATTGCTCAGAAATTCAGTGTTTTAGAGCGTGCTTTGATTGACGAAAATCCACAGACTGATGGTACATTGAAAGATGTAAATACAATAAAGGTTCCTTATATTAAATCTGTTTTTGAAGGAGATAATGCTGTACCCAAAAGTGCTACAACTGAGCCTGTAAAACTCAAGTTAATAACTGATGCAAATAAGCCTCAAATTTTTGGTCAAGAAATCAGAACAGAGTTTAAAGGTGGAAGCAGTTTAATAGTTTATAAAGTTGGTAATGGCGATAAAATTGAAAATTTAGCTAAATATTATAATTGTTCCGTAAGTGATATTTCTAAACAGAATAGTTTAGTAAATAATACTCTTGCAGTTGGTAAAATTTTAAAGATTCCTGTTGTATCTGCTAACAATGTTGTTGTTCCTGCAGAAAATCAGCCAGCAGAAAAAATAACAACTGAAATTACTAAACCTGCAGAACAAGAAACTCCAATAGCAGAAACCAGAGCAGTGGAGGCTGAAAAACCAATTACCTCTTCTGAAGCTACAATTAATGATGCGGACTTAGTAAAAGCTACAAAATCTCAAACACCCCCTTCAACAAATTCAGTTAAAAATAATGGAGGCAAGCCAATAATTAAAGGGCAAGAACTTAGAACAGAATTTAAAGGAACTAATAGTTTGGTAGTTTATAAGGTAGGCAATGGAGATAAAATAGAAAATATAGCTAAATATTACAATTGCTCGGTTAGTGATATTACCAAACGCAATAATTTAACTAGTAATACGTTAACTGTTGGTAGAATAATAAAAATACCTGTAACAACTAATAATAATAGTGATTTTGCTACAAATCAAGATAGTCCTAAAAAAGTTGAATCGGAAATTCCAATAGCAGAAACTAAATCTACTGAAGTAGAAAAACCAATAACCTCAGGTTCAAATGAAACAGATGCTGTTAAGGTTGCTAAAGTACAAAGCCCAGTAAAAACAAATTTGGTTAATAGTAATGGAGGTAAGCCTATAATTAAAGGCCAAGAAATTAGAACAGAATTTAAAGGTGCCAATAGTTTAATAGTTTATAAAGTTGGTAATGGCGATAAAATAGAAAATATTGCTAAGTATTATAATTGTTCTGTTACCGATATTACTAAAAGAAATAATTTAACTAGCAATGCTTTAACAGTTGGCAGAATTATAAAAATTCCAGTAGTTTCTGCTAATAACAATACAAGTGCTAATGCTGAAACTCCTATACAAGAAGTTCAATCAAAAGAGTTAGAAAAAGCAAAGGTTGACAATTACATAGCTGAATCTAAAGCTACAGATGCAGAGCCTGTTAGCACCGAAAATGCGCCAAGTGTTAAAGAAACTTTAGCTGAAAATACAACAGAGTTTAAAGCCAATGAAATAAAATTAGGTGATTATATTGTTGTAAAAAAACTAGGTAGGTATTATATTAAACATACCGTAATAAGTGGAGAAGATTTAAGTAGAATAGCTAAAGAAAACTATTCTACTAATGTAAAAATTGTAAATACTAATAATTTAAAAACGCCTAAGCTTAAAACAGGACAAGTACTGTTAATTCCTACTAACAAAGTTACATTACAAAAACTTACTGGATTAGATATTGATAAAGTAGAAGCTGTAAATGCTATATTAGTAGCAGAAAAAAATACAATAGAGCCTGAAAATATTGTAAATCAAAATACTACTAATAGTAATCAGTTAGCCGAAAATAATACAACAACAAATACTAAAGTAACTTCTAATACTGCGAGTAATTTACCAGTGGTTAAAGATACTTCTGCAAGATATAATTGGGGTGATCCAATTTTACCACCTACAGATAAGCTTGATAGTAATGCTAAAAGAACCATTGAGGATAAAGCTAAAGATATGAATATTAAAGAAGTTCATGCCAATGCTAATCCCGGTGAAACCAAGGAGTCTTTTACGCATTTAGTTCAAAATGGTGAAACCATTGAAGGTATTGCTAAAAAGTATAAAATATCGCCATCTGATATAGCTAATTGGAACAATTTATACCAAAATAGAATTAGAGTTGGGCAAGACTTAATTGTAAATTTAGAGAGGGCAAGAAAGCCATATTTGGCTTTAAATACTGTTGATCCTGAAACACAAAAAGCAATTAAAAAAGCTGATAAGTCAGATCGTATTAAGTCTGTAGAAGAAAAAGGTTTGGCTTATTTATCTGACGATAAATTTATTGGTATTGCTCATAAAAATGTTCCAGTAGGTACTTTAATTTTAATTACAAGTACTGAAAATTACAAGAAAATTTATGTTAGAGTAACTAGTATTTTGGTTAATGATAATCCTGATGTAATTATTCAAGTAGATAAAAATATAGCCAAACAGTTAGCTTTAAATAGTAAATACACTAATATTTTAATTAGTTATAGCTTAGTAGAGTAATAGTTCTAATTTTTATGGAAACAAGCACACTTACCCAACAGTTTATAAATTTTATTTATGTTTTTGGTCCTAAATTAGTTGGAGCCATTTTAGTATTTGTAATTGGTTTATATCTTATTAATTGGCTATCAAAAATAGCAGCCAAAGGCTTAAAGAAAAATGGTTTAGATGTTTCATTGCAGTCGTTTTTAAGCAGCATGATTGGTGTTGCTTTAAAAATAATGTTATTGATTACTGTGGCTGGAATGTTAGGTATTCAAACTACTTCGTTTGTTGCAGTAATTGGTGCATTAGGATTGGCAGTAGGTTTGGCTTTACAAGGCTCATTATCAAATTTTGCAGGAGGTGTTTTAATTTTAGTTTTTAAACCTTTTAAAGTTGGCGATTTAATTGAATCGCAAGGGCAAAGTGGTGTTGTTACTGAAATTCAAATATTCAATACCATACTATTAACATCAGATCATAAAACTATTATTTTAGCTAATGGTGCTGTATCTAATGCCACTATTATTAATTATTCAAAACAAGGAAGTTTAAGGGTTGATTTAACTGTGGCTGTAGCAGCAGATACTGATTTAGAAAAAGCCAAACAAATAGTATTAGAAGTATGTAACCAAGTAGAGGGTGTTTTACCCATACCATCTCCTCAAGTGGCTGTTCTAAATGCTGAAGATGGAATGATTACTTTGGCTGTTAGACCTTTTACAACAGTAGAAAAATATTGGGATGTACACTTTAGCGTTACTGAAAAAATTAAATTAGCTTTTGATGCCAAAGGAATAAAAAAACCTACTCCAACATCTATTCAGTTTACTAAAGAGCTTTAGTTTCTATTCCAACTTTAGTTAGTTCAGTAAAAAAATCAGGATAAGATTTATTGACCACATCCAAGTTGTCTAAACTTAAGTTTTTAAATTTTAATGCAAGTGGAGCAAATGCCATTGCTATTCTGTGGTCGCCATAAGTGTTTATGGTATTAGATTTTTCAAAGTCAATTGAATCTGTTTGTTGGATAAATATGGTATTGGAATTATGCGTAATACTATAACCCAGTTTTTTTAGTTCAGTAACAACGGCTTCTAAACGGTTGCTTTCTTTTATTACTAAATTTTCTAATCCTGTTACAGTAGCGTTTATGTTTAATGCAGCACAAGCTACAGTTAGGGCAGGGGCTAGGTCAATACAATTGCTTAAATCAAAATAACACATTTGGTTCGCATCTAATTGTTTTTGAATAATTAAATCATTGCCAATTGATTTGGTTATAACACCTAATTCTTCAAAAATTTTAGCAGTTATATTATCTCCTTGAATGCTATTTAACGATAAGTTATTTAGCGTTATTGCAATTTCATTATTTAAGCAACAAGTTAAATACCAAAATGCTGCGCTGCTCCAATCATTTTCAATGGTAAATTCTTTAATAGGAGCTATATCTGTTTGATTTTTAATTGTAATGATGTTTTTGTCAATAGCCACATTTAAACCAAACTGTTCCATTAACAATGCTGTCATTTTTATGTAATCAAACGAAGCAATATTTCCTATTAATTCAAGGCACAACCCATTTTTTATAAAAGGGGCAATAAGCATTAAAGCTGTAATAAATTGACTACTTTCAGATGCATTAATTGTAATTTTTTTTCCTTCCATTAACTTACCTTTTATTAATAGTGGAGGAAAATTATCTTTTTCTAAATAAGTAATATCAGCACCTAAGTTTTGCAAAGCATTTACTAAATTAGCAATAGGGCGTTGCTTCATTCTTTCGCTGCATAAAAGGGATACTTCTTTATTATTTTTAGTAGCAAAATAGGCAGTTAAAAACCGCATACATGTACCTGCATTTTTTAAGTTGAGCTTGGTTTCGTTAGTATATAATGCCCAGTTCATTAGTTGTGTATCATCGGCTAACGAAAGGTTATGGAGCTTGATAGAATTATGGTAAAATGCATTTAAAATAAGCGCTCTATTACTTATACTTTTTGATGCAGGTAAGTTAATAGTTAAGTTGTTATTTGAAATTGGATAACTAATTAATCTAAACATATTAATTCAAATAGGCTTGATTTTTATAAAACTCCAATGCTTCAATAATTAGTTCGTTGCTACAATTGCAATCAATTACAGCTTTGCCAATTTTTTTAAGTAAAGTAAAATTGATATTCGAATTGTTATTCTTTTTATCGTTTTGCATAATTTTAAACAATTCGTTTGTATCCCATTTAGGCATGTATTTGTTAAAATTTGCAGTAATAAATTTAACTACTCTTTCTAAATCTTTATCATCAATATTATAAAGTTTATACGAAATATAAGTTTCGCAAATAATACCAATTGCCACTGCTTCGCCATGTTTTAAAGGCGCAACATCATTGGCTAAACTAAATGTTTCAACTGCATGCCCAATGGTATGCCCAAAGTTTAAAACCTTACGTAATCCTTTTTCGTGAGGATCTTTATTTACTATTTCAATTTTTATTTTAGCCGATTTCTCAATTAGTTTCTCCATGTTTTCAAAATCAATTTGGTGGGTTGTAACTAATTTTTCGAAAAGCTTTTTATCATCAACTAAAGCATGTTTAATGATTTCGGCTAAACCATTTGTTTTTTCAATATTGGGTAAGGTGCTGATAAAGTTTGGATAAATAAACACATGTTCTGGGTGTTTGAATAAACCAATTAAATTTTTGTAATGGTTTAAATCAATGCCTTGCTTACCGCCAATAGCAGCATCTACCATGCCCAAAAGTGTTGTTGGAATATTAATAAAATCAATTCCACGTTTATAAGTGGCTGCACAAAAACCTCCTAAATCGCTTAAAACACCTCCGCCTAAGTTTAATAAAACAGTATTTCTGTTGGCTAAATTTTTTTGTAAGCATTGCCAAACCACTTCGGCCGAAGCTAAATTTTTATTTCGCTCGCCACTTTCAATTTTTATAACTGTAAAGTTTTCTAAGTATGGTTTTAATATTGGTAAACAGTATTTTTCTGTGTTTTCATCAACTAAAACAAAAACATGGCTATATGCTTTATTTATAAGTATTTGTGCTAGTTGATTTAAAACATCAGTTCCAAAAAACACTTTATAATTTTTATCGTAAATAACTTTCATCAGTAGCGTAAAACAATGTATCTAAAAACTTATAATTGCGCTGCTAAATTAAACTTTATTTTTAAAAGCATTTTATGACTAATAAAATATTAAACCTAGATTTTTCAAATACTGAAATTGCCTTCAAATCGAAGAATAATGCCGAATTACGTACTTCTTATTTATTGTTTAAAGCAATAGGAATGAATTGGCTAGTAAAAATAGGTACTCCTTTGGTAGAAACAGCATTTGCATTGCATTTGCCGATAAAACCAATTATAAAAAATACTGTTTACAAGCAATTTGTTGGTGGTGAGAGTATTACAGAATGCGAATTGGCTATTGATAATTTATATAAATACAATATTGGAACCATTTTAGATTATTCGGTAGAGGGGAAAGAAGCTGAAGAAGACTTTGATTATACCTGCAAAGAAACCATAGACACCATTCATAAAGCTAAAAATAACCCTAAAATTCCTTTTTGTGTATTTAAAGTTACAGGAGTTGCTCGTTTTGCTTTACTTGAAAAAGTATACAATAACGACATGTTAACAGTAGAAGAAGCAGCTGAATACCAAAAAGTAGTTGCTCGAATTGAAAAAATTTGCCAAGCAGCTTATGATAATCATGTCCGTATTTTTATTGATGCAGAAGAAACTTGGATTCAATTGGCTATTGATAATTTAGCAACTGCCATGATGGAAAAGTTCAATAAGCAACAAGCCATTGTTTACAATACTTTACAAATGTATCGCCATGATAGGCTGGCGTTTTTAAAAGAAAGTCACCAACATGCTTTAGCCAATAATTATTTTTTAGGTGTAAAATTGGTTAGAGGAGCTTACATGGAAAAAGAACGCGAAAGAGCAAAAACTTTAAATTACTTAGATCCAATTCAAACTACCAAAGAAAATAGCGATAAAGACTATAATAATTCTCTTATTTATTGTGTAGAAAATATTGGTAGAATTAGTATTTGCGCTGGAACTCATAACGAAGATAGCAGCCGTTTATTAGCTCAATTAATGCTTGACAAAAATATAGCAAATGATGATAAACGTATATATTTCAGTCAATTATATGGAATGAGCGATAATTTAAGTTATAATTTGGCCAATGCTGGTTATAATGTGGCAAAGTATTTGCCTTATGGTCCAGTAAAAGCAGTTATGCCTTATTTGTTTAGACGTGCGGCCGAAAATACCAGTGTAGCCGGGCAAACAGGACGTGAGCTAAACCTAATTTTAAAAGAAAGAGCAAGAAGAGCTGCTAGTAAATAATAATAAACACTAATTTTCGTTTATAATTGCGTAATGAAACACATTTTTTGTACAATAACTTTTATTTTTTTAGGATTAGTGAGCAATGCACAAAAAATTGACTCGCTAACGCTTGATACTTTAAAAGATGCTGAAATAAGACTAAGTGGTTTGGCTCAAAAAATGGTTACTAGTTTAGATGAAATGACCAGAATTAGTAGTGGTAAAAATTTTATTAGAACCCTTGCTAGAACATTAAAAACCAATAATTCTTATTTTTATAATTTCGATTCATTAAAAAATATTTCTATTATAAAATCGCCAGATGATTATTTTAGAATATTTACTTGGAATGTAGCCAGCGATGATGAGCATTTTAGAAATTTTGGAGTAATTCAAATGAATCCTAAAAAAATTAAACGCGAGAAGAAGTTATACAATATGCCCGATTTTTTTCCCATAATTGATAGAAGCGATAGCATTGAAAAAGTGTTTTATGCTGAAACCGATGCAGACCATTGGTTTGGAGCTATTTATTATAAAATTATAAGAACTCAAACTCAAAAAGGAACATATTATACCTTGTTAGGTTGGGATGGAGCCACTAGTAAAAGTAATAAAAAGGTAATGGATGTATTATTTTTTAGAGATAATGAGCCATACTTTGGAGCACCTATTTTTGATATAAAAACCAAACAACCTTTATACAGAATGATTTGGGAGTTTAACAACAGTGCTACTATGACTTTGCGTTACGAAGAAAAACGCAAACTGTTAATTTACGAAAACATTATTCCGCCTAAGCCTGATAATGCAGGAATGTACGAAACTTATGTACCTGATGGTAGTTACGATTATATGATCTGGAATGGTAAAGTTTGGGAAAAACAAAAGGGTATTGTTACCGATTTTAAAATGGATTAGTCCATTGTTATTCTCTCTGGATTACAATAAATATTAAACCTGTTTTCCCTTAAAAAACCAATTAAAGTAATACCAAATTCTTGTGCAGTTTGAACAGCCAAACTACTTGGCGCGCCAACTGCACAAATCACTTGTATGCCAGCCATGGCTGCCTTTTGAATCAACTCGAAACTAGCACGGCCGCTTAGTAATAGTATTTTATTTTGAAAAGAATCGGTTCTATTTTTATTACCAACTATTGCTCCAATTAATTTATCCAAAGCATTGTGTCTACCAACATCTTCTCTTAAAATTTCTAAATTACCTTGCAAATCAAAAAGAGCGCAAGCATGCAAACCTCCGGTGTATTCAAATACATTTTGTTGAGCTCTTAGTTTAATAGGAAGCTCTTTTATAATAAATTGATTAACAGGTGTTTGTGTGGTTTCTGTTTCTGTATTACAAACCGTTTTAATAGCATCAATACTTGCTTTGCCACAAACACCACAACTAGATGTGGTATAAAAATTACGTTGCAGTTTGCTAAAATCTATTTCAATGTTTTCGTATAATTCTACTCGAACAATGTTTTGATTATCTTGTTGGGTATTTACTTCTGAACAATACTTTATTTGAGCTATTTCATTTATATTTTGAATAATACCTTCAGTAAATAAAAAGCCCAAAGCCAATTCAAAATCGTTTCCAGGTGTGCGCATGGTAACGGAAACATTACGCTGTTCACGATTTTCTTTTGGTCCAAAACCAATTCTAATTTCCAAAGGTTCTTCTACAGCTAATAAATCATTGGCAGTTATTTGCTCATCTTGATTTACTTTAATAATAGAAATTGGTGCTACTGAAGGTTTACTCATACTTGGCTATTTATTTGATTTTTGATGGCTTCTAAGTCTGAAAGATTGTCAATACTTTTTATGTTTTGTAAATTAGTTGGTTCCAATTTTATGGCATCAATGGTATTTAAAAACTGTTGTAAGCTTGTATTTCCATTTTTGTAAAATGCCAATAATTTTGCTAAATCATTTGGATGATAAACGCCTAATAATGGTTCTCTAAAACCACTTTCAGGATTAAAGAAAGTAATAGTTTTTTGGTGTTTTAAAAAAGTATATTTTAAGTTTAAAATATCTGTTAAGCTTAATAACGGATAATCACAAGCTAATACTATTAAAGGCTTGTTTGGATATTTTTCATGTGCTGTAAGCAATCCATTTATTGGTCCTGAATCTTTGTACTTTTCGCTATCAACTAAGTATTCAAATACATTATCTATTTTGCTTTCCTGCTCATGGTTTATAGAAAGAATTACATTATTAGTTACCATTTTGAGTTGCTCTGATAAGAAATAAATTTGAGCTTTACCATGATAGTTTAAAAAAGCTTTATCAGTTGCCATTCTGATACTTTTTCCTCCCGCTAACACCACACCAACACACTCATTTTCTGTAGTTATTTCTGCTAAATCTTGAATGATTTTTGCATGTTGCAATTGGTATTTTTTTATGCAATCTTCCAACAAATAATCACGAATTACTAAAATTAAGCAGCCATCATTTTGGTAGTTTGTATAAGTGCTGATTACTTTACTTAAAGCGGGTTCAAGTCCTTTATTCTGGTTTAATTCTAATCGGCCAATTTCGTCAATAATTAAATAATTGGCATTATTGTTCGTAATAATTTGCTGTGCTTGGGTAAATACATGGGTGTAAAAATTAAACTTACCTATAGGTGTTATTTCATCAGTTGGTAAAGGATTTTTTACTTCAAAATCATAAATTGTATTGTGCTCAATATCAAATAGTTTTCTATTTTCTTCTATATCAGGAGTAAGTATGCCTGCAATGTTTTTTTGAGTGTTGCACCATTGCATTAAAGCAGTGGTTTTACCAGTTTGAATGGCTTTGCATAATATAAAAATATTAGGCTTCATGGTACAAAGTTAAGGTAATCAAAATCCAAACAAATTCAAGGTATTTGCTTATTCCTTTTTTGTTTTTACCTGCTAAAGCAAAAGCTAATTGGGCCGTTTGTTTTATTTGTGGCAAATCGTTTACTATGTCGTTTATTTGATTTTGCCTGTTGGCTGAGTATTTTTTAATGAGGTGTTTAATAAAAGGAGCCAATATAAAATACAATAAACCAATAACAGCAATTGTTCTAAGAACTATAAAAACGGCATCCCATTTTTTTTCGCCATTTAACCATAAAATGGTAACAATAAACACCAAGGTAAATAGCACTCCTAACCATTTAAAAGTTTTATAAGTACGTTTACCTTCTGGTAATGTTTCTAAATTGATACTGCTTATTTCTTTTGAAATGATTGTCCATTTACTGCTTAATTTATTGGGCAATTTAGCGCTCCAAATTCCTAATAATAAACCCCAAATAGCATACAGTAAAACATAACTAAGTATGAGCCACAAGCTGAATGAAATATTGCTATCAAGCCCAAAATCTTTCAGAATATTTTTAAATAATAAATCAATGGCTTTCCAAAAACTCATGCCATAAAATATGGTTTTGCTTATAATCATTTGTAAGCTCGATTCTATCATGGCAACTGCTCCAAACAAACAAGCACTTATTTTATTAAAACCTAATCCACCAAAAATAATTGCACCAAAAAAGCCTTGAAACAACACTGCAAAATAAGCTGGAGGTGGCGACTGAGGGCTAACAGCAGCTTTTACCAATATTACTAAAATAGTAGATTGTAAAATGGTTTTAAAATTTTGATTGCTAAAATAGGCTATTAAGCCTATTATAATTACTGCAAAACCACCAACAAAAAAACCTGTAAAAGGAATTTTAAATAAGTGCATTAATCCGCCTAAGCTACATTCGGCAAAAGCCCATAAAGCTGTTAGTTTATAAATAGAATTGGAGTGCTGCATACCATGCAATTATAAACTTTTTTGGTAAAATGAGGTGCTAATTATTTATGCCAATTACAAAACACTTATTTAAATGAAAAAACAAATTTCATTAATTATTATTGTAAATATTACATGTTAAAACTTCTTCATAATTACTTTAAACAAAAAGGCTTCAAAGCATTTCCATTTCAGGAACAATGTTGGCAAGCTTATTTTGAGGGTAAAAGTGGTTTATTAAACGCACCTACAGGTAGTGGAAAAACATTTGCTTTGGCGTTACCTATATTGGCGCAAGCCAATCAATTTAAAAGTAAAAAAGGTATAAAAGCCATTTGGATAAGCCCTATTAAAGCTTTAACCAAAGATTTGCAATTGGCTATAAGTGAAGCTGCTAAGCAAATGGATATTGATTGGCAAATAGCAACTAGAACTGGAGATACCACAGCAGCCGAAAGAGCTAAATTAACAAAGAAACAACCAGATTTTTTAATTACTACTCCCGAAAGTTTGCAGTTGATGTTGGCTCAAAAAGATGCTGATAAAGTTTTTGAAAATTTGCAAGCCATTGTTATAGATGAATGGCATGAATTAATTGGAAACAAACGTGGCGTGCAAATGGAATTAGCTATTTCTTATTTGGTAAATAGTTGCAATAATTTAAAAGTTTGGGGAATAAGCGCCACCATTGGTAATTTAGAAGAAGCCAAACAAGTTTTATTGTATCCATTATTGCAAAAAAACAAAGAACAGACTGTATTGGTTAAAGCTCAAATTGACAAACAAATTGAAATAATTTCAGTATTACCAAACGAGGTTGAAAACTATCCTTGGGCAGGGCATTTGGGTTTAAAATTAATTGATAAAATTATTCCAATAATTGAGCAAGCCAATACCACACTTATATTTACCAATACCAGAGCACAAACCGAAATTTGGTATAAAGCATTGTTAGAAGCTAACGAAAATTTAGCAGGAAAATTGGCCATGCACCATGGTTCGTTGAGTAACGAAATAAGAAGTTGGGTGGAAGAAAATTTACACTTAGCTAATCTTAAAGCGGTGGTTTGTACTAGTAGTTTAGATTTGGGAGTTGATTTTAGACCAGTTGATCAAATTATACAAATAGGAGGACCTAAAGGCGTGGCGCGTTTTTTACAACGTGCGGGTAGGAGTGGGCATCAACCGGGAGCTAAATCCACCATTTATTTTGTGCCAACCAATGCGCTTGAATTAATGGAAGCTGCTGCTTTGCGTCAATCTATTTTAGATGGAAAAATGGAAAGCAAAATTCCTATTCTCAATGCTTTTGATGTGTTGAGTCAGTATTTGGTAACGCTTGCTGTGGGTAGTGGTTTCCATGAAAAAAGTATTTTTAACCAAGTAAAAAGCTCTTTTTGTTTTAAAGATATTACGGAAAATGATTGGGATTGGTTGTTAACTTATATAACTAAAGGTGGAAAATCGTTAGCGGCTTACGATGAGTTTTACAAAGTAATTATTACTGATGAAGGACTTTATAAAGTAGTGGATAAACGAATTGCTATGCGCCATAGATTAAGCATTGGCACCATTACCAGCGATTCGGTTTTGGTGATTAAATATGTTAAAGGTGGAACACTAGGAACGGTAGAGGAATGGTTTTTTACCAAATTAAAAGAAGGTTCGGTATTTTGGTTTGCAGGCAAAACATTGGAGTTGGTTGAAATACGTAACCAAATTGTGTATGTAAAAAAATCGAATGCTAAGAATGCAGTAGTTCCAAGTTGGCAAGGAGGGCGAATGCCTTTGAGCAGCCAAGTATCTGAAATGATAAGGCAAGGCTTGAATAATTTTCCTCAAAATAGCATCGATAACATAGAGTTTCAATCCATAGCCAATATTTTAGATACGCAGCAGCAATTATCATTGGTTCCAAAAGCCAATCAATTGCTTATTGAAAAACTAAAAACCAAAGATGGTTACCATGTTTTTATTTATCCTTTTGAAGGCCGATTGGTGCATGAAGGCATTGCCAGTTTAATAGCATATCGCATTTCAGTTATGCAGCCCATTAGTATATCAATGGCTTTTAACGATTATGGCTTTGAATTATTAAGTGATGAACCCATACCCATTGAAGATGCCATAGGAGATAATGCTTTTGGGTTAGAAGATTTAAATAACGATTTGCTCAATAGTATGAATGCAGCCGAAATGGCTAGGCGTAAATTTAGAGATATAGCAAAAATAGCAGGACTTATTTTTACGGGTTTTCCTGGAAAAAATATGTTGGCTAAACATTTACAAGCCAGTAGTAAAATGTTTTTTGAAGTATTTAATGATATTGAACCAGAAAACTTGTTTTTACAACAATCGTATAACGAAGTACTGAACGACCAACTTGAAGAAAAGCGTTTGCGAGCAGCATTAACACGAATCAACACCCAAGAAATTATTATTAAAAACTTAGAACAAGCTTCACCATTTTGTTTCCCAATAATGGTGGATAGATTGCGCGAAAAGCTAAGCAGTGAAAAACTAGAAGATAGAATTGCAAAAATGATAGCGCAGTTGGAGAAAGATTAGCCATTTATTTAAGTAAATAGGTAACATAAAAGCACTTTTAAAATTAATTTTAAACCTAGAATTAATTTTATATTTTCCGCAAATAAATATTCGTGATTATGAGGAAATACTTTTGTATTGTATTGTTTTTTGTTTGCATTTTTAATTCAAATGCAAGTTCAGGTTGGACTGTTTACCCATCAATAGAAAGAGCTGCATTTAATTGGCCAGCCAATAGAACTTTGTTTTTTGGGAAGTTATACCAAGGTGGACCCACTTTAATTTTTGATTTAAATGGCAAGCAAGTTGGAAATTTAACCGACTTAACCAAAAATTTTGCAAACTTTCAAAACATTGATGAACAATTTGGTATAATTAAAGTATCGCGTCAAAACAAAGTGTTATACTTTGATAGTAATAATGGCTTTAAACAAATTGGTCAAGAGTATGCGTCAGGTACATTATTTAGTGAAGGTTTAGCAATTGTTTCTTCGGCTAATGAAAGTTTAAAAATTATAAACAAAAAAGGTGAGGTATTAGCTTGGCTTAACGAATACAAAGGTACCATTATAGAAGAAGCTTATGAGTTTAAAAATGGGCTTGCAGCATTTAAAAATAGTAAAAATTTATGGGGTTTTATAGATTATGCCGGTAAAGTAATTATAGAACCAATTTATTCAAAAGTTAGCGATTTTAATGAAGGTTACTGTGTGGTGCAACAAAATATTGTGGGTAATGTAGCAGTAGGAATAATTGATAAAAAAGGAAATTCTATTTATAATTTAACAACTAATTTATTGTTGGCTAACCAAGTTACAAATGGTAAAATTTCATTTAAAAACGGAAAAAATGGATGTGGCGTAATGGAGCCAAATGGCAAAATTATTGTTGAACCTAATCCAATATTTGAATGGGTTTTACCATATACCAATAAAGATTTTTCAATATTTATGTGTGGTAAAAAATATGGTGTGTTAGATAGTAAAGGAGAAATACTAGTTAGGGCTAAGTTTGATTTTATACAATTAACTGGAAAAGAATTTATTGGCACTAGTATTGATTTGGGTGTAAAAACTGATATTTATAAGTTAAATGGTAATAAAGTCAAAAATATTCCCTATTTAATTTTGTTGTCATTGTCAAATGGAAATTATATAGCTGTAGAAAAGGAAGGTGCTGTATTTTTGGATAAAAATTTAAAGGAAATTTCTAAAAACACTATTTTTAGTGCAAATATTTCTGGCGGATATTCAATCGAAAAACAGCCAGCTAGGAATAATTACTTTAATACGAAAGATATTGCAAGTATTTTAGGAAGTAAAATTACAAATAATAGTATTAATGGGCTGCAAGCAAACGATAATGTGGTTAAAATGATTGAAAAATTTGACTTAGCACAAACCAAAGAATATTCTGCAGAAGATGCAATTTATGATGAAAATGAGTTAGCCGAAATGGAGCTAAATTCTAATTTAGGTAAACATAATACATTAATATTTGGAAAGATTGAATCAAAGTATATTGACGAAAACTTAAGTGATGCCGAAAAAGAAGAAAGAAGTATTATGGATTCAATTGAAATGGCTGTTCGAATGGCTGATTCTTTAGCAGCAATAGAATCTATCATGATGGTGGATGGAGACATGGAAGAAGGTGAAAATAGGTATTACGATTCACTTAAATTTTTAACTGATTTAAAAGTTCAACACACTATGTTTCCTGAATTTATAGAGTTTCTGAATTGTGAAGTTTTATTAAATTATAGTGATAATATAAAACTTAATATTTTTGAAGAGAAAAACAACGCTTGTAATACTTGCAAACTAATTGGTACAAAAATTAATCCTAATGCCAAATTGATTGGTTATAATTTAAAAATAAGCCTTAATGGAAAAGCTCTAGGTAGAAATGATGAATTTTTAAATAATTTCATAGAAGAACTTAAGAGCAAAGGTTATGTACTTGAAAAAATTGAAAATGAATACACCATTTATAATACTAAGTTACAAAATAAGAAATGTGGTTATTTAAAGTTACCTAACATAGTTTCTAGTGAGTTTAACTTAAATATTAACTTTTAATAGCGTTTTTGAGTAAGTAATTTCAATAGTAATTTAGTTTTTTAATATTTAAAAATATCCAATTCAAATAATTGCTTTGATGCTGAAAACCTTTGCCTCGCTGCTTATTACTATATTATTTTTAGTAACTTTTTCTTCTCCAACTATTGGTCAACACCTAGTGAATGATAGTATTTATAAAACTGTAAAAAAGCCAAACCCTTTAAAGTTTTATTCGGTAGTAGGAGGCACGGGTTTAACCTTATTGGCTTCTTATATTTATGTTCAAAATGTGTGGTGGAGCGATAACAAACAATCGTTTCATTTTGATAATGGACCTGATTATAAATATGCTAAAAACGTGGATAAATGCGCTCATTTAATGGGAGGTTTATTATTAGCCGAAGGATTACATGGTGCTTTAAAATGGTCGGGGTTAAACGATGATAAATCGTATTTATACTCATTTATATTAGGCACCACCATGCATGTGTTTATTGAAGTTAAAGATGGTTTTGCTCAAACTTATGGCTTTAGTATGGGCGATATTGCTGCTGGAACTATTGGAAGTGCCATTCCTTATTTAAAATATAAGTCCGAAAATTTTAGAGCACTTAATTTTAAGTTTAGCTATTACCAACGCGATATGTATTACTACAACCAATTTAAATATGCCGATTGGTTTGATGATTACATGAACCACACTTATTGGCTTACAGCTACTGTAAATACTTGGTTGCCTAAAGGTTCAAAGGTGGAAAAAATTTGGCCTGATTACCTTACTATAGCCGGTGGATTTGGAGTAGATAACACCTTGAACGATTATTATAAAGGCACCAACCTAGAAGCAAATAAAGGCAAAGGAAATTACGAGTATTTTTTAACTTTAGATATTGATTGGCGCGAAATCATACCACAACGAACAGGTGGCCAACGAATGCTAACACAAGCTTTAAATTATATAAAAATCCCTTTACCTACAGTTAGGTTTGGCCCAAGTGTGGATTTTTACTGGTTTTATTTTTAGTTAGCGTAAATAATACTTCAATAACCTAGCTAGTGCGGTTTTTACAAACCTCAATTAGCATTTGTAATTTTAAAAAATGATACCAATTAATATATTTGTTTTATGGTAAGCAGAGTAAAAGGCAGAATGCAAATCCTTCCTGATGTATCGGGATTAAATGATTCGGATTGCAAATTCAAACTAGCTGGATGTAATGCTTTCGATGATTTACAGTAAATGGGTTATTTTAATAATTAATAATGTTATCAATATGAGAAGAATTTATTTGTTAGTTGCTTTGTTTATTAGTTGTAATGAGCATGATTCGGATTATGTTGCATTATATTCAGTTGCCTCTCCTGATAGTAGTAAATGTTTATCTTTTGTTGGGGAGTATAACAAAGAAGGTACAATTAAAAATAAACGGTTTTATTTATTAGGATATAATCCACAAACAATTAATAAAATACCCGATACTAACTATTTATGCTTAAACTTTTATGGCGAAATGGATGGCATTAGCGTTAAATGGGATTCATTAAATATTTTAGTAAACAAAGAAGATGTAATTGAAAATAAACTTTCAGATAAAAGTAAACTTTTATATTTTAGTGAGTTATCAATTGAACAAGAAAAACAAACGCGACTTTATCCAAGAGTATGGCATATTTATTCTTTTAAAGATATACATCAAGAAAAATATAAATCTTGTAATAGTAAGTAGTTTATCATTTATGCCTAACAAATTCAAAACTATCTGGAGCTTGCAGTAAGGCAATTGCTAGGGTACTGCGGATTAATAAATGAAAAAGGAGTTTGTAACTCCAATTAAAACCGAACGAAGCACTTTCACAAACCGCACTTAATATTATTAGCATTTGTAATGTAAAAAATGATACCAGTTAATATATTTGTTTTATGTTAAGCGGGGTAAAAGGCAGAATGCAAATCCTTCCTGATGTATCGGGATTAAATGATTCGGATTGCAAATTCAAACTAGCTGGTTAAAACAGGAATAATAATTATGAACTTACAAAAGAAAAAAACATTGCTTTGGCTATTTGTTGTTATGTTAATCATTTTAACAGCCTGTAAAAACAATATTGAAAAATTTTACTCTGAAAGTAAAGAAGTTGGCGCAATTACAGTTCCTATTATTTACCCTTGTTTTATAGAAAGTAATAATGGATTAGATGGACCATGGCATATATATGATATTAATATAAGGAGTTGGGATAGTGATTTTGGGCAATTGCATTATATTGATTTAGTGGATAGTGTTTTAGTTGCTAAATATTATGATAAATATTTAAATCCGTCAATAAGAAAAGATACAGTCTGGTTTATATGCATGCCAACCATAGACTCATCGTGCTTCATATTTTCTAGGGAACAATTCAATGAAAACTTAAAAAAACTTACCAATAAGGAACCAAAATTTAGAACTCCTTCCGATGTTTGGTTAGATTTTGATGAAAATGGTTATTTAAATTGCTTTCCTCAATCAACTTTTTATATGCGTAAAGCATATATTTTGAACAAACCACTTGCAGAACACCGGTATTGGTAGTTTTTCATTAGTTAATTAAGCTCTAAATCTTGTTCTACTATTCAAAGTCTGAACAGAGCCAAAGCTGAGGGACTGCGGATTTACAATGAAAAAGGAGTTTGTAATTATAAAATTACCTAAAAACCGTTTTACTTAGCAGTTACACTTTCATAAACCGCACTTAATATTATTAGCATTTGTAATAAAAAATTATACCAATTAATATATTTGTATTATGTCAAGCAGAGTAAAAGGCAGAATGCAAATCCTTCCTGATGTATCGGGATTAAATGATTCGGATTGCAAATTCAAACTAGTTGGTGTTTATACACGATTTGATGTAAGTAAACCAGCTCTTGCTTATAATAAAAAACTTATAGACAAATTATTATATGAAACCAAATAGTTTAGTTGCATTATTTTCTATAGCATTGATTATACTGTTTAACATATCATCTTGTTCTGCTCAGAACAAGAGTTGGGTAGACGATGGTGAATATTGTGTTCAAGAGATTATTCCATTAATTGATTTAGGCTTAAATCAAACGGAATTGAAGGAGGAGTTCAAGTGTTGCTACTCTTTGATTCTAGCAATTAAAAGTGGAACTATCTTACCGAAGAATGCATGTCTTTGTGATAATATGGTTTTAAATAAGCAAATAGAATTAGGTAGCCCAATAGTAAAATCCGTTTTTGTTGATACTACCTTTACTAGTGAACCGTGTTCGTTTTGTGACCTTCAATCTGACTCATTGATATCAAGTAAATTTATATATGCTTTGAAAGACAACTTGCAAAAAGATAAAATACTGTGCTATCAAACTAATATTGGTATTGATTGGGGTAAACAGGGTAAACTAATTATATATGTTTTTGATAGGAATAAAATTGGATTTTATTTTGGTTCTTACATTATTGTTTTTAAAATGAGGTAAATTTTCATTGTTTAAAGTGTCCCCGTTGGCGCGGACGTATAGTCTGTGCTAAGATGAAAGCACAAAGCACAACCAAGCATAACCGACTATTCGTAGCTTGACGCAGAGCCAAAGCTGAGAGACTAAGGATTTAAAATGAAAAAGGAGTTTGTAATTATAAAATTATTTAAACCATTTTACCCAGTAGTTGCACTTTTGCAAACAGCACTAATATTATTAGCATTTGTAATAAAAAAATGATACCAATTAATATATTTGTTTTATGTCAAGTAGTTTAAAAAGCGGATTGCAAATCCTTCTAATAGTTGATTCGGATTATAAATCCTAACCAGTTGGTAATCTATAAAAATAATCAATGAAATGAATTTAACAATTGAAGAAATAGAAGCTAAATACTTTGATATTCCATCTAAGGAAGATGTTTCATATTTAGTTTGGCGTATTTATACCTTGAGAAAGAAATTAATTTGTCAGTTTACTATCGAGGATTTAAGAATTATGATTGGACAGAATCAATGTTTAAAGTATTTAATTCCAAGAGCAATTGAAATTTTAGATAAGGATTTATTTGTATCAGGAGATTATTATCCGGGTGATTTACTTTTTGTTGTTTTAAAAAGTGATATTCAATATTGGTTGAATAGCCCAGTTGAAAGAAACTCTTTAGAGAGATTAGTGTCTAGAATTAAACAAAAAATGGAAATTATAGAAATAACAAATGAAAACAAATCAAAGTTAATTAAGGCAACGGAAGAATTTCTTTCTCCGCAAATTCTGTGATAATAACCAAGTAAAAGCAGTAAATAATATTTGTTTATGATTAGAAAACATACTAAAAATAGCACAGGTCTGAAAGCTTTCGGACGTAGGTCAGCCTTAGCTTTGTGGGCGCTAGCAGGGTTATAAATTATAATAGAAATTAATTGTTTTGTTATGAAAAGATGGATAAATATTTTTTTTGTATTATTAATTAGTTGTAACAATGTTTTACATAATGATGATAATTATGAAAATAAACAATCAAATAGTAAATACTCAGAATGTAGTGTTTATCAAATGATTTTTAAAGATGGCAATTATATTTTCAAATTTGCAACTTCTGGAAGTTGTAAAAAATTAACACACAAAGACTTCTGCTGTGATTATCAAGTTTTTCTTAAGGAAAATAATACAATTTTTAAAAATAGAAATGGTCTAATAAATATTGAATTTAACCCAATAGATTCAGGTAATCAATTAGTAAACATATTAATGATAATTACAGAAAATAATTTCGACAAAAGTGTAGTTTTACTTGAATCTGATAGTGAAAGTTGCATAATCAAAATAGGTAATTAAACCAGCCGATGTGTTTTTACAAACAGCACTTGATATTATTAGCATTTGTAATGCAAAAAATGATACCAATTAATATATTTGTTTTATGTCAAGCAGTTTAAAAGGCAGAATTGATGTATCGGGATTAAATAATTTGGATTGCAAATCCAAACCAGCAGGTTTTATCTTTACAACAATTGGTATGGCCCAAGCTGACTTAGATAAAAAAATGACAAAAAAGAGTAAAAAATTTGCAGTTTACTTAATTTTAAACATAATACTTATTATATATGGTTGTAAGAACAAAGAACTATACAATAGCGAAAAAATAACTAATACGATTCGTTTAAATACATATATAACAAAATATGAGCTTGGTGAAACTACATTTAGTTATTATTTAGAAGATTTAGAAACTAATAAATCATTCTTTTTATTTACAGTAGAAAATAAAGAAAAGTTTTATTACAAAAAAATTGATAATGAAATTGGGTTTTTTGTTATGAGTTTAAGAATGAGTAATTATTTAAAAAAAGTAGATAGTGTTTATTACGACATCAAAGAACACAAAAAGTATCAAAAGTAATTTTACCCACCATCCTTAGTCTGACGCAGAGCCAAAGCTGAGGGACTGCGGATTTACAATGAAAAAGGAGTTTGTAATTATAAAATTACCTAAAAACCGTTTTACTTAGCAGTTACACTTTCACAAACCGCACTTAATATTATTAGCATTTGTAATAAAAAATGATACCAATTAATATATTTGTTTTATGTCAAGCAGTTTAAAAGGCAGAATTGATGTATCGGGATTAAATGATTCGGATTGCCAATTCAAACCAGCTGAAATTCAAAACCAATAAATACGGAAACTAGTTTACATGATTAGAAAATATTTTTTTTATATAATTTTTATGTTTGGCGCATTTCCTATGTTTGCTCAAAAAACAAACAATTTATTTTTTGAAATAGACTCTATTATAGACAATAAATTAGGTGTATTTTATACATATAAGTTTTACAAACAAGAGTTGTCTAATAAAAAGTTACTTTATTCTTTTGAAACTCAAACTATCTCTATTGTTGAAAACTCTCGATATTTAAATAAAAATTATGATTATTATTTATATGTTTTGTATGACGAGCCGACAGGTAGAGTTTTTACTTTAATCTATAATTATAAGAATAAATCATTTTTTAAAAGTGATTGGTTTGATGATAAGGCAAATGGTGATTATTTAATTAAAGATAAGGTAAACTTTCAAAAAAGATATTTAACAATAAAAGAAAAATACTTAAATAAAGTTTATAAAGTTAAGTTATACAGTATTAAGTAGTATTAGCGGATTATTTTCTTAAAAAAACAAAACCTTACAATTATCAAAGCTTGTGCGGTTTTGTATTTAACAAAAATCCTCGCTAGTGTTTCATGTTTTTAAGTTAAGGAAATGACTCCAAAGGAGTCACATGTTTATAGAAAATATTTGCCATAAAACATACGACCCCATCGGGGTCGCACCCACCAATCAATTTATGACTGCTATAAATATTTGACCTTTTCAAGGTCATAAATTGCTTAACTTAACAATAATGGTCCGTGTGCTAAATTTTGCTTTGGGGAGCTTGTAATAATAAACAAAATGCTACTTTAATATATAAATGCCATTACTCAGCCTGCAAATCGACCAGTCTTTTATAAATTCCTTTTTCGTTTTTAATCAGTTCTTCGTGGGTTCCTTGTTCGGCTACTGTTCCTTTGTCAATAACTATAATTTTATCGGCTTTTCTAATGGTAGAAAGTCTGTGAGCTATAACAAAAGTGGTTCTATTTTGCATTAAGTTATCTAAAGCTTCTTGAACCAAACTTTCGCTTTCACTATCTAACGCACTGGTAGCTTCATCTAAAATTAAAATAGCAGGATTTTTTAAAATAGCTCTTGCTATGGCAATTCGTTGGCGTTGACCACCCGAAAGTTTGATGCCTCGCTCACCAACTATGGTTTGCATTTTTTCAGGAAATGCCATTATAAAATCAAAGGCATTGGCTTTTTTAGCAGCATCTATTACTTCTTGTTCTGTTGCATTTGGATTGCCATAGGCAATATTTTCAAATAAAGTTCCGCCAAAAAGCATTACATCTTGCGGCACATAAGCCAATTGTTTACGCAGTTGACTCAAAGGTATATCGTTCACATTTTTATCATCGTAAAATATATTCCCTTGTGTGGTATGATAAAATTGCAATAACAAACTAGCAACAGTACTTTTGCCTGCACCACTTGGTCCAACAAGGGCTATTTGTTGGCCTTTGGTAGCTGTTAGGCTAATATTGTTCAATACAGTTACATCGGTTCTGCCAGGATAAGCAAAAGCCACATTTTCAAACCTTACTTCACCTGCTATTTTATATTTTTCGTTTAAAGGTGTTTCTATTAAATCAACGTCTTCACCTTTATCTCTTAGCATTTCACGTACACGTTGCGTAGCACCTAAAGTTTTTTGTAACTGACTAAACATATCGGCAAAGCCAGCAAAAGTACCACCCACAAACCCCGAAATAATTACAAACATGGTTAAATTACCAATTGTAAAGCCATCCTCCCCACTTTGAACCATGCCAACTCCAACCCACATTACAAATGCAATTGCACCAAATACACCAAATATCATGAAGGATACAAAAGCACCTCGGTAACGGGCGTTTGTAATAGCCGTATCAACTACCCCAAAAACACTTTTGGTATAACGTTTAATTTCGTTTGCTTCGCTACTAAATGCTTTTACTATGGCAATACCTTGAAAAGTTTCATTTACAATGGTTCCACTTTCGGCTAATTGATCTTGCGCCTTGCGCGACATTTTTCTAATACGCATTCCAAATACTACTGCTAATATGGCAATGATTGGAACCACGCCCAACATGGTTAAAGCCAATTTAGTTGAAATAAGAAATATAACCGAAAGACCAACAGCCAACGTAAACAAACCACGCAAAAACTCTGCTAAAGTTAACGAAATAGCATCTTGAATTTGTGATAAATCCGATGAAATTCGACTACTTAATTCACCCACACGTTGTTCAGTATAAAAACTCATAGGCATGGTTAATAGCTTTGAATATAAATCTTTACGCATGTTTGCTAACGATTTTTCGCCTACTTCGGTAAACAAATAAATGCGCATAAACGAAAACAAAGTTTGTAAACCTAACTGTACAAAAATTAACAGTAAAACTGTATTTAAACCTAAATGTAAGTTTTTTAAATCAAAGCCAAATTGGTTTTGTATAGGATTGTTTGCAGTAGTTGGCAATGCACTACTAGCAACAGGCGATGCAGCATCAATCATTTTACCCAATAAAACCGGAAATGCTAAAGTTGAAATAGCTGATAACGCAATAAATACCAAACCAAAAATAAACTTACCTTGGTATGGCTTTATGTATTTAAAAAGCACCAAAGCTTCTTTCAAACTTTCCTTCGAAACCTTTACTTTTTCTACTTCTGCTTGTTGTTCTGTATTGCTATTAAATCCTCTTCTTGCCATGTGTTGTAATGCTTAACTGTTTAAATGGTTAACTGCTTAATTGTTTAACTGATTAACTGTTGAATTGTTGTCGCGATAAATCGGGAGTTAAATTGTTTAACTGATTAACTGTTGAATTGCTTATTACTTGTGTACATTGAACCTATGGAAGATTGATTGTATTCCTCTCATTTCACCTCTCACATTTTACATTTCACAATTCCCATCTCATATTCAAACTAAGAAACATAATCACTTAAATAACTGTATTTTTCGGTTAATTTTCCGTTGGTAGCTATGGTTGCGTTTTTTATAATGTGCTCACTATCTTCCACTAATAAATAAGGCAATACGTGTCTGATTAACTGTTGGCCAAACTCTGTAGAGGCATCAATAGGAAGCTCGCAAGGTAAATTACCAACTGCTTGCACATCAATGGAATTGGGTAAAAATGCATCTACTTCCTTTTCTAAAAAAGTATTGTAACCATAAAATGGATTTTCAATGGTGGTGCTTTTTACTGTAGAAGGCAATGGACCCGGAATATCGCAAGTAATATCGCTGATAATTTTTATTCTAAAATTACTGCTTTTCATTTCTTCGTGGGTAAAAAATGGCGGAATACCTTGTTTCCAAAATATGCCATTTAGCATGATATCAGCTCTTTGGTAATAGGGTTGAAACGAACTTACATAATCTTCAGGATGTTTGTAAAAATCGGCTTTATCCCATTCTCTTCCATCTTTGCGTACATAATAATCTTCGCTACGCAAATGCACATAAACAGGTTTGTTATAATCGTTTTCTATAAATTCTTCTTGACTTACTTGGCTTATTTTTAGCTTGCGCAATAATTCTAAACAACCGTGCGCTACTCTACCATCGCCACATAAAACTATTTTCATTGGCGAAAGCTGCAAATCTTGGTATTGCGATAGCATATCAGCAAAATCTTTACACTCATGAGCTGGTTTTAGGCTATAAAAACCATATTTTTTTCCCCACATCATAAATGCATAATGGGTTCCTACCAATCCTGCAAAACGACCAAAACCAATAATGCGATTTCCTGCATCCCAAACCAAAGTTTCGTAATCAACCAAAGTAATATTATTGGCTAAAATATGGCGCAATAAATTGCGGTTATGCGATTGTTTTTTTATGGTATGCGAAAAGAATAAATAGGTTTTATTGGCTATTAATTGGGTAGTTGGTACTTCTTTAACGCCTAATAAAATATCGCAACTGCTTAAATCTTCGTTTAGTTCAATGCCTAAATTGCTGTAAGCTTCGTTGCTAAAGCATCTTTCGTTTGATGGTTGAACTATTACTTTAGTACCAGGAAAGTTTTGCATTAATTCCACACATTGAGCAGGAGTAAGGGGAGTGCGCAAATCGGCAGGTTGTTTGCCCTCGCGAATAATTCCAATTGTTTTCATTCGGGCGCAAATGTAATTTTTTTGAAGTATAAATTATGAAGTATAAATTTTGAATTTTGAATGATGAATTACAGTTGCTGAGCGAAGTCTGGTAGCTATAGAACGAAGCATTATTTATATATTAGGTTCCGTTTCTATTAGTTTGATAAAATAGAAAGAGGTTGTACTTTTAATACAACCTCTTGTGTTTAATTTTAAAAATTAAGCCATCATGCCATTGTCATCGGCACTTGGCCCGTAAACTCCTGGAATTGGTATATTTAACAAACGTAAATAAACACCTAATTGCGCTCTATGGTGAATAATTTGAGCGTATGAATGGCGAAGCGTATTTAGTTTACTTTGTTGCATATAAACTATATCGCCATTTCTTAAAGTCCAAATTTCTTCTAAAACAGCATCATTACTTTTAAGCAAACTTTGTTTGGCTTCTGCTACATTTTTTTCAAAACATTTTACCAATTCTTCGCCACCATTGCATTCAATTGGGTTATAGGGCGAGGTTGCAAAATCAAGTTCATTGGTAGTTAAACCCATTGTAATCCAAGTTGGTAAATCAGCTATGTGAATAGCCAAATCTTTCAACTTCATACTTTTTTCGTGTGGTTTAAAATCTGCTTTGTCGGCAGGCACTAAGGCCAACATTTTTTTTGTTCCAATACTTTCGTATTCTAATTCATTAATAAGCGATTCAATAAATGTAATCATAATTTTTAAGGGGTTTTTATGTTTAGGCAAAACTAATACCCCATTATGACAACAGTATGTCAGTAGCTTTTTAGGCTAGTTAATTTTTATTGAAAATAGTTTCGGCCATTTGTTTTATTATTACTTTTAAAGCAGGCGGATTAACAATTTCGGCACAGTTACCAAACATCATGTACCAACAGGCAAAACCATGTAGCGATGAGGTTAAAAAGGTCATTTCCATTCGTCCTTGGTGTTCTTTTTCCGAAACAAAACCATTGTAGTATTTTTGTTCTCCAAAGTATTTTAAGGCATCCATATCTACCAGCATAATCACTTTTTGTAATTCTTTGTGCTCTTTTGATAGTTTGGCTAAATAGGTTTTTAAAGGAGGATGTTGCTTTTTAAATATCAAAGATGTTTGTTGGACTGATGGAATTCTATCTAATCTAAAGGTTCTGTAATCGTTTCGTAACCAGCAATATGCTATTAAGTACCAATTGTTAGTGCTGTAAAATATACCTAATGCTTCAATGTTTCGTTTGGTTTTTTCTTGGCTATGGTTGGCCAAATAATCAATAGTTAATACTTGCTTATGAGCAATACTTTTTAAAATTACTTGTATATGATTATTGCTTAAATCGGTTTTAGGAAGGTAACTGTTATCAACTACCTCAATATGTTCATACATATTTTCAAGGTGTTCTTTTTCATCGCTGCGCAATACAGCTTTAACCTTATTAAGCGCGCTTTGATAAACTTTGTAGGTGGCTGAATCTGTTAGTTTTTCTACTAATTTTTCGGCTGTTAAAAAAGCAATTGCTTCTTCTTTGGTAAACATTACTGGAGGCAATCTGTAACCATCCATAAGAGAGTAGCCCGTTCCAGCTTCTCCAATTACAGGAACTCCTGCTTCTTCTAAAGCCTTAATATCGCGGTAAACAGTACGTTGACTTATGTTAAACTTGTCGGCAAGCTCTTGCGAGGTAACTATTCTTTTTGATTGTAGTTGTAGTAAAATAGAAGTAAGGCGTGTTAATCTGCTCATGGGTAGGCCTCAAAAATAAACCAATTAACTTAAAATAGTGTGTTGGTTTTTGTAGTTTATTTATTACAATATTTTTGGACTATCCTAAAATGACCACTTTTTATAAAGCAGCTTTTGCTTGTTCTATTTTCTGTTTCATCATGGCTTTTATATCAGTAACTAATGCGCCACGCTCAGGAAAAAACGATACGTATTCTTCAACTAAAGCAATAGGCAAGGAGTGAGGATAAATTTTCTTTTTACCTTCCAGTGCTTTTCTTCCAGCACCTTTTCTTGCACCACCACGTTTTAATTTTGTTTCCATGGGGCGAATATATACTTTTTGATTAACCTTTGGTTAATCTTTGTGTTAAGGCGTTAATAGTTTACTTAATAATTACAAAAATTTATGTTGAAACACTTTGGGTATTGGTTCTTTTGTTACCAATCCAGATTAGCATACATGCATGGCTGAAATTTATTTGTTTATAAGAATTTTCAATGCGTCTTCAGTTGAGTTAACAAAGTTTATCTGTCTAGCTTTGTTGCTCTCATAAATAAAGTTTTTTAAACTGTTACTTGCGTATTTCGAAAAGTCTCCAACAATTGCTAAACGAACACGATAATTGGAAAACTTTTGAAGTATTTCACCTGCCATTCCATTTTTTAAATCAAAAAAGTTTGCTATAATATTATGTTCATTGATAATAATTTTATCAAATCCTTGATAGTATAAATTTCCTAATAAGTCTAATCCATCTTCAGTTTTACTAATAATAATATCGTTCGAAATTATTTCAGCAATTTGTATATTGTTTATATTGTGGATTTCAATTTCCATAATGTTAGCCTGTTTATTTTACTTTACTAGTTTCGTTCATATATTACCTCTAACTATAGATTTTGATGAATTGGGACTATTCGCTTTATGTATACAAACATGCTTATAAAGAACAAAATCAAACCTCGTTTTGTTGCAGGCGAGTACGCCTGCAAATGCTGAAAATTTAAATGCTGTATTTTTATAAGTTATTTATTTGTATACAATTATATTACTAGCAGCCGCACTCTCCATAAAAAGTTTTAGTTATCGTTTTGCCATTTTTATGTATTAGTTTTATGATTCCTACCTTTAGCATAGTTTCATCTCCATTTTGTATACCATCATTTATTTCTAATATCAACTCAAATTGACTGCTTTGGGCTTTTGCTATGGTTTTATTTTCATTTACTTTTTTAAAATAGGTTTGTGTGAACTTTGTTATCACTCCATTTATTTTTAAAAAAGAAACAGAAGAAAAGTCGTTCACATATATAAATTGCCCAGTTTTAAATTGATTGGAATCATTAGAAAAATAGCATGAACAGCCATCAATTTCAGGAGGAAAAACAGAAAAGGTATCAATTGTAATTGAATTGATTTTTGCAAATTCTTTGGTTTCTTTTAAGACATTTTTGTTAGCATTATTTTGCTCACAAGCCAATAATACGAACGATATTACAACTAATAAAAGATGTTTCATTACAAACTTTTTTATGGTTTATTCTTCCAACATTTTGTTTATTTTGGGTTGTATTATCCAAATACCAATAGGGTAAAACCAAATCGTAAAAAACTCTCCTGCAAAATCCGAAAAACTTACTTCTCTTTGTAATTCAATGGTTTTAAAAGTTTTGGCTGTAAAGTATAAAACGTAAAAAATACAAAACATAGAAAACAAGTGCAATGGTATTATAAAAACAAGGTACTTAGGAGAAACTATTCCTCCACCTGTAAATTCTAATATGAAAATGCAAAAAAATAGGATAAAATAAATTAAGGGAGTAAAGAAAAAAACTTTAAACTTTTTTACTTTCATTGTTACACCTTTTGGAATTTTTGATTGCATTCCAATAGATACTGACCAAAACCAACCAAATATAACACCTATGCTAATAACCAATGCTATTATAAAAAGAGGCATTATTAAGGGTAAGTTTATTGGTGCAGGTCCAATTCTATTTTTGCTTAAGTCTTCAAAAACAACTGTAAATAAAGCTATTTGCATAATAATTGGAATACCAAATGTTAATAGGAAAATTTGCCAATGTTTGGCTTTTAGTAGCTTTTCAGTCATGTTGGTTAATTGGTTATTTTTTAGCAATTAAACAATTATTTGTTCAATAATGCTAGTTATAGGTTAAATAAATAATTATCGCCTTACAAAAAAATCGGTTTAGTAGTTTCATTTATTTGGTGCATTATGAGTAAACATTCTTTTTCCTTCTTTTAAATATTTTAACTATTTCGAACCAAATTACAGAAACAAATCCAATAACAATACAGGTTACTAATTGTATTAAACTCAAGGTTTCAAACTCAAAAAATAAAGTGAGTGGTTTTATGTAAAGCATCAATGCTACTAAGGTTACGGTTAAAAAAATGATAAACAAAACCATATTGTTTTTATACCTAATGGTGGTAAATATAGAATAGTAAAACGAGCGATTAATCAAGGTAAGAAAAATATTGGAAGCTATTAAAACCGTAAAAGTCATGGTTCTGGTAATGGCCTCGCTTGAACCATTAAATATGGCATATTGGTAAGTAAACAATACACCAACAGTTATTACCAATCCTTGTACAATGCTAATGGATAGTTCTTTCCAATTAAAAAATGTATCGGTAAGTGGTTTGGGTTTTTGTTGCATGGTGTTTTTTTCCATGGGTTCGTTTTCATAAATTATAGAACAAGTTGGCCCCATTATTATTTCTAAAAATATAATATGAATGGGCGAAAAAATGTTAGGGTAAATCCACCCTAAAGCCAAGGGAATAAACACAGTTAATATAATTGGAATATGAATGGAAATAATGTACTGAATGGCTTTTTTTAGGTTGCTATAAATTTTTCTGCCCATGGCTATGGCATGCACCATTTTTGATAAATCATCTTCCAATAAAATAAGCGATGCGGCTTGTTTGGCTATTTCAGTTCCTTTTTTGCCCATGGCAATGCCAATATGTGCTGCCTTTAAAGCGGGCCCATCGTTAACGCCATCGCCAGTCATGGCTACTATTTGGTTATTGGCTTTTAAAGCATTGATAATTTTCAACTTAGCTTCGGGAAACATACGCGTAAAAATGGTTGTTTCCATCACGCAAGTTTTCAGTTCTGCTTCCGATAATTCCATCAATTCATTGCCAGTTATGGTATTTTTAAAACCTTTAAAACCAATTTGTTTGGCTACAGCTATGGTTGTTTCGGCATTATCGCCAGTTATAATTTTTACAGCTATGCCCGCAGTGTAAAAATCGGTTAACACTTGCGCTATATTTGGTTTTGGTGGATCGAAAAAGGCAACTAAACCTTTGAACTCAAATGGTAAATCTTGTTGTTTTTCAGGATAATTTTGCTCGCTAAAATTACTAGTTGCCACACCTAATATTCTATAACCATCAATGGCTAAAAGTTCAATGGCTGCGTTTATTTGTTGTTTTTGTTTTTCGGTTAAAGTTGAAACCAGCATCAATGCTTCAGGTGCACCTTTGGCAGCTATAATTTTTTTGCCTTCGCTGTTTTCAAACACGTGGGTCATCATAGGTGGTTTTCCGTTTAGTGCATACTCGTATACCAATTTGTAATGGGGTCTTTCATCTTCAATTTTTAAATTATGATACGCTTGGTGCAAAGCCATTTCCATTGGATCAAAAGGAGTAGGTTCGCTGGCCCACATGGCAGTTTTTATCAAGTCTTTTTCTTCATTACTTAGTAAATCTTTTGGTTCAATAATTGTATTGGCCGACAATAAAAACACTTTGGCTAAACTCATTTTATTTTCGGTAATGGTTCCTGTTTTATCAGTACAAATTACCGTGGCACTGCCAAGTGTTTCAACAGTTTTCATTTGTTTCACCACTATGCCCATTTTCATTAATCGCCATGCACCCAATGCCATAAAAGTGGTAAAAGCTACCGGAATTTCTTCTGGCAAAATACTCATAGCCAAGGTAAGCGATTGCAGTAAACTATTTAGTATATTTTGGGAATGCCAATAATTAATGCCCCAAACTATTATAAAAACTAGGGCACCAAAAATGGCCATCTTTTTAACAAAATTGGCAATTTGAATTTCTAAAGGTGTTTTTTCTTCTATTATGTTTTCTAAACTAGTTCCTATTTTGCCTAATTTGGTTTGGTTGCCTATGGCTGTAATGGTGGCTACGGCCAAACCTGTGGCCACTGTTGTTCCGCTATAAACAGAATGGTCGTCTGTGGTTTTATCTTTTAATACAGCTAACGATTCGCCAGTTAAAATAGACTCATTTACCGAAAAATCGTTGGAGTGAACAATGGTGCCATCTGCTGCTATGGCTGCGCCTTCATTTACCAACATACTATCGCCCATTACTAAATCTTGGCTTGTAATTTCTACTACCTCTCCATTGCGAATTACCTTGCATTTGGGTTGCGAAAAATCTTTTAGTTTTTCCAGTGCATTTTTACTTCTCGAAAATTGGTATAACGAAATAGAAGTTTGGAACACAATGGCAACGGTTAAAAAAATGCCATCGCCTATTTTGCCACTCATAAAGTAAATAGATGCTGCCACCAATAGCAGAATCATCATGGGGTCTTTAACGGTGCGTTTTAAAGCATCTAAAAAGTTGTTTTCTTTTTTATAATCTAGCGTATTTTGGCCAAATTTATTGCGGGCAATAATTACTTGCTCACTTGTTAAACCAGTTATATTGAAATTATTTTCAGCCATTTTCAATAATAAGCTTTTAAAAATGGCTCATGTTACACACAAAACTATAAAATGAATAGAAGTTACGGTTGGATTAGGTTTCGACTTTGCAGGCGAAGATGCCTGAAACGGATGAAAGCTCTCTACAGGTCTAAATACCATTGGACACTGTCAGTCTTAAAGCTAATTATGCCAATTTGTTTATTGTAGTAAATCTGTTTCCCAGGCCAAATAGCAGCGTCTGGAATGAACACATCAGTATACTTATTCCCATTAAGCGTTATTGAAGGGATAACATTCATGTTGACTTTCAAATCCTCTGTCCAGTATGCAAAATTAAAGCTATCAATTCCAATGTATATATTTTCACTGAGGTTGTATATTGTGTCACCGAATGCGTAATTTCCTACGAAAAGTCTTTTACGACTAGAAGCTTCTTCAAAGAAGTTGTTATTGTATTGACTATAAATTGTCATTTGTCCACAGTCTGCACTACCGTACTCCTTTTTAACATATTCACCATTAACAGATTTCTTTAGGGTAAAGACTAGTTTATTACCAATCGAATCAGTAAACTTTATTATATCACCTTCTTTATATGGAATGCCAAATGAAAGATTGTTATGAATACAGTTACATCCACAACCAGGGTCATATTTTGAGCATCCAGCTATCCATGCTAGACCGATTACGACTAAAGTTAATTTAATGAATTTGCAATAAGTATATTTCATAGTTTACTTAATATTACTACTAACGTCAGAGTTTGAATTTCCGCCATTGCGGGCGTCCTCGCCTGCAATCATAATCTATTTTCAAAATATTTCTTGTTAGTGTCGCTTCGCTAATACACTAACAAGGGTGGAAAGACGTGACAGGTTTTAAAAACCTGTCACGTCTGACACTTAGTTAATAAATAACCTTTACTCCTTCTTTGATTGTTCTGTCGAATCTTTTTTCTTTGTTTGGGAGAAGGTTTCTCGAATCATTTTAGGCTGGGTTTTAATGACTTTATCAGGATCAACTTTAACCTTGCCTGAATCTTGTTTTGGAGTTTCTTTTTTGTCGGACATAATTATTAATTTATTTAGAGAGTCTAGTTCAGTGATTATTTCTTTATAGTTATTAAGGTTAAATTCATTCGGTTTTTCTTCTTTAAAAATCACGAATCCGGCACATAGTAAATACATTAATACTGCAGCTAACGCTGTTTTAAAGGCATGGTCGTAATAATTTGATTTAATTTTAAAAAGATAAGAGTTATGTTTAACAGCCTCTTCAATTTCATTTAGGTAAGTAGCTTTTATATATTCATTTATTGTAATTTCATCGGAGGTATTTAGAGTTTTTTCATATTGGGATTTGATTTCTGTGTAATAATACTTAGGATAGTGGAGATAAGCGACATCTATTGGTTTTAGAAGCAAATAAGTGTTACGAATCGAAATAGATAGCAATATGAGAAAACCACAAAATAGTGTTGAATAAACACAGATCAAAATCCAATTTGATTTTGGAAAAATTTCGAAGGGATATTTGATAATCTGTATAGTATAAATGGCTATTACAGAATAAATTAAAACAAGTATTGATGTCTTACTTTGAGTTCTTTGATAACTAGAGTAATAAAAATCAAGAACTTTATGGTTTTGTTCTATTTGCTCGTCAACGTCAAGAAAGTTTTTCATCTTAGGTAGTTATGTGGTAAAATTAATTTTTATTCAAATAAAAACTCTTTTTTGTTGCAGGCGAGGACGCCTGCAACGGCTGAAATTAAGACATCTTAGCTTTTATTTTGTCAACTAAACTTTTACTAAAACCAATAAACTCATAATTAACTTTTCCATCAGCTAAATATATGTTTACAGACCCGTTTTCACTTGCTATTTTGTCTTTTATATCAACGGTAGAATTAATGAAATGTGTCTTAGCCTGGTTTATTATACCTTTACTAATAATGTCTTCAAAAACTTCGTCTAATTTGTCAATGTCGAATGTTTTGTTGTTATGTGTAATAGTTAATCTCATATTTTTATGGGTTTTGAATTTAGTCAAATATATTTAACGCTAACTTTTATATATGCCATTTATAGCGCATATCTCCCCAAATTTGGGTGTATATGCGATACTCAGTTGCGGTTTTTTATTTTCAAGAGTAATTTTTTATTTTTAATTATCAAAAAATAATAGCCCCCCTTTATTCTTTCCCCAAACAACCCAAACCATACCCTTTGGCATGGTTTGGGTTAATCGTTTTGGGCTGTTTTTTACTCATTTTAGCCTAAATTTTACTCCTTTTTCTTAAAATTTTACTCCCTTTTTTGAGTTTTTTACTCCTTTTTTGGAATATTTTACTCCTTTTTTCAAGAATTTTACTCCTTTTTTGGGGAATTTTACTCCCTTTAGGCATTATTTTACTCCT
>CAZGVO010000019.1:0-22782 GCA_964529175.1 uncultured Bifidobacterium sp.
TTGTCCACTTGAGCAAAACATCTAAAAAATAGGAACTATTTTGTCTATTACTCCATATAAAGTGTTTTTCCGTTAGCTAAATGAAATTTCCCAGAGGTATAGTTTTTATTTTGTGTTGGCAAAATTAATGGTGGTAAAAATGGAGGTTTTACCTGTCCTCCATGTGTATGACCAGATAAAATCCAACTATCATAATCATTCCAAATATCTAAATCGCAAACGTCTGGATTATGGCAAAGTGCAATATTTGCCAAGCTTTTATCATGATTTTTCATTGCTTCAATTGGATTGAAATTGAGTCCCCAGTAATCATCAAATCCTATAAAATTTAGTCCATTAATATTAACTTGTTCGTTTTGTAAAAGTTTAATACCATTATTAGTTAGCATGTCACTTATTTTATCTGCAACATGTTGTTGAGACCAATTTCGCCCGTAATCATGATTTCCTAAAATTCCAATTGTTCCAAATTTACCTTTAACAGAATTTTGCAATATTTCATTTAAATAATCATAACGTACTTCGTCCTTGTCAGAGGTAATAAAATCGCCAGTATAAACCACAAAATCGGGATTTAACTCTTGTGCCTTTTTGAAAGATTTTATAATAAAATGATAATCAAAATTTTTACCAACATGTATATCGCTTATTTGCATTAAGGTTTTTCCAATTAAACTATTAGGTAAGTTCTTAATGGGCATTTTTACCTTTACAAATTCTAACCAAAAGGGCTCAATTTGCCAAGCGTATAATCCACTTAAAACGCCAATTCCAATCAAACTTTTAAAACTCTTTTTTATAAAAGTTCGTCTTTTAATTACTGTGTTATTCATAATTAATTTGATAAAGATTTAGAATAGTTTAAAGTGGTTTTAAATATTCGAATTTATGCATTATTCACCCATCCAATTTGATTTTTGAAGCAAGGTAACTACTCCAATATTGTATGCATAAATAGCAGCAGGAACAAAGGTAATATTCAAATTATCAATTGTTTTATTGCCTGCTAAATCCATAGTGGTAACCAATGTAGCTTTAAATTTATTTTGATTACAAAAGTGCAATAAGCTCTTCAATTCTTGTGGTTTTTCAAAATATCGGTTGCTCCATTTTATTTCTACACACCATTGAGGTTTAAATAATTTATTGTCAATCAGTATAATATCAACTTCGCCTTCAGAACGACCCATTTTCCACCTTGCATATTTTAAATCCAGGTTTTCGCGGTGCATCCATTGCGAAAAAATAGCTGTTTCTATCATATTTCCAGTTTCATTGTCTGTTTCCTGAATTGGCGAAAACAAAGCCGTTCTCAATGATGGATTGGTAAGATATACCTTAAAATTGGTAACACGCTTAAATTTTTTGGCATTATCATCTATTTTATGAATAACCTTAATTAAAAAAGCCGCCTCTAAATACTCCAAATATTTCTTGATGGTTTCTTTTTGAATACCACTGTCTTTAGCCAATCTTTCAAACGATATTTCGCCACCACTGTTAAAAGCTAAATAACTAAAAAAACTATTTAGTTCTTGCACATCTTTTATGCCATATAAACTTGGCAAATCGCGCAGCAATACTTTATCAACTATATCGCTTTTTACGTACCGAGCCATATCACTTTGAATTTTTTCTGAAAGTACTACTTCGGGGTATCCACCAAAATTTAAGTAATGAAAAAACTCTTTATTCAAAGCTTTATTATCGTGTGTGGTAAAAAATGGTATTTCTTTATTGTTGTAAATAATTGATTTTGATTGTACTAAGTGATTTAATCCTTTTAAGTGAATGTATTCATGAAAAGTAAGTGGTGGCAACATAAAATTGGTAAACCTACCTGCACCACTTTCAGAACTTTGTAACTTTAAAGCAGCAGCAGCCGAACCAGAAACCACAAATTTGGTTTTTGGGTATGAATCAACCAAAACTTTTAAATGGCGCTCCCAATCTTTTAAATATTGAATTTCGTCAAAAAATACAAAGCAACCATCCAAGTTTTCTAAACTAACGGCCTCTTGGGTTAAAAGTAATAAATCATCCAAGCCCAAGTGCATATAAATGGGATTATCTATTGCAATAAAAAAAATTTTTTTAGGTGTAACTTTCGCGGCCAATAGTTCTTGTATGGCATGATACATCATTACCGTTTTTCCCACACGCCTTGGGCCCATAAGTACCAAAGCACGCTTTATATCGGTATCTTTAACAAAAGGGAAAAACAAGTCAAAATACAGTCTTTTCGACATTTCTTGGTAGCTTTGTTGCACCTGCCCTGAAACCCACCAAGGGTTTTCGTATTGCAAACGTTCTATGCGTTTTGATGTTGGAATAACACTATTGAAATCCATAAAATTTCTTATTTCTATACAAATGTATGAATTAAGCAGTAAAAAAAAAGCTTATTTTTACATTTTTGTAACTTTAAGCAAATATTTGGCGTATTTTATTGCTATTTTTACATTTTGAAGCGTTCCTTAATAAAGCACAAATTTATTTTTTATTATTAGGATGGAACCATTTTAAAATAAAATATGTCTTATAGCGTTAGCATAGTTTATTGTTATGAATAGAATAATTTTTGTAGTGGTTTTTTACTTTTTTGGTATAAGTTGCACTAATTCAAATAGTTTTAGTAGGCAATTAAAATCGTTAACTAATAATGAGCAAAAGCCTGCTTTAAATTTTGCCGCATTGAAGCAAAAGGCTAAAAAGGCATTTACGTATTGTAAAACCAATAAGTTAAATACCGAATTTGCTTTACTTATCAATATGGGAATGCATTCGGGTTTAAACCGGTTTTTTGTTTGGGATTTTAAGAAAGATACTTTTATAAACAGCTTTTTGGTAAGCCATGGTTGTGGCAATAACAGTTGGAGCAGTGATGATTCAAAAGAAAATCCAACTTTTAGCAGTGTTGATGGAAGCCATTGCACCGCATTGGGCAAGTATAAAATAGGAGAGAGGGGTTATAGCAATTGGGGTATTAATATTAAATATTTAATGCATGGCCTTGAAAAGCAAAATGCCAATGCAGTTAATAGGCTAATTGTTTTTCATGGTTGGGATGCCATTGCCGATGAAGAAATTTTTCCTGATGGAACTCCTGAAGGCTGGGGTTGTCCCGCTATTTCTAACACCAACATGACTTGGATTGACAACAAACTTAAAAACGAGAAAAAGCCTGTTATGATGTGGATTTTTAACCAAAAATAACTTAAGAAATGAAATATATTTATTTGATTATTAGTATTTTATATTCTTATACCTTACAAGCCAAAATTGGTGCTAAAACCATCCATGTATTTGTGGCTTTATGCGATAATGAATACCAAGGCATAGTTAAAGTTCCACCTAAAATTGGTAACGGACAAAATGCAGCTACCAATTTATATTGGGGTGCGGGTTATGGTATAAAAACATATTTTTCAAAAAGTAAAAATTGGCAACTTGTTAAAACATTTAAAGCCAATGGTATGGTTTTAGAAAGATTGATTTTTAAGCACAAAACTCAAAATTATTATTTAGTAGCCGATGCTTATAATGGTAAAAATATAAAAGATTGTACCATTCAATTTTTTAACAGTTTGGCCGGAATCAATAAGCAAAAAATAACTGTTGATAGCATGGAGCTTGGAATAAATGGCAATGCTAGTTTGGTTGCTTATATTGGGCATAATGGTTTAATGGATTTTGAATTGCCAAACACATTTAAAAATACCGATAAAATACAACGCAGCTGCATAGCTTTGGCATGTGTGAGTAGAGCTTATTTTGAACCATTTATTAAATCAGCAAATGCCTTGCCTTTGCTGCTAACCAATACTTTAATGTGTCCGGAGGCATATACCTTACACGATGCTTTGGATGCTTATACAAAAAATCAAAGTAATAACGAATTAAGAAATAAAGCAGCTTTAGCTTATGCCAAATATCAAAAATGTAGTATTAAAGCAGCTAAAAATATTTTAGTTACAGGGTGGCAATGATGAAAATTAAATTACTTTTTTTAGCATTATTGTTCACTGCAATTGTACCAGTTTTTGCGCAGCAGGATAGTGCCTATAATCAGCTGCTTGCAAATAATAAAAAGCACCAAGCAGAACTGCGACATTTGTATTTAAATGCTAAAAATGAACATCAAAAAGATTCAATCATTGCTGTGGCTCAATATTATATTTATAAAATCATAATAAACGAATACTTTAAAAATTGGTATGGAACGCCTTGGAGTTTTTATGGGCAAACCAGAGTTCCAAAACAAGGTTCCATAGCGTGTGGTTATTTTGTAACCACTATTTTATATCAAGTAGGGTTTAATATTCCTTATACTGATTGGGCAAAATTGGCTTCAGAAGTTTTTATCAAAAAGTTTTCTAAAGATATAAAAAGATATAGAAATGAGCCAATTGAAAATATTAAGCAATACATTTTAAGTAAGAGTAACGGACTATATATTGTTGGTTTAGATTGTCATGTTGGGTTCATATTTAAACATAATCAAACTTTAAAATTTATACACTCTAGTTATTATAAACCCGATATAGGTGTTTTATCTGAAAATTTAGAAGGCCATAATCCTTTGGATAATTCTAGTTATGTGGTAATTGGAAAAATTTTAGATAAGCCAGCGGTAATAAAATGGCTACTAGGCACAAAATTTAACTAAAACAGGTAATTTTAATTTTAAAATAAGACTTCAAATGCATTAATTGCGGTTCAAAAATTTTGAATTAATAATGAACTTAAATTTTATAAAGAAAACCATATTTCTTTTTTTAGCTATTAGCTTTATTTCAACTGTATTTGTTTCGTGTGGTAGCGATAAAGAAATTCCATCGGTATGTATTTACGATAAGGCACCCGTATTAGATAAACCATCAAAAAAAGAAGGAAAAGTGCTTTCTTCTGTTTCGCTTGGCGAAAAGTTGATGTTTTTAGATGATAAAGAAGAAGAAAAAGGCAAACAATATTTAAAAGTAAAATTATTGGATGGTAACGAAGGTTGGATTATGGCTGATTACGTGGCTGTAGAGGCAAGACCAGCGGTAATAATTGAAAAATCTGATATTTATTCTCGTCCTGATTTATCAACTATTAGCAAAAAATCTTTTAACGAAATGGATGTTATTGCCATAATTTCTAAAAAAGATGATTGGATAGAAGTAGCAGGTAAACGTGGCAAAGCTAAAGGAATTGAAAGAGGTTGGATTAAAGATAGAGGTTACAGTGAAGGCACAACCGATATTGCAGCGGCCATTTTTATTAATAGAGCTTTGGCTATTACTAAAACGGCTGATAGATTAACCGAATTAAAGTCTATTATGGATAATAGCAATATTTCAGGATCATCGTTTCAATACATTGTTATCAATGAAATTAGAAAAATTGATCCAAGCGCATATCCTGAGGAAGTAGAAGGCGATTACGAAGAAGGTAATGACGATGTGGTGCAAGATACAGTAGTTAACAGTGGTGACTAGTTTATCGCAAAGTAATTCAAGATGGTTATTTTTAAGAATTGGATGCTCTACAAACATAAAAACTTAATTCCGTTAGTCATTCTGGTTTTAGTTTTTTTGAATACTGTATATAATTTATTATCAATTAGTTATAATCAAGGTTTGTTTGTGTTTCAATATACAAATATTCTTGCAGGCATAATTTTAATTATCAGTACATTAGTTTATTTTAAATTAAGAAAGTACTATAAATACTTTTTGGTGGGTACCTTGTTATTGGGTTATACTAACTTAGTAAATTTTTTACCAATTAACTTAAGTGGTTCGTTCGGTATTAATTCAATTACTATTAATTTTCATCCATTGTTTTTCTGTTTGTTCGTTTTGATTTATATTTTAAATTATAAGAAAGCAAATAGTTATTGGGCGGCTTTATTTTCATCTTCACCGAGTAGATTAGTTAAACAACAAACGGAAGAAAACTTGGCTCTGACAGAAAAGTTTAAATCAAAATATGGTTCTTTAACAAATGAAGAACTACTTGAAATTATTAATAATGGAAAGTTTATAAAGCAGGCCGTAATGGTAGCTCAGCAAATTTTAGAAGAACGAAATAGTAAAAATAATGAACATTCCTAAAAATCCAGAATTAATAAAAGGCGAAATAGCCGATTATTATTTAAACGAAAACGGTATTTTATTTCCTGAACTCGCTCGCATCTTGCGAGTTTGGGTTTAAAAGGCGTCCCGCCATTTTTAAATTTACTATTACAAAATCAGCCAGAGGCTTATCTATACATTCACTCGTAAGATGCGAGCGAATGCGGATATTTCCTTTACTTTAAACTAAAAAAGCTGTAATAAGTAAATTATCACAGCTTTTTTCTTGGCTACAAATAACCAATCAACCTTATTAACCAATTAACTATTAACTAGTCAATATGGTATTCTTTTTTACGTTTAGTAATATCAATTCTATCATCCATTTTTTCAACCAATACATCTTTACCGTAAATAAAATTACTTCTTTTATATTCGGTAGGTACAATTCTATCGGTTAAATAAATAGCATCTTTAGGGCAAGCTTCTTCGCATAATCCACAGAAAATGCAGCGTAACATGTTTATTTCGTATTTAGCAGCATATTTTTCTTCACGGTATAAATGCTCTTCGCCTTTTTTACGCTCGGCTGCATCCATAGTAATGGCTTCTGCTGGGCACGATACTGCGCACAATCCACAAGCGGTACAATTTTCACGTCCTTCAGCATCACGTTTCAATACATGCATTCCGCGGTAAACAGGACTAAATTGTCTGGTTACTTCAGGATAACGTAAAGAAACACTTTTTTTAAACATGTGTTTAAAGGTTACGCCCATACCCGATAATATAGCTGGAATATAAAGCTTTTCTTTAAAACTCATTTCCTTATTACTTACTACTTTTGATCTATTGGTTAATTGCATTTTATTAATTTTTTGTTTGTATTTTGTGGAGACGTTGCATGCAATGTCTTTACATTTTTAATTTTTTTTATCCTTACAATTAAGTTAAACAATTATTCGAATTTCGAATTTTGTTTTTCGAATTTATAAAGTTATTTACTAAAAAGGGTTAATCCTCCGCCAGTTAATAATACATTTAAAATTGATAGTGGCAATAATATTTGCCAGCCTAATTTCATTAATTGGTCATAACGGAAACGTGGTATTGTCCAACGAATCCACATGAAGAAAAATACAAAGAAAATAGCTTTTGTAAATAAAGCACCAAAGCTAATAATTGCAACTAAGTTAGGATTTAAAACCGTGATTAAATATTCTAATCCAGGGAAATTATAACCACCAAAATACAAGCACGAAATAATGGCTCCTGATACGAACATATTGATGTATTCGGCAAATAAATACAAGCCTAATTTCATAGATGAATATTCGGTATGATAACCACCAACTAATTCAGTTTCGCATTCTGGTAAGTCAAAAGGAGTTCTATTACATTCTGCAAAAGCACATATTAAGAAAATAATGAAACCTAAAGGTTGGTAAAATATATTCCAATTTAAACCACTTACAGGAATAAAACCATACAATTTTCCTTGTCCTTGTTGTGCAACAATATCGTTTAAACTCAATGAACCGCTCATCATGATAATGGCAATTAACGACATTCCCATAGCTAATTCGTAACTAATCATTTGGCTTGAAGCACGCACAGCACCCAATAAGGCAAATTTATTATTAGAAGCCCAGCCTCCAATCATAATGCCGTAAACACCTAAACTTACTACTCCAAAAACATATAGAATACCAATATTGATATCAGCCACTTGCAATCCGTATTTTACACCACCAAATTCCATAGCAGTTCCCCAAGGAATAACTGCACTGGTCATTAAAGCCGTAATCATAAAAATACAAGGGCCTAAAATGAATAATAATTTATCGGAAACATTTGGAATAATTTCCTCTTTCATAAACATTTTAACACCATCGGCAATGGGTTGTAATAATCCAAACGGACCTGCACGATCTGGACCAATTCTATCTTGCATAAATGCAGCAACCTTACGCTCGCCATAAGTGGCATAAGCAGCTACACCCAAACTGATTAAAAATAAAATGACAATCAGTGCTATTTTAAAAATCAATAAAAACATTATTTATTTTCTCCCTCTGTTAAAGCAATTGTTTTAATATTATTCAAGGTCAATTCTCTTGGTTTAACCATTTTGGTATAATGATTAGCCGAAATAACCGACTGATGACTGATGGCTCTTGGTCCTTCAATAGTCCAATCGCTTGTTTTCTTTTTATCAAATCGGCAAGTATTGCAAATAAATTCTTCTACCTCGCCCCACTGATCTTTTCTACCTGTAACACGTAAAACATCTTCGCCTTTGTACCAAACTACTACTTTTCCGCTACATTTATCGCAATCTCTGTGTGCATCAACTGGTTTAGTGAACCAAACACGGCTTTTAAATCTAAAAGTTTTATCGGTTAAAGCACCAACTGGACAAACATCAATTACATTTCCGCTAAAATCATTATCAATAGCTTGTTCAATATAGGTTGAAATTTCAGCATGATCTCCACGGTTTATAACACCATGAACCCTACCATCGGTAATTTGTTCTGCAGTTTTAACACAGCGGTAGCATAAAATACAGCGTGTCATGTGCAATTGAATTTTTTCACCAATATTAATTTTATCGAAAGTTCTACGTTCAAAATCAGTACGAGTTTTAGCCGAACCATGTTCGTAACCTAAGTCTTGTAATTGGCATTCACCGGCTTGGTCGCAAACTGGGCAATCAAGAGGATGATTTAACAATAAAAACTCTACTACACCTTTGCGTGCATCAATTACTTTTTCGGACGAAAAGTTTTTAACTTCCATACCATCCATTACAGTAGTTCTGCAACTAGCCACTAGTTTAGGCATTGGGCGAGGGTCTTTTTCAGAACCTTTGCTAACCTCAACCAAACAAGTGCGGCAATAACCACCACTGGTTTTTAACTTACTATAATAACACATAGTTGGCGGAGCCACATCAGGCCCAATCATGCGGGCTGCTTGTAAAATGGTAGTTCCGTCTGCTACTTCTATTGTTTGTCCGTCTATTGTTACTTTTGCCATTTATATTTTTATAAGCCGCTAATTACACAGATTTTTCTGATTCACTTTTGGCGGTTTTATTTCATTTTTTTATTTCAATGTTCCTTTAGTTTGTCCTCAGTTGGCGTCTTCACCAATAGAATATAGTTGGTGAGGACACCAACCATGGACAGAATCTGTGGCTAACTATGCTGTTGCTAAATTATACATATTATGGTAATGCTTCACATCTTTAATAGCCGAAGGATTTTTAACATACTCTTCAAATTCATGTCTGAAATGACGAATAGCACTTGCTACCGGCCAAGCTGCTGCATCGCCTAATGGACAAATGGTATTACCTTCAATTTTACGTTGGATTTCCCAAAGCAAATCTACATCTTCCAAAGTTCCATGTCCATCTAATATTTTATGCAATATTTTTTCCATCCAACCTGTTCCTTCTCTACATGGGCTGCATTGTCCGCAGCTTTCATGGTGATAGAAACGAGCAAAGGTGTGTAAATTTTGAACAATACTTGTTGTTTCATCCATTACAATAAAACCGCCTGAACCCAACATAGTACCTGTAGCAAAACCACCATCAGCTAAGCTTTCGTAGCTCATCAAACGTTTTTCGCCATTGGCAGTAGTCAAAATCATTTCAGCAGGTAAAATTGGCACAGATGAACCTCCAGCAACAACTGCCTTTAGTTTTTTACCATTTTTTATACCCCCACAATATTCATCACTGTATATAAAATCTTCTACTGTAATTCCCATTTCAATTTCATAAACGCCTGGTTTGTTGATATGGCCAGAAGCTGAAATTAATTTTGTTCCTGTAGAACGACCAATTCCAATGCCTGCATACCAATCGCCACCATTGTTTACAATTGGTACAACTGCTGCAATGGTTTCAACATTGTTTACCACTGTTGGGCAACCATATAAACCTGCAATAGCTGGAAAAGGAGGCTTAATCCTTGGATTACCGCGTTTTCCTTCCAAACTTTCTAATAAAGCAGTTTCTTCTCCACAAATATAAGCACCGCCACCACATTGAACATAAAGATCTAAGCTATAGTCGGTTCCTAAAATGTTTTTACCTAACCAACCAGCAGCGTAGGCCTCTGCAATAGCTTTTTCTAATATTTTAATGATATAAAAATACTCACCACGCACATAAATGTAAGAAGTATTAGCACCCAAAGCAAAACTTGATGTAATCATTCCTTCAATTAAAGCATGAGGAATTTTTTCCATTAAGTATCTATCTTTAAAAGTACCTGGTTCACTTTCATCGGCATTACAAACCAAGTATCTAGCCACGCCTTCTGGCTTAGCCAAAAAACTCCATTTCATACCAGTAGGAAAACCAGCACCACCACGTCCGCGTAGACCAGATTTTTTTACTTCTTCTACAATAGCATCAGGTGTCATTGTTTTCAAAGCTTTCTCCACTGAAGCATAACCACCTTTTTCGCGGTAAACAGCTAAAGTTTCAATTCCGGGTACATCTATATGTTCTAATAATATTTTTTTACTCATTGTAATAATGCTCTGTGTTAATCAGTGGCTTAATTGTTAGTTTTTTCTAAAAGTACTGTTATCTAAGTATTTGCTATGCTCAGTTTTATTACTCCAATCGTTAATTAAAGCGTCTACTTTTTCAAAAGTTAAGTTTTCGTGGAAATCTGCACCAATTTGAAGCATTGGAGCTGTACCACAACTACCCAAACACTCTACTGTTTTTAAGGTAAATTTACCATCAGCAGTTGTTTCACCATCTTTAATGCCTAATTTATTTTCAATGTGAGCTACAATTTCATTTGCACCTCTTAACCAACATGAACTGGTTCTGCAAACTTCTAATAAGCATTTACCAACTGGCTTTAAGTTATACATAGAATAAAATGATGCAACTTCATATACCTCAATTGGTTTGATATTTAATAACGAAGCTACATAATCCATAACAGGAGCACTTAACCAACCATCAAATTCGGCTTGTGCTAAATGCAAAAGTGGCAATAAAGCCGATTTTTGCTTACCTTCTGGATAACGTTTGATAATACTTTGCACCAAGGCAAGTGTTTCATCATTAAATTTTATTTCACTCATCTTTTAAAATTTTGAATGTTAAATTTTGAATGTTGAATGATTCAAAACTTATTTTCTTATTAACTTATTTTTTTAGTAAAATGAACATGAAATAGTGAATGTTTTCATTCAGAATTCATAATTCAAAATTCATAATTGCTACGCGTCTAATTCTCCTGCAATAATATTCATGCTACTCATGGTTAAAATAGCATCGGAAAGCATAGAACCTTTAATCATTTCAGGATAAGCTTGGTAAGCTATAAAACATGGTCTGCGGAAATGCAATCTGTAAGGAGCACGTCCACCATCACTTACCATGTAAAATCCTAATTCGCCATTTCCACCTTCTACCGAATGGTAAACCTCGCCAACTGGAACTGTAGCTTCGCCCATAATTATTTTAAAATGGAAAATTAGAGCTTCCATATTATTATAAACTTCTTGTTTTGGAGGTAAGAAAAAGTCTGGTACATCAGCAAAATATTTACCTTCTGGTAAATTTTCTAAAGCTTGTGTAATAATTTTTAAACTTTCTCTAATTTCATGTTGACGAACCATGAATCTGTCATAAGTATCGCCTTGAGTTCCTAATGGAATTGCAAAATCAAAATCTTGGTATGATGAATATGGGTTCATCACTCGCACATCGTAATCAACACCTGCTGCGCGTAAGTTAGGACCGGTAAAACCATAATTTAATGCTCGTTCAGCACTAATAGGTCCAACATTTATAATCCTATCCATAAATATTCTGTTGCGCTCTAATAATCCAGCAAATTCATCGAAATATTTAGGGAAATCATTTAAAAATTCTCTAATTAAACGAATGCATTCTGGCGTGAAATCTCTTTCTAAACCTCCAATTCTTCCAATGTTAGTAGTTAAGCGAGCGCCACAAACTTGTTCGTAAATATCGTAAATTTTTTCACGCCATTGGAACATGTATGTAAATCCTGTTAATGCACCCGTATCAACACCAATTACAGCATTACACACCAAATGGTCAGCTATACGAGCCAACTCCATAATTATAACACGCATATAATCAACACGTTTTGGTGTTTCTACTCCCAATAGTTTTTCTACTGTCATGTGCCAACCCATATTATTAATTGGTGATGAACAATAGTTTAACCTATCTGTTAATGGCGTAATTTGATAAAACGGACGGTGTTCTGCAATTTTTTCGAAAGCACGGTGAATATATCCAATAGTGGAGGTAGCGTCATGAATAATTTCGCCATCCATTTTCAATATATTTTGAAAAACACCATGCGTAGCAGGATGCGTTGGACCAAGATTTAATATGTTATAATCTTCGTCTTTGCTTTTAGTATTTAATTCTAATGATTCAATCATTTAGTTTATATCTTTAATTAAAGCACAAATGCTTATCTACCAAAATAACTATCGTCTTTATCTGTTCTGGTGCCATCTTCTAATGGATATTCTTTCCTCATTGGAAAATAATCCATTTCGTCAGCATTCAAAATACGTTTTAAATTAGGGTGACCAACAAAGTTAACACCATAAAAATCGAACGTTTCGCGTTCTTGCCAATTGGCAGAACTGAACAAAAATGTTGCCGAATCAATACTCGGATTTTCAATAGGCATGTAACATTTTACGCGTAAACGAACATTGTTGATTAAGCTATGGATATGGTAAATTACACCAATTTCTTTTCCTTTTACATCAGGGTAATGTGTTCCACATACATCAGTTAAAAACTGCATTTGCAATTCTTGGTGATTGTATAAAAATGAAAGTAAATCCTTGATGCTGTTTTTATCAAACTCAATGGTTAATAAACCATAAGGCTCGTAAGAGCTATATACTTTATCGCCAAATTGATTGGTAATTTCGGTTAAAATATATTCGTTATCTATGTTTACCATTATTGTATTCCGTAGCTTCCTAAAAGCGCTTTATACTCATCAGAATTTCTTCTGCGAAGTGATTCGTTTTTAACTATTTCTTGTAATTTTAAAATGCCATCAATAATTTGTTCAGGACGCGGAGGGCAGCCGGGAACGTATACATCTACTGGAATTACTTTATCAATTCCTTGTAAAACTGAATAAGTATCAAATACACCGCCACTTGAAGCGCATGCTCCAATGGCAATTACCCAACGCGGTTCTGCCATTTGTAAATATACTTGTTTTAAAACAGGTCCCATTTTTTTTGAAATGGTACCAGCTACCAATAATACATCGGCTTGGCGAGGCGAAAAACTGATGCGTTCACTTCCAAAGCGGGCCAAATCATAATTTGAACCCATAGTAGCCATAAACTCAATACCACAGCATGAAGTAGCAAAAGGCAAAGGCCAAAGCGAATTAGCTCTAGCCAAACCAATTATTTTATCTAGCGAAGTAGCCTGAAAACCAGGACCTTCAATACTTGGTGGTGTTTGTGCAATTTTTATATCTGACATTTAAGTTATTTTTTGATTTGGATATTTTTGATTGGGTAATTTATAATTATTCCCATTTTAAAGCGCCACGCTTAATGATATAAGCAAAGCCTATAAGCAAAGTTCCTATGAATAGTAACATTTCTATAAATCCAGTTGAGCCTAATTCTTTAAAGTTTACAGCCCATGGATACATAAAAATTACCTCAACATCAAACATTACGAATAAAATAGCAGTTAAAAAATATTTGATGGAGAAAGGTAAACGGGCGTTTCCTTGGCTATCAATTCCACACTCAAATGAGGCTAATTTATCTGCTGTTTTACGCTTAGGACCAAGGTAATGTGTAGCAACCATAGTGGTAGCCACAAAACCAAAACCTACCAAAAATTGGATAAATATTGCTATATAATCAACTGATACGTTCATATTTTTATTTTAAGATTGCGAAAATAGTTGGTTTTATTGTTTATAAAAACTTATCAAACTAAAATTATTAACATGATTTCAGCCAAAAAGATTTTAAAAATTTTAATTAATTTGATTTAGCAGCCGCATTTAACATTTCGGCTAAAATAGCTACTACTTTATCTACCTCGGCTTTGGTATTTTGTTTTGCAAATGAAAAACGAACTGCTGCACGGTTTCTATCTGTATTTAAGGCTTTTAAAACATGGCTTCCTACATCGGAACCACTGCTGCATGCACTTCCTCCACTTACTGAAATTCCTGCTATGTCTAATTTAAATAACAACATTTCGCCAATTGGGCTTGGCGGAAACGATGTGTTTAAAACTGTATAAAGCGAATTGCCTTCAGCATCGCCATTAAACTGAATACCAGGTATATTGGCTTTTAATTGCTCAATCATGTATTTTTTCAATGAACTGATATGAGCCATTTCTTCTTCTAAATGTGCATAAGCTTTTTCCAACGCTTTAGTTAAACCTACAATTCCATACACATTTTCAGTTCCTCCGCGCATGTTTCTTTCTTGCGCACCACCGGTAATAAATGGATGTATTTTAGCATTACTGCTTACATAAATAAATCCTGCCCCTTTTGGACCATGAAATTTGTGAGCTGCACAAGCTATAAAATGTACTTTTAATTTTTGAACATCAATAGGGTAGTGGCCAATGGTTTGAACTGTATCGCTATGGAAAAATGCTTTATATTGTTCGCATAAATTACCTACTCTTTCTGCATCTAATAAATTACCAATTTCGTTGTTGGCATGCATTAAACTTACCAAAGCATTTGGATTATTTTGCAATAAATTTTCTAAATCAGTGTAATCAATATGTCCATTTTCGGTTAATTTAACCAAATGCATTTTAACCAAACCTGCATGGGCTAACTCTTCTATGGTGTGCGAAACAGCATGATGCTCAATGGCAGAAGTAATGATGTTTTGGATTTTAAAATCTTCAACAGTTTTTCTAATAGCCATATTATCGGCTTCGGTTCCGCCCGATGTAAAGAATATTTCGCCTGGCGAGCAATTAATTAACTTAGCAATTGTTCTGCGGCATTCTTCTATAATGGTACGTACTGTTCTTCCTGTAGCATGCGTGCTACTTGGATTTCCGTATTCGTGCAACATTACTTGGTACATTGCATCGGCTACTTCTTTGTCAAGTGGGGTAGTAGCAGCATTATCAAAATATATTCTTTCCATATTGAGTAAATAATTGAGCGAAAATAAATGTTTAATTTATATTCACTAAATTTTTTAAAAATGATATTAGTTGTTTACTAGTTGGGTATATAAGTTCTTAAGTTTCAAAGCTTCATTTTGCCAATTATAGGTTTGATTAGTAGCTTGTTGGCAAGCATTTATACAATTTTGGTAAAATTCGGAATCAGTAAATAGTTTTTCTATAGCAATTGCAATTTGATTGCTACTATTCAAATCAACTGGAATGCCAACTTGTTGTTTATCAGTTATATCTGTATATATACTACTATTGCAAAATATTGAAGGTAAAGCAATTGCAAGGTATTCGAAAAATTTACGTTCATGGCTTACCAACATTTCAACTGGTTGGTTTTTTAGGCAAATGCCAATTTTACATTGCATACTTATTTTATAAGCTGTATCCATGTCTAAATAACCATAAAAATGAATTTGATTTTTAATGGCTTCAAAATTTGGATTGCTTTCAAAACTATGGTCGGTTCTGGCTCCAAAATAACCAACGCAATGCAAATAGTAAGTTTTACGTTCCTGTTTCAATAAGTACAATGCATCAATCAATGGATTGATATCGTAATACATATCTTTTATCATTCCTATATAAAAAATATGATTTCCAGGTAAAATATTCCTTTCAGTTACTTTGTATTTTCCCATTTGCTCACTATCGGCAAAGTTTTGAATTACAGTATATTGATTTTCTTTTACATGAAAAATGGGTAAAAAACTATTATTAGCTACTACAGGAATGTAATGTATGTAATTACTCGAAAATTTGAGTAATTTATCGTATAAACTGGCAATGGTTTGTTTGCGTTGTTCTGGAATCCAGGGTTTTAATAAAATATCTTGTTTGGTATTTTCGTGGATATCGTAAATTACTTTTTTACCTAAAAATGAGAGAATTAAGCCAAATGGCAACATTTCAGCATCGTGAATATGATACACATCGGCATTTTGCTTAATGGCTAAAGCAAAAACTTTAAAAATGGTTCCAAAAGCTCTTTGTAGTCTGTTTTTGGGTTTGGGAATACCAATTACATGAACACCATTTTTTAAACCAGTAAAATTACCAATGGCAATTAAAGTAACATCAAAATATGCAGCCATGCTCACACATTCTCTATAAAAAACACGTGTGTCTATAATACTATGAACCGATGAAAAATGGCAGACTTTAAGTTTCAAACTTTATTTATGTATCAAAAAAGCAAAACTAAAAAAAAATATTTCATAGCCACTATTTATTCAAAAAAAGAAAATGATTGATATTCGGACTCATGATTGAGTTGCCAAGCAAAATGGTTAATTCCATTGCTAATAATGATAATTTTAGCTTTGTATTGTTGGTTGTAAAGAGCTAACTGTAAGGCCGTTTCGCTAGTTAAGTTTACAGATGGTGCTTTGCATTCAATTAAAATTTCTGGTTCTGCTTTATTGTTAAAAACTAAAATGTCAAAACGTTTAAAACTATTTAAATAATTGAGTTTACGTTCTACAGCAATCAATGTTTTGTTGTAATTTTTATAATTAACCAAAAAGTTAATGATGTGTTGCCTAACCCATTCTTCGGGGGTTAAGCTTACCAATTTGCGCCTAATAATGTCGTAAATAAACGGTTTTTCGTTTTGTTTGGTAATTTTAAATTGATATGTGGGTAAGTTTAGGTGCAAAGTTTTCTATACAAATGTTCACAAATGAAGTAAAAAGGCTCGAAAAAATTTAATTATTTGCAAACTTAAATTTTAAACAAAAAGTGGCTACCGATTTTACCAATCAATACAGCAAAATAATGCAAGATTTGAAAGCAAAAAAATTTGCTCCAGTATATATTTTGCATGGCGAAGAAACCTATTTTGTAGATGCTATTAGTAGCTTTATAGAACATAATGCATTAACTGAAAGCGAAAAAGGATTTAATCAAACCATTTTTTATGCTAAAGATGTGGAACCAAGCCAAGTGATAGAAACGGCCAGACGTTTCCCTATGATGGCTGAAAGACAGGTTATTATAGTAAAAGAAGCGCAAGGGTTTAAATCGTTAGATGCTTTTGAACCTTATTTGTTAAAACCTGTTCCAACTACTTTATTGGTAATTTGTGTAAAAGGTAAAAAATTAGATAAAAGAACCAAATTTTATAAAGAAGCTGCCAAACATGTGGCTTTTGAAAGCAGTAAACTTTACGAAAAGGATTTAATTCCGTGGATAAAAAGTTATGTTCAAATGCATCATTTTAACATTAACGAGCGCTCTATCCAATTAATTGCGGATTCGCTTGGAAACGATTTATCAAAAATTGCCAATGAGTTAGATAAATTGTTTATCAATAAAACTGGGGTTGACAAAGAAATAACCGATAAAGACATTGAAACTTATATTGGAATTAGTAAAGATTTTAACTCTTTTGAATTATTAAGTGCCATAGCAGCTAAAAATCCTCATAGGGCTTTTAAAATCGGACATCATTTATCAAAAGCCAAAGATTTTTCAATTATTCCTTTTGTTGCATTATTAAGTAATATGTATTCAAAAGGATATATTATTAAAAAAACGAATACTAGCGATAGAAATACTATTTCAAAAGCCTTTGGTTTGGGTTTTTATCAAACCGATGATTATGTGAATTTGGTAAAAAATTTCAGTTTAGGCGAAATTGAGAAAGTAATAGCTATTTGTTCGCAATACGATTTGAAAAGCAAAGGAATCAACACTGTAGCTATGTCAAATCAGGAAATGCTTAAAGAAATATTAGTAAAAATATTATAACAAAAAACAATGATACTTGCATTATTGTTACGTTATAGTTAAATATGCAACTATTAAAAATTACAAATCAAACAAACAAATAAATAAAATGAAGAGAATTTTACTATTTGGTTTTGCTGTTGCAAGTTCTGTAGCAATGGCACAAACCCCTAAAAAAGTAACACTTCCGGCAGAAGCAAACGTTGCTGTTCCTGCTAAAGTTGGAGTAAAAGATGAGGTTAAACCTTCGGTGGTTAAAACTACCACAAACAGCGGTACCAAAACAGGTACTAAAATTGTTGGTAAAGGAGCTTCTTTTTCAAAAGCTACTAAAATTGGTGAAACAAGAAACAATCAACAAACTAATGGTTCTATTTACACTAGAGTGTACTCATTACCAGGTGGTAAAGTTTCAGCAACTTGGACTTCATCTCAAGAAGGTCCTGCTGAAGGTTCAAACTCAAGAGGTTCAGGATATAATCATTTTAATGGAACAGCTTGGGGTAATCCAATCCAATCATCATTAAGAGTTGAACCAGAACGTACAGGTTTTCCTTGCTATGCTTACAGCGCTTCAACTAATGAAGAGATGATTTTATCTCATATTGTTAAAGCTTCGGGTACTGCTAATGCTGGTGCTGCTACTGGTTTAATGTTAAATCGTAAAAGTGGTTTAGGTGCTGGAACTTGGACAAGTACTGCTGTTTTAGATAGTTCAGATATTAAAATACCTGGTGTTTTATGGAATAGAAGTGTAGTTTCAGGCAACTATTTACATGTATTTGCATCGTTTACCGATTCAGGTTCTGCTCAACCAAACAGAATTGTAATCAATGGTATCAGAACTCCACAAGTTTATTCACGCTATAATTTATCTAATAGTACTTGGGAAGTTAAAAAAATGTTACTTCCTGGCTACACAGCTGATAGAATTTACAGTGGTGGTGGCGATAATTACTCAATGGATGCTAAAGGTAATAACGTAGCTATTTTAATTGGTGGTATTGCTGATGATTTACAATTATACAAATCAGGTGATAATGGAAATACTTGGACAAAAACAATTATTGATTCATTCCCTGATCCTGCTTTCGATTTTATTAGAACAATTGATACTACTTTCTCAAACGATGGTAGTGTAAGTGTAACTTTAGATAAAAACGGTAATGCTCATTGCTTCTGGGCTTTAGGTAGAATGATTAGAACTGAAGGTACTGCTGCTGGTTCTTACTCATATTTCCCTGGTCAAAATGATATTTTATATTGGAGAGAAGGCACTCCTGTTGATAGTATTAAAACTGTTGGTCAATCACCTGATGTTGATGGTAATGGTCAATTAGATTTAGGAACTAACTGGAGAGCTGATGGAACAAGATATTTTGGTAACTCAATTGCTACTATGCCTCATGCAATGACAATGGGAGATACTATTTACATGATTTTCTCAGGTATGGCCGAAGGTGATGTAGATGCTAATGGTAAAAACTTTAGAGATGTTTATTTAGCATTCTCTACTGATTTAGGTGTAACTTGGTCAGGTATGTTAAATTTAACTGCATTTATTGGATTTAACCAAGAGCAAATTTATGCAAGTATTTCTCCTACATCAACTGATGGAAGCTTAAATTTAGTATTTACTCAAAGTGCTTCAATTGGTGCTTACGATGCTACTGACAATCCTGATGCTGGTTTAGTAAACTACGATATTGTTCACTTAAGTGTTCCAATTTCAAATTTATTTGATGGTACTTTAAGCATTAACAATGCTAAAAACGATGTTTTCAATGTAGTTAACAATTACCCAAATCCATTTAATGGAACAACTAATATTGGTGTTAATTTTGCAAAAAGCACTAAAGCTACTGTAAAAGTTATCAATGTTACTGGTCAAGAAGTATATAGCCAAACATTCGAAAGAATTCCTGCTGGCTTAAACAACTTAGAACTTAACTTAGGTAATATTGCTGCTGGTGTTTATTTCTACAGCATTGAAGCTGAAGGATTCAAAACTACTGGTAAAATGATTGCTGAATAATTAAGTAATTATTTAAACAAAAAAAGGGCTGTCTTGCAAAAGACAGCCCTTTTTTTGTTTATGCTTTTTTAAATTATTAGTTCTAACAAGCCTTAACTTAAATTATTTTGCTTGTTTAAGAATAGTTTATTAACGTTTTTGCATCAATAAAATTTACTCATACTCATTCAATATGTCAAATTCAATTTATCCATGCTTGTGGTTTGATGGCCAAGCTAAAGAAGCTGCCAATTTTTATTGTTCTATATTTAATAATTCAAAAATAACTTCCGAAAACCCAATGGTGGTTATGTTTGATTTAGAAGGACAAAAAACAATGGCTTTAAATGGTGGCCCCATGTTTAAACTAAATCCATCTATTTCTTTTTTTGTAAACTGTACTTCTGTTGATGAAGTAGATACTTTATGGCAAAAGTTAAGCGATGGTGGAAGTGCTTTAATGCCTCTTGATGCTTATCCTTGGAGTCCTAAATATGGGTGGGTTAAAGATAAATTTGGTTTAACCTGGCAGTTAATGTTAGGAGATATTCCTGCTGGAATGCCCAAAATTACCCCTTCATTCTTATTCTCAAATAATCAGTTTGGAAAAGCAAAAGCAGCTATAGAATATTATGCTTCTATTTTCCCTAATTCAAAAATACACTCATTACAACTGTATACTGAAAACGAAGCTCAACCAGTTGGAAATGTTAAATTTGGCCATTTTGAGCTAAACAATAAACTATTTGCAGCAATGGATGGGCCCGGTAATCATGAATTTGATTTTAACGAAGGATTTTCGTTAGTGGTTGATTGTGCTAATCAAGAGGAAATAGATTTTTACTGGGAAAAGTTAACCTTAGGTGGACAGGAAAGTATGTGTGGATGGTTAAAAGATCAATTTGGTGTCTCGTGGCAAATTGTTCCTCAAATTTTAGGCTCTCTTATGAGTAACCCTGAAAAAGCAAATAAGGTAATGCAAGCTTTTTTAAAAATGAGAAAGTTTGATATTCAAGCACTTTTAAATGCGTAATTATCTGATAATAAATTAATTGTATGGAAATAAAAAATCTATTTGTTCTTTTTGCAAGTGCTTTTTTATTAAGCAATTGCAATAATTCTGTTAGTAACAGTAGTTCTGTTGCAGTAACCGATACAGCTCATGTTGTAGGGAATGATACTGATGTACATGGCTGCAAAGGCAGCGCAGGCTATACTTGGTCGGTTATTAAAAATGAATGCATTAGACCATGGGAAAATACCCTTCAATTACTACCTGTTAACCACGAAGATTCTTCTGCAATAATTGCAGCATCAGTAATATTTAGTACTGATAGTTCACAAGCTGAATTATTTATGGCCAATGAAACAGAAAATTTGGTTTTGCTAAAAACAAAAGAAAACCGTTACGTTACAAAAACGGAGTTAAGCACCTTTGAACTAATATTTGAAAATAATATTTGGACAATTATCCAATCAGGAAAAGCTATTTATAAAAGCAAATAGTTAAAGCAATTCAAATTCCAATCTTCCTATTTCATTGCCATTAGCAGTAATGGCAATGAAATGTTTTCCTGCATAGTGTTTGCGAGTAGTTAAGTTAGCAAAACTATGTTTTTTAATTACCTCAAAAGGTTCATTTGGCTTTAACTGATAAGTGCCTATTTGAAATATTTTTGGTAACTGTTTTCCATTGGCTTTCATATAATAAATTTGGTATTCAAGCCTAATATTAGTAGCTTGTTTCTCTAATAAAGTCACGCTAAAATTAAAATTGAAACTTTCGCCAATGGCAAGTTTTTGTTTATCAATACTAAGGTTTACAAGATTAACTTTATGCTCGTTATTTAACCCAAATGCCTTTAAAACAGTGGCATTTCCTTTTTTCAATAATCCACGGCTTGCATGTTTTAATATCCAATTGGTTTCGTCAGAATGGTCTTTCCATTGGTTTATTAATTCAATTACCGTATCAGGATTATCTTTTGAAATATCATTTATACAATTAGCCACACTTCGCCTTACATATTCCGATTCATCAGTCATTAAATTGTTTAGAATACCTAAAATAGGAGAGGGGTTGTTTTTAAAAATGGGTAAAGCCATAGCCCAAGGTAATCGCGGCCTAATGCCTTCGCTAGCCAAACGCCTCACATGATGGTTTTTATGTTTACTCCAAACCAAATGTTGTTTCAGCATTTCATTTGGGTATTTTATAATAAATGGCCTCACTGCAAATTCGCTACTCGACAATTGGGTAAAATGTTCCAATGCTTTCACTGAAGTTTTTAAATCATCTTGCCCATAAACTTCAATAAAATCAGGGAAAAACATGGCTGTAAAACCACCAAAATTTGGTGCTGTTTGCATTAAAACGTTAACCTGTTCTTTATAACTTAATGGCAAAGTTTGGTGCATGCATTCCGAAATATGCCTCATGCGTTGCTTCAATTCTTTTTGTTCCCAATGTTTATCCAAAACTAATTTTGTAAATAAATCAATATCAAATGCTGTATAATTTTTAGCAATTTGATGTGCCAAATTGGTTATAAAAGTTTGGTTGTATAAATTTTTTAAAGGTTCAGCCATATATATATTTAGTATTGAAGTTATAAGTATTTAAAATAAAAAAAACGATGTCAAAGTTATGAACTTCAACATCGTTTTTATGCTAAAAATTTGGGTTAATGGACAAAATAGTTCCTTGAAACCTTGAAACCTCTTGATATTTGTAC
>CAZGVO010000020.1:0-21797 GCA_964529175.1 uncultured Bifidobacterium sp.
TTTGCTCTTTGGTGGGGCTATTCAAATTGCTGGTGCTGTCAAAAGTAATAAAGCTTAATATTTTTAATTTAATAAATAAAATATTCAACTTTATATCTTTTATATGGTTCATAGAAATGTATTTATATGAATTAGAATTGATAGCTTCTAATTTCAAGCCTTATTTTTACATAGATTATAATGTCTAACTTCTATATTTATTTTTTTCGAAATTTAATTCGATAATAATTATTTGAATTATTGATAATATATATTTTAAATTCTTTTGAATTTTAATCTTTAATAGTTGTTTTGAAAACAATTGGTAAATAAAAATAGATTCCAATTTTAACACCATCTTCGCTAGCTGGCATAAAATTAGGCATTAATCTTATGCATTTTAGAGCACTTTTATTTAAAATTTCTGGTGTTTTTGATAGGATTACAGTATTTTTTATTTTTCCATTTGTATCAACATAAAATTTTACAATAACCCTTCCTTCAATTTTTTCATTGAATGCTTTTTCGGGATATTCTATTGTTTCACTTATAAATTTATACATTTCTTCTTCGCCTCCAATAAATTGAGCGTCTTCTCTAAAAGGAAAATATGTTGTATCATTTCCATTTTTGTCATAACAAAGCCCTACTTTAAGTTCGCCCATTCTATATATATCGTTGCGTTTGACTTTTCCATTAGGATGAAATGCTAAAAATTCGCCATGTAAGCTGTCATTTTGATAGTTGCTTGATACCCATAATTTACCATTATTGTATTCTTTCCATTCTCCTTGCTTTAAATTATTTACATATATTCCTTCAGAACTTAGTTCACCTGATTTTTCATAAAATTTAAAAAGACCATTTCTATTTTCTTTGTCTAACGAATTAAATGTACCTGCCATTTGTAATTTGTTGTTTGAGTAGTAATAATCATTTACTATAAACTCTTTTTTTGTTTTAATAGCAATTCTATAATATTCTATACTATCCTTAACTTTAGTTTCTTTCCAGAAAATGTTGTAAAAAATTGTGTCTAATTTTTGTTGACCAATCGATCTATTTGAAATTATTATTAATAGTAATAGCAGTGAAATTCTAAACATAAAAAAAATTATTGGGTTTATGACGCGGAATTTAAATAAAAAAAGCCGTTCTTATTAAGAACGGCTTTTAAGAAATTATAAAATTTATTATAAATCTTGTAAACTTTGTTTTAAAATTTCTATTTTAGCTATAGCATCAGCCTTTTTTTGTTTTTCTTTTTCAACTAATTCTGGCTTTGCATTAGTAACAAATTTTTCATTACTAAGTTTAACATCAACACTTGCCATAAACCCTGTTAGGTATTCTATTTCTTTATTTATTTTTTCACGCTCTGCTTCTGAATCTATTTCAATATTTAATTTTACAAATATTTGATCGGTTGAAACAGGTAATGAAACATAATTTGGAGCATCAATATTGAATTGAATACTAGAGATGTTAGCCAATTTTTTAATTAGAAATTGAAAAGGTTCATAAAGTTCGGTTTGTGTTGTGTTTATAATAATTTCGAAAGCTTCTTTTGGACTAATTCCTTTACTATTACGTAACTCACGTATTTTTGAAATAGTTTCAAAAGTGTTTTGTAGAGCTACAGCTTCAAAATTATTTGATACCTTTGGATATTCAGCAATACAAATACTTTCTCCTTCTTTTCTTTCAGTTAATTCTTGCCAAATTTCTTCGGTAATAAAAGGCATAAACGGGTGCAAAACTTTCATTAATTGTTCAAAATAATGAATAGTTTTTTGATAAGTACTTTCATTTAAAGCTTCACCATATACTGGTTTTATCATTTCTAAGTACCATGCGCAGAAGTCATCCCAAACTAGTTTGTAAATCATCATTAAGGCTTCGCTTAACTTATAATCTTTACACTTTTCTTCTATTTCGGCTAATGCTTTATTAAATTTTGCTTCAAACCATTGCTCCGAAATTTTATTACTTGCTAATAAATCAGCTGAGAATTTACTATCTGGCTTAATGCTTAAACCTTTTACCAAACGAAAAGCATTCCAAATTTTATTGGCAAAGTTTCTTCCTTGTTCTACTTGGCTTTCATCAAATAATATATCATTTCCAGCAGGACTACAAATTAGCATTCCCATTCTAACGCCATCGGCACCGTACTGAGCAATTAAATCTAAAGGATCAGGCGAATTACCTAAAGATTTACTCATTTTTCTGCGTTGCTTATCACGCACAATTCCAGTGTAATAAACGTTGCTAAATGGCTTTTGATCCATCCATTCATAACCAGCCATAATCATACGTGCTACCCAGAAGAACATAATTTCTGGAGCTGTAACTAAATCGTTGGTTGGATAAAAATATTTGATATCCTTGTTATTTTTTTCCTTAAAACCATCAAAAACACTTATTGGCCACAACCACGAACTAAACCAAGTATCTAATACATCCTCGTCTTGTTTTAAATTTTGAATGTTAGATGTTGGATGTTGAATTTTAAACTTTTCAATTGCTTCTGCTTCTGTTTTAGCAACCACAAAATTTCCTTCTTCATTGTACCAGGCCGGAATTTGCTGTCCCCACCAAAGTTGGCGACTGATACACCAATCTTTGATATTATCAATCCAATGTTTGTAAGTATTTTTCATGTTGGCAGGATGAAACTTAATTTCATCATTCATTACAGCATCTAATACTTGAGGGTTTTTGGTTAAAAACTTTTTCATATCAACCCACCACTGAAGTGTTAAACGAGGCTCAATAACTGCACCTGTTCTTTCGCTAGTACCAACTTGGTTTTTATATTCATCTATTTTTAAAATGTGACCAGCTTCTTCTAAATCAATTGCAATTTGTTTTCTAACAGCAAAACGATCTTTTCCAATATAGCGTTCATCTAGCGCTTTTTCATTTAAAAATCCTTCTTCAGTTAAAATGTCAATTACTTCTAAATTGTATTTTTTACCTAACTCATAGTCATTTTTGTCGTGAGCAGGTGTTACTTTTAAACAACCTGTACCAAATTCCATATCAACATATTCATCACCAATAATTTCAATTTCTCGGTTAATGAATGGCACCAATGCTTTTTTACCAATGAAGTGCTTAAAACGTTCATCGTTAGGATTAACACAAATAGCTGCATCGGCCAAAATTGTTTCAGGACGAGTAGTGGCAATTACAACATAGTTGTTAGTTGTCGGTTGTTCGTTGTTAGATTCTTTTGCTATCTCCCGATTGCTATCGGGATGACAACTGTCAACAGTCAACATATATTTTATATAATACAGCTTACTGTTTACATCTTTAAAAATAACTTCTTCATCGCTTAAAGCTGTTTTACCTTGAGGATCCCAATTAACCATACGTAATTCACGGTAAATCAATCCTTTATTGTAAAGGTCTATAAATACGTCAATTACAGCCTCACTTAAACTAGGTTCCATTGTAAATCGGGTTCTATCCCAATCGCAACTAGCTCCTAATTTTTTAAGTTGTTCTAAAATTATTCCACCATATTTTTCTTTCCATTCCCAAGCATATTTTAAAAAATCTTCCCTACTTAAATCCGATTTTTTGATACCACGCTCGCGTAACATTTGAACAACTTTAGCTTCAGTGGCTATGCTTGCATGATCGGTTCCTGGAACCCAACAAGCATTTTTACCTTGCATTCTTGCTCTACGTGTTAGTACATCTTGAATGGTATTATTGAGCATATGGCCCATGTGCAACACTCCAGTTACATTAGGTGGAGGAATTACAATACTATAAGCTTCTTTTTCGTTAGGTTCAGCGTGAAAATATTTATTGCTTAACCAATAGCTATACCACTTATCTTCAATTGATTGTGGTGAATACGTTTTTGAAATTTCTTTAGTCATAAACTTGGGTAATTTATATTATTTAAACCAAATGGAACACTTAAAATTTATTGATTAATACCGAATAATTTACAGTGAATAAATGGTTTTACTTTTTTAATTATTTGAATTTTAGTTATTTGAAAAAATGATAAAAAAAAACCCCAATTCATTACTGAATCAGGGCTTTCCAATTTAACTATGAAAAAACTAACCTCTTTTTTCTTTAATTTTGGCAGCTTTACCAGTTAAAGCGCGTAAGTAGAACAAACGAGCCCTGCGAACTTTTCCGCGGCTGACCACCTCAATTTTATCAATATTTAAGCTATATAAAGGGAAAATACGCTCAACACCTACACCATTCGAAATTTTACGAACTGTGAAAGTTTCTGCAATATCAGTATTTCTGCGCTGAATGCAAACACCTTGGTACTGTTGGATACGCTCTTTAGCGCCCTCTCTAATTTTGTAATATACGTTAATAGTATCGCCAGCTTTAAAAGTAGGAAATGTTTTTCCTGTTGTAAACTCTGATTCAACTAATTTTATTGCGTCTGTGAAATTCATAACTATTAATGGTCAAAAAATTGGACTGCGAAAGTACAGCTATTTTATAAAAATGCAAATATTTTTTAAAAGATTTATTATTTTTTTTTCGAAGCTGCAATGGGCACTATTTTAGCATGTTAGGTCTTCGTTGTTTTGTTCGTTCTATAGATTGTTCCATTTTCCACTCATCTACTTTGGCTTGGTGGCCGCTTAAAAGTATTTCTGGAACAGTCCAACCTTTGTAATTAAATGGTTTGGTATAAACAGGTGGACTGATTAAATCATCTTGAAATGAATCGCTTAAAGCTGACTGAGCATCATTTAAAACGCCAGGAATTAACCTCACTATGGCATCAACTACAACAGCTGCTGCTAATTCGCCTCCAGTTAATACATAATTGCCAATTGAAATTTCTTTTGTAACTAAATATAGCCTAATACGTTCATCAATTCCTTTATAATGGCCGCAAAGAATAATAATATTTTTTAAGCTAGATAGCTTATTGGCTAATGGTTGGCAAAATTCTTCACCATCGGGGCTCATATATATAATTTCATCATAGTTACGTTCAGCTTTTAATTTTTCTATGCAATTATCAATAGGTTCTATCATCATAACCATTCCAGCTCCTCCTCCAAAAGCGTAATCATCGGCTTGTTTGTGTTTTCCTAAACCAAAATCGCGTAAGTTATGTAAATGTATTTCTACTAAGTTTTTTTGCTGAGCTCGTTTCATCATAGAGTGTTTAAACACCTCTTCAATAAGAGCTGGATGTAAAGTAATTATATCAACGCGCATTATGCTGCAAATTAAGTTGGTTATTTTATCCAAAAAAAATTATTATCGCATAAATGAAAAAAAATACGCTTTTTATATTATTACTTCTAAGTTGTAATTTAGTTAATGCCCAACGTATTAAACTGAAAAATACCATTAATTACAATGCTTTTGGAATGGATGTTTTGCCCCATGAACAATTGATGTTTGGCGGTAATCATGTATTTTATAAAAGTTTAGGTTTTGCTTTGAGTTATAGGTTTGGTGTAAAAGATTTTATGGCTCCTGGTATTTTTGGCTCGCCTGGAGATTTGCAAAATTTTGATAGCATCTCAGCTAATAATTTATTTACCAATAATTTCCAAAAAACATATTCTTTTAGCGTGGTACCTTCGTTTGTAATAGCATTAACTCATAAAATTCCGTTATATGTTGGAGTTGGAATTACCCGACAAAGGGTTTACAGAGAATATTTGGAAAAGGGAAATGGTGATAAGTTTTGGATTGAAGATAAGCGCGAAGACAAAATAGTACCAACATTTACTGTTGGCACATTTATTCCTATTTACAGAAGGTTATTGTTTAATATAGCTTATGACCATTTACCTCAATCGGTTTTTGTTGGTATTTCGATAAGAAGTTGGGATAGTTGGGATGAATTTAATTAATATTATAATTATTTGATAATAAGTGTATTAAATCTTATTGAATTTGTTTCGATAATCAACAGGCGACATGCCAACCAATTTTTTAAATACATCTCTAAACGATTTGTTATCAGTATATCCAACTTCGTACATTACTTCGTTAACTGTTTTTTTGCCTAATTCCAGTTGTTTTTTTGCGGCTTCAATTTTTACCCTTTGCATGTATTCAATAACTGTATTTGATGTGGCTTTTTTAAACCTTCTTTCAAAAGTTCTCCTGCCAATTCCTACTTTTTCAGCCAATTCATCAACTGAAAGTTTTAAGGAATAATGCTTTTCAATAAAATTTTGAGTAACTAAAATTTCCTCATCATCATGGTCTTTTTGTCCACTAAAAATAATAAAAGGCGATTGGGTATTTTTTTCAATTTCTAGTAAAAAGAATTTTGAGGCCATAATTGCCATTTCTCTGTTGGTATATTTTTCAACTAAATATAATAGTAAATTCCAATACGAAGTTGCTCCACCACTGGTGTATAAACCATTATTTTCGGTAATTATTTTATCGTGTTCAAGAATTACTTTTGGAAACATGGTTTTAAATTCGTTAGTAAAAAGCCAATGAGTGGAGCACGATTTTCCATTAAGCAAACCTGTATTTGCCAATAAAAATGCACCAATACATAAACTTGCTATTTCAGCACCGTTTTTATTTTGTTCAATTAACCAAGGTACGAAAGCTTCATTTTTTTGCAGCGCAATAGGTAAATTGCCACTTAAAGCTGGAATAATTATTAAATCAAAATTACTGGTTTGGTTGATTACATAATCTGGTTTTACAGTAAACATGCCATCGTTTAAAGCTACTTCGTTAGTTAACCCCACTAATTTTATATTAAATGCTGGCTGTAACGATGCATTTTTATAAAACTCGTTAATGGCTGAAAACATATAACGAGGATCGACTATAGCGGCAGGAATAGCAGTTTCAGGAACTAATATGGCAATGTTTTTCATAACTCAAAATAAAGTAAAACTTTTGTCGTAATCAACCCATAAGTTTGTCGTTTTTGCATAATGCTGTTTTGAAAATAGCTTATATGTTTGCATAAGTTATGGAAACAATAAATATACCCCAAGATATCAAAGTTGTTTGCTTAAAAGCGTCTTCATTTCCCGAAGGCATAAAAACAGCTCATGAAACACTGCACGCTTCTGTTCCAATGATTAATGATAGGAAATACTACGGACTATCAAAACCCAATGAACAAGGAGTAATCTCTTACTTTTCGGCTGCCGAAGAATTGTTTGATGGTGAGTTAGCGCATTTAAATCTATCAACCATAATTTTAAAAAAAGGTAATTACTATTGTATTGATGTACCTAATTATTTAAACGATTTGAATCAAATAGGTAATGCATTTAAAATTTTAACATCACAAACCAATATAGACTTAGATGCGTATTGCATAGAATGGTATGTTAATTTTAAAGATTTAAAATGTCTTTTGCGAATAAATGACTAACAATTTAAATGAAGGTTAATTGTTTTATGGCATGCAATTATTGCTTTTTGAAAAGATTATTTATAACTAAAACTAAATAGATAAAAACATGAAAAAAGAAAAAATTATTTTTTGGACAACAACAGGATTTTTATTCCTGTTTCAAGGTGTAATACCTGCATTAACAGGCCATACCGAAATGGCAAAAGAAGGAATGAGGCATTTAGGATATCCCGATTATTTTGCGCCATTGCTTAATATTTGCAAAGTAATTGGTTCGCTAATTTTAATTATACCAAAAGTACCAACCCGATATAAAGAATGGGCTTATGCAGGTTATGGTTTCGATTTTATTTTTGCCTTTGCAAGTATTATAGCAGTTGATGGATTAGTAGCAATAGCTTTTGCCCCAGTTATAGCCATGCTGCTTTTAATAGCATCATACATAACTTATCATAAATTACAATCAACAAAATAATAGCCTTATGTTACAAATTATACTTTTGGCCTTAGTTGGCTTGGTAGCTGTTATTTTATTAGCGGCTATGTTTATGAAGAAAGAATACTCCCTTTCGGTTTCAGTTATCATTAACAAATCTCAATCTGATGTTTTTAATTATATAAAATTTTTAAAACATCAAGAAAAATACAGCAAATGGGTAATGGCCGACCCAAATGTAAAAATGAACTATACAGGAACTGATGGAACAGTTGGTTTTAAAGCTGCTTGGGAAAGTAACGATAAAAATGTAGGAGTAGGGGAGCAAGAAATTATTGAAATAATAGAAGGAAATGGATACCGAGTAGAAATTAGGTTCGAAAAACCATTTAAAGGAATTAGCTATGCCACAAATTCTACAGAAGTAGTTGATTCTAATACCACCAAATTAACTACTATTTTTGATACCAAAACTCCTTTTCCAATGAATGTTATGGTACCCATGATTTCGAAAATGTTAATTAAAGATATGAATCAAAATGCCAATAATTTGAAAAAAATATTGGAAGCCTAATTCATTTTATGGTAGAAGTATTTAAAACAAATATAACCGAAGTTGCAGAGGCTAATTTAGTAATAGTGCAATTAAAACAAATGCTTACCAATGCTAGGATTAGTTTTGATTTGGACGATTGTGATAAGATATTAAGAGTTGAGAGTCAATTTATTGATTGTCAAGATATTGTATATTTATTAAAGCAGTTAGGTTATTGTTGTGAAATACTTGAACATTAGTTAATAATCAACAAAAAAGCCATTCAATTTGAATGGCTTTTTTGTTTTATTTTAGTTTATCATTTCCCAAAGTTTATCCTTTAGTTCGTTAATATTTTGGTTACTAGCCGAACTTATAAAAATATTTGGAACACCTCTAGGTAAAGCTTTTTTGATGGCTTTTAATGTTTCTTCATCTACTAAATCGCATTTGGTAATGGCAAGTAAACGTTTTTTGTCGCCAAGTTCTTTATTATATTGCTTCAATTCATTAAGCAATATTTTGTATTCACCTTTTATATCTTCGCTGGTAGCAGGTACCATAAAAAGTAAAGTAGCATTACGTTCTATATGGCGTAAAAAACGCGTTCCTAAGCCTTTGCCTTCGTGAGCGCCTTCAATAATTCCTGGAATATCGGCTACCACAAAACTTTTATAATCATGGTATTTTACAATTCCTAAATTAGGTACTAAAGTAGTAAATGGATAATCGGCTATTTCGGGTTTTGCAGCTGTAATTACTGATAATAAAGTTGATTTTCCTGCATTTGGAAATCCAACTAAACCAATATCTGCTAAAACTTTAAGTTCTAAAACCTTCCACTCTTCGCGGCCATCTTCACCTGGTTGGGCATAACGTGGATTTTGGTTAACAGAGTTTTTAAAATGATGATTACCTAAACCACCTCTTCCGCCTTTGAGAATAATATACTCTTGGCCATTTTCGGTAATTTCGGCTAAAACTTCATTTGTTTCAGCATCTTTGGCTACAGTTCCAAGTGGCACATCTATGTAAATATCTTCACCATTTGCACCATGGCGCAAAGCTGCATCTCCATTTCCGCCTGGTTCGGCTATTACATGTTTACGGTATTTTAAGTGCAATAAAGTCCACGCATTATTACTTCCTCTTAAAATAATGTGTCCACCTCTGCCACCATCACCACCATCAGGGCCACCTTTAGCAGTATGTTTATCGCGCATAAAATGCATTGCACCCTTTCCCCCCTTGCCACTTCGGCAACATATTTTAACGTAATCTACAAAGTTTGACTCTGACATTTTTTATTTATTGATTTGGTGATTTTTTAGATTTATTGATTGCTTAATTGTTATGTTACATTGAGTTTCTATTAACTATCAACCGACAACTAACAACTAAGTACTGAAAACTAAATAGCTTGTTCAATTTCGTTGCAAAGCAATGCAAAAATACCTTCAATTTCGCCAATACCATTAATACCTTTATACTTGTTTTGCGCAGCATAAAAATCTTTAACAGGCATTGTTTTGTTATTGTACTCGTTTATTCTGTTTTGAATAATTTCTGGATTTTGATCATCGGCACGGCCGCTATCTTTTCCTCTAATTAATAAACGTTTTTTTAGTTCTTCTTCTTCCACTTCTAGTGCTAGCATAGAAGTAATTGCAGTGTTTTTTGATGCTAATAAAGAATCTAAAGCTGCAGCTTGTGCTTGAGTTCTTGGAAAACCATCAAAAATAAAACCTTTAGCATTTGGGGCTTTATCTAACTCGGCTGCCAACATGTTAATGGTAACTTCGTCAGGAACTAAGTTTCCTCCATCCATGTAGGTTTTGGCTAATTTACCTAATTCAGTTTCTCCTTTAATATTTGCTCTAAAAATATCGCCAGTTGATAAATGAACTAAATTATATTTAGCTATTAATTTTTCTGATTGAGTTCCTTTGCCAGCACCCGGAGGGCCAAATAGTACAATATTTAACATATAGGTTTTTAAATTATTATGTGCGAATTTCAATAAAAGTAAGCAATGAAACCAATATTATTTATTTTTGATGATAAAAATTTCTAAATGAACATACTTAATAACTACCAATTAACCGATTTACCAAAGGTTTCTAAACAGATAATTGAACTTGCAAAAAATAATAAAATTTGGACTTTTAATGGGGAAATGGGAGCTGGAAAAACTACTTTAATAAAATCAATTTGTGCTACCTTGGGCGTAATTGATGAGGTAAGTAGCCCAACTTTTTCAATGGTAAATGAATATAAAACTAAAAAGGGTGAAACTGTATTTCACTTTGATTTTTATAGAATTAAATCATTATCAGAGGCTTATGATTTGGGGATTGAAGATTATTTTGACAGTGGAAATATTTGTTTAATTGAATGGCCTTCAATGATTGAAGAAATATTACAAAATGAAACCACGTTTAATATTTTTATTGAACTAAAAAACAGTGAACGACAAATAACTATAAGTTAATTAGGGGGTAAACTGAAATAGCATTGGTGTTTCTGCCAATTTAAATAGTTTCCATGTTTCATGGGTAATTTGAAACACTGCAAATGAACCTGGTTTAAATTCAGCAACTTGATAACCACTTAAAATAGAAGCCATGGCGCCAATGGTTGGATTATGGCCTACTATTAGTACTGTTTTATTAGTTTTATCGTTAAAGTTTCTAATAATATGTATATATGGCTCATTATCTGATTCATATAAATACTCTGTTGCTTCAATTTCACTTTTTTCTATACCAAAGTTTAATGCAGCAATTTTAGCAGTTTTTAAAGTACGTTTAGCCGAACTAGAAACTATCAAATCAATTTTGTGAACATGCTTTTTTAACACTTTAGCAGCAATATCCGCATCATTTTTGCCTTTTTCCGATAGTTTTCTATCAAAATCTCTGGTGTCAAAACCTCCATTTTCGGCTTTGGCATGGCGCATTAAAATAAGTGTTTTCATATTAGTTATTTAAGCTAGTTTCTACACTTTTTTCTGTTGTAGATTTTGAACTACTTCTTCTATGTTTTCTATGTCTGTGCTTGGTTTTGTGTGCCGAATCTTTATCGTTTACTTGCTGCTCCGTATTTTTTAAACCTTTTACCAAAAGTAATAACCAACCTGAAATAAACATAACACCGCCAACTGGAGTTATGGCTCCTAACCATACAAAGCTTTCATCTCCCCAAATAGTTCTAGTTGCCAATAAGTACAAACTTCCAGTAAAGAAAACCATTCCACCTAAAAATAGAAAAATTACTAAATCTAAAATGTTTTGGTTAAATTTTCTATGCGATAAAGATATGGTAATAATTCCTAAAGCATGGTAAAACAAATATTTAGTGCCAGTATCAAAAGTGTTTAAGTCGGCCTCATTGAGTAACTCCTTTAGCATATGACTAGCAAAAGCTCCTAATATTACGCAGAAAGCAGCTATTCCTAAACCTGTTTTTATATAAATGTTGTTGTTCTTATCCATAAAGGCACTCAATTTGGTTTTTATGTGAACAAATAACACAATTAATAATTTAAATACCAATTATTTTTGAACGATTTAATTATTTATGAATAGGAATTTTATAACAGGAATAGTAATAACAGCCATATTAACAGTGGTTTTTTTATTTATTTTTTATTTTTCTAAAATAAATACCAAGTCTATTCATGCTATTAATGTATTGCCTCAAAACACAGTTTTTGCTGTAGAGGTAAATAATATCAATTTACAATTCAAATTATTAAACCAACAAGTTTTTTGGCAACAACTAACCAATAATAAGGTAATTGGCGAAGCTAATAACAACTTAAAATATTTAGATAGTTTACTCAATTTTGAAGAAAACTTTAAAGAGTGGAAAAGCGATGAAAATATGGTAGTTTCTTTTCATGCTTATGCCAATAAATCAATTGATGCATTGGTGATGATTGAAACTAAAAAAAAGTTTGATATTGTAGATATTAGCAATTGGATTTATCAAACCAATAAAAGCCGATTGATGGTTAGTAAACGTAAATTTGCTAGCAATTTAATTTACGATTTTATTGATTTTAAAACCCAACAAAAATTCAGTATAGCTTATAAAAATAAAATTTTTGCTGTTTCATCAAATGGACAATTAATAGAAGAAGCTTTATTAAATATAGCTAACGAAAAAGCATACGATATTTCTAGGTTGGATAAATTGAGTTATGTAAAAAGTTTGGGTACTTATAACTTATATGTTAACTATAAAAATATGCCAACTTTTTTAAATGCTTTTTGCGATTTATCAAAAGTAAACGCATTAAATAACATACCATTTTTAGCCAGTTGGAGCGCATTTGGAGTAAATACTACCAATAGCAGTATACAGTTAAAAGGTGTTACCATTAGCGATGATGTAAATTTCCAATACTTTGATTGCTTTAATAACATGCAACCACATGAACAATCGTTCAAAAAAATGTTGCCAATAAATACTAGTTATTTTTTATCCATGAATTTTAACGATGCTAAACTTTTTGAGCAAAATCTAAAAGAATACAATACGGTTAACAAAATTGAAAACAACAAAGGTTATTGCGATAGCATCAATAAAGTAAAATTAAATAATAACCTTTACACACAATTAACTGAAACATTTGGTAACGAAGTTGTACAAGTTAATTTTAGCAATCCGCAATATAGTTTTGATAGTTGCGAAGTACTTGCTATTAAAATAAAAGATCAAACAAAACTACTTGAAAAGTTAAGTAATATAGCTATTTATGATAGCTTAGGAACTGATACTTTACTAAAGCATATTCCAAATTTATACAAAGTAAATTTGGGTACTTACTTTAATTATACTTGGGGCAATATGTTTTTAAATATTAACTCAAATTATGCTTTAGTGTACAATGATTTTGTTCTTTTTTGTAATAATGGTTTGGTATTAAATGAGTTTTATAAAAATCAACTTACTGCTAATTTACTAAGTAAAAATGCTGAATACCAAAGTCATTTAACTGAGCTTAGCGCTAACTCTAATTTGGAGTTTTTTATAAATAATAATTGCTTCACCCAGCAGGCCGAAACTTTTGTAAATTCTGAGTTGTTAGAACAGTATAAATCGAATATTGGTTATTTTAAAAAGGCATGTTTTGTAAGTATGCAAATGAGTGCTACTAAAGATAAAAATTATTTAACCAATATTCACATTAGCTTTAATATTAATTCTAATAAAAACACCGAACTTTTATGGGAATTAAGTTTAGATACAACCATCAATACCAAACCTCAAATTGTATTTAATTCAGCTACCAATCAAAATGCAATTTTGGTTCAAGATTTAAAAAATCAGTTATACTTTATAAATAACGAAAGTAAAATTTTATTTAAAATACCAATTGCTGGTAAAATTATAAGCGAAGTTTCACAAGTTGATGCCTTTAATAATGGTAAAACGCAGTATTTATTCAATACCAATTCGCAAATTTACTTGATTGATGAAACAGGAAAAAACCTGCAAGGTTATCCACTTTGGATTCCAACAGGAACTGATTATGCCATTAAGGTATTTGATTACTTAAACGATAAAAGCTATCAAATTTTTGCTATTGGCAGATATTATAAAATTTGGTGCTATAATATTCAAGGTAAGTTACAAACGGGCTGGAATCCTAAAAATCATTATCCAAATCCAATTCAAAATATGCAAGGATTCGTATTTAGAAATGATTTAATAACTTACAATATCAATCAAAAAGGCAAGCTAAGTTTTTATCAGTTTAATGGCAAGCCATATAATAATTTTGGTTTTGATAGTAATATGACCTTCAAGTACATTACTCATCATTTGGTTGATACCAATTTTATTAAGTTTTATTTTATGGATTCAACTAATCAATTTAAAGTAAAAGAATTTCATACCAAATTACCTATTAAAAATAGCATTATTAATACTATAAAAACAGTGCCTTACAACAATTTATTAGTTAACAATAACATGTGTTTTATGGTTAAAAATGGCTCTCAGTTTAATTTGTTTAACCATACTGGAGGTTCATTATTTAGTAAAAATATACCAGATACTTTTAACCATCAATTTGATATAGTTTATAAAAGTGGTGCTATACAAATTAGTTATCTTGATAGTTTAAAAGGTAAATTATATTTAGAAAAATTAACCAATAAAATGGAAGATAATTTTCCTTTAAATGGCAATTATTATTACACTTTTGGTCACTTAATGAACGATGAAAATTATTTTGTGGTTACTTCTAATTTTGATAACAAACTATTTGTTTACCAAGTAAAATAATATGTTTAAGTCAAAACTATTTTTAGCTATTCAATACCTTTTTTTTATTGGTGCAAGCGTTTGGTTAATTAACTATTGTTTCCATAAAGTTGATATCAATAAATTTTATAGTGCTTTGGCTTTAGGCAATTATTGGATTGCTTTTATTGTATTTCTTTTTTCAATTTTGGTTTATGTTTCGCGCATTACCCGTTGGAATATTATTTTAAAAACGGTAGATGAAGATATTAGTTTTATGAATAACTTTTCATCGGTAGCGTTATGCTATTTGGTTAGCTTTTTTTTCCCTAGGGGAGGAGAGGCTGTCAAGTGTTTGGTGCTAAATAAAACAGATGATTTATCAATTAGCAAAAGTATATCAAGTACCTTTTTTGAAAGATTGGTAGATATGATTTGTTTGCTTATTTTAATTGCTATTTTGTTTATTTTAGAGTTGATAAACAACTCCAATTTAATAACTCAATTAGTTAATCCAAAATCGTTTTTACAAGGCAATAAAATTTGGTTCTTATTAGCTTTGTTAATACTTGGTGTTGCAATTGTTTATGTTATTTATAAAAAATACAAGGCTAAGTTTACTTGGCTTTTTTCATTTATCGATAACCTAAAAAAAATGGTTGGTTTATTGGCCAATATTAAATTTACCTTACATACTGTTTTTATTTGGTTAAGCTATTACCTATTAACTTATTTATGGTTTTTTGTTTTTGATCAAACTAGTAACTTAACCGTATTTCAGGCTTTTCAAGTAATGATGGTAGGAACTGTGGCACGTTCTATACCATTACCAGCAGGAGCTTTAGGGGCTTATCATGCAGCTGTAGTTTTTGCACTTACCTATATGAAAGTTGATTATGACATAGCTTTTAGTTTAGCATTTATCATTCATGGTTTTCAAACAGTATTTACTTTTATGTGTGGATTGGTTGCTATATTTTGGTTGGTGGTTGTTAAAAAAATCTATCGCATTAAGTAAATTTTACCAGCTCCTTGAGTAAAGTATTTATCTGTGTTTTGTATTTTTAAATTCTCTACATTTTTTTCATTTATCCTTGTAAATACTTGGTAAATATATACGCCATTTGCCAATCTATCACCATACATATCATTACCATCCCAAGCATATTCACTTATATTATTTCCAAACTTAATATTTCCAAACTCTTGCTTGGTAATTTCTTTTACCACTTTGCCAGTTATGGTCATAATTCTAATTAGCAAATCATCTGGAATTTTGCTCCCTGTTAAAGTAAAAACAAAGCGCACATTGGTAGTGGCAGGATTTGGATAAGGGAAAAAATTAGTAATACTTGAGATATTTATAATTTTAAAATTTATTTCGTAATCGTTGTTTCCTGCTAAGTTTCCTTTGGCATCAATGGCTTGAACTTTTAAGCCATAATCACCATCTGTTAATCCAACTGGTTTGTAATAAATGGTAGCTTTATTAGTTGAGCTAGTAGCTGGTTCAAAGTGTATTTCAGAACTGTTTAAATTTACTCTTTCATAATCAATATTATTTGGCCTGCGTAACATAACAATAAATCCTAAAGTGTCTTTTTGTAACATGAATTTATTGTTATCAGCCGAAGTAATATTAATGGTTGGCGTTGCCGATACAATGTCTCCACTCATAATTTTTACACCATCAAAAGTAATATCAATGTAAGGATTGCTTTTATCAGTATTAACTACAAAATTGCTGGCTAAATAATTATTTACATACGTTATCTCTTGAACAGTTTTATTGTTGTTTAACGAAAATTGTATTTGGTTATTATTGCTTAAGCCTATAGTTGGTAGCTTAGTTTTTAAAATGAAATTACCTTGTGCATTAAGCTTTGGAGTGGTTAAATTGGTTTGATATTTGGTATTCCTTTGTTCATCTACAATCTTTATATTTACATTGCTTGAATCAAAAATTACCTGACTAATATTTTCAATTCCTAATTCTATTTGTAAGCTATCGCCTTCATCTATTGGATTATTTTTTAAGCTAAAAGCAATATTAGGAGAAAGTTTAGCTTCAGCTACAGGGCTGCATAATAGTTGCCAATAGCCAAATTGTTGTGGTGTACGTTTGGCACTATCTTCCATATTTACCTTCAATTTTAAATAAGGGATTTTTTTTGCATCAATTGAACTCAAATCAAAGTTTGAAGCTGTAATATTTGAATACAATGTAGAATCACCTTTATTGGTAACTCCAATTACATCGACCGAAAGTTTACTGTTGTTTGATAAATCGGTTTCGTTGAAACTAAAGTTTAGTTTGTTCCAGTTTTGTGCTGGGCCAAATGCTTTTGAGGTTAAACTACCAGAAAATAATTTGGTTAGTAATATTTTATTAATCACAAGTAATTTAGTGTCTTGTGGGTCTCCAGCACCCGGAGGTAAGCCTACTAGTCCAGCACTAACTAATGCACCTAATGAATCATTATTAATTGTATCTTCAGCTGCAAAACCTAATTGAGCATCCTTTTTACTAATAATAGCCCAAGCTGTATTATTACTTTTTATTTGTGGAATTTTTACAGAACCTAATTTGCTTAAACTGTTAAGCGTGGCGGCATCCCAATTATTAATATCGCTATTATATCTTGAAAAAATTGCTACATAATAACCACTTGGAATGCTATCAATAAAGGCTCTAAATTGATATCTACCTTCTTGTGTATTGGTGCCAAATGGATAGTATCTGCGGCTTCTATTTTGTTTATTGTTTTGCACAAATGTGCAGTTAAATGGATAGTTTGGAATTTCGTAAGGAATTTCAACTTGATTAGGTTCAAAAACAAGTGCTATAACTGTATTTCCTGGGCAAGTTCCCACACCTTCGTTCAATTGATAAGGAACAATTACACCCATGTTTCTATGGTCAAAACGTTTGTTTTGAATTCCTAAAACCAACTCTGTATTTACAAATTCCATTTGCTTGTTAATAGAATCAAATATAATTTTATCTAAGCTCGATGCATTGCTATATTGGTCAAAAGTACTTTGCATAAAACCAAAACCCGCATTGTTAATTCTGGTAAATGACGATTCAATCCAAACACCACCTTGATTTTCGGGAACATTCAGTTTTGCACGCCAATAGTAAACTATGGAGTCATTACTTTTTAAAACAGTTTTCCATTTTGCAAAATCATTTGCTTTTATTATTCCTGATGTTTGATAAAAATTAGAAGCGTTATTAAATGCAGTTGAATTATCTATTTCAAAAATGTATTCTTTATTGTTTGCCAATAAATCGCTATTCATTACTGAAAGCTCCACAGTATCTGAATTGATAATGGAATAATTTAAAGGATACATGGCTGTAATGCCACTTCCTGGAATAAATTTATTAATGGTTACTTCATTGTTATTTTCGTTCAGTTCAATTTTAGAATTAAGGTAGTCAACTTTAACCGTAAAAACATTATCTCCAGCCATTAACTTACCTTGGCCTTTTAACTTTACTGTAAGTGTATCTTGGTAAAATGGTGATTTTAAAATTAGGCTATCGTATAAATATTTATTACCATTAGAAGAAGTAATATGCTCAATGCTTACCATCAATGAATCATTAATAGCACGGCCTAAATTTTTAACAATTATATTTATTTCAAATGAATCAGCTAGAGCTGTTAAGTTTTTATCTGTAAAGTATATATCTGAGTTTGTTACCTCGTAATCGGGTAGGGAAGGGCTAGCTAATCTTAATGCGGGATCGCCTTGATATAATAATTGGTAGCCATGCGATATTTGAAAAGCACCCCCATTTGTAGTTAATTCAGCAATGCTTTGTTGTAAAATTTTACCAATGCTATTTCCGTACATGTTAGTACTTAAATTCTTATAAAAAGTATTCATTTGTTGGAATAATTGACTAGTTAAAGTAATATTTGAATGAGCTAACCAACCTATTGCGCCTTTATTAGGTGCAACCATAAAATCCTTTCCATAAATATTTCCGCTTCCTAGCGGATCTGCATCGTTTGCATTGCCAATATTGCAACCATTAAAGTAAAAGAAGGTATATTTATTGGTGTTTTGCATATCGCTAATTCTTCCAAAATCTACATCTAAAACAGATAATGAACCATGTCCTAAAAATGTAAATAAACCTTTACCATTATTCAATTCTTTTATCAGTGCAGGTTTAAAATCTGTTTGTATGGTAGCACTTGAGTTTTTGTTATATGAAGTAACATTAGCTCCAAAACTTACATTACTTATTTGAGCTTTGTTACTATTAACTTGGTTGGTATAATCAATTTGTTCGCCACCACTTCCACCAGAAATATGCAGTACTTGTTTGCGCCATTCTATATCAAATATGGTATCTTTTTCGTAAGTAATAAGTTTGTTTAAATAATTTAAAACTTCATCGTTAGTAGCAGCTGGAATACGGCCTGTAGCAATAGCTGGTGTATATGGTTTTGTAGCGTCAAAGCCTGCGGTAAATAAATTATCGCTCGATGGTTCGCCAATAGCAGGAACTAAATTATTATTATAAGCACCTTGAAAATTGGTGCGTATTAAGTTGTTTTGATAACCACGACCTAATAACAAAACATAACTAGGTTTTACACTTTGATTTTGGTATAAATAACTCAAAAAATGTTTTACTGCCAAAGGATGTTCATAGCCATAATAAAATTGATTAAATAAATCATTACTAAAAACTAAATTGGTATTATAATGCTGCGAACGGTAATTTTTATAGCTATTTGCACCAGTTTCTAATGCTTTGTTAGATATAATTACAAATTCAGTATTTAAACTAGCACTTAAATAATTCATATCTACTTGCTGTAATTTAGGGCAAGGTATTATATCTGTTTCATCATAAATATAAAACGATTGTTCAATATTAGCATTTTCAGCCAATGCTTTTAAAGTACCGCCTACTGCATTAGCACTTATTATTTTATTGGTGGTTAAATCTAATACAAATGGATTTAATTTATTAAATCCGCTAAATTGAAAGTAAATTCTGTTAGAACTTTGTTGTGCATTGTGTTTAAAAAATAAATTGCTAGTACCATTAGTAAATGAACAAATTGAAGCATATTTTAAACTTAAATAAGAAAGTGAATTAAAATCACTGCTTAAGCCTAAATCTGCAACAGTTTCAAACTTCAATTGTGTATTACTGCCTAATAAATTATTGTTTAAATCAATGGTATATTTGGTTTCAATATAACCACTATAGGTAGTGTCTTTTATGCTGGTATAATTTACATTATCACTTGCTATTCCTATTCTTAAGTGATGGTTAATTACTTTTGTTCTATCATTACTTACTCCAAAAACTTTAGTTTCTAAGCGAGCATTTGGACCTAGATTATATACAAAAGGAGTAATTAAATTATAAACTTTATTGTCGGCTAAGCCAAACTTATTTCCCATCCAACTTTCTCCACTTATATAATCTGAAAAGTAGTAAAATTCATTTTGTCCTACATTTTCAAAACCACCTCTATTATATTCTTCAATTGGAGCTATTGCTAATTCTTTAATATAATAACTTTCTGGTGTGTATGAGTCGTAATTGGTTTCATTAAATGGTGTAAAACGTTTAGCTATTATAGTGCTACCACTAGGTAAAATAGTTAAAAAATAAACTGCTGTATCGGTAAATAAACTATTTATTTGGTGGGGTTGGTCGGCTGGAGTTTTATATAATTCTGCATCTAATTTGCCATCATTTTTGTTGGCAAAAAATAAAATATAATCATTAGTATTTATTTGATTATCAGTACCTCCACTAATAAAACATGGTTGTTCTTCTCCGTTTTTAAAAACTTGAAATCTTGCAGGATTTAAACCCAAAAGGTTAATACCAAGTTGAGCTAAAGTATTCGAATCTATTTTATAAACTCCTTGTTCTACAATTTTTATTTTGTAATAAGGTTGATTGGTTTTAATCCACTCGTTACCTAAAACTTGCGCATAGCTGGTAAGTTTTAAAAATAAAATTATTACGATTATCAGTAGTTTTTTCATTCAAATTATAAATCAAACAAATATAACGGCTAAGGGTTTAAAAAAAGTATTTGTTTGGTATTTTTTACAATTTGTTAAATTGCTCCTTTTTAAAAGGTAAAAGTATAAAATTTTGAGTTTAAAAGTCAAATATATTTCGTTTGGAAAATATGAAACTGGCGGGTATAAGCACGAACTGTTTTTTGCTCAACAACTCACTCAATTTTTAACTAAACAAAATAAACAAGCAGAACTTAAAATAATACGCTCAAATAGGTTTTATGAAAATCCATTGGCTTACCTAAAGTTGTTTTTATCAGGCTTAAAGGCTAATGGAAATTACAATATAGTAGTTGCTAGAGTGGCTGTGTTTGCTGTCCTTCGCAATTTATTTGCTAAAAATAAAGTTTATATTGTATTACATAATTTTGATGAACATGATGGTAAATCAATTTGGCTAAAATGGTATTTTCATTCGCTGTTTTTTTTACTTAGAAATTTGCCTAATAAAAATGTTTCCATTGTTGCTGTTGCACCATTTTGGGTAAATTATTTTAAAAGTAAAATCAATAATAATATTCAAGTTCATTTATTTCCTAATTTTTTTGAAAATGATGATTATGAAAGAATTAGGAATTCTTCTGAAAGGTCTGTCAATAGAAATCAAAAACAAATCCACTTAGGGCAATGGAGTTTTAAAAACCATCCTGATGTGTTTGAATTGGCCAAACAACTTACCTTAAAAGGGTATTATTGTTATTTTAGTACCAATTTTAAAGATTTTGCAAAAAAAACCAACGATTACAAAGTAGTTTATTTTGAGCATTTTGAAGATTATTTAACTCAAATGGCTATTAGTGAATTTACTTTGGCTTTAACTGCCATAAACGAAGGTTGGAACCGAGTAGCTCATGAAAGTATTTTGGTTGGAACGCCCGTTATAGCTTATGCCAAAGCTGGTTTGTTAGATTTGGTAAACGAAAGCAAAAGTTATGCTGCTAAAAATATAGCTGATGTAATACAAGCCATTGAAAATAAAAATGTGCAAGCAAACCCAAGTCTACTTGCACATTATGATATAAAAAACGCCTCTGATTATTTGAGGAATTTACAGATTTAACTAATTGTAAAATCAATGAATCTATCTGGTTTTTAGTGGTTGGTGAGGACACCCTTTAGACTTGCAGTGAGAATAAAATATGTTATATTTATAA
>CAZGVO010000021.1:0-18445 GCA_964529175.1 uncultured Bifidobacterium sp.
GAGATGCTTGACTAGAAGCAATGATGCGAGTTGCAGCATTAACACCATCAAAAACAACATCATTAGCTGTAGATGCACCTACAATTGGGCCTGAAATAATTACACGTGAAGAGTAAGTACCAGGAGCAACTGTAAATACAATAGGACCAGTAATACCATATGACAATGCAGTTGCTGCAGCTGCAAATGATGTATAATTTGTTGATCCAGAACCAGAAGGATTAATTGTATAATTACCAGCAGCCAAAGCAGCGTTCATGGTTGTAGAAATAGTATCGTTATTACGATTTGCATCTGTAGTAGAGTTTGGTACACTAGTATATACTTTAAAAGTGTTTGAACTTAATAATGTTACAGGTATACTGAAAGTAAACGAAACAGTATCACAAGCATTTAAAGCTGAACCAGCGTAAGCTTCAGTTACAACTGTACCACCATTTAATACATAATTTACATCAAATGTAGAAACTGTATTGCTACCTGTATTTTTCAATAATACTCTTACTGGATAAGTAGAAGCTGTTACTGGAGGAATTGGTGATAAAATAGCCGTTACTGACATATCATTAGCTAAAGACGAAGCTTCGTGAGCTCCAACTAACGGCATTGTACGTGTAGTACCATCAATATCAAATGGAACTTCACTTAATAAATAAGATGCACCAACTTTTGCAGTACAAGCATCTGGTAAACGTAAATTTGATGTTGCAGAAATAAAACCAGGATTGACATTCCAAGATGTATCACCACCTGCTGTTGCAGATAAGTAAGTAGCTGGGGTGAAAGTAGTAGCATTTCTGTAAACTAAATTATTATTAGAAGCATTGAAATAAACATTGTAATTTACATTTCCTGTACCAGGATTTGAAGAACAATATAATGGGAATCCTGAACTTGCAGCAGTTGAAGTAATTGATAAAATATTATTTTTTATCAATGCATCTCCACTAGCATTATAGTAATATAAACCATAAACAGTTCCAGAACCATTATTTAAGTTAATGGTATTATTATAAAATTGTAAATAACCAGGATTAGTTGCATTGTAAAAATATAAACCATAATTAGTAGTTGCTTGTGTAGTGCCACCAATCATGTTGTTATAAAACAAGGTAGGATTAGAAGTAGTAGAGCTTGAATAATACATATAATTATAAGCAAACGAACCGCTTATTCTATTACCTATGAATCTATGCGATGCATTACCAGGGTTATGATTGTAGCAATAGTACATATATAAACCATAATATGCAGTTGAAGCTAAATTAACTTTATTGTACATAAAGTCAATACCGTTTTGTATAGCATATAAGTAAACCCCGTAATAATAAATATTATTTAAAGTATTGTTTCTTACTTTAAAATCTCTATTAAACCCAAATGCACCTGCAGTTGTTGAACTACCGTATAAGTATAATCCATAATAACCACCATTAATAGTATTACTATCTAACGTTAATGAATCTACACTAGAAGTTCCACCAGTGTAACCAGAGGCACCACCACTTGTATAAATACCATAACTTGTAACAGAACCAACATTAGGTAAATTTACAATACAATTGGAAATAGTTGTTTTTCTTGCAGAACCAACAATAGCAATACCTGAACAATTTGAAGAATTAGTGTTAGTAAATGTTATATTTCTAAAACTAACATAATTACCTTGTATGTATAACATTGCAGAGGTAGCAATATTACCTGTTACTATTCTGGTGGCAGCACTAGTTCCTTCAAAAGTGATTGTATTTACTGAGCTAGTACCAATAACTTGAGGAATATTTAAAGCACTTGTAATAGTGTAAGTAGCTGGAGAAACATTAAATACAACAGGTCCACAAACTCCATTTGACAATGCAGCAATTGCTGCTGCAAAAGTAGTAAAATTGGTACTACCACTACCCGATGGATTAATAGTATAAATACCACTCATTGAAGGGCCTTTTGTTGCAAATGCTGAATCGTTAGAACGAACAGAATCAGTAGCTAAATTTGGAGCTGATGTCCAAGCTTTAATGCTAACTGGAGTACCAGGAAAGGTATAAGTTCCTAAAGTTACTTGGGTTGAATTTGGTCCTGCTGAACCACCTAAAGTATCTAACGTAGTTGAATGTAAAAGAGGTGTTTGTAACACTCCATTAACAGACCAATTAACGTTTACACCAGTAATAGCATTATTTCCAAAATTTTTAATAGTAGCTTTTACATCGTAAGAGCCAGGAGAACAGAAAGTGTAAGGAGAATCGATTGATAAAACACCAGCATCGTTTGGACCTGCAGGTAACATATCCACACCAGTATTCATTAAGTTGGCATCTTGACCACTGTAAGTTGTATTACAACCACTAGCATTCCAAGTTCTTCTAAAACCTGTTTTAGAAACATTAGTAATGGTAAAACCACCAGTAGAAGAACATTGTTGAATTTCAATGATCAAACTTTTAGAAGGATCGTACAAAAATGGTGTTTGTAAAGTTAAACTAGCCCAACCCGCAGTATTTGTACTTAAAACTGTAGAAGTTCCAGCAAATACAGTGGTTAAACCTGTTGCAAAAGCACCAGTAGGTAAAGTTGTTGCAGTTGTTTGACCCATTTTAATGGTTAAACCATTGTAAGTACCAGTTGACGATGCAGTACCTTGAAAGTAAACCTTTACAATGTTTCCAAAGTAAGCACCTGTTAATTCACCAGGAGCAATTAAACTTTGTAAGGATTTACCACCAGTCTGATTAAATGGAAAGGAATTACTTGGAGAATTTGTAGTTCCTGTAGCAAATTGGGGGGCTTGCGCCTGCACCTGATAAATTAAGGCAAAAGTTAATAGAAGAACTAATGACCGCCTCAAGTTTAATTTGGCAAGTTTTTGTCTAAAAGACAAATTGCCAAATGATGTTAAAAATTTTGTAAAGTTTTTTTCCATATATTTTTATGTTTTAAATAAAATGAATTGTAAATATATGTTTCTACAAATATCACGCAAGTAGTGGTAGTTAATTTTACCTCACTTGTAGAATAAAAAACATAACTATATGATTACCAACAAAATAAAATGTCGCATTTTTTTGTTATTTTTAATCTAAAACTAATTTAAAAGAAAAAACCGGCTAAAATCAAATTAATTCAAGCCGGTTAATCCATAATATTCTCTTAAAAATTTAATAGCTCATTTCTACAATTTTTACCACATCATCAGGCGTTAAATTTTTATGTTCACCTATACCCAACATTCCTCGTTCTTTAAAATTTTTAAATATAAAAGCACTCGCATCTTTATAATTATCAGCATATTGGCTTAAATGAGTTTTTATGCCTAATGAATTAAAGAATACTTCAGTTTTATCAATTGCTTGATGTGCTTTTTCTTCAAAAGTACCATCATTAATTCCCCAAACACGGCTTGCATATTGGGCTAATTTCTCTTTTTTATTATTAAAATTATATCTATAATGACTAGGTGCTATAATGGCTAAAGTTCTTGCATGGTCAATTCCGTACAAAGCTGTTAACTCATGTCCAATGGCGTGCACCGCCCAATCTGTAGGCACTCCCTTTTGAATTAACCCATTCAAAGCCATGGTACAACTCCACATAAATTCGCATTGCGCATTGTAATCACTAGGATTTTGCATAATAACAGGCGCTACTTCTATTAAATTTTGCATGATACTTTCAGCAATTCTATCTTGCAAATTAGCACCAATTGGATAAGTCATGTATTGTTCTAGCACATGTGTAAAGGCATCGGTAATTCCATTAGCTATTTGATTAGCAGGAATTGAACTAATAACTGTAGGATCTAATATAGAAAATTGAGGAAATAAACCTGGCCCACCCATTCCAAATTTTTGTTTGGTTTCAGCCCTTGAAATTACTGCTCCTGAATTCATTTCAGAACCTGTTGCAGGTAAAGTAAGTACAGTGCCAAATGGCATTCCAACATCTGTTCTTATTCCTTTTTCTAAAATATCCCAAGGATTAGTGCCTGTATACAAAGCAGCCGATGATAAAAACTTAGTACCATCAATTACGGAACCTCCGCCTACTGCTAGTAAATAAGTAATGTTTTGAGTTTTAATAATATCTAACGCTTTTAACAGTACTGTATATTCTGGATTAGCCGGAATACCACCAAACTCTACTACTTCAAAGTTTTTTAAAGTTGATTTTACTTGCTCGTAAATACCATTTTTCATTATGCTACCACCGCCATAAAGCATTAAAACCTTAGCATTTGCAGGTATTTCGGTCGCTACTTTTCCTATTAACCCTTTACCAAAATGTATTTTAGTAGGGTTTTTAAATTCAAAATTTAACATGATTTTTTTGGGTTATATATTTAATAAATATTATTTAAGTTGGATTGTTTTATTATTTGTGAATTACAGCACTATCAATTGATTTTGAGATGATTCTTTCTTTTTAAATTATTCAAATTAATGCTTAAGCCCATTTTTACATTCAAATCATTTCTATTTATGGTAAACTTATCAGCATTAAGTAGAGAAATATCGTAACCATAAGCAACAATAAAGCCAACACTTAAAACTGGCTTATAAAAATAAGCAGAACTATTAAACCTAATTCCCACTTCTGGTTTAAAGTTTAAAATGTTTTGATTGTTTATATTATAAAAAACTGGAGCAACTCCAACATAAGTAATTAAAGCACTGCTTGGTATTAAATTAATTGAATGAAAAAAATTTAAGTTTAAGCCAAAATTGTTATTTCTTAAATCTAAAAAACCAATTCCAAAACCTTTGTAATTTTGCCCAAAACAGCCTCTAATAAATCTTTCATTATAAATATCGAAACTATTAAAATATTGGTTATTAAACCTAATTGAATTACCATAATAAAATGATAATTGCTTTAATGAAACTCCAACTCTTGAGAAACTATGCAAAGGAATTAAGACTAAAAACATTAAAACATGTTTTTTCATTTATATCAACTTATTATGCTATTAAATAATTGCTTACTATAAAATTACATAAGCAAATTAACTACTTTCTTTTTTATGTTAGGTATTTTATTTTATTTAGCCGAACAATAAACCCAATTATTTAACCAAATAAAAATGAAGAAAATATTAGTAGCATTAAGCTTAATGGTAATTGCCACTTTTGCAATGGCAGCAAAAAAACCAAAATTAGAAGCTGGATTGTATGTAGAAATGACTACATCGAAAGGGACTATTTTATTAAAGTTAGAAATGGAAAAAGCTCCATTAACTGTAGCTAATTTTGTTGGTTTAGCCGAAGGCAAAATTAAAAACAATGCCAAGCCTATGGGCACTCCTTATTACGATAGTTTAAAGTTTCATAGAGTTATTCCTAATTTTATGATTCAAGGTGGCGATCCACAAGGAAATGGACAAGGTGGCCCTGGTTATGCATTTAAAGATGAATTTGACCCAAATTTAAAATTTACAGGCCCTGGAATTTTAGCCATGGCTAATGCTGGCCCTTTTACCAATGGAAGCCAATTTTTTATTACACATGTGGCTACTAGTTGGCTTAACGACAGACATACCATTTTTGGCCATGTTATTGAAGGACAAGATGTAGTAAATAAAATAGTCCAAGGCGATTATATTTTAAAAGTAAAAATAATTAGAAAAGGTAAAGCCGCTAAAAAATTTAAAGCTGATGTGGTTTTTGATCAATTTATGAAGAAATAATTGATGACGACTTCTCATAAAAAAAGCTGTTTTGAAAGTTTCAAAACAGCTTTTTTATGCTTAAAATATTTAACTTTTAAAAGTATTACTTTCTAAAATCAATATAATTTCTTCAAACAATGGTCGAGCTAAAATATTAGTGTGCATACAATTATCTCGCAACTGCATTAATAATTTTATGATTGGATGTTCAATATCTTCTGTGGTATTAAGCAACATGTCGTCAAGTAAACAGCCATAAGCCCTTACTTCAATTTTTTGCAATGCTTCGGCATAGTTATCATTTACATTGTAAAAAGTAGCAGCTCCAAAATCGCCTAATAGATTATTACCTTCTTCATCAAACATAATATTATGCGCATATAAATCGCCATGGTTAATGCCTAAGCTATGTAATTGCTTACAAACTGCTGCCGTACCCCTAGCAATATTCAATATTTGGTTGATTGTAAAATTTGTTCCTGCATTAAACACATCGCGCGAGCAACTTTCAAAACTAGGTGGATTACCTAGGTTTTTATAACTATTTGGTATTAAACCCATTACCAAACCTTCTTTTTGCTGCGGATGATTAGTAATTTTGCCCAACACCTTTACTAAATTGTTATGATTTCCCGCTGCCATGCAAGCATTCATTTCGTTTAATGGCAAACCATCGCTAGTAACTTCACCTTTATATATTTTTACAGCAATATCCTCTTGGTAACCTCTTAAACTGCTTTTATAAATAATACCCGAAGCACCTTGACCTAATTGCTCGTTGATGGTTAAATCAGCCCATTCTATTTGGTTTAAATTATTGGGAATTTGAGCCATTTCGCTGAATGGATTACCAGCATAAGCCACCCACGAAAGTTTGGGTAATTGCAAAAGCCAATTAGGCAACTCGGTTAATAAATTAGCTGAAATCCTTATCAATTCTAAATTTTGACAATTAACCATTTCTGCAGGTAATTCTTTAATTCTATTACCGGCCAAAGCCAGTTTTTGTAAGCGATAACAACTACCCAATGATTTTGGAATTACTTCAATTTGATTATTGGTTAAAATAAGCCAACGGGTAATAGTAGGCAGAGCATTTTCGCTTACTGTTTTAATTTGGTTTGATTTAAAACCAATCATTTCTAAACTGGGGCATTTGCCCAAAACATCGGGCAATTCAGTAAACAAATTATCAGAAAAAAAGGCAATTTTTAGTTTACTTAATTTATAAAAATTAGGAGGTAAACTGCTTAATTTGTTTTGCGATAAATCTAATATTTCTAATGTATCTGCTAAGTCAAGAATCTCCAAAGGAAACTCAGTTAAGTTACATGAAAGTTTTAAGTGTTTTATTCCTTTTAATTCTCCCGAAAGGAGTTGTTGTATGGTTTGCATTAACTACTTGTTGATTTGTTGATTTACGATTTTTATAATTTGATTGGTCTAACTCTCGCGTTGTTAAATAAAATCCATATTCAGCTTACCAAGCAAATCCCAAAAATGCGTCTAATTTAAAGTGGATATTTAGATATTTTCTAATACAATCTGATAGAATCTTCTTTAAAAATTGGTTTTACATTTTCATGGTAATTGAAAATTATATATAAAATTGCGATTACTGGTGAAATAAACATGAGCGAAACAATACCAATTATTGTAAGAGGTGGTATTAAAAAAATTAAAGTCGTTATCAAATAAATTCTATAAAATTTAAAAAACTTAGTTTCTTCTTTATTGTCAATAAATTTATGACGTACAAAACTGAAAATTTGAAAAATAGCAACTAAAATGTAACCAGAGAAAAATAAAAAATCGGAATTTTTTTGACTAGCAAAATAAGTGGAAACAATAAAACCTAAAATCAAAACAACAATTTGAACATAAGCATCTAATTTTCTAATCATTTCAGTATTACTTTATCTACTATTTGAATCTTTTAATCTTTATAATCTTTGTAATTTTTCTAATTTTTCTAATCTTTAAGTCCACTAACTCAATCCTGCAATCTCTCCATTCACAAAATCAATAACCATAGCAGCAGGCTCTTTTGGCAAACCTGGCATACGCATAATTTCTCCAGCTACAGCTACTATAAATCCAGCACCATTGTTCAATACCAAATTTTCAATATGAATATTAAAACCTTCGGCAGCTCCAACTAAGGCAGCATTATCAGTAAAACTAAATTGTGTTTTAGCTATACAAACAGGTAATTTATCAGATCCTAAATCAGTTATTTTCTTTAAAGCAGTTTTGGCATTTTTACCTAAAGTTATGCTACTTCCTTTGTAAATGGTAGTAACAATTTTTCTAATTTTTTCTTCTACCGAATCGTTTAAATCATAAGTATGGTTAATTGGCTTGCTGGCTTTATTTTCAACCACTTCCACCACTTTTTTAGCCAATTCTACTGCACCATCTCCCCCATTGGCAAAACCTTCGTTTATGGCAAATTCAGCACCTTTTTCTTTACACCAATTTTGGATAAAAGCAATTTCTTCTTCCGTATCAAAACCAAATTTATTCAATGCCACAATAACTGTTTGCCCAAACTGTTGTAAGTTTTCAATATGGCGTTCTACATTTTTAATTCCAGCTTTTAAGCCTTCCATGTTTGGTTGCTTAATTAACTTTTCGTCAACTTTGCCATGCAGTTTTATACTTTGAGTAGTAGTAACCAAAACAGCAGCTTTAGGACTAATTCCTGCCGCTCTGCATTTAATATTTAAAAACTTTTCTCCTCCTAAGTCGCTTCCAAAACCAGCTTCGGTTACTGCATATTCGCCATGTTGCATTGCCGCTTTTGTTGCCATGATACTATTACAACCATGTGCAATATTAGCAAATGGTCCACCATGAATAAATGCTGCACCACCTTCAATGGTTTGCACTAAATTTGGCTGAAAAGCATCCTTTAACAATGTAACCAATGCACCAGCAACGCCTAAATCTTTTACATAAAAAGGGGTATTATCATACTTATAACCTACTAATATATTTTCAATGCGAGCACGTAAATCATCCAAAGAAGTAGCCAAACAAAAGATAGCCATGATTTCGGATGCAGGAGTAATATCAAAACCAGTTTCAGTTGGAATGCCATTGGCAGAGCCATTCAAACCACTTAAAATATAACGTAGCGAACGATCATTTACATCTAATACCCTGCGCCATAAAATTTGCTTTAAACCATTTGGATTGTTTTTATTAAAATATTGGTAATTGTCAATCAATGCTGCTAAAGTATTGTTGGCACAAGTAATGGCATGAAAATCACCCGTAAAATGCAAGTTAATATCTTCCATAGGCAATACTTGGCTATAGCCACCACCTGCAGCTCCACCTTTCATTCCGAAGCATGGTCCCAAACTTGGTTCGCGCAAAGCTACAATTGCTTTTTTACCAATTTTATTTAACCCTTGAGCCAAGGCAACTGAGGTAGTAGTTTTACCACTTCCACTTTTGTTAGGCGTAGTAGCAGTTACTAAAATTAAATTGCTTTGTGCAATTTTTTGTTCATCAAAATCAAAAGTTATTTTGGCTTTGTATTTACCATATTGCTCTATTTGTTCTTCGGTAATACCAATGCTAGCGGCAATTTTTTGTATAGGTTGAAGTTTTACTTCTCGGGCAATTTCTATGTCTGATTTCATATTATAAATAAAAATGCAATATTGAATAGTTAATTGAATTTACAAAACTTGTTTTGATTTTTTGGTCAATTAATGTTTTAGTTTGCAATAAAATAAAACCACAGCCACTCAAACATTTATGCATACCGAGTTATTGAAACTTTTTAACAGTATAGTTCCACTAGAAGCAGAAGAAGAAGCTTTAATAAAACAAAGTTTTAAGCCTACTACATTGGATAAAGGAAAGTACTTTTTAGAGTCAGGGAAAATTAATAGTCATGTTGGCTTTATAAACAAAGGATTGGTAAGGTATTATGTAATTAAAAACAATGATGAAGCAACTTTTGAATTTGCTGAAGAGGGTGAGTTTATAGCCGACTACCAAAGCTTTAACAATAAAACCAATTCAGTTCAATACATACAAGCCATTGAAGATTGTGAGTTGCTAATTATTGATTATGATTCGGTTAAACATATTTTTAACCATACAACACATGGTAATTTATTAGGCCGAATAATTATAGAAAACCGTTTTGATGTAATGGTTACGCAGTTATTATCTATTTATATGCAAAATCAGGAAGATAGATACAAGCATTTTATAGCCAATTATTCTAATCTTTCTCAGCGCATTCCTCAGTATTTAATTGCATCGTATGTCGGTATTAAGCCTCAATCATTAAGCAGAATAAGAAAACGATTTGCCCAAAACAATAATTAACCCACGTTAATCAATTATAGATTATAGCTGTCTTATTTTTGTATCATAAATTCAAACTATTAAAGCATAACTAAAATGAAAAAGTTAACTAAACTAATGGGTATAATACTTGCCCTTTTATTATTTGTTAATTGCAAAAACAGCATCAATCAATCAGATATTGAAATTAAAGGTAATTGGGAAGCACAAAATACTGACATTACTTTTAGGACAAAAATTAGGTGGATGAAATATCATTTTACCAAAAGCAAAACAAATTTAACTTTGCAAATAAATAATAATCAAACTATTAGCGGCAGCATTGGGAATGTAACTTTTAAAGATGCCAAAATAGACAAAAATAAAACTTCAGCTTCGGTTGGTGGCATAACCTATATTGTAAAATGTGGTATTATTGGCCCAATAAACAATGATGATCCCACAAGCAATAAAGAAATTGAACTTTGGCTAAAACCTATTAGTCAAGGTGGTATTTTAAACGCAGAAATACGATTGATAGATGGTTGGGATACTTTCCCCATGGGCGAGGCAGCATTTATTTTAAAAAAATAACTAATAAATTTTCTTCAAAACTTTACATTGGTAATCACTTTTTGTAAAATTTTATAACCAAAGTAAAAATTGCAAAGCACTGGTATTTATCCAAATCATAAAATTTAACTATCATTGCTAGTCAAACAAAAAAAGATAGGAATAGATATGGAAGTTTTTTTATTAATAATAGCAATTGGCCTAATTATTATTTTTTATTTTCAATTGAAAGATAAGCTTCAAAACATTGAAAATAAACTGTTTGAAATAAGCATCAAACAAAACACACAAAACCCTAACAGTGAAAAACTTGCAAATAAAAGTGAAGCAATAATTAAAACACCAAAAATTGAAGTTATTGAATCTTCACCAATAGTTAATCCTATTGAAGAAACCATTTCCCCTATTGATGAAAAACAATTGGCATTTGAGCAAGAGTTAAATGCTGTAATAGCTGAAATAAATGAAAATAAAGTTGAGCAAACTGAAGAATATGAAACCGAACAAGAGCCTATCAACTTATTTGAATCTGTTAATAACGAACCGGTAAATAACGAACCAATTATTGAAAAAACTTGGTACGAAAAAATTGATAAAAACAATGATTTAGAGAAATTTATTGGGGAAAATTTAATTAGCAAAATAGGCATTGCCATATTGGTTTTAGGTATTGCCTTTTTTGTAAAATATGCCATTGACCAAAATTGGATAAACGAAGTAGCAAGAGTTGGAATTGGTATTTTAGCGGGTGGTATTATTTTAGGTTTTGCTCATTATTTACGCCAAAATTTCAAGGCATTTAGTACCGTTTTAGTAGCTGGAGGAATAAGTACTTTTTATTTTACCATCGGTTTGGCATTTCAAGAGTATCATTTATTCAGTCAAACTGTAGCCTTTGCTATTATGCTAGTAATTACTGCTTTTAGTGTATTTATTTCTATTGGATATAATAGGCAAGAATTGGCTATACTTTCTATTATTGGTGGCTTTGCTACACCATTTATTGTGAGTACCGGTAGCGGAAATTATGTTGTGCTTTTTGTATATATCATTATTTTAGATTTGGGCATGTTGGTGTTAGCCATGGTTAGAAAATGGACTTTAGTAAACATCATTACATATGTATTAACTATGTTGTTATACTTAAGTTGGCTATCAACTAAAGGACTTCAAAATGCAGATAATTTAACCAATGCTTTACTATTTGCAACTGGATTTTATGTTATTTTTATTGCCATGAATATTGCTTATAATATTAAATACAAACAATATTTTAAAAGCATCGATTTTGGTATTTTATTGAGCAATACATTTTTATATTTTGGTGCAGGAATTTCTCTATTAAGTCATTTTAAACCTGAATACAAAGGTGGTTTTACACTTGTACTTGCGTTGAGTAATTGCTTGTTGGCATGGTTTATAATTAAAAACAGCAAAGCCGATAAAAACCTATTATATGTACTAATTGGTTTAGCACTTACCTTTATAACATTAGCAGCGCCAATTCAGTTAAAAGGCAACTATATTACTTTGTTCTGGGCTGCTGAAGGTGCATTACTACTTTGGTTGGCACAAAAATCGGGAATGCAAATTTTTAGGATTACCTCCATGGTAGTTTATGCATTGGCTTTAGGTAGTCTATTAATTGATTGGAACCAACAATATGGTTTAACAGCCGAGTTACCAATTTTAACCAATAAAGGTTTTATAGCCAGTTTATTTGTATGTGCAAGTGTAGGCTTAAACATTATTTTACTAAAAAAAGATGGTGAACAAAATTTTACTTTATTAGAAATTGATTATAGTGTAGCTACTTATTTAAAAATATCTCAAATTATTCTGATTGTTTTAATTTATGTAGCTGGATTATTAGAATGTAGCTACCAATTAAACAGCCGTTTACACCCTATAGAAGCGGCACATACATTAATTGGTTTATACCATTTAGTTTTTACTAGTTTGGTAATTTATTTTATTAATAAACCTAATAACGAAACCTATTCTACTACTTTAAAAACTATTGTTTTATTGAACATTTTCTTGTATTTAATTTACTTAAATAATTTGCCATTTAATGAAATTCAATACAATATTTCAGCTGAAATGGTAAATGATATTTGGGTTTTAAACACAGCTAGTTCTATAGCTTTTATAGTTCATTACCTACCTTTATTATGCATTGTTTATCAATCTATTACTATTTACAAAATATTTAAAAATCAAAATGGATTTAAAACACTGTATTGGTTTACCGTAATTTTTATAACATACATCAGCAGTAGTGAAATAATATTACATGTTTTAAAAACTCAAATGGTACCTATTTTACCGGTTGTAACCGATAATTATGACCCAACTTTTTATGCTAATTTTGATACTTACAATGCTATTTTCAAACAAACTGTTAAAGTATATTTACCTGTTTTGTGGGGAGTTTTATCGTTTGTATTTTTATGGTTTGGTATAAAAAATCAAATCAAACATTTGCGCATAGCAGCCTTGTATTTACTAGGTGCAACATTAGTTAAATTATTTATTTACGATATCAGAGAAGTATCGGAAGGAGGAAAAATTCTAGCCTTTATATTACTGGGAATTGTATTATTAATAATTTCATTTATGTACCAAAAAATTAAAGCTATAATTATTAACGATGAGCCAAAAGAAACAGATAGTAATGAAATTAATTAGTACGTTCTGTAGTTTTATATTTTGTTCAATTTCGGTATTTGCGCAACAATTTACTTATAAAGCCGCTTTAGATAAAGTAAGTCAAAATGGTTATTACCAAATACACTTACCCAATAAAATACGAGCATTTGCCGAGCCAGATCTAAAAGATTTAAGGATATTAAACGAACAAAACAAACAAGTTCCATACAAAGTAAAACATACTGAATATCAATTAGATGAAACTACTTTTGAAGATTACAATTTTACTCAAATAAAAAACGATTATTTCATCAATAAAGGCTCAAAAACGGCAGGTAACTATTTGGTTTTAAAAGTAAAAAATACTGCTATTACTAAATACTTTACTTTAAGTGGAAGCAATAATCAAAAAGATTGGTTTGCATTAACTGATACTAACAGTTTTGCAGTTAACAGTAACTCAAATACCCATGTTTATTGGCCAATCTATTTCCCAATAAACGATTATCAATTTATAAGATTAAGCTTTAACAATGCTATTTCTGCTCCAATAAATATTGAAAATATTGGTTATTACAAAAACCAATCTATTATAAATGAATTAGATAAAATTGAAGAGTATTACCAATCACTGCCAGGAATTGAAAGAAAAACAACTTCTATAAAATTAACCATTCCTAACAAACAACAAATAGATGAAATTCGGTTTAAAGTAAATGGCCCAACTTATTACAACCGGAATTTTACCATTTATAAAACAATAATGGTGAAACAAAAAAGGGCGCTTATTCCTCAAAAAGAAGTGATTTGCCAACTGGTTTTAAACTCAAGGAACAGTTTAAATTTTCCAGTAAATATGTATGAAAACGAACTATTTATTGATATTGAAAACAATGATAATGAACCACTCAATATTGGTTCGATTGAATTGTATCAAAAGCCAATTTATTTATTAGCAGAATTACAGGCAGACCAAAACTATGCTATTTATTGCGGAGATAAAACCCTAAATACGCCTATTTACGATATAGAAAACCTCTATGAATTAAATAATAAACTTTTAAATGAAGTAAAGGTACAGAAGATGCAAAACCTCACTAATCCAACAAAATCTATTACTAAGGCAATAGCTTTTTATGAACAAAATTGGTTTATGTGGGCCTGCATTGGAATTGGAGTTCTAACACTTGCACTGTTTTCAATAAATTTATTGAAGGAAGTAAAATAATATACTTTCTATAATTATTTTTTGGTAGTTCTCACCAAAAAATGAAAAGTTCCAGATACTGGCTTTATGTTTATTTCATTGCCAATTTCATTAGTAAACATTTGGTATTTACATTTTACTTTAAATGTACAATAATTACTTTCGCTTGCCACATAATTTATGGCCAACACTTCATTATAACTTTGTATCCCTAATGAGTCAATACTGACCAATCGAGCTGCACTGCCATTATTTAAAGGTAATTTTTGAGAAAACTGAAATGGACAATTATTTTCATAATAGTTTTTGATGCCATATTTTTTTAAGTTTGAAGCAAGCATCATTTTGGAACTATCCGTAGGTATTGAAAAACAAAAACTTTCCAAAGTTGAAGCTGACGAAGCAGCAACATAAGCAGTGCTATCATTTACAGGTATTGGATAAAGATTCAATTTATCGCAATTAATATAACTATTCCAATCGGGAGTTATAAAACTTAAATGCAAATTGTCGTCTGAATTGGATTCATTTAAATCGGTGCTTTTTGAACACCCTGTTGCCAAAGTAAAAGCTAGTATTATTAAAAAAAATTTCATAGTAGTTTAAATAACAATAGTAAAGCTTATTTTCTTCATTTAGGTTCTTATTTAACAAATTCTTTATGCAAGTAATTAAAAGTTAAAGTTAACTTTACAAAAATCTATCAAAATAACACTTACAGAATACCTGAAAATGGGTATATACATCAACTTTTTTTTATTTATTTTTTCAATTGGAAATTAACCAGAAGCATAGTAATTTAGTATTTAAACAAGGTATGAAAAATAAATACATTCTCATAATTGAAGACGATAGAATTTTGGCAGAAAACACTGCTGCTATTTTAAAAAATGAAGGTTACGAAAACTGTATTATAGTAGACAATTTCATTGATGCACAACACTTTACATCAAACCATGATGTTTATTTGATACTCAGCGATATCAGACTTCATAATGAAATTTCAGGCCCAAGCATTGTAAAAAACCTACAAGAACAATTTACTTTTGAAGTAATTTATTTAACCGCTTATACCGAAGATCAATACTTAAAAGAAGTTAATCAAACTTACTTTCATTCGTACTTAACCAAACCATTTACTAAAAAACAATTATTGGTTTCTGTTGCCTTAGCTACTGAAAAATTTGTAGCAAAGAATGATAAGAACTTAATTCTTAAACCTACAAAAAAAGAACTCGAAATTATAAAAAATTTATCCAAAGGATTTAGCAGCAAACAAATAGCACTGGAGCTTAAAATAAGCGAAAACACCATTAAAACACATAGAAGAAATATTTTGAAAAAATACAACTTATCTTCATCGTCAGAATTAGTGGCTTTTGCAATTAAGAATGGTTGGGTAATTAATAATTAAATGAATGAAAAAATATTTAACTGTATTTTTAAAAACAGTTGGAGGTAATGATAATAAATACTCGCTAGAGCAAAGAATATTTAATTTTACTTCTTTCTTTTTAACCTTATTTGCCATTATTGGTGGCATTGCAAATGATGCTATAAACTTACCATTTATAACTGTATGGACAAGTTATTTAGGTGCTTTCATTTCTGTTGTAGTATATTGGTTATCAAGATTTAAAAATATATTTAACCTATTTAGCATATTAATTTATTTAGTAACTGCTTTTGCCATTTTAGGTGTTATGTATTTTTATAATGGAGGCATTAACGGAACCATTATTTATCTACTCATAATGCTTTTAAATATTTTTATACTTATTACTCCTTATTCTTATCAGTACTTAGTTTACATTATTATCTATTCTGATTTTTTTATATTAGTAATGCTGGAATATTTTAACCCAGATTGGGTATTAGATTATGCCAATAAAGACCAAAAAGTGTTGGATCATATAGTAACCATGCTTTACTCTATGCTTTTTACTAGTATTATAATAAATGTTTTTAGAAAAAAAAATATTGAAGATCGAGATGAAATTTTATCCATTAATCAAGAACTTATAATTGCAAATGAAATAAGCACTCAAAAAACTGAGCATATTGAAACTTTGCTAAAGGAATTAAACCATAGGGTTAAAAACAATTTACAGCTTATTATAAGCCTAATAAACATGCAAGCAGCCACTTTAAGCGATAGCAATGCTAAAATGGCCTTAACTCAAGCCTCAGATAGAATGCTATCACTTGTTTTAGTTCATCAAAAACTTTATAAAACACAACAAAATGAGGATATATTTATGCCTGATTTTTTGAAAGAATTAGTGGAAAATATTGACAACTCATTTCAAACTGGAGGCAACGACAATATCATTTTTAATCTTGATAATATTAACTTAAACTCAGAAAAAGCAATACTAATAGGTTTTATAGTAACTGAGTTAGTTACTAATGCTTACAAACACGCATTTACTAAAAATAAACAACACCAACTTCAAATTAATTTTCTAAACGTTGAAGACACTTTCTGTTTACAAATTATAGATAATGGAATTGGTTTTAATACGCAAGCCAAACAATACAATTTTGGATACCAATTAATTGAAAAACTTATGATTCAATTAAAGGGAAAATGGAGTATAAATAGCGAATTAGGTTTTGGCACCAAGGTAGAAATACTCATTTAAGAATAATAATTCATAAAAGTAAACAACAATAAAAAAGGTGCTTTTCTTTCGAAAAGCACCTTTTTTATTAACTACTGACTATCAATTATTTAACCACACTAATTTTATGTGTGTAAACTTTACCTTCAGTTTCTACTTGTACTAAGTAAACACCGTTTGCAAAGCCTGTTAAATCTAATTGTTTTTCAGATAAGTCTTTATTGTTTAATGTAATAGTTTTAGCTAATGCTCCAACCGAATTATAAACTTTTACAGTTACATCAGCATTGGTAGTTTCAAACAACTTAACTTTAACAATTCCATTACTAGGATTTGGATAAATTGCTAATATATTATTTGAATTAATTGCATCTTCAACACCAGAGGTGCTAGCAATAACGTTAACTGTTCTTGTTACTACAGTCGAAACATTATGAGATAAATCTCTAACTCTATATTCCACTACGTATAAACCTTCAACATCACCAAAATACTGTCCATCTGAATTAACTGGCAAGTTACTGGTTACAGTTAAATTTTTGCGTATTTGAGCATCTGAATTATAGTTATCTAAAATTACAACTCCTGGATCTTGATACAAGCTAAACCTTGGAAGATTTACTGTGTTACTACCAACTAATTTAATAACTGGTGCTTTAGTATCTCTAACTACTACAATTCTAGTTGCAGTTTCAGTATTACCAGAACCATCAGTTACTGAATAAATAATTTCATAAGTTCCTAATGAATCTAATCTAACATTACTAGTTTGGCTTCTAAATAGGGCACTTAACGGCCAATAGTTATCAGAGATGGTGATATCATTTTCGTTAAATGACTCATTAACTTCTACCAATAATGGGTTATTGCCAATTGTAATAGTTGGCTTAATTTTATCAGTTACATTCACTTGTAATCTAACTTGAGTAGCTTTATTGCCTGATTCATCAATTAAGTCGTAAACCACGAAATAAGTACCTATTACATTTGAGTTAACCAAACCAACATACGATAATGATAATTTACCCTTAGCACTATAATTATCTGATATATTAACAACTTTATCTGCTTCAAACAATGTTCCTACTTGATGATTATAAGGACTTTCTTTAGGAGTTATAATTGGGCGAGTTGTATCTTGAACAATAATAGTTCTTTCAATAAATTGTGTAAAATTAAAAGCATCAGTAATTGAATATCTTCTTGTATAAGAGCCTACTACATTTTCATTCAATGTTGATGTCATAATTACATTTTGTGTAATATCATTTCCATTATTATCTAATGCTGTTACCCAAGGATCTACAAAGGTGGTTTTTACATCTGTATATACAATTGAATTACCTTTTAATGTAATTGAAGGTCCAGTACTATTTAATTCAACAATAACAGTTCTGTATAAAGTATCAGATACAT
>CAZGVO010000022.1:0-14843 GCA_964529175.1 uncultured Bifidobacterium sp.
CTGACTACTAGTAGTCTTCTTGAGACTCCCGACTAGATAAATCAGAAAAATCGACATCAACCAGATTTTCAATGCCATGATAACTCTCCAAGCGTAGAAGGGAGGATTCGAACCTCCAACCTCCCGACTTGCATCGGGACTCTGCCAGTTGAGGTACAACTACGTCACCAGACGCGCTTCCACCGTGATTCCACAATAGGGGCGTCTGGCCTAGGGACTCAAACAATACCCACTACGCACTAATGGCCTGAAGACCATAAGTAGCCCGATTATAACGCTCCAGATATCGAGTCTTCGTCTCCTGCTCCAGCCGCTCGGCAATCTTCCGAATGCGGACAAGTGCCTTATGGCGAGCCGGATAAATACCACGAAGAGTAGGAGCATCGAAACTGTAGAGGCTGATACCATAACCAGCCCAGCACTTGCGATCAATCCGGGCTTCTACCGCCCGAAGTGCCGCCATCGTGAGACGGCGTTTGACTGGCTTACCTGACTTGGTTGAACGTCGCATGTCACTGTCTCCCTTGATGAACACCTGTAGTACGGCTCAACATGCGCATAATGAAACCCGGTTGAGCCAATTGCTCCTCACCGGGATCACAAGGGTTCAATTGTCGAGCCAATAAGAGCCAGTCACGTCCTTACGCACCGGCTGAGCGTTACCTGTCTCACGAACAGTGGACACCTCACAAATCGGACGACCAGTACCACGGCCAGATTGCTTAGTGCTGAGCCGAACGTTGAATTGGGCTTTCTTGGTGCCGTCGAGGACCTCAATCGTGGCGACAGTAGGCCACAACTGTTCTTCAAGGTCCTTACGATTCACCTTGATGTAGACTTGATGCAGCGCATCGTGCTGATTAGCTGCCCCGATTGACTCGTACGGCGTCTTGAGAAGCGTGACTTTGAGTTTCAGCGGCATGATTCAATCTCCCTTGTTAACAGGAAGTAAAACAAACCGGGCTGGAACTAATCCCTCGCCCGGCTCACAAGGGTTCTAGTAGCCAACTTGGAACATGCCAACCTGCGATTGGAGGTTGTCATAGGTCCGCTTAGCGGCGTCTCGCTCCTCGAACTTCAGGAGGATGTTCTCGATGTCGTAATCGGTCTTGCGTTCCTCGTGGGTGTTCAGTGATTCGAGCACTGCACCCTTGAGGCTACCGATGTACACGGTTGACTCATGGTATTCGGTGACGTCAGTCGAGCCAGTCCTCGTATAACTGGAACTTGCACTGACAGAGAACCGAAGAGAGTAATCAGAGTGATCACGAGTGACCCGTAGATCATGATTGTACTCAGGTAGCACAGCATTGATCACTGTCTCCACCTTCTTCAGCAGCATCCCGTCAACCTTCAGGATGGGCAAGCCCACAAAAGGCTTGACGGCTTCGATGAGTTTGGGGTAGAGTTCGTTCACAACCTTGTTGGCTGCGTTGACGGCTCTGATCTTGGCTTCGAGTCGATTACGGTTCATGTCAGTCTCCCTTGTGATGAGAGCCAGTGATACGGAGCGACTTAATCATAATGTCGTTGTCCAACTCAGTCAACAAGCGACGACACTTCTCGCACTGATAATCCTCGCCCTCATACGGCGGATGATCGGAATTCCAATCGAAGCAATTGCCCCGGCCATCGGGACCATCGCCCAAATTAGCGTAACGCTTCTTTGCAGTCTCTTCACCGGGGAAGCACCGCTGACAGAAATCGAGCGGATCACTCGTTGAGGTGTAAATGCGTGGCATGTCACTATCTCCCTTGTTGAGAGCTAGTGATACCATCTTACTTCTCGCTAATGGTATCAATCCGCTGACAGCAATAGCCGCTCGACACATTGTAGAAGTACACCCACCGCACAGCGATCACCTTTGGACCAAAGTAACAGCGAGCCATAGCCAACAGGTTCTCTTCCGTGGCGTGGCGTACAGCCGTGTTCAAGTCCCGGTCTGATTGCAGGAGCTTCATGGATCGTTCGTATTTTTCGCTGTCCCAACCGTACATCCGGTCAACGTAGCTGCTGCTGACGGTGTGGCCTTCTGGGATTTTTCGTGTCCATTTCTCGGATGCTCGGAGTAGGGTGCTCTGGCACGATGGGTTGGAGTAGTGACAATATCCTGCTGGTGGTTTGACTTCGTCGTCGCAACCGTGGATGTGGCTTCGGGCTGAGGGGCTGTCGAAGGGATCGTCAAAGCCATCATATGGGTTGCGTCGGCGTACGGTCTTGGCCATGATCTGGCTCCTTGTGAGATGAGAACCCGTAGCACTAATCACAAGGCCAGTAATTCGCCTAGGCGGGTGATAGCCCACTGGACGCTGTGGCGTAAGCCAGTCTCTTTGTGGTCAGTCACCACCAGTTGTGATTTGAGTATCTCACGCGCAAGAACGATTTCTTTACGATTGGTCAGGGCGAGTTTTTTGACGGTGGGCGTGACTGTTGGGATGCCGCCTTGCTTGGCGGCGAGTTCAGCGAGGGTGCCTTCATGCAGGTACGGTACTTCAAAACCACCGATAGATCGATAATAACAGAGGTAGAGTTCCATGGCTTGGTCCTTGTGTGGGGAGGGCGATGAGTATATGTGAGACAGGCCGGGTTGAGCCTAATGCTCCTCACCCGGCCATCACAAGGGTTCAACTATTTCTGCTTAATGAGGTCCCAGAAGAATTCAACCGAATCAATAAACGATTTCGGTCGGTCCGGCAACTTGGTGATCTCGCCGAGTCTGAAGTCCTTTAAGAAGTCCTCCATGCACTTCTGGGTTTCGGCATCGCTAGTCATGTAGATCACTGCACCGCTGGTGGTGCTGAGTGAGACGAGAACGAAGACGATGAAGAGGGTGATGATGAGCCAGCTTGTTCGGGGTTTTGTGAGTTTCATGATGCCTCTTCGAGGAGTTCTCGTCTGGAGGTGCCGTCGTAGGTGATGCTGTGATCATCGTCGTAGTACCCCTCCCACTTCCGAGAATTCACCTTCTCGATGTGGAAGAGACGACCACTGATGTTCACTGTATTTGAGGTTTTTCGTGTCTTGCCGGGTGGCGTTGGCTTTGGTTGCTTATCCAGAGCCGCCTTCAATGCTTGCTCTAACTCGTCTACTGCTCGGTCATGAGCGATTTTGGTCGCTTGCTCATCAGTTCCGTTTCGTGATTGGCACACAGCTTGGGCTGCTTGAATAACCGCCCAAACCTTCATGGTGTCGAGTTTCATGTTCATTCTCCCTTGTGAGAAGACGTAGTACCAAAGCCTATTTGGTTAATTCATCCAGTTTGTTCAGTATCTCATCTTCGTCACCCACGAAGTACACGATATCTTCCCATCCCTCTGGGGAGACGGCATAGACGGTGATGTCGTTGTTGCGGCGACGGATTCGACGATCAATGACCTGTCGTAGTTTGAAGCCGATTTGAATACCCTGATCGAGCAGACTCTGGGAATCATCATCAGGGTCATAGACGGCGTGGCCGATTTCCATCACCTTTTCAGGGGTGAGGGAATCGGCGATGGCGTTGAGTCGGTCGCTGTGTCGGACTTTCATGCTGTTATCCTTGTGTGGATAGCTGGTAGTCGGAGTCGTTGAGGAGGCGTTGCCACTCTTTGCGAGCAACCTCACGTGATACGACCTTACCTGCTGATTCATACTCTGGGAAGGCGTAGCTGTGCTTTATTTCAACCATGTCGTCATCCCGGAGGATGAACCAGACGCCCGTCATTTGGGCTTCGTCTTCATGGGCGAGATAGCAGAACCACCATGCGGTTTGGACTTCGTATTCGGCGTTCCACATGACTTTGTAGTCGTCGAAGTCTCGGCGGGTGGCTGGTCGCATGCGGCTCTTGTCCATGGGGATTGGTGTTGTCCCTTGGAGGTGGTCGCCTGTGGCTCCTCGGATGATGCTGGCTCTGAGGATTTGAATCTGGTCGCCGATGATGACGCCGAGTGTGTGGTTGTCGAGGACGATGGCTTGTCTGGCGTGTGGTTTCATGTCACTGTCTCCCTTGTTGAGAGGCAGTGACACGAGGGACTCTCAAGCAAATGTATCATAACGACATTTACTCTACATTGAGAAGCAGAGGTAGTTATGGAAACCAAAGTCTGTCTCCAGTGCAACCTTCCAAAACCAATTACGAATTTCGCTAAATCAAGCGGTGGACTCCGTAGAATGGCTAGATGTCGTAAATGTAGAAGCTTGAACAATCCAGAGAAGACCAAACGAATAAGAGATAAACACGACAAAAAACGCACTAAGTCTGGTGCTAAGCAGCGTTCTCTCAACAAACTACGTGTAGCACGAAAGACTGAGTGCTTTAATGCTTATTCTAACAATGACCCTCGGTGTTCTTGTTTGAATTGCCCAGAGCATTTCGTTCCGCACATTGAGTTCTTACAACTCGACCACATCAACAACGATGGGGCTGCTCATCGTAGAGATTTGAATAAGTCTGATAGAAGATCGGGCCAGCGTGTTTATGCTGACCTAAGAAAGAAAGGCTATCCGCCCGGCTATCAATTACTATGCGCAAACTGCAACTGGTTCAAGAAAGAAGGCAAGACCTGCCCTCACTTGTCAACTGGCGTTATTCGCAAACTTCACCAGTTGTCGGACATGGTTGAGGGCGATTTTCCTGCCCTTTTCCAGCCATTTTCCCGTTAGTGGTTTTCCGGATTCAACCCACTTACCGAGATAACTTCCGATATGAGCGGCTGCGCTGCTAAAGCCAACGTCATTATGATCGTATGTGTTTTCAGCTTGCCTCTCTTCGTTTGTCTGGCCCTTCCATAACCTCAGGATGGCTCGTTCAACCCATCGGTTGTCGGTGTTGATTTTGTTGATGATTTCGTCGCGTGTCCAGATTTTACGTGTTGCGGTCATAGCTGACTCCCTTGTGATGAAAGCCAGTGATACGAAGACTCCCCGGAATAATCCTCGCAATACCGGATGAAGCCACCCCTCTCCCGTATTACACAAAGTAACAAAGGAGAATTCATGATCGATACAACGATGAACCTGTACGAGATCCATCACAAAACCAAACGAGCCTTCATGGTTCTGGTGTTCCAAGGGGCTGCTACTGGCCTATCGGACCACGAGATAGCGATGCTTGATGAACTTCGTACTGCAAGCCAAGCCTCATTAGCGGCTTAAAGTCTGGCACTACACTCTCTCAACAAGGGAGTCAGTCACATGACCATGACAGTTGAACAGCGACGAGACATCGAGAAGAAGATCATCACCCGCACACTCGATACCCTCATCAAAGCCGGGTACGAAATCAGCGTCTTCAATGGCGAAGAAATCGTCATCAGCCGCTCAATCAACCCTGAAGCCATCCTTGACCGGATGTTCAGCGTAGACGATGAACAGATTCTACTCTACAAGCCAGACGAGCGGAAACGCCAAGGCTGGGTTCAGTTCATTTACGGCAACGATGGCTGGGATGTCATCGCCGACCACAGTGGCCACTTGGACGAGGTCCTCAAGCCTGTGTCCGAGTACGCCAACGAGTTCTCAGATAATTGGCCTTCATGAGTCCCTTGTGCGAACCGGGCAAGGGATTAGGTCCAGCCCGGTTTGTTTTACTTCTTCTCATCACAAGGAGAATCACATGGTCCTCGACAAAGCAGCCCTATGGCTCGTTAGCCACAAAGAAGGCCGAGCATCACAAACAACCCTCGAAAAATACTGCAACTTCGTCATCGGATGCTACAAAGAAGGCGAATGCCCAACAGATAACTGGACTCTGTGCACCACCGAAGACGAAGCAGGACAACTCGCCCACAAATACACCTGCATCAACCAACTTCATGCAAAACTCGCCACCATGAGCCAAGAAGACATTGACCAAGTGGTGAGAATCCTCAAGGCATAACCGGGTTTCTCAGGAAGAAACCCATACCACATCCTCTCACAAGGGAGAACCTCATGACCGAACAAGCAGCCAACATGATAATCAGATTCAGCACCCTCACCACACACCAACTGGCCAAAGTGCTGCTCGAACTACCAGAAGCCGAACTAAACGTCACCGACGAAGAAAACCCAGCCATCCGCTGGACAAAAGCCTTCGGCACATGGCACCGAGAAGGACCAAACCAACAATTCAAATGGGACGAATACTTCCAAATCGGCGTACTCACACAACCAGCAGTCACACCACTCAACACTGACTAAGCAACCATCCCCGGTATTACACCGGGGAATCATCGTATCACAACATCTCATCACAAGGGAGAATCTCATGAAACTTCTAGCCCACCAAATCGAAGTGCTCCGCCGAGACTGGAGCACCATCACCAAAATCGACCCCAGCAGCGAAGTCTACAAGAGCCTCATCGCCTACCTCGACAAACTCCCACAACCAACCCTCAGACAACTCAGCGAAGCCAACATCAACTTCGTCAGTTCACTAGCCAGAAACAGAGTCCACCGGAAGAAACCAACAAACACCGATCAACTCATGATCACCCGCGCCCAAAACGACGCCAACCGAAAAGGCAAAACCATCGACGACATCAGACCATCCGACCGATTTGTCGATAACCAAGCAGATATCGATGATTTTCGAGCATCTGACGGATGGGGCTTCGCTCATTTCGATTGCAACGATTGACCTATACCAGTTTCCAACAGAGAAACCCTACGGATAACCACATGAACGTCATCCTCCACTACGCCGAAAGCAAACTCACACCCATCCTCATCGGAGCCTACGGTCCAATACCAGAAGAACAAACACGAGCCACCCTCGTCAGTCTAGCCCAAAAACACGACCCAAACATCACCGGCACTGGACTAAACTTTGTCAAATACAAAGACAAACACGGCCAAATCTTCCTACTCGAATCCCAACCCCTCAAACCAATCTAAGGACCAATCATGGCCAAACCAATCCCACTCACCAAAAAAGCCTTCAAACTCATCGAACAACTCGACACCACAGCCATGCACGTCGTAGCCAACACAATCGAATACGCCGACAAGAAAAACATCAAAACCAGAAAAGCACTCGAACTCTCAGCCACCGACCACGCCAGAGCCAAACTCCGACTCCAACGCTACATCAGCAAACTCGAAAACAAACCACCAGCCATCATCCACGCCGAAGCCAAACCCTGCATGTGCGACTCATGCGTCGATGGACGAGACATCGCCAAAGGCTGCTAAAATACAAAAACAGCCACGAAGAACTCGCCCTTCGTGGCTGTCGCCTGTGGGTACAAAACAGGCATTACGCAGGCGGCAAAACCACCTTAGGAGCAGGAATCGCAGGAGTAGGAGCCTTCGGCGCACCAGTAGTAGGCACCGGAGCCTTCGTAGGAGCCGACTGAGCAGAACCAGTACAAGAAGCACTAGTAAGCCCAACACAACTCGAACCAGCACACGACCCACGACGAGCAAACCGACTGAACAACGACCGATGACCACTACAAGAACTGCCCGTACAAGCAGAACCAGTGCAACCAGCCTTCGCACCAGTGCATGAAGCACCAGTGCAAGCCGACCCATGGCAAGAGCCAGTACAACCCGAACGATGCACATGAACAACACGAGTTCGCACTACACCAGTGCAGCCCGTCGCATTGCCAGTACAACCAACCTCATTGGGACCACCGCTCAACGCAGCGATCAACAACATCGTATACATTGAAGAACTCCTCGTACAACACAAACCCATCGCCAGTCCATCTAGCGAACACAAGTTTATTATACGATCATGACACACCTATGACAAGGAGTATACTATACCCTTGTACTCCTGCTCGCCCAAGAACCATCAGCCTGACGCAACAATTTAACAGGCCGAGGCTGAGTCAAAACCACAATCTGCTGCGCCCCATTCTTACCCTTCGGATAATGAATAAAACGCAAACCACAATACTCCTGCTCCTTACCCGTAGGCTCACTCAATCGAAGAGCCGTCCAATCGATCTGATGCTCCATTCCTACTCCTCTTCTTCAACCAGTGATAAAAACTATCGACCATCGCTTGAGCCAATCTGGCGTTGACAAACGCAACCCAATGCAAGACACCATTATGGAAAGTCACACCAACTTTATTTGGCCAAGTCTGATCAAGTATCATCATCGAGATGCCCTCATATCGAATCACCGACATGATCTGGTTAGTGGATGATTCACTAACCACAAAGAAATCTTCAGGCTCGCTCATGATCTAATCCTTAGGTGAAAAGCCATTCTGACCACTCGGCGCACTCTTCGCACACACCTCATTCGGGTCGAAACGCAACCCCTCGCGCGAACAAGTTGTACACGTCCGAGTATTCGGCAGTAACTCAAGACGCAACGGGTCAATCTGAGTGCCACAAGGGCAAAACCGAATAAGATTAGCTGGATGTACCGTTAGCTGCTCGTCGTGATCTGGCATATTCGATACGTCTCCCATAGACAGCTAAGAAAGCCTCACCAGTCTGAGTGATGATGGCTTCTTTGACTCTTTTGGTTGTCTTGTCAATCTTAAGTGTCACCAGAGCCATCTGGCATAATTCGGCCAGTGGCCCATTGGCTTTGGAGTAATGTTCACCGGCTGCAATGCGTTTGAGTAAATCAAACAACTGATTCGTCATGGTGCCTCTTCAGTCTCTTGGCTATCGCCTTATCTGACACACCAAGCATAGCAGCCACAGACCTCATCGATCCTTTGGCTACGAGGTCTGGTAGATTGTTTGGCCAAGTGATTTTCACTTGATCGGTAGTAGCACAACGATGAGTGCAATACATTCTGTCGTCATCCGGCGTCATAAACACCTTGGCGCACAGTTTGTATTTGCATCTCTTTGCGAATTTGTGACCAGCCCTTGTCTTTTCTCGTGCTTTCGCTCTTTGCTGTGCTTCGATTAGATGCCTCTCGTCATGATGGCGTTCTCGATGGCAGTTGGCACACAACAAATCACACTTGTCGAGTTCTAAGACGATTCTCGTCCATGATCGGCGTCTTAATCGCATCCAATCAACATCTTTAGTGTCTTTGTTTCGATGGTGGAATTCGAGTGCAGCATAGCACTTATCATAACCACAGTCGTAACACTTCCCACCTTTGTATTTGATGGCTCTTACTTTCAGTAAAATAAAGCGATCTTTTGTGTACTCTATTACATCGAATGGCATGTGCGAACCTCCTGCTTTTAATTACGTTTGCAGAAGATTAAATGCTCGCAGAGGGATTCGAACCCCCACTCAACAGATTAGAAATCTGTGGCTTTTTCCGTTAAGCTATGCGAGCGTACTACCAACGATACTATCAATAATGGTGGCTCCACCGGGAGTCCAACCCGGATCGAGTGAGTCCAGCCCACCCTGCTCACTGCCATTGCACCATGAAGCCACCACTAATCTTTACTCAAATACGCCCCACCCACCATCGTCGCAAGCTCAAAAACCGGATTCCCACGAACCCTACGAGGCTTCAACGGATGATCCAGACAAATGAAATGCGGCACATGCACCCCACCAAACAACTGATACCGCTTTTCCTCATACGTAACCGACAGCCAACCCGTATGCTGCCTCACACTACGAGTCGCCAACTTCACAGTATCAGTAAACCCCTCACCATCAGGCTTCGGATTTCCCGACCCCGTCCGAACATGAAACGTCATTCGCTGATTCATGACTCAATCTCCCTTGATCAGAAGACGTAACACCAGAAGAGACAGACGGAATACTAATCAGGTTCGGTACCTCCGGGTTAGCCCGATTAATCCTCATCGCACAAGGACGACAATACAGTCGCCCAAGATAATCAGTGTGCTTACAATTGTCATGATCGTTGTTGCACACAGTTCGAGCACACTTCTTTGATTGCATTAGTCCTCTACCACCTTTCTATCGATGTGGAACTCACCCACGATAGCTTCAAACTCATCTTCAGTCACACCGGGATTGAGTCGATGGAGTTCGCTGAACATGTGACCGCTGGCTTCTTCGAACGTGTCGAATTCTTGGCTATGGAACTTGATAGCACCAGTCCAGTCCTTGATGACATACTTGATCTTCGGCTTCATGAGATTCATGGCGTGTTCTCCCTTGTTGACAGCAAGTGATACAGTCTAATCCTGCTCTAATGCGTGGATAACCAACTCACCGGCATTGAGTTCCACACCCCCCACAACACATCCTCTTCCTCATCGGATTCAATCGAATCACACAAGAAGAACAAGTTCTCTTTGTACTTCCCAAGCTGCCAGTAGTTCTCGTGACCGTGTTTGTTCTTGGTCGTGACTGGCTGATTCCAGCCGCGCCTGTTATCAATCGGGCTTTCAGTTTCAGTCACTTCTAATCCGCTGTCATTCAGGAACTGGAGGACTGCTGCATCGAACTCCGCATTGCCAGTCTCATTGAGCATGGCGATTTCTCCCTTGATCCCCACCAGTGGCACGATAGCCAGTTCGCCTAATACGGCAAGTCGGCATTAAGCCAAGCAAGCTCGTACTACAAATGATCAACAAGGGAGCAAATCATGATCTACGCACAACTCTACCACCTCTCCACCGGATACCCCGATGGAATCAAGAAACCAATCGAAATGTGCGGTTCAGACGGCATCGTCCACATAGACGGCAGATACAGCCTAGCCAACATGATTAACCTCGTCCAAACCCGTATCACACAATCCATACGAAAAGACGAAATCACAGGATTCGTAATCCACCGTGGTCCACGCTACACACAATCTACACCAATCACCAAGTACATCCCCAAATCACAGGAGCCGTAATGCCACAACGACCATGGCTACCAGTCTATCAGTTCAACAAGGCGCACAAAATCGCCAATCAACACATTACCATGCCACGACCAACCCTCACCATAGATGGAGAGTTCTTTCGCAAGAACTTCACAAAATCAAAAAGCCAACCGACACTCTATGTCGCTGAACTTTCAGACATCGAATACCGTAGCCAAGTAGAAGAACGTCAACCAATCGACAGAACACTAGATATCGACGTCATAGACTATCCAACACCCGGTCGCATCCTCTCATTCGCTTTCTCACGCACAGACATGAACGGCGACGACATCGCTGGCTGGAATTACAAAGAAAAAGGCGGCAACAGAACCATCCTCATCATCAACGACTAAGCCATGCTTCTGGCAGGACTGGCAGTTTTCCTCCTTTTCACTGCCCACGTCCAACTGCTGACAGATGATGCAGCAGACAGCTTGGGTCCGCTATGAGTACCAATGGTAACAGACAGCCAAAAACACCATAGCAGCCGACGACATCAACTCCTTTCGAAGATGGGCGTCGGCACTCATAAGCTCCTAGTTTCCGAAAGAGAAACCCCATGCACGCCTCCAAATTCCGATCCCTCCTCGCCATCACCGAACACCGCGCCACCCTAGCCACCGGCACATCCGCCAACGGCTTCCCACGACGAATAGAACTCGTAGACAACACCATCGTCCACATCATCACCATGGACGGCCTACAAATAGCCCACCCCTGCCACGAATTCACCGGCGCACTGTTCCACGAGGCACTCGGACACTGGAACGAAAAAGACATGCACCCCGGACTCCTCGAACTCATCACAGCCTTCAGCAACGGCATCAAACTCGACACCAACAAAGACGAATGGGAATAAGTTTCCACAGAAGAAACCACATAATTAATAAAACAACACACCGTGCCACAACCGAACAGAAAGGAGGATCAACATGACCGAAATACTGGCGATCCTCCTGATCGTCACCATCGACAAACCCGCTCTGCTGGAAGTGCTTCCCCCACTTGTCAGCGAGCTTCATTTGGCTCCCTGCTATGATGGTCGTGAACGACCGGACCCTAGCGGCTGGCCTTAGGGACCGTAAGAGTCCGATGGGGATTTGGCCAGAACAACGTGACGACGGGGTTCTGGCTTCTTTTATGAAAGGGACAACGATGAAAGCGTATAGGGCGAGACACAAGGACGAGCTAGAATATCCGGAGCATGGTGCGCCGTCTCGGAAGCGGAAGATCACTGGCCGGTTGCGTCGGGTTGCCCGTCGTGCATTGCATAAGCAGGGGCGGAATGACGGGAAGGCCGAGTTGAAGGCGGCGATAAAGGACGCTTGAGGTTTTGCGCGGCCTTTTCATGCGGGACAAGAATTCTTTGAGGTTTTGCGCGGAGTTTTATTGTCGGACAATAATCGTTGAGTTGTTGCTGAGTCGCTAGTTGGCTGACTTTTTCCTTTGGCTTTCTAGGGTATTCTGGCCTTCTGGTCACTCATGACCCAGTGGCGGGGCGGGAGGACCCTAGGACGGGCTTCCGTTGTGTTTCTTTGTGCCTGTTGATCTTTTGTGATCTGGTGGCGTGTTTTGTATGGGGTCAGGTGATTGCGGGTTGGTTATGTTTGGTTGATTTCTTGTGTTTTGTGGTTGAATGTGGGTGTGTTGAAGGTTATGGTTGTTTGGTGGTTGTGGGGTGTTGTTTGTTGTATGAGGTTGAGGGCGTGTTGTAGGCAGGTGGCGCAGAGGTCGATGTCGCTTTGGTGGATGTGTCCGTTTTCTACGTCTCGTGCTGGTTTGTGGAGTTGGATGATGGTTGGTGTTTTTCTGTGGCAGTGGTCGCAGTGGTTGTATTTGTGGGTTTTTGGTGTGATGGTCATGTGTTTTTCCTTTGGTTATTTGTCGGTGTTGTGGATGTCTGGTGTGAGGGTGTCGATGGTGTGGCTGATGTTTATTTTGCGTGTGATGTTGATTTGTGTTCCGGGTTTGAGTATTAGCCATAGCCATTGTGGGATGGTGATGGCGTGTTGTGTTTTTTCGTTGTTGAGTTGGATGAGGGTTTGGTAGTTGCCTGTTGTGTAGAGGGGTGTGATGACGGTGGCTTGGTAGTGTTGTTGGAGTGGGATTGTGAGGATGGTGAGGAGGGCTGTGAGGGTGAGGAGTGTTGGGGCGAGGGTTTTGAGTGTTGGTCGCATGGGGTTCTCTTATTGGAAGAATTGGTTGTGGTGGATGCCGTGGGTGGCGAGGTGGGCGTTTTGTTCTGGTGTGAGGGGTTGTCCGGTGTCTTTGAGTGCTCGGAGGTAGAGGGTGTATTGGTTGATGGTTTGTGTTGGTGTGAGGGGTTGGGTGTTGTTTCCGTAGGTGTAGTGGTGTTGGTCGTTGTTTTCTTGGGTTTGGTTGGTTGTGGGTTGTCTGGGGTGATTGTTGTTTATGGGGGTTCTGTGTGGGAAGAGGGTTTGGAGGTCTTGTTGGTAGTTGGTGGTGAGGTTTTTTGTGATGGTTTTTAGGTCTTGTTTGATTTGGTTGAGGGTGTGTTTCCAGCCGTGTTTGTGGGCGGTGAGGAGGGTTCGGAGTGGGTAGTAGGTGATTAGGGTGATGGCGAGGAGGGTGCCGATGGTGTTTGTGAGGGTGTTCATGGTGTTGTGTTGGTTTGGTTGTAGTTGTTGTCGAGTTGTTGGTCTGTGAGTCCGTTGAGGATTCTGGTTTGTTCTTGGAGGATGTGTTGGATTTTGTCTTGTCGGGTTTGTGGTGTTGGTGGGATGATGGTGTGGATTTTTGGTTTGACGAGTCCGATGTTGTTGAGGGGTTCTGTGAGGGTGTTGATGATTTCTGTGTGGAGGGTTTCGGTGAGGGTTGTTATGCCTCTTGGGAGGGGGATGGTGAGGATGAGGGTGGCGGTTCCGTTGTGGTTTGGTGGGATGTTGATGTTCATGGGGTTGCTTTGTTTGGGTTGGTTGTTTGTGGTGCGGTGGGTGTTTGGGTTAATTCTCTGTGTTTGTTCCATTCTTGTTGGTAGCGGATGTTTTCGATTGTTTTGAGGTAGTTGATGTCGTTGTTGACTTTGTTGATCCAGATGAGTAGTGCGATGGTGAGGAGGGTGAGTGTGGTGGTGAGGATGGTTTTCATGGTGTTGGTGTTCCTGAGTGGGCTTTGGCCATGTGCCAGCCTATGATGAATCCTCTTATGGTGTGGCTTTTGGCGTCTTCGTTGATACCGTGTTGGAGGTGGCCGTAGGCGGATTGTTGGCCTAGTCCTCTGTAGGTGGTGAGGTATTCGGTGATGGCGGCGTATTCGATGTTGTTGAGGTTTGGGGTTGTCCATCGGCCTATGCTTTGGGCGTGGTTCATGGCTTTTTTCATGGCGAGGTAGGTTGGGTAGTCTACGTGTTGTTCGAGGGGTTTCATGGGTTGGCTCGGTTGTGGTTAGTTGTTTTTGAGTGCTTTGATTCTTTTGAGGATGTTTTGGGCTGTTGGTGGGAGTGGGGTGCCGTAGTGGTTTTCGAGTTGTGTTTTGGTGGTTTGGTAGAGGTGGTCGATGGGGTTTTGTGGGGTTGTGGGTGGTTCGGGGTAGAGGTCTTGTTTGAGGTTGCGTATGGTTTGGGCGGCGTCTTTGTGGGCTGCTTTGATGAGGTTGAAGGATTCTGTGAATATGTCTCGGAGTGTGCCTGATAGTTCTTTGGCTGATTGTTCTTGTGACTTATAGTATTCTGGTGGGATTTGTGGTGGTGGGGGTGGTCCGGTTCTTGGTCTTGGTTTTGTGAGGTAGGTTATGATGATGAGGATGCCTCCGGTGAGGAGGGCTGTGCCGAGTCCGAGTAGTATGGCTGTGGTTGTCATGTTTGGTTGTGATACGGTGACACCCCGGTTGAATGCCGGGGTGTGGGTTGGTGCTGGTGGGTTTTTAGTGTGTGGGTTGGGGTGGGTTGCTGTGGGTGATGGTGTAGTCGTCTGAGTATTTGACGAAGTGGCTGTGGGTGATGGTGTGGGATAGGGTGTTGGTGTCTGGGTTGCTGGTTTGGTTGATGACGTTGATTCGGGCGGCTCCGGGGTAGATGAGTTTGACGTCTACTCGGTCGTTGGGGGATAGGATGTGGTTGTGTCTGATTTGGGCTGCGAGGGCTTGCA
>CAZGVO010000023.1:0-14785 GCA_964529175.1 uncultured Bifidobacterium sp.
CCTTCCTTGGCTAATTCGCAAAATTTAGGTGCTACATTAGGCTCCCCATTTAAACATGAAATAACATCAGCTCCCCAGCTTTCTAACATTATAATTACAATATTGGGTTTAGATGAAGTAAACACTTTTTCAAAAGTATCAGCCTTTGATTGATGCATTTCTGTTAAAAGACCATTTGCTTTAGATGAATCAAAAAAAGTATAAGGATTTTCTTGTGGTGGAATTGGATTAAAAAACAAATCGGCAAAATTCCAAAAGCTGTTTAGTGAAGCATAATTTAAAACAGAGTGTTCTGAAAAGAAAACCTGATTCCTATTTAAAGGAACCTTTTGCAAACCACCTCTTGCAGATATGACTGTAGTAGCCATTAACAAAATTGGTAGTAATATCTTTACCTTCCAATTAGTATCTATTTTGTTTAGAGGGGAATAAATCTTTTTAAAGATCCAAATAAAACACAATACTAGTATAACCAATAAAGCAAGTAAACCCAAGTTTTCAACTGCAAACATTGCCGGCAATACCTCATCAGGATAGGCCATGTAAGAAAGGGCTTTTGCATTTACTTTAGTTCCCCAAACTTTAAAAATACCAGCATCTAATGCGCCAATAAAACAACAAATTACAATAAAAATATATGTTTGTATTTTGATGATTTTATTAAATAGTTCGGGCTTACTTACAAACAAATTAACTATACTTATTAGTATGGGTAAACTCAATAAATAGAAAGAAGTGGCATTGTTAATTCTTAAACCTTTATAAAATGAAAAAATAATATCATTAAAGTTAGCTTGAACAGCACTAAAATTTAAAAGTATGAAGATTGTTTGTTGTGAAATGAAAAACAATATCCAAAACAAAAACAATGAAATATAAAACTTAATGAGTGAGTTCATAATTTAATAATATATACCTTCTATAAATAAAAAAACCTCAACCAATTACTCAGTTGAGGTTTCAATAATAATTCTTTATGTTAAACTCCTACATCGTGCATGGCACTTTCGTAAATGAAAGGATGGCGAGTTGGATATAAATTAGCTTTGGTTAAACCTTTTAACACAACAGTTAAAAATAAACCAGCAAAGAACATTAACATTCCAATCTCCATAAACCCAATTCCTTGACTAGGAATATCAATTGAACCTGTTGGATTGTGCTCTGAAATAGCAGTAGGTAAATCCATTGCTCCTGGCATAACCATTAAGAAACAGTCATTCCAATGTCCAAGTAAAATAGCTCCACCTACAAAATAACCAACTTTTCTATTTCTTTTAGCGTCTCTCATCATAAAAATGAAAAACGGAACAACGAAATTTAAAACAATATTTAAGTAAAAGTTGAATTGGTATGAACCAAACATACGTTCTTTATAATAAACTACCTCTTCAGGAATATTTGCATACCAAATTAATAGAAACTGTGCTACCCACATGTAAGTCCAAAACACAGAGAAAGCAAACATAAATTTACCTAAATCGTGTTGGTGTTCATCAGTTACAATTCCTAAATATCCTTTACCTCTTAAATACCATACCAACAAATAAGTTACTGTTAAAGCACTAACCCATCCTGTAGCAAAATTATAAATAGTAAAAATGGTTGAATACCAATGAGCATCAACACTCATCATTAAATCCCAAGCAAACATTGAAAAAGTGAAACCGAAAACTACTAAAAATACAGTAGAAATTCTAAAGTTTTTGTCAAAATTTTCAACACCACCAACTAAATCCTCATTTCTTGAGTTTTTGCGAATTTGTGCAGCACAAAAAATCCAAAATGCAGTAAATAATACTAAACGAACTAAGTAAAATGGTTGAGATAAGTACCAAGTTTTTTTAGCTAATAATGGATCACTTTCCATTACGCCAGGGTGAGCCCAATGGTAAATACCACCATGCATTACATAAAAGTTAACTAAAATTACTGCAAGCAATAATCCTGCACCAATTATCATGTATGTGCTCATAGCTTCTGGTATTCTTCTAATAGCAACATACCATGCAGCATTAGCTAATTGACTAATTACCACAAATATAATTGCACAAGTTGCAATAATAAATGTAAAGTAACTATCAACTAATAAATTACCCCAAAAACGTTTTGATACTAAGTGGTGCAAATCATCGGCACTTAAGTTCATACCTTCGATAGAAGGATGATAAGTAAAATAACCTAAAATAGTCAAAAGTAAACCTACAATCATTAAACCGTATGACCACTTTTTATTACCGTCAGTTATAGTATATTTTTCTTCTTTAATTTCTATATGTGTATCGTGTGACATAATTTTTTTTCAAATAATTAATTCAACTTATTTTTTAACTGTGGTATCAGCTGCTGCTGTAGCTGTTGCTTCAGTTGCAGTTGTTTTGAAAGTGTTGATGTAATGTATTACTTGCCAAACTTGGTTTGGAGAAAGAACTGTACCATAAGCACCCATTAAGTTTTTACCATATTTAATAGAGTAAAACGCTTTACCATCATTAATAGTTGGTAATCTATCAGCATAACTAGGTACTTTAGGGAACTTACCATCAGCTACAATTGTACCATTACCTTGGCCATCTTCTCCATGGCATGGAGTACAATTGATATTGTATAGTCTTTTGCCTTCAGCCAAATTATAAACAGTTGGGGCTATAGGATTAGACAAAGAACCTGCAGCTTCATATGCTTCAGCTGTTTTTGGAAAATCATATTTTGCATAATCAGCTTGTCCACGAGCAATAGTATGTTTTGCAGGTAAGCGCATATTCATACCATTAGGGTTGATTGTGTTAGGCTTGCTTTCTTCTTGGCTTAATGGCTCATAAGCGAAAGAATGATACATATTTGGCGCATATTCCATACCTGGGTTATCGCCACCAGCAGAACAAGATGCCATAAATGCCATGCTTGAACCTACTAAAATTGCTAAACTTATATTTCTTAGTTTCATAGTATTAGTCTTCAAACTCCCTTTCTCTTATTTCAATAGCACCATTATTTTTCAAAATTGAACTTAACTCTGCTACATCGGTTTTGTTAGGAATAATATCAATAGCAACCACAAATAAATCATCAGTTACTCTAATATCAATAATATCAGCATTTTTACCCCAAACCATTTTGTTTACCGCAAAAAAGCATCCTACCATTCCAAAGGCAGTACATAAAATTGCTAATTCAAAAGTAATTGGAATATATGTTGGAATATGTAACGAAGGTTTACCACCAACGTTCATTTGCCAATCAAAATACGAAGCATAAGTTTGTAATGTTAAAGCCAAAACAATACCAGTCATTGCAAAGCAAAAAGCAGCAACTGTTAATCTTGATCTTTTTATTCCTAATACTCTATCCATTCCATGAATTGCAAATGGAGAATATACATCTCTAACTCTGTATCCATCATGAATCAACTTTTTAGTTGTATCATAAATATGATCAGGGTCGTTATAAATACCTAAAATTACTTTATTAGTGTCCATGAACTGAATCTCCTTTCGTTTCGTGAGCGTGTTGTGGCATTTTGTGATTGTTATTTAATAATTCAGTGTAGTGCTTTTCTAATTCTAAACCATGTTTAGTTTTAACAATACTTTTCAATTCACTCATGTTAATTGAAGGTAAGAACTTCATGAATAAGAAGAACAAGAAGAAGAATAATCCAAAAGATCCTAACAAAATTGAAAACTCAACAATTGTTGGAGTATACATACTCCAGCTTGAAGGTAAGAAATCTCTGTGTAATGATGTTACGATAATAACGAAACGCTCGAACCACATACCAATATTTACAATGATTGACATGATAAATATAAACCAAGGTGTAGTTCTTGCCCATTTAGACCAAAAAACTTGAGGAGCAACCAAGTTACAACCCATCATAATCCAATAACTCCATCCATAAGGTCCAAAAGCTCTATTTAAGAAAGCATATTGTTCATATTCAACACCAGAATAAGCAGCTACGAAGAATTCAGTAATATAAGCTAAACCAACTAAAGTTCCAGTTAACATTACAACTCTACACATAGCATCTAAATGTTCAGATGTGATATAGTCTTTGTAGTTTAAAACTTCACGAGCAACAACCAATAATGTTAACACCATACCAAATCCAGAAAAAATAGCCCCAGCAACGAAGTAAGGAGGGAAAATGGTAGTATGCCAACCTGGTACCAAAGAGGTAGCAAAGTCCATTGATACAATTGAGTGAACTGATAATACTAAAGGAGTAGAGATAGCTGCTAAAATTAAACTGATAACCTCATATCTGTGCCAAACTTTTGTTGAACCATTCCAACCCATTGCAAAGAAACCATACCAAAATTTACGAGCTTTACTAGTTGCTCTATCACGAACTGTTGCAATATCTGGTATTAAACCAACGTACCAAAACACCAACGATACAGAGAAATAAGTCGAAATTGCAAATACGTCCCAAACTAATGGAGAGTTAAAGTTAACCCATAAGCTACCAAAAGCGTTAGGAAGTGGGATTGGCCAATATGCTACCCATGGACGACCCATGTGAGATAAAATGAATGAAGCTGCACAAATAACCGCAAAAATTGTCATTGCTTCTGCAGAACGGTTAATTGACATACGCCATTTTTGACGGAACAATAATAATACTGCTGAGATTAAGGTTCCAGCGTGACCAATACCTACCCAAAATACGAAGTTGGTAATATCAAAAGCCCATCCTACTGTTTTATTTAAACCCCAGGCTCCTAATCCTACAAGCATGGTGTAAGTAGTTGAAATAATCCAAATTGCTAAAACAATTGTTGATAAACCAAATCCAAGCCACCAAGCCTTTGTTGGCTTGTTTTCGATTGGACGAGTGATTTCTTTAGTAATATCACTGTAGGTTTTACCACCTGTTACGAGCAAATCTCTAATTGGTGATTCGTATGACATGTAATTATATTATTTTAAATTTTATTTAATTGATTGAATAATTGAATTATGAATGAGCATGCTCAGCTGCTTTGTGTTCTTCATGTTTTTCATCATGCTTAGCAGGTGCTTTTTGCTCGCCAGCTATTGGCTCGTTAACATTTCTTATTTTAGTCATATAACCAACCGATGGTTGAACGTTATATTCCTCTAATAATACATATTTACGTTCGTTTTTGAATAATTTTGATATTTCACTGTTAGGATCATTCATATCTCCAAAAACTAAAGCATCAGCAGGACAAGATTGTTGACAAGCAGTTTTAACATCACCATCAACCATTTTTCTGTTCTCGATTTTAGCTTTTAACTTGCTAGCTTGAATTCTTTGAACACAGAAAGAACATTTCTCCATTACACCTCTAGAACGAACTGTAACATCAGGATTGATAACCATTCTTCCTAAATCATTGTTGAAATGGAAATCAAATTGATCGTTTTCTCTGTATTTAAACCAATTAAATCTACGAACTTTATAAGGGCAGTTATTTGCACAATATCTAGTTCCTACACAACGGTTATAAGCCATTTGATTCAATCCTTCTGAACTATGAACAGTAGCTAATACTGGACAAACTGTTTCACAAGGAGCGTGACCACAATGTTGACACATCATTGGTTGATGCATAACAGTTACGTGTTCAAAATCAATTTTATTATTTTTGTCGTTGTATTCTTTTTCTTTAGTTGATGGCTTGCCAGTAGCTAAATTTTTGAAGCTATAGTATCTATCAATTCTAATCCAATGCATTTCGCGACTGTTTAAAATTTCTTTTCTACCAACAACAGGTACGTTATTTTCAGCTGAACAACTTACTACACAAGCACCACAACCAGTACAAGCATTCATATCGATTGCCATTCCCCATTTGTGACCTTTGCTATCGTGCTCTTCCCATAATGAAATAATGTGAGCATGATCGTTGTTACCAGCACTAGGATTTTTAATATACTCATCTAATGAAGCTTCACGTAATAAATTACGACCTTCAATAGTGTGATGAGTTTGAGTTTGAGCTAATTCATAGCCATCGTCAGTTTTAGTTAAACTTACGCCACTAGCAGTGTTATAAGTAAATGTACCATTTTCAAAACCAACTAAGCTAAATGCATTTTTACCTAAACCTTTACCAAAGTTTGAAGCAACTTTTCCTTTTAATTTACCATAACCCATTGCTAAACCTATAGTTGAATTAGCTTGTCCTGGCTGAATTAAAACTGGTAATCCTTCAATAGTAGTTTTTCCTGCTTTTAACGTTACCACATCGCCTTCTTTTAAATTAAATTGATCAGCAGTAACTTTTCCAATAGTTAAATAGTTATCCCAACATACTTTACTAATTGGATCAGGTAATTCTTGTAACCAAGGATTATTAGCATGTGTTCCATCACCTAAACCAATTTTACTATAAAGTTTGATTTCAGTGTTATTTTTATTTGTTGTATAATTAACAGTGACCTTACTAGCAATATCGCTAGCCAATGGTGAAGATGATGCAGTAGAAACAGCTTTAGGCGCAGCTACATAAAAACCATCATGTAAAGCTTTATTCCAAGCCTCTTCACCAGCCATTAAGATGCTTGATTGCCAATTATTTTTGATGTATGAATAAACATCAGTTGTGTTACCAGCCCATTTCAATAAACTTTCTTGAACTTGACGGGTATTGAATACATTGGTAATTGTTGGTTGAGTTAAACCAAAATAACCTACTTTAGGTTCTGCATCATTCCAGCTTTCTAAGTAATGATTATCCGGTGTTTGGTAGTTACACAATTCACCTGTTTCGTCAGTAGAAGAATTAGTAGTAATTCTAGTACCAACTTTTTTCAATGCGTTTTTAAATTTATCAGCATTGTAATAGCTGTAAGCAGGGTTTGTATTGTAGAAAATAACTGCATCAACTGCACCACTTTCCATTTCCGAAACAAATGCTTCAAAATTAGCATCATCACCACTTACTTGATTTGAATAATTATCCAAATCAACTGTAGAACCAATATTTCCTAATAAACCATTAATGGCTGCAACTAATAATTGATTATCCAAATTATTTGAACCAGAAACTACTAAAGATTCACCTTTAGCTTCTAATAATTCTTTAGCAGTTAAATCAATTGAATTTAAAGCTACTTCTATTGTTGGTACAGAAAAAGTTGGAGCACCAGTTTTAGCTGCAATTTTATTGTAAATGCTTAATAATACGGCACCTTCCATTGAAGGTTTGATTGGAAAGCGATAATCTGCATTTGAGCCTGTTAATGATAAATTACTTTCAAAGTGCAAATGACGACTCATTTTCTTGTCTTCAGCTTTTCTATTTTTAGCCCAAGCTTTTGTATACTCAACTGGTGAAATCCAAGTTCCTAAGAAATCGGCACCAAAACTTACAATAACTTTAGCTTTGCCAAAATTGTATGAAGGAACAACTGCTTTACCAAAAGCACGTTTGTTAGCTTCAATTAACGCTGCATAAGAAATAGCTTCATAACCCACAACTTTAGTTGAAGGATATTTAGCTGTAAATTCTGAAATAATTTTTTTAGTAGATGGGCTAGTAATAGTACCACTAACTATTCTTATATTTTTAGCACTAGATAAGGCTTTTGTTATATCAGCATCAACTACGTCCCAAGTAGACTCATTAGCTTCTTTGCGTGGAGCTTTTAAACGCTCATTATCGTACAAACCTAATAAACTAGCATGACCCGTAGCACAAACACCACCTTTAAATACAGGAGAATCTGCATTACCCTCTATTTTTACAGGGCGACCTTCACGTGTTTTAACCAAAATACTGCAACCTGTAGAACAAGCTCCACAAGTGGTAGCATACCAATTAGGAACACCAGGTGTAACATTTTCAGGTTTTACAATGTAAGGAATAGCATTTTTTACTGGTATATTATTACAAGCTGCTAATGCAACAGCTGAAATACTAAAACCAAAATACTTTAAGAAATCGCGTCTGTTTGATTGCATTTCGCCATCAGAATCAGTTAATACTTCTTCTAAAGGAATTCCTTGTGCAAATTCATTCTTTTTAGCAGCAACAAATTTTGGATCGTTGTTTAACTCTTCTAAACCTTTCCAGTATTTATTTTTATTTTCCATTTAAAATTTTTTCTTCGTTAATAAATTAAGAAATTATATCTGTTTTTGGTTACTTACTAGTAATGGCATTTAGCACACTCTAATCCACCGTTTTGAGCAACAGTTATAAAATCTTTGTTGCTTGCTTTTAAATCTTTGTGTAATTTTTCGTAGTAATCGTTATTAGCAACGTCAACTTTTGCCTCACGGTGACAGTTAATACACCATCCCATTTGTAAACTACGTTGTTGACTAACAACTTTCATTTTCTCAATTGGTCCATGGCATGATTGACATTCTACTTTTCCAATTTTTACATGTTGAGCATGGTTAAAGTAGGCATGGTCAGGTAAATTGTGAATTCTAACCCATTTAATTGGTTGTTGTTTGTAACCTTCGATGTAAGTACCTTTTTCAGCATCATAACCAACTGCGTTATAAATTTTTTGAATTTCTGGAGATATTTGTCCATTGTATTTTGCTTTGGCCTTAACATAAGCATGGCAATTCATACAAGTACTTGCGGAAGGAATTGAGGCCTGCTTACTTTTATCAGCACTTGAATGGCAATATTGGCAATTGATTTTGTATTTACCAGCATGCAATTCATGTGAGTAATTAATTGGCTGAACAGGAGCATAACCTTTTTGAACACCAACTTTTTTATTTGCAAAATCAAATCCATATAAACCAAGAACTAAAGTAATAATAGCTCCAACAGCTAATGTTCCAACAACTGGGTGTTTTACAAATAATTTGTATCTAGTTGATTTTCTATTTTGTTTCCAAGGCAATTTAACATCCTCAGGATCCAATTCCTCAGGAAATTTTTCGTTGTAAATTCTTTCAATTACTTTTCTAATATTTACCAAAATAAAAATGATAAACAATAAAATAACTGCAAAAATACTCAATCCAATTAACATGGTTTGAGAGTAAAAGCCTTCTCCTGAAGCAGAAGCAGCTCCATCAGCAGGAGCAGCAGTACCATCACCAGCTTGCGCAGGGGCAGCGCCACCTGTTTTTACATACTCTAAAATTGATTTTACTTGTGCATCTGAAAATTGAGGAAATGCAGTCATAACAGACTGATTGTACTCATTGTAGATTTTTAATGCTTCAGCATCACCTGCTTTAACCATAGCTTGTGAGTTTTTAACCCACTTGATTAACCAAGCTTCACTGTGACGCTTATCAACATCTTTAAGAGCAGGTCCTACAACCTTTTCGTTAATTGCGTGACAAGATGTACAATTTGCGTTAAATAATTTTTCACCTTCGGCTACATCGGCCAGTGTTACTTTAGCTCCTAAAAAGAAAGCTGCTAGTAGAAGTAATAGTTTATTCAGTCTCATTTAATTTATTTACAAAATCTTTACAAATCTATTGTATGTTAAGTGTAGCGCCATACTGATTTTTATCAAGCCTAGCACTTATTAACATGTCGCGAATATAGTAAGATTAAGGCAGCACAATATGCTGTTAATAAATAAATATTATTTAGACAAATTCTACTTAAAAAGAACTGAAAATCTATGTATTTTATTTTTCTAGAAGTTTTTCAACAGTAATATCGCTTAGTTCTTGTTTTTTATCTAAATGCTCGAAAGGCGAATTTTTACTTACAAATTCAGGGACAATTTCTTTCATTTTAGCTACAATAGCAGTTTGATTTTGTGTTTTGTACAAATCAAGCAAAGAATTGATGGTGTTTTTTACTGCTTCAAAATCGTAGTTCCTAACCTTACCTATCATAATTTTAGAATGATGGGTAGGTACAGTATTTTCTTGATCATTTAACAATTCTTCATATATTTTCTCACCAGGACGTAAGCCTGTATAAACAATCTGAATATCTTTACCTAAAGTAAGTCCAGATAGTCTAATCATTTTCTTGGCTAAATCAATGATTTTTACCGATTTGCCCATATCAAACACATAAATTTCACCTCCATTACCCATGTACCCAGCTTCTAAAACAAGTTGACAAGCTTCTGGTATAGTCATAAAATACCTTGTAATTTCGGGGTGAGTAACTGTAATAGGCCCACCTGCTTCAATTTGTTTTCTAAATCTAGGAATAACCGAACCACTTGAACCTAAAACATTTCCAAACCTAGTAGTAATAAATTTGGTTTTACTAGATTTATCTTGCTTAAGGTGGTTACTTAATGATTGAACATAAATTTCTGCTATTCGCTTGCTAGCTCCCATTACGTTTGTAGGATTTACAGCTTTATCGGTGCTAACCATAACAAACTTTTCAACACCAAATTCTACTGATAAATTAGCAATTGTTAAAGTACCTCTAACATTTGTTTTTATTGCTTCCGAAGGATTATTTTCCATTAAAGGAACATGTTTATATGCAGCAGCATGATAAACCATTTCTGGCTGAAAACGCTCAAACAAACCTTTCATTCTTTCTAAATTGGTAATGTCGGCAACAACAATTTCAATATTCTTTCTATTGCTATTTTGAAGATTTTCAGAAATCCTGGCATCTAATTGGTACAAACTTTCTTCACTACTATCAACTGCAATGATTTTTTTAATTTTAAACTTACAAAGTTGATTTACAATTTCACTTCCAATAGAACCAGCTGCACCAGTTACCATTACCACTTTTCCGTTTAACTGTTGTCCAATTGCATCTACATCTAATTCAATGATATCTCTTTCAATTAAATCTTCAATTTTTACTGTTTTAATTTGGTTAAAACTAAGCTCTCCATTAATCCATTTTTCAACAGGAGGCACGCTTTGAACACTTATATTGATATTCAAGCATTTATCAATAATTTCTTGCTTTCTATTTTTACTTAAATTGATACCGCTAATAATTAAATTATCGATTTCATATTTAGTATTTAATTCTTCTAAATCTTTATCAAAATCATAAATTCTAATACCTTCCAACGACTTATTTTTCATTGCAGTATCATCATCAAAAAAAGCTACTACTTTTATATTTGATCCACGGTGTTGTTCTAATTTACGTTTTGTAATAATACCTGCTTCTCCTGCACCAAAAATAACATAATTAACAACCTCTCCCTTATTTTGATGAGTTGTTTTAATATATAATAACTTAATAAAAATTCTAAACGAGCCAAGCAAAAAAGTGGCTATAATAAAATCTAGAATAATTATTGAAAGAGGAATTATTGAAAAACCAGAAATAAAAAATGATTTATAAAAAAGTGAGATTACAAATAAACCTACGCTACTAAAAAACGTTGTATACAAAATTCTGATACCATCTTGAACACTAGTATGTCTAATAATTCCTGAATATAGCCTAAAATACATCATAAATACTGCTTTAACAAGCAGTACAAGCGGTAATACAGTAATTATGCTAGTAAAAGTATTATCATCTAACTTAAAGCTAAAACGTAGAATAACTGAAAGAACAAACGAAAAAGAACAAATTCCTAAATCGAATAAAAATATTAACCAACGAGGTATATTTGAGCTAATTGTGAAGAGTAAACGTAAATATTTCATATTGAATTTAATTACTGTGCAAATATATTGTTATTTTATTAAAATAATGTAAACAACCATTATCAAAATGTAAATCTACGAAATAATTATTTGGATAATTATTTGTTTTATGAAAAACCACTTTAACTTTACAAAGCCTCTATTTAAATTAATTTCAGCCATTAACATGAGTAAATAGCTATTTCTTAACATTAAAATAAAAAAATAAACTTGGTAAAGGTGATATTTTTTAGTTTATATACGGAGTAGTTTACAAAGAGGATTTATCAAACTTTTTCTTGAAAAATGGATAACTAAAAACGCAAATCAAAATGATGATTGCTCCAATGTAGAATTGTTTCGACATAACTTCTGTTTTTCCAAATAATAAAACAGAAAAAACAACTCCATAAACTGGTTCCAGATTATTCGTTATTATTACAGTAAATGGAGTAAAATATTTCATTATTTCAACACTCATGGTAAAGGCTAAAGTGGTACAAATAACACTTAATATGAATAACCAAAACCAATCAATACTTGACACAGCTTGAAGAGAAAAACTCCCATTACCTTGAATTAAAATTATAACAAAAGTAAATAACAATGCTCCTATAAATTCAATTAGTGTTATATATGAACTATTGTGTTTTTCAATTAATTTACCATTATATGTTCCAAAAAAAGCACCTGTAAAAGCAGCTAGTATTCCATATAATACTCCTAAAGCAGCCCCACCTTCAAAGCTTAAAATAATAGTTAGACCAATTAGTATAATTACTCCATAAAACGCATCGCCCCAAAAAAACTTTTTATTTAATAATATTGGTTGTAAAAATGAAGCAAATAAAGTAATGGTGCTAAAACCGGCCATGGCTATTGAAACATTAGAAACTTTAATAGCATGGTAAAAAAAATACCAATGCGAGCCAACCAAAAGACCCATTAATAATATTTCTGAAAGTTCTTTTTTTGATAAATCGTATTTGTATTTTTTATATACAATATAAATACCTAAGCTTAGTATAGCTAAAACCAATCTCCAAAAAACCAAATCAAGCGCAGGAAGCGTAATTAATTTACCTAATACAGGCGTAAAACCCCATAATAAAATGATAAAATGTAGCTGGTAATACTTATTTTTACTAATCAAATGAATATTATTTAGGTGCTGTTTTTAAAAGATAAAGAGCTACAATTAAGAAGAATACTGGCGGAATCCAAACTGCTAAATAAGGTGCAAGAACACCTGTAAAACCCATTACATTAAATATTTGTATTAAAAATAGGTAAGTTATGGTTAAACCAAATCCAAGTGCAATGTGTGCACCTGTTCCTCCCCTACTTTTTTTGCTAGATACCGCAACAGCCAAAATAGTTAAAATAAAAAATGAAGTAGGAACAGCCACTCTTTTGTAAAGTTCTACCAAAAATTTATGAACAGGTGCTCCTTTTTCCTTCTCTTTCCTAATGTATTCGTTAAGCTCAGGATTGGTCATACTGGTTACATAATTTGCTTTCAAAATAAATTCGTCTGGCTTAATATTTAAAGCCGTATCTAATTTAGAAAATCTTTTCAAAGGTTCATCATCACCAACAAAAACTCGTTGTTGAACATTTTCTAAAGTCCACATTTTGGCAGTTTTGTTCCAAAGTAATCTCGTGGCAAATATTCTATTATAAATTTTGTTAGCTTTAAAACCTTCAATAGTACAGTTATAACCTACACTATCTAGGTAATTATATGATTCCATGTGAATTACAGAAGAATCATTGAGCATGTAATAAATATTATTGTTTTGAGTAACTACTTTTTCATGAATCCAATCGTCTTCAAACTTCAATCTGTGTTTATCGGCAATTGGCATCAAATGCATATTGGCCAATAAAAACACCACAAATAAAATCAATGAAGATAAAATATACGGTTTTAAAAATTTATAGTATGGTGCACCGCTATTTAAAATAGAGATTATTTCGGTATTTTGAGCCAGTTTAGAATTAAAGAATATGGTTGATAAAAACAAAAATACTGGGCTAAACAAACCCATGAAATATGGTATAAACCATATATAATAATCAAAAACTAGTACCGAAAGAGGTGGCTTATTTTTAATGTAATCATCCATTTTTTCGGATATATCAATAAAAATAGCTATTAAAGTAAAAAGCAAAACGCAGAACAAAAATGTAGAAATATATTTCTTCATAATGTACTTATCAATAATGCCTAAAGTAAAAAAGTCTTTTATTTTTTTCATTTAAATAACGCTGCAAAGTAATGCTTTATTTACTTTGAAAAAATAATGCCAAAAATTTGTGCATTAAATAATCAACTTAACTTAAAGCAGCAGCTTCGGTCATGGCATGGGCTTGTTCTTTGCCCAAATAGTTATCTATGAGTTTATGAATAAAATATAAAACAGGAATCATTAACCATGCCACAGTAAATTTATAAATATAATTAACCGTAGCAATAGCCATTACCTGACTTAGTGGCCATTGATCAGGAGTATTGAGTTTACCAATATAGAATGCAATAAATAACACCACAAAGCTGTCAATCAATTGAGAAACCAAAGTACTTATGGTAGCCCTTAACCATAGTCGTTTCTCGCCTGTAATTTTTCTAATGGCATGAAAAACCCTAACATCTAAAATTTGTCCAATTAAAAATGCAGCCAACGAACCAATAATTATCCATAAGCCTTGACCAAAAATATTGTTGTAAGCTAAATTCATATCAAGCGTTCCATTTTCAAGTGTTTTGGTATTCCAAAAATCGGCACCCTTTGCCCCCATGGCTAAATATACAGCTAAAAACGAATATGAAATTAAAGCTGCTGCAATATAACTGTATAGTTTAACCGCTTTCTGTCCAAAATATTCGTTTATAATATCGGTCATAACAAAAACCAAAGGCCAAAGTATTACACCTGCAGTAAGGTTAAATGATAAATGATACGTTCCTATAGGAATATTAGCTTGGTTTAAACCAAGTGTTCCTTCTAAAGAAAATATTTTAACTCCAATAAACTCAGCTATAATTGCATTGGCTATAAAAAACGAGCCTAATACTAAAAATAAAATGTTGCGTTTTGATTCTTTCATTTAAAAACAATAATAGAAATTTTAAGTATAAAAAAAGAGTATTTTAGAAAAGAACCCAATTTTAACTATTATGTTTTGGTGCATAAAAAAAGCCTTGATTTCTCAAGGCTTTTGTGATCCCGCTGGGATTCGAAC
>CAZGVO010000024.1:0-12290 GCA_964529175.1 uncultured Bifidobacterium sp.
TGTTAAATACTAATAAATAATTAGTAGAATAAACAAATAAAAAGGGTCGCTTCAGCAATGAAGCGGCCCTTTTTTGTTTTGTCAAATTATAAAGTTGGCTATCTAAATCAAAGAAATTTGTTTATGTTTGAATATCATTAAATTAATCAATATGAAAAAAAATCTACTCCCTCATTTTAGCTTATTGAATTATGTTCGTTTAGGTTATTTGCTTTTGCTAACTTTATCAACTTCAATTTTATTTGCACAAAATACCTGCGAAGCAAATTTTACTTTTATTCTAAATCAAGCAACAAAAACGGTGACTTTAACCAATAATTCCTATGGTACTGGCTTAATTTATCATTGGTCGTTTGGAGATGGCACCACAGCCACCACATTAAACGCAGTAAAAACATATGTAGGAAATGGGCCTTATAATATCTGTTTGAATGTTAGAAAAGCAGATTCAAGTTGTACATCAACAAGATGTAGTACAATAGTATTTACTAGTCCTTGTGTTTCTACTTGGACGGTTAGCACTGCTGCTAATAATAATTTAAGCAAGAATTTTACAAGCACCAATACCAGTTTGGATTATAATTATTTTTGGACTTTTGGTGATGCTACTTCATCTGACTCTAGAACTCCAAATCACACATATGCACAAACTGGAAAATACCGCGTGTGTTTACGCGTAGCTAAAAAAGATTCTACCTGTGTTACAGAAACATGCGACAGTATTACGGTCACAGGCAATAATACACCTTCTAATTGTTTGTCGACTTGGAGTTTTACAACTTCAACTGACAACACTTTAAGAAAAATATTTGCAAGTACCAATACGAGTTTAGATTATAACTACTTATGGACATTTGGTGATAATACCACTTCTGATTCAAGAACGCCAAACCATTTATATGCACAAGTTGGAAAATATAAAGTTTGCTTAAGGGTTACTAAAAAAGATTCAAGCTGTACCAATATGAGTTGCGATAGCATTGCGGTTTCTGGTGGAGTGGTTAATCCATGTAATGCTAATTGGTCATTAACTACCGATTCAATTAATTCATTAAAGAAAAATTTTAAGTCAGCAATTAATACAAATACTTTAAACTATAATTATTTATGGACATTTGGCGATGGTACATCATCTGACTCTAGAACACCAACTCATGTTTACTCTCAAGCAGGTAAATTTAGAGTTTGTTTAAAAGTAACTAAAAAAGACTCTTCATGCACATTAACAGTTTGCGATAGCATAACAGTTTTGGCAGCTACAGGATGTGAAGCTAATTTTACTTATACCAAAACAGGCAGAGAAGTTCATTTTACCAATACTTCAAGTGGAGCATTTAACAGAAGCTATTGGGTTTTTGGAGATACTACCTCTAGCAACTTGTTTTCACCAAATCATAATTACACCAGAAACGATTCATTTAATGTGTGTTTATTTGTGTTTAGAGTGGTTGGAAACGATACTTTGTGTTCTGCTGTAAGATGTAAAAAAATTGGAGTAGCTAATTTGGCTACTAATCCTTGTACTGCTAATTTTACTTTTGGAGTAAATCATAACTTACGTAAAATGGAGCTTACCAATTCTTCGGTAGGAAGTAATTTAATTTATAATTGGTCGTTTGGTGATTCTACTTTTTCTAATGCTCAAAATCCTGTACCTCACTATTTTTTACATAATGGAGTTTACCGTGTTTGTTTAACAGTTAGAAGCAGTATAGATTCAAATTGTAGAGGCGAAAAATGTGTTTATGTAACTGTTAATAAAATTGATTCAAACATTATTTTATCTCAAATTTCGGCCAACTTTGCATTCAATGTATTAAACAATGCCAATAATACCTTTCAGTTTATAAATAATTCAGCAGGTAGTAACTTAACTTACAATTGGGATTTTGGTGATGGTGAGTTTTCAACGGATGAAAATCCAATTCATAGTTTTGAAAAGAACGATTATTATTTAGTGTGTTTGGCTATTACTAAAAATGGAGTTACTGATGTGATTTGTAATTCGGTTTCGGCCGATGTTGTACCGGTAAGTGTAGCTAAAACTGAAAGTTTTCAAGTAGCTTCGGTTTACCCAAATCCTTTTGATAATATTATAAAAGTAGCTTTAAATAGCAAAAATAAATCTATTATAACTTGCAGATTATTAGATATATCTGGCAAGTTGATTGAGGTTAAACAAATAGGAGTAAATTCAGGAAATAATGAATTTGAAATTGAAACATCTTCGCTTGGAAGCGGAATTTATATTTTAAATATTGTTGGCGATGGTTTGAGTAAAAATATAAAATTGATTAAATAAGAACATTTAAAACTTAAAATAGAAAAGGCCACAATAATTTTATAGTGGCCTTTTTACTTTATAAACCTGATACTGGCTTACCTTTAGGATATCTTATTTCGTAAGTAAAGGTTATTTTTTTTGTATCTTTAGAGCCAATTTTTATGCGCCATTTTAGTTTGCCTGTTAATTCGTCTAACTCAGCATCATCGCTATGAAGTAGTTTTACTTTTATTTCCTCCGTACCTTGCACTATTGGAATTTGATCTTCTAGTTCCATTTCTAATGCCATGTTTTTGGTATTTCGTACCATTAATTCTATGGTTCTAGTTTCTATTTTTTCGTTATCAATAAATTTAACTTTAAACTTTTCTTTTAATTTTTTACGGGTTAAAACTATTGTTTTATCCCTTCCTAAATTTACGCTTAAAGTATCGCTATTACTGCTAGCATTTAAGTACATTTCGCCTACATAAGTGCCATCAAAATATAAGCGAGCACTACCTGGAATAATATTTAAATCTTCCCATCCTACAATTTTAGCTTGTAAAAATGCATCATTACAAAGTTTTGGAACTGCAGCAAAAGCTAATTGCATAGGAACTAGTTTTTGATTAATTAATACTTTATGCGCTCTGCCATCGCTAGCTATATTGTAGTTCAGTTTTATTTCATACTCAGTTCTTATCAGGTTTTGACTTACTTCAATATAGTCTGTTAGTGGTTTTTCTTCAATTTGTGAATAGTTACCCTCGTTGCTTGGTGCATCTTTATCGGTTTGTTCATAAGCTAATTTTTTAGTAGCTTGTATTGGCACCAATCTGTTTGATAAATAATTAACGGTAGGTTTTTGTCTATACTCTAAAAAGCTTAAATACCAAGGTGTTAGTTCTGGTTTAAAATTGGCTTCATTGGGGTTTGAGGTACTTAAAGTTAAGTTGGTATTTTTCCAATCTAAGCCCGAGTTTTGGGTAATATTGGCAAAGTATTTTAATTGAAAATTATTGCTTTGGGTTGATGCTTGTAAATCGTATTGAGGCACCCAACTTGCATTAGGAATTAAATAGTTAAAACTTACTTGTGTTTGCGTTGGGTTTTCAGCAAAAATGGTAACAACCACTTGCATAGTTGGCGTTTCGTCTTCTTGGTTTTCTTCTCCATTGTTTTCTTGCAGGTTAATTAATAAATTATAGCGTTCTTGTAATTTACTCACTATTTTGGCGTTGTTTGCTTTGTTGCGTTGAATTTTTAATTCTTGTTCATAATATTCATTCAACTTAGCTTTTAAAAAAATCATGCTTTCGCGCAGTAAAACCAACGAATCATTAAATAGCTCTCCACGCATCAGTTTATTATTGGTCAATAAATTTTTTTCTACGGTTATAACCTTTAATTTATTATCTAATTCTATATCGTAAAATTTATAATCTTCAAGCGAGTCTTGGATGCGTTCAATTTCGCGTGCATATTTGTTGGTAGTAGGTTTACGTTCTTTATATTTTTCAAAATTACGCACTTCCATCACGGTTCCTTCTTTGCAATTAGCTTGTAACGAAGCCACATTGATACTTGATGAAATATTTTCAAAAACTAAATCGTTAATGCCTTGGCTTAAGTTTACTGTTTCTGAATAATACAAATGTGCTCCTTGTAAATAAACAGTAGCTTTTTGCAATTTAGCTTTAATAGGTTTGTTGTTTTGTGCGTTTAAAAATGTGGTTAACATAAGTGTTACGCTTAAAAATAATGATTTCATATTTATAAAATTGAATTGGTTTTTGGTAGTTAGAAACAATTAGTTCTAAAATTCCATAAAAATTTTTCATATTTGTTTTCCTTGTTAGTTAATTTAAAAACAGAAAGCGATGAAAACTTGGTAGTTAACTACCAAAACACTAAAAATAATTTAGTGGTGGGCGAGCTATTTAAGCGCCATTCGCTCATGTGTTTTACTGTTTGCGTAAAATATTTAAGGGACGAAGATGCGGCACACGATGCCACCATGAATATTTTTGAAAAGCTTTTTATTGATTTACAAAAGCACCAAATAACCAATTTTAAAAGTTGGCTGCACACTGTTTGTAAAAATCACTGCTTAATTTTATTGCGTAAACCCAATGTTTTGGTGAGTATAAATGAAGATGAAGAAGAAAATGAAAATTTATTTATGCAATTATCCAATATTTTGAATCATGATGATGACAAACAGGAGAAAGAAGAAAAATTGCAAGCTGTTGAAAGCGCCATTTTGGGTTTAAAAGACAAACAGAAACAATGTATTGAACTATTTTATTTAAAACAAAAAAGCTATGTTGAAATTGCGGCTATAACGGGTTATACTGAAAATGAAGTAAAAAGTTATATTCAAAATGGTAAACGAAATTTAAAAATTATATTAGAACAAAAAGGAATAACTATAGGCCTAGCCTTATTTTTATGGATACAAATACGTGCATAGATAATAACATTTGGGAAGCTTACGCTAATAATACCATTAGTGAGGCCAACTTAATTTACATGGAAAATCATGTAAAAACATGTGAACTATGTGCCGACATGAAAGAGGGAATAGACGCGATGTTGGTTCCAAGTTTATTGGTTGATAAGGTTGATAAAGTTAATAAAGCTGTTGATGAAATTGTAAAGCAAAAAAACAATAAAAAGTATGTATTGGCTTATTGGAGTGCAGCAGCTGTGCTATTAATTGCTGTAGGTTTGTTTTGGTTTAATTATACCAATTTAGCTCCGCAGTTAGCACAAAACGAAAGCACTTTAAAATCCCCTCCAGTTTTAAATGATTCAGAATCTGATTCAATATATAACTATGTACCGCCAAAAACGAATGCTAAAAAAGAAGAGTTGGCTTTGAGTAAAGAACAAAATCAAACTATAATTAAAAGTGTTCCTATAGAAGTTTTAGCCGAAAAATCAGTTGAAGCTGAAAAAGTTAATATGGATGATGTAAGCGCATCAGAAATGGTGCAAAAAAATGCGGGTATGGCCGAAGGTGACTTGGCTACTCCTGAAGTTAAAATGGAAGCACAAACTGAAACAGTTACAGCAAAAGACAAAGCACCTGCAATTGCTTTAACAGAAAGTAAAAAGAAAGTTGTTGTAACTAATAAAGCAACCAAAGCACTTAGTTTGCCGGCACCAGCTAATAATAATAATCTAGGCTATAATAATTATTCACTCAATAATAATTGGATGGATACTGTTTTACGAAATGATAAATTTAGAAATGAAAACTACAGTGATTCATTAAACTATACCAATGCTCAAAACGAGTATAAATCGAACCGATTAGATAATTGTTTACATATTTTAGATTTAATCATAAGCAATTCTAAATCAAAATATTATGAAGATGCAGTGTTTTTATCGGCCCAAGTTCATATGAAACAAAATAACAAAAGCAAGGCAAAATCTGCATTGAAGAAGGTAATAAAACTGAAGGGCAATAAACAAAAAGAAGCAGAACAGTTATTGGAAAGTTTGAAGTAAAATAATTCTTAAATTTAGTAACCTATAATTTTAAAATAGCCTCTTCCAAAGCTTAAGTCATTTGCTATTTAAACAATTTCAATGCCTTGAGCTAAATAATCTTAAATTATCTATTTACCATTTACCATTTACTTAATCAACTAATAACTCAATTAACTACAAACTCCAATAACTTACCCATGCACCGTCTCTTGTTTGCCGTAATTGGCAATAACTTTTGCTTCGTATTCCAGCCATTCTTTCCAACGTTTATCAACGTCTACGTCTTTTCCATATTTGCGTGCATAGCCTATAAATGTGGTATAATGACTGGCTTCACTTGCCATTAAATCGTAATAAAATTTAGAAAGTTCTTCATCCTTAATATTTTCAGAAAGCACTTTAAAACGCTCGCAACTTCTTGCTTCAATCATGGCCGAAAAAAGCATTCTATCTACAAAACTTGCATTGCGGCTTCCGCCTTTTTGCATAAATTGATACAATTCGTTTACATAACTGTCTTTACGCTCACGGCCTAAAGTGTAGCCACGTTCTTTTATAATATTAAACACCATTTCAAAATGGCTAATTTCTTCCTTTACCAAATCTAATAAATCAGCCACTAAATCAGTTAACTCAGGATTGTAGGTAATAATGGTAATGGCGTTACTGGCTGCTTTTTGCTCGCACCAAGCATGGTCGGTTAATATTTCTTCTAAATTACTTTCTACTATATTTACCCAACGTGGGTCGGTTGGAAGTTTAAGTCCTAACATGTTTAATTATAAATTATTTGTTTAATAAATCAATTTCTTTTTGGTAATCGTATTGCAAATCTTCGTGCAAGGTGCTAAGCGATTCGTTTATTTTTTTGAGTTGTGCTTTGTATAAATTATACAAAACAGTACTTTTTCTAAAATCAATACCTGTATTGTCTAATTCTCTGCAAAAATGCACCAATAGTTCAATATTGGTAGTTGCCTTGGCTGAGTATTTTGCATTTTTATTGGCCAAACGCAATATTTTTCTGATTGTTTTTTTAGCAAAATACAAATTGGTTCGGTTCATTTCTGCAAACAGTTCGGTCATTTCTTGTTTCACACCATCAATAAATTGAGCTTCATCGTGGGTTTGAAATAAAAGGTAATTTAAAAACTCCTTGTTGTCTTTTTTATACTTGGCTATTTTGGTGCAAAGTTCTACCAATTGCGCAGCATGAAGCGTTTGTAATTCTTTTTTTATTTCAGAAATGGAAGCAGTTTGCATAAAATTGGGCTGCAATGTTATAATAAAACTTTATAATCAAAAAATATAATTCAACCATTTACAAGGCCAAAAATGTGTTTTTTGTTAATAAAAATTACTTTTTGATAACATATTTACTTGTTGATTTTCAATGTAAAGTAGTTTTCTTTGTAATATGTCACATTTAAAAGAACAAGTTAAGTTTATCGATAAAAATAAAACAGGTTTTTATTCTATTTTAAAAAAGCGTGTAGATCAATATTTTATTGAAAATAATATTTCAAAACACGCCAATACAGGCATGGTTTTAAAAACCATTATTCTTTTAAGTGCTTATATTTTACCATTTATAATTTTATTAGTTTTTAGGCCAAGTTTCGGTATTAGTTTATTGCTTTGGAGTATAATGGGTATTAGCCTTGCGGGTATTGGTATGAGCGTAATGCACGATGCCAATCATGGGGCTTATTCTGCAAATAAAAATGTAAATTATTGGGTTGGACATTCGTTGAATTTATTAGGTGGTTCCGTATTTAATTGGAAATTACAACACAATATTTTACACCATACTTATACCAATATAACTCACTTAGATGATGACATAGCCGATAGATTGGTTTTAAAATTTTCGCCCCACACCAAGCAGAAAAGTTTTCATCAATTCCAGTGGATATATGCTTTCTTTTTTTATGGTTTGCTTACTTTTTATTGGGCTGTAGCTAAAGATTTTATTCAGTTTTACCAATTTTCTAAAAACGGTGTAAACAGTTCATCTAAAAAGGAAAATGTAATTATTTTGGGTAAAATTATAGGTATCAAAATATTTTATTTTGTATTGATGTTTTTAGTGCCAACTTATGTGTTTCAAATTCCGTTTTTGCAAATATTTGCGGGCTTTATGCTCATGCATTTTTTTTCAGGAATCATTTTAACTACTGTTTTTCAATTGGCTCATACTGTTGAACATACCGATCATCCAATGCCTAATGCTGATGGAATTATTGAAAACGATTGGGCTATTCATCAATTAAATACCACAGTTAATTTTTCGCCCAATAATAAATTACTTTCGTGGTATGTAGGAGGATTAAATTACCAAGTAGAACATCATTTGTTTCAAAAAGTATCGCATGTGCATTATCCAGCCATTGCTAAAATAGTAAAACAAACAGCTAAAGAATTTGGGGTGCCATATTTAGAAAATAAAACACTTTTTGGTGCAATTGGCTCACACATAGCCTATTTGAAACAGTTAGGTAAATTACCTAATTTGCACGAAGCCATTGGTTAGTTTTAAGTGTTAATAGCGTGGCTTTTGTCATTTTTTTTCAAAAAAATTAACACAATCGTCATATACAAATAGTATATTAGCACGATTTTTTAATTGAAAAAGTACACGCTAGATATTAATGATGAGGAAGAAACGCTTTTTTATGGATTGCTTAGCAACGAAAAAGTGTCGCGCCTAGCTTGGCTATTAAACCATTCACTCGAAATAAATTTGGCTCGAGTTGATAGCATTGAGTGGTATAACGAATCAGAAAGAGAATATTTTTATTTCAATAAATTTATTTACGATGATGAGTTAAACCATTTAACTTACACACTATTTGCCAATTACGATGAAAGTAAAATTCTTTTTACGGAATTAAGAGCCATGCAATATTTTATATTAATTGAAGGTGGACTTTCATTTTTTGATGAAAAATTATTTTTAAAACAAGTAAAAAATATTTCTGAAATTCAGCTTGTTAGTATAATTGACCAAACAAGACTAAAGCAGAAAGTAAATTTAATATTATAAAAAATTATAGCATAGAGATGAGTAAAGCACTTTTTAACCGTACCAAAATTGTGGCCACTATTGGGCCAGCTACCAGCAGTTTAGAAAATTTAAAAGCCATTATTAACGAAGGAGTTGATGTATGTAGATTAAATTTTTCGCATGGGTCGTACGAAGATCATCAAAAGGTGGTTGACAATATTAAAAAAGCCAACGAAGAATTGGGAACCAATGTATGTATGTTGCTCGATTTACAAGGGCCTAAATTACGTGTTGGTGAAATGGAAAATGGTAAAGTAGAGTTAATTCAAGGCGAAATAATTGAAGTAACTACCGAAAAATGTGTTGGAACCAGTAACCGCATTTATATCAATTTTGAAAATTTACCTAAAGATGTAAATATAGGCGAGCGTATATTATTAGATGATGGTAAATTAGAATTGAAAGTGATTGAAACCAATAAAAAGAACCTAGTAAAAGCTTTGGTTATTTTTGGTGGATGGCTTTCTAACAAAAAAGGTTTCAATTTACCTGATACCAAAATGAGTATTCCAAGTATGACCCAAAAGGATTTGGATGATTTAAAATTTGGTATTGAAAACAAAGTAGAGTGGGTGGCTTTATCGTTTGTAAGAAGCGAGCACGATGTGGTTTTTATTAAAAACATTATTGAACTGAACGATTGGAAACCTCGTGTAGTTTCAAAAATAGAGAAGCCTGAAGCCGTTGAAAATATTGATAAAATTATTGCAGTATCTGACGGTATCATGGTGGCGCGTGGCGATTTAGGAGTAGAAATGCCAATGGAGCAAGTGCCTGTTATTCAAAAACGCATTGTTAAAAAATGTATTGAAGCAAGCAAACCTGTAATTATTGCTACACAAATGATGGAAAGCATGATTGTAAGTCCAGTGCCTACTCGTGCTGAGTTAAACGATATTGCCAATGCAGTAATGGATGGGGCCGATGCAGTAATGTTAAGTGCAGAAACTTCGGTGGGTGCCTATCCGGTTAATGCCATTAGCTACATGCGCAGAACCATTATGGAAGTAGAAACAGGTACCAATGCACCTTATTTTAAAGGAACTCGCCCTAAAGAAAATAGCGAAACATTTTTATCGGATGAAATATGTTTTACAGCAGTAAGGGTTAGCGACCATTTAAAAGCAAGTGCCATTGTAGGTATGACTTTTTCGGGTTATTCAGCTTATAAAATTTCATCTTTCCGCCCTAAAGCAAGTATTTTTATTTTTACTACCAACCCGCGTTTGGTTAATACTTTAAGTTTGGTTTGGGGTGTACGTGGCTTTTTATACCGCGAGTTTGAAAGTACCGATGATTCAATGCAAGATGTAAATAATAACCTGTTAAAAGGTGGTTATATTCAAAAAGGACAATTGGTAATTAATACTGCAAGTATGCCAATTATTGAACGTAATAGGGTAAATACTATTAAAATTTCTGAAATTAAATAGTTGATTATGAATAAGTTATTTGCTATTGTTATATTAGCTTTTATGGTTGCATCATGTACTAAAACCGAAACCATTGCTACTCCTTCGCAAACTATTATAACCAATGATAGTTCGCAGTTTAGCGGAAGGTTACAAGTAGTGGTATTAGATGGAACCAATAACAATACTCAAATTAATGGTGCGCAAGTATTTTTGTATCCAACTTACGAAGATTTAAAACGTAATTTTTATTTAAATACCATTTCTACCGTAGGTGGAACAGCCGATTTTGGTTTTATATTGCAAGGCAATTATTACTTAAGGGCACAAAGTGGTACCAAAAGCGATACCAATGTAGTGCAAGTATTGGGGCAAAAAACCATTACCAGAACCATGATTGTAAGACAATAATGTAATAAAATGGATTTAGCAGAAGTAGATTTAATTGAAAATAAAGTAGCTAACAGTGGCTTAATTACCATTGATTTAGAAACCTTGCGCCATGCTGGCAAAAGGGTTTTGTTCGATATTAAAGATTGGCTTTTTAGGGAAATGATTTTAAAGGAAAAAGACTTTAGAGATTTTGTTAAAAACCACGATTGGAGCCAATACCAAAACCAAAATATTGCTTTTTATTGCAGTACCGATGCCATAGTTCCTACTTGGGCTTATATGCTTTTGGCCAGTGCGGTGCAGCCGTATGCCAATAAATATGTTTTTGGCAATTTAGAACAACTTGAAATAGCATTGTATAACGATGCCATTGCACAACTGAATCCTGCCGATTATACTGATAAACGCATTATTTTAAAAGGATGTAGCCAAAATGAGTTGCCCATTGCTGCTTATGTAGCCATGAGTAATAAGTTATTGCCAGTGGTAAAAAGTTTAATGTATGGCGAAGCTTGCAGCAATGTGCCTATTTATAAAAAACGATAAAAGAATTAAATGAATCAAAACGTAAAAATTAAGTTGGGCAATATTACCAACTTAAGCGATGCCCGCTTTGCAGCTGCGGCAGGCATTGATTATATGGGTTTTTGTTTTGACCCTAAAAGTGTAAGTTATATTCCGCCAGTTAAAGCCAAAGAAATTATTGATTGGACTACAGGATGTTTTGTAGTGGCGGAGTTTGGAAACCAAACTATGAAAGAAGTGGCTGATATAGTTGACATGTTAAACATTGACATTGTAGAACTGAACAATGATTTATTGCCAACTGATTTAACCGAAATAGATAAGCCAATTATTAAAAAAATTGATACCAGTTTATTTGATGTAACTGCGCTCCATAAAATTTTTGAAGCCTATACCGATAAAGTAGATGCTTTTCATTTATATGCGAGCAATGGACATACTTTAACTGCTGACGATTTAAAACAAATATGTGCCAATAACAAAATAGTTTGGGGATATAATACTGCTCCTGAAAACATAAAAGAAATATTAGCTAATTACGAGCCTTATGCCTTAAATATAATAGGAGGCGATGAAGAAAAAACTGGCCTTAAAGACTTTGAAGAACTGAACAATGTATTAGATGCATTGGGATTATACGAAGGATAATTTTTTGCATGATTCAATGCTATAAAAAAAGCTATCAAGTTTCAAAACTTGATAGCTTTTTTTGTGAGGTTTAGTTAATATTAAACACCAACAAAGTCAGTTTAACCAACAGTTAGGCTATCTTTTATTACAGCGTAAACCGTCAAGGCTAAAAGTGAAATTGTCAATGAAAAGTAAAAAACATAAATGGATATTTTATAAATTATTCCTACTTCTAAAAAACCTATTTGCTCAGGATTCTTATTATAAAATAGTTTGTGACCCAATTGCTCCCAATAAAATTTGCGGAGTTTATCGGTCAAGGCTATTTGTCTATGCAACAATACTGCACCGCTTAAAATACCAAGTGTCAGTCCTATGATAGTTGCACTAAATAAAATATGTTGTAGTGTTGTGTCTGACTTAGTTTGTCTTAATGAAATTAGGAGTAATAGACAAAATAGTTCCTATTTTTTAGATGTTTTGCTCAAGTGGACAA
>CAZGVO010000025.1:0-11620 GCA_964529175.1 uncultured Bifidobacterium sp.
ATTCAAAATAACGAACCTTACAAAAATTATTTGCTTTTGTCATAGAATTCAACCGCAGGCAAAATGTTGTATATGGATGACCATAAGTCATGTTAGCTATTTTGTGTCGTTTTCTGAATAATTCATCAAAAGTTGTACAATGATTTTGTGAAAATCCAATTTTTCCCACTAGCATTAACATAGTTATTGTTAAAAAATATCTCATTACAAATTAGTTTAAGGAATAAATATTGTTAGAATTAATTACTTTTAAGATTCCATCATAATAATTTAAAAACAAAGAATCTTTTTGACTATTTGTGATAAGTCTTATGTTGAAATATGGTTTATTATTTATCATAATTGAATCCAGATATGGGTAATCTTTCATTTGCTTATTCAGCAATGGAGCAGTTCTTAAATAAAAATTAGAATTGTTAAATACAATAAATAATCTTCCAATTTCACTATCTAACCTAACATTAGCTAATGTGTCAAAATAATACTGCTTATTAATATAGCAGTTTGTATTTTGAGTTCCACAATTAGGATTTAATGTTGGCTGTAAAATACAATTATAGAATGATGTGTCTTTTATAATTTTAGTAGTTATTAAATTTCCATTTTGATCTTTGTAAACAAATAATTTGTTTTTTTTATATGGAACATTTATTGTATCAATATTATTGTAATAGGTTGTAAATGGGTCTGGGCATCCATCGTTGGGGTCTTTACTACAGCTTTGCAATAGCATTATTATAGTTATTATGCTAAATAGTTTAATGCTTAAGGCATTGTTTAGTGTCATGCCGTTGGCTTGATTTAAGATTTTCATATATTTTTTCATATTTGTTGTTTATAAGTTTGTTTTTCTTTAAAAGCATTTCGGTAAGGAATATCTATTGTGTTTCCATTTCCATCAAGCCCAATTAAAAATACAAAGGCACAGTTTTTAGCATAAATAGCCAGTGGACTCACTGTTTTATTTGCTTCCATACCATTATCGGTTGGTACGTATACTGTATTAGCACTATCATAAACTACCTTATAGGCCTGAAAAACAGGTTTGATTTTATCATTTGTATCAAATTGCTCTTTAATAATTCTATTTTTTATATTCTGAATATTCTGTTCAATAGATATATTATTATGTCTATCAAAAGTAGTATAAGGATGCCCATAAGTCATATTAGCTATTTTATGTCTTTTTCGAAACAACTCTTCGATATCAGTGCAATGTTGTGATTTTACTATCAGTGTGGTCATTACCATAAATAGTAATAGAATATTCTTTTTCATTTAAATAGGAATTAACTTTAACTAATTAATTTTTTATTCTATAATATTTGATGTTAGTAATGCCATCAACAATCCCAATTAAACCAAATTCTTTATTAAGATAACAATAATTTGTTTTATCACTATAATTGTTGTAAAGTATCTTAACTTTATTATACATTGTTTCATTTAATAAAATTGTTTCAAAATATGTAATGCCAATGGTTGAACCAATCGGAGTTCCAATTCGTTCATCGTCTACATAAAATAAGAACCCATTAAACATTATTTCTAATTGATTACTATTTAAATTAACGTCCACCTTTTTATGTTTTACATAAAAACTTCCATTACCTCTAATAATTTTGTAAGTATTATGAGTTGTTTGAAAGTAATTTTGGTCGTAACCACAATCAGGGTTTCCTTGACCAGTTAAGTTGTGCCAAGTTGTATCAGTTTTTGTTTTTACAAAGGCTAAAGTATCGCCTTTATCGCTGGCAAAGCTTATGGTATCAAAGGCAGGATTGGAAAAATAAGGTGTTTGGTTAAGCTGTGCTGCTGTTAGGTAAATATAATAATCTTTGGGAGTATCGCATCCTTTTTTAGGGTCTTTACTACAGCTTTGCAATAGCATAATTATAGTTATTATGCTTAGTAGTTTTATGCCTATGGCATTGTTTAGTTTTTTCATATTTGTTGTTTATACCTTATCAAATATATTTATATTTTAGGTTCGTTTTATATAATTTGATTATTTCAAAGTGCTTAAATCATTGATTAATTGAATGGATTGCAAATCAGAGGCAGCGGATTATATTTTTAAAAAAGCATTAACTATATATTTATAAAGTAACATATATATTACTTTATAAACGTTCTTTCTTGGATGGGAAATAATGTTTCTTAAATGAAAATAGTACTAAATCGTTTTATACCAAACAACTGATTATTAAATCTTGATAACTTTTTTAGTTATTTTTTCAATTATTTATTTTATTGTGTTGTTTTTAAAATACTACATTCAAACCAATGCTTACACAGACAAAATACTCCAGCAAATTTTATCCGGACGCCATAATAGATGTAAAAAAAGAAGGTAATTTTTTTATTTTCACTACTAGCGAAACCATTTTAGAGGCCAGGGTAATGACCGATAAAATCATCAGATTTAGATATGCAGCTGATGGTTTTTTTCAAAAAGATTTTAGTTATGCTGTTAGCAAATATTTTGACGAAAAGTTAGTAGAACTTCATTTTTATGAAGATGACGGTTTTTATTATATCCAAACACAATCAATTACTGCCAAAATAAGCAAGGAAAACATGAAAATTACCATGCTTGACAGGCAAAATAATATTATTAGTGAAGATGAAGCAGGTTTTCATTGGCAACATTATTTGGTAAAAGGTGGTAAAATAAATTATTGCAGCAAAAAAATTCAGCCAGACGAGTACTTTTATGGTATGGGCGATAAGCCAACCGAAATGAACTTACGTGGTAAATATTTTGAAAACTATGGTATGGATACCTATGGTTTTCAAAAAGACCAAGACCCATTGTATAAAAATATTCCATTTTTTATGGGTGTGCATAGCAAAGGCGAAATTGGTTATGGCATTTTTTACGATAACTCTTTCCGCACCATTTTTGATTTTGGAAAAGGAAATCCTGATATATTGAGCTTTTATGCACGTGGTGGCGAAATGAATTATTACTTTATTTATGGACCAGATTTATTAAAAGTAGTAGAACAATATGCCAGTTTAACAGGAACGCCTGAATTACCTCCTGTTTGGAGTTTAGGTTACCATCAATGTAAATGGAGTTATTACCCCGAAAGTAAAGTACGCGAAATAACTTCTGAATTTAGGAAACGAAAAATACCATGTGATGCTATTTATTTAGACATTGATTACATGGAAGGATTCCGTTGTTTTACTTGGAGCAAGGAGTATTTTCCCGACCCTAAAAAAATGATCAGTGAACTTTCGGCTGATGGTTTTAAAACGGTTGTAATTATTGACCCGGGAATAAAAATAGACAAAGATTATTGGGTTTGGCAAGAAGCTATTGCAAAAGATTATTTCTGCAAAAGAGCAGATGGCACTTTAATGGAAGGCGATGTATGGCCGGGTAAATGTCATTTCCCTGATTTTACCAATCCTGAAGTGCGCGAATGGTGGAGCGGATTATTCAAAGGTTTAATTGAAGCAGGAGTGCGCGGTGTTTGGAACGATATGAACGAACCTGCTGTGTTTGAAATTGGTACTTTCCCCGAAGATGTTCGCCACGATTATGATGGAAACCCATGTAGCCACCGAAAAGCGCATAATGTATATGGTATGCAAATGGCTAGAGCTACCCAAAAAGGTATAAAACGTTATTTACAACCATTACGTCCTTTTGTGATTACACGCTCAGGATATAGCGGTTTGCAGCGCTATTCAAGTGTATGGACAGGTGATAATATAGCTACTTGGGAACATTTATGGATTGCAAGTCAACAATGTTTAAGGTTAAATATTTCGGGTGTATCGTTTTGCGGAAGCGATGTAGGTGGATTTATTGGCGAACCTGATGGTGAACTATATACACGTTGGGTTCAGTTAGCTGCTTTCCATCCGTTTTTTAGAACACATAGCGCGGGTAACGAAACCAAATTTGACCAAGAACCTTGGAGTTTTGGAACCAAATACGAATACATTGTAAAAAAATTCATTCACTTACGTTACCAATTATTGCCTTATATGTACACAGCATTTTGGCAAAACAGCAAGTTTGGAACTCCCATATTGCGTCCGTTGGCATTTATTGACCAAACCGATACTGAAACGCTTTTCCGTAATGATGAGTTTGCAGTTGGTGATCATATTTTGGTTTGCCCTGTAATGCGCCCCGGAATTACCGAACGTACTGTTTATATTCCTAGAGGCCGTTGGTTCAATATTTGGAACGACCATGAGTATATTGGTGGAAAAGAACATATGGTAGGTTGCCCGCTTGATAGAATGCCTGTATTTATTAAAGCAGGTGCAGTAATTCCACAATGGCCTAAACAACAATATGTAGGCGAATTAGAGGTTTTAGAAACTACTTTACATGTATATTTCAACAAAGAAAAAGAAGTAATTAGTTACCTTTACGAAGATGCAGGCGATAATTATGGCTACCGCATGGGATTGTATAACCTACATAAATTTTATGTAAAAGGAAATAACAAAAACTTAATTCTATCACATATTTTAGAAGGGGCTTTTGAAAGCAATAAAACCTTTAAAGTAGTAGTGCATGGATTACCATTTACTTGCACCGAGTTTGTGGTAGATGGAAAAAGTCATAAAGTAACTGAAAAGAACTTGGCAGTTGGTACTGTTAAGTTTAAAGTAGATAGGGATTTTAAACGCATTATTTTAAGATAGTTTTGGATTTTTAGTTGAAGGTTGACAGTTGTCAGTTGATAGCTAATGGACCATAGACCATGGTTGATGGCAAATGATTTATTGGTAGGAACGTGGTATCTAAACTTATTTACCCATACTAATAATGTTTTAAAAAGCCTATGAATAAAAAACCGTTTTAGCTAAATACTAAGGCGGTTTTTTTACATATACCAATTTACTCTTTGTAATATTATTTTAGTAAAAAAAGTTAATAGTTATAGAAAATATAACCATACAAAAAACCAATGCCAATTATTATTAACCATAAACTTAACCAACAGGAATTACAAGGTTGGATAATAAAAATAAATGAAGGCAAATCTTCTTTTTTACCTAACCAATATACACATATAGAAGCAGCTATAAAAAACGATGTAATTGTTTTAAAAAATATTACCCATATAGCTAAAGGAAAATTAACCAACGATAATAAAATAGTATTTGATATAAAACTAAAACCTATATTTAAACTATTAGGAGGACTATTTGTGCTTTTGCTGTTTGCTTTTCTTTTTTCAAACCAAGTAACTATCAACAATATAAACAATCCAAGCATTTTAAATAGAGTTGCATTTGTTTCGGTCGGTTTAATTTTAGGATTATTTGCGGTAATATTATTGATAAAAACAAAACGCAGCTTTATTGAATTGATAAAAAAAGAACTATCCTAAAATTTGATTTAATAATCAGGCTTTCGAATAGTGAATATTGATGAAAAACAATAGTTTGCCAATAAATCAGCGAATTACCATTTACCAAGAATAAATGAAAGACTTTTTAAACTTAAACAAACAGAAAATAATTTTTTGGACTAAAATTTTATTTATTTCCATTGGTTTACTGGGTCTATTATTTTCTGTAGTGGTTGCATTGACTAATAACTTGGAAAGTGGACTAGAGTGTATGTTATATTCAATACTCTTTGATATTTGTTTCGTAGCTATTATTGTTCCGTTAGCCATTATTTTAGACTATTTTTTTATATTTAAAAAAAGACTTGATTACTTAAATAACCAATGCTTACAACACTTCTTTATAAAAAATCAATTTACGAAAACAATAATTAACAAGGAAAATAAATACCAACTAACGCATTATGAAATGCAAGGTAAAATAGAAGAATTTACAGTAAGAACTTATACTGCACATAACCATTTCAATAAATTTTTCTTTAATTTTAAAGTGGATATTATTCCAATTGAAAAGGAACATTACAAATCATTAGCTAAAATATTTAAAGAATTAAATGCCATGTTTGATTTTGAAGGAATATTGGTAGAAATTGAAATAGATAAAACCCTATCAGATGAAAATATAACCAAGAAACTTTATGCCTTTGCAGATGTGTTGAAAACAGAAAACATTAAACCAACTTTTGAATAATAAATTTTAACCCGAAGAAGCTAACTTCAAACCAAAGTATAAAACTTAAATGAGCAATAGAATTTTTTTAATAATAATTGGGTTATCCATATTAACAGCATTTATTGGAATAATATTAGCTAATACAGCTTCCGAAAATGAAACGATTCAATTGGGTTCACAAATGTTTGATTACGGAATGAGAATAGGAAGTTTTGTTGGTTTAATCTTGTTAATGGTAAATGGAACATTTGTAAACACCATCTATTTTAAAATTGTACTAGGGCTAAATACTTATGTTATTATTGGAGTTTTAATAAAAATAATGCATTGGAGTTATGCAGATTTTATACTTATATCTGGAATGATATCCATAGCATCATTGTACTCTTTTTACTTTTTCAAAAAACCTAGAAAAACAAGACTAGACTATTTCAAGTTAATATGGGTTTTTGTGAGTTATACATCTGTAATCCTAGGATTGATGAATATGATAGAACTAGAATTCACAAAAATTAGTAACTACCTATTATGGTTAGCAATCATTGATTTTGCAGTAACTAAAAAAAAGAATGGAACACTATTCAAAACTTAACCATCAACTAAAGCCGATGCTAGTATTTAAATAGAAAAATCTATTAAAAAATGATGCATAGAACTATTGCTTATACTGTTGCTTTTGCAATTTTGGTTGGAACAACTGTGCCTGAATATGTTTTAGCATACACATAAGTAAACTCTGCACCAAAAAACATAATAATGGAGGAATAAGAAACCCATAATAAAATTAAAATAACCGAACCAGCAGCGCCATATACCGAGGCTGGATTTGCTTTTCCAAAATAATAAGCAAGCGCAGTTTTTCCTATGGTAAATAATATTCCAGTTATTAATGAGCCTAACCAAACCTGCTTCCATTTTATTTCGGCATCGGGTAAAACTTTAAACATCAATGCAAACAAAAATGAAATTACTGCAAGCGACAATAAAAAGTTAATAATGCTAAAAACTGAAATCATAAAAGGTGAAGTATCCACTTTTATCCAATTGCTCATGGCAGCTATAGCGGTAGAAATAACCAATGAAATAGTTAACAAAAAAGCAATAGCCAATATTAATCCAAACGAAAACAACCTTGCTTTTAAAATAGGCAAAATACCTTTTTGAGATACTGTTTTAACTTGCCAAATTACATTGAGTGTTTTTTGTAATTCTACAAAAACACCCGTAGCGCCAATTAATAAAATAATTATACCCACTATGGAGCCCCAAAGTGTAGCTTTTGACTCGTTGGCTTTTTCTAATATCTGGCTAATTTGAGCCGCAGTGCTTGCTCCCATGCTTTTCGATATTTCATGGATGAGGTCATTATTTACAGTTTCATTTCCAAAAAAATAACCCATAATGGTAACTATTAAAAGCAACAAACCTGGAATGCTAAAAATGGCGTAGTAGGCTATGATTGCGCTTTCTCTAAATGGATCAATATTAATCCAAGCCTCAAAACTATCTTTAAACAGTTTACCCAAATGTTTAAATTTCATTATTTAACTTTGGTATTCTTTTTATTTAACTTAATACCTGCATTAGTAATTTTTTTGGGTGAGCCAGCTATTTGATTAGGATCATTTGCATTGGGTTTTTCTCCATTGAAATCTTGGTATGTTTTTTTCTCTAACAAGTTAATGGTTTCAATAGCGTTTATGGTTTTTGATGTGTTCTTTTTCATTTTTATGTATTGTTAAATTTATGCGCTAGTAACTTAGTTGGTTTTACTTTTTTTAGTATTACCTACTATTTTTCGCCCTATAACATACCGAGCTATTAAGGAATCTACTACTAAAATGAGCAACAAATGAATAACAGCACCTGCCCCAAAAAAGAAAAAGCCAAAAGCCCAAATAACCAATAAAACTTTTGCTGAAATATGTAAAAATTGCGTTGCCATACTGTTTATGTTTGCTACAAAAGTGGCTTAAAGAAGCCTATAATCTATTACATAATTATTTAAAGTGTTGCATAAATCACACGTTAAAAGTGGTATCTATTGAGAAATTTTAGCGTAAAAATACCACACTGGCTGACATACTTTATAATATTTAAAAAATTGGCTAAATTGAATGAAAGAAATATATTCGACAAAAATACTGACTACCGTATGGTAAGAAATTCTCCAGTTATATATTAAGATAAAGCAAACAATAAGAATTTAGCATATTTAATGAACCTATTAATAGAAGAATTTAAAAAGTTTGGAACTATTTCGGCAGATGCCGAGTTGGAATTTCATAAAAGAGTAGTAAGAGAAGAGCGAAGGAAAGGTAGCTTTTATATTAAAGAAGGGCAATCTTCTGCAGGGCTTTTCATTATAAAAAAAGGACTAGTTCGTATGTTTTATAAGAAAAATGATAAAGAAATAAACTCGCTTTTTGCAATTGAAAAAGAAGTAATTACTTCTTCAAGAACTTTCTTTTCAGGACTCCCATCTAAAGAAAATATACAATTTTTAGAAGACAGTATTATTTATTCCATTTCGAGAAATAACTTATTCGAATTGTGTGATCTTTATCCCGAAATAAACACCATAGAACGATTGGCTACCGAAGCTTATTCAATTGCTTTAGAAGATCGAATTTTCTCCTTACAAACACTTTCAGCAACCGAACGTTATGATGAACTCGTTCGAGACTATCCCCAAATATTACAAAGGGTTTCGTTAGGGCATGTTGCCTCATATTTAGGAGTAACACTCGAAACAATAAGCCGCATCCGCAAAAAATAAAACTCTATTTTTCATCATTCATCATTCTGTAACCAACCCATTTTTTTTGACAAACATCAAAATATGGTCTTTCATTCCGTTGTAATTTTGTTCAAAACAAAACGAAATGGAAATCACATTAGAACCTTTAAAAAAGAAAGATAAAGAGCAGTTTATCAAAAACAATCAAATTGCTTTTCAGAAGTCCTTTATCGAAGAATTTGGCGAATTGGACGAGATGATTCTGCATAAAAAAGATATTGAACAATCAATTGATAATAAAAACTCGGTAACCTTTCGTATTCTAAAAGATGGTGTTTGGGTGGGAGGTATTGTTTTTACTATTAATAAAATAACCAACCACAACTCATTAGACTTATTTTTCATTAATCCCGATAGCCACGGAAAAGGCATTGGTAGTAAAGTATGGACTAAGGTAGAAAACATGTTTCCCAAAACCGTTGTTTGGGAAACACACACACCCTATTTCGAAAAGCGGAACATTCATTTTTATGTAAATAAATGCGGTTTTAAGATTGTAGAATTTTTTAGCCCACATTACCAAGATACTAATATGCCAAACACAAATCGTGTAGGATTAGACTATTCTTTCCGATTTGAAAAAGTAATGTCCAACAATTAAAATTAGCACCCATGATAAAAGATAATCAACAAATTGTTCAACCAAATGAGCGAATTCACATTTTAGACATACTGCGAGGATTTGCTGTATTCGGTATTTTAGCAGTAAATATTATTGCTTTTTCATTACCCAATCACGATTTTTCACAAATTATTAGAAGCCCTGAATCTATTAAATGGTACGACCAATTGGCCTTATGGTTTTCCGAATATTTTGCAGAAGGTAAGTTTTACATCATCTTCTCATTCCTATTTGGTTTAGGATTTTCGGTGCAATTATCAAGAGCCGAAGACAAAGGAAATAATATATTATCCTTTTACCCCCTAAGATTATTGATTCTTTTAGGTTTTGGTATTTTACATTCTATTTTTTGGTGGGGTGATGTGCTGCGCATTTATGCTTTGCTAGGCTTTGTTTTGCTAGTCTTCCGAAAGGTGTCCAATCAATGGCTATTTGCCATGGCTGTTTTATGCTTAGTATTATCAGGCATTGTAGCTGGCTTTCCCAATTTCTTTGGCAATGAAATAAGCTCTCCTTCAAATGGTATTCTAAAAAGTATCTTATTTGGATTAACACATATGGGACCATCGGTAATGGCTATGTTTTTTTTAGGAAGAATTATAGGACAACTCAAAATATTTGAAAATTTACCTCAATACAAAAACCTTTTAATAAAAATTACCATAGTTGGAACAATTACTACTGTGGGATTGAGAATAATTCTTTTTGTATTTTACACTGAGCCAGGAGGGATAGAAACACTTCTAAAGGAATTAAGCGATATTGCTTTATCAACGGTATATGTGAGTGTTTTATCTTTACTCTCTTTATTTGCTAACAGCGCAAAACATCTTAATTATATAGGAAATATTGGGCGCATGGCATTAACCAATTATATTATACAAACAGTTATTTGTGTAAGTTTTTTTCGCATTTTTAATTTAGAAGGTAAGGTAAATGCAGCTTGGCTTTTGCTAATGACCCTTGTTATTTATGGACTTCAACTTTTATATAGTAGTTGGTGGCTTGTCCGCTTCAAATATGGACCAATGGAGTGGCTTTGGCGGTCTCTCACATTTGGCAAAAAACAAACTTTTCTACTTAAATAAGGAAGATAGTTTTTGTTTTTTAGTAACTATACTCTTTACAGGGTCTAAAAAAATGCTCTGTAAAAACATAAAACACTAGAGTTTTATAAATATTTAAAAACAAAATAAATAATACATCAAACAATGAAAAAAATAACACTTAACTTTTTTAATGCAGGCACTTATCCTAATAATGTAAATATGGTGCTTTTAATATTACGTGTGGTAATAGGTCTTTTTATGCTTAATCATGGTATTGGCAAACTCCTGATGTTATTTGGCACTGAAACTATTGAATTTCCTGATCCTTTAGGTGTAGGTATAAAAGTTTCCTTAGCACTTACTGTATTTTCAGAAGTATTTTGTTCTACACTTTTAATTATAGGTTTCTGTTCTCGTTTTGCGGCCGTCTTTTTGTTTATCACCATGATAATAATAGTAGGTACTGTGCATTTACACGATGGTTTTGATGAGCAGGAATTGGCTCTACATTATGCTTTAACTTATGCGGCAATTGCTCTGTTAGGTGCAGGAAAATACTCTTTAGATAATTTACTATTTAAAAACATACACCATCCATTGAATTTTGGCACCCACTAATGTGCTGCGCAAACTATTAAAAAGACCTCTAGCTTAAATAAAAAAACTAAAACCGGTTTAGCCCAAAATTAAAGCGGTTTTTTAGTTTAAAGAAAATTATAAGCTTTATATTATTTATTAAACAATACCCTTTACACACTTTTTGGGACAGTCTCCCTTTTCAATTTCGTTTTTGTCATTACATCATCATGTAATGACATTTTCGGCTTCGGTTTTGCCATTACATCATCATGCAATGGCATTTTCGACTTCGATTTTGTCATTACATCATCATGTAACGACATTTTCGACTTCGGTTTTGTCATTACATCATCATGTAATGACATTTTCGACTTCGGTTTTGTCATTGCATTATCATGCAATGGTATTTTCGATTTTGGTTTATTTATTACATCATCATACCAAAATATTATTGTTATCGTTTTATTAAACAAGCTATTATAAAATAATGATAATTAAAGTTATTTG
>CAZGVO010000026.1:0-11320 GCA_964529175.1 uncultured Bifidobacterium sp.
TTTGTCCACTTGAGCAAAACATCTAAAAAATAGGAACTATTTTGTCTATTACTCCCTTAAAAGCATAATTGTATTTTACTTTTCTTTCCATTAAAATGCCCCCAAATAGTGTCTAACTTTTTGGGGGCATTTCATTAGGGACAGCCTTTTGTATTTATTATCGTTTAGCATATCGCTTTGCGCTACCATTACTTGGTTTTGCTTGGCTAGTATTGCTTTTAGGTCTATTACCTCTTGGTTGTTGGTCGCTGCGTGGAGAGCGGCCTCTTGGTTGTTCTTTAGGTTTTATTTCAAAATCTTGCATAGGGTAATCGTGGTCGTCAATCACTGGAATGCTGATATTTATAACTTTCTGAATATCTTTTAAATAGGCTTTTTCTTCAAAATCGCAAAACGATAAGGCAATACCTTTGGCGCCTGCTCTACCTGTTCTACCAATTCTATGAACGTACGATTCAGGAACATTGGGTAAATCGTAATTGATAACATGCGTTAAATCGTCAATATCAATTCCGCGCGCTGCTATATCAGTTGCTACCAAAGCCCTGATGGTATTGTCTTTAAAATCGCTTAATGCCTTTTGTCTTGCATTTTGCGATTTATTACCATGTATAGCTGCCGATTTAATACCTGCTTTTGCTAATTCTTTCGATATTTTATCTGCCACATGTTTGGTTCTGGTAAATACCAAAGCCGATTTAATGGTTTTATCATTTAAAATATCTACCAATAAATTGCGCTTGTTATTTTTATCTACAAAATAAACAGCTTGCTTAATGGTTTCGGCTGTTGACGATACTGGAGTAACCTCTACTTTTTCGGGTTTGTATAAAATGGTATTAGCCAATTTAGTAATTTCAGGTGGCATGGTAGCCGAAAAGAAAAGTGTTTGACGTTTAAAAGGTAATTTGGCAATTACTTTTTTTACATCGTTCACAAATCCCATGTCTAACATACGGTCGGCTTCATCAAGCACAAAAACCTCTAAGCTGCGTAAATCAACAAAACCTTGGTTCATTAAATCGAGTAAGCGGCCTGGAGTAGCTATTAAAATATCAATACCTCTTCGCAATGCATCGGTTTGCGGTTTTTGACCTACACCACCAAATATAACAGTGCTGGTAATACCGGTGTATCTGCCATAAGCTTTAAAACTTTCGTCAATTTGAATGGCAAGCTCTCTTGTAGGTGTTAACACCAACGCTTTTATTTTTTTAAATCCTTTTTCGTTACTTTTAGTTTTATATAAATTTTGCAACATTGGAATGGCAAAAGCAGCTGTTTTACCTGTTCCTGTTTGGGCGCAGCCCAATAAATCTATTTTATTTAATACTATCGGAATTGCTTGTTGTTGGATTGGAGTTGGGGTTTCGTAACCCTCGTCAGTTAATGCCTTTAAAATGGGCTCTATTAACTGCAAATCAGTAAATTTCATTAATTAATTGTATTGTTTGTAATACTTTTAATGCACCTAAATAATTGGAGAAGAATAATTTATTTACTCATTAAAAGTACACAAAGGTATGCCATTTAAGCCATTAACCTAATTTTATTATTTTGAGGAGTCTGAACTGTGATTTTTTTGATTAAGAAGATTTGTTTGACAATGGACGATAGTTTATATAGACGATAGACGATAGTTCATAATGAAAATCTATGGTCCATTGTCTATAAACCATGGTCTTTAAATCAATAAGGCATTCGCATAATTTGATTGTTGTTGAAATTTTGTTGGGTTGGTTCGTCTTTTTTTATTAAAGGTTTTGGCTGAGGGATATCGCAAAAAGTCGTATTCGTATTAAAAATTGAAATTATTCTGTAAGTAATTATGTTAGATTTTATGAGCACTTCTTCAAGTTTTGCTTTTTGATAACCAGGATAAGTAGTTGTAATGTTATAAATAGCAGTTAATAAACTATCATAAACAGCTAAACCAATACTGTCAGAGTTTTTTGACTTTAAATATGTTATGCTTTCTAATTTCACAACAGCATTCCCTAAAGGCTTTTTCGTCATGGCATCAATTACTTTTACTTCCAATTTTCCATATTGAACAGTATCTGTTTGGGCAAACAAGTTTAGGCCAATTACAAGTATGGAAAGCGTTAATATTTGTTTTAAATGGTTCATTTTGTTTTGAGCATAAAATTATCAACCTTCACAATTCCTCTTTTAGTTGAAATAATATATCCATTTTCTAAACATGAGTTATTCCTAATAAATATTTTTTCAAATTCAACTATATAATTAATTGTTTCTTTTGTATATGAAATAGATTTGAATGGATTAGTAATTGGGTTACAGTTTTCAATTATAATTTTTGATTTTAAAGTAGTATCAATTTTTAAATAAAAATTAGGAACAACATTTATATAATTTTGAACATTTATACTGTCAAACAGTAAATTTTTGTGGTTTAAATAACTCAAGTAAATATTATAGTTACCTTTGTTAATCCCTTGAAATTCATAGGTTCCGTTTTCTGATGTGTATTTTGATTTTTTGATGTCAATTTTTTTTTCAATAGTTACAATACAGTAAGGAACTGGCTTTAATGTTATTGAATCTAAAATTTTTCCAACTATGGTTGTGGGATATTTAGCTTTCCCGTATTTAGCTTTCTTTGTTTGGGCAAATAAGTTTAATCCAACTAAAAGTATGGTAAGCGTTAATATGTATTTTAAATGTTTTATCATTGTTTTACAGTAAAGTAATCACTTGCTATTCTAAGTTGTGTTAAGTAAAATGGATTTGGGTTGGTTAATGGATTATTGTTAAAAGAAATAGGAACAGCTATTTTTTTATAGCTATACCAATAAAACTCTTCTGTATCCGGATGTTTAACCCAATTGGTAATGGTATAATTGACATAGTTTTTGGGCAAAGTTACATCACAGCATCTTACACAGCTGTGTTCACTAAAAACGTTACGATTTTGTTTTACCACTTCAAAAATTGGAATCAACTTAAAACCAATAGTAATTACAGAATCTTCTGTAATGGTAATAAAGTTTAATAATTCGTTTATTTTAAAATTATCTTTATTTACTGTTACGCTGTAAACTCCTTTTGGCAGTTCATTAAATTGATAAATTCCAATATGGTTTGAAGTAGTTTGAAAAACTTGTTGATTACCAATTAAAGTAATGGTAGCATTTGGTATTTCATTTTCTGAATAGGCATTTTTAATTTTACCTATCAAAGCGCGAGTTTGTGCTAAAGTTGAATTGCTAAAGCCAGTTCCAATCGATACAGCAATCAAAAAAACAAATTTACCCAACCTCATTTATTTGCCAATTATGGTTAAACTTTGGTCCATTCCTGCTAAACGAACTCCATCTAAATAATAGGCAGTGTTTTCAGGACGAGCACCCATAATGCTTGGTGTTTCGCCATTACGCGAGTCAACGCCACGCATATAAGCCGCTATGGCATTGATGTTTTGGTTTGGTGCAGCATTATTAAATCGTACAAAAGTTTGCTCTATAGGTCTGTAAATTTCAATTCCACAGCCAAATGTTACACCTTCTACTCTAACTCCATCAATATAATATCCCCAATTGCTTGGAAAAACATTTTTTACAAATCTATTCGTTTTACTGCCATCCATTAATAAAGTATCATTCAAGGGTACAAGATTTAAATAGCTAATTTTTAAGTTATACTCACCATTTGGAATATTAGCTACACAATAGTTTCCGTTAGAATCAGTTTGGGTTTGGTAGAGTTTAGTGTTATCGTAAATGGTTACTGTAGCGTTAGCAAGTGGTAAGTTTATTTCATTGTTAAATGTTCCTGATATTTTATTCAAATTAGTTTTGGTGTTTTGAGCCAATACTATTTGCCCAACTAAAAATAATATGATGCTTAATGTAAATGGTAATTTCATAATTTGATTTTTTTAAAAGGTGAAACAAATTTGCGCAATACCAATTAGTCACCAACCATTTACATTAAGTTGTATGGCTTTAAAACTATTTTATCTGAAAAACAAAAAAGCCGCAAATAAAAATTTTGCGGCTTTGTGCTACTTTCTTTGTCCAAGGTTGGTGTCCCCACCAATCCTTCTATAATTAGCAATAAGCATTTGGTTTGTGAGGACACAAACCAAGGACAGAAAAGATTATCAGGTGTACTATCAACTAACAAATAAATCACGCAAGGCGTGAATCAACTAACTACCTACTTGCGTACATTTTATCGTAGTATTTGGCATAATCGCCACTGGTAACTTCGTCCATCCATTGTTGGTTATCCATGTACCAATTAATGGTTTTTTCTATACCTTCTTCAAATTGTAAGCTAGGTTCCCAACCTAATTCTTTCATTATTTTATTGGCATCAATGGCGTAACGCAAATCGTGGCCAGCTCTGTCGGTTACGTAAGTAATTAACTTTTCACTTTCGCCTTCAGGTCTGCCTAAAATTTTGTCCATGGTTTTGCAAATAACCTTTATCAAATCAATATTGGTCCATTCGTTAAAGCCACCAATATTGTAGGTTTCGCCAATTTTTCCATTGTGGTAAACCACATCAATAGCACGCGCATGATCCACTACATATAACCAATCTCGTACGTTTTCGCCTTTACCATAAACAGGTAACGGTTTGTTATTTCTAATATTATTAATAAATAATGGAACCAATTTTTCAGGGAATTGATTTGGTCCATAATTATTAGAGCAATTGGTTAAAACCACCGGAATTTTATAGGTATTGTGATAAGCACGCACAAAATGATCACTAGCGGCTTTACTTGCTGAATAAGGGCTTTGTGGATCGTATGATGTTGTTTCTAAAAAGAAACCACCATCGTGTAAACTACCATAAACTTCATCTGTCGATACATGGTAAAATAATTTGCCTTCCATATTACCTTTCCAAATTTCTTTGGCAGCATTTAGTAAATTTACAGTTCCAACCACATTGGTCATCACAAAATCCATAGGATTGGTAATACTTCTATCTACGTGGCTTTCGGCTGCTAAATGAATAACTGAATCGAACTGATGCTCGTTAAATAAATTATTAACCGCTGTGGCATCTACCAAATCAAGTCTTACAAAATGATAGTTAGGTGCATTTTCTATATCAGTCAGGTTTTTTAAATTACCTGCATATGTTAATTTATCTAAATTATAAATTTCGTAGTTTGGATAGTTATTTACAAATAAACGAACTACGTGAGAGCCAATAAAACCAGCTCCTCCAGTTATTAATATTTTTCTTGTTGACATATCTAATCAGTTATATTTTGAGTATTAATTTTTTTGACCATGGTCTATGGACTAAAGACTATGGTCTATTTTTGTGCTAAATGCTTCTCCCAAGCCCAAGCTGTTTGCATACAATTATCCAAATCGCGTTCAGTTTTCCAACCTAATACATTGGTAGCTTTATCGCAATTAGCATAAATTTGAATTACATCACCGCCTCTACGAGGACCAATTTTATAATTAACTTTTACTCCTGTTACTTTTTCAAACGATTGTATAACTTCTAAAACCGAGTTTCCTTGTCCGGTTCCTAGGTTAAACACGCTGTAAGCTTCGGTATATTTTTTTTGTTCTAAAAACTCAATGGCTTTTACATGTGCTTTGGCCAAATCTACCACATGTATATAATCACGAATACAAGTTCCATCAGGAGTTGGGTAATCGTTTCCAAATACCGTTAAAACCTCACGTTTGCCTATAGCTGTTTGGGTAATAAATGGTACTAAATTATTTGGAACCCCAATTGGCAGTTCACCTATCAAAGCTGAATCGTGCGCGCCTACCGGGTTAAAATAACGTAACGAAACTACTTTTAAATTACTTGCTTTGGTATAATCAAAAAGTACTTCTTCGCAAATTTGTTTGGTATTGCCGTATGGCGATTGTGCTTCTGGTTTAGCGGTATTTTCATCAACTGGAGGGTTGGCTTCGCCATATACCGTGCACGATGATGAAAATGCAATTTGGCTAATGCCTGCTGCCTCCATGGCGTAAAGTAAATTAACTGTGCCGCCTACATTATTTTCGTAGTATTTTAAAGGATTTTGAACACTTTCGCCCACCGCTTTAAATGCAGCAAAATGTATTACAGCATCAATTCCTTTTTGGGCTACTAAAAAATCAGTTAGGGCTTTTTTATCTCTAATATCTACATTTTGAAAAACTACCTTTTTGCCAGTAATTTTTTCAATATTGTCAAGCACCTCCGGATACGAATTGTCAAAATTATCAATTGCTACCACTTCGTGCCCAGCATTGTGCAGTTCTACAACAGTGTGTGAACCAATATAGCCGGTTCCGCCTGTTACCAATATTTTCATAATACCAAGTTAATTTGTTTAGGTTTTGGTTGCAAAATAACAATAATGATTTAAAATAAAAGTGACATTACTATCAATTTTGTTTAATCAAAATTATTTGAGGATTTTGTAAGATGTTAAATTTTATAAAAAATATCTCAAATATTATAATTGGCTTTAAATAAAATTTCACATATTTGTTAACTACATCCACCTAAACGCTTATTGATGAAACAAATATTTACTTTAACTTTTTTACTTTTTTTAAGCACTTTAACTATTGCGCAGCAAGCCAAAATTAAAGGAATAGTAGTTGATTTAAATACGCAGCAAATAGTTGATTTTGCTGTAGTTTCGCTCGATAAAACCAAACAAGTTTATACCGATAGTTTGGGTGCTTTTAGTTTTGTAACTTCTGCCGGTAAACATGTTTTAAAAGTTTCGCGAGTGGGTTACCGCACTTTATTTTTAAATATTGATTTAGATGAAGGGGCTAATAAAAACATTCAAATTGATTTAGAACCATTCAATAATCAAATGGATCAAATTGTTATTGCTGGCTCGCGCGAGGGGAAAAAAGTAGCTAAAGAAATTGCATCGGTAAGTATAATAAAACCTTATTTAATTGATAATACCAATAGCACAGATTTATCGCAAGTAATTAATAGATTACCTGGTGTGCAAGTGGCTGATGGGCAAGCAAGCATTAGGGGAGGAGTAGGCTATAGTTATAATACAGGTAGTAAAATTGCAGTTTTGCTTGACGATATGCCTTTAATGGGTGCCGATTTGGGCGATGTGCGTTGGAAATTTTTGCCAATAGAAGCTGCTGAACAAGTAGAGGTTATAAAAGGCTCAGCATCAGTACTGTACGGATCGGCTGCATTAAACGGAACCATCAATGTAAGAACAGGTTGGCCTACTAAAACGCCAAAAACCAAAATTCAAGCTTACCAAGGTATTATGCAAAATTACGACAGGAGCTATATTAATTGGTGGGAGGCATCTACTCAACCATTTAATAATGGAATGTTTTTTACCCATAAGCAAATGTTTGGTAATTTTGATTTGGTATTGAGTGGCAATATATCTAGCATGCGCAGTCATTTGCAATATGCTGACGAATTTAGGGCGCGAACTTATATAAAAACACGTTACAGACCTGAGTGGAATAAAAGGATAACTTTTGGTGTAAACGGAAGTTTGATGTACGAAAAATCAGGCCGTTTTTTCTTGTGGGCAAATGCAGATACAGGCACTTTAAAGCAATTTAATGGATCAAAACCAATAGATGATTTATTTAGAATTTTTACCATTGACCCGCATTTTGATTATGATGGTTTAAATATGCACCATGCTGTTAAATTTAGGATGTATCAAATTACCAGGCTACTTGATAAAACAAGATTTCCAAACGAATCGGATGCAGTAGCTAACTTATACGCTTTTGATTATAATAATAAATATAAAATTGATAAGCATTTTGCACTAAATAGTGGTGTTTATTTAACTTCTATGTTTAGTAATGGAAACGTATACAAAGGTCAATTTGGAGGCGGAACAGGTGCGGTTTATAGTCAGCTAGATTTTACCTACAAAAAATTAATTGTGACTGGAGGTCTGCGTTATGAACTCATAGCGCAAGATACCAGTAAAATTGAAAAGGCACTTTTAAAACGAATTGGCTTAAATTACCAAGCAGCTAAAAAAACTTATTTACGCGCTAATTATTCCGAAGGTTATAGAGTGCCAACCATTGGCGAAAAATTTGTAGAAGATAAAGTGTCGTTTTTAAATGTAATGCCCAATCCTAATTTAATTCCCGAAAAAGGCTGGACAGCCGAAATTGGTATTCAACAAGGATTTAAAATAGCAGGATTTTTAGCATCGGCCGATTTTGCCATTTTTATGCAAGATTATGATAGCATGATTGATTTTAGATTTGGTCAATACAATAAACCTACTATCGAAAACCCAGACCCTATGATTGGTTTTAAGGCGTTTAATGTGGGTCATGTGCGTGCTGGAGGCGTTGATTTTAGTTTACAAGGTGAGGGTAAAATAAAAGATGTAATGATAAGAATATTAACTGGTTACACGTATAGTTTGCCGGTAAATATGAGTACAGACGAGAGTTTGAAAGATTATGGAAACTATACCAAACTATTTTTTGAAAGTTTAGGTATTAACAAAGCTGATGATGGTAGTTATTTAAAAAAGGTAATTATGCCTTACAGAAATAGGACCACAGCCAAGTTTGATTTAGATTTGGCATACCGCAAACTTACTTTTGGTTACAGTATTTTTTATTACAGTGTTTACGAAAAAGTAGATGATTTTGTATTGTTACTTCCAGGTGTAAAAACTTTTTTTAGCAATGCTGGAAATGCAGATGTGGTTCATAATATACGTGTAGGATTAAAACCTACCAAAAATTACTCTGTAGGTTTATTACTTAATAATTTAACCAATCGTGAATATGCCACAAGGCCAGGAAAATTAGATCCTGCCCGAACATTGGTTATTCAGCTATTGGTTAACTTTTAGTGCTTTATTCAGAAGTTATATTGGTAAATGGACTTATTACTTAATAAGGTAAACGTATAATAAAAAGGTTCTACTCCACTTATTTCTTCATTCCGAATTTTTGTCATTCCGAACTCCGCATTTCTAAATTACTCTTGCGTCCAATTAGCTCTGTCCATTGGGCTAAATTGCCAAGGAGCTTGGTTATTTTCCAAATTACTAAACATATTGTTTAATGAGGCAGGAGCTTTGGTTTCTTCCATCACTTTGTATCTGCGCATTTCTACAATAATTTCCATTGGATTAATATTTATAGGGCAAGCCTCTACACAAGCATTACAAGTATTACAAGCCCATAATTCTTCTTCGCTTATATAACTGTGTAAATTTTTATCGTCAGCCACAAATGTGCCTTTATTAGCATCAATATTTTTTCCCACTTCTTCTAATCTATCGCGCGTATCCATCATAATTTTACGTGGCGAAAGCAATTTTCCAGTTTGGTTTTGAGGGCAGCTACTGGTGCATCTTCCGCATTCAGTGCAACTGTAGGCATCCATTAAATTTTTCCAAGTTAAGTCAGTTACATCTTTTACACCAAAACTAACTGGAGGCTCATAACCTTCGGGTGGAACTGCACTAGGGTCTAGCATTAATTTTACCTCTTGTGTTACCGATTCCATATTATTTAAATTGCCTTTAGCAGTTAAATTTGAATAATAGGTATTTGGGAATGCTAAAATAATATGAAAATGTTTACTAAAAGGTAAGTAGTTCATAAACAAGAAAATACCAATTATGTGAAACCACCAAGCTATGCGTTCAAAAGCTATCAAAGTTTCGGTTGAAAAAGTATCGAAAATTGGAACCAATAACCAAGAGCTAATTGGAAACGAGCCTGCGTTGATATAATGAGCAGCACCGCGCATTTGTAAAATTTGATCAGCCGCATTCATTTTTAACAGCGCCCCCATTAAAACTATTTCTACAAATAATATAGTTGCTGCATCTTTGGTTGCAAAGCCTTTTAATTCTGGACTTTGAAAACGAGGTAATTTTAAAATAAAACGTCTGCTAAAAAACACTACACAAGCTATAAGTACACCAAATGCTAAAATTTCGAAGAAACCAATTGCTAAATTATAAATTGGTCCAAAAAACGAAAGTGCTCTATGTGTACCAAAAATCCCATCAATTAATATTTCCAAAACTTCAATATTAATAAGCACAAAACCTATGTAAATAATAAAATGGAAAAAAGCAGCTACAGGTTTTGTCCCCATTTTGCTTTGTCCAAAAGCCACTCTAAGCATTGTTTTTAAACGTTCATGTTTATTGTCAGTTCGGTCTATGTCCTTGCCTAATAAAATATTACGTCTAATTTTACCTAGGTTTTTTACAAAAAAATAGGTGGCTATTCCAGCAATTATTACAAAAAGTATTTGAGCTATCATATGTTAAAATTGATTCAGCGCAATAATAAATAATATTTACTTGAAACAAATGCAGTAAAAAGCAAAATATTTGCAGAATAAAATTAAATGTTTATAGGCTGAAAATGAATAGTTTTGACAGTAATATGAAAAAAAAGTAAAAAATATTTTCAAAACTGCTTGCACAAAAGAGAAAATAAATTACTTTTGCGCTCCCACAAAAACGGTGCAGTAGCTCAGTCGGTAGAGCAAAAGACTGAAAATCTTTGTGTCGGGGGTTCGATTCCCTCCTACACCACATTTTGAAGGCTTCAATTAATTTTGAAGCCTTTTTTTATTTTAGAAATTTCTTCCCAACCTTCTCATTTATTTCATCGTATTAGTTTTAAGTTAAACAAAATTTTGAATTGTAAAAAATAATATTACTTTCGAAATTACATACAAACCTAATACATGAAAAAAAATCTACATTTATTATTTGCTTTAATTATTGCAGGAATATTTTATTCAGGCAATTTAAAAGCTCAAGCCCCTTATTGTGCAGGTGGTTATTTGTTGGATGGTTGTGGTACAAACGACTATGTTCGAAGTTTTACATTTGGAACACTTTCAAATTTAAATACCGCTTGTACAGCCAATCCGTATTACATTAACTATGCTCCAGCTGGTTCTTTAACAACTACTATTTTTGCAGGTCAAACTTACAGTTTAACCGTAACAGGTGCTACTACAAAACCTAATGGTTTTGGAGTTTGGATTGATTTTAACAGAAATAATAGTTTAACCGATGCTGGTGAATTAGTTTATTTTACTCCCGCTGGAACATTAACAGCAGGAACTGTTTATACCGCTAATGTTACTGTACCGGCTACTGCTGTTCCTGGTTTAACAAGATTGCGCGTTCGAGCAAATTGGAATAACTTTTTTGGGGTTTGGTCGTTAACAGATGCATGTACTACTGTTAATGATTGGGGAGAAATTGAAGATTATACCATTTTGATAGGCTCTACTGGCCCCGCTCAACCACCTATTGCAAATTTTTACGCACCAGATACGGTTTGGATAA
>CAZGVO010000027.1:0-11031 GCA_964529175.1 uncultured Bifidobacterium sp.
CGTTTGATGGAAATACCATAAGAATAGAACTGGCTACTGGCATGTACTTGGTTCTGTTAGATTTAATTAAGCTACACGTTAATGATAAACCTAGAGTAAAAAGTTTTTACGATGCACAATTTATTAACCCGAAACCTGCTAAAAAAATAAATAAACCTACAAGTCCAAAAGCATAGTTAAAAGCCGCAAATAAGCTAAATTGCCCAAACCTAAAGCGGTTTTTTGTTACTAAAAACTACTTGTTGGTAATATAGTTTCGCCCGACCATTAACACTTAGGCACTATAACTTTTATTAATTTAACAGAATTCATATTCAGCATTCTATATTACCTAATCCACACTCCTCTTTTCACTAAATTACTATGTAAGCCAAACAAAAACCAAACACCATTTAAAACCATACGAGTGTGCTTACATAAAAACTAAAATTAACTTGTTTTAATGCGTGTAATAAATATGTTTGTATTTGAAAAAAGTCTTTTTATGAGACCTATCTAATCAAATAAGGGAGATGGTCTTATAAAATGAGACATATATATAAGTTATAGGCAAGCGTATTGGACGACACAACAACCAATAAACTAACAGACAATTATCGAAACAACAAAACAAAATATAAACTTAACAGCGGAATTTTTTCCGACACGACAGCCCAACGCTTCGTGTTTTATTTTTTTTTCCACCGCACAAAATATTTTGAAATTCTGCCAACCACATATTGGCACATTTGGTTTTGCCCCAACCGCACAAGCCGACACACAGGCAAAACCAAAAGAGCCAATTTTTCCTAAACAACCGAAATTAAAGCTTAGATAAATCCTTAAGAAATGTATTCAATAAACGAAATAACCATTGACCATATAAACCATCTTTCAGCCGAGCAACTTTCTGAGTTACTTCATAATCTTTTAAGAATAGAAGCGGAAAAAAATTCGCTGGACGGTTGGAGTATTTTAGTTCCGCAAAAAATCACTGTTGCTGATGGTGGTGAAGACGGAAGAATTGAGTGGACAGGAAATCCTTTAGAAACAAAATGGTTAAAAAACAAACTTTCAATCTTTCAGAACAAGGCGACCAATTTAACACCAGCGAATTGCTTTGAAGAAATCCTTGAAACTGCAATAGCAGGGCAACCACGAAAATTAAAATCGCAAGTTGAAGATGTTGTAATACATAATGGGTGCTACATATTATTTACAAGTCAGGACTTAAACACAACGCAAGTAGCTGATAGAGTTGCTGAATTTAGAAGAGCAATTCAAACAGCCAATCATGCAAATCATGCAACATTTCAAATTTTAGTTTATGATGCTAACAAAATAAAAGATTGGGTTAATGAAAATGTCGCTGCTGTAACTTTTGTCCAAGCATGTAATGGTATTTCCAGACCTCACAATTTCAGAACTTGGGATGAATGGAAAAAGGACATGATTGGTTCAGCGATTCAGTTTCAAACGAATGATATTCTTCTGAATAATATTAAGCAGATAAGAGCCGAATTAAAAAGAGAAAAAGTTGTCAGAGTAATTGGACATTCAGGCTTAGGTAAAACAAGAATGATTTTAGAAACCTTTAGGGAAAATGTAAGTGAACCTGAAATCAAAGCACAGCAATCACAACTTGTTTACTATGATATGGGTATGGGAAGTTTGGAAAGTATCACTGGCTATATCTTGTCTCACCGAAACCACCAATCAGGAATTCTTGTAATTGATAATTGCGATGAAAATTCACATAATACAATTTCAGGCTTAGTCAGGTCATCAGGTAATTTCAAATTAATTACAATTGACTTTTCTTCAGAAACAAATGAAAGGTCAGTAATAAAAATAGACAGGAAAAATCAAAGAGACATCGTTCAAAAAATAGTTGACGAAAAGTTTGGTGACACTTTAACAAAAACCGACAAAGAGTTTCTTTCAAACCAATCAGAAGGTTATCCTCAAATGGCAATTCTGTTCTCAGATTCTGTTAGTGCAGAAGGTTTTGATAAATTAAACAGCCAACTTCCCGATGATTTTTTGAAGAAACTAATTTTCGGAAGAAATAGTGAAAGCGAATTTGAATACGAAGTGATTAAAGCTTGTTCCGTTTTATCAAGTTTCGGTTTTGTTGACGACAATCTTGTTAGTGTTCTGAAACCTGAGGAGAGAGAATTTCTAAATAAGCAAACAGATTATGTAAGGAGTAAAATCTGTGGAAGCATAGGAGGAAAAGAAGTCGCAGTCAAAGATTTTTATAAGGTTTGCTTAAAATATAAAAAGACAAACATTATTGAGCAAAGAGGGACACGAATAATGGTTAAACCAACCCCTCTTGCAATTAATCTTGCAGCACAATGGTGGAAAGAAACGCCTCACGATTACATAAAAGGAATCCTTTCCGAATTAACAAATGACGAGTTAGGAAAACGCTTGGTAGAAAGATTGGCTGAATTAGACCAATTGGACAAAGCAAAGGAAATCGTAAATCAATTATGGGGACCTAACAGCCCTTTTGGAACAGCGGAAGTGCTTAACTCTTCACTGGGTTCACTACTCTTCCGCTATGTTGTTGAAGTGAATCCAATTGCTACTGCAAAAGCGTTAGAGTTTTCGTTTGGTGAAATGTCTAAAGAAGAAATTCTGAAAATTGATGAAGGAAGAAGAAACCTTGTTTGGGCTTTAGAGAAACTTTGTTTTAGAAAAGAAACTTTCAATACTGCTTCAAAGATTCTTTACTCATTCGCTGTTTCAGAAAACGAAACTTGGGGGAATAATTCAACCAATCAATTTAGACAGTTGTTTCAACTTTATCTTTCAGGGACAGAAGCATCTTTGGCTGAAAGATTAGAGGTAATAAAATGGGGACTTGAAAAGCATGATGATGACTATACTCAAATTGCAATTCTTGCAATGGGAAGAGGATTGATGAATGACCACTTCACAAGAATGGGAGGAGCAGAGAAGCAAGGCAGCAGTGCCCCTCTTGAGGATTACCGACCAACTTGGAAAGAAATATCTGAATACTGGATTCAGCTACTTAATTTACTTACTCAATTAGCTTGTTCAGACAATTTACATTCTAATCTTGCAAAAGAAAAAATTGCTCATTCAATTAGAACATTAATTCGTGATGGAAATTACAAACTCATTGCAAACTCTATTCGAGAGGTTGTAAAATATAAAGGCAACTTATGGACAGAAGCGTTAAACAATCTAAGAATGACTTTAGGTTTTGAAAAACACTTACCAAAAGAAATTGTGGATGAAATTAATACCCTAATTGTTGAACTGACTCCTACAGATATTAAAAATCAGTTGTTACTTAAAGTCACAAAACCTGAATGGGATTCATATGAAAAAGATGCAGAAGACCATTACATTGATAAACCAAAGTTAAATGCAGAAGCATTTGCCAAAAAGGTAGTTACTGAAAGTATTCCTTGGATAGAGCATTTACAAGATTTGTTGGAAGGCGAGCAAAGACAAGGGTTTAATTTTGGAAGTAAAATAGGAGAACTATCGGCCGACAAAGAAAATCTCATTGATACCGCAATTCAAAAGTTGAAGCAAGTAAAAAAGGAAAATCAAAATCCTGAATTTATAGCTGGTCTTCTTTTCGGTGCAGCAGACAGAGAGTTATTTGAAAAGACAATTGACAGATTTATTGCCGATGATGATTTAAGGCAACATACTTTTTACTTGACAAGAGTAATCAATGCAACATTGAAAGACATCGAGAAACTATTTTCTCTAATTGACAAATTCGGCTATTCAATTCAACAGTTTAAGAATTTTCAATACGGTAGAGCACTGGATAAACTTTCAAACGAAGAAGTAATTAAGCTTTGCGATAGGATTAGCAAATACGGCAACGCTGGTAAATGGACTGCATTGTCTTTGCTTTATATGTTTTGCTATAGCAGTGAGGAAAAATGGCAAGCGAACAAAGGAGTCTTCAAATCATTAATTGCAAGCGGCAACATGACTATTGATAATGAAAATACAGGTAGCATGGATAGTTATCATTGGTCTGATGCCGTAATTAAACTACTAACAAAGGATGATGACAATGAATTTGCAATTACAATCACAAAGCAAATAATAGAATTCTGTTCGCAAGCACATTTTAATTATTCATTTGACACTTACATTGGAAATGTAATTCTTCTTCTATTTGACAAATACTTTGAAACGACTTGGGAATATTTTGGAGAAGGTATTATTGGCGATTACATGACCTTCTTCCATTTAGAGCACATGATAGGAACAAGGAATGGTTATCTTGACAGCAGAGAAGGAATTGCTTTTCGCAATCCAGAACGACACAAAATTATTTTAGAGTGGTGTAGACAGCATCCCGAAATTGCCCCCGAAAGAATTACACACATGATGCCTTTAAGCATTAATGAAGACAATGAAATTAGATGGCATCCATTTTCCAAAGCAATTATTGATGAATTTGGTGACAACGAAAAAGTTCTAAGACAGCTATCATCAAACATGGGAACATTCGGAACAGTTGGTTCAAGAATCCCTTATTTTACAACTCAAAAGAAGTTATTGGAAGTATTAGTTAACCACAAAATACCAAGAGTAAAGGAGTGGGCAATTGGAATGCTTGAATATACAGAGAAAACAATTAAAAGAGAGCAATTAGATGATGAAGAACATTTTCTAACATAGGGACTGACGCACAGGTGTAAGCACATTTGCAATTCGCATAAGCCAACGCACAGACCAAAAATTGCAAAAGAGCTTTCACCTCTCCAACCCCAAAAAGAATTTCAAAATATTTTTTCCAACGCTTTTAAAAAAAATAAAACACCCGACACACAAGCCAGACAGAAAAACACTCGAAAAATGACACAAACTGACGACATAAAAATGATTGTAACCCACGACAAACAAGAACGCCAGCCTATAACAGCGGTTTGGCAAAAGTGGCGGTTCAGTGCTTCGTATGATAGTTTTGTGGTTCAACAAACAGTTGTGCTTCGTATAAACATTTGTGGTGAAAATCCGTCACTACGCCAAGCCTCGAACGTATCGGTCAGCTAAAAAAACGACATAAATAATGAAATTGAAAGTAATTATCATATTAACTTTGGGACTTCTTTCGTGTAACAACTCGGCAAACAAAAAACCGGTTGATAATGAAACTGCAAAAGACAGTTTAGCCCATTTTGACACTTTTTACCTTGACGAAAACGAAGTAAACAACAACGAATACAAAGAGTTTCATCAATGTGACTTTAACAAATTCCTAAATAACCCAAAAACACCCCAACTTGCAAAAGATATTTATTTGGGCAAAGAATGGGATTTAAGCAATGACACCGAAGTATTGTCACTGCTTGACAGTTTAAAAGCTAAAGACAAAACTTCAAGACCATTTTATTTTAAAGTCATTACATTATCAAAAAAGAAATCAGACGGCTATTATTCTGAAGGACTTGGACACACAGGTTACAATTACGTTGTGCACAATACTCAAGAATTTGTTTCATACTTTGAAAATAAACAATGTCACACCGATAATGATTTGGCAACTTGGGCGGACATTGTAATTTTGGAATTTAGCATAAGAAGAAATGGTAGCTATGACAAACCTATAGTTGACGACTACATAAACAAATTAAAATCAAACTGTAAGGACTGTTCAACAGCTCAAAAAGAAATTATTAATAAATTTGGTTTTACCTTAAAAGCAAAATGGAACGGATTTTTGGAACAATTAGAAGACTAACGGACGAGCGAAAAGAAAGCCGAACCGATAACAGCACCTACCCCAAAAGCGGGGTTTCGTGCTCCGCATAGCCATTAGCGGTAAAAATTGCGCCCATCGCAAATGTGCCAAACGTTATTTCCGCACTCGCTAACTTACCGCTTAAGAGTTTATCAATAAGCCTCATATCATTTACAAAAACCAAAAAAGGCTGCTTTTTCAAAAGCAGCCTTTTGGCATTTTATACTGATTGTTTGTATAGTTTATTTAAGTTTAGCATCATGTCGTCAGTCATTTTTTGCAAATCAAAATCTGGCTGCCAGCCCCAATGTGCTCTTGCTTCTGCATCGTTAATGCTTTTTGGCCAACTATCGGCTATGGCTTGTCTAAAGTCTGGTGCAAAATCAATGGTAAAACTAGGAATATGTTTTTGAATAGATGCCGCAATTTCTAATGGATTAAAGCTCATGCCTGCTATATTGTAACTGCTCCTAATTTTTACTTGCTCAGCAGGCGCTTCCATTAAGTTTATGGTGGCTTTTAAAGCATCGGGCATATACATCATAGGTAAGGTAGTATGCTCGTTTAAAAAACAAGTGTATTTGCCATTTTTTATGGCTTCGTGGTAAATATGTACTGCATAGTCAGTTGTTCCTCCACCCGGTGCCGATTTATGGCCTATTAAACCAGGGTAACGAATGCTGCGCACATCTACATTGTATTTTTGGAAATAATATTCGCAAAAACGCTCTCCTGCTTGTTTGCTAATACCATAAATGGTATTTGGCTCCATTACAGTGTATTGTGGTGTTAAAATACTTGGTGTAGTTGGCCCAAATACAGCTATAGAACTTGGCCAATATACTTTTCTAATCAAACCTTCTTTGGCTGCATCTAATATATTAAACAAACCTTGCATGTTTAAATCCCAAGCAAACTTTGGATTTTTTTCGGCAGTAGCGCTTAGCAAAGCTGCTAATAAATACACTTGCGTTACATTGTATTTTTTTATGATGGCATAAACACCATCGCGATCCATGATATCAATAATTTCGAAAGGACCAGGTGTAATTTCAGGTTTTTTCAAATCGCTACAAACCACTTTGTCTGTTCCGTAAATGGCACGAAGCGACTCGGCCAATTCTGTTCCAATTTGCCCGTTTGAGCCAATAATCAGTATCGTATCTGTTTTCATTTTTATGTATTACTAAGCTTGTGAGTGTTTATTATTTAACTAAAAATTTGGTTTTGAGTGTTTGGTTATTGGTATTTACCACCAATATATACATGCCTTTGGCATAATCGCTCACGTTTAAATCAAGTAAGCAATCAGTGGTATTTTGGCTGTAAACTAATTTACCCTGAATATCGAAAATTTGATAGGTTTTTAAGCTATTGGTTTTGTTTAAATCTAACTGAATATTTAATACATTACTAGCAGGATTTGGGAACACTTTTAAGTTATTATTATCTATCACTTCTTCATTGCCTAAAGCAGCAATTCCAGTAAAACTAACTTGGTAAAAACTTCCAAAGTCAGGATTTATTTGTTGAATAACTCTGTAAGGATTAGTAGCAGTAATACGCACTCCTCCAGAACCTGTAGTAGTTCTACTTGCCCAAAAATCTAATCCATCTTTACCACTATCTTTAAACTCAAAAGTATAACAACCATAACCAATATTTAAAGTATCTTGATGGCGGAAACTCGCTTTGGTAAACGATTTTTGTGCCACAATTTCACCAGCTTGATTTTTTATTACCCAACTGTTTTCTGCTGGAAATTTATTGGTAGTAGTTTCTACTATTATTTGACTAGGAAAAGCTTTTGTAGCCACTACGTTATTAGTTACTTTCATGTTATTAGTAGCATTTTCATCTGTTTGATTATTGGGTTTATCAACCCAAACTTTAAACGTTTTTTCGGTTAAATCCCATTCTATATAAGGTAAAGTAACTTTTACAGTTTTACCAAAAGCTAAATCGCCATTCCATACAAAACTACCTACTGCTTTATTGCCCGATTGGTAATTAATGGTGCAGCTTTTCAAATTATCTTTACCATTATTTTTAATTGCAATTTGTGCATTTTGGCAAATTGGATTCAAACGTTGATACCTAAAATCGTTGCTTGGATAAAAAATTTCATCCACTTCCACCTCATTGGTATAGTTGTAATCTTTATAATAAATCAAATCGCCATATACTTCATAACCTGCACTTCCATTGGCTACAAATGTTTCAAAATCCATATCCAAGGTATTTTCACCATAAACGGCATTTAAATTATACTCGTAAGGTGCAATTTGCTCACCCGGACACCAATTGGCCCTGTCGTAAATCCACGTTCCTCCTTGGTTTATGATGGCATTTTCGCCACAATTATCTTTCCATACCAATTGTTCTACAATTTGATTTTTGTTTAATTTTAAATAAAACTTTTTAGCACAAAACTCAGAACAGCCTTCATTGCTTTCACCTCCATGACCAGTAACTGTTAAACGTAATTTTACCTCTTTGCTCGCATCATCTTTGGTAAATTTCTTTTCAGTTAAATAATTTTCTATGGAGTTATTTACATTTCCATAAGGAAAATAACCTTTGTAAACGCGTTCAATTTTTAACACATCTCGTGCTGGAGCACCTTCAATAAATTCAAAATCAACAGTGCAAGTAAAACCAAACGAATATCCTGAATACATCATTCTAATAAGAACCGTATCTTGTAACTTACTTACATAATCTGTTACATCAAACACGTAAGTATATTTAAAATTTTTAGGGAAAAATTTGGCATAAGGCGTAATCATTCGTCCAAGCTCATACTCATTATACAAATCGGAAACCTTATAGTAACTGTACACTTGTTTTACAATAACCAAATTAGGATCTTTTATAAAAACAGAATCAATAACTTTACCTGCTGTATCAAAACTATACCTGTAAACTGCCGGCCAAACCAATAAAGTATCGGTAACTTTAGTTGGAGTAGATGGATTGTTATTTAAATAAACAAAAATTTGCTCATTAGCTACACTATCAATAGATTGAGTAGTTTCATTGAAAAAATATTTATAAGTAGCAGTGTTAAGATAAAAAAATGAATCTGGAGTTTCACTTACACCTGCTATGCTATAATTATTAACCTTAACTATGACAGAGTCTTTTTTACCATTTTTTTCAAGGGCAAATAGTGTATTAGTATAATCCCATTCGCATTGGCCGTTACTTAAACAACCAATGGTGTATTTCATTATTATTTTTTGGTATTTTTTACTGGCATCAGGAAACTTTGCAGAAATGTCAAAATTACCATATCGACTCATGTGGAAATTATCAAAAGTTCTTACCCTAGTTGTATCGCCATTGGCTGCTTTTAAGCCACTTACAAGCAATACAAAACTTAATAAGTATAAAAATTTTCTCATTTAATATATAATTTAGATTGGCAAATTAAAAAAATGTTTCAATTTTTGATTAGAAAGATTTATTTGCAACTTTAAATCACAAAATAATGAAGAAAATAATTACAATAGCTTTACTACTTTTTATAAGTTTTAGTGCCTCAGCACAGTTTGGATTTTTCAAGAAAAAATCTGACGTTGAGAAGTTTAAAAACACAAAAGTTGTAGTTGTGCTTTTTATGGATAGTGCCTACAATGCCTCGGTAGAAATTGCCATGTTACGCTACTGGAAATTCAACGAGTTTGAAGTAGCTTTTGACAATGAGTTAACTAAATACAAGAAAAAAGATGTAGCTTATTTGGTATTTAGTAAATCAAAAGGAAGCAAAAACAAAGCACGTTTGGCTAGCTGCGAAGAAGACTTTAACGGCCTTGTATTAATGAATAAATTTAAACGCAAAGCTTTACCTGAAGATATTTTAGCACAAGCATTTTGTAGCAACGATATAGATACAGCAGATTGGAACTTTGAAATGCAACGCGCAGTTCAAATGATGAACAATTACTTAGAATATGCCATCAAAGTTGATAGAGATGGCGATTTATCAGCTTCAAAAATGATGGTTGATTATCCTTCGGACAAAAACCAATTGCTTGATAAAAAACTTTTGGTAGAAGATAAAACCTTAGATTTAAAAGGTAAAAAAAGTGCTAACGATTTATTTGATGGCGAAGTTGAAGAAGTTGAAAGAGAAGTAATTTACCGTTCAATAGTTGACCAAGACAATGCTTTGCTTTATGCGCTTTGCGTAAAAGACGAAAAATATTGCAATAAACTAGTAATTAGCGCTCAAAATAGCGAAATTATGTACTACGATTCATCAGCTCCTGATAAATGCAAATTAAACAACAAAGACTTAGAAGCTTTAAATGCCTTGAAAAAAGACATTATGAAAAAAAATAGTAAGAACTAGTTCTTTAAAGAATTTAAAGAAGCCATTTTAAAAGTAGTTTGCTTTTAAAATGGCTTTTTTATGCCTTTTACTTTCCATTAATGAACTTACTAGTTTCAAAATGAAACAAATTACAAAACAAAGAAAATATAATAAACTAATTATCAATTAATTATATTTTGGCCCTATTCATGCACATTGATTAAAGAACAAAAACAACAGCATGAAACTTATTCTTAAATATATAGCAACCTTGGTTACATCCTCGCTACTATTTGTAGCAGGCGATGTAGCAGTAAAAGGTGCTTGGCTTAACAAAATAGGAAATACCGATTTTATGTTTTCGCATAAACTTGGGGTAGATGAAGTAGAAAACAGAAACCTATTTGTAAGCATAGTGCCAGATAATAATATTAGCATCAATAAAAATTTATTAGAAGGATTGCAAATTCAACTAATGAACGATGAATATACCGAAGTACAAAGTGCAGTAGTAAAAAATGGAATTGCCATTTTTGACTTAAGTAAAGTTAAAAGTAGCTATAGGAACTTGATTTTGATATCTCCAATAACTAGCAACGAAATGTTCATTACTTCCGATTTGAAGTATGTTGACATGAAACTAGATGTAAGTGAGATAAATATAAATCAGAAAGCAAACAAAGAAAAATAGTTTTTCATGTTTAATAGTTCAATTAAGGCTCTAGCTGTAATGGCTAGGGCTTTTTTTATGGGTGTATTACAAATTTCCAACCTAAATTAAACCACATAGAACATAGAAACATAGCATTTAAACATTATATCAATTTTCTATGCAGTTTATATTTTATTGTAAAACGGTTTAACTAGAATAGCTAAATCAAATAACCACTTTAAAAGAAATTCAGGTTTATATCCAATTCGTCAAAACAGGGTTAATGGACAAAATAGTTCCTTGAAACCTTGAAACCTCTTGATATTTGTA
>CAZGVO010000028.1:0-8033 GCA_964529175.1 uncultured Bifidobacterium sp.
AGGCGGTCGCCCGCATCAAGGCGGGGCTCCGAAGGCGCTCGGGCCGCGCCTACAAAGTCACCGCGGGGAAGCGGCGTAGCACGGCCTTTGGGTGGATCGAGATCAAGCCACCGGGGAGGCAGTTCGGCGATGGCAAGCGGCTCACGCCCGCCGAAGCCCAGGACATGGCGCGGCTTCTCGGGCTCCAGGTGGACGAGGTATTCGACGGCGTGACGATCCCGCCCGACCCGGAGTTTTATTGGGAGTACGTGGATCGTGCGGAGGGCTCGGTGCCGCGGGTCCGGGGCACTCGGAAGTACGGCGACTGACGTGACGAAGCCGCTTGCTCAGGCAAGCGGCCTCGTTATTCCTAGATGTACTTCTGCATCGGGGCCTCCTTCACGCCGAATAGAGCGCGGTGGCCTCGCGAAGTCAACCTCAGCGGGAGAGCCGCTGCCTGCACTGGTCCAGGGCGAAGGTGTTCACCTGCTCGTTCAGGTAGGTGATCGCGTTCCCCTCGGCAGACCGGATCTCCGCCTTCTGGAGCGTGGTCGGGTTCAGGAACAGCGCTACGCCTCCCCGCGGCGTCATGACCGTCGCGGTCAACTCGAAGCCCTCTCGGATGAGCGCTGCCTTGTTCGTGAGGAAGTTGGCGGCCAGTTCGCGGGGTCCGATGGGGGTTTGCACGCGCTGCAGCGCCTGTCGATAGCCGTCGGACTCCTTGTAGGCCACGATGCGGGTGGCCGCGTCCGCGGCCAGGGGCTGCATCCCAGCGTGGGCCGCCGCGTCTCGAACGGCCTCCATCAGGGCCACGTAGTCGTCACCCTCCGGTCCGCCCATTTCCTCGGCGTCCTGGAGGGCGGCGACAGCCGCCTCGTGCTGCTGCTGCTTGATGGCGGCGAGAACCGCGGACAGAATGCGCGCTGCGATGGTCTCCATTAGATGCTCTCCTTGGTGGAGGTGGTGGTGGTCGTTAACAGGGTCAGCACCTCGCGCAGCGCCGCGGCGCGCGCTCTCTCCTTCTCGAACACGGCGCGGAGGGCCTGCGTCTGCGCGTTCACCTCTTCGACACGGCTCAGGAGTCGCGAGGCCTCATCCCCGAGGATGTCTGCCCGCGCCCACGCCGCCCCTGCCAACTCCTGCGCGGTCGCCAACTCCTCTGCGATCTTTCGGATCGCCTGCGGCGCAGGCGGCGCAGGCGGCGCAGGCGCAGGCTCCTCATCGCCGAGAGGATCGAAGCTCCCGTTGGGTACGATGATGCGGCAGAACTCACGGAGCGCTGCCCGCGGCCCGGTCGATGGAGGAGTTCACCCGCCACCGGCCGGAGGAACCCTACGACGGCAAGGTCGGCTGGGCGGCGTGGTGCGCGGGCTTCGTCGGCCGGTGCCTCATCGAGGCCGGGGCCCTCATCCCCTGGTGGTCGCTCCTGTGCACCACGCTGTGGCAGCGCCTGGAGTCTCGCGCGGAGCTGCACCTCTGGTTCCCCGGCGCCGAGTTGCCAGAGCCCGGCGATCTGGTGTTCTTCGGCCGGAGCCCCGGCGACCTGCACCACGTCGGCCTGGTGGAGCGGGCGGAGGGGCTCACGCTCCACACGGTGGAGGGGAACACCCAGGAGGTCCCCGGCGGCCCCTCGGTGGCGGTGGCCCGCCGCACGCATGACCTCGTGACGGCGGACGTGTTCGGGTTCGCGAGGCTCCTATGATGACGACGGCCGAGATCACCGCCACCTTCGCCGCCGCGCTGGCGCCCTTCTCGCGCCGGGCCCGGCGCCAGGTGGCGCGGGCCTTCGGGCGCGGTCGGCTGGCCCTGCGGGTCCCTCGCTGGTGAAGCTCACCAGCGGCGCCGCTAGACGATCCGGGCCTCCCCTGGGAGCAGCGCCCACGCGCTGATCGAGGCCCACGCCGGGCGCCCGCGGCCCTTCTGGGCTGTGCTCTTCTTGCGGACGACCCACCCGGCGGCCTGCAGGGCGCGCAGGTCGCGCTCAAGTCGGAGGCGCGCTGCGGCGGAGTCATCGCCCCCGGTCAGCTCCGGCAGGGGCACCGGCACGGGCTCGCCGGTGAGGCTGTCGCGCCGCAGGAGCAGGCGGAGCAGGCGGGCGCCGCGCTCGACGGGGCTCACGCGGCCAGCGTCCGATGGATCGCGCCGATGGGATCCCGCGTCCGGACGAGGCAGACGAAGCCCCACGCGGCGCTCTGCTCATCGCGGACGAAGCAGGGGCAGTGGGGGCACGGGCGGCCGCAAAACAGCCAGTACCCCCGGCGGTGGAACTCGGCCCATGCTTGGGCGGCGGGGCTCATCTAGGCCGCCCTGCCGCCCCGTGCCCACCCGGGCGGCAGGCGGGGGATGTCAATCACCTCCACCAAGTAGCTCCCGGGCGGGAGGACCTCCCCGGCGGCGTACCCGGGCGGGAAAGGAAGGTACTCATCCAGCCGCGTCCCCAGCAGGCTGGGGTCGTCGGCCTCGACGGGCCTGACGTAAGCCACCAGCGAGCGCGATGGCGGCGCGACGTTCCGCGCCAGGTCCCCAGGCGACTCCGCCTGGGAAACCCAGGCCCACCCGGTAATCCGCCGCAGAACATCGAGCAATGTGGCGCTGCCGTCCGACGTGACTTTTCTCAGCATCGTATCCTCCTGACGGGTCAAGCCCCGTGCCTTGCGGCTACGGGGCGGGTGGTGGTCGGCAGGCTACAGCACCGTGGTGAGCCAGTGCACGGCCAACCTGGCCGCCTCCACGGCCTCCCTGGCATGGACGATCGCCTCCCGCCCGCGCGCCGCCGCGGACGACGCGTCAAACCCCCGGTCGTGGCGACGCAGATCCGCCTGGCAGCGGCGGATCTGCGTCGCCGCCTCCTGCGCGGCGACGAGGTTCGCGCGGCAGGCTGGCGCCGCTCCAGAGAGCGCCTCGCGGCGCTCGCAACTCTCTACCGCCATCGCTGCGGTGGCAATGGCTGCGGTGGCGATCTCCAGAGCCTGCGCCGCAAGCGGCGCGGCGGCGTCTCGGGCGGCGCTGAGGGCCTGGATGCGGGCCTGGATCTCGGCGGCGGTCTCGGCGTTCTCGGGGGTCATGTTCTGGGTCCTCCTAACGGCCCAAGGCCCGTGCCGCTCGTCGATAGCAGCTACGGGCCAGGGCAGGGAGCGCCGGGGCTAGCGGGCCGCGCGGGCCTCGAGGATGACCGCCTCGCACTCGGCGCGGGCGGCAGCGTCGCCCTCCAGCGCCTTGCGGCACAGCGCAACCTGGGCTCGGTCGCCGGCCTCGCCTGCCTCTGTCTGCAGATCGGCTATCTGCTCATCGGTAACGGGGTCAGCGGTCATGCCGGACAGGGACAGCGGATTCATGTTCGGGTGCATGGTGGCTCCTTCGGGCAGCTCCGGCGAGTCATTCGCCTTAGTTCTCGCCGCCTTGTGAATCCAATCTAAGCGACCGGCCCGAAGTCCGCAAGAATAAAACGTCATGGGATGACGGTTTATTTAATCACCGTCGGTGATGGAGAACGCCCGGTCCTGCCGCGCCCCCCCGCGCCGCGTTTGACAGGCCCTGTAGCCTGGCTCTATGGATGCACCACGCTCTCTCGCTCTCCCCGCAGTCCTTGCCACGGGCCTGGGTCTGGGTCTCTTCGCCGTCATCGTCACGCGCCGCCGCGCGGAGGCGGCGCCTGCGGAGCGCCCGCCCTACTTCCTCTACACGGTGCAGCCCGGAGACACGTTCTCTGGGCTCGCGCTCAAGTTCTTCGGGGACGCCGCCAAGTGGCCGCTCCTCTCCAAGGGCGAGGCGCTCACGGCCAAGGCGCCCACGCTGCAGGCCGGCGCCAAGCTCCGCGTGCCCTGCGTGTGGGTGCAGGTCGAGAAGGGCGAGAACCTCGCCGCCATCGCCAAGCGCATCCTGGGGAACGCCGGGCGCTTTGGGCGCATCGCGGCGGCGAACAAGCAGGCGCTGCCGGACCCGAACAAGATCGGGGTGGGCCAGTGGCTCGCGGTGCCCCAGGCGGAGGAGGCGCAGGACAAGGCCCCGGTGGTCGAGGACCCGCGTCCCCCCCGCGACGACCCGCAGGGGTAGGTCTTGACAGGCCCTGTAGCCTGAACCCATGGACGTTCCTCCTCGCCGCTCCTCATCTTCTCCGCTGCCCGTCATGCTCGGCCTGGGCCTCGGCCTGGGCGTGGCGTTCCTCATCGCCACGCGAAGCCGCACCGCCCAGGCCGCGCCCCTGCCGGGAGGGTTCCCTGGCTCGATGCCGCCCGCGCCGCCCCCACCTGGTCCGCCTGCCGAAGGCCCTGGCACGATCGACAAGGTGAAAGACATCGCGGGCTCTGTCGCGGGCACCACCAAGACGGTGTTCGACGGCATCGGCGACATCCTCAAGAGGGCCAAGGATGCGCCACCGGCCCCGGCGCCTGCGCCACAACCAACCCCGCAGGGCGGTGGCCTCGACTTCGACAAGATCGACAAGGGCATCGACGGGTTGGGGGGAGGGCTCGGCGGCAGCGGCACCGGCACCGGCGGCAGCGGCACCGGCAGCGATGACTCCTACTATGATCCCGACCGGCAGGGGTAGCATGGCGCCCAAGGCGAAAGCGGAGCGGCGGCGCCTCCTCGCGGTCAACCGGGCCCGGCCAGACCCAACGGACTTGCCCGCCTACCTGCGATTGACCGAGGCCCTCTCGCGCGGGGGGCAGCTCGGGGACCTCGTGATCCCGCCGCCCCCCCGCTCGGAGGCTGAGCTCCTGGTGCTGCTGCGGGGCGCGAAGGACCTCGGCTGCACCCGGGTGCGCGTGGAGCCCAGCGGGGCGCTCCTCTTTGAGTTTTCTTAGGACGACCTTGTTCGGTCGCGCCAGCTTGCCTATATACTGAACATGAAGCCCACGCAGCCCACCAAGCCCTCGGAGACCAAGACCTTCAGCTTCGACTCGGCGCCCCCCCCGGCCAAGAAGGCGCCCCCGGCCAAGAAGGCGCCCCCGGCCAAGAAGGCGCCCCCGGCCAAGGACGGGGAGGAGACGCCGCCGCCCAAGGCCCTCAAGGGCTTCGCGGCCATGACCCCCGAGGAGCGCAGCCGCATCGCGTCCCTCGGGGGGCGCGCGGCCCGGGATCTGGGGGTCGCCCACCGGTTCACCTCGCAGGAGGCGAGCGAGGCTGGGGCCAAGGGGGGCCTCGCCGTCAGCCAGGACCGGGAGCACATGGCGAAGATCGGGCGCCGCGGCGGGCAGGCGCGGCTTGGGAGCCGCGGCTAAGACGGCGAGCCTGGCGGCTTGACAGGGCCGGTAGGCTCTTTTCATGACACCGCGCTACCCCGACTCCTCGATTCCGTCCCTCAAGCTGGCCCTGGCTGACCAGTGGCTCAAGCTCGTGGTCGGCCCGCTCCTGTTCAAGGCGTCGAGCGTGCTCGGCAACGAGATGGCTCGGCTCCTGCCCGAGGAGAGGCGGGCGCCGTTTGTCACCGCTGGCAAGCACCTGCACGCCGCGGGGCTCCTGTGCTTTCACCCGCTGCGGCCTCCCCGGCCTCCGCTGTTCGTCGCCCTCCTGCGCCTGTGCCAGCTCGCTGACCTCACAGGCCCCGGGGACCAGGATGACGCGGCGGACCTGCGCGAGCAGCTCGCCGCCTTTGTCCCCGGGGTCCTCCAGGCGGAGGAGCAGGCCCTGGTGAAGGACCTGGCGCGGCGGCTCCGGGTGCAGCTCGACTCCGCAAGCCAAGCCCCCAAGGAGTAGTACGCAGCCAATCCGCCCTCCCTGACAGCCAGAGGAAAAAAAATGAAGCGCCTCGCCCTCCTGCTCCTGTTCCTCGCCGCGCCCGCGTGTGCCGACATCCTGCCTGCGCGGCCCGTGCGGCCCGTGCGGCCTCCCCAGGCTGCGCCCGCTGCGCCCAAGCCCACCGGCTGCGCTGCGCCCACGGGGCCTGAGGCGGCCCTGGTGCTGGGCATCCTGCTGAGCATCCTGGTCCTTGGGAAGCCGCGCCTTCGGCGGGCCTGATTCCCGGGGACGGGCCTGGGGATGGTGCATCCCCAGGCTTTCATGAGCTTCAGCTCGTCGGGTCGGAGCCGCAACTAGCAGCGACCGTGCCGGCGAGCGTCGCGGCGGCGCTGGCGCTGGCTCTTTTCGGGTTGGCCCGCGGGCTCGCGCGGCCAGCGCCGCCGCCGCTTCCCGCGGCGATCAGGTCCGGGGGGCAGATCGGGGCGAAGAAGCGCGACCAACGCCGGGGGCAGCTCAGCGTGCGGGCGCTCGAGGAGCACGGCCGGGATCGGAGCACGGCCGGGCTCTGGCAGCAGCACGGGCGGCGCTGGCTCCGAGGTGCGGCGCTCTAGCTCCGAGGTGCGCAGGCGCTCTAGCTCCAGCCGCTCCAGCTCCGGCAGGACGCCCAGCAGCACCACCGAAAAGCCGAGATCAAGCCGTCTTCGCATGCGTCTTCTCTCCTACCACAAGTCCTCGCTGTACAGATGCGGTGGGACCTGGAGCACCTGGGTCTGCCCCGCCCGCAGGGCCACGCCCGCCGCGGCCTTGCGCAGGGCGAAGCGCCCATTGCTCAGCAGGAAGCCTTGATCCGCGGGGCGCGGCGGGACGCCGTGGTCGTTCATGAACCACAAGACGTTGTGGTGGCGCGCGGGGCGGGGCAGCGCGTAGACCGTCGTCCTGACCTTGACCGCCGCGCAGACGACGTGGAGCGCTTCGAGAGGCAGCCGATGCGCGGCGGCGAAGGCGGCGGCCTCGTCCTTGGTTGCAAGCGCCGTCACTCCCGGGGCAGCCAGCCTTGTGCGGAGCCCTCGGCGATTTCCCGCCGGTAGGTGGCCCCCGTCGAGTCATGGGGAGCGCCGTACTCCCAATGCCACGCCTCGTTCTTGTAGGGGTAGAAGCCGAAGCGCTCGGCGTTGGCTACGAGCCACTTCCAGGCGGCGGAGGCGCGGATCTTCTCCTCGTTGTCCGAGTCGATGCCGTACCCCAGATGCAGGTCCACGGCGCGGCCGGTCTCGTGGGCGGAGCTCCCCGGGCGCGCGACGTAGGTGCTCACCTTGTCGGGGCCGTGCTTCTTGAGGCCCTGCGCCCACAGCGCCTCTTGCTGCTTGCGGCTCCGGTAGCCCGAGGCCGGAAGGAACAGGGGCGCCGCGAAGCCAGCCTCCCCCGCCGCGGCCTGCAGCGCCAACAGGACCTGCGCCGCGTCCTCGCGCAGACGGACCGTGCCCCCACCGTAGGCAGGGACGCGGACGAGCTGGTGCTTGGACCCGCCGCCGCCGCCGCCACCACCGCCGCCACCGCCGCCGCCCTCGCCGCCACCGCCGCCGCCGCCGCCGCCCTCGCCGCCCTCGCCGCCACCGCCGCCGCCGCCGCCGCCGCCACCGCCGCCGCCGTCCTCGCCGCCACCGCCCGGGACGTCAGCGGGGGATGGCGGTAGCTCGATCTCGCGACGCATGCCGACCGCGATGAGGACGCCACCGGCTGTGAGGAAGAGCCCGGCGGCGATGATACCGGTGAAGGCTGAGAAGGGAGGGGCGGCGCGAACCTGCATGAGACAAGGATCGCAGGGGTGTCAAGCGCCGCGCGCGCGCCGGGCCAGGCGCCCGCCGGCCCGCAGGACGGACCGCAGGAGCGTAGAGAGGGCCTCGCGCGCCAGCCCGCGGAGCGCAGCGATGGGGGGCGGCGGCGGGCGCTTCACGGGCCGCGGAGCGCCGAGGATCTTGAGGTCGCCAAAGCCTGGCGCTAGGAGCGCCAGCGCCAAGCGCAGGTGCTCCACGGCGGGCAGGTCGTAGTCGGGCGCATCCGCAGGGTACTCGCCAAGGAGGCTGAGCGAGGTGAAGACGAGCGCGGCGGCTCGGATGGAGGGCCGTGCCAGGGGCTCCTTGCTGGGGCAGGGCACAGCCTGGTCGGGCGAAGGGGCGCGGAGCGTCAGGTCTCCGCCGGGATGCAGCCAGTCGCGGGGGCGGCCCAGGATCAAAAGCGCCAGGCGCAGGTGCTCGACGGCGGTGGCGTCGTGGTCGGGCGCATCCTCCGGGCCAAGGACCTCGAGCGCGGTGTAGATGAGCGCTGCGGCTCTCTTGCAGGGGAAGGCGAGGGCGTAGTGGTCAGGGAACTGCGTG
>CAZGVO010000028.1:8133-10435 GCA_964529175.1 uncultured Bifidobacterium sp.
CTGCGCGGGCATGGAGCGCCGCGGCGCCGCGCGCTCTGCCTGGGGGGAGGCCCAGGTGGCGCAGGCCGACGCCGCGGCGGCGCTCCAGACGCTCAACGTCACGCACATCCGCCAGCTTCTCGCCCTGCACCACGCGGGGACGCCGGGCATCGTGGAGGCCATGGATGCGTGGAAAAAGAAGCGCGACCCCGTGCTCGCCCTGTCCCGTGAGGCCCTCGCGCTCGCCGACGCCGCGCTCACCGAGCTGCGGCTGCGCACCGGCGCGGAGGCGCAGGAGGAGGTCGCACGCCGCGCCTCCGCCAAGGCGCGGGAGCTCACAGACGGCGTAGCGGGCCTGCGCCTGTTCTCGGTCCAGCAGCTCAAGGAGGTCGCCCATGTTCGCTGAGCTCTTCAAGGAGGTACTCGGGGTTGTGGCGGCGGGCATCACCGGGGCCTTCGCCTCGGAGGAAGAGGCGATCCGGGCGCTCGATGAGATCCTGCGCCGGCGCCGCTCCGCGCAGGTAGAGCTCGACAGCTCCGTGGCGGCTGAAGACGCGGCGGCGGACGCGGCGCTGCGGACGCCGCCGCCGCCGCCGCCTCGCTAGTCAGCGGCCCGCTAGAAGGCCCGCACACGCTGCCTGGCGGTCAGCCCCGATGGGCTTGCCATCGTAGAGGCAGCACCCGTCCCCAACGGTGGTGGCGACGGTGCTGTAGATCTTGCAGCACCCGGCGCCCGTCCGGGCGTTGCATGCGATGCCCGCATCGCAGGTGTTCGCCCCCCCAAGCGCGTAGCAGCAACTAGCGCTGATCGAGGCGTTGTACCGAAGGAGGCACGCCCCCGGTTGAGTGCCGACAACCACATACGGGGCGGCAGGGTTGGTGGGGCCGGGCTGCGGGTCCTGCGCGGTGTCCGGGGCACAGGCCAGGACTCCACACGCCAGGGCTACCAGGATGCTCGTCTTCATGCCTTCCTCCTTGTTGTATGGGGAAGGCGCAAATCTAGCAGAGACCGGCTGCGTCAGGGGCTCCCTTGGGCGACCACCAGCACCACCGGCTGCGCCGCAGCAACGCCCGCCGCCTTCCACCCCTGCAGGTGGGCCCAGCCGGCGCCGCGCTGCGCTTCCAGGAAGCTCTGCGTCTGCGGGGGGCACGCGACACCGGTCGCCTTGCGCCAGTACGCCTCCTGAGAGAACAGCGCCACCTGGCAGCAGGCCCGAAACACCTGAGCGTCGGCTGACTCGGCCTGCGCGCTGCCGTAGGAGAGCGCCTCATCGAGCACCCCAAGTGCCGCCTGGTAGGACGCGGTGGCCACGAGCAGCTTCACCTTCCAGTTCACGCGGCTGCGGACGTCGACCATCTCGCGCACAAGCGCCAGCTCGGGCAGGGGGCGCGTGAGCACCAGGTACAGCGCCGTCCAGTAGTCGAAGATGATGTCGTTGCCGGCGGCGCGCGCGCACAGCGAGCGCAGCGCCTCCAAGGGAGAGGGCCAGTCCTGCGACCACAGGCGCTGCACGTAGAAGGGACCGCCGCCGAGCAGCTGGCTGGCGTGGAGGTTTGGGAAGTAGCCGTCGGCCTGGACGCCGAGCTTCTCGATGAGCGCCGCCTTGCGGTTGGAGTCGGCGAGGCCCTCGATCTGGGTCTGGGCCTGCGCGTAGACCGGCCCGATGAGCGGGAGGGCGGCCCCAGCGGCCTTGAGGGTCCGCAGGAAGTCGTTGATCCAGTTCTCCGGGTCGGGCTTCTCCGCAGCCGCGATGCAGGGGAGCAGGTCCTGCGCGTCTTGCAGCGGCAGAAGGGGCGTGCGCAGCTGCGGGACCTTGGGCGAAGGGGCGCCGAGGCGCCGCACCAGCACGTCGTCGGCGATCTCGCTGAGGCGCTGCCCCGCGAAGCTGGTTGAGAGGCACTGGAGCGACAGGGGCGCCTCCGCGAGCGGTCGCCGAAGGGGCAAGAAGGGATCGGTGCCAGGGACGAACTGCGCGGGGGCCACCCCCTGGTCTACGGTGATCCGCACGGCGCTCGTCGCGTCGCTCATGCTGTCCCCCACGTAGCGCCCGTTGTCGGCGCCAGACAAGGTGACCTCCTCGCCGCCAAGCCCCGCGTTCTCGTAGAGGGTCACGCGCACCAGGCCCGGGTTCGGGGCGCTCACCACCAGGCTGCTGATCTCATCGTGCAGGCCCGTGGGCGCAAGCTCCGCATAGTCGTGGTCGCCTGGTCCAAACGCGGCGGAGCTGCCGTAGCCCCCGGCCCAATCGGCGTCCTTGAACAGCGTCACCCAGACGGGCTCGGGCCCAAGGCCCAGGTATAGCCCGCTTCCGGGGGCAAGGTC
>CAZGVO010000029.1:0-3335 GCA_964529175.1 uncultured Bifidobacterium sp.
CGTCTGGAAAAAGGGGCAGTCGCCGACCCGCGCGCCGGGCCGTGCTGCCGCTGGGCCCCTCGTGGTAGGGATAGGGGAGACTCACCGACTCAAAGGCCGTGTGATCACCCTGCGCCCACCGGGGGATCGCGCTCTCGTCCTCAAGCGTGAGGGCAAGGCCGAGCGTCAGCTCGACAAACCGGGCGTCAAGGCCGCGCGCCGCGAGCCGCTCCGCGGCTATATACCGGGCGCTCGTGAACTGCAGGAACGGCTCGGCCCTCCGGTCATGCCTGCCACGGGGCTCAGCGCAGAGGCGGGGGTCTTCGATGCTGTTCTCCCCGCGGCAACTAGCAGGGCGCAGGTGATGAGCAGCGCAGACCCCCCCCGTGGTGAGGAGGGCGCAGGGAACGCGCAGCTGCACGCGCCGCGCGAGGGTGGCCCCCTGGATCTTGGCAGCGCTGGCCCGGATCTGCCCCTCAAATTCGCGCCGCACTGCGGGCGCCTCAAGGGCCACAGCTCGGCTTAGCAACACCACCTCGGGGATGAGCGCAGCGACATGCACATGGCAGCAGGCGCTGCAGCCCTTGGTGCAGGTCACTTCTGGGAGCACAACAAGCGTCTTGTCGAGGTAGGCCCAGAAAGAGACCAGGAAGTCGGGGAGGTCGAGCGGCGCCATGGTATCCATGCGTTGCACTTCCCTCCGCGTCCATGCCTCGTTCCGGCTCGCCCAGGCCGCAAAGGCCTCGGGCTCGTCCGCCGAAAAATGCATGTCAGTCGGCAGATGGAATCCCGCCACGATGGTCTGTGCAGTGCTCATGGGACGCCCCGGGGGCACTGCTGCCCCCGCTCATCGAAACACAGGCCGTGCAGCGGGCAGACGCGCCGCCCGCCGCGGAGCGGCAGGGACAGGAGCGGCGCCCCCCGGTGGGGGCACAGGCCGCCGGGGGTGAGGTAGCGGCCCGCATAGGCGGACTCCAGCTCCTTCTGCCACCGCAGGGGCACCGGACTGCGCGGCATCTCGCGCAGGCATCTGCGCGCCAGGAGTCGGAAGTTCTTTAGGGATTCCCCTGCATGCACAAGGTTTCCGACCCCAAAGTCGGCCAGACACTCTATCGGCGCTCGCGCCGCGGCGAGCGCCGCCAACAGGCCCTCCGCAGTGGCGATGCGTCTTAGCACAAGCGACCGAATCATCTCCGTATCCATAAAGCGGAAGTCGGCGTGGTGGTGGGCGAAGTCAGCGTTGATGCCATGGTCGGGGTCCGAATGTTGCGGACCGATGACCGGGAGGATCAGGTCCTCTCGTGGCACCAGGCAGGGCACCACGTAGAACCTCCCCACGATGGGCGGCGAGGTGAGGGACTCAATGTGTTCAGGCTCAGTCAAAAGACTCCTCCTAAGGTGGTGGACCAGGCGGGAATCGAACCCGCCGGGATGGAGCTTATAAAGGCTCCCCCGTCGCCAGAACCTGGCCCGGAGGTGAACAACAGGCCCCGGCGCTGGGGCAGGCGACCACGCGGGAGTCGAGCAGCTCAGTCATGGGGCGTCCTATGGTCAAAGGGCTCGGTCAGGCTCTCGATGGGCACGCGCTCGGGCGCGGCCAGGTAGCTGGCGCAGGCGTGCGTGGGAGCGCGCTGCTGCTCCACGCATGGGTCGCACACGACCGCGACGGCGCCATCGGTCGGGAGGTCGCAGACGACGCATCCCCAGCCGCGGCCAGGCTGCGGGGCGCGGACGCCGAGCTGGAGGATGTTGCGGTAGGAGCCAACCACGCCGCAGGCGCAGCATGGGGCCGGCGCGAAGCCCTCGGGCGTCATCGCCGAATCCTTGGGGATCGTTCCCCCTCCTCCTCTCGGATCGCCTGCGCTCGCCGGTACGCCTCCTCTCCGGTTATCCGCGTATCCCCCTTCTTGGGCGGACGGGGAGGCTTCCCGGTAAGGGGGACCACCACGCTAAACCCATGCGCTTGCCTTGTCGCCTCAGCCCAGGTGTACAGACCCGCCTCCTTGAGCTTTTTCGTGTAGCCGTCGCCGTTGGCGGCCCACCACATCTTCTTTTCGTGAGACCACAGGAGCACCCAGGGGCACTCCGCCAGAACCTGCGGTCGCGCCGCTTCTGGGCTAGAGGGGCGACCCTGCGCTCCCTCCAGCACGCCGCTTGTGAGCTGCGCCTCCCCGCAAAGCTCAGCGCGCGCGCCCTCGCGGATGGCCGCCACAAGTTCCGAGGGCGGCTCAAGCAACCCCCAGCGGGCGGCCACCACCACGCCCACGACGTAGTCTACTTGCTCGTCGAGCGTCAGCGCGACCATCTTCGGCCGCAGCAGCCGCGCGGTCTTGGCCTCGCGCACGCCCACCGCCCGCCAGTCCACGGTGGTGGTCTGCGGGTCGGCAAGAACCCGGTCCAGCAAGGTGGTCGTCGTCTTCGGCGCCCCGGCCGGGTTGGGCCCGGCGAGGGCCTGCGCGTCCACCTTGCCCTCCGCCAGCACGAGCTGCTGGCGCTCCTTGGGGAGCTGCTTCAGAATGCGCGCGGCCTGCTGCTCCTTGGCCGAGAGCCCGCCGGAGTCGATGGTGGCCTTGATCACTGCGGCGGCAGCCGCCCCGGCCATGATCCGATCCACCGCCGTGGCGCGCGCTTCCCCTTCCAGCTTCGCCAGGGCATAGCCCTCGCGAATGGTGATGCGCCCATCGTCAACGAGCGACGCCAGCTCCGGCGCGCGCTTGCTGAGGTGTTGGTAGCGCTTGAGCGTCACCTCCCCGACCTTGGCGCGGGCAGCGGCTTTCGCGGTCGCGCGCCCCTTTTCATCGCGTCGGCTGGGCAGCGCGGCTGTCCGCGCGGAGCCTGGGGATGCAGGATCCCCAGGCTCCGCGGCAGAGAGTCGTCTCTGGCTCTGGGCCTGCAGAAGGCCCCGCTCCATGCGCTCCTTCGCCTCTTCCGCGTACAGCGGGAGCAGATCGCTCGCGATCTTCACGCGGTCGGCCGTGGTGAGGTCCCGGCGCTCCAGGTTCCACACGACGGAGAGGTCCGCCAGGGACTCCTCGCCGTCCCATTCAAAGTCTTCGAAGATCGGCTCGACCCCGGCTGCGAGGCAGCAGTCAAGGCGATTGCGACCGTCGATGATCGCGTGCAACCACTTGCCCGCGTGGGGTCCTGCGAGGCGCCGGATGGGCTCGCGTAGACCGTGCTTCTTGATGCTCTCGACGGTCCGCCGATGCTCGTCAAGGGTCATCATGCGGAACAGGTTCGCCACAGGGTGGACGAGCACCCCTTCAGGCACGGGCCGAAGCGCCTGGACCAACGCGGGGCGCGGCGGTGGGCGTAGGGACCGGCCGCTTGTTGTTGGTGCGTTCATGCGATCTCCC
>CAZGVO010000029.1:3345-10345 GCA_964529175.1 uncultured Bifidobacterium sp.
CGCAGCTCTTGAAACAGCGCCGCCACGTCCCTCGCCGCGGCACCGGTTGGGGCACGTCCGCGAAGACGCTCGGAGAATGCCTCCTCAAACGCCGTGCGGTTCCCGACGCGGCTCCTCAGAATAGGCAGCCCGGCCTCCCTCACCGCGGCCTCTGCTTCCAGGGCGCTGTACGTGCCCGCGCGGAACTTGTTGAGGAGGGCCCAGAGATGCAGGTCGAGGCGCTCGCCCTGCACCTCCCGCAGCAGATCCACGGACGCGAGGAGCGCGTCTCGGTCGGGTTGCCCCTGCGCAGTGACCAGGACGGCCACCTCCGACGCCAGCACGATGGCGCGGTGCATAGCCGCGCGGTTGGCCACATCCAGATGGCCTGGAGGGTCGAGGAGCACCAGGTCTGGAGAGAAGCTGCCGATCACCTCCTCCAAGTGCTTGTTGTGGGCCACCCCCGCGCGGTCCTCCCAGGCGAGGACGAGGGACGCATCAAGCGCCCCGAGCACCAAGAGCGCCGGACCCGAGGAGGGCAGATCCTCGGGCACATGGCTCACACGCTGGTCACTCTGCCGCATGCGAAGCGCCGCGGAAGAGCAGGTGCCCTGCGTGTCTGCGTCCACCACGAGGACGCGGTTTCCATCCCGCATGGCCGCGTGGGCCAGGCACTCAACCATGGTGGACTTGCCGGTCCCGCCCTTGCCGTTGCACAGCGCCCAGCGGCGCCGCTTGCGCAGCTTGCCCATGGCTACGGCTCCCACGGGCTGGGGGAGACCTGCGTGCAGCAGCATGGCTGCGGCCCACCACCGTCGGCGCCGCCGTCGGCCGACGCCGCCGCGCAGCGGCAGTAGCTCGGCACGCAGCGCTGCCCCGGCACGGGGTTCACGGTGGGGCTGCAGGCGTAGCAGCACGGCGCCCCGGGGACGGCGGCGGCCACCTGGGGGGCTTCACAGACCCCCCCATCGGTCGCAGGCGGGGGCGGCGGGTCCATGGGGGCACAGGCAGCCAAGAGCAGGCCGGTGGACAAGAGCAGGGCGCGCAGGGTCATGGTCAGATCTCCGTCGGCAGGTTCTTGCAAACCCAGGCGCCGGCCGCGGCGACGCCCTGGGGGGTTGAGGGGAACAGGGCACGCGCACGGCCCGCTCCGGGGCCGACCTCGTGGACGAACAACATGGGGGTGCCGCGGTCGGTCGACGACCAGACCTCGACCAGGGCCACCCCAAGGACAGCGCCAAGCCGCGCCCTGGCGATGGCGGCGCGCAGGTCGGCGAGCGCCTCTTGGGCGGGCGATGGGACCAGGGCGCGGGGCAGTTCCGACAGGTCCGCGGCCGGCGCTGGGCTGTCTCGCAGGCTGGTGATCCTCATCGCGCATCCTCCAGCGCCAGCGCCAGCTGCACCGCCAGCGGTGGCAGGGGCACAACGTCCACGGCCACCAGGAAGGCCGCCCGGCCCCGGGGCTTGACGACCCTGAGCTCCCGGCAGACGAAGTGCTGCCCGGGGCTGTGCTGGGCTGCGCCCACGGCGCGCACGCGCAGCCCCTGGGGGTCACCCACCCGGTACAGGCACGGCTGGCTTGGGCGTCGACCCCTGCCGCGGTAGGGGGGGACACCAAAGCGCAGCAGCACCAGGGGACGCTGCTGTGCGCTGGCCCAGCGAAGAAGGTGCCACAGACGGTCGTCACGCATGGCTGTCCTCCCACTCGATGCGCCCGCCCGCCGCGCCCGCTGCGGCGAGGGCCCGGTCAACGACCGCGCGGACCTCAGGGCGGCTGAGCTGGTCGCGCAGGAATTGGTCCCCGCGGAGGCGGAACACGCCCCCCTCCGCGCTCGTGCAGTGCGCCATCGACGCCCACATGGCGATCGGGCTGGCTCCCTCCGCGGCGGGGGCGAGGGCCTTGACCACCTCGCGCCACAGCGGCGGGGCCTCCGGGGCAGGCTCCGGCGCGGGCTCCGGCGCGTCCGGGATCGGGGGTTGGATCGCGGGCTGGATCGCGACTGGATCCGAGCCTGGTACCTTCGGCGGTGCGGGATCGCGCAGCGCATCCGGCGGCACGTCATTCCAGCCCTGGGGATTCAGGAGGGCCTGGGTCACCATGGCGGGGAAGTTGTGGACCACATACCCCTGCGCCATTTTCCAGCGGACCCGACGCGCCGCGTCAGTAACGCGCCGCAGCACGTCCGCGCCTTGGCCGTGGAACCGGACGACGACGGTCTCCAGCCCTTTTAGCTCGTCGGGGAGGGGTTCGGGCGCTTCGCCTTGGGGCGCCAGCTGCGCGAGCTGGATCCGTGGGGCGTCGCTTGGCGGTGGGGTTGCGCGCGCCTTCGTCGGTGCGGCGGGCGTTGGGGCTCCACCACCAGGGGAGGGGCCAACACCTCGGTCAGCGATTTGATCAGGATGATGATCAAGATCAGAAGACGGGCGGGCCGGGTGATCCGCCCTCCGCGGGCCGGGTGATCCGCCCTCCGCGGGCCGGGCGATCCGGCCCAGGGCACCGCCCGGCCGGGGCGGATCGGAGGCCGGATCGCCCGTCGGTGGCGGCTCATCGGAGCCTGCGGCACCTGGCGCAGGGGTCGGGGCAACCGCCACGAGCACGTAGGTCCGGGCGTGCTCCGGTCCCTCAAACTGCACGTAGCCAAGAGCCCGCAGTGCGCGCAGGCCGGCGCGCACATGCCCGCCGTCCACGCCCTTGACCGCGGCTCCGGCGGACAGGCCCGCGCGCTGGGCCTCGTACTGCATCGCCACCTGGCGTCCGCGGGACATCGCCGTGGCGATGTAGCTGGACCCGTAGGCGACGACGACCCGCCCCTGCGGATCGACGCCCGCGAGATACCGCAGGTACGCGTACAAGCGCACGAGGGAGGCGCGCCCCGCGAAGGCGACCGGCAGCTTGTCCTCCGTCGCGAGAACCACGCGCAGCCCCAGGGCCACGAGCGCGTCCTGCACTGCGAGGCCCCGCTGCACGGGGAACTCGAAGGACAGGTCGGGCGGCAGGAAGAAGCCGCCGAGCTCCTCCATCTTGGCCTTGTAGGCCCAGAACTGCGCATCGTCACCGATGCGGCGCGTGGGCCTGACGTAGCAGTGATTCCCAAGGAACCAGAAGGATACGGGCGGCCGGTCATCGGCGGTGCCCAGCGGGGAGCGCGGCGGCGCGGCGGCGGGTGGCGGTGGCGGTGGCGGTGGTGGTGGTGGGACTGGCGCAGGTGGGGCGGGCGCCGGGGCCGCAGCAGCAGGCGCTTCCTCCGCGGGCGCAGGTGGGACCGCAGCAGCGGGCGCTTCCTGCGCGGGCGGCGGCGCTTCCAGCGCGAGCTGCGCGGCCAGGTGCCCCTGCACAAGAACGCCCGGCTGGCCCTGGGACCGAACGAGCGAGCTGAAGGCCTGGGCGGCGGTGCGAAGAGTTGCCCGGTGGAGGGCAAAGTTCTGACCAACCGCTAGGACGAGAGCGAGCAGCCCGAGCAGGCTCCAGAGCAAGATCCCGTCGTCAACGACAACGCCAGACTCAAACGCGAAAAAAGCACGCAAGACCAGGGAGGTCAAAGGTTTGCCCCCGTATTTCTGGTCTCTGCGCTGCCATTCTCGGCACTTGTTTTTCTCTCGGGTCGGGGGTAATACCTACCTCCAACCACAAACCAATGCTGTTGTGGTCTCATCTGTCTCTCGGGCCACCCCTCGTCTTCGCCGCCAAGCATCGGACGGGGGGCTGGCCTTTTTTTGTGGTGGGGCTCGCCTGGCCCACCAGGGTCTACGGGGTCGGGTCGGGGCGCCCACCTTCGTCTTCGGGGCTCGCGGGGCTGCTCGGCCCGGGTGCGCTCGGGCGCGCGGGGGCGCTTGGGCGCGCGGGGGCGCTTGGCCCCTCGAAGTGGGGCCTCCTCTCGTCGGGCAATCGCTCCGGGTCGTGATCAGGATGCACGGGGTCCTCCTTGGGTTGTTCGTTGCGGAGCGCCGCGGCGAAGAGACGCTCTAGGCGCGGACGCCGGTCTTGCGAGGGGCGCTCGGCGAGGGATCGCTCGGCCAGCGCACGCACGTCGCGGAGGCCCTCGTACCAGTCGGTCGGCTCTCCCGGAAGCGCCTCCGCGCAGCGGGCGACGATCGCCTGCAGGACCTCGCCGGCAGCGTGCGCGTGGGGCGCGTTGAGCGCCACCGCGAGCTGGCTCCCCAGGCAGAACCTGGTCTGGTCCAAGTGCGCGGCGAGGCGCACGTCATCGCCGAGCACTTGAAGCGACACGAGCCGGTGGCAGCGGGGGCACAGGGTCTCGCGGTCCACGTCGCGCCATGTATCCTCGGTCATGGGGCCCACCACGCCCAGGCGGGAGGCGTCCACAGGAGCGCCAGCGCCAGGGCGACGAGCAGGAAGAGGCCCAGGCCCGTCGCGCCGAAGAGGCGCCACAGGGGCGACGCCGGAACGTTGTGCCGGGCTTGCCTCATGCGGGCGCCTCCGGAGCGCGCTTCTCCCGACCCGCCCACCACGCGGCGAGACCGGGGGACGCTACCCCGGAGCTGCAGCGCCGCCGCGGCGGCCGGTGGGGGCGGCGTGGGCCCTGGGGCAGGAAGTACAGGCGGCTCCTGCCCTCGGCGCGCTGGCCTTCGGGCGGGGTGCTCTGCAGGCCCCGCCTTCGCAGCTCGCCAAGAGCGAGGCCGCGCTCGATGGGGTCTGGCACCACCTGCGCCAGCTGCGAGTCCGTGGCAGAGCCCACGCGCGCCAGGTGGGCTGCGAGCGCGTCAGCCTGAAGGCACTTTGAACGTCTCATGGGGTCTCCTTGGGCTCCTCGCCAGAGCCCGGGGGGTCGAAGGTGCAGTGGACGAGTCTTGCCGGGGGGGTGTCGCCCTCCCGCAAGAGGACCTGGCGCCACTCGCCGCGGTCCATCGCGTCCAGATCCGCCTCTACCTCCTGCACAGCACAGCGGAGCTGATCGCGCAGCGCGCTGCGCTCCTCGCTCGTCGGGAACGTCTTGAGCGCGTAGCTGCGCACCACCCTGCCCACGGGCCGCGCCCACAGGTCCAGACGCAGGTCTGGCATTCCCTCTGGCGGGTCCGCCAGGGCCTCTTGCAGCGCAGCGCGCGCCTCATCGCGCTCGCGGGTGGCCACCTCCAGATCGCGCAGAACGCAGGTGGTGCAGGCCCCGCACCGCTCTGGGGCGTTGCAGTCGAAGCGCCGCTGCGCTTCCTCGAAGCGCAGCGCCGCGACCTCTCGGACCTCATCGCGCTCGCGGATGACCTTCTCCGTCCTCCCACGCCAGGTCTCCGCCGAGCGGCGCGAGGACTCCGCTGAACTTCTCCAATACTTCGCGGCGGCTTCCGCGATCTCGACGCGCTCGCTCAGGTCCGGCCCATCAAGCGCAAGCCCAGCGATGAAGCGCCGATGGTCTGCTCGCAGGGCGGCAGCGCTGCCGGGCTCCGCGCAGCGCTCTGAATCAGTCGCCGCGCAGGGCGCACAGCGCCGCCCTGCTGCGCCAAGCGCGGTCCCGCAGGCGCTGCAGCGCCACAAGAAGCTGCGAGAAAGGCGCTGGAGCCGTTCCAACACCACCGAGAGGCTGGCATGGTCCGAGAAGAGGAGGCGCAGCGCCTCCTCCCCGCAATCGGGCGCGTCGCCGAGGGCCTGGAGCCCATCCGGGTGGGCATCGGCATCAACACCGGCATGCGTCCATGGCGCCTGCGGCTGCGCCAGGCGGAACACGCGCAGCCAGCCGTCTTGGCCCAGCGGCTCGGCGCGCACGGCCAGAAGCCCCGCGCCAAAGTCGAGCACCAGGGGAGCCCGCATCACGTCTCCGCCCCGCGGCTGGGCCTGCAGCGCCGCAGCAGCCCCGTGTCCGCGTCAAAGCGCGCGCCGTGGCCGGGGCACACGAGCACCCGCGCGCCGCCCCGCACCACCTCGGCCATGGCGGTGCGCTGCACGCCGCGGTGCGGACACCGCCCCTCCGTGAGGCAGGCCCCCGGCGGAAGCAGCGTGTCCACGACGTGTCGAAAGCCGTACCCGGGATGTACGGTCTGCTTGCGCAGACAGGGGAGCGCCCGGAGCCGGAGCCCCAGCCCGCCAGCAAGGACCGTGAGCAGCCCCCGCTCCCACAGGGTGCCCTCAACGCGGGTCCGCTGCGAGAGAAGCGCACGCAGCACGTCGCGGGCCATGAACCGGTTGTCGAGGTGATAGTGAGGACCCGCGGCGCCCGGCAGCTCGGGATCGGCGTGGCGCGGCGTGAGGACCGGCACCCAGAGGCCCAGAAAGACGCAGGGCACCCGGTAGCGCTGCCCCACGATGGGCGGCGTCGTCATCTCTTCGACGGACGGGCAGTCCGCCGCCGCGTCCTTGCTGTGCGCCGCCACAAAGGCGGCAATCTCCAGGATCGCCCTCTCCAAAAGTGCCTTGATCATCGGGAGTCCTCTGCAGGCCGGCGCCGCCTCGCGCGGGGTCTCGCTCACGCTCATGCGCCACCACCGTGCATGTCGCTGATCGCTCCCCGCAGCTCCTGCGCCGCGAGGCGCAGGTCGGCGCGGAGTGCGTCCTGCTCCCTGGCCTGGGCGTCGCTCCGCTGCATCAGCGCCACGAGCGCATGGCGCAGGCACGGGCAGCAGTCAACCTCCATCACGTTCGCGGTGGCGACAGCGCCCCGCTCCTTGGCGGTCTCTACGGGTTCTCCGGTGCAGGTCGTCACGGGGCCGGTGGAGCTTAGGAGATGCATGGGCTAGCCCTCCCCATCGCCGCTCGGTGATCTGGGGGGCACGGCCTCCGCGCTGGCGCTGACCTTCGCCGCCTGGCGGTCCGCCTCGACAACCCAACAGGACAACGTGACATCGAGCAGACGTCCCACATGCGGCCCGAGTTCACGGGCCTTCGCCTCGGTGATGGGAATCACCACCGGCTGCGCATACGGCTGCAGGACTACCCTCGCCTCATAGGTGGTGCCCGAAGCCGAGACGCAGACCCCATGAAGGACACCCGTGCCAGGGTCGATGATCGGTGCTTTGTACGGACCCATCCCTCCTTGGCTGTTGACGGGGCTCATCGCTCCCCCTCCTTCGGGGC
>CAZGVO010000030.1:0-7749 GCA_964529175.1 uncultured Bifidobacterium sp.
GGTGGTGGCCCAGGAAATCAGGGGTCGCGCTGATCTCGCCCAGCGGCAGGCGGTGCGGGAGAAGGTGGCCCTCTGCCAAGTGGTCGCGCTGAACACGCCCAGCGGCAGGCGGTGCCTGCTCAGCTCTACGCTGAACACGCCCAGCGGCAGGCGGTGAAGCAAGCGCCATTCGCTTGGATCGCTGAAGCTGGTGTCGCGCTGTTCTCGCCCAGCGGCAGGCCGTTAGCGGCAGGCGGCGCGGTGCCATGGTCGTTGTCGGGACCGTCGCGCTGTTCTCGCCCAGCGGCAGGCGGTGCGGTCCGGGCTCGGTGTCGAGTCGCGCTGGTCACGCCCAGCGGCAGGCGGTGGCGTTGGCACCTCTACCCTTCGCGCTGAACACGCCCAGCGGCAGGCGCGTTTGATGCAGACGTCGCGCTGAACACGCCCAGCGGCAGGCGGTGGGGTTGGAACACCAGGAGTCGCGCTGTTTTCGCCCAGCGGCAGGCGGTGGCGAGGTCCAGCGGCCGGTGGCGGTGCCTCTGCGCTCTGGTTCGTTGCCGAATCTCGGGTCACGCTGGATGCGCCCAGCGGCAGGCGGTGGCGGGCCGTTAGCGGCAGGCGGTGAGCAGACCTGCCTGCTCGTCGCGCTGGTCACGCCCAGCGGCAGGCGGTGGCGGGCCGTCGAAGACCAAAGACCGGGGCGTAGACCGGTGTCGCGCTGTTCTCGCCCAGCGGCAGGCGGTTGCACCGAATAGTCGAAGGTCGCGCTGATCTCGCCCAGCGGCAGGCGGTGGCGGGAAGCGCTCAGCTCCGAGGTCGCGCTGGATGCGCCCAGCGGCAGGCGTTGGCGGGCCATTGAGGGTCAACCGGTCGCGCTGAACACGCCCAGCGGCAGGCGTTGGCGGTGCTCGCCGAATACAAGCCGGTTGGAGTCGCGCTGGTTACGCCCAGCGGCAGGCGTTGGCGGCCAGCGGTGACCGTCTTAGCACAGCCAGCGATCTCAGAGTCGCGCTGGATGCGCCCAGCGGCAGGCGGTATCTGAACCCGGCGGATCCTCAGTCGGAGGAGAGCGCCGCCGAAGGACTTTCATCAGACCTTAGTCGCGCTGAACACGCCCAGCGGCAGGCGGTGCCCGCCATAGAACCCACAACAGGTCGCGCTGGATACGCCCAGCGGCAGGCGGTGGCCTGCTGCAGCAGCAGGCGGGCGTCGCGCTCGGTGGTAGCTGATGGTCCGGGCGAATAGTCGCGCTGGATGCGCCCAGCGGCAGGCGTTGCGGTCCTCGGAAGATCGTCGCGCTGATCACGCCCAGCGGCAGGCGTTGGCGGGCCGTCGAAGACCGAGACCGGGGGCGTACTCTGATACAGGAGCAAGTCGAACCCGAGCGTCGCGCTGGATGCGCCCAGCGGCAGGCGTTGGCTGTCCCGCAGGCCCCGCAGTCTCCCGCATTGCGGGCGCCAAACCCTCGGAGCGGCGTCACGCTGGATGCGCCCAGCGGCAGGCGGTGGCGGGATTCCGCCTGTGGTGGCCTCGATCAAGTACCAGCCGTCGCGCTGAACACGCCCAGCGGCAGGCGTTGGCGGTAGAAGATGACAGTTCCTGTCGTGTCGCGCTGGATGCGCCCAGCGGCAGGCGTTGGCGGTCCGTTATAGAAGCGAATGGGCACGCCATCAACATAGTCGCGCTGGATGCGCCCAGCGGCAGGCGTTGGCGGTATATCGCATGGCGACAGTTGCTACAGTTCTAGAGCGGTCGCGCTGGATGCGCCCAGCGGCAGGCGTTGGCGGGGCGTCGCGCAGGCGGTGAGCGATGTGGTAATAGGGTCGCGCTGGATGCGCCCAGCGGCAGGCGGTGGCGGGGCTCCCGCCGTCGAAGATGGTTCTTTCACGGCTATTCTGTTGTCAAGAAACGAGGCAGCGCGCCGCGGACCTCCCCGACGGCGCGAGCGGTCAGGGCACCTGCGCCACGGCTGGACTGCTCGCAGCCGCTGCCAACAGGAGGTTGCGGCCCGCCCTCTTATCGCAGTCCTCCAGCACGCCGCAGTGCTCGCACACGACCAGGAGGTCGGTGCTCGGCGGGTTCCTGTGCCCGCAGTCCGGGCAGTCCCGGCTCGTAAACGCCGGCGGCAGCTTGGTGCTCCTGCCCCCTTCGCGCGCCACCGCATTGAGCACGGCGAGCCGCAGGAGGCTTGGCGCCGCGAGGGTCCGCAGACGGCGAAGGGCCGCGTCCTCGGTCTGCGCGCCCTGTTCTGGGGTGGGACGCTTGGCGAAGTCGGTCAGCACGAGGTTCTCCAGCACCACCTCGCGGTAGGTCTTGGCGACCCATGCCGCGAAGCGGCGATAGATCTCCAGCCGATGTCTCTCTGCAAGCGCCCGCGCATTCCGATCGCAGTCCTCGCGCAGGTGCCGATCCTGCCGGTCCCACGACACCGGCCCCGAGCCAAGGGGCCGCTCGTGCGGAGCGTGCCAGGTGTCGAGCCTGGCCAGGAGCTGCTCATCACCGGGCAGGCGGTGCTGTCGCAAGAGGCCGACGAGCTGGGTGAGGCGCCCGTGCTTCTTCCACTTGGCGATGTGCTCCGCGCCCGCCTGGCGCAGCCACTCAGGCCACTCCCCAAGGGCGGCGAGAAAGAGCCCGACGGCGCCGCGCGCGAGGTCAAACTGCTGATCGGCGATGGCCCGCGCCTCGTCCGCCTTCCGCAGGCGCGCGATCACCGCATCGGGGCACAGCACCTGCCCCGACTCGCCATTGTCGTCCACCCAGAAGGCGACCCGGATGCCGCCTTGCACCGGGCGCCACGACAAATCGATGGCGACTCGCCCGCCCGCGGCCCGCGGCTCGGTGCGGGCGGGCGCGTCGAGCACGAACTGCACCGACCACCTCCCGCGGAAGCGCCGCGCCCACGCCCATTTGAGGATCGCGCCCGCTGGCAGGGGGCGGTGGAGGCAGATGGGCAGCACCAGCCACCGCGGGGCGCGGCCCTCGCTGCCAACGCGCAGGTGGCACAGGGCGTAGTCCTTGCCCGCCGCCCGCCGCCCCCGCACCGGCAGCCCCGCCGCCGCGCGCCGCGCGAGCTGCTCCGGCCCCAGGTATTCCTCGTAGGTGCAGCGCTGAACCCACACCTCATTGGTTCCCTCCAGCACCTGCGCGACCGTCACCACCTTCCCGCCATTGGCGGGGTGGACGGCGGTCTCGCCGTCCTCATCCACGGAGGGCTGGCGGAAGCGCGGCAGCTCTGGGCCGGACATCCTTGTCACGGACTCATCGGCGCGCTGGTAGTTGGGCCAGTAGAGGCCCGCTCCGCTCGCCTTCTCCCGCGCGCCGCGCTGGGCCGCGAGCGCGGCCTGGTGCATGAGATCGCGCAGCTCCGAAAGCTCCGCCCACTTCTCCCCGGGCGGCGCCGCGGGCGGCGCCGCGTGGGAGCACGACGCGCAGACGAACTGGCCCTTCAATCCGTCCCAGCCAAAGGCGTGGGATCCCGCCTTGGCCTTCTTCTTCCGCCTCCCCTGCGGGGCGGCGGCGCCGCCGGGACACCCCTCCGCCGGGGGCCGGACGGGGCCTCGCACGGGCCCCGCCGCCGCTGCCTCCGCCTCCCAGGCGGCCGTGCGGCGGGCCTTGGCCTCGGCCAGGCCCTCGGGCGCATCCGCGGCCCGGCGGCGCGTCTTGGCGCGCTGCGCGGGCATCGCTTGCACAAGGGCCTCGACCTCCGCTTCCGCCTGGCGCGCTGCCTCTGCGGCGGCGGCCAGCGCGGGGCAGACCGACCGCTGTGCCGCCTCGTCCATCTGGCGCCGCCGCCGCTCGATGCCGATGAGGTCGTTCTTGTAGTGGAGCCGCAGGTCAAACTGCAGCTCTGCGTCTTCCAGCCCGACGCGAGGGGGCTTGGCTTCGTAGGTATAGACGATCATAGTGGGACACCTCGATTCAAGCGTGTGGGCGGGAGCCTGGGGATACACCATCCCCAGGCTGCCGCAAGTGGAGCTAGCCCTCCGGCTGCCCCTCGTCCGCGCCTTCCCCCATCTGCGCGCGCAGCGCCAGAAGGGTTGCGACGAGCATGTTCAGGTCGCGCGGAGTGCTCAGCCTCTGCTCCGGGACGACGACGCCGCGGTGCGCGGTCAGCCTGGGCTCTTCTCCAAGCTCGGGCGGCCAGGGCGCGGGCTCTGCGAAGGGCACGGTGCTGTGCTCGATGGCGCGGGTCAGCACCCGCAGGCTCCGGCAAGCGCAGCGCGCCGCACAGACCTGCGCCTGCAGGCGGGCCGACAGCCCCGCGTCCTGTAGTGTTAGGAGGAGCCGGTTCACGCCGGGGATGGCAGCCTCCAGGGCCGCGCTCTGCCGGTGCAGCTCGCACGGCTCGGTCTTCGACATCAGGCGCCCCCAAGAAGGCCCTGGAGGCTCTGCAGCACCAGGAGCCAGCTCCCTGCCATCCTGGCTGCCAGGGCCGCTGCCTTGGCGCCTGCCGCTTCGCGCGCCTGCTCCTTCTGGCGCTCCGCGCGAAGCGCCAGAGAGTCGCTCACGCGCCGCTTGTGCGGGCCCATGGCCGCGCCCCGCGGGCCGCGGCAGGGGCTACCAATGATCGCCCCGCAGCTGTAACACCAGACATCATCGTGCGGGTCCGGCGCGGGAACCGCAGGAGCGTCCTGCAAAGGAGCGGCGTCCTGCGCGCGCCAGTGGCGCCTCTCTCGATCAGTCGCCAGCATCCGCACCCCCCCCGCCTTCCGCAGGCGCTGCAGGCTGTCGCTAAGGACCCTGCCCTCGCGCGAGTTGGCGGAGATGCGGAGGAAGTCCCGAAGCGCCGCGGCGGGAAGGCCGGGGGCCTCGGAGGGCAAGAGGGAAAGCAGGAGCGCGTCGAACGCGGCGTCGAGCCGCGGCGCTGCCCCGCGCGTCTCACTCGTCGCCCGGACCGAGCAGCGCGCGATGAGCGCCGCCCGCAGCGCGTGGCGCTGCTCCTTGGTGCCGATGGCTTCGTCGGTCATGGGTTCTCCTTCTTCCAGTGGCAGGCGGAGCACAGCGTCCGCGCCTTGTGCCGTGGGCGCCCGCAGGCGCAGGCAGGAACCGGGATCGCAGCCGCAGCGCGCCGCGCCGCGTGCAGCACCGGGGATGGGTGACCCGTGAGGGTGCGGCACCAGCGGCCCGCCTCGACGAGGCACTCGGGGCACGCGCGCGCGGCCACGAGGGCCTCTAGGCGCCGCGCCTCCGCCACCACCACAGCGGGCAGCAGGCCCTCTTCCCCGGGGCACGGCGGCAGGAGGTAGGTCCAGCTCTCGCTGTCGGCGCTCCGCCGCGCGGACCGGTGGCCTCCCAGCGTCACGGTGGCCTCTTGCACCGGGCTCTCGCGCGAGAGCCCGTACAGGTGCGGCACCTCGGCGTGCGGGTCCGGGAAGCTGTAGATGGTGTGCGGGTAGCGAAACACCTTGGTCAGGCCGCAGCGCGCGCAGGTGCTGCTGCGCGAGCGCAGGGGGCGCTCCCAGGCATGACCGCTAGCGGGTGGCATCGGTCCTCCCGGCGTCGGCTTTGGCGAGAAGGGCCTCCATGCGGCGCTCGATGAGTGAGAGGAGGCGGGCCTGGCGCGCGACGTGAACCGGCGAGCTAGACTTGCGGCCCCATCCACAGGGCAGCGGGGGGTTCGCGCCGCAGTGGTCGCACGAAACGAAGGTCTCCAGATAGCGCAGATCCTTACCGCAGATCGGCACCAGGTCATCGAGGGGCCAGCGGCCCAGGCGCAGGAGCTCGATGACAGCCTGGCCCTGCGCGGTGACGTGCGCGTGGCCGTTGAGGACCACCACCTCGTTCTTCGACCACAGGAGCACCAGACTCCCACGCGAGAGCCCGTACTCGTTCCACGCCGCGCGCAGCGCTTCGCCGGTCATCGGGCGGCCCGGGTCCGACGGTCATAGACCTCGGGAAAAAGCGCGTTCATCCCGTCTGCCACGGTGATCTTGCGCCTGGCGACCAGCTCCCCGCCCTCAAGCAGCCACCGCACAAACATAGCCTGCGCGGCACTGCAGGCGCGTGCATCAACGACGAAGGCTGTCGCCTTGGGCGTGACCTGCGCCAGGTCCTTCTCCCCGCAGCTGGGGCAGCGCCCGCTGAGCTGGGGAGCCCCGAGCCAGCCGCAGGCGTTGCACTCCGCCTCGCGCCTTCGGTGCTCGTGCCAGCAGTCGTCGCACAGGTCGGACAGATCGCTTGTGCCCTCGGTCAGGCAGCGCCTAAGGCCGCAGCGGCTGCACGGCTCGATGCTGCCGTAGCAGTCGCCTGTGTGGCGGCTCTCGCAGCCGGGGAGGCGGATGGGGGTCATGGTCTCAGGCCCCCGGCCCGGTGGCATCGCGCGCAGGCGGGGTCGCGGCCCAGGGCGCGGAGCGCAGGGCGTCCGTACCTGGGGCTGGCGCTCGTTGCGCTGCTGCTGCCCGTCTGGGGTCCGAGCTGTCCCCCGCTGCGCGTCTCGGCGCCAGCCAGGGGGGAACCAAGGACCAGGGCGAGCAGGAGCACCGTCAAGGCGCGCGTCAGCATGGCCGCTCCCACGCCGCGCGCCGCAGCTCGCTGCATCGCTCCTTCAGCGGGGCGCGGTCCCGCGCCACAGCGCCCAGCTCAAGCAGTGCCTCTAGGTTCGCGCGTTCAGGGCAGTCCGTCTTGTCCCGGAGCGCTTGCTCCAGGCGCTTCGCGATCTGGCGCAGGTCACTGGCGAGGCGCTCACCCTCGGCCCGAAGAAGGACCGGCTCAGGAACCTGCTGCAGCAGCTCCCCGCCACGGGGCGTGAGGGTCCAGAACCGATCCCTGTCCTTGTGCTCGCAGGCCGCGAGCCCCTCCGCGCCGAGGGACGCCAGGTCCGGGCGCGACTCCCACTCAAACTGAATCAGGCCCCGCTCCCCAGCGGCCCGGACCCGCAGCAGCAGGATGAGCCGGGGTCGCGGCAGCGCGCGCGTTGGAGGGGGCGCTGGGGCGTCCGCTTCATCAGGGGCGCTCTGGGTGTTGGCCGTCACTTTCCACCGCCCGGTAGTAGAAACAGCAGCTGCCCTGGAGGTGGCGGCAGCGTTGGCTGGGGGGGGGCCGCGAGCGGGGACGGGCCGAGCAGAAGCGGCGCGGGCACCGGGGCCGCGAGCGAGGAGGGGCCAAGCTGGAGCGGCGCGGGCGCCGGCGGCCCTGGTGGGAGCGCGCGGGCGTCCTCGTCGGCCTCGTCGTCAGGGTCGCCCTGATCCTCCATCTCCTCCGCGATGTCCTCGTAGGATTCAGGCGCGCGCCGCGGGCGGACGTCGACCCGGTGCAGGCCGGTCGCGCGGGTCGGCCGTGGATCTGGGCGCCGCGGCGGCGTGCGCCGCTCTGGCTCGGCCACCCTCGCGGAGGCATAGATCCCGCCCTGGCGGAAGACGACGACCAAGCGGCCCTTCTCTCCAAACAGGCGTGGCAGGTTCGCCTCACCGCGCACCTCCACGGAAAGATGAGCACTAGCGACCTCGGTGGGGCAGCTCTGCAGGAACGTGACGAGCGCTTCGAGGTGACGCTGGAGCCCAACCTTGAAGGCGGGCCCGGTGATGCCCTTGGCCTTGTACATGCGCTCGGGGTGGTACAGCGCAGTGCCCGGCGCACCGGTGCAGATCTTCCCGACGCGGGCCTTGCACGTCTCCACGTCGCAGGCGACCGACAGCGCCACGCGAACGGCGTGGGGCTCCGTCGGGGAGCCGTCACCCTTGCGGCAGGCGCAGCGCGCCGTGGCGCGGCAGCTGAAGCAGTCGATGTCCAAGGGGGCGGCCATCAGTTGCCCCCTGGCCGGACGGGCTTCGG
>CAZGVO010000031.1:0-6908 GCA_964529175.1 uncultured Bifidobacterium sp.
CGCACGATGCCTCATCGGGGAACATCGCCTGAAACTCCAACAGGGAGTGAGGCTGCTCTGCGGGGCGGCGCGGGGTGCGCTTGGGCTTCGGCGCGGAGGCGTCGCCGTCGTTGCGCTTGCGGCGGGAGGGGCGTTTGCGGGGCGGCGAGAGGGGCATAGCCCCGATAGAAGCACAGGAGCGGACTGAAAAACAGTGGCGGGTGGGCGAGTCTTGGAAAGACTATCTTGACGGCGGTTTGTGAATGAAAAATGCCTTAGCAACTAAGGTGCGCGCTTGATCCACGTGCAGTGGGTCCACGCTTTCGGTACTGGTAGCGACCACCGCGATAAGCGCGTGCGCATTGTCCAAAGAGGTTTTGTCGTCGGGGTCATCTGCGCACACGACACGAACGGTGGTTGTCGTTATCGCGAATATATCTGACACAAGAGCCTTTGCGATACCATCGCGTTCAGGCTCGGACGATGAAACGGCGTCGTCGCTTGTTAGCGACTCCCGAAAGACAGACGCCTGAAAATTGATCCGTTGTGGTTTAAGTCTAGGTGACGGGGATGGATTTTGTTTGGTAATTGAGTACACGTCGCTTTTGGCCACGCGGCGGCAAAGGTGGTCCGTCGCCGCGAAGTACACATCGAGTTCGCGAACGCTCATGCTCGCCTCAAAAACTCGATGACATCTTTCATGTAGCCCTCCGTGAGGTATCGCGATCGAGGACTAGGGCAATCGTCTCCATGGAGCACCACGCGCGGTTCGCCACGATTAGGCATGACAAACCAAGCACTGCGCGGGAGCGAATCAGAGTGCATCATAATCGCCACGCCACCCATGACGTCGGAATCAACTTCGTCAGGCACACTGCCGCTGCCCATAATTTCGTTCAGGATCCGGGCCGCGGTCGAACGAGAGTACTCGTTCGGTGCGATTGCTCCGTCTCCATCCCAGTTGTCGGACAGCAGGCGAAGCGCTGCGAGTTGGCTGGAAAGCATATCGCGAAGTGACGAATCGGTCCTTGCGTGCATGCTTGATTCGAACATGACGTTGCCTTGTGCTGCAAGCGGCACGGTAACGAATTCAGAACCGCTTACGACACTCGTCCCGCCGATGCGACTGGTCACGCACACGGGTTGATTGTTGGGTTGGTCGATGTAGTCGTGCTGCGCGAACGGAAGATCGTTTGCTGCGGTAATTCCGACCAAGATGGCAAACACAACCGTTGTGATGCCATCTGCCACGGCGGTTACAGCCTTCGATGCGAGGATCATTTGACGGCCGAGTCGGGGGCCTCGACCCCGTTTGTTTCCGCCACCATCTGCGCTCGGAACTGAAAGAGCGGGATCCTCTTCCCGTCTTTCTCTACGTGGTCTTTTGTTTCGATCACTTCCAGAATGGCGACACGCACCGAAACTCGATATTGCTTCTTGTCTGAGTCGGTCACGACGATGACCATCGGTTCGTATGGAAGAACTTGGAACGGGAGCTTCGGCCCCTCTGGTTGCCCCACGGACTCACTCATGCTCGCGGCGTAGCAGACTGCGCGCGCACGCGCAACACCCGGCGCGCGCCGACGTTTCCGACGAACTGGACGCGCGTTCCGTAGAAGCGCGCGCGCAGCCTTTGCCTTCCGGGGCGGCGAACGGAGCGTGACAGGCTACGTCAATCGTCGAGGGGGTGACGGTGAATGCCGCGCGGGGTGTCCTACTCGCGCTCACGTTGGCGACGACGCGCCGCATCATGGTGCCCGCGTGGATCGTGGCACGCACGGTTCTTGCCGCCCACGGCGCGCGCCGCTTTAGGTCCGAACCGGATAGGCATACTTTGACGGGTAGGGGAAGGTCACCTGGGTCGGTAGACCAGCGTGTTGTTCGACCATTCCAGGCGGGGGGCTTCCCCGCGCTTCACTAGGTCGGCGTTGATCATGTCGACGGCCCTTTGGAAGTCCACGGGGTTGCTCGTGCGCCCGGGGTAGAGTTCCCTTGCCATCATCGTCAGGGTGTCGAGTGAGATCGTGGCCGGCAGCGTTCCGCTCGGGTGCTGAGGAGTCGACGGCAAGAGTTCGCGCAGAACGCTCAGGAACTCCACGGGCGAGATGGGGCCCGTCAGGGGAGCATCCCCCGCGATCGACACCGAATTCCCGGGGAACGCCTCTTGGACGAACAGGATCGCCATGTGGCGTCGCGTTGGCTCGTCCCACATGCCGAAGTTGAAGCGACTCTGGTAGATGAGCTGGCCGTTAGTGCTCACAACAGCTCCGCTGCTCCCGCCGATGAACGACGAGAGGTTCAGGTGGAGCATCCCGATGATCCTGCTCGACTCGTCCGTAATGGAGCAGCGATCACCGAAGATTCCGGGTTCTTCGACAAAAATCCTTGCCATTACATCCTCCTTGTTTCTGTTGACTCTGGGGTCGCCCTTAATAATCACCCTCGCTTTGATGCGCAAGGGCGCTTGGTCCGGCTCCGGGCGACGGAGCCTTTCTCGGTCGCCTCCGCTTTACGCTTCAGCAGGGGCGGGGCGGGCACGAGGCCCTCGCGGAGCTCGAGGCGCACGGCAGCTCGTTCTGCGCGACGTACCTCGACCTCACGTTGCCGGGCATCCCAGGCACCGACGTGCTTGCTCGTCTGCGCGCCGAGTTCCCAGCGCTGCCGCTGGTGTTTTGCTCGGGGCATGATCTTCGAAGAGTCCCCGCTGCGGTACTCACCGCAGCGACGGTGCTCCTCCCCAAGCCCTACGACGTCCGGCAACTCGTCGACGCGATCGAGCGCGCCATCCACGAAGGCCGCGCCGCTGGGGCCGCGTAGCTCATCGACGCGGTCGCGGCGCGGTCAGCTCCCTGAGGTCGCGCGGTCACTCGGCGAGCCAGAGGCCGACGCGACTCTACGTCACTTCTCCGCCGGGGGAACCTGCGGAGCGTCTGTGACGGCGAGACCGCCCGGCGAGTTCACAGAGGAGTCCGCCTTCTCAGAAGGCGCGGGCTCGCTCCGAACAGGCAGTAGGCCCGCATCGTCGGGCGCGACCCTCGGCGTTGCGTTCGCAGTGCTGGGAAGCCATCGCTGTACGGCTTGGAGGATCTTCGCTAAGGCGCCCTTTGGCTGGGCTTGCGAGGCAACAGACGGCTGGGTTTGCGATGCGGCGGACGGTTGAGCAGAATCCTTCGCAAGCATGGCGATGAGTTCCTGCACCGAGGAAAAGATGATCGCGAGGAATGCGCCACTCGCGAGCACGCAGTCGGTGCCGCTAGGGGGCGCGGGAGGGTGCTGGGCCTGGAGCAGGATTGCCGCCACCCAAAGCATGATTTTGGGCACGGTTCCAATCGTCGCGCAGGTCGCGAACACTTGGATGATGAAGCGCACGTCGATCCCACCGCGACGGATCACGATGCCAAGCACCACGAGAAGCACCGCTACGCCTGCCACCGAGCACGCAATGGGGTCGGCACTGAACGCCAGCCTCGGGAGGTCTTTCGGGTTCAATTCCTTACCGACCCGCTCATTGCCGTGCCGAGCACCAAGCCGATCGCCCCACCGATGACCGCGCCCACAGGGCCACCGATGGCTGCGCCAAGGATGACACCTGTTCCCGCTCCGACTGCCGCTCCTGCAACTGGTTGAGCGGCAGGGCGCACGAGTTCCACGGGATACGTGGGATACCCCGTGACCCAGATTTGACCACCACGCAGCTCCGCGAACCCCCAGACAACGACCCCATCATCACGTTGCACCCTCCACGCGGGGCGCTGACTGAACTGCTCCCGGCCGCTGGGGGCGCCGATCGGGTCGAGGAGGTTCACACGCACGAACGTAACACCGTGGGCAGGCAGGGGCGAGACTTCCCGACGAGCGTGTCGGCGCTTCGCGCGAGGCGGTGACGTGGTCGTCGGCTTCACGAGCACGTCGCTCGGGTGCACCGCCGCGCAGCTTGAGGCGCTGCGGAGCGCGCTCGCGTCGCTCGGGTGCAAGGTCCTCCACCACGGCGACCGCGTCGGCGCGGACGCCCAGGCGCACGAGGCCGCGCGTGCGATGGGCGCGCGTCGAGTTGCACCCGTCGGACTCCGACTCGAAGCGGGCGTGCCGCGCGATCCTGCCGGGCGAGACCGCCCACGAGGCGCAGCCGTACCTCGACAGGAACCGCGACATCGTCAAGGCGACGGAGCTGCTCGTCGCGTGTCCGCCGAACGAGGACGGAGAGATCGCTGGCGACCGCGGTTCGAGCGCGTCGCAGCAACGCCATCGCAGCGAGGTGGGCACTACTCCCTCGATCGCGCCACCGCGGCTTGGGACTGCCCCTCGGCGCCGGTCCCGCGGAGCGCGGCCGACGCAGTGGCCGAACCCGACGGCGAGGCCGACGAACGTTCTGAATCCGAGCGCCGCAGTGGCCATGGAATGGCCCGCGCGCGATGCTCGGGGAGCGGTCGACGGCGCTATGCGGCGCGCACGACGAGGGCCTCGTCGTGCGCGCAACGTAGGTGGCAGATCAAGAAGGGGATTGCGGACGCGGGCGAGATCGTGGGAGAACCCGCCCGAAAGGTGCAGGGAATGTCACAGGGGATGACTTGGCCGAGCCACTTTCCGCCGGGATGTCCGCCGCTCGATGCTACCGCTCTCGACGGCGAACTATTTTACCTTGCCCATCAGCCGCTCGAGGCGAACGACTATAAAAGCGCGCAGGAGAACGATTTCCACAAGCACGCCGACCCGCACAACCGAGCGGGGCTCTCGTGTTGGACCACCCCGGAGATTCCCGAAGACATCAGGAATATGCCCCTCCACAAAAGAAAGGTCGTCCTGCGTGCCACGTTCACCCCCGACGAGGGCAAGTTGAAGCCGACCGGCAAACACGCAGCGCTGGGCCACCGCTCCACGTGGTTCTGCGCTGTGGTTCATGCCGACCTCCCGCGAAGGTTCGTCCCTTGAAACCCAAGTGGCCCGAGTTCCAGCCCATGTTGAACGACCAGCCCAAGCGCCCCGTGACCCGGGACGTACTGATCGAGACCGACATGCCCGAGCTGGTCGTGGCGGAGCGCGACGGCCGGCTGTGGATCGGCGTCGTGTGCGAAGCGGCCAACGGGGTGTGCCGTTGGGTCTATGCCCCGATCTCTTCCGTCGAATATCAAGCCGTGCTCGCGGGCGCCACGGAAATCTGGGAGTCCTTCCAGAAGCCGACGGTGCTTGTTGTCGACGAATCTGCGGACGCTGATGTTGTGGCCGAGATCGCTGGCGAGAGCGTGCCGATCGATGCGTTGCCCAACCGCGGGTTCGTGCTGCCTCGATGGGCGGTGTCCGCGCAGACTACGGAAACCTCGGCGCCCCAGTTCTCTTTGGCCCGCGCAAGCAGCGAGGCGGCGGTCGGACTTAAGGCGCTCGCCGGAGTCTCGGATAAGATCCAGCGCCTCTATGTCGCACTGACACAGCGGTTCATGGACGGGTTTGCGAAATTGGCCGGGTCCGTCTCAGACTCCGTCCGCGAGGCCGCCGAGATCGATGTTGTGGGACTGGTGCATGGGTCGCTGGTCATCCAAGTGAAACCACACGATGAGGCGCGTTTCGCGCAGGCGTCGGAAGCCATCCAACGCCTCCTGACGGCTGCCTCCCCTGCCGACCTCTCCAAAGCACTAGGGGACTTCGGCGGGCGCGTGCAGGGGAGGTACGAAGACCTGCTCGAAGAGGTCATCTCGCACGACTTGGCGCTGCTGATGTCGTGGGGGGGTGGCAAGCACGCGTTCGTCGCAGCGCACACCGCTGGTCGACGGATCGAGGCATTGCCCGCGTCGGGCCCGCGCGAGGAAGATGTGTGGGCTGTCCGTGGCCGGATCGTCGGACTCGATACGGGCGAGAAGTCGTTCACGTTCTTCGAGCCGAGAACCGACGAGGTGCTCCGGGGCGAACTTGCGGACGACTTCAACATGCCGTCCAACATTCTCATCGGCCCCGACTCGCCGATTCGGGTGATCGAGATCGGTCGCTCCAAGCACTCGACCCGAGGGGGGCGCGAGGTTACTCGCCATCAACTCCTGCGCATCTTCGCCGATGCGGGCGAGACCGTTTCGCCCACCCCCGTCGGCGCGTCGAAATCACGCTGACGCGCTCGGATCGACCCCACGCACGGACGCCAGACCTGGTCGCGGCAAGCTCGACAGATGTGGTCGCTCCAACGCCGGGACTGAATCAGGCGAAGCGTGGCCCGTGCCAGAGTCCAAGCGCCCGCGCCTTACGTATCTCCAGTCCGAGCTCAGTTCCTCGCCGAAGAGGAGCGCCGACGCCGTTTCGCGATCGGCGGTAGCAACTGCGCACTTCTGCTTGCACTAAGCCAACGCACGGCCCCGACGTGGTGCGGGACGCGAAGCGCCTGCACCGTGCCGCCGTGAAACCGCCACTTCATGCCGTTGGGTAGGGCTCCTGCCGGGTCGCCGCCGGGCCTTCGCCGTGATGTCTCACCAACTGCTGCCCTTCGTCGGGAATGTCTCACGAAGTACGTGCTTGTCGACTGCGGCAGGACTTCGTGAGACATGCTTGTTTCTGCGCGAAATCAGAGCGAATCATGTCTCACGAACTTCTGCACCCCGACACAGTTCTTCGGTGAACGCGTTCGACGCACGCTCAAGCTGCTTCCACTGCGACGCGATGACCGTCCGAAAGCGGAGCGGGTGGCGCCAGTGCCGGCCGATTACATGCCGATGCGGGCCGACCATGAGGACCATCCAGGGACCGGTCTCGGCCCAGCCGCCCGTCGTCGAGGTCAATCGGAAGGGATTCGTTTGAATCCGCGAAGTTAACAACCGGAGAATTTAACGAGCCATGAAACTCTGTATCCACGTAAGACCGCGAGATGACGGGCAAGGTTGGGCCGTTGACGTGTTCGACGGACGCCGCGCTTGGAGCAAAACCCACCTCGGAGAGAGCCCTCTGAACAAGGC
>CAZGVO010000032.1:0-6045 GCA_964529175.1 uncultured Bifidobacterium sp.
CGGGACACGTCGTGACTGACCAAGACCTTACCGAGGGCCACGTCGCCCAGGGCCAGCTGGCGATGGGACGCGCCACTGCGCTTGCCCCCATCTACCGGCGGTGGGTCCAACGCTCCTTCCCGCCACCAGCGGGCGCGGTGCCCGTCGCGCGGGTGGAGTTCTATGAGGCAGGCCCTATGACGGTCGCCCACCTGTGCGCGGCGACCCCGCGCGCCGCGGTGCCAGTCGCAGACGGGGGGCGCCTCGAAGTGGTGCTTGCGCTGTACGACAGGAACGTGGCGCAGAAGCCCGGCCCGTGGTTCATCCTGTGCTATCGGCAGTACGACCGCGAAGTGCCCGTCCCCGCCGATGCGCACCGCACGATCGACTTCGTCACGCCGGTTTCGCTGCCCCTGCAGGTCCCAGACATCACCTTCAACTCGGTGGTCATCCAGCTTGAAGACCCCGGGGCCAAGGACGCGCCACCCGCCGCCACCATCATCACAGAGGGTCGATGAGCGCTGCATCTCTCCCCTCGCCTCCTCTCCCTGCGTCGTTCTGGGGTCGCCTGCGGCACCACCCGCAGCCCGTGCGCTTCGCCGCTGGGCGGGCGCTCTGGTGGTTGGCGCTGGGCCCGCTCGCGGCGGTGCCGCACCCGCTGTCGGGCGCGCGGCCCGTGCGGCGCAAGTATGTTGATGTCTTCATCGGTTGGCGCGACCACCTCTCCGAGCGCATCGCGGGACTCGCCGAGAGCCTGTGGGAGCGCCAGTCGTGATCCACGCTGCCCCCAGGGAGCGGCGCTGCAACGAGCAGCCCGCCCCCCTGCGCGCCCCCTGCGTCCGGCCGCGGCATCACGACGGCGAGTGCATGGACGAGCGCGCGCGCCTCCTGCACGAGATCGAGCGCCTCATGCGCCGAGCGGTGGGGCTCCATCTCCAGCTCGACCTCGCCTACCCCGAGCTGCGGACCTTGCTGCAGCGCGTCTTTCGCGAGGCGATGGAGGCTCGGCGCTGGCGCGAGAACCGGCGGCGCGAGCAGGCCCGGCTGAGGCGGGATCCATGAGCGGGGAGGCCCTCTTCCGGCAGCTCCCCATGGACCGGGAATCCGAAGAAGCCGTCGTGGGCGGCATCCTGTTTCGGGGGGCGGCCTTGAACCAGGTGGCCGAGATCGTCTGCGCCGAGGACTTCTACTTCCCGACGCACCAGTTGGTCTTCGAGAGCATCCAGGACCTGGACAGCCAGTCGCGCCCGATTGACCTGATCACCGTGGCCGAGCAGCTGCGGCAAAACGGCGTGCTCTCCAAGATCCAAGGTGGCGAGAGCTACCTCGCGGAGCTTGCGAGCAAGGTCGCCACGGTCGAGAACATCACCTACCACGCGGCCCGGGTCCGCGACCGGAGCACCCAGCGGCAGGTGCTCCTCGCGGCGAGTGGCCTCGCCACCCGGGGCTACGAGGACCACGGCGATGTGGACGAGTACATCGACGAGGCCCAGCGCACCATCTTCCAGATCGCGAACCGCCAGGCTCGCCAAGCCTACGCGCCCGTGCGTCAGGTGCTAAACACCGCCATCCGGCGTCTGGAGTCGCGCTTCGCGAACCGCCAGGTGGTGACCGGCGTCCCGACGGGCTTTTCGGAGTTTGACGCGATGACCTCGGGCCTTCAGCCCGGGGACCTCATCATCATCGCGGCGCGCCCGTCCATGGGGAAGACCTCCTTCGTGATGAACTGCGTGCAAAACGCAGCCCTCCATCACAACGTCCCCTGCCTGGTCTTCTCACTGGAGATGTCCAAGGAGTCGCTCCTGGAGCGGGTCCTGTGCGGGGAGGCGCGCGTCAACTCCCAGGCCCTGCGGGCGGGGTTTCTGACCGTGCCGGACTGGATCCGCATTACCCAGGCGTCCTCCCGCATCTCCCAGGCGCCCATCTGGATCGACGACAGCGGGTCGCCCACGCTCATGGAGATCCGCGCCAAGTGCAGGCGCTGGCGCGCGGACACCGAGATCTTCGAGCGCGGCGCTGCGAAGCCTCTCGGCCTGGTGGTGGTGGACTACCTGCAGCTCATCCAAGGGCGCGCCGCTGGGCGCGACTCCAGCCGCGAGCGCGAGATCAGCGAGATCTCCCGGGGCTTAAAGGCCCTCGGCAAGGAGCTTGGGGTGCCCGTGGTGGCGCTCTCGCAGCTAAACCGCTCCCTGGAGGCCCGTGCGGACAAGCGGCCAATGGCGTCCGACCTGCGTGAGTCGGGCGCCATCGAGCAGGACGCGGACCTCATCACCTTCATCTACCGCGACGAGGTGTACAACAAGGACACGGCCGACAGGGGCGTCGCCGAGATCATCATCGGCAAGCAGCGGCAGGGGCCGACGGGGACGGTGAAGCTCGCCTTCCTCAACCAGTACACCCGCTTTGAGAACCTGGCGCAGCGCCAGATGGAGGTCTGATGACGGAGGCCCAGATCCGGCATGATCTGCGGGCGTACCTGACGAGGCCCGGCGCTCTGGTGCTTGATGAGCGCGGCGCCGGCTGCTGCCGCGCGGACCTCGTGGTGGTGGGCCAGACCCTGCACGCCTTCGAGATCAAGTCGGCGCGTGACAGCCTTCGGCGGCTCCCCGCGCAGGCCGCGGAGTTCAGCCGGATCTTCGACCAGGTGACGCTGGTGGCAGCGCCCAAGCACAGCCGTGCTCTGGACCTGATCCCGCCGTGGTGGGGCGTGCTCTACGTGTCCGCCCCCCCATGCGCAGCCCTCACCCCCCTTCGAGAGGGTCGCCAGAACCCCGCGGTCGAGCCGCGCGCCCTGGCCACGCTCCTGTGGCATGACGAGACGATGGCGCTGCTTGAGGCGCGGGGCCTCGCACGGGGCGTGCGCGGCAAGCCCCGGGCCGCGGCGTGGGACCGCCTGTGCCAGCACTTCACGCTGGAGGAGATCCGCGAGGCGGTGTGCGAGCGCCTGCGCGCGCGCTCAAGTGGAGCGGGCAAGTCATGAGCGACATCACCGACATGAAAGCCTGGCACCAGCGGCGCCAACAGGCCGCGCAGGCAGCCGCCCCCGACATCGCTCAAGGTGAGCGTCGTCAAGGGCCTCGTGCGGGTCCGCATCGAAGATGCCCATGTGGAGCTGGAGTGGTCGTTTTCGCCAGGAGCTGCGCGCAGCCTCGCCTCGACCCTTTTGTGCCACGCGGTAGTCGCTGAAGCAGAGGTGGGTCTTCCCGCTCGCCGCTTCCACCTGCAGAAGCACCGAGGGGGCTACGAGGTGTGGCTCTGCCACGGCGCGAGCCGCAGCAAGCTGCCCGTGCCGGAGCTGCTGCCGCGCCGGGATGCGCGGACCTGGGCCATGGTCTACGCGGCGCTCAACGGCTGGCCCTACCTAGAGGGCTCAGATGGAGATGGAGACCCGGCCTGATGCCAAGGGTTACCACATCGACCGGCGTGATCATCGACTCGGATGCGCTAGCCGCTCCAACGCTGACTGAGTATGCTGCTGCGAGGGGGCTGTCTACCATCGCTGCGGCTGTCGCCACACATCCGAGCGAGGTGGCGGAATACGTGCTGATCGAAAACCAGCAAGTGATTTACGCGAACCAGTGCGGAGATGCAGTCTGGGCGCACATCGACATCTTAGCGATGACCCGCGGCCGGGGGGAGTGATGCCGTGCGTGCGGGTGCGGATGGAGGGCGCTGGCTTTAGCGCGATCCTATGCGGTGTCCGGGGCCAGCGCTGCAAGTGGTGCCGCGAGCCCGCCGAGGCGCTGTGCGACTGGCCCACCGGACCCCGCGGCGGAACCTGCAGCGCTCGCCTCTGTCCCGCACACGCTACGCGCCTTGGTGCGGGCCGCGACCTTTGTCCAGACCACGCCGCGCAGCTTCGGGCGGCGCCGCGCCGGAGCGCCCTGGTCTGCGGCTGTGGAGGGCTCTCAGTGTGACCGAGATGCTGCGCAGGTCAACACCTGAGTCCCCGCACGGCCCGCACCACATCCTCGTCGGAAGGGTGGGTGTAGATCTGGGTGCTGGTCACGCTCTTGTGCCGTGCCACGCGCTGCACCAAGCGCAGGTCCTTGGTGTCGCGGTACAGGTTCGACAGCGCCGTATGCCGCAGGGCATGGACGCTGAAGCGCCGCTGAAAGCCCGCGCGCTCCTGCCACAGAGCGAAGGCCGCGCGCATCATGCGCGCGGAGAGCCGGAGGTTGTGGCGGCTGATGAACAGCGGCGCGCTGTCCGCGAGGTCCTCCCCGTGCGTCCGCTTCCACGCCCGGAAGCGCTCCAGCTTGTGCTGCAGGCTGTCGGGCACGATGGCCTCCTGCATCTCGACGTCGCGGTTGCTCCGCTTGAACACCGTGAGCGGGAAGCGCCGCCGGGCGCCGCCGCTTGGGAGATAGACATCCCCCAGGTTCAGGGCGAGCAGCTCCGCCTGGCGCAGCGCCGTGCCGAGCGCCGCCGAGAAGAGCACATGGTCGCGGTAGCCGCGGGCGTGCTCGCCCGTGACCCGCAAGAGCAGCTGCTGCTCGTGATCGTCCAGGGTGCGGGGCGGGGTCTGACGCGCGGCGTAGCTCATGGGGTGATGCCCACCCTAGCAAGTCCTGCCAGTTGCCGCTACTCCACAAAAGCGGCAACTGGACGCTTTGACGCGCGGCGGCGCCCGAAGAGACCCCTTTTCGCCAAGGCCCCGCGGACGGAACGCGAGTTGCCGCTTTTCTCTGGTGCGGCTTTCAGGTGGGAGAGCAGCGCAGGGTGTGCGCGAGAATATTCCCCGGAATAGTTGACGGTGCAGAAAGGTCTTGCCCTTTCTTCGAGGATGGTATCCATGGACCGACCCCCTGACCTGGGCGAGCTGCCCGCCGATCTGAAAGAAGCCCTGGAGGGCAGCCCCGGCCATCATGGTCGAAGCGTACAGGCGGGCGGGTGGGATCTACAACGCCAAGGAGCTGTACCTGCTGCCAGGACCGCGCGGATGACCCTCAAGGAGCGCATGGAGCGGCGGAAGAGGGAGGGGAAGGACATCGTCGCCAGCCTGACCGACGCGGAGTTCTACATCTGGCGGGAGTTCCATGACGTGCTGGCGTCCAGCGACCCGGATGCGGTCGCCTTCCGCTGTGAGGTTCGAGCCGAGCACAGACGGCTAGCTCGGCGCCGCGGGAAGAACCTGCAGCTTAGCCTGCAGAGACGCGGGATGCGGCAGAGGAAGGGGGCGCGCCGTGGCTAGGGACATCACCGGCACACATTTCAACGACTTCAATGAGGCCGCAGAGGTGGTGCATGTCATTCACGGCGAGCCGCGTAGGCGGCTGTCGTGGCGCGACATCCCCCGAGATGAAACCGTGCTCCACTTCCGCGGTGGTGGTGGGATCGATTGGCTGGTCGTGCTGGGCAGCACCTGATGCTAGCGCGCTGCCGCCACGAGCTGCACCTGGCGCGGCGCCGGCGCGACAGCTAGGACGGCAGCTGCTGGGTGTTCAGCAACCGGGAGCCCGCTCCGACAACGAGGGTGGTGGTCTGTGGCACAGGCAGTGACAACTGCATCAGGAGAGGGCCAGCGCTATACGTGATCTTGCGCCTCGCTCCGGTGCCGCTCCGCCGAGTGACGATGACTTTCTGCGGATCAACGCCGTCCCTCTTGAGACAGCGGATTGTCACAGAGACGACGCCGGACACGGCGATGTTGTTGGCGAGTCCGAGGAGCGCGGGAGCGTCGTCAAGGGCAAGTCCATCGAGCCGGGTCTTCAGGAGTCGCAAGAAACTCACCGGGTTGGGCTTGAGGCGGCGGAAGCATGCAGCCGCGCGCTCTTCTTCGGTCTCGGACACGTCTGCGGAGAGCATCTGGTGCTGGCTCCGTCGAGACAGTCCAGCGACGACTCGCAGGGCCGCTTCAAGCTCTTCGATTGAATCGACTTCGACAGCGCCGTCTGGGAGAATCCGATAGGACATCGGGCCAAAGTCTACGACTTTTGCTGCCGTCGCAGTGGTCCAAACTTCTCCCGACGCCTCAGCTCCAAGACCAGAGCCCCTAGCGCGCCGCCACGAGCTGCACCTGCTGCGGCCAGCGCCCCGCCTGGTCGCGGTCAAAGGCCCGGCTCC
>CAZGVO010000033.1:0-5579 GCA_964529175.1 uncultured Bifidobacterium sp.
GGCCTTGTGACGAGCACGGCGCTTGAGGAGGTGGAGGCCCTGATCCTTGGGACCGGCACCGCGTCGCGCCGCATCCTGGAGCGCGAGCAGTACCGCGAGGCCATCGGCACCCTGGAGGACCTCTCCGAGCGAAACCAGGCGGTGCAGGCGCAGATCCAGGCCCGGCTCATCGCCGAGATGACGCTCGGGGAGCGAGACCCCGGGGTCACCTGGGAGGACGTCGACCCGGACCTCATCGTGGTGGACGAGGCCCAGAACTTCAAGAACCTCTTCGCCGCGCAGGAGCGCGAGGGCGGCCTGCCCAAGTACCTCGGCGCGATCCAGGAGGGGAGCGACCGCGCCTGGGAGCTCGCCATCCGCACGGGGATCCTGCGGCGCCGAAACGGCGGCGGCGGTGTCATGTTCCTCTCCGCCACCCCCGCCAAGAACTCCCCCATCGAGTACCGCTCGCTCCTGCACTACGTGGACGAGGACTCCTGGGTGGCGCTTGGCTGCTACGACGCCGAGTGCTTCATCGACCGGTACCTGCGCCTTGAGTACAAGGAGACCTTCAACCAGGTCGAGGAGCGCACGGAGAACCGCCAGGTGGTCGCGGGCTTCCAGCAGCTCGCCGAGCTGCGGGAGCTCGTCTTCCGGCTCGCGGAGTTTCGCACGGCGCAGGAGGTGGGCCTCGTGCTCCCCGAGTCGCGGGTCATCCGCGAGATGCTGGACATGAGCGAGCGCCAGCGCGAGGTCTACAATGCCTATCGCCTCTCCGCGATGGCCCTCAAGCGGCGGATGGCCACGGACCGGTCCGCGCGCCTGCAGCTCCTTGGGGTCCTGCACAAGATGGCGCTCGCGAGCATCCACCCCCTCCTCCCAAGCCCCCCGGGCTCGCAGGAGCAGGAACTCGACGCGGGGCGAAGCTCGGTAGAGGCGGACGCGCCGAAGAAGAAGCGCAAGCCCTGGACCTGGGAGGCGGCGGGCGAGATCCCGCTCGCCGACTGCCACGCGCCCAAGCTCGACCGTGTGGTGCAGCTCGTGCGGCAGCGCCCAAACTGCGGCCACATCATCTTCTGCGACAACATCGCCGTCCACCGCTGGATGCAGCGGCTGCTGATTGAGGCGGGCGTCCCCGAGGAGCGCATCGGCATCCTGAACGCCGACCGGGCGAAGAAGCCCGCCGAGCGGCAGGCCATCGCCGAGGGCTTCAACGGTGACCCGGACGGCGGCATCCTCCCACGCTACGACGTCGTCATCGCCAACGCCATCGCCTACGAGGGCATCGACCTGCAGGTGCGCACCTGCGCGGTCTACCACCTGGATCTGCCCTACGAGCCCGCGACCCTGCAGCAGCGAAACGGCCGCGCGGTGCGCCAGGGCAACAGGAGCGCGGTCATCGAGATCTTCTACCTGCTCTCCCGCAAGTCGAGCGATGTCATCCGGCTCCAGATGATCGAAGGGAAGCTCGCCTGGCAGACGGACCTCCTGCGGTCAAGCGACCGCGAGACCAGTAACCCCTTCGCGCAGGCGGACCAGACCTCGGACGAGCTCATCGCGCAGCTCGCGGAGACCGAAGAGGAGGCGGCGCAAGCCATCGCCGCTCAGCGCGAGCGGCGGCAGGCCGAGGTGAACAGCCGCATCGCGGACGGCGCCTGGCGGGTGCTCAAGGGCCTCGGCGCGCAGGTGGATGCGCTCGCCCGCGCCCGCGAGGACGCGGAGAGGGTCGTGCGCCACCAAGAGATCGCCGACTCCCGCGCCTTCCTCGCCGCCATCGAGCCCAAGATCTGGCCGTGGTTTCACCTCGCCCAGGTGGTCGCGAGCGGCAAGCGCCTGTGGACCCACCGCATCTTGGAGGGGGAAGCGAAGCGCCCCGAGACGGTGTGCCTGTGGGACGGCGCGCGCTACCACCCGGGCGACGCGGCGGGCTCCTCCTTCGAGGTGGCGGAGGTGAACGGTCTGAACGTGCGGCCCGTGGGCAGGCTGTGCTTTACGCCGAACCGCCTGCGCAGCGACAACGGGGTGCTGGAGCTGCTGCACGACCACTTCGCGCCGGACGACTTCACGTCGTGGCCGGAGGAGCAGGACGATCGCGGGGTGCGGCAGGAGCTGGCCAGCTGGTGCAGCGGCTACGTCATGGGCTCGCGTTCCCTGGAGGAGCTCGGGATCTCGACGGCCCCGGAGCCGTGGCGCCAGCGCCTGTGGAATGACCACAGCCCTGCGATCCTCCAGGCGCTTTCGCGCGCGAGAAGCTCGCCCTACCTCGCCTTCGTGCCGGTGCGGCAGGGCGAGGGCCTCGACCTCATCGAGGTCGGGCGGCAGCTCCTCGCCGCGGGCCGGGGCCTTGTGGGGCGCGAGAGCGCGGTCCTGCCCTTCACGCAGGCGGGCTACGAGGAGTTCCTCCAGCGCGCGCGGCGCACGGAGGGCACCACCTGGGGCGTGCTCGATGAGACGGCGCGGGTGTGGTGGGGGCGCGCGATCCCGCGGGGGCTGCTCGTCGTTGAGGAAGCCCCGGCCGAGCCCGCGCCGGCCGCTGCGCCACCGGTGAGCCCATGACCGCCGTCAACCTGCGCTTCCTATCGGCGGAGGGCAAGGACAAGTTTGGCGGGCGCTCCTTTCCAGACGAGGTTCCCGAGGTCCCTGGCCTTGGCACCTGTCTGCGCCTGCCTCAGCCGCAGCTTGGCGCCGAGGGGATCGCGCTCACCGGCCGCGAGGAGGACTTCACGGTCACGGATGTCCGCCGAACCCGCCAGCTCAACCTTTTCGAGAGCGCCCAGCAGCAGCGTTCCGTCTATCGCTGGCAGACCGACATCTTCCTCACCGCCAACGAACAGGCACCGCCGCGGGAGGTACCCCCCGCGGTCTCCGAGGCAGTTGCTGAAGTCCAGGCGGAGGTCGAGCTGCTTCGCCGCAGCGCGCAGGTGGAGCTGGAGTTGGCGAAGGGCCCAGCCAAGGCCCGCCGGACAAGCACGGCCAACTACCTCACGCGAAAGCGCCTTGCGCTGGAGACCCTGCTCGCGCTCGCTGAGAGGAACGCATGATGATCAAGGCCAGGGACAGGGCCCTCAACCTCTACAAGGTGGGCGACACGGTGAAGACCCCGCGGGGGGTCGGCGTGGTGAAAGCCTACGTGGTCGCGGGCGCGGAGACGCAGCGCGCAGACCCGCAGGACCAGGACCCGATGCACGTCATCGAGGTGAAGGGCAACCGCCTTGACTACGTGGGATCCCTTCTCAAGCCAGCCCACCTGCGCGAGGAGGAGAGCCGCCTCATTGAGGTCCACGGCACCAAGGAGGCCCACGCCATCCTCGCGCGAGCCACCGCCGTCCTGGAGCGCCAGAACAAGAAGGCGATGACCACCTGCAACCTGTGCGGCGGTCGGCTCAAGAAAAACGGCGACTGCAGGGACTGCGAGGGGTAGCCCATGGTCCATCCCATCGGCACCAGAGTCTGCGCCGCGAGGGGCACGGGCGAAGTCTTGGGGTACATTGTGCCCGGCGTCGGGGAGGCCCCCGTCCCCGTAGGCGAAGACCCCTTCCATGTGGTGGGCCTCCCGGGCGAGAAGATCGAGAAGATCCGGGTCCGGGGTTCGCGCCTTCGCGCGCTGCCGGCGCCGAGCGACCTCGCCCCGCGCTCCCCTTCCCTTGGCGACGAGGAGCGTCGGCGCCTCGGGGCGCTCTACGGCGTGGATGCAGTGCGGCACGAGACGCGGCGCCGCTGCGCGGACCGACACCTTCCGCTGCCCGGGACCTGCCCGGCCTGCAGTCACGAACTTGACCCCATGACCGGCGCCTGCACGGTCTGCGAGGAATAGCCATGTCCGTCCTGTCTGACTACTATCACAACGCCTCGGGCGATCCGCTCCTGCGCCGGGCCCTTGCTGCTTTGGTCCACTGGAACACCCGTGACCATGAGGCTCCGCCCGAGGTAGTGAACCTCGTCCGACAAAGCTCCATTGAGTCACCGGACGGGGCGTCTGCCTGGGAGGAGCGCTACCAGCAGACACGCGGCGTTCCGGCCGATTGGGACGAGGTGGAGTATCGCAGCGATCGTGAGGCGGACCCCCTATGTCGGTGGGCCTTCGCCAAGCTGTGGCTGCAGGACCACGTCGAAACAGATGAGGACGAGGAGTCCCGGCCCCGCATGAGCCGCTACGAGGAGGGCCTGCGCCCGGCGGCGCTGGCGATCCTGCTCGGCAGGGCGAACCCGCTTATGCGGATGCTGCTCGCGGAACAGCAGAGCAGAGGAATCATGGAAGCCCGCCGTGGTGAGCGCGAGGGTGAGATCCTCGTCGGCCCAACCAAGCACCTCGGCGCCTTCACAGAGGAGTACCGAACGACCCAGCCGGACCTCGCGCGTGCGTACAGCGACGCGCGCTCCGCTGGACTGTCTCCCGACAAGGCGCGCGAGCGGGTCGATCGCATGGCCCAGGGCCTGTCGGTGCCGCCGCTCGGCATCAATCCCCTCTCCCCGGGCACGGACATGGCCCTGGTCCGCGAGGCCATGGAGGCAGCTCCCAGGCTGGAGCAGATGCTGCGCGAGACGGGCCTCTCCGAGGCGCAGCGCATCAGAGCCCGCGCCGCGGCTGCGGAGGGCAACCTCACTGCACGCCTCGTGCTCTTCTTGTTTGACGAAGGCGTTGTTCCGAGGGCGGGTGGCATCGAAGCATCGCTCCCCCGCGAGGAAGCGTTTGTTCGGCTTGAGCGCGCAGAGTCCCCTGACGTCGAGTCCCCCACAGAGCCCCTTGACCCCCAGGACGTCTTCGCGTCGGGAAAAATGGAAGAGGCAGCGGCGAGGGCAGACAACCTCCTGGCCCTTGGCTGGGCAGAACTGCTGCGAAGCGGCACCTCCCGTCGATACCTCTCGCCCCTTCAGTCTCACCCCCTCTCGCCCGCCGCCGCCCACCGCTGGGATGTGGCGTATGACCGGTACCTCGGGGCGCTCGCAGAGACCGTCCCCCACACCGGAGGACGCGCGGGCCTCCTCATCGCCCTGGCTCCGAGAGCGCTCGCGCGCGCGGAGTCCAGCGCGAGTGCCCTTGAGACCTTCGTGATGGCGCGCCTGTCCAGCACGCTCAGCAGCGCCCGCCGCGCCGAGGCTCACGCGCTTGCGAACCGTACTCAGACCGAGGCGTGGAGGTACCTTCACAGAGACGCGGGGGACCAGTTCCGACGCCGGTTCACAGAGGCGGCTGCGCAGGGGCGAAGTGAGGAAGCCGTCCGCCTCATGGAGCGGTGGAGAGCCGCCGACGCCGCGCCGCCGACGGTGGACGAGCGCGGGACGGCGCTAGATCTGAGTGCTGCTGCTGCTGCTGCTGCTGCGGAGGAGTACCGGCGCGTGTTCCGTTCGCTCGCCGCGGCAGGAAGACGCTCGGAGGCCCTGGATCAGTTTGCGCGTTGGCGTGAGGCGGCTGGCCACGGCGATCGCGGTGTCAGGCAGCCCAAGCCTGATGACCACCAGCTGGCAGTGAGACTGGAGCAAGAGTTGGAGCTTCAGAAACACGAGGCGCAGGCGCGGGAGCTCCTCGCACGCTTCCACCACGCGCAGGAGATGAACAACGTCGATGACGCCCTGGCGCTGGCGGCCGAGCTGACCCAGCC
>CAZGVO010000034.1:0-5432 GCA_964529175.1 uncultured Bifidobacterium sp.
GCACGCGGGGCAGGCGGTGAGGTCCTGCCAGGGCGTGAGGGCGCACGGCACGGGGGCGCCGCAGGGCGGGTCGACGACGAAGGCGCCGGCGGCGACGGCGTTGCCGCAGTGCCCCGCCGCCAGCAGGTCGTCCGTGGTGGGCGCCCACGCCTGCAGCGGGGCGCACCCGCCCGGCGTGGCGGCGGCGGCGGGGGGCATGGACCACGCCGCGGCGGGGCCGCCACCCGCCACAGGGGCGTACCACGGCTCCACCCCGAACGGCAGCCCCGCGACGGCGGCGGCGGAGGGCGGCTTGGTGCCCACCACCGCCAGCCCCGCCGCCCCGCCCCCGTACGCCTGCAGCCCCGCCCCCGGGCCGCACCCCTCCAGCGCCTGCTGCATCGGGTAGAAGGCGGCCGCGTCGCTGCCAGCGGCGAACCCCGCCGTGCACCACTGCGCCCCCGCCTGCTGCGCCGCCGCCAGCTCGTCCACGCCCGCCAGACGCCAGTCGGAGAAGGAGCCGCCGGGGGCGGCGGTGATGGACGCCAGCGCCTCCTCCGCGTCGGCGCGGGGCTGGTACCGCCCCGCGCCCAGCGTCACCACGAACACCTCCTGCCCCGCCGCCACGAGGGGCGCCAGGACGTCGGGGGCGAGGCACGAGGCGCCCACGCCGCCCGCCGCCGCGGAGACGGACGCCCCCGCCATCGCCGCGGCGGGCGTCAGGGACGGCGACCACGCCGCCGACCCCGCCGGCAAGCAGAGCAGCCCCGGCGCGGCGGTGGACGTCGCCGGCGCGTTGCACGCCATCTCCTCCTCCAGCTGCGCGGGGTCGCAGGGGGCGCCCAGGAAGGCGGCGGGCGCCGCCACGCCCCGCACCCGCCGCCGCGCCCCGCCGCCGCCCGACGCGTACCCGCACGGCGCGTCGCAGCCCGACCACGCCGTGCCCTGCCACCACGGCTGGTACGCGCAGTCGGCGGAGGGGGGGCAGACGAAGGAGCCGCCCGCGCCGCCGGGGGTGCACCGCCCCGCCGCCGCCAGCAGGTCCGCGGTGACGGGGCACGACAGCGCGGGCGTGACGCCGTCGGGCGCCAGCCCCGCAAGCGGGAAGGCGCGGCCGCGGGGAGGCAGGCCCGCCGCCCCGCCCGGGGCGCACGCCGCCAGGCACTCTGCGTCCAGCATGGGCCAAGTGGGTGGGACGCAGTTGGACGACGCCGCGTCCCACGCCCACGCCGCCCACGGGCCGTCTCCCCCGCCGCCCACCGCCCCCGCCGCCCCCCCCGCCGGCAGCGCCACCGCCACCGAGGTGGCCGAGTTCCACGCCACCCCGCCGCACGCGGGGTCGCCCGCGCACGCCGCCAGCGCGTCCACCAGCCCCGCCCCCGCCGGCCACGGCGGCGCCCCCGTCGCCGACGCCCCCGTCAGCGCCGCGCCCCGCCCCGCCGCCTCGAACGCGCCCGCCGGGCACGCCGCCGCGCCCGGGCACGCCCGCGCCTCCGTCGTGACGCACGAGAACGGGTCGGCGGGGCCCGACACGGCGGTCGCGGCGCGCCACTGAAGCGGCGCGGCGCCGGCCGCCGGCGCGCACGGCGCGTCGCACTCGCTCCACGGCCCCCACGCGTCCACGGTGCAGCTGGTGCACGGAGGCGGGGGGGCGCAGGTGCGGGACTGCACCAGGTCGGCGGGGGAGCACTCCGCCCCGCCGCCCGACGCCGCCTGCGCGATGCCGCGGACGGCGTACTCCCACGTCTCTGGCGCGGGCTGCCCCGGCACGGCGCACCCGCCCGTCGGGCAGCCGCCCCACATGTACTCCCCCCACGCCTCCGGCTCGCAGTCCACCGCGGGCGGGCACGTCACCGACGGCGCGCACGGCTCCTCCTGGTACGTGGCGCCCGTGTCGCACGGCGCGCCGCCCGGCTGCGCCGGCGCCGTCACCTGCCGCGTCCGGTACCGCACCGCCTGGCCCGGGCAGCCGCCGCCCGTCACGTCCACGCACTGCGGCGGGCAGGGCGTCCAGTCGCTCCACGGCCCGTACTGGCAGTCCGCGGAGCCGCAGGTGGCCGAGTTCACCCGGGCGCACACGTCCTCCTGCACCATGGCGCCGGGGTCGCACTGCGCCCCCCCGCCCGCCTCCTGCTGCGCCACCGGCCGGTACCGCACCGCCGTCGCGGCGGGGTTGCACGCGTTGTCGCCGTCGCACCCCGCCCACGGCCCCCACGGACCGTACGCGCAGTCGGTGCCGCCGCCGCCGCCACCGCCGCCACCGCCCGGGGCGGGCTTGCTCCGGGGCGCCACCACGAACTTGACGATCAGCCACCCCGCCACCGCCGCCAGCACCAGCGCCACGAGGCACACCACCAGCAGCAGCCGCCCCGACGGACGGGCGCGCAGCAGCGGCAGCGGGTCGTCGAACGGCGGGTACTGCGCGGACTGGGGGTACTGCGCGTACTGGGGAAACTGCGCGTACTGGGGAAACTGCGTCGCCGCCGCGCTGCTGGCGGCGGCTGGGTAGCCGCCAAAGCCATACCCCGGGTACGCCCCGAACGCCGCGTACGGGTTGGGGACGGCCATTTGTTTCAACGCCCCGCCCCGCCCCAGCCAAGCTCAGTGGCGCCCTCGTCCCCTTCGTCGTCGCCGTCGCCGTCGCTGGCCAGCGCGCTCTCGTGGAACTCCTCCGTCGCCGCCGCTGCCGCCGCCTCCCCCGGCGCCTCGGCGGCGGCGAAGGCGCGGTGCGTGTCAAAGTATGGGTCCGCCAGCACCTCGTCCCACGACGCGACACCCCGCACGCGCTCGAAATGGTCCGCCCACGCCGGCTGCCGCGCGTCCGCCTCGTTCAGCGCCCACACGATGTCGTTGCCCAGCTTGGCCAGGTCCGCCAGTGGCCCCGCCAGCGGCGTGGCAGCGTGGCTCCAGTCCACCAGGGTCACCCACCACGCCGGCCGGCACGCCAGCGCCCGCCCCTCGCCGTCGGAGAAGCGCGCCACGCGCACGCCGCTGGGGCTCACCAGGACATTGCTCATCCCGAGGTCCCCGTGCGTGGAGCCGCCCCGCCGCGCCAGCGCCGCCATGGTGCCGCACGCCTGCAGCCACGCGTCAGCGAAGTCGGCGGCCGACGCGCTCACCGCCAGCGTCCCCAGGCCGCCCGCCACGCCGTCGGCGGGCACGTTCTGCATGAACATGACCCGGAAGGCGGGGTGCCACGGGCTGGCCGCGTCGCCAAGCAGGCGCACCACGTGCCGCGCCTCGGGCCGGCCCGCCAGGAGCGCGTTCACCCGCCCCAGCGCCTCCACCTCCTTGGGCGGCACGTCGCCCCACTTGACCGCGACGCACGAGGCGCACCCCACGCGGGGGCCCACGGCGGCGCACAGCCGCACCACCGCGCCGTGGCCGCCCTGGCCGAGGCACACGGAGCACTCGTCCCGCCCCGCCAGGTAGAGCCGCCGCGCCAGCGTCGCGCCGGGCGCGGCGAACAGGGCCGCGAAGGCGGGTCGGGTGCCCTCCGGCCGCCGCCACGCCGGATCCCACGCCCGCCGCACCGGCGCCCGAGCCGGCTCCGCCGGCAGCGCGCCGCTGCCGTCTTCGGGCGACGGCGGCTCCGCAAACCGGGCCAGCAGCGGCGCCCGCGCCAGCGCCGCCCGGGCCCCGCCCGCCGCCGTCATCGCCGGCACGGGCAGCGTGTGAAGCGGCCGCAGGAGGCCCTCCAGCGCGGCCGCCCACCACGCGGGGGCGGGGGCGTCGCGGGGCAGCGACGCGTGCAGGTCCCGCGCCAGCGACGCCAGCGCCTCCCCGAACCGGCCCACCGCGTCGTTCCCCACCGCGTCCCGGGGCGTGGCCGCCGCCCTCGCCGCGTCCACGTCGGGCACCGCGACCACCGCCCACAGGCGGGGGACGCACGCGTACGCCCCCCCCGCGGGGTCGAAGAACCGCGCCACCGCGCCCGCCCGGTTGGGCGCCAGCCACACCGAGTCGGCCGTCAGGGTGCCGGGGCGGGGCAGGACGGCGCCCGCCGTGTCGGCCAGCTCCGCCAGCGCCCCCACCACCTGCAGCAGCACCTCCGCCGCCGCCGCCGGCGACACGCGCGAGCCGCCCGCCGCCAGCCACCGCCGCAGCGTCGTGACGCCCTCGAAGGAGCGCGCGATCATGTAGAACGGGTCCCGCCACACCGTCGCGCGCGCCGCCGCGTGCGTCGCCCACGACAGCGGCATGACGTGCCACACCGCGGGGCTCATGGCTGCCATGAGTCGCCGGAAGACGGTGTCCATGGCCGGCGCGGCCGCGAACCAGCCCCCCACCTGCACCAGCCGGGCGGCGTAGCGCGGCAGCGCGACCAAGCGCAGGGAGCCGGTCGCCGAGGTGACGACGTCGGTGAGCTCGCGCGGAAACGCCGCCAGCACATGGCGCAGCGCCAACCGCGCGACATGCTCTTTGGTCTGCGGTTCGAACAGCACCAGCGCCCAGTCCGCGGTGAGCTGGTCAACCGCCGCCATTTGTTACCTGCGACCGGGGGCGCCGGCGCAGAAAAATCGCCCCCGCGTTCGTGCGACCGCCGCAGTTTCCGCCGCCCCCCTCTGCGCCACTCGATGGCCGTGGTCGCCTGCGCCCCGCTCCTGCTGCGGCTGTCGTCCGTCGAGTGCGGCCTCGGCCCGCTGCCGCCCGAGGAGGACGACGCCCCCGCCGCGTGGACCAGGCGCTTCCCCCCGCCCTCGCTGCCCCGCGCCGGCCCGCCGCTCGCTCCGGCCGACAGCCCTTCCAGCGACAGCTCGTGCGACGACGACAGCGACGCCGACGGCGACTGCGACCAAGGCGGCGACAGCCAGCTGCCCGCGTTCTTCTATGACCAGTGCGACCTGTGCCTGGTCGCGTCGCGCGGCCCCGCCAACATGACGTGCCGCGTTTGCGGGGCCACCTTTTGCCATGGCTGCACCACCGCCGGCACCGTTCTCTTTCGGTGCGGCCGAGACGACTGCAGCACTGCGGGGTGCGTCATGTGCCGCGACGGACGGCGGTGCGACGCCCACTGCGGCGCCACCCTCGACGTCCCGGTCCCCCCGTGCGTTTTCGCGCGGCGGCTGGGCGTCGCTGGCAGCCACCCCAGGGACCCCGCGGAGGACTGAGCTGAGACGCGAAGGCGCGGGGGAGGGAAAAACAGGGGCTTGAACAAACTTTCAATAGACTTCACACAAGTTGGCCCGCGGTCCCCTTTGCCGCTTTTTCCTTTGTCGCTGCCCCGTCCGCAATCGCCGGCTCCGTTGGAACGATCCAGACGGTGCCGTCGAACCAGCCGCACGCGAGCCGGCCGTCCGACAGCTTTGCTACGCTCGTGACGTGCGTGTCAAGACGGCGGCAAAGCGTTGTCGTGGCGTTCGTGCGTGTGTCCCACGCCACGACCGTTTGCCCCCGCGCTACGGCGACGCGGCTCGCGTCCAGCCAGGCCAGGTCGCGAGAGTACCCCAAAA
>CAZGVO010000035.1:0-5301 GCA_964529175.1 uncultured Bifidobacterium sp.
AGCTGCACCTGCTGCGGCCAGCGCCCCGCCTGGTCGCGGTCAAAGGCCCGGCTCCCCCGGTCGACCACCGCCCCCGCCCCCGAAAAGCCCGCCGCGGCCCCCCGGGTCTCCAGGGCGCTCCCCAGGCTCAGCACCGCCGCGCCAGCACCCACCCGCACCGTCGGCACCGGCCCGGCCTGCGCCTCCCCGACCCCGCAGCCGAGCAGCACCAGCTCTCCGTCGCGAAGGTCGAGCAGTACTCCATCTTGGAGCGCCGGCACCAAGAGGTCCGCGCCCGCCACCACGACGCGGCCCGCGCCCTCCAGCACCCGCGAAGGCGCGCTGTCCTGGACCTCAATGGCGCCGATGTAGAGGCGCCCCTGTTCCATGGTGATCGTCGCCCCTCCGCCCATGCGCGACGCGCCGTTCCCCGCGCCTCCGCCAAGCCACGCCGCCTCGCCGCCCGCCATGCGCAGCGCGCAGCGGCTGTCCGCCACCACGTACAGCGACAGCTCCACCCCCCGCGCGCCGTCCACGAGCACCCCTTCGCGCGCGACCTGCTGGAGCTGCGCCGCTCGCAGCGTCACCTGCTGGGCGCCCGCGCCGATCCGAAGGAACGTGCTGCACACGCCCTGGCCCTGCGCGCCGCCATCGCCTGCCAGCCAGGCCGCTCCCAGATCCTCCAGCCAGAGGCGCTGCCCGCTGGCGATCGCGATCATCGTGTCCACCGTGGCGATCTCGCCCTGCGTGCCCGGCGCCCCCGCGGTGGTGAAGTGCAGGCCCTCTAGCACCAGGTCCTCGCAGTCCTCGATGCGAAGGACCGGCCCAAGCGTCGGTCCATCCCAGGCGAGCACGGTGCCGCGCACCATGCCCGGCCCGAGCACCGAAGCGCCGCCGCGGCCACCGATGCCTGCGATGCGCGCGCCGCGCGCGCCGCGCAGCACAAGGGTCTTCTTCACGGTGTACAGCGCGGGGGGCAGGTAGAGGGTGCCGCCGGTCTTGGCCAGCGTGTCGAGCGCCTGCTGCACAAGCTCCGTCGAGTCTTCCAGGAAGTGCCGCTCCCCATCGGGGACAAAGGGGATGAACTCCCCGGTGCCTAGCATCTCCTGTGGCCCCGGCGCCGCGGGCCGACTGCTGCGCCGCCGCGCCGCAGGCGCCAGCGGGAAGGCGAGCGCCGGGAGCGCTGCGCCCTCCCCTGGGAGGAGCGCGCCGCCCGGCCCCTTCACCCGCAGCAGCTGCGCGCGCGGGCGGGTGCCTTCCGTCGCACCGTCGTCCCGGACCACCACGGGGGTCAGGCTGTTCACGCTGCAGTCCACCAGCACTGCCGTGCCTTGCGTGAAGCCGCCCACCTGCACCTGGTGCGCGGGCTCCCCGGCGGCGCCCAGGGTGCAGCCTGCGAGCACGAGCGGCCCGCCGTTCCCCAAAAGCTCCAGGGCGCGGCTTGGATCTGTGCAGCCGGTGATGGTGCAGCTGATCGCGGCGGCGGCGATGAGCGCATCGCCCTGCCACGCTGCGCTCTGCCCGGTCGGGGGCACCGACTCCGCGTCTTCCAGGAAGCTCGTCAGGAAGTGCGTGCTGCCGCGGCTCACCACGTCCTGCAATAGGTGCCCGGCCCGCAGGCCCGTGCGAAAGACGACATCGCCCCCGCCGCGGCCCGCGGGCCCGGAGCCGAGCGGCCCGCCGTTCTCCGCCAGCTCGCCGCCAAAGAGGGCGAGCTGGCCATCGAGCACGAAGATCCCGGTGGTGCAGCGCCGGATGTGCAGGTCGGCGAAGAAGCTCCCCTGCACCTGGGAGCCGGCCACCAGCACGCCCGCCGCGGTGCGCCCCTCGCGAAGCACGGCCTGGGGTCCGCCCGGCTCATCGGTCGCGCCCTCGATCCACAAGGACTCAAGCCGGTTGTGGTCGCAGTTCTGGTCGAGGTCCCCCCGCTCGCCCGCATCCCCCAGGCGCACGCCCACCGTGAAGGCGCCCGCTCCCGCGGCGATGCCGCACGAAAGGACGTTGAGCGCCGAGGGCGCGAGGAGCCTCCCTCGGCCGGTGAGCGCCGAGTCGGTGCGGTGGAAGAGGATCCCACAGCGAAAGCGCCGACCAGGCCCCGCTTCGATGCGCAGGTTCTCGACGGTGATGTTGCGGCTGTGGGTCACGTCGATGACGGCGGCGCTCGGGTCGCTACCGGTATAGACGAGGGTGGTCTTCGCCTCAGCGTAGCTGTCCACAGGCGCCGCGCCGCGCAGGCGCACATGGAAGGGCACCTCCTGCCGGTCGTCGGCCCCGATGGCGGTCTCGATGACGAGCGGCTCGCCCAGCTCGTAGCGCCCCGGCGGCAGGTAGACGGTGCCGCCCCCCGCCGCGGCTGCCGCGCGCAGGGCCTCATTGATGGCGGGCGCGCGGTCGCCGCCGGCCGGTGGGACCACGATCGCGCCGGGCGGCTCTGGACTGAGCGGCTGCGGCGAAGCCGCGGGCACAGGGGACGGGGAGCGCGGCGCTGGGCGCACCGGCGCAGGACGCACAGGGGCGGTAGGACGCGGTGCAGGGCGCCGCGGGCGGCGGGCAGGCGGCTGGGGCGGCGGCAGGGGCAGCGGCAGGGGCGGCAGCGCTGGCGCGCGCTGGGCGAGCGTGATCACGGTCAGAAGGAGGAGGCCGCCCAGGCTCGCGGAGAGCAGGAGGGAGGACAGGCGCGGCGCGTCGGGCATCTTCCAAGCATAGGCGGTAGGTCAAGCGAGCCGGGGGATGGACGATCCCCAGGCTCCGGGAGCGTCACCACCACTTGGCGAGGAAATGCACCACCACCCAAAGCAGCCCCCCGGTCACCAAGAGGCCGGCCCCGACGGGCACCAGGAGCCCGGCGAGCGTCCACTTCGCGGCGGTCTTGACGGCGGCGGGCTCGATCCCCAGCATCTTCCCCAGCCCCAGCGGATCGTTGGCGCCGCGGAGGTCCTCTTGATCACCCAGCTTCAGATTCATGCGCTCACCAGGGCCCGTCGCAGGACGGAGCCGAAGCCGCCAGTGACACCCTCGGGCATGAAGGAGCGGCGCGAGTACTTCTCATGGTAGGTGCTGAGGATCGCGTCGATCTCCTCGTCCGTTAGGATGCCAGCACGCACCAGAGCCGCCAGGCGGTCGCCGTCCTTGCGGATCTGCAGATCGAGCTGGTCCTGCGCGGCCTTGCGCCGCGCCTCCTCGCGCCTGGCCACCGACTCCTCGCTGAGACGGTCAGCCAGCGCGGCTTGCTCCTGCATCGCGGCTTGGTCGGCCGCTCGGTCGTCCGGGTGCTGCTTGATGACGAGGTAGGGGGGAAGAACGGCGGGGCCTTCGTCTGCGCTCTTGGTCATGTTCCCTCACGAAGCCCCAGCAGGGGCGGGTTGCGTGGCGGCCCGGAGGCGAGCCCGGGACGGTCGGTTGTGGGCGTGGCGTGCGCGGGCAAACAGCGCCTCCTGCACCTGGCGGACGCGCTCCCTGCTGACGCCGAGGGAGGCGGCGATCTCCTCGCGGCTCTGCCCTGCGAGCAGGCCCTTCACCAGGAACTGCTCGCGCTCCGTGGCGAGGGTGAGCACCCAGCTAAGGACGCGCCGGGCCACAAGCCGCGCCGCTTCCCCGTCCTCTTGCACCAGGTCGTCGTGGAGTTCGCCCGCGGGCTGGAGCGCCGCGCAGTGCTTGGCGACCGTCTTGCGGCCCCCAAGACGCTCCGCGATGCGCTCGGGTGTGGGGTCCAGGCCGTGCGCCGCGAGTTCCCCCTGGACGCGCCGCACCACGAAGAAGATGGCCTTGCAAGGCCGCAGGGTGCCTGAGTTTTCTGCCACGTAGGCGAGGACGCTCTGGCGGATCCACCAAGCGGCGTAGGTCGAGAACTTGAAGCCGCGGTGGGGGTCAAAGCGGCGGATCGCGCTGAGGAGCCCCAGGGAGCCCTGCTGGAACAGGTCATCCTGGTGGTGGTCGAGGCCGAAGTGCTGGCCGATGGGGTGTGCCACCGCATTGACCAGCCCGAGGTGCATCTTCACGAGCTGCGAGAGCGCCGCGCGATCGTCGTGCCGCTGCACGCGCAAGAACAGGGGCGCCTGGTCCTCTTCGGACAGCCGCGGTTTCATCGCTTCCCTCCGCGCAGAAGGTGCAGGACAGGCCGCGCAGTGGGCGGCGCCGTGGCGGGGGAGAGGCCATCGAGCGCAGCGAGCTGGCCGCCTTCAAAGCGGGCCGACAGCGGGCCGCCGCTCGAAGGGCTGGCCACGAGGATCGCGCCCGAGTAGCAGCACGCGGCGGCGCGCGAGAAGAGGCTCTCTGCCTGCTCGCCCAGGGGGCGGAGCCATGCCCGGGGGAAGCTCACCACCACCAGCGCAGCAGGCACAGGCAAAGGAGAAGTACAAGCGGCAGGCCCAGGTGCGTGCTGCCCGGCTCCCGGCCATACTTGCTCCACGCCTGGATCCGGCTTCCATCCACGCGGCGCCACAGCACAAGGTTGTGGAGTCGGTCGCAGACAAGGAGCGCGGCGAAAAGCGCGCTGAGGTACCACAGGCAGCTCATGCGGCGGCCACCGCCAGGCGCGCGCGGTGGGCTGCGACGCGGCAGCGCCCCGAGCAATAGCGTGAGTCTGCCCGCCGTCGCCGGGCCACGGGAGACTTGGTGAACAGCACCACTTCGCAGCGCTCGCAGGGCACTGGTTGGCGGATGGCGCGGATCTGGGTGGGCACCGTGGGCAGGGCCTCGCCGCAGTGGACGCAGCGCGCTGCGAGCAGGCCCTGCGCCTCGCGCTCGGCCGCAACCCGGCAGGACAGGGAGCAGTAGCGGGCATGAGCACTTCGACCACGCCAGGGGCCCGGCGCGCGCTCGAAGACCCCGTTGCACTTCGCGCATCGTCGCTGAAAGGGAGCAGCCACACGGTAAGCGTGCCACCGCAACAAAACTGCGGCAAGCCGAATCGACCTAAGCAGGTGATGTAACGGCTATGGTACGAGCTAAGCAGTGCGTCAACTGAAGTCCGACCATTTCAATCAACAATTTTCGCCGATTTCGGTGGTGAGTTGGCCGACGGCGGAGGCGAGCAATCAACCAGACAATAGCGGTCTCATAGGCGGTAATGGGTACATCTGAATACCTTTGCTCCCTTGACCAAGCGCGTATGCTGTCTTGGTAACGTTGGAGGTCCACATGATGGTGTTCAGCGCTGAGCGGCAGAAGATCAACGAGCTGTCCGAGACCCTGCGCAACGAGCTAGACCGGCTGGTGGAGCAGTTCCACGCGCAGCTCACCGATGCCCTGCAGGGCATCTCGGACGTCGAGGCGGTCAGCTACCGGCGCCCCGGCGATCCGAGCGGAGACGACGACGAGGAG
>CAZGVO010000036.1:0-5002 GCA_964529175.1 uncultured Bifidobacterium sp.
ACCTCGTCAAGTGCGACGATGGGAGCACCTCCTGGCTCGAAACACGACTCGGCGGGGATGCACCTGCGGCACCAACCCCAGGCGCTCATCCAAGTGAGGTTCAGCGATGATGACAGAGATTCTCCTCGCCGCCCTCGCCCTCTGGGGCACGCTGGCCACCATCCTCTTGCTGATCACGCGCAGCCAGGCGCGCGATCAGCAAGCCAACTTCGCGCAGCTCTCCCGCGTGGCCCCGGAGATGACCCGTGAGCACCTGGAGGGTGCGATCGTGCTGTTCGCGGTGGGACTCGACGACCGCGACCGCACCACCGAGGTCTGCGCCGCCCTCACTGGCGCCCTGGAGAAGACCCGCTCGCGGGCGGCCTACGAGGCGCTTCGTGGGGAGCGGCCATGACCCCGGTTCAGGTGGCAGTGCTGGTGGCGTGCCTCGCCACTCTCTTCGTTGGCACCCTGCGTGGGTGGCGGCGATGAGCGCGCTCCGCGGTCCTCTCCTTGATCTCAACCCCCCGCCAGACGACGCGCACGCCATGGCCTGTCCTGCCGTGCAGGCGACCGCGCGCCGCGCCGCCGCGCAGCTGGGGAGCTGGTCCCCGCTAGCATGGGACGGCGCTGGCTGGTCTCTTGGGGGGCGCCCCCTCCCGAGCGGCGCCACCGTGGAGCTGCAGGAGGTGAGCGGCCACTACGATGAGTTCGGGAGCTACCACCGCGCCCTGCAAGCGGGCACCCCCGTGCAGTTTTTCACGCCGGACGAGTGCCCGGATCGTCCGCTCCTCCGCCGCCTCGTCGGCGGGCACAAGTTCGCCGCCTGCTTCGAGCCCTGGATGCGCTTTCGCTGGGAAGGTGGTCGATGATCGTCACCAGGCAGTCCCTGGCGCCGCTGCTTCGCGAGCAGCGGAAAAACGCGCACCTGAGCCGCGCTAAGGTCGGCAGGGCGTGCGGCCTCTCCGAGGCGACGATCGAGGCCCTGGAGAAGGGAGAGCGCCGCCTCACCGCCCCGCTCCTGGATGCGCTGTGCGGCGTTTCGGCGCTGCGCCTCCCGCCGCTGCAGGTGTTGGGTGGCGGCGGCACCTGCCCGGCCGCGCCGCCCATCCCTCAGTGCCTGCTGCCACCGCCACCACCGCCACCGCCCCTGTGCGTCACGGTGGCGCGCTTCCCCGTCTGGCTCGCCAGAGAAGTGTCCTGGCTCCCTCGCCCGCGAGTGGAGGCGTGCTGCGCCGCTGCGCCGCTGGGGCACTGCCTCTCTAAGGAGGCGCGTGAGGAGCTGCTGGACGCACTGGCCGACCAGCTTGTCGGCTACACCGTAGCCGAGGTGACGGAGGCCCTCTTCCGCGCCGCAGCGCGGAAGACAACAAGCTACAGCAAGGTCGCGCGGCTCCTCGGCGTGTCGCGCCGGGCGGTCTATGGGTACCTTCCGGCTAGGCGCCCCAAGCACTTCTACCTGGATCGGACGGAGACGGAGACCCCCTACCTGGCCCTGGATCGGACGGAGACGGAGACCCCATGAAACTGCATCTGGAGATTGTGCGGCTCGTCCTCGGCCTCGGCGCGGATCTGGCCATGGCCCTCGTCGTCGAGGGACTCACCCTCCTTTCGCAGGGAGCGGACGCGCTCGTGGACCGTCTCGAAAGTCTCGAAAGGGAGGACGACGACGTAGACGAGCCCGCCGCCGCCGACCTGCTCTCCTACCTGCAGCAGATCTTCATGGCAGGCGCCCAGGTCCGCTTCGACCCCGAGCTGGCTCGGCCCTGGTCCCTGCTCTTGGGACCGCAGGAGATCTCGAGCGCCACGTCCCTTGTGGACCTGGTGCTGCAGGCGCGCGCCCACGCGCACGGAGGATCCCGATGACCCAAGACAGCCCAGCGCTCGCAGCGACGCCGAGCGCGGACGCCACCCAGCCCAGCGCGGAAGCCGCCGCCGCGGCGCATCCCTGTCCGCGCTGCGGCGCGGACCGCGGCAGCGAGACCCGAATCTTGTGCTCCGCCTGCTGGCGGGACGCCCCCGCGGCCCTGCGCAAGCGCTGGGTCGGGGCGCTCCTCGCCCTTCAGCGCAGGCACCCCGCGGTGCTCTCCATCCACGCCTGGGCGCGTCCTGGCGCGCCCCGGCCAGAGCGGGAAGGGCGGCCCGCCAAGCCCAAGGCCAGGCCCAAGCCCTGTGGCCTGTGCAACGTCCCCACCCCGGAGCCCTCGCGGCGCGAGCTCGCCGCGCAGCTGCTGGACATCTTGCCCCTCGGCAGGCCGGTTCAGGTGCGCGAGCGCGCCGAGTTCGTGGCGCGGCGCCTGAGCGGCCTGTGCGCGCAGTGCGCGGCGGCGCCGCCGGTCCGAAGCGCGGCACCATGACCAGGCCCTTGGACTGGCTGGCCAGGCACGTCAAGGTCGTCGCCGTGGCGGTTGGACTGCTTGGGGGGGCGCTGCTGCTGCGCGAGGCCGTTGCGCTGGCGGAAGCAGAGAGCGCCCGCCGCTTCGACGCGGAGCAGTTCCAGGTGCAGCGCGAGATGGTCGACAGGCTGGCGAAGGTCCGCGAGGACGACCGCCTGAAGAAGATGCACCCGCGGCGCCCCATGGCGGGGCCGCGCGCCGCGGTGACTTCCAAGTGATCCACCACCGGAGAGTGAGGCCCATGATGAGACGACTGATGCTCCTGCTGCCACTTTGCTGTGCCTGCGGGGGGGGCTTGTCCCCCGTCAAGCGGAACGCCACGGTTCAGTCTGGCGGCTACGCGGTGGCCCTGGTCTACCAGGGCCTTCACGCCCACAGGGCGCAGGAGCTCCTCTCAGAAGACGCCGCCGCGCACGCCGAGCGGTTCCCGTGTCCCGGGGGGCCGAAGGTCAACGTGGCCGCCGCCTCTGAGGAGACGGCACCCCCACCCAAGGATGCGCCCGAGGGCACCGAGCCCAAGAGCACGACGAAGGTCGAAGGGACCGTCGTCTGCCAGCCATGACCCTCCTGCTTCAGGACCTTCTTCGCCCAGGGCGCCGTCTGTGGCTCACACGCCGGGGTGGCCCAGACCGCTCCGCCCGCGGTGCGCGCAAGGAGCGCGCCGTGCCCTACTACTTCAGGGCGAGACCGGCCATCCTGGCTGTCCAGGCTCGCGCTGCGGCCGGGGACGCCGCGGACACTTCGCAGCCTCCGCTGCCGGCGGGGCCCGCGGCTGAGACTCGCGGGCAACGACAAGTCGTCGTCCTCTTTGGAGGCATCGGCCGCATGGAGCCGCAGTACCGCGCGCTGGCCGAAGGCTATGGCTATGAGCTGCTCCACCGCGAGCGGCGCATGCTGGGCGGCTCCCCGCCCACCGCGCTCGTCGGGGTCTTGGTGGTTACCTCCGTGGTGTCCCACCCGCTCCGCGAGTACGCCGCGCGCCTTGCCGAGATCTGCCACGTCCCCATCGTGTACTTGCGGGCGCCCTCACTGGCCGCGCTTCGCCGCGGCCTAGAAGCCCTGGTGAGCCCAGCCCTGGTGAGCCCATGACACGAGACACCGCCTTCCGCCCCGGTCTGCCCAGCTTGGCGCAGGTGCAGGCGCACCACGATGCGCAGGTGCAGGCGCACCCAGAGCTTGGAGGCTGCGCCCGCGGCTGCTGGATGCTGCGCTCCTGGTCTTTGGATCCGGTGCAAATCTACCTCCGCGTTGAGGCTGGGAAGCTGAGGATCGGCCTGCACAGCCTGATGGACACCTGGGATCCAGGGCCTGAATTCGAGGTTCGCCCCTGTGAGCGCGACGGCACCCCTGTGCCATGGCCCGAACTGGAAAGCAGAGCGAGCGATGTCTAGCAAAGGCCCCTTCCCAGGCATGGAGTTTACTCTTCGCCTTCCAGACGGGCGCGTGGCGGCGCGCGTGGTGCTGGCGCCTTGCTCTTGGTGCCAGGCGACCCTTCAGATCCCTGATCAAGTGGCGGGGCACACCGCCACCTGCCCGAAGGCCCCAGCGTCGATTCGGCGGATTTCGGCTGCCACCCACGCGGTCTTTCAAGCGGTGAAGACCGGCCAGTCCGTTCGCGAGCCCCTGGTGGAGGTGGGCTACGCCATGGCGGACGATCTGTGCGATGCGAGTCCGCCGTCCTCGTTGACCCCCGCGCAGGTGACCGCGTGGGTCATGGACCTGTGGGCGTTCGCCCCCGCCCCTGCGAAGCAGGTGGTGGTTGAGGCGGCGCTCCTGCGCCTCAAGCAGCGCCAGGAGCAGCCAAGCTGATGCGCGCAGCAGCCAAGCCCCCCGCGGCCAGGAAGGAAGTGGCGGATCAGCAGCGGTCCGCGCTCGCTGCGGTGGTCGATCGCATCGAGCAAGAGGGCGGCGAGTTCGTTGGCGAGCAGCTCGTGCAGCAGCTCCTCAACCCCCAGGCGCGTCCAGCCCCAGAGCCGGTGTGGCTGACGCCATGGGAGGCCGGGATCAAGCGCCGCGAGGTGTGGACCGTAAAAACGGCGAGCGGCGCCGAGGTGCAGGTGCTCACCACGAGCTACCGCCGTGCCGGGTCGGTCAAGCGGGCCTGGTTCGGCCTGAGCCTTCGGACCAAGGCCGAGGTGCGCGTCGTGAAAGTTCTAGAGGGCAGCGGGATCGGCACATGAGCAGCGCCCCAACCGATGTCGATCCCCTCATGGTCCTCTGCAGCGGCAAAGGCAGCTGCGGCGCCGCGCCGGGCTTGCCCTGCGTGTCCGGCAGCAAGCAGGTGCCGCCGCACCTGGCGCGCGTGAGGGCCGCGGCAGCGCGCGCTGCGGCAGCTCGCGCCGCGGAGGAGGCAGCGCGCGCGGAGGAGGCAGCGCGCGCTGCGCCCCCTTCGAAGCCCGGTTTTTATTGGTGGCGCCGTCCCGGGTGGCGCTGGCGGCCCGTCGAGGTGCAACCCCGTGCCGAGCACGGCGGAGCGCTGGCGATGAAAGCGATCGGCGGGTGGACTCTCCTTGGCGGCGCCGAGGAGGAGTGGGGCGGACTGCTGACGCCACCACCTGAAGCCGCCGCCAAGCCGAAGCCCGTCCGGCCAGGGGGCAACTGATGGCCGCCCCCTTGGACATCGACTG
>CAZGVO010000037.1:0-4682 GCA_964529175.1 uncultured Bifidobacterium sp.
ATGTATCTGATACTTTATACAGAACTGTTATTGTTGAATTAAATAGTACTGGACCAACTATTTTATTAAAAGGTGGAAGTACTGTTTATACCAATGCTAAAACCACCTTTGTTGATCCAGGTGTAATTGCTTTAGATAATAATGCAAATGATATTACACAAAATGTAATTATGACCTCAACATTGAATGAAAATGTAGTTGGAACTTATAAAAGAAGATATTCAATTACTGATGCATTTAATTTTACGAAATTTATTGAAAGAACAATAATAGTGCAAGATACTTTCCGCCCAGTTATAACTCCAAAAGAAAGTCCATATTTACATCAAGTTCTAACTTCATTTGATCCTTTGCAAGCAATTGCTTGGGCTGATAATTACACCGTTAAAGCTAAACTTACCCCAACTTATGTGGGTTTAGTAAATCCAAATGTAATTGGAACTTATTTTGTTGTTTACGACTTAATTGACGAATCGGGAAACAAAGCAGCACAATTAAGATTACAAGTGAATGTAACAGATAAAGTTAAACCTACTATTACCATTGGTAACAATCCATTATATGTTGAAGTGAATGAGTCATTTACAGAAACTGATGTTACAATTGGTGATAATTACTGGCCTTTAAGTGCTTTATTCAGAAGTCAAACTAGCAATGTAAGATTAGATTCATTAGGAACTTATGAAATTATTTACTCAGTGACTGATGGTTCGGGAAATGTTACAACAGCTACCAGAACAGTTATTGTTAGAGATACAAAAGCTCCAACATTAAAATTGGTTGGTGATCAGATAGTTAATTTACAACGTTTCAATGTGTATTTAGATGCAGGTGTTCAAATTCTTGATAATTATAACTCAGATGCTGAATTACGTGGTAATTTAATAATAACCAGTGACTTGCCAGTTAATGCAGAAGGTAAATACTTTGGAGATATTGAAGGTTTATATACTTTAGAATACAAGGTAAGAGATTTATCGCACAATGTTTCAAAAGGTGTTCAAAGAACAATTAATGTAATAGCTAATACTACCACTGTAGAGGAAGCAATTAATTCAAATAATATCTTAGCTATTTATCCAAATCCTAGCAACGGTATTTTAAAAGTTAAATTGTTTGAAACTACCAATGCTGATGTAACTGTAAAAGTTTATAATTCAGTTGGTGCTTTAGCTAAAACTATTACATTGAACAATAAAGATTTATCTGAAAAACAATTAGATTTAACAGGCTTTGCAAACGGTGTTTACTTGGTACAAGTAGAAACTGAAGGTAAAGTTTACACGCATAAAATTAGTGTGGTTAAATAATTAGATTTAATATGCAAAACAAAAAGGTGCTTTTCGAAAGGAAAGCACCTTTTTTAATGACTAAAATTTTTTGTAATCAAAATATTGAAATTGGTCAACTAATTTGTTTTGGTCAAATTAAGGGCTAATTTGCAAGCCATTTCAAAACGAAAATTTAAACAAAAACAATATGATAATTGGAGTTCCAAAGGAAATTAAAAACAACGAAAACCGTGTAGGCTTAACACCTGCAGGTGTAAGTGCATTTGTAAAAGCTGGTCACCCAGTTTTTGTTCAAGCTACTGCTGGTAATGGAAGTGGTTTTGCTGATGCTGATTATGTAGCTGCTGGTGCAACTGTATTGCCTACCATTGCCGATGTGTATGCAAAAGCAGAAATGATTGTTAAAGTAAAAGAACCAATTGAACAAGAATATCCTTTAATTAAAGAAGGTCAATTATTGTTTACTTATTTCCACTTTGCTAGTTATGAGCCACTTACTCACGCTATGATTGAGCGTAAAGCCACTTGCTTAGCTTACGAAACTGTAGAGAAAAAAGACCGTTCATTGCCTTTATTAGTTCCAATGAGCGAAGTGGCAGGACGTATGAGTATTCAAGAAGGTGCTAAATACCTTGAAAAACCAATGGGTGGACGTGGAATTTTATTAGGAGGTGTTCCTGGTGTAAAACCTGCTCAAGTATTGGTATTAGGTGGTGGTATAGTAGGTACTCAAGCGGCTAAAATGGCTGCAGGTATGGCTGCTGATGTTACCATTATGGATATTTCAATTCCTCGTTTACGTGAGTTAGATGATATTTTACCTGCAAATGTAAAAACGGTATTTAGCAACGAGTACAATATTCGTGAAGCTATTAAAACTGCTGATTTAATTGTAGGCGCGGTGTTAATTCCTGGTGCTAAAGCTCCTCATTTAATTACACGCGATATGTTAAAAGAAATGCGTCCGGGTACTGTTTTGGTTGACGTAGCTGTAGATCAAGGTGGATGTATTGAAACCTGTAAACCTACTACACACGAAAATCCAACTTACGAAATTGATGGAATAATTCACTACTGCGTAGCTAACATGCCAGGTGCAGTTCCTTATACTTCAACGTTAGCTTTAACAAATGCCACATTACCTTACGCATTACAGTTAGCTAATAAAGGTTGGAAAAAAGCTTGCACCGATAACGAAGAATTACGTTTAGGTTTAAATGTAGTAGATGGAAAAGTGGTTTACAAAGGTGTAGCTGATGCATTTGGATTACCTTACCACGAAGTAAGTTCAGTACTTTAGTTTATATAGAGTTGACAGTTGTTGGTTGACAGTTGTTAGCTAATAAATATAAAGCCCCTTCAAAAAACTATGAAGGGGCTTTTTTTGTTATTGCAATTTATTATAGCTGTCTGATTCAGGCCAATTCCATTCAAGCCAACTTTTATTTTTCCATTCAGCAGTGAAATATTTTTTTCGTAACTCAATATAATTTGAAAATTCATCGCTATTTACTATTCCCCTTGTATCAAATATAAATCGGCTTGCTTGTATGCTATCTATTTCATGTAAATGCAATTTGTTTGTTTCTAAATAAGGCAAAGCACTATCATTTAGGTCTTGTAAAAAACTGTAATGAATGTATGCAGTTTTATAATTTGAAAAATTGTATTTGGCTATGAGTTTATCCCAATTAATTAAACTAGCACTCAAAAATATTACATAAATTGAAATGAAATTGGTAACTAATAAAAAGGCTGTATTTTTTGACTTAATTGTTTTAAATATGATAGATACAATGCCAAATAAACAAGCCACTAAAAAGTAATAAACAAAAATTCTTTTATAAGCCAAAGCAAAGTATTTAATATAATAACTATTGCGGTAAGCAACAGAAACAATCATGATGATATTTTGTACCAGCCAAATTATGATGAGTGTTTTTAACGGTTTATTATTTTTTAAAAAAACCAAATTGGAGTTTAAATAGTATAAGGAAATAGCTATGGAAATTAGCACAGCTACTATTAATAAATAGGTTCCTTGATGAACCATTTCTTTTAAAAAACCACCATTCCATTTAAAATCAATCCAAATGTATTTTATATCTAAATAATTGATGGCTAGTATCAATAAATTGAGCAGAATGAATAAAACAACACCTACATAATTAATCCTTAAGAGTTTTCTGTTGAGGTATTTTAACACATTTTGTCTCGTTCTTTTTCTTACCAGGTTTGTTGTTGTCTCTAAATCTTTTGTTATTAATTTTTCAATTGAAAATTTTGCAATAAAAAATATACCGATTACAAAGCCCAAAATAAACAACACTATTTTTCCAATTGAAATGTTTGATAAATAGCTAAAAATATGGTTCAAAAACGTATTAATGGCTGTTTCAAAGTATATATTAGAAAGGGTATAAAGTTTAACTAAAACCAATAAAACAATGAATGGGATAATTATTAATGGAATCCAAAATTTTAACCTGTTGTTTTGTTTTAAACTGAAACTTTTAGTTATTAATTGGTTTATGCTATGAGGAACTTGCCTAATTGCATCGTAAATAAAATTGGGTACCAAATGGAAATAATTTATTTTAGAATGTATTGCAGCTGATAAATAAATAATGAAAGACAACCAGAAAAATACCATGCTGTAAGTGGTATGAGCTACAATTACACTGAATGCGCTTATCCAACAACTGAAATGAATAAAAACAGTTGTTTTAGTAGTAGGTGCCTTATTGAAAATATAGGTTAGAACAGAGCTCAAACACAATAACACAAGGCAGTTAATGCCCATATTGAGTTTGTAAAATAGGGTTTGAAAGATCAGGGCAAAAATAAATAATATCCAAATAGATAATCGATTGTTTAGCATAATAACGATTGAACGTTTTTAAAAATATTATAGTATAAAAAAGCCCCTTCAAAGTTTTTTGAAGGGGTTTTTTTTGTGGAAGCTAGCTTAAAAGTTGGTTTGTAAAATGTAACGGTTTGGGCCTACAAGAAGTTGGCGGCTAACAATACAAATTTAGTTGCGAAGCACTGAACCGCTAATTTCTTGTAGTTGCTTGCAGGCTTTTCTACAGTTTATATCCAAGGTTTATTAATTTTTCTTTTGACAAAAGTCCTTCTTGTATGTCTTGCTCTATTTTTTGTTTTGACCTGTAGTCTAGAGGAGGGAAAGGAAGGTAAGTTGGAAGTCTGTACAAACCCAATTGTAGGTCAACCATATTGTCATAAGAAAAATTTTTAAAGCTTGTAATGTTTACAAATTTATCAATGTCATGATTGAAGTTAAAAGTTAACACATAACCAAAAGGTGGAAATGCGGGTTAATGGACAAAATAGTTCCTTGAAACCTTGAAACCTCTTGATATTTGTACC
>CAZGVO010000038.1:0-3946 GCA_964529175.1 uncultured Bifidobacterium sp.
CATTTGCATCAAAACCACTAGCAGTACCACCGGGTCCGGTAATAAAAATATCATCCACAAGTTGGGCGTAAGTAGCACCACTCACAGGCGTACTCATGCATCTCCAACCGCGCTGCGAGGTAGCACCACCCACCATGTAACGTTGCACTTCAACATTACCCGTAATGCTAGCACCAGCACCTAACTCGGCAATACGAGCAGTACCAGTAAGTGTAGATGCTAATGTTAAATTACCACCACTTGCTAAAGTTCCTGCGGTTACGGTTACAGTGCCGTTGTCGGCTATTTGTAATGCGTTACCTATAGTTACCGTAGCACCAGTGCGGTTTAAGGTCATGTCTTTTATTTTGTTGGTTGTACCAGGTGTAGTTTGGTCGAAATTGACTGTACCAATTGTGCCAGAACCTCCAATAGTTAATTTTGATGAAGCATTTGAAACAAATGTTGGCGTGCCTACTATAGTTCCGTTTATAGTTAATGTATTTCCATTAAGTGTTATTTTTTTTCCAGATTCAATATTCAGCTTTCCAGTAACAGTTACATCACCAGTAAGACTTGCATCATTACTAATATTTAGGTTATTGATTGTTCCTGGAGTTGGGTTTGGTGATGATGCGGTGGTTGTGTTGGAGAAAGGAGTTATTACAATATCATCAATACCAAGTCCTTGAGAATTGGTGCTGCCTCCAACACCTTCAAACTCCCATCTTAAATAAAAATCACCATTTTGTGCAATATTTAATCCAGTTATTGTGATTGATTTTGCCGTGGTTAATGCTGGGTTTGAAATTGTTGTGTTATTTGCGTCAGCCGCAAAAGCTTGAGTGTTTTGTAATGTCCAATTTGTACCGTCAATACTTGTATAGAAGTTAACATTGTAAGCTCTTGTTCCTGATCTATATTTTTCAATGTTGTAAGCAACGATGAGTGAGGTAATATTCTCGCCAATAGTATTTTTCATCTTGGACATGAGAGAACGTGGGCTAGCATAACTACCAGTAGTTAAAACACCTAAAGAACGGTCAGTTGAACTTGCGGTAACTCCATCAGCCCAATTTATAAACCCACCACTAGAACTTGATGTAACAGCTCCGGTGCCGGTTGTGCCAAAAGCCAATGTTGTTGCGGTAGTTACCGATGTGCCATAAACTGGTGTTGTTGTTGCTCCAGAAACTTGGAAGCCGCTAGGTAAAGAAGCAGTTCCACTAGTACCCAATGTATTAAAGCTTTCAGTGTAGTTAGCTGAAGTAACATCTGTTAGGTATAATGCATTGTCCAACGTATAAGAACTAGAGTTGCCAAAGCTGCTTGTTAGGTAATTTACTGAATTATTAGTGCCTACGTTGTACTCATAAACAGTGAAAAAATAACCAGTGCCTAGCGTTAGTCCTGTTATAGTGACACTATTTCCTGTCCCGTCATAAACAAACTTATTCCCACTACCTTGGTCATTTGCAGAAGTAAATACACTATTAACTCCATTTGGTGTAGATGTACCGTCTGAAACTGAATAATTAACATTCGATGCTTCTCTTGCAATAACAAGCCTTCTTGCTCCATTTCCACCCGAGAAGTTGACAACTATACTATTCGTTGTTTGTGCTCCGAATGTGATTGTTGAAGCTACAGTTGGCTCGGTTGCAATTACCTTAGCACTTACTGCAACACTCTGTGTCGCTGCACCAGTACTGGTATGAGAAATGTTTCCGCTGTTAGTACCATTAATAGTACTAGGATTAAAACGTACATATACAAATGAGTTCACGGGTAATGAACCTGCCACTTGCGTGTAAGTAACACTTGAACTAAATGTTACATCATCCTTTGAAACTTCAAAGTTAGTTGGTGCGGTTACTACAACATCAGCCACCAAGTTAGAAGCCGATATAGGATAATTTGCCGACCCTGTAGCATAAGTTCCTACTATTGTTCCAAATGCATATGGTGGAGTTGCTGCACTAATATCAACAGTGGGCCCATTGTTTGTGGTTGCAGAAGCAGTGGGTGCGCTTGCTGTTAAGTAATTATAAGTACTTGCATTGGTGCCATCCCAGGTGTACGGAACTACTAAAAAATTGTATGCTGTTGCAGGGTTTAATCCAGTTACATTAATAGTTGTTGCAGGTAAAGTTGGTAGTGATGTTGCTGTTGTTGAAAAGATTGTTCCTGAACTTGCACTTGGAGCCACTCCATTTGCAGAGCTTAACGTTAAAGCTCCAGTTCCATAAATAACAATATAACCAGCTTTCGTTGCTCCTGAGGCTGGAAATGCAGTGCTTGCAATAGTTATGTCTATTTGATTGTAGCTTGCAATACTAGTGCTAAGTGTGGCTTGTACTGTTGGGGCAGCAGATAGTGTGCGTTGTGTTGCCAATGTTGCCGCTGTTGAATATATGGCTGTACTGCCCGAACCATTAAACTCATACACATCAAAATTGTATGCAGTTTCGCTGTTTAATCCAGTAATTGTGGCACTTGAGCCGCTTCCGCTGTATACTACAATATTACCCGCAGCAGTTGTTGCATTCAATGCATCACTAAAACTGTTTGAGTTTACTGTATAGGCAGTACCATTAACTGGTGCAGTTGCTGCAGTAGCAGAAGTTCTGGCTACAATTAATCGATTGCTTCCGCTACCATTGGTAAAGCTTATGGCAAAACTTGTTGCTGTTTTCGTAGTTGCTGTTACTGAACTTGGAGCTGTAATACTTGTTGTAAAAGTATTTCCTGTTCCGTATGTGTAAGTAGTGCCGTTATACACATAACTGTTTACACTGTATTGTGTTCCCGAAGTTAACCCAGTTAAGGCTTGTGTATATGCACCTGTGGCAATGCTGCCAACAGCTGTTTTAGTAACACCTGTTCCACCTACTTGTGGGTTGTTATTCGTTCCTGTTGAAGCATATACAAATCCTTTTTCTGTACTTGCAGGACATACACCTAAAGTAGTTACATTTCCATTTAGTGTGGCAGTAGTATTGGTTACCAATGTTGCAGCATTGGTTGTAACAACCGCAGTAACTGGTGCAACACCAGCTCCAGTCAATGAGCTAGTAGGAGCATTTGAGCCGCTTGTTGTGCTCGTTACATTTATAGTAGCTGTTTTGCTACCTGCGCTGCTTGGTGTAAAAGTTACCGTGTAAGTTGCAGTGCCACTTGCTGCAATGGTAGTTGATGATAACCCACTTACTACAAATTGTGCATCGTTTGAGGATACAGCTATACCGTCTGCCTGCACTGTTCCATTGTTGGTTATGGTATAAGTTTGTACGCTATTGCTGTTGGTACATACATTGCCGTGTGCGGTAGTACCTGATATGGCTAAACTTGGAGCACCAGTTGCCGATGGTGTAGCAGCAGTACTTGCAGTTGCTGTTCCATCGCCAATTGCATTAACTGCCTTAATTTGTACGTTGTAACTGGTACCGTTTGTTAAACCTGTTATAGTTATTGGGCTCGTAGTTTGTGCTGGACTGCAAGCGGTAAAAGTACTTCCGCCATCAGTTGAGTATTTGTAATTTGTAATTGCTGAACCGCCATCAGAACTTGGTGCTGTGAAGTTTACAGCAAGTTGGTTATTACCAGGTGTTATACTTGTTATGGTTGGTGCACCTGGTGTGGTAATTACATTCAAAATCAATTGACCTGAAAAAACAGATAGAGAACCAGTACAACCTGAAGCTAAACCACTTCCATTTATAGTTAGAGTACCTGAGGTACCTGTAACTCCTGTTGCTGATCCTGATTTGTTGACTAATACATAAGTACCTGCACTTAATGCAGTGGTAGTTGTAACAGTTACTGGTGCACTGTTTAGCGCTATTGCTCCTGCTGAAGCACCTGCAACTGTTAATGGTGCTGTAGTTCCTCCACCAAAGGCTGTAAACATTAATCCTCCGGCCGATAAGGTCATTCCTTTTGTGCTTGATACGGTTACGGTTGCAGT
>CAZGVO010000039.1:0-3401 GCA_964529175.1 uncultured Bifidobacterium sp.
CCGTACACCCTTGTTCGTGCTGTAGCCGAAAACGAATGGTGGCTCTGATGACGTTGCCGATCTTCTCGACCGGTTGCGAGGTCTGCGGCCAACCCATCCCACCCCCACTGAAACCCGGCAAACCTCCCCGGACGGTGTGCTCCTACTGGTGCCACCTGAAACAGATCGGTGTGCCCGGCAACTGATTCGGCAATCTCTTTCGCCCCTTCCCTAACGGAGACACCCCCATGCGCGTACTCAGCTTGTTTGCCGGAATCGGGGGAATCGAACTGGGTCTAGAACGTGCTGGCATGACAACTGTCGGGCAGGTCGAACTAGACCCGTGGTGCCGAACTGTGCTTGCAAAGCATTGGCCGGCCGTGCCTCAACATGACGACGTAGTTACTGCTCCCGAATGGTGGGCATCAACCGAAAGGCCAACCGTTGACATCATCTGTGGCGGCTTCCCCTGCCAACCCTTCAGCCTTGCCGGGAAGCAACTCGGCATCAACGACCCCCGTTGGCTTTGGCCGGCAACCGCGGCAGTCATACGCACAGTACGACCCCGATATGTCCTCTTGGAAAACGTCTCAGCTCTCGTTCGAGATTCCTGGGCTTTCGGAACCGTTCTCGGTGACCTTCACACCCTCGGGTTCGATGCAGAATGGGCAACTTTACGAGCGTCAGACTTCGGCGCACCCCATAACCGTGAACGGGTCTACATCGTGGCCTACCCCCAGGGCGAGCATGGGCAAACACGGGATCGCGTGGACGCGGGCGGAGAACGGGGATCACCGCTCACAACTCGAGGACTATCTGGGCTGGCAGTACATCAACGCCGGGAACAAGCGAGTGCGTGGCTTGCTCGTGAACCCCGAGTGGACAGATTGGCTGATGGGATTCCCTCCCAGGTGGAGCGACTGCACGCCGCCGGCAACGCCGTAGTCCCACAAGTGGCAGAACATATCGGCAAACAGATCATGGAACACGCGAGGGCGGCAACATGAGCAAGTTCCCCCAGGAAGTAAGAGACAAGGTTGCCCACCGTTCCCAACTCAGATGTGAAGGGTGTGGGGGGCCGGGGCCGCTCGAGCTGCACCACCGGCAATACCGCAGCCGTGGAGGGCAGGACACCACAGTCAACGCTCTCGCGCTCTGTGGAGCCGGTGGAGGCATGTTCGGCGGCAACCATTCCGGTTGTCACGGTCGCGCCCATACTGCCGAAGGTGAGGCGTTGGGGTGGTCGGTGCGGTCGAGGTTCGATCCGGCAACCATCCCCGTTGAACACTTTTTGTTTGGCCGTGTGTACCTGTGTGAGGACGGCACAACGAAACCGACTACAGATGGGGACGAACAGTGATTGCCAAAACGGTGAGGACGGCTGGTGCGACTCAGCAGATCACCATAGCCGCACTCGAGCAGGTGGCATTTGACCTACGCGAGTTCTGCCGTGCTGACCTGAACAAGAAACTTGATGAGGTAATCGGCAACGGCACCTCTATTTCCGAAACCGAGTTCACCGAGGAAGAGTTCATCCGCTGGGCTGGTGTCTACGCGGATGATGCGGACTGGGATGACCCCGACCTTGAGCCAATCGGGTATGAGCCAGTGCCCATGCTGGTGATCCGGGCAACCCGCCAGTTTGTGGACGGCACAACGACTGCCGAAACGGAGCATTGATGACTGCCGAAACACTGTTCCCGATGCCTGTTCAAGAGACAGACACCGACGAACGATTCACACCGCAATGGATCTTCGATGCTCTCGGGGAAACGTTCGACCTTGACCCGGCCTCACCGGTCGGCCTCGAGACATTCGTACCCGCTGCAAACAGGTACACGCGCGAGGATGACGGGCTGACTAAAGAGTGGTCAGGGTTCGTTTGGTGCAACCCGCCGTTCTCCAATTCGACCGCATGGGCAGACAAGTTCATTGCCAACGGTTCGGGGATCTGGTTAGGGCCAGTAGCCAACTCAGCATGGTTCCAAAGGTTCCTGCAAGCCGCCGACATCGTGTGGTTGATGCGCGACTTCCCATTCGTTCACCCAACCCATTCCGGCAAACGATCCTCCATGCCGCTTGCCATGTTCGGATTCGGCAGCCGAGCCACAACCGCTTTACACCGCGCCTCCGCTCGGCTACCCGATGCAGGGGTGCTGATGGAGCGTTCATCTACAGAACGGAAGGAGAGCTAATGACTGCCGAAACCAGCCGCTTCCTCATTCTCAAACGCCGCACCCCAAGTAGCGCGCATCACAAGTTCTGGACGGTCTGGTACATGCAACCCGGCAAGGCAGCCAAACGAGTCGCCGCTTACAAGCGGTGGGATTCGGCCCTAGCCCACGTTGAGACAGCCGTCCGCCGATTCGGTAGGGGCCACCTATGAGCCAGAGAGAACCAATATGCCTCGCGGAAGAGTGATCTATCCAGGGTTCTGGTCTGACCGAAACATGGTCGGCCTAACCCCATTCGCACGACTCTTCTACATCGGCTTATGGAACTTCGCACTCTGTGACAAAGGGCACATTGAGGACGACCCGTTCGAACTGAAATTGAAGATACTCCCCGCCGACCCGGTAGACCCGGACGAACTTCTACAGGAATTGATGGACCGCAATCGGGTGGTCAGGATCACCGTGGAAGGGAAACCGTATCTGTCGGTGCCGACGTTAGAGAAGCATTCCAGTTCTGATGCGAGGTTCAAAACCCGATGCCCAGTCTGCATTCACGGACAAACACATGTGAGCCCACCCGAGCCCGACCGAGCCCAGACGTTCACGGAGAAACCCACAAAAGGGGGGGAGGGGAAGGGAGTAGGTGTGGAGAGGGAGGGGAGGCATCCGTACTGCGATGCCCACCCCAATGGCACGGATGATCCTTGCCGAGCATGTGGCAACGCACGTCGCGCTTACGATGCGGCAACCAAAGCCGACAAGTTGAAGCCGACACCGACTCCACCTCGAGCATCCGACTACTGCCCTGAGCATGACTGGTTGCTGAGATCCCAATGCACAGAAATGGAACACTCATGACTGTTGGTGAGTTTGATCATCTGTTCCGAACGGCAGGCCCCTCGAGGTCTGTTCTGCGGGAGCCGTGGATGTCTGATGCTCTGTGTGCTGAAACGGCCCCGGAACTGTTTTTCCCTGAGACGGGGCAAAGTCCGGCAGCGGCAAGGAAACTGTGTGCCGTGTGTGATGTTCGGGAGCGGTGTTTGGAGTATGCCCTGGAACATGATTTGCGTGACGGGATCTATGCGGGGTTGTTGCCGAGGGAGCGGGCGAAGCTGCGGAGGTCGGCAGCGTGAGCGAGTACATCGAAACGGCAGCCGATCACCAGATGACTGCGTTCCTGTCTCGGCTCACCCCATCGAAAGTGTTACGGGATAGGGAGTTGACGTTCACGAAAGAGGAACGGCAACG
>CAZGVO010000040.1:0-3399 GCA_964529175.1 uncultured Bifidobacterium sp.
AAGCATTAGAAGCAATAAGTTGTAAGGTATACAAACCATCTTTATTAAAAATCAAGGTCGAATCTGAAAGGCGGGTGTAGGTGTTTGGTGTTATTTTCCAAGTACGGTTGGTAGCATTTATACAACTATCTGTTAAAATAAGCGTATCAAATGTGGTAGCGTTTGTTTTTGATACTTTAAAATAGGCACTTACTCGTTCATTGCTAATGTTAAGGTAGTCGGTTTTCATGATACTATCTGCACCCCAATTATTGCTTACAGCAAGGGCAACACTATACATTCCTGCCGAATCAAATCTTAAAATAGGATTATCAGAAGTGCTGTCGCCACTAAGGTAAGTATACCCAACTGTAGGAGAAATGTACCATTGTTTAACTTGTTGGGCAAACATACTTGTATTAAAAAGTTGTACTGGAGTACCATTTAATGCGTAGGTTTTATTGGCTACAAAATTTGCTACAGGTATAGCTGAATTTAACACCGTAATTACATTTTGTTTGGTTATACTGTCTGCGCCAAATACTGATGTTACAACGAGTTTGATGCTGTATACACCTGGTTGTGTAAATTTAATAACCGGGTTTCGTGAAGTATCCGAAGTGCCCGATTGAAAAACCACATTGGGCTGCGTTATTACCCATTTCCATTTGGTAGGATTATTTAATGATGAATCAGTAAGGTATATTTCAGATGCAGGTATTGTTAGGTTTGTAGAAAAACCAAAACTAGCCATAGGTATTTTACTGATTACTGTAAAGGTTGGTAGCGCCTTTGCTTTTGTTACACCAAACCAAAGGTCGGAAAATGTATTGCCTATACCAATTGATCTAAAATTACCCGAACCTGTGGATACTATTATGCTATCATTAGCTATTATAGAGCAGTTTATTTGATTATAACTAGGGTCATTATTTTTCCAAACTATATTTAAATCGGGATCGATAATAGCCAGTGATGAACCAGTAATTAGGTAATGGTTTGTTTTCAAGGAGTTAATATACAGCCCATATCTCGATTTGTACTGTGGAACATAATTTGTGTAAATGGTATCCTTTAATATGTTTCCTAGCAAATCAAATCTGGCAACATAAAAGGAATCTCCATAAGTACTGGTGGCTGTGTAAAAAAGCTCTGTTGCACTAAAATTTGGAACTATTTCATCTTTATAATAGTTGTTTTTGGTTAAATTAGAAGATAAATGCTTTTTGCTAATCCTGTTTCCTAAAGTATCTATGGTTACCAGTAAAAAGCTGGTGTCTTCTCCTCCTAAAAGTAATATATTGCCATTATGTGCTGTTGCAATATGACCAAATCCCCCGACTTTTGTTGTAAAAGTGTCTTTAAACAACATATTTCCTGTAGTGTCGGCTATTATCGCAATTGCAACTCTTGAAATTGGACCTGGTTTAACTATGCTACCGGCAAACAAATATTTATTACTGCTGATTTTAATAGATTTCATACTTCCGTATTGTACAGCACTATCTCCTATTTGAGTAGCCCAAAGGAGGTCTCCGGTTGCATTGGTTTTGTATAGCCTAAGGTCTTTACCAACACTACCAGAAAAACACCCACTAAACATAATACAGCCATCTGGTTCCTCATGCAAATCAGAAATTAAAGGAAAACATCCAGATGCACAAGAGTCGTATGTTTTACTGCGCCAAATTATATTGCCACAAATATCCAATTTGGTAAGTTTAAAATTAGGATTTCCACTGCTCATAAGACCAGGGTCTTTTGAACTTAAAATAACAAAATTACCATCTGCTGTTTGTATTACTTTGTAACCAATTTCTTGAGAATAGTTTTTGAATACAGAGTCTATCTCACAATACACCTGTGCACATAACCTAAATGTGGTAAAGCAAAAAATAAATACAAGTATCTTTTTCATAGTGAGTATGGTATTAACAATCAAATATATAAATTATTCATCATCAGGAATTAAAAATTGTTCCTTATGATGGTCGCATCTTGCCATCCATTTCCAGGTAATGTGTAATATGCAGTGGGTATCATACTGTTAATTTGTACACAATCAACTCCAAGTATAGGGGAGCCAAATATATTTGACGAAAGGCCCGATCCTCCGACTATTGCAATATTTACAAACTTAGAATCTAACATTGAACATATTGGATTTGTAATAGTTATATCTGAATCTGCTTGAAATAAGAAGTAAGTCATGTCTAGAAAAATGTTACCAACGGGATTAGGTGGTATAGTGCGAATTTGACGATTACTTTCAAAGATTACCTTTGCGTATGAATTTTTTAATCCAAACATGCTTAAATTAGTAGGGTTGGATGATATCGCTGAAGCCGTATTACACACTAAATCAATATTCCTAAAATATAAATTCACATTTCCTCCTAATGCAAGCTGGCCAATCATGGCAAAATTCATATCGCTGTTATCTCCTTCAAAATATATTCTCCCTGTATACGCGCCCAATTCGCTGTTTGTATCATAACATGTTATTAATAGGTCTACATTTTCTAACGACACAATATCCAAGTTTTTAGTTGCAGCGCCCAATTTTGGTGAAACTTCACCACTCGATTGTGGTGCTGCTTTAATGTAAATTGTTTTTACGGGGTTTAGTGTAGTCTGATTTTGCACTCTAGCTAATGCGGCATCAAAAGTTTTTAGTGCATCGGTGGTATTAAATCCATAATTATTGTCGCTTCCATTAACGGGGTCAATGTATACAGCACCGGTATTCTGCCCGTGTGCGCCTTCATCAGTAAAAATAATGTCAGGGTAATACCTGCGCTTTTGATATATGGTTTTAGAAAAGGTAATATTTCTGTTTGTACCACTGCTGTAATAGTACAATTGGTTAGCATATTCGCCACCAATGGGATAATTAATTGTATTTAATGTAGCCTGAATATTGTGGCCAAATATGAAACCAAACTCCACATTCCAAAGCAAAAATTGATTTAATGATAATTGAGTGTTGTCCCCAATCCCTATACTTATGGCATATTTTGATATATTCTCCATATGAATAGACTCTAATGACATGGTAGAGTTAAGGCAACTAATGCCATTAATGATTTCCTCTACCACAGTTGCACTTATGGATAAACTACTTGTATTAAAGCTGTATATTCCTGTTCTACCATATTTTACCTCATCGTTTAATCCCCAGTTGGTGTAGGGCTGTGCTTGGTAAATAAAATTGGGTAATTCATTAGGTGCAATTGGAATATAATTATCAGGTTTTCTTGCCCCTCTAAAATAGGAGTCTAAAATCATAGTAGATTTACAATCAATAACCAAAGCTCCGTACCAAACTATGTTAACAAAACAATTTTCAATAGAACCACCCCAACAAGTATTGAGCATAATGCCGCACTTAGTTCTGTTTACACCCACATTACGCACACA
>CAZGVO010000041.1:0-2918 GCA_964529175.1 uncultured Bifidobacterium sp.
GCTGCTGTCTCGCTCGCCATGGGGCCGCCTCTTTTCGTAGGTGGTGCTGCTGGTGCTCTCAAGAACCAGCCTAGAAACCCCGTCAATTGGAGGGACACGCCGTGTCCCTCGCATCCCACATTCCCCCGTCGCCGCAGCACGACGCAGGGGGGACTTGGGCGTGTCCCTCTTGACCTACACGCTACCGTCAGAGCATGAAGAAAAAGGCCGATCGGCAGGACGCAGAGCCCCCCGCGGAGTCCGTGGACCTACCGAAAGATCGGCACTGGCGCGTGCCCCATGGGCTGTACCAACCCCTGCGAGACTTCGCTGCGGATGAAGGCATCAATGAGACCGACGCCGTGATGCGTCTCCTCACTGAAGGGCTGATGCATCGGGGCTACTTGTTGAGGTGGTGGAAAAGGCCCCGGCAGCCCAAGGCCAAGGCAAGGTAAGCGCGCAGCTAGGGCTTGGGGGAGAACAGGCGGCGCAGGTAGTCCACGCCCTTGTCGACGCCCGTGTGGCCGAGGTCCCGAACCGCGGCCTCCCCCTGCTGCGCGACCACCTCCCCGACATTCAAGGCAGCCTGGGCGAGGCGCTCCCGCATCCACAGCGGGATGAAGCCTGCCGGACCGGCGCCCTGCCGCTCCTGCCCCTGCCGCTCCTGCCCCTGCCGCTCCTGCCCCTGCCGCTCCTGCTGCCGCGCGCGCTCGCGCTCCTGCCGCTCGCGCTCCTGCCGCTCGCGCTCCTGCCGCTCGCGCTCCTCCTGCGCCTGCTGCTTCTTCTGCTGCTCCTGCGCCTGCTTCTTCTGCTGCCGCCGCTCTTGCTCCTGGCGCTCGCGCTGCTGCTGCTTCTCAGGACTGAGCTGCTCGTAGGCGCTGTTGATGGTGCTGAAGCGATGCGCCGCCGCCTTGCGCTCTGCGGCCGACGCCCCCGGGGGTAGCATGTCTGGATGATGCGTGCGCGAAAGGCGCCGGTACGCTTTACGGATGTCGGCGGCGGTGGCGCCCACTGGCACGCCAAGCACTTCGTGGGCAGCGCTCACAACTCGCCCCGGGCCTTGGCGGCCGCGTAGCGCTCCAGCGCCTCTTGCATGTCCGAGACCGGCATCCTCAGGTGCGGGGGCAAGTGGTTGTAGATCACTGCGAGATCGAACGGCAGATCGAACGGCAGAGGGATGCGGGGCTCCTCCCCCTGCGCTCCGTCTGTGCTTCCCGCAGCCGCGGCCTGCTCCCCCGCGGGCCCGCCCTTCTCTTCAGCCCCTGCCTGCGCTCCGCCAGCGCCTTGCCCTGCCGCGGCCTGCCCTGCAGCCTGCCCCGCCTGCCCCGCCTGCCCCGCCGATGCCTGGGGGGCCGCTGGCAGCCGGGCCCGCGCCTGCGCGCCGATCGCCTCCACCACGACGTGCTGCACGGACTGGACCACTCCGACGAGGGTCTCCCCGACCACCTCCGCCGTCGTCTTCCCCGGTGGGGGCGCGGGCCTAAGGATGTTGTCGGACGCGTACTGCACCCCGGCGAGCACGAGGGCCACCGTGCGCTGCTGCGCTTCCATGAGCTGCGCCTGCGAGGCGACAAAGCTCAGCGTCGCCGCCTGCATCTGCGCCATGACGTCTGCATTGGTCTGGGCGAGCTGGCGCTGCTGCTCCATCTGCGCCACGGCGTTCTCCGCTTGGAGGCGTGCCTGGTGGCGGTTGGCGCGGGCCTGCTCGCGGGCAGTCTCCTGGATCTCCGCGATCGTATCGATCGTGTCGCGGGGCATCCCATGGAGCGCGGCCCGGGTGTCAGAGCGGGATTCCCTGCGATGCAGGCGGTTCTCGACGCGCGCCTGGCGCTCGATCGCCCGCAGCTCCTTCTTGGTCGCGGGCCCCGAAGGCCGCTCGTCCGTCTCCACCCCCGGCTCCTCCTCCTCATCGACATCCTCATCATCCTCATCCGGGGGCGCGGGGGGCCTGGCAGCACCAGCGGGCCCGGGAGCAGGGCCAGCCGCGCCAGCCGGACCGGGACCAGGCCCAGGACCGGGACCAGGCCCAGGAGCGGGAGCAGGGCCAGCAGCGGGGTTCTCGCGTTGGGCGTAGTGGATGTTGTTGGTGCTCATGAGAAGACGCTAGCAGCGCTGTCAAACGCCGCTGCCGTTCGCGGGCGGGCGCTCCCGAGAAACGGCGGCGCACCCGGTTCTCGCACGGATTCCGACCAGAGCGGCCCTGCCGCGGCGTTTTCACAGGCGTCTTTTTCCCCCCGCCGTTCCCGTTCGTTCTCGCGTTCGTCCCTGTCGGTGGCGCCGTTCGTTTCACCGTTCTGCGAACGCGAACGCGAACGCGAACGCTTGCGCCCCATGGTCCAATTGCCGTTATGGCTCGCTGCGCAAACTGCAACAACCTCCTCCCCCGCTCTCGTAACAGCGCACGAAGGTACTGCAGCAACGCGTGCCGCTCCGCGCAGTGGCGGGCCGAACGGCCAAGCGTGGTCGTGCAGGACGTAAACGGGGCCCGCGAGGCGGAGGGCCTGCCCCCCCTTGTGCGCGACCGGCGCCTCGATGCCCTCGCCGCGCAGGTGGCAACCTTGCACCATGACTACAAGCGCCGCGTGGTGCTGGAGGGGAGCGGCGCGCAGGCCCGGGGGCCGACAACCGGCCCCGTGCTCGATGCCGATCTGACCGGGATCGGCGTCCATGTGTGCTACGAGGGTCCGACCGCCTTCGTCACCCTGGTGATGGGCGCCGCGGCGGACCAGGCGCCTGCGCTCCCTGCGCCACCCGAAGCGCTCCCTGCGCCACCACCACCGCAGGCGCTGCCCGCGGGTGAACCGCAGCCCGCGCAGGCGCTGCCCGCGGCGCAGGCTGAACCGGGGCCCGAGGTCGCGCCCGCGCCCGTGCTGGCCCCAGCGCAGGACACCAGCGTATGACCGGCGCGGAGCTTGGCGCGGCGCGGCTAGCGCTCGGCG
>CAZGVO010000042.1:0-2799 GCA_964529175.1 uncultured Bifidobacterium sp.
ATATTGGCTCTATTTCTGGCTTAAATTATTTAACACTTTCTAATTGGAAAGCTGCTACAACTAAAGATACTTTATCAATAAATTTTGATCCGTCATTTGTATCTTCTACAAATTTGCGTCTAGTTTCATCATCATCTAGCAGTCCATTTGAATCATCTGGAGCTTTAACAGATGTTCTAACAGATATAGATGGAGATGTTCGTCCAGGACCTATTGGTTCTATCAATGGTGGCGGTATTGCTCCTGATATTGGAGCTGATGAGGCAGATATGGGTTTGCCATCAATTGCCACTATGGCTACAGGATCTGCTGTAAATATTACTACAAATGCGGCAAATTTAAGTGGTTCTGTAATTAATAATGGTGGAAGTCCTATTACGGCTACTGGTATTATTGTATCTTCTTCAATAGGTGGTACTAGAGCAACTGCGTTAGCAGATTCTGCAACCAATCCTTTAATTAGCGTGGGTACTTTCACTAAAGCATTTAGTGGATTAACATTAGGAACTACTTATTATTATAGATCGTATGCAGTTAATGCAATAGGAACTGCTTATGGGCCTGATAGCTCTTTTACAACTAACTCTGCTGCTTTAGTTCCAACAGTTTTAAAAATTTCTGCATCAAATGTTTTAGACTCTAGTGCAACTGTAGGCGGTAATATAACGACCGATGGAGGTTCACCTGTTATTGCAAGTGGAATTGTTTATTCAACTACATCTAATCCAACATTAGTTACTGGTGTTGACTCAACAACAATTCCTGTTGTTATAAGTGGAACATTTATTATTAATCCTACAGGGTTAATTCCTGCAACTAAGTATTATTATAGAGCTTATGCAACTAACTCTGTAGGAATAGGTTATAGTTTGCAAGATAGTTTTACAACAGCACCCATAATCAGTACATTCCCTTATGCGCAGAATTTTGATACTGTTGGAGTAAATACAGGTTGGAGACCGGTAATAGTTTCTGGAACAATAAATAATTGGGCGTTAGGAACTCCTGCTAAAACGTATTTAAATAGTGCTTTCTCTAGCCCAAATTCATGGTCAACTAAAATTACAGGCAATTATGATGATAATTTTGATGGAGCAGTTGTGTCTCCTCAATTTGATTTTAGCTCATTGACAGCATCTCCTATTTTACGTTTTAAGCAAAAATTCGTTACAGAAGCAGGTTGGGATGCATTAATTGTTGAAATGAGTGTAAATGGTGGTGCTTGGACTAAAGTAGATAATACTTTAGGAACAGGTACTAATTTTAATACACCTAATAGCACCTCTTGGTACAATAGCTCAAGTGCATCTGGACCTATTACACCACCTAAATTTTCTAGTTTAACAAGTGGTGCTGGAACTAATATTATTTATTCTAGTCAAACAAATGGTTGGATAACTTCTGTAACATCTTTAAACGGTGCTGCGGGGCAATCGAATGTTAAACTACGTTTTCATTTTGCTTCTGACGCTAGTGGTAATTATGAAGGATTGTCATTTGATGATATTGAAATTTTTGCCCCTTCTGCCCCAACAGTTTTAACAGGAACAAAAACTAATATTACAACTAGTGCAGTAACTCTTGCTGGTAATATTACTGATAATGGTAGAAATATTGTTACTGCAAGTGGTATTGTAATTGGCACAAGTCCAGCTCCAACAAGAGCAACAGCATTGATAGATTCAGCCACAAACCCTTTAGTAGGAATTGGTACTTTTAATGTAAATATTGCAGGCTTATTCTCTGCAACAACTTATTATTATAGAGCTTATGCCGTAAATGGTGTTGGAACATCATATGGTCCAGATAGTTCATTTACAACAAATGCATCTGCTGTTGAGCCAACTGTAATAAGAATTCCAGCAACTAACGTATTAGGGTTTAGTGCAACTGTTGGTGGTAACATAATATCAGATGGAGGTTCTCCAGTAATTGCAAGTGGTATTGTTTATTCTACTTCAACTAATCCTACAACTTCAACTGGTGTTGACTCTACAACTTCTCCAGTTATTATTACAGGTTCTTATTTAATTAATCCAGTTGGTTTAACGCCTTCAACTAAATATTATTTTAGAGCCTATGCTACTAATGCTATTGGAACAGGTTATAGTACTTTAGATAGTTTCACTACTCAGTTAGTAGTTAATACATTACCATATACTGAAAATTTTGATGGAACTTCAACTCCTTGGACTGCTTCTGCTATTAACACTGGAACTAATGCATGGGTTAGAGGAACCCCTGCAAAAACAAATTTAAGTGGCGCGTTCTCAGCCCCTAATGCCTTTGTTACTTTTTTAACAGGAAATTATGCTGGTACTGAAGATTGCGTGATTTTATCACCACAAATGGATTTCAGTTCGTTAACAACGGCTCCTATATTTAGATTTAAGCACAAAATGGATGTTGATGCCGATTTAGGCTGGGATGGAGGAGTTGTTGAAATTTCGATAAATGGTGGAGCTTGGACTCGTTTAGATGCTACAGCAGGAACTGCTCCTACATACAATACAACAAACAGTGTTGCTTGGTATAATAGTACATCAACTAGTGGAACATTGGGTTCTCCTAAGTGGAGTGTAAATACAGCAATTACTTACCCTAGTGCAGTAAACGGTTGGATAACTTCATCAACTCCTTTAACAGGAGCAGCAGGTCAATCAAACGTTAGGGTGCGTATTCGTTTCTGGGCTGATGGCACAGTAGATGAAGGTTGGGCTGTAGATAACATTGAAGTATTCGCACCAACCGCACCAGTAGTATCAACAGGAACAAAAACTAATATCACAACTTCAAGTA
>CAZGVO010000043.1:0-2796 GCA_964529175.1 uncultured Bifidobacterium sp.
CCCAGACGGGCTCGGGCCCAAGGCCCAGGTATAGCCCGCTTCCGGGGGCAAGGTCAGCGCCAGCGCTGCCCGGCAGGCCACCGCCGCCAGGAGGGGGCGGCGGGGCGCCAGGCGGCGCGCTCTCTTGTGCGCCCGCGCGGCGGCTGGACGTGACCACCATGAGCAGGAGCAGGGCGCCGGTCGCGCCTGCGAGCGCTGGGAGCAGGGGGGATTGGGCCATGGCTTGAGCGTCGCAGGTGTGTCAAGTCGTCCGGCATTCGGACAGGCGTCCGGCAGACGGACAGGCGTCCGGCATTCGGACGGACAGGCGGAGGAGCGACGGCAAGGTTGAGGTTGGTACGCCGCGTGCATGGCTCTTGTCATGTGTGAAGATGTGCGATAAAGGAGCACTCATGTTGGTCGCGCCGCTGCTAAAAAAATTCACCTACCACCTCGATCGAGAGCGCGGGCTGTCCCCGCGCACCCAGGAGAACTACAACAGGAGCCTGGACGCAGTCTTTGACCGCATCGATAGGGGTCTTCGCCGCAGGCCCGGGATCGTCAGGAAGGGGCTGGAGCTGCACCACCTGACACGGGCTCGTCTTCAACGTGAGATCAGCCGCTCCCCGGATGGCAGCGTGCGGATTGTGGCCTGCGCCGTCCGTGCCTTCTTCCGCTTCCTCCTCCTGCGGGGGGTCATCAAGGACGACATCGGACAGCGCCTCCTTGGTCGGCAGGTCAAGCGGGAGCGCAGCAGGTTCTTCACCGAGGCGCAGGCGTTCCAGCTCCTTGACTCGCCGCGCATCAAGACGCCCCAGACTCGGCAGCAAGAGGTGCAGGCGGTTCGCGACTGTGCGCTCCTGGCCATCATGTACGAGGCCGGGCTTCGGTCCGGGGAAGTCTGTGGCCTGGACGTTGACTCCATTTCGTGGGACTCACCGAAGCGCGGCTGTGCCATCCTTCGGGTCCTTGGAAAAGGGCGGAAGGAGCGCGACGTGGTGGTCCGCGCCAGCGTTGGGCCCCTCAGGGACTGGCTCTCCGTCCGGGCCGAGATGGCATGCCCCGGCGAGCGTGCCCTGTTCGTCAAGGTTCGCAAGGGCCGCCGGCTGACCAGGTGGTTGCTTTGGTCCACCGTGCGGTCGCGCGGGCTGACCGCTGGGATTCCCGGCGCTCACCCGCACCGCTTCCGGCACAGCTGCGCCACCCATATGATTTGGGGTGGCGCGGACCTCTTCGTGGTCCAGGACCTCCTCGGCCACCAGCACCTCGAAACCACGCGGCTCTATGCCGCAACCGACCCCAGGCGGGTCATCAAGCAGGGGCTCGATCGCCACCCGATGAACCGTCGGCTCCACGCGCGCCGGGAGAAGGGCGCGCTCCACGCGCGCCGGGAGAAGGGCGCGCTCCACGCGCGCCGGGCTTGACGCGCGCTACGAGCTGAGCCAGTATCTCTTCGCTGCCTCGCCTGGTTCCCCTGCACGAGGTTCCCCCCAGCCGTAGTGCGGGGAGCCAGCGAGGCGCTTTTTAGCCTGGGGATGCACCATCCCCAGCCATCGGCGGGCAGGCGGTGGCGGTCGTTGGCGTCGCGCTGCTCTCGCCCAGCGGCAGGCGGTGTTCTGCTACGGATCGACGAAGCAGGAGTCGCGCTGAACTCGCCCAGCGGCAGGCGTTGGTGGCGGTTTCTCTAGTCGCGCTGAACACGCCCAGCGGCAGGCGGTGGTAGGGGGCGATGCTGCTTGTCGCGCTGAACATCGTTGAGCTTGGTCGCGCTGAACACGCCCAGCGGCAGGCGGTGACGTACCTTCGATGTCCGGTCGCGCTGAACACGCCCAGCGGCAGGCGTTGCGGTGGTAGCTGATGTCGCGCTGGTCACGCCCAGCGGCAGGCGGTGGAGGACACCATGTTCTCGTCGCGCTGGATGCGCCCAGCGGCAGGCGGTGGCGGCTCGATCGTCTCGTCGCGCTGGTCACGCCCAGCGGCAGGCGGTGTCTCGGTAGGCGGTGGCGCAAGATCGGCACGTCGCGTTGGATACCAGGAGTCGCGCTGGTTCCTCCCAGCGGCAGGCGGTGAGCGGCAGGTGCTGCCGGTCGTCACTACAATCGAGCTGTGACCGAGGTCGCGCTGTTCTCGCCCAGCGGCAGGCGGTGTGGTTCCGCGCATAGTCGCGCTGAACACGCCCAGCGGCAGGCGGTAGAGGTCTCCTGCTATGCCCGTGAGGAGTCGCGCTGGTCTCGCCCAGCGGCAGGCGGTGGGCTTCTTCGCTGGCCCAGCGGCAGGCGGTGGCGGCGCCGCGCTTGGCTAGCGCTGTGAGCCGAGGAGATGGTGCGTCAAGCAGACGTCGCGCTGAACACGCCCAGCGGCAGGCGGTGGACACCACCGCGCTCGACAGCGCCGGGCCGCGGGACGCCGCATGCGAGGTCGCGCTGAACACGCCCAGCGGCAGGCGGTGAAGCTGTGGTCGTTGTCGGGACCGTCGCGCTGAACACGCCCAGCGGCAGGCGGTGGACACCACCACCAGAGCACCAGGGCCATGGATCCTCACCACTGACGGAGATAGTGTCGCGCTGAACACGCCCAGCGGTGGCGGCACTCTCGGCGTCGCCGTGCTCCTCAAGGAGGTGGACCCGGGGGCTGCTGATGCTCTTCGTGCAAGGTCGCGCTGAACACGCCCAGCGGCAGGCGGTGGGGTTGGCGCATGAGATCCAGTGTCGCGCTGATCACGCCCAGCGGCAGGCGGTGGAGGAACGACGCTCCTGTATCCCGTCGCGCTGATCACGCCCAGCGGCAGGCGGTGGCGGTAGCTACGTGAAGTTCTGG